>NZ_JBBELS010000001.1:4800000-6468787 GCF_037574965.1 Pseudomonas sp. KBN12P06040
TCCAGCAGGGTCGGCTCGATGTTGTATTCGCTGATCTCGAAGCCCTTGGCGTTGCCACGGGCACCTTCCGGGATCGGGGCGATGGACTGGACCGAGGCGTAGATTTCCCCGGTCTTGGTCGAGGTATAGGTGTCGGTCTTGGTGACCCACAGTTCGACGACGCCGCCTTGGGTTGCAAACATGTTCATCGGTGTTTCTCCTTCAATTCGCCTTTTTCGGCGTGAGTTGTCCCGCTGCTGCAAATTCGGCTGTTTCGCCTTCATTCAGCGGTGTTGGGTGAAAGTGATGTGTGGGCGATCCCTTCGGGCCGGGCTCTATTCGCTAGCGAACCAAGCCAACCACGGGTGTTCGTCTCAGCCCATTCGAGTAACGGTCCCTATCGCAACGTCGTCTCCGACAGCCAAGGGGAACGCTTCCCCTTGGAACCCGCAGAGCAACACCAAGGGCTCTGCCCTTGTCATCCCGCTCTTGCCGCCGAGGGCTCGGGAGCGCGGGGCGGAGGAGCTGCCCCACACTCCCAAGCAGAGGCTGTTTCAGGGGGGAGGCGTTCAAGGGTGCGCTGCGCCCGTGCTTCCGTTCGCCGGAACGGTGAGGCTGTTCCGACGAGCCGGGAGCGCGGCCCTTGACCGGATCGGCCACGGTGCGGGCGGCTTGGATCAAGCAGAGCAGGAGCAGCGCTTTCAGGGTCTTAGCGAGCATGGGTCAGCCCTCCAATTGGAATGCTTCGCGCACGGGCACAAAGGGCGTGGGCTTCCCGCTGTCGTACACAACGTGCCAGTACTTCGGCGGACGCCGGGACGGGTCGTGTTTCGCGCAGAAGGAACGGGGACGGCAGAGCCAGCGGCCACCTTCCAGATAGGGCAGCCCAGGGGGCCGGCAGTCCGGACACGGCGACGGGTTGTGCAATGGGATGGCCTGCCTTGCGGACCAGCACACAGAGCAGGCGCAGTCCGGGGCGTGGGTTTGGCGCAAGTAATTCGGAGACGACATGGTCAGCTTCCTCCTTATCTTGGCGAGCACGACCCCAGGCGAGAGCCTCAACCCGCAGGTCGGTCAGATAGGATTCTTCCGGCTGGGAGAGGTAGCCGGCGTCCATGAGGCCATCGATCAGCATCAGGGCGCGGTCGAAGGGTTCGCTGGGATGCTCTGCCGCGTGCAGCAGATAGCCCTCAAGGAAGCCCAACAAGGCGTTAATCGGGTTGCTCGACAGAACGCGCGCTACCTCATCAGCGCCTTCAAAGCTCTGCTCAACACGGAAGACCAGTTCGGCATTCAGGGAACGCATAGAGGCCTTGGCAGCCTGTTCAACCCGAGCGCGAAGAGCTGGAGGCATACGGAGCTTGAATTGCGGATCAGCGCGGCTCATGCCGTCCACTCCTGTTCCAACAGCCAGTTGCGCAGCAGCGCGCTATTCACCATGCGCAGCTTTCCAAGCTTCACGGACGGCAGCACACCCCGGTAAACCCAGGCGCGGGCAGTGCCATAGCTAATGCCGTTGCGCTCCGCCCACCGTTCGATGGACTCCACATCCTGTTGCGGCCCTATCAGGGCGCTGGGGTTAAGCTCTTCCAGTTCCATGCTCATTCCGTCACTATTCGTTTCAGTAACACCGAGGGGCAAATATACGGTGTAATTATTGAACTCATGACGGAGTCTATCAGTTCAGATTTGGAGTTCAAATATTGAACTGTTGATTTTATAGATCAATATGGAATCAATTCAAGATAGAGCTATAGCATTAATATATAAGGCTGGGCTTGACGAGCTAGTAAGGCAATCTGATATCACTTGGAGTCGATGGAAGAATCTGCGTCATCGAAAAGCCAGAATCAGCACTGAAGAAGTTGAGGTGCTAGTGAGGCTCTATCCAAATTATGCCTTATGGATAGCAAGTGGGCAGGTTGCACCTGAGGTAGGACAGACAAGCCCTGCATATGAAGAGGCTAATTCAAACTTGCCCAATCAAAGCGCGGGATAGCAATTACTAAAAAAGCAGCTAAGCGTTGGTATGCCCAAAAGGAGAGGGCGGTCTGATGAAGATTCCTTTTAGTCTTAAAGTTGATAGTGGGGCAAGTCGTTTTACAAAACTGGGAATGTATTATGGTGCAAATGCACTCGAGGCTCTCTCTGAGGTTGTCTCAATAACAACGCATGCCATACTTCATAATGAAGTAAAAACACAAACTACTGCGGTAAAAGGGTTTAGTGTGGATTTTAAAAATTCACACACAGGATCTTTTATCCAGAAGTTTGAAGTTGAATTTAATACCTCAGAGTCTCTTAGTACGATTAACTATATAGGGATTGATGCGTATGTGGAGTTACTTGCAATACACTTGGCTCTTCCTCTAGGGTATAAATCCTCACTTCAAAGCGCCTCTGCTAAACGCTGGTTTAGAAGCTACATGGAAAATGGTGAAGAATTGGTGGAGCGCTTAGAGGGGCCACTGAAAAGACTTCATATGCCAGTATACGGGCAGGGCTATCAAATGGTTCTTTCTAAAGCTAGAACTCCTTTGGTTGGCTTCAATGAGCGCACGCACGATTTTTTAACTACATCTATAACAAGCCCAACCAGAGAAACCATTACCATGGGGGTTAGTCGGTTCAATGCTCGAACTGGAACGGGGCGCTTCATTATTGATGATGAAGCGGAGTCAATAAGTTTTTCACCGTATAAGGGTGTTATTTCTCAGCGAGCGAAGCAAGTGCTTGCTGCAAGCTTGAAAGACTTGGCTAACGATGTGTTTACCCCTGTAAGTGCAGAGGTGACTAGGGTTAGCTCTCGTGATGGTCGAGTCAAACACTATCGCTTGCACTCTGTTAAATGAAAGTCCTTCCGCTGTTAGTTCCAAGCGTCATTTTAGTGGTGGCGCTTTCTTTTTACTTTGGAAGCTTTAACTCGGGGCTTTCTAGTGATCAGTCGGTTTGGGGCGCTTTTGGTGACTATGTTGGCGGGATACTGAATCCGGTTCTGACTTTTACCACCATTTACCTTCTTATTAAAAGCCTTGATAGCCAAAATAGATCTCTAGATAACGCAGAGCGGCAAGCTTTGGAGGCGCGAGATGCTTTATTAAAGCAGCAGGAGACGGAAGGGTTAAAGCAATTTGACTCTTTATTTTTTGTGTTTACAGAAATCGCAGCAAATACGTATGGGCGATTTGTTATTAGAGTTGGTCACAACAAAGAGTTTCTGGGGCATGAGGGTATAACATACGTATCTGAGAGACTTGAGCGGGCATCTGCCGAGTCTAAAGATGTAATAGCCGAGTTTGAGCGTCTTGATGAGAGTCATCATAACGTAATATATGAGTTGGTTCAGGCTTACTGCTCGATATTTAAGATGATTTTGGAGTTTTGTCCAGAGGCTCAAAGGGATAGATATATATCTATTGCTGTTTCAGTTGTTCCGGTAAAGGTGGTGCATCTTTTGTCTATGGCGGAGGCTTACACCAAATGGCCTGTATTAGAGTCGACTCGGACTGCTGGTTTCTTTGATAAGGCTTCAGTTGTGGGGCTTGTAAAGCACTTCAAGAAACTTGCAGAAAAATAAAGCCAATTCAAGGAGGCAACATGAAAACCGACAGGGACGACGCACCGGACTATCTACGCAGCAAGAAAAAGCCCGGTCCATGGCGAGTGGCGGCCATCCTGAGTGTGGGCTCCGCAATTGCTTGGACTGTAATTACGTTGTTTGCCAAGCCAATTGTGATCGACGTTGACCAACTCAAGCAAGCGATTCATATAGACGGCAAACCGCTGCTCGGCCAGCCACCGGCGCCACAGTCTAATAACGAGTCAGAAGAGAATGTAAAGCTACGATCCGCTCCAGTGGCCCCACCTAAGCATCAGCATACATACCAGTCCAGCAATCCGCCTCAGTCACATGCATCGATCCATTGGACGGAAGAAGAAAAGTCGAGGGCCATAGTAAGTGCTCAGAACGTATTCAATGATAGAAACTATACACCCCAAAAACCGGCCAACATCTACACACCATCAGCAATCCATCGAGTAGTAACAGGGCCACAGAAAACACAGCAACACCAAGCCAACTGGGTAAGCCACGACAAAACTTCCAAATGGATAAAAAGTTGGAATGGCGGCACAAACTACCTAGCAGAATGGCTCTCCGTTAACAATTACATAGATAGCCCCACTGTCTGCGCCAATCACCGACGCGGATCAATCGACTACCGAGAATGTCGTAAAGCTGCCAAGCAGCATTTCCATGAACAATGCAGAATATGGCGTGCGCGTTATGACAATGACCGCAAAGCAAGAAGTGATCGAATGAAGACGCGTTACTGTACTGCAGCGAGCAGCTTCAATCCAATGGGATAATTTAATTAAAATCAAGGCAACTTATTTTTGAGAAACCAATACAAAACCAAAAATATGGATATACTAGGCGAGAAACAGTCCACTTCTGGTCAGTTCCTACCGATCATAACGGACAAAAATCGGCCAAGAGCGGACGCTTAGATTAGGAAAATAAGTCTGTCCCCTTTTCTTGTCCAACAGCCGGATCAAACCGTTCGCCTTTCTCTCTGAGGCAAGCTAAAGCTCACCCTTTGACCAAACGTTAAAGCACACCCAAATGCACGAGCATCTCGACCATCTCGCCTTTCGGTTCTTCAAAATATTCGCTCAGTTTGAGTACGCGCTGAAAGCCATGGGCTACGGACGAGCAAGTCGAAACGACGCAGCAGAAGCAGACTGGGACAGATTTTCCAACGAGGTTGGCGTCGTGCTACTTGGAGAACAGGACGCGAATATAGCTGGTGCGGTTGAATATTTGTTTCAAAACCCACCTAAGCGACAAGTATGGGTTAATGGTATGGCCGAGTGGCGAGAAGTTGGAAACGATGAGCGCTCGCCTCAAACGCTCTTTGCACATATACGACGCGTCCGTAACAATCTTTACCACGGAGGCAAATTCAATGATCGGTGGCTTGCTCCAGATCGCTCCATCGAACTTATATCAAATTCTTTACTTCTTCTGGATTATCTCGCGCAATCCAATCACCAACTCCAAGAGACAATACGAGGAAATGCACCTAACTGATCGGTCAAACAAGCGCCCACACCAGCCATGGCCTCGCCAGTTCAGACACCTGTCGAAAATTTGTCGAAATCAATGGCACGAAGAGCTACGGAGTGAAACATCTAAACAGCGAGAACAGTGGCATTGGAACGTATCGGAACGCTTCAAAACCCTGTTTTAGAGGGTTCGATTCCCTTCGCCCGCTCCAGATCCCAATGCAAAGGCCCCTGACACCAACCAGTGCCAGGGGCTTTCTGTTTTCAGGCTTTACCGCGTAAAGCCCGGGAAAGATCGGAAGCGCCCCATGGATTTCGGCGGAGGCGCAGCCGGAAGGTTCCTCTTCCTTACATCATCAGCGAGTAGGCCCGCTCCAACTGGTCCAGATCGATATCCAGAGGCAGCGGCAGGGGCGCTTCGCCGATGTGCTGCTCGCTGGCGAACTTTCCCTCGGCCAACACACGTGCCGGGTCGTTGAGGGCGAGGAAGTCACCCCCGTCGTATTCCCAGAAGTTCAGCGGTGAGCGGCCGGAATAGGTTTCGTTCCAGCATGCGACGTACGAACGTTCGCCCAGGACTTTCGGACGGCAGGAAACGTAGGGTTCCAGATAGACCTCATGGGTGAGGTACAGGAAGGTGAGGTCATCCACGCGATAGGCCGGCGCTTCGCTGACCTCCTGAGGCTCCTCGTCCAGTTGCGCTTCGGGGTTCGCTCCCGGATCGACCGCTGCGACAGCGGAAAACCCATCCGCCCCCCGGGGTTCTTCCATGGCCATGCCTCCGCCGATGAACAGGGAAGCAACCACGACCAATAACTTCAACATGACGCGCCCTCGCCTGAAAATCGCGGAGATTACGCCGCCAACTTTTCAGGTATGCGATCGGGGTGGCCCGCAACCTTCCGCCCCGCCGCCCGATATCGGGCAATTCCTACACGACGGAAGACGCATCCACCTGGGCCCGCACCCGGCTCGTCTTCTCGCTCAGCGCTCTTTCACGGTGTTCCGCAGCGAATTAGTAATTATCTGTAGGAATAACTCCTCAACAGCCTCGTATCACTTCCGCTCGAGCCGAATCTCGACCAGCTTGCCATCGATGAAGCGCAAGTGTCGGTAGACGCCTCCACTGGGGCCATACACCCAGAATTCGGTGCGTGCGGCATTCAACTTGGGCACGCCGTTGTTGCGCAGGGCAGGCTCGTTGACGATCCTGCTCAGCGGTTGCCCGCACCTTTCCAGGACTTGCTCGACGCTGTCGCCCTCGTCCACCAGATGCGTGCCGCATCTCATCGAGGCGAGGGCAGGAATTGCCAACGAAGACATGAACAGCGTCAGCGCCGTGCGAAACATGGATACCTCCCGCCTCCCCCGATAATGAAAGCGCGGACCGCCGCGGGGCGAGGCGAACTCCCTCACAAAGGCGCAAGCGTCGCACAGCGGCATGGCGACGCAGGCAGTTCCTTGCCGTCGCTTCGCCAGCTTCGTTAGACTGCCGCATCGCAGCACGCTTTCGTGGCTGCGCCCTCCCCGATCCGAGGCTTGCATGTTGGAGATAGTAGTCATCCGATAACCGCCACTTCGTCATCCCGCACGAGGTGTCGCCGGTTATCTGCCTTCGCCATGGCTCGCACGCGCCTTTTCGCGCAGTGCGGCCGCGTTGTCACACCGATGATTACAGGTTCTACCGACATGAACGTTTCCAAGCCGGAACAACGGACGCTTCACGCCTTGGCCCAGGGCGGCCATATCGCCTTCCTTCGCGACGCTTCGGGCAAGATCACCCGCGTCGAGTGCTACAACCGCGACGGCCACCTGCTGCTCGACTGCACCCTGGCGGTGTTCTCCAGGCTGAAGAACAAGGGCCTGGTCCACTCCCGCCAGGGCAGGCCCTACCGGATATCCATGGCCGGGCTGAAAGCCGTGCGCCCGCAGGCGGACAATCGCTGACCCCCTTTCTTTTCCATTGCCCTCGCCGGGACAAGGCGGGGGTTCCGAGGAGTGCTTGCATGAATATTTCCATCCGTGCGGAAACGCCCGGCGACATCGACGCCATCGCTCGCCTGACCGAAGCCGCATTCCGCAACGAAACGCACAGCAGCCATACCGAGCAGTACATCATCGACGCCCTGCGCCGTGCCGGCGCGCTGACGTTTTCGCTGGTGGCCGAAGCGAACGGCCAGGTGATCGGCCATATCGCTGCCTCACCAGTGACCATCGATGGCGAAGCGGGCGACTGGTACGGCCTCGCGCCGCTATCGGTGGCGCCCGAGCGGCAGCACCAGGGCCTCGGTTCGCAGTTGGTCCGGCGCCTGCTCGCCGAGCTGCGCATGCTGCCCGCGGGCGGCTGCGTGGTACTGGGCGAACCGACCTACTACTCGCGCTTCGGCTTTCGGGTGAAAAGCGGCCTGGCGTTGCTCGGCGTTCCCGCCGAATACTTCCAGGCACAGTCCTTCAGCGGGCGCATGGCGCGAGGAATAGTGGCCTTCCACGCCGCATTCGACGCCAGCGGCTGAGCCGGAACGACAGCAGCCGCTATGTCGCCCGCTGGTCGCGGGCTCAATCGAACTGGGTGCCCTTCTGGATCAGTTCCACCTTGTAGCCGTCCGGGTCTTCGAGGAAGGCGATCACGCTGCGTCCGTGCTGCATCGGCCCGGCCTCGCGGGTGACCCGATAGCCCAGCGCCCTGGCCCGGGCGCAGGTGACGGCGGCATCCTCGACCTCGATGGCTAGGTGGCCGTAGCCGTCGCCCTGGCTGTAGCCGTCCCGGTCCCAGTTGTGGGTCAACTCCAGGGCAGCGGCCGCGCGCTCGTCCTGGTAGCCGACGAAGGCCAGGGTGAAGCGGCCTTCGGGATAGTCCCGGCGCCGTAGCAGACGCATGTCCAGGGCGCGGGTGTAGAACTCCAGCGCGGCCTCGAGATCGGCCACGCGGAGCATGCTGTGCAGGATTCGCATGGAAATTCTCCGTGGAGTCCGGCGGCGAGCCGCCGGAGCGGGAATCAACCCTCGACGCGGTAGCCCTTGAACAGGAAAAGCGGACCGAAGGCATAGCTGTCGATCAGTTCATAGAAGCGCGCGATGGTTTCGTTGCGGCAATGCTGGAGGAACGCCGCCTCGTCTTCGTACACCTCGTCGAGGTAGAAGCGGTTGCGGTTGTTCTCGTCGCGGATCACCTCGAAGCGCAGGGTGCCCGGCTCGTTCTGCAACGAGCCATTGGCATCGAACAGGCCTGCCGCGGCGAACGCTTCGCGCTTGTCGGAGGGAACGTCGAACTGAACCAGTACGTGGTAGGTCATGGAATCTTTCCTCGTGAAATGGGGTTGGAAGCGATCGCGAGGTCCATGCTAGGGTGGCCTTCCACTCATTAAAAGTAATCAATAATCAGCAAATCGCTCACTTAAAGAGAATGATGTGAAACTCTCCCAACTCGGATTCTTCTGCGCGGTGGTCGAACGCGGCACCATCGCAGCCGCGGCCGAACAGTTGCATTGCGTGCCGTCGAACATCACTACCCGCTTGCGCGAACTCGAAGGACAACTCGGCGTAGCCCTGTTCAACCGCGAAAGGAACCGCCTGCTGGTCACCCCCGAGGGCCGCCTGTTGTACCGCCACGCCCGGCGCCTGCTGGCGCTGGCCGACGAGACCGCCGCGCTGTTCGCCGGCGACCAGGCGCACGGCGCGCTACGGGTCGGCGCGCTGGACGTGGCCCTGGCCAATCACCTGCCCCAGCGCCTGGCCCGCTACCGCCGCGAGTCGCCGGGCGTTGAACTGCACATCCGCCCGGAGCATTCGCTGCTGCTCGAGCGTCTGCTGATGGAAGGAGAGCTGGACCTGATCGTCACCGACGGCCCCATCGAACACCCGTTGCTGGCCAGCCGCCTGGCCTTCCGCGAGCGCCTGTTGCGAGTCACTCCCGCCGACCTGCCGGCGCCCACTCCCGAGGACCTCGCCGGCCTCGAACTCTATGTGTTCGGCCACACTTGCCACTACCGCCGCCAGGTCGACCGCTGGCTGGCGGAGAGCGGTATCCAGCCGCGTGCGACCCTGGAAATCGAGTCCTACCCGAGCCTCTTCGCCTGCATCGAGGCCGGTCTCGGCTTCGCCTGCGTGCCGGAGAGCTTCGTTGCACGCATGCCCTCCACGCGACGGGGTTTCCATGCCGAACCGGTAGCCGGCCTGGACTCCAGCGATATCCATTTCGTCTGGCGCAAACAGCAAGCCTCGCCGCTGATCCAGGGCTTCATCGACAGCATCGGCGCCGACTGACGCCAACGAACGATGCCGCAACACAAACGCACTCGGAAAAATCGGTAACAGCGGAACCACTGCACAGACCAGAGAAAAAGCCGCCACCAACCAGGCCTGGCGGCGACACCGGAAGTACCCTCGGCGGCCGATTGCCGAGCCGATCTCCTCCCTGCCCCCTGGGTTTTCCGACGAAAGACCTTGATTCGTGGGAGGTAGGGTCGTCTCCGCTAGATACCCCTCAACCCTGCGTGCGGGCTCCATGCCCGAGCGCCTTGGCGAGATTTGCCCATAGAGCCATCACTTATGACTGCGACAGACAGAACGCCCCCGCCATTGAAATGGCTCTGCCTCGGCAACCGTGATGCGAACGACGGATTCGAGCTCTTCGCCCATGGCATCTATGCGAGGAACGGCGCGTTGGTCGGCAGCAAGCTCTCCCTGCGCGAACGGCGCCAGCGCGTCGACCTGTCGGCCTTCCTTTCCGGCGCACCGCCGCTGCTTGCCGAGGCGGCGGTCAAGCACCTGCTGGCGCGCCTCCTGTGCGTGCACCGGCACAACACCGACCTCGAACTGCTCGGCAAGAACTTCATTCCCCTGCATGCCAGCAGCCTGGGCAACGCCGGGGTCTGCGAGCGGATCCTGGCCTCGGCCAGGCAATTGCAGCAGCACCAGGTCGAACTCTGCCTGCTGCTGGCCATCGACGAGCAGGAACCCGCCTCGGCGGAGTACCTGGCGTCCCTCGCCCGGCTACGCGACAGCGGCGTGCGCATCGCGCTGCACCCGCAACGCATCGATACCGACGCTCGCCAGTGCTTCGCCGAGGTCGACGCCGGCCTCTGCGATTACCTGGGCCTGGACGCGCGCCTGCTTGCCCCCGGCCCGCTGACGCGTAACCTGCGCCAGCGCAAGAGCATCGAGTACCTGAACCGGCTGCTGGTGGCACAGGACATCCAGATGCTTTGCCTCAACGTCGACAATGAGGAACTGCACCAACAAGCCAACGCACTCCCCTTCGCCTTCCGTCACGGCAGGCACTATTCGGAGCCTTTCCAGGCCTGGCCGTTCAGCAGTCCGGCCTGCTGAACGCCGATGCGGCTGCCAGCCGTCACGCCAGGCTGGCCCGCTATCCCGCCAGGCGCTACCCTTGGCGGTTTCGACGGACAGGGACGACGGTCATGGGCAACTATTTCGAGAGCCCCTTCAGGGGCAAGCTGCTCTCGGAACAGGTCAGCAACCCAAACATTCGGGTGGGGCGCTACAGCTACTACTCCGGCTACTATCACGGGCATTCCTTCGACGACTGCGCCCGCTACCTGATGCCGGACCGCGACGACGTGGACAAGCTGGTCATCGGCAGTTTCTGTTCGATCGGCAGTGGCGCCGCCTTCATCATGGCCGGCAACCAGGGACACCGCGCCGAATGGGCATCGACCTTTCCCTTCCACTTCATGCACGAAGAGCCTGCCTTCGCCGGCGCCGTGAACGGCTATCAGCCAGCGGGCGACACGCTGATCGGCCATGAAGTCTGGATCGGTACCGAGGCGATGTTCATGCCCGGCGTACGGGTCGGCCACGGAGCCATCATCGGCAGCCGCGCGCTGGTGACCGGCGATGTCGAGCCCTATGCCATCGTCGGCGGTAACCCGGCCCGGACCATTCGTAAGCGCTTTTCCGATGGCGATATCCAGAACCTGCTGGAAATGGCCTGGTGGGACTGGCCACTGGCCGATATCGAGGCAGCCATGCCACTGCTGTGTACTGGGGATATCCCCGCCTTGTACCAGCACTGGAAACAGCGCCAGGCCTCGGCCTGACGGTTGGACGAAGGAGGTCGAGGATTTTTCTCGGGCCCGATGGCCTACCCTCTATGCTTCCAACGGTGTACTGTCGCGATGCCTGGCCATCCAGGCATGCGTGCCAGAGCCACTCCAGCGACCGTACCGGCGGAACGAAACGCTGTGTTTCCGCCAGCCCGTGCCGAGCAACGATTGCCGGAACGATCGCAGGACTTCATGACCGGCGGCCTCCTGGAACGGCTACCGGGCAAGACGAGTGACAAGAACGACACATGATTGAAGAAGCCACTTCCAGCAAGCACTCAGGCACGACGGACGCCCCGCTGGTATCCGTCGTAGCGCCCTGCTTCAACGCGGAAAAGTACCTGGAAGAAGCCCTGCGCAGCATCTACGAGCAGGACTACCCGAATTTCGAAGTGATCATCGTCGACGACGGTTCCACCGACAACAGCTACGCCATGCTGGAGCAGTTGCAGAAAGTCCACGGTTTCCAGCTCTACCGCCAGCAGAACCAGGGCGTCAGCGCAGCGCTGAACTTCGGCCTGCGACACGCCCGCGGCGACTACGTAGCCACGCCGGACCTGGACGACATCATGCTGCCACACTCGTTGAGCGTGCGCGCCGCGTACCTCGACCAGCACTCGGAAGTCGGCTGCGTCGGCGCCCTGGTGATCTACATCGACAGCGAAGGCCAGGAAACCAAGCGGCAGAACGGCAATCGCATCCGCCAGCTGGACTTCGACTACCTGCTCGGCAACGCCTACGTTTGCGGCGACCCGGTGTCCCTGTACCGCATGGAGGCCCTGCGCGCAGCCGGCTTCTACGATCCCGAGATCAAGGTGCAGGACTTCCAGATGACCCTGCGCATCGCCAGCCAGGGCTACCAGATCCACAAGCTGCCGGTGCTGGTCACTCGCTACCGGCGCCACCCCGACAACCTGTCGCGGCGCTACAAGGTGCTGCTCGATGCCGACCTGCGCACCATCGAGCCCTACCAGTCGCATCCCGCCTACGAGCGCGGCCGCACGGAACTGGTCAACAAGGCCCTGAAATACGCCGTGGTCGCGGACAAGCGGCATGCCTGGCAACTGCTCCGCTCGCTGCCGCTGCGGCAGTGGAACCGCACCACCTTCCGCCGGTTGAAGCGCTTCCTTCTCCATCACGAGACCACCTGAGCCCCGCGGACTCCAAGGTGGCAAGGTAATTCGATGAAATTCCTGGAAAAACTGAAAAAACGCAAAGAGCGGAAGTACTTCCGTGGCTGGGAAAAGATCTTCAAGGCCCCGGAGAAGATCCGTCTTGCCTACCCACATTACGAGGTCGGCGTGGGCACCTACGGGATCCCGGAGGTCACCGAGTTCGGCGACAAGGCCACCCTAAGGATCGGCGCCTACACCTCGATCGCTGCCGGCGTGAAGATCCTCCTCGGCGGCGAGCACCATACCGACTGGCTCACCACCTACCCCTTCCCGAAGATGATCGATGAGGTCGCCGACATCCCTGACAGCACCACGACCCGCGGCGACGTGGTCATCGGTAGCGACTGTTGGATCTGCACGAACGCGCTGATCCTCTCCGGGGTCACCATCGGGCATGGTGCGGTAGTCGCCGCCGGCGCGGTGGTGACCCGCGACGTGCCGCCATTCGCCATCGTCGGCGGCAACCCGGCCCGGCAGATCCGCTGGCGCTTCGAGGAAGACATCCGCGAAGCCCTGCTGGCTTCGTCCTGGTGGGACTGGCCGGTGGACGAGGTGAAGCAGGTCGCCCGGACCCTGTGCAGTACCGACATGACAGCCTTCCTGCGCTACATCGAGCAACGCAAGGGCTGATTCCCCGGCGGGAACGATCGCCGGTCATGGGCTATACCTCCCCGATACACCTTGGTTTCGAATCGCCGCCCGACAACGGGTAGGCCGGCCGCTTGACGCCCGCGGCCGTTCTTCGAGGGAGCTTGAATGACCGCGCTGCACGACCTTCCGGGAACCCGCCTGCTGGCACTGTTCGCCCGCCGGGAACTCTCGCCCAGCGAGTACTACGAGCATCTGCTGGCCCACATCCAGCGCTGGGAACCGCATCTCAACGCGCTGTATCGCTTCGACCCGCAACGGATTCGCGAACAGGCCGCGGCGGCCACCGAGCGTTGGCGCAAGGGACAGCCCAAAGGCCCGCTGGACGGGCTGCCGGTAACCATCAAGGAGCTGATCGCGACCGCTGGCGAACCTATCCCATTGGGCAGCGCCGCCACCGCCCTGCAACCCGCGACCTGCGACGCGCCGCCGGCCGCTCGGCTGCGCGAAGCCGGCGCGATCGTCCTGGCCAAGACTACGGTTCCGGACTTCGGCATGCTTTCATCCGGCCTCTCCAGCTTCCACGGAGTCACCCGCAATCCCTGGAACCTGGCCAACAATACCGGCGGCTCCAGTTCGGGCGCGGCAGCGGCGGCCGCCGCCGGCTACGGACCGCTGCACCTGGGCACCGACATCGGCGGCTCGGTGCGACTGCCGGCGGGCTGGTGCGGCCTGGTGGGCTTCAAGCCAAGCCTCGGGCGGATCCCCATCGACCCTTACTACACCGGTCGCTGCGCCGGTCCGATGACCCGCTGCATGGACGACTGCCTGCTGCTGATGCGTTACCTCGCGCAGCCCGACGCCCGCGACGCCACCAGCCTGCCGCCGGAAGTGCTGGACTGGAGCGCCGAGCCGCTGTCGGTGCGCGGCCTGAGGGTCGGCCTGCAACTCGACCCCGGCTGCGGCCTGCAGCCCGACGCGGAAATCCGCGCCGCGATCGAGGCCGCGGCGCGGCTGTTCGAGGAGCACGGCGCCCAGCTCAGGATCGTCGAACCGCTGATGGACCGGAGCCTGCTCGACGGCCTGAACGACTTCTGGCGCGCCCGCCTGTGGAGCGAACTGCTGCTCCTCGACGAGACGCGGCGGGCCAGGGTGCTGCCCTATGTCCACGCCTGGGCCGAGGGCGGCGCACGGGTCAGCGGGGTCGATGCGGTGCGCGGTTTCAACCAGACCTTCGAGATGCGCCGGCGCGCCGCCCGGCTGTTTGGCGAGATCGACCTGCTGCTGACGCCGACCAACCAGGTCGAGGCCTTCCCCGCCGACTGGGCCTCGCCGCTGAACGATCCGCAGCGGCCGTTCGAGCACATCGTCTTCACCGTGCCGTGGAATATGGGCGAACAGCCCGCGCTCTCGATAAACTGCGGCTTCACGGCCGCCGGCATGCCGATCGGCCTGCAACTGGTCGCGCCGCGCTTCGCCGATACCTGGCTGTTGCGCATCGGCAAGACCTACGAAGGCTGGCGCGGTCCGATCCACGGCTGGCCACGGCCGCCGGCTGACTGAAGCCGGCAGCCGCTCGTCGCTCGGCTCCAGGCCTGAGTGTTTCAGTCGTCACTCCGAGAGGGCCTTCGCCATGCGCTCCCCCACCCGTCCCCCGGCGGCCGCCGATCCGGCCAGCCGCCGCAGCGTCTTTGCCGTGGTCCTCGGCAACGCCGTGGAATTCTTCGACTTCGGGGTCTATGCCACCTTCGCGGTGATGATCGGACGGACTTTCTTCCCCTCCGACAGCGCCTTCGTCAGCCTGCTCCTGTCGGTCACCGCGTTCGGCGTCGGCTTCGTCATCCGCCCCCTCGGCGCGATCCTTATCGGCGCCTACGCCGACCGCGCCGGGCGCAAGCCGGCGATGCTCCTTACCCTGTTCCTGATGGCGCTGGGCACCGGCGGCATCGCGGTGCTCCCCGGCTACGACAGCATCGGCCCGGCCGCGCCGCTGCTGCTGGTGTTGACCCGCCTGCTGCAAGGCCTGGCCTGGGGCGGCGAGGCCGGGCCGGCGACCACCTACATCCTCGAGGCGGCACCGCCGCACAAGCGCGGCACCTACGCCTGCTGGCAGGTCGTGGCGCAAGGCATCGCGGCGGTCGCCGCCGGGCTGATGGGCTACCTGCTCACCCTCTGGCTCGACGAGCG
The DNA here is from genome assembly GCF_037574965.1 of Pseudomonas sp. KBN12P06040. Lineage (NCBI taxonomy): Bacteria > Pseudomonadati > Pseudomonadota > Gammaproteobacteria > Pseudomonadales > Pseudomonadaceae > Pseudomonas > Pseudomonas sp. KBN12P06040. The sequence continues at coordinate 4,815,062 of NZ_JBBELS010000001.1, forward strand.
CCAACTGCAGGAATGGGGCTGGCGGATTCCCTTCGCGGCCGGCCTGCTGGTCCTGCCGATCGGCCTGTACATCCGCCTCAACCTGGCCGAGACCTTTTCCGGACGCGGCCGCCAGGCCAGCACCCGGAGCCTGCTCGGCGAGTTGTTCGGCAATCATCGGCGGGCCCTGCTGCTCGGCCTGCTGATCCTCTCCGGAAGCACCATCACCCAGTACTTCCTCAACTACATGACCACCTTCGCCCTTACCGAGCTACACCTGCCGGCGGGCATCGCGATGCTCTCGACGCTGGTCGCCGGCGCCGCACTGGCGCTCTCGGCGTTGCTCGGCGGCGTGCTCTGCGACCGCTACGGGCGCCGCGCCGTGCTGATCCTGCCGCGCCTGGCGCTGCTCGCGGTGCTGTTCCCGGCACTGCAGGCAATGACCCGTCACCCCGAGCCGGCAGTCTTCCTCACCGTCCTCGCCCTGCTCTCGGCCCTGCATGGCATGAGCGGCGCGGCGCTGATCGTGCTACTGGTAGAAAGCTTCCCGCGGGCGCTGCGCTCCACCGGTTTTTCCCTGGTCTATGCGACCGGCGTCGCCGCGTTCGGCGGCACCGCGCAGGTCGTGGTGACCTGGCTGATCGGCGTCACCGGCAATCCGCTGTCGCCGCTGGGCTACCTGCTGCTGGCCAACCTGGTCTGCCTGGGTGGGGCCTGGCTGGCCCGCGAGACCTGGCCGGGTCGCGGGGACATGGGAGGCGCGCCGCTGGTGCTGCGCGACTGAGAACTTGCGCGGTTCGTTCAAGCGCCGCCGGCCTGTCGCGAGCGACGCTGGGGACCTCATTCATCCGGAGGTCCCACCATGCAGTTCTTCCTGCGCTACGCCTACGCGCCCCTCTTCTGGTCCGGCTTCATCGGCCTGGCGACCTGGCAGGTCGGCTATCGCCAGGCTTCCCACGCCTGGCTGGTCGCCCTGTTCCTCGGGGCGCTCGGCCTGTCCTTTCTCGCCGAACGACGACTGCCCTACCAGCCACGCTGGAACCGGCCGCACGCCGACCGCCTGCGCGATGTCCTGCACGCGTCGGTCAACGAAAGCCTGAACGCACTTGGCATCCTCGCCCTGCCACTGCTGGCCGGAGTCCTGGGCTTCTGGCCGGTATGGCCGCAGGCCTGGCCGCTGTGGCTGCAACTGCTGCTGGCGATCGTCCTGGCCGATCTCGGCATCACCCTGGTGCACTACGCCAGCCACCGTTCGGCGCTGCTTTGGCGGCTGCACGCGGTGCACCATAGCGTGCAGCGCCTGTACGGTTTCAACGGGCTGATGAAGCATCCCCTGCACCTGGGCCTGGAAGCGCTCGGCGGCACCCTGCCGCTGTTGCTGCTCGGCGTGCCGCAGACGGTCGCCGCGCTGCTCGCCTTCGCCATCGGCATCCAGTTGCTGCTGCAACACAGCAACGTCGACATGCGCATCGGCGGGTTACGCCATGTGTTCGCCTGGGCACCGCTGCATCGCCTGCACCACATCCGCTACGGGCGCGCCGGCGACGTCAACTTCGCGCTGTTCTTCAGCGTCTGGGACCGCCTGCTCGGCACCGCCCTCCATCGTCCCGACTACCGCCTGGACAGCACCGACATGGGCATCGGCGACCAGCCTGACTATCCCCGCAACTATGCCGGCCAGTTGCTCGCGCCATTCCGCGACCTGCCACGCAGCAGGCACGTCCCACAGCCGCCGGAAGGATTGGGGCGTTCAGCCGGCCAGGCGTAGGTGCGGCAGCGACAGGCCGGCGCGGATACCGAGCAGGCTGCGTACGCTGCGCGACAGGTGCGCGGCGTCGGCGAAGCCGGCGTGATGGGCCGCCTCGGTCAGGCTGCGCCCCTGCAAGGCCAGGGCGAAGGCCAGGTACAGGCGGCGCCAGAGCACCAGGCGGCGTACCGACAGGCCGACCTGGACGGCGAACAGCCGCTCCAGTTGGCTCAGCGAAAGACTGGCGCTGCGCGCCAGTCTTTCCGCCTCGACCCGCGCCGCGAGTTGCTCGTCGAGCGCCGCCAGGGCCTTTTCGACGCGGCGGTCGAGCCGTCGACGAGGCAGCCGCGCAAGCCGCCCCAGCAACGCCTCGGGCTCGCCGGGAGCGTCCTCGAGAAGCTGACGCAGGTCGTCGCTGTCGAACGCCAGCGGCTCGGCGTACAGCGCCAGCAACGGCTGCGACGCGTCGACGCGATGGGCTTGCAGCGAGGGCACCAGCAAGCGCCGGGCCTCCAGTACCTGGCCAGCGACGCGCACCCGCAGCGGCGTCTCCGCCAGCAGCAACTGGTGGGCATAGTGCGCGTGCTCGCGGGTATCGCCGTTGACCCCGGCGAACAGCGCGTGGTCCCGCGCCAGCCAGACCTCGCCCTGCCAATGCCGCTCCGTCATCGCGTACCTTCCGTCAACCGTTCCGTGGCGAAACGGTGTCGGCTATGGCGACCGCCGTCAAGCCCGCAAGGTCAGCGTCCGAACCAGTCGCGCCGATCGTCGAAGGCGTGCTCGATCAGATCGAGCAAGGCACGCACCTCCACGCGGTTCTCCGCTTCCGGCTGCACGCTCATCCAGACTTCCCGCCGCATCGGCTCGTCGAAGACCTGCGGCAACGCCGCCAGGTTGCGCTCCAGGCGTCCGGCGTAATGCGGCAGCAGGCCGATGCAGGCGCCCCAGAGGATCGCCTGTAGCAGCAGGTCGTGGCTCTGTACCTCGATCACTCCCGACTGGCGAGCCGCCACCCGCCGGTTCCAGGGCGCCAGGGCGGCGCTGGCGGCGTGGCCGTGGAGCTGCGCCAGCAGGTAGTCGTCCAGCTCGTCCTCGCTGGCCGGCCGCGTGCGCTCGCGCGAATAGCGCTTGCCGATGTGCGGCTGGTACTCCAGCTCGGCGATGCGCGCCGGTGCGGCGAAGTGGCCTTCCATCGGCGGATGCGGCTGCCCCGGATCGGCGATCCAGATGGCGATCTCCGCCGGCCCTGCGCTTTCCGGCCAGCCCTCGCGCAACTCGGCGAGGGCTACGCGCAGGTTGGCGTTCTTGCGCAGGTAGCCCCACAGCTCGCGACTGAGCACATCGTGCAGGACGCTTTCGGCCACCGCCAGGCGCACCAGCGGCTGTTGCCGGTGAAGATCGGCGTGGCTCTGGCTGTCCTCGACCAGGCGCTGCCCGGCGGCCTGGACGATGCGGCCCTCGCGGGTCAGCGAGAGGGCGTTGCCCTCATGCACGAACAGATGCAGGCCGAGGCGCTCCTCGAGCCGGGCCAGGGTCTTGCGCAGCAGCGTCGGCTTGACGTCCAGGCTGCGCGCAGCCTGCATGAAACAGCCGCAACGGGCGGTGACCAGGAAGAAATGCACCACCTCCAGGGAGCCGAACAGCTCGTGCCAATAGGCACGGTCGTCGCGTCCCTGCGCGGGCCTGAGCAGTGCCGGGCGCTGCCCGGCGGACTCCGATAGGGCCATGCTTCCTCGCTAGCGTCCAGGCATGAGGCGGATCCGCAGTTCGATCGGCTGCGGCATGTGTTCCGGCGGCGGCAGGCGCAACGAACGGTCCATCAGCGCGCGCCGCAGTTCATTCTCGATCGGCTCGGCGTCGCTGCGCAGGCAGGCGAGACGGACGATCCAGCCGCGTTCGTCGAGCCAGACCCGCAGGTCGATGTCGGTATTCGGCAACTGCCCCGCCGCGCGCCGCGACTCCAGGAAGGCCAGCAGCCGCGGCGCGGTTTCGGCGTCTTCGCCCAGGCGCTGCTGGACCTGCTCGCCGAGCCATGCGGCATAGGCGCCCCAGAGCCGCTGGCGTTCGTCGCGGAACCGCTCGGGCTCGCCGAACAGCCAGCTGCGCAGGTGCCGCCAGCGGCTCGCGCGCGGCCCACGCCTGGCCTCCGGGATGCCGTCCATCAGTGCAGTTCCGCCAGGGTCTTGCCGAGCAACGCGCCGTCGATGCTCAGGGTAGCGTTGTTCACCAGGCCATCCAGGTAGGCCTTGGCGATCTGCTCCTGGCGTTGCGCGCGCAGGCTTTCGCGCAGGCGACCACGGACCTCGTCGAGGGTGGCGAGGCGGGCGTCGCGACGCTCGGTCAGCTTGACCAGGTGGAAGCCGTTGGCGCCCTGGATCGGCTCGGACACCGCGCCGACCTTCAGCCGTTCCAGCGCCGGACGGATCGCCGGCAGCAGTTGCGCCTGCGCCAGCAACCCACCGATGTCGCCGCCGTTGCGGGCGGTCTGCGGGTCGTCGGAATGCTTGCGCGCCAGTTCGGCGAAGTCGCCGTCCGCGGCCTGCCGGTAGAGTTCCTGGGCGCGCTTGCGCGCTTCGGCAAGCCCGCCGGCCGCAGAGGCGGCGATGAAGATCTGGCTGACCCGGTACAGCGCCGGTACAGCCAGTTGCGCCTTGTTCGCCTGGTAGGCGGCCTGCAGTTCGGCATCGCTGGGGTAGTCCTCGGGCACCGTGCTCACCGACTCCAGGTAGGTACGCAGGACGATCTGCCGCGCCGCCGCATCGATCAGCGTCTTCACCTGCGGACGCTGTTGCCAGTCCTGGGCGCTGGCCTGTTCGTAGAGCGCCTTCTCGGCCAGTCGCGCACGCATCCAGCGTTCCATCGCGTCGCGGTTCTCGCTCAACTGCGCGCGGGTTTCCGCCGGCACCTCGGCCAGCAGCGCCTTCAGTTCGTCCGGCGCCACCTGCAAGGCACCGAGGCGGGCCACCGCGGGTTCCGCGGCGGCGCTGGCAGATGGCTTGGCAAGCGCGGCCTGGGCCTGGCCCGCGCCGCCGTCCTCGCGCTGGCCACAGCCGGCGAGAACGGCAAGCGCGAACGCCAGGATGCCGCAACGAAATGCCGGCCGCATCGGCTCAGGCCTCGCCATCGACGGGTTGACCGGCATCCTGCGCCATGCCCTGCTGCTCCGCGGCCAGGCGGCTGTAGTCGCGCAGATAGGCGATGAACTCCTGCAGCAGGCGATCCCACAGTTCGATATGGTTACGCAGGTTGGCCGGGCTGACGCCGCCGGCGACGATCACGTCCATTTCCATCACCAGGAACTCGCCCTGCTGCGACAGGCGGCCGAAGCGCCGGCTGAGATTCCAGCGCTCGGTCAGCCCGGCGGGCAATTCGCCCTGCACGCGCAGGGCGCAGCTGAAGGTGAAGTCGAGGTAGCTCGCCGGCGTCGCCGCCGGATTGCCGAAGCGCACCGCGTAGCCGATTCCCTGGCTGGCGCTGAGCAGTTGCACGACGCCGTTCTGCTCGCTGCGGTTGACCCGATAGCCGGCCTCCTGCAAGGCCTCGGTCAGGCTGTCGACGGAAAGGTGTTCGATCAGGGTGATGTCGTTCATGTCCGGGTTCCTGGTTTGCTATCGGATTTCACTGGGCGAGCGCCGCCTGGCGGTTCTCGACCTGGGTCTTGTAGAGGTCGTCGCCGAGCTTCTGCGCCATCTCTTCGAATTTCACCCGCGCACCGCTGGCGAACGGTTGGCGGATCTTCATCACCTCGGCGACGCTGACGTTCTCGTAGGCGCCGAGGATCTCCTTGGCCACGCCATACATCTCCCGATTCTTCGCGGTGCACTGCTGCAACTGCTGGTCGTGCTCGCGGAACGCCAGGTCGAGCTTCTGCCGCTCGGCCTCCTTGGCTCGCGCCATGACCAGCAACTCGTCGTAGGCCTGCTTGTACTTGCCCAGTTGCTCGTTGCTCGCCTCGACCATCTGCCGCGCCCGGTCGTGCAAGCCCTGTTGCTGGGCCGAGAGCTGCTCGGCCTGGCCCTTGGCCCGGGCCAGCTCGGCGCTCAGTTGCTTGACCTGAGCCAGCGCCGCATCGCGCTGGCTTTCCAGCGCGGCTTTCGCCGCGGTGGCCTGGGCCTGTTCGGTCTGCAGCGCCTGGAGTTGCTGGGTGGTGCTGCGCAACTGGGCGCGCAGGCGTTCCTCCAGGCTGTCGGCATAGGCCGCCTGGCTGGCGTAGGCGGCGAAGGCGGCCCCGGCGAGCAGCGCCTGGGCCCAGATCGGTAATGAGAAAGGTCGCGTGTTCATGGTCTGCCTCTTCATGGTCTGCCTCGAGGAGCGCTCAGAAGCGCGTGTTGACCTCGAGTTGCAGGACGTCGATGGAGAACGGTGCGCCGTAGACCTCGTCGGAGCTGAGCCAGCGCGCGGTACCGTAGACGCGCTTGTCGAAGCCATAGCTGGCGCCGAGGATGTAGCCCTTGGCGTTGGTCCCGCCAAGGTGGAAGGTGGAATCGTTGAAACCATCCGGCAGGGCATCCGGCTGGATGTACTTGTAGGCGGCGAAGACCTGCCAGTCGCCGGCGTCGCGCATGTCCAGGGCGTTGCCCAGGGTGAACTGGAGCATCCAGGCGTTCGCCCCGCTCTTGATGTCGCCATCGGAGCCGAGGTTGTTGGCGATCTGCGCCACACCGCCGGCGCGCTTGCGCATGTCGCCCTCGTCGTAGCCCAGGTTGTGCACGTAGTTGCCGGCCACCCGCAGCTTGAAGTCGTTGGGCAGCTCGGCATCCCAGCCGAGGTTCAGGTCGAGCAGGTTGAACTCCGAGGCCAGGCCGACGTACTGCGGGTTCGGCGTGTTCGCCGGGTCGGCCGGGTTGGGCACGATGTCGCGCAGGAGGAACACCGTGTTGCCCTTCTGCATGAAGGTCGGACGGCTGCCGTCGGTGTCGCACTCCGGATCCCCGGCCCAGGGCCGGCAGGGGCTGGAACGCCGCCCTTCGATATCGTCGAAGCGGTAGTAGGCCAGCGCGCCGGTAAGGCTGTGCTGCGGGTTGATCTTCCAGGTGGCGCCCAATTGCGCGCCGTACATCCACTTGTTGTCGCTGTCTTCCTTGTCGAAACCGTTCGACGAGGCGGTGTCCGAGCTGTACTCCACGGGGAACGCGCCGACCGTGCCGAACAGCGAGACATCGCGGCTCAGCGGCTGGTTGAAGATCGCCGCCACGCCGTCGAAGTTGAGGTCGTTGGAATACAACAGGTCGGTGGACAGGAACGGATTGGCGATCCGCCCGCCGGTCAGGCTCAGGCGCTCGCTGGGCTTCCAGGTCAGGTAGCCCTGGTCGAGCCAGAGGTCCTTCTTGCCGAAGCCGCCGCCGAGGGTCTGGGTGGTCGACACCGGGTTGTTGTCCGAACCGGTGCCGATGCGGATGCCGGCGCTCCAGCTTTCCGACAGCGCCGCCTTGAGGCCGAAGCGCGCGCGCAGGCGCAGCAGGCTGTCGCGGTCCTCGCGGGTGTTGAGCAGCGGCGGCAGGCCCGAGCTGGTATTCGGGTTGACGTCATAGGGACCGTCGTCGTTGAGTTCGGCGAAGTCGGTGATCTGGTTGCTGTTGCCGTTGCCGAAGGAGCGCGACTCGTAGCGCAGGCGCACGTCGCCGTCGAAACTGATGCGCGAGGCCCAGTCCGGGAAGGCGTTGGGCTGCGCCCAGTTCTCCGCCTTGGCCTGGGTCATTACCTCGGCCTTCACTTCGTCGCGGATCTGGTCGCGCACCACCTGCGGGATATAGGGTACGCGGACCTCCCCGGGGACCGCGGCGACGGCCGCCGCGGGCGCCACGGCCTGGCGCGCCTGCTGGGCCTGCAACGCCTCGGCCTCGGCCTGCCTGACCAGCGCATCGGCCTGTTCCTTCTTCAACACGCCCTGCTGTACCAACAGGCGGATCAGGTTGATCGTGGCGTTCTCCGAGGGCGCCGGCGGCTGGGCCTGCGCCTGGCCGGCCAGCGCGGCGAGCATGACGCCCATCCCCAGCGCCAGTCGGTTCACTTTCGCGTTCATCTGTGTACGGCTCCTAAGGTCCTTCAAGGCAGTCGCCTGCCGGAAATCGTTCTGGGTTGGCGTCTTCTCATCCCGGCCGCTTGCCCTGCAGGGCGATGCGCACCGGCAGGGTCAGCGAAGCCGGCGGGCGTTCTTCCAGGCGGCCGGCGGCGCGCAGCGCGGCCAGCACCTTCTGGTCGGTCTCGGGGTCGCCGCTGGAGCGGGTCAGTTCGGCCCGGGTGATATCCCCCGAGGAACTCAGCCAGATCTCCGCCTGCAGGCGGAACGCCAGGTTGCGCAGCTCCGGGTTGTCCCGCAGCAGGCGCTGGAAGGCGTAGGCCAGGTACTGGCTATAGCTGGCGTTGCCGGCGCGACCGCCGCCGGAACCGGCCATCCCGCCGCCCTTGCCGGCGCCGATGTTGAAAGCGTCGGAGCCGGACTGGGCGTCGCCATCCATCTGCATCGGGTCGGCCAGGTCGTCGGCCGGCGACGGCGGCGCTTCCTCCTGCGGCTTGACCTCCTCCAGTTCGGGTTGCGGTTCCGGCTCGACGATCTTTTCCTCTTCCACCGGCTGCTCCGGTTCCGGCGGTTTTTCCGGCGGCGGCGGAGGCGGTGGCGGCAGCGGGATGATCGCCGGCACCTTGGGCGCCTCGCGGCGCACGCCGCTCATGTCGTTGGCCCACTCCCAGACCAGCCAGGCGAGGCCGGCGAGCAGCAGCGCGCCGAGGCCCCACTTGAGGTAGCGCAGGGTCGGGTTCGCCGGGCGGCCGTCGATGGACAGCGGCGCGGCATTTTTCGGCTCGGGGGTGTGCTTGGGATCGGCGGACATGTTCATCCCGGGCCTCAGGTCGGTTTGCCGGTGACCAGGCCGACCTGGGACAGCTCCAGGCGGCGCAGCAGGTCGAGGACCTCGATGACCTTCTGGTACTGCACCGTGGCGTCGCCGCGGACCACTACCGGGAAGTCGGGGTTGAGGGCCTTCTCCGTACGCAGGCGGTCCTCCAGCTCGGGCAGGGTCACCGGGTAGGCGTCGAGGAACACCTGGCCGGCGTCGTTCACCGAGATCGCCTTGGTCTTGGGCTGCGACAGCGCCACGGTGGCACTGGCCTTCGGCAGGTTGATCTGGATCCCGGCGACCTGGGCGGTGGCGGTGAGGATGAACATCACCAGCACCACCATCAGCACGTCCACCAGCGGGGTGATGTTGATGCTGTCGACGGCGCCGTCGTCGTCATCGTCGTGGCTGCTGTTCACGGAAGCCATGGCGTTCTCCTCAGGCCGGCAACGGCTGGCCGTTGCGACGATGGGCCACTTCGCTGAGCTGGCTTTCGCCATGCACCTCGGCGAGGCGGGTGACGAACTCGTCGACGAACACCCGCATGTCCGCGCTGACTTCCTTGTTCCGCGTGACCAGGCGGTTGTAGCCGAACAACGCGGGGATCGCGACGAACAGGCCCATGGCCGTGGCCAGCAGGGCGGCGGCCATGCCCGGGGCGATGGCATTGATGTTGACGTCGCCGGCCATGGCAGTGCCGAGGAACACCACCATGATCCCCAGCACGGTGCCGAGCAGGCCGATGTAGGGGCCGCCGGCGATGGCGTTGGACAGGCTCGACAGGCGCGAGCCGAGCTGCTGGTTCTCCTTGATGCGCACGCCGTCCATGGAGGCGCGGATCGCCTCGATGGTGGCCGCGGAGACGGAAGAGGTGTCGGCGCCCTGCTCGCGGCGGGTGCGGATCTCCTTCACCGCCACCTGGTACAGGCGCCACAGCGAGGAGTGTTGCAGGCGGGCGGCCAGCTCGCGGTCGTCGGCGAGCAGTTCCAGGCGCGTGCCGACCTCGGCGAAGCGCTCGCGGAACAGCCCGTTGGCACGACTGACGCGGCCGACGTTCTGGTTCTTGCGGTACATGATGACCCACGACTGGACCATCATCAGCGCCAGGATCGCGATGATCACCCAGGCATCCAGCGGCACTGCGTTGAGCAGGAAGCCGAGCTTGCCGAAGCCGAAGCCGGACTGCTTCTCGTCGACCCCGTAGGCCACCAGGCGCGACTCGGCGCCCTGGGCGGTGGCATCGGCGAGGAGCAGCGCCGCCGGGCGGGCGATCTTCGACAGGCGCAACTCGTCGATGGCGCCCTGGAAGGGTTGCAGGGTCGGCGCCGCGGCGCTCGCCTCACCTTCCCCGCTTGCCGCTTCGGTGGCGACCGCAGGCGCGGCCTGGCCTTCCGCGCCGATGGCGATCGCGCCGCTGAACGCCGGCAGCGCCGCCGCCAGGCTGGCGACTTCGCGACCGCCGAGATACAGCGCCAGCCGGGTACCGTCGGCGACCAGCGCCAGATGCTGCCATTGCCCCTGCGCCAGGGCCTGGCTGGCGGCAGCGCGCTGACCGTTCAGCTCGACGAAGGGCGCGCCCTGGGCCAGGCCGACCAACAGGGCGTTGCCGCCTTCGCGGCGCGACAGCAGGACCTGTTCGCCGGCCAGTTGGTCGGGACGCACCCAGCCGCTGAAGCTGAAGGTGCCACCGGCGCTCACCGCCAGCGATGGGCTGGCCGGCAGCAGCAGCGGCTGGCCCAGCAGTTGCGCGGAGCGACCGATGACGCCCTCCACCGGACTGCCGGCGGCGGTCTGCGCATTGTTGGCGTAGGCGGTGGAGTCCCGCGGCGGAGTGCCCGGCGCACCGTCGAAGTGATAGACCAGGGTGTAGTCCGGGTCGAACACCGACTGGCCGTTGCCGCTCTCCGGCGCCTTGGCGTTGCCGTAGTACATCCAGATGTCCTGGCGCTGGCCACCCTCCACCCGCGGCACGTCGACCCAGATCAGGGCCATGCCCATCAGTGGGTCGAAGCTCTCGACCTGGTGGCGCAACACGGTCTTGTCGTCGGCGGCGACGAAGCGAATGTCCGAGCCGTTCTCGTTGACCCCGTCGAAGGTGAAGTTGCCGGTATGCAGGCGCACCAGCAACGGCAGGCGACCGAGACTCTCGTTGATCGCCGCGCCTTGCGGGGTGGTATCGACCGAGACCTGCTTGCGGTACTGCCAGTCGTCCTGCCACCAGGCACTGGCGCTGGCCGGGGCCAGCAGGCCCAGGCAGATCAGCGATGTCAGCAATAAGCGATACATGTGGGGTTACTCCGGGGTCAGCGTCAGAAGCTCGCCTGCACGCTGAAATGCAGGCGCGAGTCGTGTTTGTCGGTGTTCGTCCCTTCCAGCAGCGGGAAGGCCCAGTCGAGGCTGCCGGACAGCCAGTCGGCGAGTTGCGCGCGGGTGCCGATGCCGACGCTGGCCAGGCTGAAGTCGTCGTCCTGCTCGGGCAGCGCATCCTGCAGGCGCAGTTGCGCGCCCTCGGCGAACACGTAGAAGCGCCAGTCGTTGACATAGCTGCCGGCGCGCTTGCCGAGGAAGCGTCCGAGGGACGGCGTACGCCATTCCTGGGAGAGCAGGTAGCCGTCGTCGGCGGTGTTCTCCGCCGCCAGGTAGCCACGCACGCTGGTGGCACCGCCGGCAGCGAACTGTTCGTTGGAGATCAGCGGCCCGGAGGCGAGCTGGAAGGCCGCCTTGGTCGCCACCTGCCAGTCGCCGCCGAAGGTCAGGGTGTGGTTGAGATCGCCCTTGAGCACACCGAAGCCGGACTTGGCGCGATAACGCTTGCGGTCGAATTCCTCGTCGTCGTCGCCGTAGCCGAGGAGACTGCCGGTACCGGCCACCAGGCTCAGGCCGAGGGCCAACTGGGAACGTTCGGTGTAGCGGAAGCCGTTGTAGCTGAGGGTCAGCGGGGCGTACTTGATCGGCACCCTGTCGTTGTTGCCGCCGATCCGGGTCTGTTCCTCGAAGTCCTTGAAGTCGACGCCGAAGGAGAACGAGTGCGACCAGAGGCCGGTGACCGGCAGGCTGTAGATCGCCGCGACGCCATAGGAATGGCCCTGGCCGACCACATTCATGCTGCCCACCGTGGCCACGTCGCTGTCAGACTGGTAGCCGGACAGCTGCACGCTCCAGCGCTGGCTCAGCGGCGCGGTGTAGGAGCCGGACCAGACCTTGGCGTTGTCCTGGTCCTGCGGCGCGGTGAAATAGGTCAGCGAGATGGCGTGGCCGAGTTGCCAGAGGTTGTCGTAGCCCAGCGAAACCACCGAGCGCAAGTGACGGGTGTCGGCGCTGTAGTCGTTGTTCAGGCCGATGCTGGCGTGCCAGGGATTCTTGTCTTCCACCTGCAGGTCGACGTCCATGGTGCCGGGCCGCTGGCCCTCGCGCACCATCGGCAGCACCTGGCGGCCGGGGGTGCGGTTGACCTGCGCCAGCTCGCGCTGAACCTGGGCGAAGTCGGGTACCTTGCCCTCCTCCAGGGCCGGCACTTCCTCGCGCAACTCCACCGGCGAATAGTGCTTGGCGCCGACCACCCGAACGCGACCGACAGTGGTCTCGGTGACCTGCAGGTAGACCACCCCGCCGCTCACCTGCTGCTCCGGCAGCTCGACGTAGACCGACTGGTAGCCCTTCTCCTGGTAGGCGGCCTGCAGCGCATCGCGCGCCCCCTCGATGTCGCCCAGGCTGCGCTGCGGTCCAAGGAAGGGATACACCGCCGCCTCGATGGCGCGGTTGTCCAGCACGGTGTTGCCGCGTACCACGTACTCGTTGATGTCCACCAGACGCTGGGGCTCGGCTCCCGCCGCGGCGGGAGGGGCCTCGTCGGCCAGCGAAGCGCACGACAATGCGACAGCCAGGCAACCGATCGACCAGCGCTGGCGAAACGGGTGCGCACAATTGAACAGCGAACGCTTCACACGGTCCCCCGAAGTTCCATCGGGACTTATTGTTCTAATGCAACAAGTCCGTTCATCGAACAGTTCTATGAAAGACAACAAACTAGCGATGACGCATGAACAACCTGTTAAAAACAGCGCCCCGCCCTTATGAAATTTCGTTCTTTTCTATTTTCACTTTCGCGCTAGATATTCAGCCGTCGCGCTCCGCCATGGCGCGCTTGCCATGTATGCAACAAGGCGAAGTTCAGGGAGAACTCCGGCATCTGCATGAGATCCCCAGAAATCACTTCCCCGATAATCCTGCCTATTATCCTTACCGCCTCCGCGCTGTTCAGCAGGACGGTTATATCGCCGACGAAAACCGGAAAACTCCAGATCTTCTGCTTCATTTCCAGGCCGACGAACCAGCGATACAGCAGGTTGTAGTTCAATTGCTCGTACAACTGCTGCTCGCTGGGAATCGCGTACAGCAGTTGCAGCAGCAGCGCATGGATCAGCGGCTCCGGGGCCAACTGCATGCCATGTTCGCGGGCGAGCGCCGAGAGGACTTTAGCCTCTTCGCCAAGGAGACTTTCTATTTGCGGTTTCAGCAACGCCAGGGAATGTCCCGGCGGTATATAGCTGGACACTTCCTTGAGCGCACCCTGCCAATCTTCCTGGGACACTATCCAGACCCATGGCGCCCCATATCGATAAACCGATACCGGTTTCTTGCGTGCGGCTTCGACGATCTTCGATAGGCGCTGGTCAAGTTCCTGCATACCGACTTTCGAGTAACTTTCCATCAATACTCACCGTCCTTCGCCGTATTCACCGGAGTGACCACGGCCGTTAGCGGATACTGTTCTCTTGTTTCAGAGCGGAACGCGTCTTGCTCGAACGACACGCTCATTTCCAGCAACCGGTCAGCGCAACCGGGAAATAGCCGATTCCTTTCGTTCCCGTCCCTGCCTTTCACCACTGAATTCCGTTTTCCTTATTCACACCTGTTTGACGGCAACCCCGCCGCACCACCGAACTTTTGTCATGAAAACTTCATGCGACCGGCCGTTCGCGCGCCGCCGGCGGGGACGAACGGGCATTCACCCGAGAATCGACCAGCACCTCGGAAGTTCGCCGAAAAAAAGGCCCTCCGTGGGGAGGGCCTGGCGGGTATCGTGCCTCCGCGGCGGTGCCTTACAGGATCAGGTTGCCGCGCTCTTCATCGGTCAATTGGCTGCGCGCCTGTTCGCCGAGGGCTCCGGCGCCGAGCACCTGCACGGCGCTGTCCGGGTTGTAGCCCGGCGAACGACTGGCGCCGTCGCGCGAAGGCTCCAGGCGCTCGTTGCCGAACCCGAGCACCTGCACCGTGATCACCGACGGCATGCGCTGCCGCGCGGCGGCCTGCTGCTGGCGACTGACGTCCTCCGCCGCCTGGGTCGCGGAACTCGCCGCGGCGCTGGCGGAGGTCAACGCACCGGTATTCACCGAAGCCACCAGCGGAATGCCGCTGGACTGGCCCTGGGTCTGGATGTTCGCCGCGTTGACCACCTGCAGCGCCGCCACGTTGACGTTGCCGGAGACCCGGATGCCCGCCTCGCCGGCATCGATGGTGCCGAGCGGGGCGATCAGGTCGATGTCGCCCGGCGCCACTTCGGGAATCGGGTTGAGGGTGGCGATACCGGCGCCGGTGCTGGGCACCTGCGGCGACAGGCTGACGTTGCCCCAGGCGTCGTAGATGCGCCGCGGCGGGGTGTAGACCACGGTGGTCTTGCTGCCGCGCCCGGCGTTGATGTCGCCCTCGGCCGACCAGATCTGGATATCGCCACCGAAGGTGGTCATCACCCGGCTCTGGCCGAGCAGGATGCTGCTAAGGGCGTAGGAACGGATATTGCCAACGCCCTGGGTCACCACACCGGCGGTGGACGGCGGCGCCTCACCTTCGATACCGAATACCTGCTGCCCACCCGGGGTGAGCAACTGGATGTCGCCACCGAAGTTGGTATGCACGCCGGCACCGCCGTACATGACGATATCGCCTTCGTAGCTGATCGGATTGCCCGCCGGATCGCGCTCGGGGAACAGCGCGGCGATCGCGTTGCGCCCGCGCAAGTAGCTGCCCTGGCGCACTCCGCCGACCTCGTTGTACTCGCGGCCGCCGGCCTTGAGCTCGGCGAAGTACACCTCGCGGGCGAAGATCCGCTGCTGCTCCGCCGAGAGGCCGGCGAGGAACTCCCGCGCCTGCTGTGCGTCGCCGCTGAAGCCATAACGCCCGCTCAACCATTCGATCAATTCGTTTTCGTAGATCCGTACCACCTTGCCGGGCTGTTCCGCCAGGGGCGTTCCTGCCTGCGCCAGGTTGTCGAGCTCCAGGTAACGCCGGAGGAAGCCGGAGTAGTCCGCCTGGCTGGCGCCCGCCTGCAGGACGATGCTGGCGCCGGAGCGCGTGTCGCCCGCGGCGACCGCCCCCAGGCTGGTGACCGCCACCTCGTCGTTCATCAGCAGGTTGCGTCCGGCGCTGATCTCCAGGCTGCCCGGTCCCGCGACGTTGAAGTTGCCGTAGAGGATGTCGCGCCCCGCCTGCACCAGCGACACGTCGGTAGCCGAGGTATTGACGAACAGATTGCCGCTGCTGGCGTAGACCCCCATGTTGTCGCTCGCGGTCCGCTCGGAGCCCAACCCGGTGCCGCTGCTGACGATGTCACGGCCGGCGATCATGCGCACCGCACCATGCCCCTCGTAACGCAACTGGCCGAAACGCACATCGCTGGTCCCGGTGTAGCGCAGCAGCCGGCCACTGTCGACACCGACCAGATCACCCGCAAGGGCGTAGAAGCGCGACGGTTCCAGCGCCGCCCCCCATTCGCCGGAGACGCTGTTGGCGCCGAAGGCGAACAACGGGAAGTGGTTCGTGTCGGCGCGGCTGCCGTCGCTGGACAGGTTGTCGACCTGCCGCGTGATCCCGGTATAGCCCTGGTAGCTCGGATTCAGCGGCGTGGCCAGGCTGCCGGTGCTGGCGCCGGAACGGCTGATGCTGTAGCCGCCGGCGTAGATGGAGTCGCCGGCCAGCAGGTCGAGACGGCCCTGACTCGACGGCGCCAGGACCAGCGCGGTCCTGTCGCTGCGAGCGTTTTCGCGGAGTGTCGCGTTGCCATAATAGAGGCTGCCGGTCAGCGCCACGGCCGACAGCTTCGCCGGATAGACCAGCGCGGAATCGGTGTCCTGTTCCGTCCTACCTTGGGAAACCGGGGTCAGGTTGCCTCCCGCCGATGTCAGGTCGATCGCCGTGCGTTCGGTCCACAACGAGAAACCGCTCAGGCCGTAACCCTCGACACCGCTGGCGCTGGTATAGGGGGTGCCGTTCATCAACGGCGTCCGCCCGGGATCGACCACCCCTTGCAGCACCAGGTCACCCAGGCTGTTCAGGCTGAAGGTGGCGTCGCCCGGCACCAGCGTCGGCCCGCCGTTGGCCAGGCCGAGGGTCGAGACGAAGGGATCGTAGGCGCGCCGTTCGCCCGGAACCTGATCGCTATCCAGACGACCATAGATCAGATCGATACCACCCAGGCTCGTCGCCCGGACCTGAGCATTGCCGCGCAGGTTGACCATCGCGCCGTACAGTGAACTGCCCTGATCGAAGGGCGTCAACGGGTTGAGCGCACCGCCGATACGTACGTCCATGTCTCCGCCGCCGCTCAGGGTCAGTTGGCCATCGGCGCCTACCCGGCCGCTACCGCCCACCGCCAGCACCAGCCCCTGGCTGCGCTGCGACGTTTCCTGCGGAACGCTGGACGTGCGCGCCTCGATGACGCCCGCATCGCCCGCGACCTTCAGGCTCAGATCGCCACCGCCCAGGGTGCCGATGCCGGTGAAGCCCACCTGCTGCGTGGCGGCAGCCGCTCCATCGCCGCCCGGCTGGCGCGCATAGGTGCCGAAATTGATCCACCAGGCGGTGCGGTCGGCCGTACCGGCGGTCGAACCGCTGCCCTGGCGCCAGAGCCAGTTGCCGACGGCCGCCGAGTCGTAGCCGGCGTTGGGTACGGCGCCGGACAACCGACCCAGCACATCGCCGCGCAGATCGCCACCGACCGCCAGCGTCAGGTTGCCGCCCAGGGTCGGGTACCAAGCGCTGTAGAGGCTCTGTTCGCCGCCGTCCACCCATTGCTCGTAACCGCCCAGCGCCGGATCGCGCAGAACGCTGCCGCCGTCCCTGGCACGCGCCAGGTTGTAGCTGGAATCGACCGCGCTCGCGGTACCGGCGGTGTAGACTC
Source organism: Pseudomonas sp. KBN12P06040 (assembly GCF_037574965.1). Taxonomy (NCBI): domain Bacteria; kingdom Pseudomonadati; phylum Pseudomonadota; class Gammaproteobacteria; order Pseudomonadales; family Pseudomonadaceae; genus Pseudomonas; species Pseudomonas sp. KBN12P06040. The sequence goes on from NZ_JBBELS010000001.1 coordinate 4,831,800, forward strand.
CGAATGGCGAATCCATACGCAGGTTGCCGGCGGCGAACAGGTCGAGATCGCCAGTGCCGGTGCGCAGCACGCTGAAGCGCGAAGCGTAGGGTTCGGCTTCCAGCGCATAGTCGTCGCTGGACGCAGCGCACCAGGTCGGGAAATCGTCACAGATGGTCGGGTAGCCCAAAGCCTCCGGGTCCAGTGGGTCGCCCGGCTTGATGCCGGGGTCGCCCCATCCTGCCACCCCTTCCTCGGTCCACACCATGCCGCCCGAACTCGCGGCGCACCAGGTCGGGAAATCGTCGCAGATGGTCGGGTAGCCCAAAGCCTCCGGGTCCAGTGGATCACCGGGCTTGAGGCTAGGATCGCCCCAGTTATCCACCCCTTCCTGGGTCCATACCAGCCCACCACCCGCCGCCGGTATGCGCCGCATGCCGTAGTGCGTATCGGCGAGGCGCATCTGCCCGCTGGAACGCGGATCGGTCAGCCGCGGATCGGCCGCCTGCAGATCGGCGCCAGCCACCAGGCGCACGCTCCAGGACTGCGAACCGGCCGCCAGCATCGGCGCGATGGCCCAATTGTGCGAAACCGCACCGGCCGGGCGTACGTCCACCGACGCGGCGCCATCGGGCAGGCGGATATCGCTGCCAGCCGGCAGGAAGGCCCCGGCGCGCAAGGCCAGTCCACCGGCCAGACGCACGCCGTCGACTTCGTCGTTGGCCAGCGTGGCGCGGCCGGGCAGCGGCACGCCGCCCGGCCAGGTCATCCCCGTCACGGGCGTCGCCAGCGGCAGACGGCTGCCGGCGCCGAGGCGGGTGCCGGCGGGCAGGTCCAGAGCCTCGCCAAGCAGGCTGCCGGCCGGCCGGAGCAGGTTGCCGGCGGCATCCAGCAACGCTCCCTCGAGCACCGTTCCCGCCGGCAGTTGCAGTGGCTGGCTGAGCACCGCCTCGACCGGCAGCCGGGTACCGGCGGCCAGGGTCATGGCCTTGATCGGCAGTTCGAAGTTGAGCGTCTTGCCGGCCGGGAAGAAGCTGTCGTCGTCCAGCCGCACGCCAGCCGTCGGCACCACCCGATCGCCGCCCAGGTGATCCTGGCCGGCTAGCAGCAACCAGCCCTGATCGTCGTCGGTTTCCGGCGGCGGGGCGAAACCGTCGGTGACGCTGCCGTAAATGTTCAGGTCGCCGCCGGCGCGGATCGCCAGCGAACCGGCCTCGCCGGAGCCGTATACCGAGGTTTTCGCCGTCCGCGGGTTGAGACTGGCGTAGCGATGGCCCGACAGGTCCAGGTCGCCCTGCACCACCAGGTCGCCATCGGCCGTGGCGCTGACGATCTCCAGCCCGGGGCGCAGGTGGAAAGCTTCCGCGTAGGTGGCATTGTTCAATCCAGCCAGCTTGCCGTCGAGCAGGGCGCTATTGGCCAACGCCGCCTGCATGAACAGTTCGCTCTGCTGGTGCTTGCCATCCAGGTAGGCCTGGGTGATCTCCTGGTACGGCCGGCCGTTGCTCGCCGGCAGAGCGGCGACCGGCGCGTCGTCGTAGCGCTGCACGGCACTGAGGGTGATGGCGCGGGCACCAAGGATCTGCAGCGGCGCACCGGCGTCGATGGCGATATCGCCCGCCGTCGCCCCGCCCAGACGCGGCGCGTACAGGTCGAGGGTGCCGCGGGCGACGCCGTCGTTCTGCCCGGGCGCGCTTCCCGCTGCCGCCTCGGTGCCGTGGCGCAGGTCGATACGGGCACCGGCGCCGAGGCTGAGCAGCCCGTCTCCGGCGTTCAGCTCGATCAGCGCGCGGTTCGGCGAATCGATGATCTTGCCGTAGCTGTCCACCCGCAGCCGCCGCCCATGGGCATCGAGCAGCGCCTCGCCACCGATGCTCAGGCCCTGCTTGGCGGCCAGGCGGATACTGCCGACCTGCTCGCCGCTGGCGTCAAGCACGCCGTTCACGCTCAGATGGCCACCATCCAGCGACACCTCGATCGTCGAGGCCCTGACGTCGTTGCCGATGTTCAGGTCGCCCTGCTTGATCTGGAAACTGCGCGCACCGAACACCTGACCGGCATTCAGGCGCTGGTTGAGAGCGGCGAACCGGCTGTCTGGCGTACCGTCCTCGCCCAGCCGCTGGGCACGGATCTCGACGCTGCCCGCGGCGTATGGCACCAGGGTGCCGCCAGCGTCGTATTCGCCGCTGCTCGCCGCCAGGATCTGCCCTTGTAGGTCGACCACGCCGGCCGCGCTGTCCAGCGCCACCGCCGTCAGGCTACCGGCCTGGTTGTTGCTCGCCGACAGGTCGATGCGCGAAGCGCCGGCCTGGCGGATATTGCCGCCGTGGCTCAGCAGGTTGACTTCGCCACCCCAGCTGTAGCGGATCACGTCGTCGAAACGCAGCGCGCGCCCGGCTAGGTCGAGCTGGGCGCCGGCGCCCAGTTCCAGGTCCTCCTGCGCGGTCAGGCTCAACTTGCCGCTGGGCAGGCCGACGCGGGTGTCCAGCAGGAGGCTGGCGCCCTCCAGGGCCAGTTCGGCGCCCAGTGCGCCGTTGGCCAGTTCGACCGGGGTGGATGCCGCGCCGCCGCCCCCCGCGCTGACCCGCAACGCACCGCCCGCCAGCAGGCTGTTGCGCGAGCCGGCCTCGCCGGTGAGCAAGGGTGTGATCAGGTTGAGATCGCCGCCGCTGTATGCGTAGCCGCTACCAGCCCGATACTCGCCCTGGCTCTGGTAGACCGCGAGGCTACCCTTGTGGTTGGCGGTGATCCGCTCGCTGGCCGCCAGGTTGACCGTGGCGAAGCCCAGCGCCAGGCGCTGGTAACTGTCGATGGCGCTGGGCTGGCTGAAGGGACCGTAGCCGAACTCCAGGCGTTCGCTGCGGATGTCCAGCGTGCCCTGGCCACTGCCGGCGCCGCCGGTGATGACCCCGGCGGCCGGCGTCTGCGCGCCGTTCCAGATCAGGTTGGAGGTGCGGATCGAGGCGACGCTGTCGCTGTCGCCGTAGCCATAGATCGCCGGGGTGCCCAGCACCAGGCGCGACAAGCGGGAGCGACCGCTGCTCGGATCGTAGGAATCGAGGCTGACGTCGCCGTAGAAGTTGAACGCGTCGCGGGCGTTCAGCACCAGCGTCTCCAGGGGCGGCGCGCCCTCCGACGCATCACCCTGCAGCAGGCGGTCGAGCACTTGCTGGTCGAGCGCCAACCCGGTCGGCAGCACACCGCGCTCGGCCAGTTCGGCCAGCAGCGCCTGCTCGCCGACATTGAAGCCGCCCGCCGCCAGGGTCAGGTTGCGGGTGCCATAACGCACGCTGCCGTCGAGCACGAAGCGCTTGTCGGTGGCCGCGACCAGACTGCCCTCGGAATACAGCCGGGTTTCGCCGGCCACACCATCGGCAGCGGGAACGCCAAGCAGGATGTCGCCGGGACCACTGTCCGGCGTTCCGGCTTCCGGTGGCAAGACGTTCAGCACGCCGTTCGACAGGGCGAGCATGGAACGCCCTCCCGACGCATACAGGAAGCCATCCCGTGCATCGTAGGCAGCAGCCCCCCGCCCTAGGGTGACAATGGCGGCACCTTGTTCAAGGCTGATCGCCTCCCCCGGCCGATTCGCCAGGAGGAACACCTCGGGTGCGGCCAGTTCGGCGCCATTGCGCAGGACGATGCTTTGCGCGCCATCGGTGATGTCGAAGGTGACGTAATTGCCGCCTTGCCCGTAGAGCACTGCTGGCGTCGAGCCGATCACCATGCGCGCCGCACCGAAGGCGTTGAGATCGTCGGCCCGCAGCGTCACGCCCTGGAACCCCTCGCTGGCCTGCGCGCCGGCGCCGACGATCTCGATCCGCTGGTTGTTGCCCAATACCACCAGACTACCGCCATAGCCGCCTCTGGCGGCCTGGAACAGCCCGGTGCCGTCGAACGCCAGCGCATCGGCACCGCCACCGGCGAGCAGGTCAAGGCGCAGGCTGCGCGCATCCACCGGCAGCATCGGCCGCGGGATGCCACGGCGAGCAGCATCGGCCATGGCGAAGTCGCTGTAACTCGTTTCGTTGTACTGCGAATGGCGCCGCAGCACATCCGCCGGGGTCAGCAGCACCTGGCGGAACAGTTCGTCGCGCACCCCGGTGCCGACGAGGGACAACTGCCCGGCCAGCGACCAGGAGCCGCTGCGCATGAGCTGGGTGGGCGCTGCCCGTCCCAGCCCGGCCTGGCCGTTGAGTTCGACCCGGTACGCGCCGGGCAGCAGGGCGTAGGTCGACGGCAACAGGGTGTAGGTTCCCGCCGACAGGCCGGGCACGCCGCTACCGATGCTGATCTGCTGGCCGACCAGCGGGTCGACGGCGCCGCCTTCGGCGGCCACCGGCGCGATGCGCTGAACCCCGGGCACAATGGCGTAGATCGGATTGTCGGCCAATCCCGGCAGGTCGAAGCGGCCCTCCTCGTCGAAACGCACCAGCGGGTTGTAGCGCGCATCGGTGGAGCCACCGCGGCCGGAAACGAAACCGGCGCCGAGCAGTTCGCCGCCGCCGGAAAGATCCAGCGTCGCTCCGGACGCCACCCGTACGGAGCGGCCACCCAGGTCGACCCCGGTATCCATTATCCCCCTCTCGTTGAAGCTACCGCCGACGCCGGTCAGGGCGATTTCCTCCCCGGCATAGCGCCAGACCTGGCCGTCTACCGTGCCGCCGTAGGGCAAGGTCAGGCCGGCGCCGCTGACCGAGGTCAGGCTGCCAGACAACAACTCGACCTTGTCGGCGTTCTGGCCGATTTCCAGATAGCCCAACGGAGCGCGCACGACGCCGCCCTGAACGACGCTCGCCGCCCCCAGCGACAAGCGACCGAAGACCGCCAGAGGCTGCTCTGGCGTCGTCGCGTCGCTGCGCTCGATACGCAAGCTGCGCGCCGGGTCGAACGCCACAGCGGCGCCATCGGCCTGGTAGCCGTAGCCGGCGAGAATCCGCGCGCCCGCCCCGGTGCCCGGATAGAGCTGCGCAGCGCGGATGAGCAGATCGCCGCCACTGAGCACCTGGGTGTTGATGCGCTCTACGGGCGTCGCGTTCCCCGCCAGCAAACGCATGTCGCCCGTGCTGGACAGCTCGACCCGGTCGAAGCCACGCCGGTCAATCGTCTGCGTCCCGCCACTGGCGTCGCGGAAACTGCCACGCGAGCCGAAGACCAGGCTGTCGCGGATATCCAGCACCTGCGCGCTGGCTTCGAAGAGCGCCTCGCTAGGTTGCCTGGAAACCTCGAACAGGCCGGTCGACAGCGGCTGGGTTTCGTTGTTCTCCGCCGCTTCGTTGACGAATGCTCCCGCCAACAGCAGGGACGGTGCCGACAACCTGACCCGGCTATCGCCGGCGGCGCCTTCGCCAAGCCCCAATGCCCCGCTGTAGAGGCGCAAACGTTGCGCCAGGGACAGCTCCAGATCGCCGGCGAAACTCAGCAGGCCGTCGCTGAACAGGGTCAGGTCACCGAACCCGCCATCCTGTACCTGGCTCGCCGCCAGGCGGCCATGGCCATAGGCATAGTCTCGCCCTTCCCCGGCGGCTTCGCGCTGCTGGCCGACGATCAGCTCGCGCGGGCGCAGCACCTGGTCGGTCGCCAGGCTGGTCAGGTAGTTCGGCGTGGCCAGCGCCAGCGTCAGGCTGCCGGCGGCGGCACCTTCCCCGCCGGCGAAGGCGCGCAGGTCGCCATCCAGGTACAAGCCATTGGCCGACGCCAGGGAGATACTGCCGCCGGCGCTGCTGACCCGGGTCTGGCCGACTCCGGGCACGTCCAGAAGCGCCTGGGTGCCGGAGGCATCCAGCAGGCTTCCCGGGCGCAGGTCGATGAACAGTTCGGCGGCATCGGCCTTGCCGCTGGCATGTTCGACCGTGCCGCCGATGACGATGCTGCCACCATCGACCACCTGGCCGTAGCGCCGCCCCTGGAAGTCCAGCGCGGTCGCAGCGCGTGCGGCGACATCGAGCACACCCTCCTCGCCAACGCGGATGGCGCGCTGGTGGCCGACGCTCTCGACCTGATCGCGCACCGGATCGGGCAACGCCACGCTGCCCAGTTCGATCGAGCCGCCCCAGGCGTTCAGGCGACCATCGACGTTCAACTGGCCGACGCTGCGCAGCTCGATGCGCTGGCCGGGATCGACCTCCAGCAGGCTGCCATGACCGATGTCGAGGACGCTGTCGGCCACCTGCCCGGCACCACTCTGGCGGCTGCCGGCCTGCAGGAACAGGCTGGCGCCGGGACGCTGGCGCAGTTCGCCGTCGGCCGGCCGCTCCTCGTATAGCGGCGTCAGCCAAGGCTCCAGCGCGAGCAGCGGGTCGGCGCCGCTGGCGACGCTGATGGCGTCGTCGCGGAAACGGTACAGCGGACGCAGCACCTTCACCTGTGCGCCTTCCGCCACTTCCAGTCCCTGCTCGCCGATCACCTGATAACTGGCGAAGCCCTTGTCGAAGAACCCGGCGGCCAACGCCAGGGTGCCGTCCTGCGCCGCCGCGCCAATGCTCACCCGCGGCGCCTGGACGCTCAGGGTGCCGGCGCCGGCGACGCCATGGCCGGCCAGTTCACCGCCCAGTTGCAGGCGGCCGTCACCTGCCGCCGAGCCGGTGTTGGCCGACAGCGTCAGGTCGCCGCCCTTGCCGCCCACCTGTTTGCCATCGGCGAGCAGCGCGGCCCCGGACGACACGTCGATCCGGCTGCCATCGCCCAGCGACAGGTCGCCGCTGCTACGCAGGGAAATCCGCCCGCCGTCGAGATAAGCTCGGTCGGCATCCACGCCGCCCTGCATCTGGTTGCTCCAGAGGCCACGCGCATCCAGCGTCACGCCATCGCCCAGGGTCAGGGCGGCACGTTGGCCGGCGGCGGGGGTGAGATAGGTATCGATCCGCTCGCCACGGGCCACCTCCACCTGCTCCAGCACGTTGCCCAGGCGCAAACTGCCGGCGCGCGCCGTGAGGTCGGCGTTCACCTCGACCTCGGGCGCGTACAGGACGATCTCGCCGCCATCGCCGACCTGCAGGGCATTGTCCACCGCGATCCGCTCACGGGCGGCCACGCGCAGCACCCCCAACTCGAAACCCGACAGCCGTTCGCTGTCGAGCAGGAGGACGCCCCGCTGTTCCTCGGCCAGCGCGGTATCCAGGTCCAGGTTCGCCGCCAGCGGCTCGCCGCCATCGGCCAGGCGCACCTGCTGCAGGGTCGGCGCAAGGTTGTACAGCACGTTGCCGCTGGCACTTTCGTAGCGCGGGGTATAGCTGCCCACGATCAGCTCGGCGCCGCGCGCCACTGCGTTCTGCGCCTGCTGGTAGCCATCCGCCCCCGGCTGCGGCGCGCGCACCTGGCGCTCGCCCTGGAATACCTTGCCGAGCAGGTCGCCCTCGAGCACCGCCGAAGCGGTGCCGACCACCAGGCGGCCAGCATCGCGGCCGACCATGTAGCCGCTCTCGTAACGGCTTTGCGGGGCGATCAGCGGATTGTAGAAATAGCGCGTCTGCCCCCAGCGCGGGCTGCTGTCCTCATAGCCGCGGTAGATGCCCTCGTAGAGCAGGTCGCCGGGGGCGCGGGAGATTTCGTAGAGACGTCCGTCGCTGCCCTTGAGCCAGGTCTGCCGGATCAGGCCGCCCTGCACATCGAGGGTCCCGCCGGAGAGGTTGACCGTCGAGCCGGGCTGGCTCACCAGTTCGCCGCCGGTGAAGGTCAGGGTGCCGCCCTGGGCCATCCACTCGCCGGCCGAATGGTTGCGCGTGCCAAGGTAGCCACCCAGTTCCAGCAGGCCGCCGGCGGTATACCAGCGATCGGTGGCGTAGCCGTTGGTGCCGGCCGGAACCAGGACCAGTTCGCGGGCATCGACCCAGACATCATTGCTGGCCAGTCCGCCGCCGTCGCGGTTGACCGGCGCGTCGCGCTGCTCGTTGCCCTGGACATTGATCTGGATGTTGTTGCTTTCCATCGCCACCTTCACCCCGACGGCGCCGGCGACGTCCACCTGCGCGCCGTCGCGCAGCAGGCTCCGGCCCGCCGCGCTGACCGCCACCTGGCCGCCGCTGGCCAGGGTCAGCGAGCCGCCCTGGAAATCCACGCTACCGCCGCTGATGATCTCGACCCGCGACTGCTCGCTGCGATCGGCGACCCGGCTGAGGTTGTCGAAACGACCGATCACGTTGTTGGTCGGCGTGGTGCCATCCAGCGCCTGCTGGGCGGCATCGCGCTGGCTGTCGAGGGCGCCGGCGCCGCTGGCGTCGACCAGCACCGCGGTGGTGCTGCCCTCGCCCAGGACCACGCTGCCCCTGGCGTCGCTGGCCGAGTTGAGCAGGTGGATGGTGCCGCGCACGTCGGTTGAGCTACTGGACAGGGCGACGCCCTCCTGGCGGACCTGGCGCCCGGTCAGGGTGATGTCGCCGGTGGCGGCCTGGATCAGCCCCTGGTTGACCACCCGGCCGGCGGCGCTGTCAGCGGCCAGGGAGGTGGCCACTTCATTGCCGCGGGTGGTGGAGCGCAGGTTGCCATCGGTGCCGACGCCACGGCGAATGTAGAAGCTGTCGCCCGCCGCCAGGGTGGTCTGGCCCTTGGGCGTGACGATCTGCCCGGCGTTCTCCACCTCGCTGCCGAGCAACAGCACGTAGCCGCCCGCCGCGGTGGAGCTGGCCGGATTGGCGGTCTGCAGCAAGGCGCCCTGCTCCACCCGCACCGCGCCGGCGGCGTCGGTGAAGCTCGGCTGGCTGCCGTTGGCGTCGAAATACAGGCCGCGTTCGCGGAACTGGCTGTCGCTGATGCTGGCGGCGGCAGCCACCAGGTTGCGTACGTTGACCTGGCTGCTGCCGCTGAACACCACACCGTTGCGGTTGGCCACCATCACCGTGCCGTCGGCCTTGATCTGGCCCTGGATCTGGCTCGGCCGGGCGCTCGGGTCGTTGACCCGGTTGAGCACCGCCCAGTTGCTCTGCTGGTCGAACTGCAGGGTGGTCTGCCGACCGATGTTGAAGGTTTCCCAGTTGAGGATCGCCCGATCCGCGGTCTGCTCTACCGTCACCGTGGTACGCCCGTCGGCCTGCGACTGCACTGGCGCCTTGGCGTTCTGCCAGGCCTGCTCGAAAGGCAGGGAAGCGTCCACTTTCAGGCCGCCCTCGCCCAGGCCGTCCGGGATGTCCGTCGGCGCCGCCAGCGCAGCCTGGCGTCCCGCCGCCTGGGCGGCCTGCTGCGCGGCGATGGCCGCCACGGTGTTGTTGAGGTTTTGCAGCGAACGCTGCAACTGCTGGTTGACCTTCTGCTGCTGGGCCAGCGGCGGTGGCGTCATGCCCGGCAACTGCGCGCCCGGACGCGCCGCCCCGGCGCTCTGCTGGGCGCCCTTGGCGGCGAACCAGGCGGCGCTGAACGGCTGGGAAGCCTGGGCGCCACCTGCAACCATGAGCAAGGCGATGATCTGTGCCAGCGGTTTCAGCCGCGGCAAGCCGCCATCGAGCGAAACGGTGACGGGGGACGACGGCACGAACGGACGAGACGGCATGACGCGAGATTCCTTGGGCGTGTTCAACTCGACGCGTCGGCTTGCCAACGCGCATTCCTGATAGAAAGACAGCCCGCAACAGGGCGGGCCGAAGTCTTGTCACGGAAAGTTCATGGAAAGCGGCTAAGCGCCGGAAAAAAAGAAACCGGCAGTGCTTGCGCACCGCCGGTCTCCGCTATCGCCCGTGGACTGGAGCGTCTTAGAGCGGACGGCCGATGCCGTTGCAGACGTTGGAATGGCCGATGTACAGGTTGTTGGTGGAGGTCAGGAACGACTGGCGTACGGCAAGCTTCCAGGAAGCCGGCAGCGGCACGAAGCGATGGTTGGTGATCGCAGTGTCGTTGTTGACGCTGGCGCCGTAGTGACGGGTGAAGAAGTCGCGCACCTGCTGGGTCTGGGTAGCGTCGGCGTAGCACTGGCTGAAGATCAGGTTGGTGAAGCCGAGGATCGGATAGCCGGTGGTCGGATACGGACGGACGCTCGGATCGGTCGCACTGGCAGTGGCGGCGAAGACCGGCACCCAGTTGTTCGGGTCTGAACGCTGTGCGGTGGTCGGCGGGGTAACGGCACCGATGGCTGCCGAGACGTTGGCCGGAGCCGGCGATACGCCGCGCACCTGGGCGACCTTGGTGGCGTCGTCGAGGCCGGCCAGCGTCGGCGCGGCGAAGTCCGGGCTCATATAGGTGATGCGGCCTTCGGCGGCGTTGAGCGTATTCATCACGGCCTGGCTGCCCTGGGCCGATACGGCGCCAGCCGGCAGGCCGCCGGAGAAGCTGTTACCGAAGCTGGTGGTGATGGCGAAGGTGCCACCTTCGAGGGCGCTGGAGCAAGAGGCGTTGAGGAAGCGGGTGAACAGTTCGGTAGTGCCGCTGCTCTCGGAACGGTAGACCACTGTGATGGCGCCGCTACGGCCCGAGCCAGGAATCTGACTCCAATCGGTCAGACGGCCGGAGAAGACACCGCAAAGGGTGTTCACGTCTGCGAAGTTGACGGCGTTGCTACCTGACTTGTTGAACGGCAGAGCGACCGAAGTGGCTACCGACGGCACCTGGATCAGCGGACCCCAGGCGGAGCCATGGGCGCTCAGATAGGGGTTGGTTTCGTTGGTCTTGCTCAGTTTGGAGTCGCTACCAGCCCAATGCACGTTCTTGTTGGTAGTGCCGGCGACGAACTTGGTGTAGTCGTTGTTCAGGAAGGCCGCCTTGCCGTTGCCGCTGCCTACGCCGATGTAGGCGGCGAAGCCGGCGGTCAGGACGCCGGGCTCCTGGTACAGCTGTTGCGGCAGGGTGGCGCCACCGCCGTTGATTTCGGCCATGGCTTGGGCGGATACGAGGGCGGCCACGCTCAGCGAGGCAGCGATCAGAGAGCGCTTGAACATGAAGAATCTCCTTTCATCGTGGTGTTGGTACGTTGAGGAAGTCGTCTTGCATGAGGCGGCGCCGTGCTTGCCGGGCTTTGCATCCCTAGCCGGTCGAAGGGGCCGCTGGGGATAAAACTCGCAAGTTCCGGTGACAGATCGGGGAAAAAATCTCGGGAGCATCGAATTGTTTTCGCAGCCTTTCCTCGGGTGTTCGCAGGCTCTGCGCCGGGCCTTTTCGCGGGACCTGCGAGGTTCCGCGAGCGCCTCCCGGCGGCCGGCCCGCGACGGCCATGGCGCGCCCTCGGGGCAACCTCGCTGAAACATGCACCCGAGCCCTGGCGAGAGGCCACACGGGTTGATGACAGCGAGAGGAAGGCCTGCTTGCACAGGCCCCTCCCGTAGGGCGGATTACGCCAGCGGCGTTATCCGCCGATACCTCTCTTCGGAAGACTGCTGAGACGCCCCATCCCCACGGCGGATAGCCGCGAGCGGTTAATCGCCCAGCACGGGAAGGGCTTGTTCAGGCACGGACTACTGGACCAGTTGGTTCATCTCGATGATCGGCATCAGCACCGCCATCACGATGGTCAGCACCACCCCGCCCATGACCACGATCATCAGCGGCTCGAGCAACGCGGTCATGCCCATGGCGCGGCGCTCGATGTCGCGCGACAGGGTCTGCGCCGCGCGGTCGAGCATCGGCGGCAGCGCACCGGTCTTCTCGCCGCTGGCGATCAGGTGGGTGAGGATCGGCGGGAATACCTGCCGCGTGCGCAGCGCCGAGGCCAGCGAGACACCTTCGCGAACCTGCGCGGTGGCCTCCTCCACCGCCTGCGCGAGGCAGTCGTTGGCCAGCGTCTGGCGCGCCGCATCGAGCGCGCGCAGCAGCGGTACGCCAGCGCTGCCGAGGATCGCCAGGGTGGAGGCGAAGCGCGCGGTATTCACCCCGAGCACGAAGCGTCCGAGCAGAGGCAGGCGCAGCACTCGCCGGTGCCAGCCGAGCCGCGCCTGCGGGTCGCGCAGGTACAAGCGCCAGCCCCAGTAAGCGCCACCGATGGCGCCGGCGCAGAGCCAGCCCCAGGCGCGCACGAAGTCGCTGGCCTGGAGCATCGCCCGGGTCAGCGCCGGCAGATCCTGGCGCGCCTGGGAGAAGGCGCTGACCACCTGCGGCACCACGTAGCCGAGGAGGAAGATGACGATGCCGATGGAGACCACGCCGACCACCGCCGGGTAGATGAACGCGGTGAGGATCTTGCCGCGCAGGGCGTTGCGTTCCTCGATGTAGTCGGCCAGGCGCTCCATCACCTGGGCCAGGTCGCCGGACTCCTCGCCCGCCGCCACCAGCGCCCGGTAGATTTCCGGGAAGTCCCGCGGCCGTGCGGCAAGGGCGTCGGCCAGGCGCATGCCGCCGCGCACGTCGCTGCGCACGGCGCTCAGGGTCTGGGCGATGTGCTTGCGCTCGGCCTGGTCGAGGGTGGCGCTCAGCGCCGCCTCCAGCGGCAGGCTGGCGGCCAGCAGGCTGGCCAGCTGGCGGGTGGCCCAGGCCAGGTCGCCGTCGGACAGGCGCGGGGCGAACAGCGCGCCCGCCCCTTGCCCGGCCCCGCCGCCGGCCTGCTCGCGGACCTCCAGCGGAGTCAGGCCGCGGGCGCGCAGTTGGCCGAGGGCGCCACGCTGGCTGTCCGCCTCCAGGGTGCCGGTCTCGATCCGGCCCTGGGCGTCGGCGGCTTCGTAGCGGAAGGTCTGCATCAGGCGTCCCGGGTCACGCGGAGGATTTCCTCCAGGGTGGTGGAGCCGCTGGCGATCCAGCGCTCGCCGTCCTCGCGCATGCTGCGCATGCCGGCGGCGCGGGCGGCTTCGCGGAGATCCTGCTCGGCGCGGCCCTGGTGGACCAGGCGGCGGATCTCGTCGTCGATCACGAACAGCTCGTGGATGCCGGTGCGCCCGCTGTAACCGGTCTGGTTGCAGGCAGGGCAGCCAACCGCGCGCCAGCCGCCGTCCTCTTCGACCCGGCAATGCGTGCACAGGCGCCGCACCAGGCGCTGGGCGAGTACGCCAAGCATCGACGAGGCGAGCAGGAACGGCTCGACACCCATGTCCACCAGCCGGGTCACCGCCGACACCGCGTCGTTGGTGTGCAGCGTGGCCAGCACCAGGTGCCCGGTGAGCGAGGCCTGCACGGCGATCTGCGCGGTTTCCAGGTCGCGGATCTCGCCGATCATGATGATGTCCGGGTCCTGCCGGAGGATCGCCCGCAGGGCTACGGCGAAGGTCATGTCGATGCGCGCGTTGACCTGGATCTGGCTGATCCCCGGCAGGTCGTACTCCACCGGGTCCTCGACGGTGAGGATGTTGCTGGTGCTGGCGTCGAGCCGCGCCAGGGCGGCGTAGAGGGTGGTGGTCTTGCCGCTGCCGGTGGGCCCGGTGACCAGCACGATGCCGTGCGGCTGGCGGATCAGGTTGTCCAGCGGCGCCAGCACGCCCGGGGCCATGCCCAGAGTCTCCAGCCTCAGGCGTCCGGCCTGCTTGTCGAGCAGGCGCATCACCACCCGTTCGCCGTGGCCGGTGGGCACGGTGGAGACGCGAATGTCGATCGGCCGCCCGGCTACCCGCAAGGCGATGCGGCCATCCTGGGGCAGGCGTTTCTCGGCGATATCCAGCTGCGCCATGATCTTGATCCGCGACACCAGCGCCGCGTGCAGCGCCTTGCGCGGCGCAACCACGTCGCGCAGGGCGCCGTCGACGCGGTAGCGCACCACCGAATGGGTCTCGAAGGGCTCGATGTGGATGTCGCTGGCCTCATCGCGCGCCGCCTGGGTCAGCAGCGCGTTGATCATGCGGATCACTGGCGCGCCATCCTGGGTGTCGAGCAGGTCAGTGACCTCGGGGATATCGTCCATCAGGCGGTCGAGGTCGACCTCGCTCTCCGCCGCGCCGACCACCGCCGCGGCGCTGCCGGTATCGGAGTAGGCGCTGGCCAGCAGGGTGTCGAGTTCGTCGTCGCGGACGCTCTCCAGGCTGGCCAGCGCATGCCGCTGGCGCACCTCGCTGATCGCCCAGCCGGGCGTGCGCGGGCTGACCAGCAGGGTCGCGCCATGCTCGCCCGGCCGCAGCAAGGCGCGCTGCGCCTTGGCCCAGGCGTAGGGCAGCAGGCTCATAGCGGCGCCGCCTCGCCCAGCGGTACCGCGCGCAGCGGCCGCGGACTCGGGCGCAAGTCGTAGGCGGCCTGCGGGATGCCCTGCTGCGCCGGCGGCAGCACCGGAGCCTGCATGTCGCCGACGCTCCAGTCGTGGCGCGGCTGCACGCGCTGCTGGGCGCGGCGGATGAAGTCGTAGCGGTTGAGGGTGATGCTGCGCCCGGCGGCGGCGTCGCGGACGATGTAGGGACGCAGGAAGACCATCAGGTTGGTCTTGGTCCGCGAGCGCTTCTGGTAGCGGAACAGCGAGCCGACGCCGGGGAGGCTGGAGAGTCCGGGAACGCCGTCGGTGTTGTCCTGCACGTTGTCCTGCAACAGGCCGCCGAGGACCATGATCTGGCCGTCGTCGAGGAGGATGCTGGTATCGATCGCGCGCTTGTTGGTGACCACCCCGGCGGCGGTGCTGGCGCGCTCGTCGACGCTGCTGACCTCCTGGTAGACGTCGAGCTTGACCGTTCCTCCCTCGGAGATCTGCGGACGGATGTTCAGCTTCAGGCCGACGTCCTCGCGCTGGATGGTCTGGAACGGGTTGTTGCTGGTACCGCCGCCGTCGGTGACGTACTGGCCGCTGACGAAGGGTATGGTCTGGCCGACCATGATGCTCGCCGACTCGTTGTCCAGGGTCAGCAGGTTCGGGGTCGACAGGACGTTGGTGCCGCCGCGGCTCTTCAGCGCCCGGGCGAGCACCTTGAGGTCGAGGATCTTGCCGATCCCGGGGATGTCCACGGTGCCATCCACCAGGCCGATGTTGAGCCCCTTGGGCAACACGTCGATGGTGTTCTTGCCGGCCGTGTTCAGCGCCGACTGGCCGAAGTTGACCCCGCCGAACACGCCGTTGCCGCCGAGGTTGCCGGCCTGCCACTGGATGCCGAACTCGCTGGAGTCGTCTTCGCTGACCTCGACGATCAGGCTTTCGATCACCACCTGGGCGCGGCGCTGGTCGAGCAGGTCGATGACTTCGCGGAGGTTGCGGTACAACGGCTCGGGTGCGGAAATCAGCAGGGTGTTGGTGGTGGCGTCGGCCTGTACGGTGACCCCGCCGGCGGAGAACGCCGAGTTCTCCTCGCCCATCGCACCGGGTCCGGCGCCGCCCTGGCCGCTGCCCATCGCACCATAGGCGCCGCCGCTGCGGTTGCTGCCGCCCAACCCGCTGGAACCGCTGCCCGTGGTATTGCCGCTGCTCCCCAGGCCCTGGCTACCAGTACCGCTGTTGCCGCCACCGAGCATGCCGCCGCCGCTCAGGCGCGCGCGCTGCTGGTCGCCCTCGTTGCCCTCGCCGCCGCTGTCGCCGGTGATCAGCCCGCGCAGGGCCTGGGCCAGGCGGGTCGCCTGGGCGTTGCGCAAGTAGACCACATGGAGGTTGCCGGGATTGCTTTGCACGCTGTCCAGCTTGCCGATCAGGTCGCGCGCCAATTGTGTGCGCTCGGGGCTCGGCGAGCGGATCACGATGCTGTTGGAGCGTGGGTCGGCGAGCACCACGGTCTTCTGGCCCTGCTCGGCGCCGCCGCTGCCCTGGCTGTCGAGCAGTTCGGAGACGGTGCTGGCGATGTCCACCGCGATACCGTTCTGGATCGGCACCACGTCGATGTCGCTGGCGCTGGGGATGTCGATGCTGGCGATGATCCCGGCGACCCGGTCGAGGTTTTCCGCGTAGTCGGTGACCACCACGGTGTTGTTCCCCGGATAGGCATTGATCGGGTTGTTCTGCGCGACGATCGGGCGCAGCACCGGGATCAGGTTCACCGCGTTCTCGTAGCGCAGGCGGAAGGTCCGCGTGACCATGCCGTTGGCCGCCGGCCGGTCGGCGCCGTAGACCGGCCCGCCGAGCAGCTTGGCGTCGGCCTCCGGCACCACCTGGCTGACCCCGTCGACGTCGACCACGCTGAAGCCCTGCATGCGCAGGGCGCTGGTGAGCATGCGGTAGGCGGTGCGCGCCGGTACCTGGCCTTCGGAAACCAGGGTCAGCTTGCCCTTCACCCGCGGGTCGACCAGGAACTGCCGGCCGGTGGCGCGCGACAGCGCGCGCACCACCGCTTCCACCTCGGTATCGACGAAATTCAGGCTGACCGGCTGCTCGCCGAGTTCGGCCGCTGCCGCTGAGACCGGAGCCACGGCACCGGAGCGCGCTACGCCGCGCCCGGCACTCAGCGCGCGGCGGGCCTGCTCGGCCTGGGGCCGCTCGCGGACGTCGGCGCTGCGCAACGGCGCACCGGAGCGGACACTGCTCAGCGGCCGGCCGACTTCCTCGTCGGCCGGGGGCACGCCGGGGACCTTCGGCGTCTCGCTACACGCCGCGACCAGCAGCGCGCCCAGCGCCACGCCCAGTACAGGCCAACGACGCCGGGCATGGTGGAAAGCTGATTGCCTCATGGGGAATCCTTGGGAGCGGAAGTCGACTGCAAATGGATCGAGGCGGACACCAGCCCGCCGGACGGCTCGCTCGAAGAGCCAGAGCGCTCCTCGGAAGGAGCGTCAAGACGCGTCACCTGCGCCTCGCTGACGCTCAGGCGCAACGCCGCCGGACTGCGCGCCAGCCAGCGCAGCAAGGCCTCGCCGGACACGCTGGCGAAGTCCAGTTGCCATTGGCCCGGTTGCGGGGCGTCCAGTTGGAAACCGTCGAGTCCCTGATCGCGCAGGCTGCGACGGATCGCCTCGGCGTCCGCCGTACCGCTCAGGGTCGGACCGCGCAACGCCTCGACCTCGCGCAACACGCCGTCCACCGCCGCGGCCTGCGCACGCAGGCGCGGCAGCTCGGCTTGCCAATGCTCGATCCGCGCCAGCGGCGGATCGATGAACACTTGCCAGGTCAGCGCCAGGCATAGCGCCAGGCCACCGCCGGCGAGAATCTTGCGCTCGCGCGGCGCCAGTTGCCGCCAGTAGGCCTGCAGCCGCAGCAGCAGGGGACTCCAGCGCTGCGCCGGGGTATTCAGCAGGCCCGCCAGGCGCTTATTCATCTTCATCGGCAGCCGCCTCGGCAGTGCCACTGTCTGCCGCGCCAGCGGCCGGCGCTGGCGGCGCTTCCATGGCGCGCACCTGCCAGCCCTTGTCGGAGGCATCGGCCTGCAACCCGTGCTTGCCCAACTCGCCCTGCCAGGCAGCGGCATCGCCGCCTGGCGGTCCCGGCAGCAGCTCCAGGTCCAGTTCGCCGGCGTGGTAGTCCAGTCGTTGCAGGCGTCCGGCGAGGAACGGCATCGCCTCGCCGGCGCCATGCAGCAGCGCGGCCAGCCCCGGTACGGCATCGCCATCGGCCTTGCCGGCCAGATAGGCGTCGCGTCGCTCGCGAGCCTGGCGCAACGGATCGAGCACCACCGGCAGTTCCGGGAAGGCCTGCTGCACGCGTTGACTGCTCTGCCGTTGCAAGGACTGGCCCTGCCCGGCCAGTTGCCCGGCGTACAGGTTCAGACCGGCGACCCACACCAGCAAGGCCAGGGCAGCGCAGAACAGGGGCATCTTCCAGGTGCCGTTGCCGGCGCTCGTCGCCGGCGCTTTCAGCGCCAATCCCCACGGACTGGCGGGCCCGCTCCAGCGCAGCGCTTCGTCCAGCATCTCGGCCCGCTCCAGGGCTGCGGAGCGCCACGCCGGACGCTCGCCCAGCCAGAACAGCCGCAACTCCTGCGGGACCTCAGCGAGGCCCTGCTCCGGCAAGGGATGGACCACAGCGTCGCTCAGCGAGCGGCGCAACAGCAGATGGCCGTCCCACTCGCCGGCCACCCAAGCGTCATCGCGCAACGGCAGGAGGAACGGCGCGGCCTGCACCTCCCGCACGTCGAGCCGCAGCCGCTGCACGGCCTGCTCCAGCGAGGCCAGCGCCGACGCCTCCAGCCACCCCAAGGTCAGGCGCCCGTCGGCACCGCGCGGGCCGTGGGCCAGGCGTAGCTGCGCCGGATCGCCGAGGACCAGCGCCTCGGCCGCGCAGTTCACCGCGGCGGCGAGCTTCGCCGCAGGCAGCGCCGGCAGTTCGAGACTGACCAGGCGGCAATCGCGCGGATGCAGGAACAGCGCCACCGGCAATCCCTGGCGCCGCCGCGCCAGTTCCGCGAGCGAGACCTCGATTCGTTCCTGCACCGCGCCGCGCGCATCCAGGCGCAAACAATGCAGCGGCGCCGCCTCGGCGAACTCGTTCAGCGGCGGCAGCAGGCAACGCCAGGCGGCCTTCATGAGCCCACCCTCATCCAGTTGACCGCCGTGCTTTCACCGGCCTTGCGCTGCACCAGGGCTTGCAGGCGCACCTCTTGCCGGTCGCGCCGAGCATAGGCGGTGAGCAGGAACCAGTCGCTGGTGATCCCGACCTTCACCGACTGCGCCTGCAATTGCGGCATGTTCAGGCGGTTGACGAAGTCGCCGCGATTGAGGAACCAGCGGCCCCGGTCGCGCTCGCCGAGCACCCGCCGCGCCTGGTCCAGCCCGAGGCCGGGGACACAGGCGGCGAGCACTTCGGCGCGCGCGGTGTTGCCGTTGATCCAGGTGGTTTCGGGCAGGATGGTGACGTAGGGCCGCAGGCGCTCCAGGGTCGCCGGCGGAATGCCCAGCCGCGCCAGGTCGTCGAGACGCCTGAGCGCCGGCATGCGCGCCGGAAGCGCACGCAACACGGCGCCCGGCGAAGTCTCGCGGCCGCTGTCGAAGCCTGCGGGTTGCGTCTCGGCCGGCGGCGCTTCGGCGGGCAGCCGTGCATAGGAATCGAGTACCCGCTCGACGATCAGCCGCGTCTCCTTCGGGCGCACGCCGAGCAGACCGGCGAGGCGTTCGAAGTTCGCTCGCTCCTGGAGATCGGGGCGCTGGTCGACCAACAGGTTGCGCAGGTTGAACTTGCCCTGCTCGTCTTCCAGTTGGCCGTTGAACGGCAATTCGGCGCTGCTCAGACGCAAGCCACGCATCGGTTGCGCCCAGCGCTGGTCGAGGCGGGTCAGCGGGTCGCGGCGGCTGTCCTCGAGCAGCAACTGGCGGCTCCATTCCAGGCCGCCGCGCAGCATCCAGCCGGCCTGGATGCGTAGCTGCTCGCTTTCCAGGGCGCGGATGAATGCGCTCTGGCGGGCGATCAGGCCGGCGGCTATGACCGCAACCACGGTGACGATCAGCAGCGCGCTGATGATCGCCATGCCGCGCTGGCGATGACCGTTCATGGCGCGCTCAGAGCTGCCAGGAGCCGATGTCGGCGTTGATGCCCTCGCCGCCCGGCTGCCCGTCGGCGCCGAGGGAGAACACGTCGATCTCGCCGTTCACGCCGGGATTCAGGTACTGGTAGGGCTTGCCCCAGGGGTCGTTGGGCAGGCGCTCCAGGTACGAGCGCCAGTTGCTCGCCGAGGCATCGGCAGGACGCTCCGCGAGCACCTTCAAGCCCTGCGCCTGGCTCGGATAGCGGCCCTGGTCGAGGCGGTAGAGCTTGAGCGCCTGCATCAGCCCGGAGATGTCCTGGCGCGCCGCGGTGGCACGGGCCTGGTCGGGACGGTCGAGCACCTTGGGCACCACCATCGCGGCGAGGATGCCGAGGATCACCACCACCACCATGATCTCGATCAGGGTGAAGCCCCGCTGTCCCCGATGTCCTTTCGGGCTGGAGCTGAACTGCACGACATCCATCTCGACACTCCTCGGCATGGTTCGATTCGCCGCGGATTGTTTCAGGAAGATATGTCAACGATATTGAAAATCCTCGGGTGCGCCGCTCTTCCGGAGGCGCCCGCAAGGCCCTGGAGCCGGGCTTTCCGGCAGGCGCCGGGGATGGCTCGCGGGAGCGCCCTCCCGAGCTTTTGTCAGGGATCGGTCAGATTTCCCGGCTAGCCTGGAAGTCCCCTTTCGCCGACCTTTCCGCGATGTCCACGCGCCTGTCTTCCCGCGGTTTCACCCTGATCGAAGTGCTGGTCGCGCTGGCCATCGTCGCCATCGCCCTGGCCGCGGCGATCCGCGCGGTGGGCCTGATGACCGACGGCAATGGTCTGTTGCGCGACAAGTCGCTGGCCCTGCTGGCAGCGGAGAGCCGGCTCGCCGAGCTACGCCTGGGCGTCGGCGCGGCTCCGGGAAACAGCGATTTCGAATGCTCCCAGGGCCGCCTGCGGTTGTACTGCGAACAACGCGTCGAGGCCACCGACGACCCCGCGCTACTGTGGGTGGAAATCCGTGTGCGCACGCAGCGCGAACAGGCGGTGCCGCTGGCGCGCCTGAACACCCTGCTGAGCCGCTCCCGGTGATCTCAACCGCGCTTGAGGGTAGCCAGCGGCGGCGGTTCGGCGAGCCGCTGCATGGGCACCCGGCGAACCTCGCCGTTCTGCTCGATGAGCACCGCGTCGGCCTCGATCCGCCGCACCTTCGCCGCACGTGCCAGGACCTCGCCCTCGCGATAGGCCTGGGCCGGTGCGCCGTTCACCGAGAGGATGGCGATCGCCGCGGGACCACCGCTGATCAATCCCGCCAGTTGCACCTCGACCTCACCGGAAGGCGCCGCGAACCAGCGTTGAGCGGCGTCCTCGCCGCTGGGCGGCGGAACGGCGGCGACCTCGGCCTGGACCACGCCGGGAATCGGCGCCAGCAACAGATAGCCCCAGAACAGCAGGCCGGCGAGGATCGCCAGCACGGCGGCGAACTGGACCAGGCGGGGCGGATCGATACGGGGCATGGCCGGCATGGCGGGGCTCTCCTGGCGTATGGGCGACGGGCGCCACGAACGGCGCCCCGGCACCAGCCTAGCGCGGAATTCTCTCCGTTATGTTTCACACGCCGATCATCTTCGTCGGGCACTCTGGAAACCTCTCTCTTCGCGGAGCGGCATCCGGTGAGGCGACCCCGGCAAGGCGGTTTCACCCTGATCGAACTGATGGTGGTGCTGGTAATCGTCGGCATCGCCACGGCGGCCATCAGCCTGAGCGCCCGCCCCGACCCGACGGGTCTGCTGCGCCAGGATGCCGCGCGCCTGGCGCGGTTGCTGGAAATAGCCCAGGGCGAAGCACGGGTACGCGGTACGCCGATCCTCTGGCAGCCCAGCGCCAAGGGCTATCGCTTCAGCCCGCAGGCCTATCGCGGCAAGACCGACGCCTTCGCCGCCGACACCGAATTGCGCGCGCGCGACTGGCAGGCCGCGCCGCTGCGGGTCAGCGTGCGCCCGCCGCGGCCGGTGTTGCTGGACGTCGAATGGATCGGCGCGCCGTTGCGGATAACGCTCTCCGACGGCCAACACAGCGTCACCGTGCTGCGCGAGGCGAACGGCCATGTCCGGGTACACTGAACGCGCGACGACGCGGCGCCGGCAAGCCGGCTTCACCCTGATCGAGGTGATGGTCGCGATCATGCTCATGGCCATCGTCAGCCTGATGGCCTGGCGCGGCCTGGACAGCATCGCCCGGGCCAGCGCGCACCTGGAGGACAGCACCGAGCAGGGCGCCGCGCTACTGCGCGCGCTGAACCAGCTGGAGCGCGACATCGCCCTGCACAGCGCCATCCGGGAGGAGACCGGCCTGCCCAGCGGCGACGAGCCGATCCGGGCCGGCGACAGCCTGCCGCCCGGACTCGCACTGAAGCGCCTGAGCGAGATCCCATTGCGCCTGGACATCGTCCGCGCCAGTACCGAGCCAGGCGCGCCGCTGCAGCGCGTGCGCTGGTGGCGACAGGGCAAGATCCTCTACCGCGCCGCCTCGCCCAGCGGCGACCGCCTGCCGTTGCCGCCGCTGGCGGAGCGGGTGGCTGTGCTGGACGACGTGAGTCGGTTCGAGATCCGTGCCTGGGTGCCGGGAAAGGGCTGGACGCGCCTGCCGGCACGCAGCAAAGTCCGCGCCAGCGGACTGGAGATCAGCCTGGCGCGGGTCACCCGCAACGGCGTGGAGCGCTATCGACGGGTGGTGGCCCTGCAATGAAGCGGTGGCTCAGCCGAGCAGCACCACCCCGCCCGGCAGGCGGGTGACCTCGATGCCATAGGCATCGCGGATCAGGGTCGCCACGTCGGCCAGTTGATCGAGGCTGAAACGGGCCTGGACCCGGCGTCGGCCAAGGGCCTTGTCCAGCAGCAGGAGCATGCCGGGACGGTAGCGGTTGATTTCGTCGATCACCGTGGCCAACGGTACGTCGTTGAACACCAGCATGCGCTCGCGCCAGGCCATCACCTCGGCAACGTCGAAAGGCACCGGCGGACCGTTGCGTCGCTCGTCGAAGGTCAGCTGCTGGCCGGCCTGGAGGTCCAGGCGCTGACCGAGGTGTTCGAGCCGCACGCTGCCCTCCAGGCAAGTCACCACGCAAACGTCACCGCTGCTGCGCACATTGAAGCGGGCCCGGCTGGCGCTCAGCCAGGCGCTCCCGGCCATCACCCGCAGGCTGCTCTGCGGCGGGTGGCTGGCGATGATCTCGGCCTCGCCGCCGAGCAGTTCGATGGTTTCCTGCTGCTCTTGATTGCGCCGCACGTTCAGGCGGGTGCGGGTGTTCATCTCGATCCGCGTCTCGCCGCTCACCTGCACCTGGCGCTGCTCGCCGACCGCCGTGACGTAGTCGGCGCCGCCCAGGCCATGGTCGAGCAGCGACGGGCGCAAGACGAACAACGCCACCGAGGCGGCCAGCGCACCGCCGACGAACCAGCGACGACCGAAACGCCTCGGCGCGATCTGCGCCACGGCCGGCGACTCCAGCGGCAGAGCGGCGGCACTGCCGAGTGCCTGCCAGAGATCGCGCGCCTCGACGAACGCTCGCAGGTGTTGCGGGCTGCGCGCACACCACTGGCGGAAGGCCCGCGCGTCGCCCTGGGTGACGCGTCCGGAGGTCAGGCTGATCACCCAGGCGTGCGCTTCGTGGCGAAGGTCGCCGGTTTCATCGGTGGCGGAGTCTGAGGCTGTCATGACTGTGCTGTACGGACACCGGAATGGCTCATGGGATGGATATGGCGGCGGTTTTCCACCTGCTTATGCTTATGACGGTTTTCCGGCCCCGGGACCGAACCTCTGGATGACTTTTCTTTCCAGGCGCTCCGCGCAGAACCACAGGGCGGCCTTGAGTTCCTTCTCCACGGTGCGGGTGGAAATGCCGAAGCGACGGGAGATTTCCGCATGCGGCGTCTCTTCCAGGCGCGAGGCGATGAGAATCTGCCGACGCCGCGCCGGCAGTTCGCAGAGCGCCTCCAGCAGGCGACGGATCTCGGCGTGACCGCCGACGATGCGCTCCGGGTCGAGGCCTTCGTCGGCCACCTGCAACAGCTCCGCCACCTCCTCCCCGGTGAGCAGGCGGGCGTCGCCCTCGCGGCGGTCGGCGGCAATGTTCAGGGCAATACGGAACAGGTAGGCCTGAGGCTTCTTGACCTCCAGGGCATCATCCAGCCGGTCGACTCTCAGGTAGGTTTCGTGCAGCACGTCGCACGCCAGGTCCTCGGAGCCCAGGCGCCGTTTCAGGCGCGCCTTGAAGTCGTCGTAGGAGGCGAGGAACAGCTTCACCATCGCGCTTTGCCGCGAATCGCTCATGACCCTCCCACTCCCTCCGTCAGCTTGCATTCCATGGCCTTGCCCGTCGTCTTCGGCAGCAACAGGATGGTCAGCGGCTGGGCCAGCGTAGCGGGCGTCGCCTGCATCACCCGCACGCCGCGCAGGCTTTCCACCAGGGCGCTGTCCCGCTGCGGGTCGCCGGTCGAGCCGAGCAGGCGACTGTGGCGAACCTCGCCGAAGCGACCGATCCAGAGTTGCAGCACCGCGCGATAGGTACCCGGACGAGTGCGCGGCGAGCGGCACAACTGTTCTTCCAGCGCCGCCTGGACCGCTCCCGCGTAGCGCCGATCCAGCGGCTGCTCGACCTTCGGCATCTCTGCCGGCAGCGGCGCAGCATTCCTGACGGCCTGCGCCGGCAGCAGGGTGAACGCTTCCTGGCTGGTGTAGCGCGCCATCAGGCCGGTTCCGCCGAGCAGTCGGGTCAGGGCGTCGCTGGCGGTGAAGCGCCCCTGCAAGCGGGCCGAGCGCCGTCCACGGGCCAGCTCGCCATCCACCAGAACCGCCATTCCCGTCACCCCGCTGTAGGTCACCAGCGCCGATGCCAGGCTCTGCGGAGGAATATCGAACGCGTGCACCGCCAGGCGCAACGGCGGCCTGCCGCCATCGCCCGGCACGGCGCCGGACGCCGGCAGCAGCATGCCGAGACCGAGCAACGACACTGCGCACGACCTTGCCACCCCGAGGATCGACATCAACGGATTCCAGTCCGAACTACCCGGTTCAGGCCAGATGGCCATCACCCAGGAGGGACATCCTGATGGCACTGTGTGACTGTGGTGTGACGGTACCTGCGGTGACATGTTTTCACCGATTGCCGTATAAGCGGGAAACCACCATCCCAGCGCGGGAGAATCGCCATGCACCGTTCATCGCAGGTTCTGCCGGCCCTGATCCTGGGCCTGGCCATGAACGCCACCCTGGCCGACGAGCCGACGCCGCCGGCGAACTGCATCAACACCGAGGTCAACGGCTACCAGGCTTTGTCCTATGAATGCCTGAGCCAGCAGATGGCCGATCCTGACAGCGCGGCCAGGGCCCGCCGCGAACAGGAGCTGGATTCCGCCGCCATCGTCCGGCGTCCGCCAAACCAGCTCGGCCTGTACAACCAATCGGCGACGCGCATTCGCCTGGGCACCTCGTTCGGCAACTCAGTGGAAGCGCAGCGGCCGCCTCGCTAAGGACCTCCGCAGGTCCGCGCTCCTGGCCGGCGGCGCAAGACAGAAAACCCCGGCAACCAGGCCGGGGCAATCGTCGTCGGCGAGGTTGGCCGCCGATCAAAGGACAAGGAACGCCCCTCAGGCGAAGGTACGCTCCAGCAGGTCGCCGAAACGATTGAAGGCATCGCTGGCGCCCTTGGCGGCCAGGCGCTCTTCTTCCTCGTTCAGCTCGATGCCGTCGAGGATCGCCACGAAGCTCTTCCAGCCTTGCGCGCGGCCGCCTTCCGGCTCGGCCAGATGGCGGGCGCCGAAGTTCTCGTCGAGTTCGAGCGCGGCGGCTTTCTTGAACAGGAACGCAGCGCCCAGCTTCGAACCTTCGGAAACGAACAGCCAGCCCAGTGCCTCGGCCAGGCTCAGGTCGGCCTCGCGCACGCTCTGGTCGCCCTCCGGCACCGGATGGCCGAGGTCCGCCAGGTCTGCACGAGCGGCGTCGTCGCGGGCGCGGGAAGCCAGGCCGGGGAACAGGCGGGCCAGCGCTTCGTTGCGATAAAGCAGCTCCAGGTCATGCTGGAAGAGGTACTGGGCGGCGACGAAGCGGGCGAAATTGTCCCGGCTGGCGAAGGGTTCCTTGCTCTTCACCAGGCTCTCCAGGCGCTGGTGCGGCTCGTTGGTCAGCAGGTTGAGGCGTTGCGAACGCAGGTTTTGCCGAGTGGATTCAGGGGCCAGGGTATCCATAGGGGAATTCCTTTCGAGGGACGGAACGCACTGGGCCGACATAGCATGCCCAGGATCAATAACGATTCTCAATTATATTCGTTATTGAATCTCAATGTCACATGAAAGGATGCCGACCGACTGCCATTGACCAGAAAAGGACTACAGCAAATACTGTATTTACATACAGTATTCGGGTTATTTCCTTGGCCTCCCTTTCATCCGTAGCCGACATCACCCCACCCGCAGCCGTCGCCGGACGAGGCAATGGCATAGCGCT
This sequence comes from Pseudomonas sp. KBN12P06040, assembly GCF_037574965.1. Taxonomy (NCBI): domain Bacteria; kingdom Pseudomonadati; phylum Pseudomonadota; class Gammaproteobacteria; order Pseudomonadales; family Pseudomonadaceae; genus Pseudomonas; species Pseudomonas sp. KBN12P06040. The sequence continues at coordinate 4,857,410 of NZ_JBBELS010000001.1, forward strand.
GAGTGCGCTGCTCGACGCACGTAGGATCTGGAAAGGCCAGTCCGCCGTGCCGGCCGGCGCTTCCCTGCCCACCGGGCATGCGCGCCTGGACGCACTGCTGCCCGGCGGCGGTTGGCCGGAGCATGCCCTGAGCGAAATCCTCCATGCCCGCGACGGTGTCGGCGAACTGCAACTACTGATGCCGACCCTCGCTCGCCTGACCCAGGCGCAACGTCGCGTCGTACTGGTCGGCGCACCCTACGTACCCTATCCGCAGGCCTGGCTGGCCGCCGCGGTCGACCTGCGCCACCTGGTCCTCTTGCAGGCCAGCGGACGCGACGCCTTGTGGGCTGCCGAACAGTGCCTGCGCTCGGGCAGTTGCGCCGCTGTGCTGTGCTGGCCGCAGCAGGCCGACGACCGCGCCCTGCGCCGCCTCCAGGTCGCCGCCGAAAGCGGCCAGGCCCTGGGTTTCGCCTATCGTCCCCTGCGCGAAGCGGTCAACCCTTCGCCGGCAGCGCTACGCCTGTGCATCGAAACCCGCCCCCCACGCCTGCGCATCCTCAAGTGCCGGGGCGGCCTCGCGCCGGCGACCACCCTGCCAGCCAGCGCCTGGCAATGAGGCGGCCATGCTCTGGGCTTGCATTCTCCTGCCGCAACTGGCCATGGACAGCGCGCTGCGTCAACGGAGCAATCCCGACGCACCGCTGGCGCTGCTCGGCGGCCCAGCGCAGCGCCGGCAGTTGCAGGCGGTCAACCCTGCGGCACGCGCGCTCGGCCTGAAGCCCGGTCAATCGCTGATCGCCGCCCAGGCCCTGAGCCGGGACTTCGCCACGGCGGAATACGACCTCGCCGCCGTGGAGCGCTGGCAGGCCTTCCTCGCCGCCTGGGCCTACGGTTTCAGCTCGCAGGTCAGCCTGCACTATCCGCGCGCGCTGCTGCTGGAAGTGCAGTCCAGCCTTGCCCTGTTCGGCCCCTGGCCACGCTTCGAGGCCCGCTTGCGCAAGGAACTCACGGCGCTGGGCTTCCGCCATCGCCTGTGCCTGGCGCCGAACCCGGTGGCGGCGAGGGTCCTGGCGAACAGCCACGACGGCCTGGCCATCGAGGACGAGACAGCGCTGCAACGCCAGTTGTCCGCCCTTCCGCTGGACCGCCTGGGACTCTCGCGGGAGCTGGCCGTCGCCCTCGGACGCATGGGACTGCGCCATCTGCGCCAGGTCCTCGAGTTGCCGCGCGCCGCCCTGGCCCGTCGCTTCCCGGCCGAACTGCTGTTGCACATCGACCGCCTCTGCGGCCGCAGCCCGCTGGCGCTGGAGCACTACCGGCCGCCGGACACCTTCGACCTGCGCATCGAACTCAATTTCGACGTGGAATCGCACCAGGCCCTGCTCTTCCCCCTGCGACGGCTGAGCGCCGATCTCGCCGCCTTTCTCGCCGGACGCGACAGCGGCGTGCAGCGCTTCACCCTGCATCTGGAGCATCACGGGCGCGCCGACAGCCAGGTCACGGTCGGCCTGCTCAGCGCCGAACGCGAGGCGGCCATGCTCTTCGAACTGACCCGCGGCCGTCTCGAACAGCTGCAACTGCCCGCCCCCGTGCATGCCGTGCGCCTGGAGGCCCGCGAGCTGCCTCCTTTCACGCCGCAGCACCGCGAACTGTTCGACGAGCGCCCACAGCAGTATCTCGGCTGGGAACAGTTGCGGGAACGCCTGCGCGCGCGGCTGGGCGACGAGGCGGTACAGGGCCTGAGCGCCGTCGCCGAACACCGTCCGGAGCGAAGCTGGCGGCCGCACAGCTGCGACAGGGCGCAATCGCCGGCAGCCTGCGGCCTCCGCCCCGGCTGGCTGCTGGCGGAGCCACGCCCCCTCGGCGAGGCCTTGCCCACCGTGCTGGCCGGCCCGGAGCGGATCGAGTCGGGCTGGTGGGATGGCGAAGACATCCGCCGCGACTATTATCTGGTGGAAACCCGCAGCGGACAACGTGCCTGGGTCTATCGCGAGGTCGGCAGCGAAGGGCCGCTGTGGCTGCATGGCTGGTTCGCATGAGCGCCTACGCCGAACTGCATTGCCTGTCCAACTTCAGTTTCCAGCGCGGCGCCTCCAGCGCCGCGGAACTCTTCGCCCGTGCAGCGCGCCTGGGCTATCGGGCCCTGGCGATCACCGACGAATGCAGCCTGGCCGGTATCGTGCGGGCCTGGCAGGCGGCGCGGGAGCATCAGGTACAACTGATCGTCGGCAGCGAAATCCGCCTCGAACAGGGGCCCAAGCTGGTCCTCCTGGCGGAGGACCTGGAGGGCTACCAGAACCTCTGTCGCCTCATCACCCGCGGCCGGCGACAAGCCGACAAGGGCCACTACCGGCTGCTGCGCGAAGACCTGCAACAGCCGCTCGCCGGCCTGTTGGCGATCTGGTTGCCGAACGACCATGAGGACGAGCAGGCTGCCTGGCTCCGCGAACGCTTCCCCCAGCGCCTTTGGCTGGGCGTCGAGTTGCATCGCGGCGCCGATGACGATGCCCGCCTGGACAAACTGCTCGCGCTCGCCTCGCATCTCCGGCTACCGCCCGTGGCCTGCGGCGACGTCCACATGCACGCCCGCGGCAGGCGAGCCCTGCAGGACTGCATGACAGCGATCCGCAACCATCTGCCGGTCAGCGAGGCCGGCGCCTATCTCTTCCCCAACGGGGAACGCCACCTGCGTACCCTGGAGGCCCTGCTGGGGATCTACCCGCAAGCCCTGCTGGCGGAAACCCTGAAGATCGCCGAACGCTGCCGGTTCGATCTGGAACAGCTGAAATACCAGTATCCACGCGAATTGGTACCGGCCGGACACGACCCGGCGTCATGGCTCCGCCATCTCACCGAACAGGGCATCGCCAGGCGCTGGCCGAACGGCGCGAGCGCCAAGGTCCGCAAGCAGATCGAGAGAGAACTCGAGCTGATCGCCGAACTGGGCTATGAAAGCTATTTCCTCACCGTGCAGGACATCGTCGCCTTCGCCCGGGGCCGGGAAATCCTTTGCCAGGGCCGCGGCTCGGCGGCCAATTCAGCAGTGTGCTTCGCCCTCGGCATCACTGAGTTGGACCCGGACCGGACCAACCTGCTGTTCGAGCGCTTCCTTTCCCGCGAGCGCAACGAACCACCGGACATCGACGTGGATTTCGAACACGAGCGCCGCGAGGAGGTCATCCAGTACGTTTTCACACGCTACGGACGCCAGCGCGCGGCGCTGACCGCGGTGGTCAGCACCTACCACGGCGCCGGCGCGGTGCGCGACGTAGCCAAGGCCCTGGGTCTGCCGCCCGAGCAGGTCGACGTCCTGGCCAACTGCTGCGGCCGCTGGAGCGACCAGGCCCCCAGCGCCGAACGCCTGGAAGAGGCCGGCTTCGATCCGCAGAGTCCGATCCTGCGCCGGGTGCTGGCCCTGACCGGCGAGTTGATCGGTTTTCCGCGCCACCTCTCGCAGCACCCCGGCGGCTTCGTCATCTCCGAGCAGCCATTGGACACCCTGGTCCCGGTGGAGAATGCGAGCATGGCCGAACGCACGGTGATCCAGTGGGACAAGGACGATCTCGACGCGGTCGGCCTGCTCAAGGTCGACGTCCTCGCCCTGGGCATGCTCAGCGCCCTGCGCCGCAGCTTCGACCTGATCCACGCGCTGCGCGGCGGCAAGCGGTTGAGCATCGCCAGTATCCCGAGCGAAGACCCGGCTACCTACGAAATGATCAGCCGCGCCGATACCATCGGCGTGTTCCAGATCGAGTCGCGCGCCCAGATGGCCATGCTGCCACGCCTGCGCCCGCAGAAGTTCTACGACCTGGTGATCCAGGTCGCCATCGTCCGCCCAGGGCCGATCCAGGGCGACATGGTGCATCCTTACCTGCGCCGGCGAAACGGAGAAGAGCCGGTGGCCTATCCGTCAGCCGAACTGGAGAAGGTCTTCGAACGTACCCTGGGCGTCCCGTTGTTCCAGGAACAGGTCATGGAACTGGCGATCGTCGCCGCCGACTACACGCCGGGCGAGGCGGACGAACTGCGTCGTTCGATGGCCGCCTGGAAGCGTCATGGCGGCCTGGAACACCACCGCGAGCGGCTGACCCGAGGCATGCTCGCCAACGGCTACGAGGCCGACTTCGCAGCGCGCATCTTCGAGCAGATCAAAGGCTTCGGCAGCTACGGTTTCCCTGAATCCCACGCCGCCAGCTTCGCCCTGCTCACCTACGCCAGCAGTTGGTTGAAACGTCACGAGCCGGCGGCCTTCGCCTGCGCCTTGATCAACAGTTGGCCGATGGGCTTCTACAGCCCCGACCAGTTGCTCCAGGACGCCCGCCGTCACGCCCTGCAGACACGCCCGGTGGATGTCCGCCACAGCGGTTGGGATTGCAGCCTGGAGTCGTTTGGCCAGGCGCAACCGGCCATACGCCTTGGCCTGCGGATGATCCGAGGCTTTCGCGAGGAGGATGCCAGGCGTATCGAGCAGGTCCGGGAGGCCCAGCCGTTCCTCGACGTGCACGATCTCGGCCGACGCGCCAGGCTCGACGCCCGGGCCCTGGAGTTGCTGGCCGATGCCGGCGCCCTGCGCGGTCTCGCCGGACACCGGCACAAGGCGCGCTGGGCCGTCGCCAGCGTCGAGCCGCAATTGCCGCTGTTCGCCGAAGGGACCGTCATCGAAGAGAGCACGGTCAGCCTGCCACTGCCTTCGCGCGGCGAGGAACTGCTGAGCGATTACGCTCTCCTCGGCACCACCCTCGGCCCGCATCCGCTGAAACTCTTGCGTGGACAGCTCAAGGCCCGCCGCTGCCGCGACTCCCGCGAACTGGCGAAACTGGGACATGGACGACCGATACGGGTCGCCGGCCTGGTGGTCGGCCGGCAGCGCCCACAGACCGCCAGCGGCATCACCTTCATCACCCTGGAAGACGAGTTCGGCATGGTCAACGTGGTGGTCCGACACGACCTTGCCGAACGGCAGAGGCGGCCATTCCTCGAGTCCCGGCTGCTACAGGTGGAGGGCATCCTGGAGTCCTCCGGCGAGGTGCGCCACGTCATCGCCGGGCGCCTGCATGACCTGACCCCTCTACTCACCGGCCTGGACGTCCGCAGCCGGGATTTCCATTGAGACAAAGAAAAAGGCAGCTCGAGAGACGAGCTGCCTTGGGATGGCCAACAGGGATGGCCACGAAGGGGGGAGCGCTCAAGATACTGTTTATTCATACAGTAAATCAAGCGATTCCCTTCATCGGAAGCCATCTTTTGTCTTTCTCCTCGAAGCGAGGCTCTAACTCGCGGATCGGGATCGGTACGGCGAACGCAAGAGCGCCAGCGCCATGCGGATCCGCCCGGACTCTCGCTACGCTAGACGCGAAAGAGGACATGCCAGGAGGGGTTCGGCAAGGTGAACAGGAAGCACGCCTTTTTCCGCGCGCAAAAGCAAAACCCCCGGTCATCACTGACCAGGGGTTTTGGGATAGGAGCTTGACGATGACCTACTCTCACATGGGGAGACCCCACACTACCATCGGCGATGCGTCGTTTCACTTCTGAGTTCGGGAAGGGATCAGGTGGTTCCAACGCTCTATGATCGTCAAGCAATTCGGTTGGATATCCGTTCGCTTGGGCTTACGTCTATCCGGATTCAGGTATGTGATTTCAAGGTGTTTTGCGGTTCATGCGAACTTTCGGTTCGTCGACTTCACCTTACAACACACAATCGTCAGATTGTTTGGGTGTTATATGGTCAAGCCTCACGGGCAATTAGTACTGGTTAGCTCAACGCCTCACAACGCTTACACACCCAGCCTATCAACGTCGTAGTCTTCGACGGCCCTTCAGGGGAATCAAGTTCCCAGTGAGATCTCATCTTGAGGCAAGTTTCCCGCTTAGATGCTTTCAGCGGTTATCTTTTCCGAACATAGCTACCCGGCAATGCCACTGGCGTGACAACCGGAACACCAGAGGTTCGTCCACTCCGGTCCTCTCGTACTAGGAGCAGCCCCTCTCAAATCTCAAACGTCCACGGCAGATAGGGACCGAACTGTCTCACGACGTTCTAAACCCAGCTCGCGTACCACTTTAAATGGCGAACAGCCATACCCTTGGGACCGGCTTCAGCCCCAGGATGTGATGAGCCGACATCGAGGTGCCAAACACCGCCGTCGATATGAACTCTTGGGCGGTATCAGCCTGTTATCCCCGGAGTACCTTTTATCCGTTGAGCGATGGCCCTTCCATACAGAACCACCGGATCACTAAGACCTACTTTCGTACCTGCTCGACGTGTCTGTCTCGCAGTCAAGCGCGCTTTTGCCTTTATACTCTGCGACCGATTTCCGACCGGTCTGAGCGCACCTTCGTACTCCTCCGTTACTCTTTAGGAGGAGACCGCCCCAGTCAAACTGCCCACCATACACTGTCCTCGATCCGGATCACGGACCAGAGTTAGAACCTCAAGCATGCCAGGGTGGTATTTCAAGGATGGCTCCACGCGAACTGGCGTCCACGCTTCAAAGCCTCCCACCTATCCTACACAAGCAGGCTCAAAGTCCAGTGCAAAGCTACAGTAAAGGTTCACGGGGTCTTTCCGTCTAGCCGCGGATACACTGCATCTTCACAGCGATTTCAATTTCACTGAGTCTCGGGTGGAGACAGCGCCGCCATCGTTACGCCATTCGTGCAGGTCGGAACTTACCCGACAAGGAATTTCGCTACCTTAGGACCGTTATAGTTACGGCCGCCGTTTACCGGGGCTTCGATCAAGAGCTTCGCTTGCGCTAACCCCATCAATTAACCTTCCGGCACCGGGCAGGCGTCACACCCTATACGTCCACTTTCGTGTTTGCAGAGTGCTGTGTTTTTAATAAACAGTCGCAGCGGCCTGGTATCTTCGACCAGCCAGAGCTTACGGAGTAAATCCTTCACCCTAGCCGGCGCACCTTCTCCCGAAGTTACGGTGCCATTTTGCCTAGTTCCTTCACCCGAGTTCTCTCAAGCGCCTTGGTATTCTCTACCCGACCACCTGTGTCGGTTTGGGGTACGGTTCCTGGTTACCTGAAGCTTAGAAGCTTTTCTTGGAAGCATGGCATCAACCACTTCGTCATCTAAAAGACGACTCGTCATCAGCTCTCGGCCTTGAAACCCCGGATTTACCTAAGATTTCAGCCTACCACCTTAAACTTGGACAACCAACGCCAAGCTGGCCTAGCCTTCTCCGTCCCTCCATCGCAGTAACCAGAAGTACAGGAATATTAACCTGTTTCCCATCGACTACGCTTTTCAGCCTCGCCTTAGGAACCGACTAACCCTGCGTCGATTAACGTTGCGCAGGAACCCTTGGTCTTTCGGCGTGGGTGTTTTTCACACCCATTGTCGTTACTCATGTCAGCATTCGCACTTCTGATACCTCCAGCAAGCTTCTCAACTCACCTTCACAGGCTTACAGAACGCTCCTCTACCGCGTCACTTACGTGACACCCGCAGCTTCGGTGTGTGGTTTGAGCCCCGTTACATCTTCCGCGCAGGCCGACTCGACTAGTGAGCTATTACGCTTTCTTTAAAGGGTGGCTGCTTCTAAGCCAACCTCCTAGCTGTCTAAGCCTTCCCACATCGTTTACCACTTAACCACAACTTTGGGACCTTAGCTGGCGGTCTGGGTTGTTTCCCTTTTCACGACGGACGTTAGCACCCGCCGTGTGTCTCCCATGCTCGGCACTTCTGGGTATTCGGAGTTTGCATCGGTTTGGTAAGTCGGGATGACCCCCTAGCCGAAACAGTGCTCTACCCCCCAGAGTGATACATGAGGCGCTACCTAAATAGCTTTCGAGGAGAACCAGCTATCTCCGAGCTTGATTAGCCTTTCACTCCGATCCACAAGTCATCCCCTACCTTTTCAACGGGAGTGGGTTCGGTCCTCCAGTCAGTGTTACCTAACCTTCAACCTGCTCATGGATAGATCGCCCGGTTTCGGGTCTATACCCAGCGACTAAACGCCCTATTAAGACTCGCTTTCGCTACGCCTACCCTATACGGTTAAGCTTGCCACTGAATATAAGTCGCTGACCCATTATACAAAAGGTACGCAGTCACCTAACAAGTAGGCTCCCACTGCTTGTACGCATACGGTTTCAGGTTCTATTTCACTCCCCTCTCCGGGGTTCTTTTCGCCTTTCCCTCACGGTACTGGTTCACTATCGGTCAGTCAGTAGTATTTAGCCTTGGAGGATGGTCCCCCCATGTTCAGACAAAGTTTCTCGTGCTCCGTCCTACTCGATTTCACTTCAAAGATCCTTTCGCGTACGGGGCTATCACCCACTATGGCCGCACTTTCCAGAGCGTTCCGCTAAAATCAATGAAGCTTAAGGGCTAATCCCCGTTCGCTCGCCACTACTAAGGGAATCTCGGTTGATTTCTTTTCCTCAGGGTACTTAGATGTTTCAGTTCCCCTGGTTCGCCTCTTGCACCTATGGATTCAGTACAAGATACCTAGGTTATCCTAGGTGGGTTCCCCCATTCAGAGATCTCCGGATCAAAGTCTGTTTGCCGACTCCCCGAAGCTTTTCGCAGGCTACCACGTCTTTCATCGCCTCTGACTGCCAAGGCATCCACCGTATGCGCTTCTTCACTTGACCATATAACCCCAAGCAATCTGGTTATACTGTGAAGACGACATTCGCCGAAAATTCGCGCTTGAACTCGCAAATTTTACCTTGACTTGAATGATCACCAGTGAAAGAGATCATTCAGTCTTACTTCTATCACATACCCGAATTTTTAAAGAACAGTTCTGGTGCAAAGACCAGAAATCAATGTTCATTCACGAACATTCATTTCTGAGCTTTCGACGATTGTTTTAGATGGTGGAGCCAAGGAGGATCGAACTCCTGACCTCCTGCGTGCAAAGCAGGCGCTCTCCCAGCTGAGCTATGGCCCCGTATCGGATCACGCAGCACACCAACAATTGGTGGGTCTGGGCAGATTCGAACTGCCGACCTCACCCTTATCAGGGGTGCGCTCTAACCAACTGAGCTACAGACCCAATCGTCTAACCAGTGAATCAAGCAATTCGTGTGGGAGCTTATGAAGAAGCTGAGATCTTCGATTAAGGAGGTGATCCAGCCGCAGGTTCCCCTACGGCTACCTTGTTACGACTTCACCCCAGTCATGAATCACTCCGTGGTAACCGTCCCCCTTGCGGTTAGACTAGCTACTTCTGGAGCAACCCACTCCCATGGTGTGACGGGCGGTGTGTACAAGGCCCGGGAACGTATTCACCGTGACATTCTGATTCACGATTACTAGCGATTCCGACTTCACGCAGTCGAGTTGCAGACTGCGATCCGGACTACGATCGGTTTTATGGGATTAGCTCCACCTCGCGGCTTGGCAACCCTTTGTACCGACCATTGTAGCACGTGTGTAGCCCTGGCCGTAAGGGCCATGATGACTTGACGTCATCCCCACCTTCCTCCGGTTTGTCACCGGCAGTCTCCTTAGAGTGCCCACCCGAGGTGCTGGTAACTAAGGACAAGGGTTGCGCTCGTTACGGGACTTAACCCAACATCTCACGACACGAGCTGACGACAGCCATGCAGCACCTGTGTCTGAGTTCCCGAAGGCACCAATCCATCTCTGGAAAGTTCTCAGCATGTCAAGGCCAGGTAAGGTTCTTCGCGTTGCTTCGAATTAAACCACATGCTCCACCGCTTGTGCGGGCCCCCGTCAATTCATTTGAGTTTTAACCTTGCGGCCGTACTCCCCAGGCGGTCGACTTATCGCGTTAGCTGCGCCACTAAGATCTCAAGGATCCCAACGGCTAGTCGACATCGTTTACGGCGTGGACTACCAGGGTATCTAATCCTGTTTGCTCCCCACGCTTTCGCACCTCAGTGTCAGTATCAGTCCAGGTGGTCGCCTTCGCCACTGGTGTTCCTTCCTATATCTACGCATTTCACCGCTACACAGGAAATTCCACCACCCTCTACCGTACTCTAGCTCAGTAGTTTTGGATGCAGTTCCCAGGTTGAGCCCGGGGATTTCACATCCAACTTGCTGAACCACCTACGCGCGCTTTACGCCCAGTAATTCCGATTAACGCTTGCACCCTTCGTATTACCGCGGCTGCTGGCACGAAGTTAGCCGGTGCTTATTCTGTTGGTAACGTCAAAACAGCAAGGTATTAACTTACTGCCCTTCCTCCCAACTTAAAGTGCTTTACAATCCGAAGACCTTCTTCACACACGCGGCATGGCTGGATCAGGCTTTCGCCCATTGTCCAATATTCCCCACTGCTGCCTCCCGTAGGAGTCTGGACCGTGTCTCAGTTCCAGTGTGACTGATCATCCTCTCAGACCAGTTACGGATCGTCGCCTTGGTAGGCCTTTACCCCACCAACTAGCTAATCCGACCTAGGCTCATCTGATAGCGTGAGGTCCGAAGATCCCCCACTTTCTCCCTCAGGACGTATGCGGTATTAGCGCCCGTTTCCGGACGTTATCCCCCACTACCAGGCAGATTCCTAGGCATTACTCACCCGTCCGCCGCTGAATCCAGGAGCAAGCTCCCTTCATCCGCTCGACTTGCATGTGTTAGGCCTGCCGCCAGCGTTCAATCTGAGCCATGATCAAACTCTTCAGTTCAATACTGCTTGGGTTTTGAGAAAACCCTAAACTTGGCTCAGCAATCGCATTCTCTTAAAAAGAGATAAAACTCTCGAATTCACGAGTGTTACTTGCGTTGCTGATAATCTTGCGATCACCAGTCTTACATCACAAGCACCCACACGAATTGCTTGATTCGACTTGTTAAAGAGCAGTTGGTCAAGGCTTTCGTCTCAACCGAGGCCGCGCATTCTACAGCAACCTCTCTTTCCGTCAAGCGTTATTTTCGAAAATTTTCTTTTCTACTCAACCGCTTGCGCCGACCTTCAAACCATCTTCCGATCAGCGGGAGGCGTATTCTACAGCGTTCAAACTCGCTGTCAAGCACCTCGATGAAGCTTCGTTTCGAATCCCTTTCGGGACCGAACCGCTGCGGCGGACAACCTGCCGGAGCGCTTCACCACTCCTGGGAGAGAATCCGTAAATCCTTGATTTTCAAGCATTTACTCTTCGTCGTCGCCGGGAGTGGTGCGCATTATAGGGAGATAGAAACTGGCGTCAACACTTATTTGAAACTTTTTAACCCAAAGGTCAGGAAGCCCAGAGGACGCTCCATTCCTCCTTTATAGGCTGGCTTGCCCCGCCCTCTCCTTCTGTTGCCTCATATAAGGAATGCGAGCCACGGCTCCGCCGCTTTCGACGAGTGTTCCATGCGCCTCATACATACCTCCGACTGGCACCTGGGTCAGACCCTGCACGGCCAGGACCGCGATCATGAACACGCGCGCTTCCTCGACTGGCTGCTGCGCCAGCTGGAAGAGCAGCGCGCCGATGTCCTGCTGATCGCGGGCGATATCTTCGACACGATCAATCCACCGCTCAAAGCCCAGGAGCGCCTCTACGACTTCATCGTCAGCGCCCATCGGCGGCTGCCGCGGCTGGAGATCGTGATGATCGCAGGCAACCACGACTCCGGCGCGCGCATCGAACTGCCCGCTCCGCTGATGAAACGACTGAACGCCCATGCCATTGGCCGGATCGGCTGGATAGACGAAAGCCTCGATAGCGATCGCCTGCTGCTGCCCCTGCACGACGCGGATGGCCAGGTCGCCGCCTGGTGCCTGGCCCTGCCCTTCCTGCGTCCCGCCGAAGTCACCGGAGGCGGGCTCGGCGACGATTACCTGGCCGGTATCCGCCAGGTGCACGAACGCCTGGTTGCCGCCGCGCAAGCCTGTCGCAAGCCGGGACAGGCACTGGTCGCCGTCAGCCACGCACACATGGCCGGCGGCGCGGTTTCCGAAGACTCCGAGCGAAACCTGATCATCGGCAACGTCGAAGCGCTGCCCGCCAGCCTGTTTCCGGAGCAGATCGCCTACGTAGCCCTCGGTCATCTGCACAAGCCACAGAAAGTCGCCGGACAGGAGCGCATTCGCTATAGCGGCTCGCCGCTGCCGCTGTCCTTCGCCGAAGTGAACTATCGCCACCAGGTCCTCCTCGTCACCCTGGAAGGTGAGCGCCTGAAGGATGTGCAGAGTCTCCCGGTGCCACGCGCGGTGGAACTGTTGCGCATCGGCCCCGCGCCTCTTGGCGAGGTGCTCGATCGAATCGGCGAACTGGCCGAGGCCGACCTGCTGAACGAACAGCGGCCCTGGCTGGAAGTCCGCGTCATGCTGGATCAACCGCAACCGGACCTGCGCCAGCAGGTCGAGAGCGCCTTGCAGGGCAAGGCTTGCCGCCTGGTGCGCATCGCCAGCGAATACCAGCGCCGCGACGAAGAACAGGCGCCGCTGCTCGGGCTCGACCAACTCAACCCCCAGGAACTGTTCAGCCGCGCCTGGGAAAGCGCCTATGGCTCCGGCCCGGATGCGCAGGCGCTGGATGACTTCGCCAGCCTGCTGCAAAGCGTCGAACTGGCCACCGAAGAACCCCCGGGGAAATAAGCCGCTCCATGAAGATTCTCGCCATCCGCCTGAAGAACCTTGCCTCCCTCGCTGGCGAGCAGGAAATCGACTTCACCCGCGAACCGCTGTCCAGCGCCGGCCTGTTCGCCATCACCGGCCCGACCGGCGCCGGCAAGAGCACCGTACTGGACGCCCTGTGCCTGGCCCTGTTCGGCAGCACGCCGCGGCTGGAAAGCACTTCGGCCAGCAGCAAGGTTCCCGATGGCCGGAACGAGCTGTCCAGCAACGACGAACGCAACCTGCTGCGCCGCGGTTGCGCCAGCGGCTACGCCGAAGTGGATTTCGTCGGCATCGACGGCCACCGCTATCGCGCCCGCTGGGAAACCCGGCGCTCCCGGGACAAGGCGGACGGCGCCTTGCAAAAGAGCCAGCAGAGCCTCCAGGACCTGGAGACCCAGCAAATGCTGGCAGCGAACAAGAAAAGCGAGTTCCGCGAACAGCTGGAGCAGAAGCTCGGCCTCAACTTCGCCCAGTTCACTCGCGCCGTGCTGCTGGCCCAGAGCGAATTCAGCGCCTTCCTCAAGGCCAGCGACAACGACCGCGGCGCATTGCTGGAGAAACTCACCGACACCGGCCTGTACAGTCAGTTGAGCAAAGCCGCCTACCAGCGCGCCAGCCAGGCCGACGAGCAGCGCAAGCAACTCGAGCAACGCCTGGAAGGCAGCCTGCCGCTGGCCGAGCAGGCCCGGGCCGGGCTCGAGGCGGCGCTGGAATCCCACGCCCAGGCGCGTCTCCAGGAGCAACAGGCACTGCAACGTCTGGAAGGCCAGCAACAATGGTTCACCGAGGAGCAGCGGCTGCTGCAATCCTGCGAGCACGCACAAGGCCAACTGGCCGAGGCCAGGCAGGCCTGGGACGCCCTGGCGACGGAGCGGGAAACCCTGCAATGGCTGGAGCGCCTGGCTCCGGTTCGCGGACTGATCGAACGCCTGAAGCAACTCGAGCAGGAACTCCGGCACTCCGAGCAGCAGCAGCGGCAGCGCACCGAGCAGCAAGCCGCGGGCGCCGAGCGCTTGCAAGGATTGCAGGCCCGCGTGCAGGAGGCGCGCGAGCGCCAGGCCCAGGCCGACAACCATCTGCGTCAGGCCCAGGCGCCGTTGCGCGAGGCTTTCCAGCTGGAGAGCGAGGCCAGGCGCCTGGAGCGAACGCTGGCCGAGCGACAGGAACTCCATCGGCAATCGAACCAGCGCCACGCCCAGCAAAGCGACGCCGCTCGGCAACTGGATATGGAGCAGCAGCGCCATGTCGCGGAACAGGCGCAACTGCAGGCGGCATTGCGCGACAGCCAGGCTCTCGCCGCGCTCGGCGACGCCTGGGCGACCCACCAGGGCCAGCTCGCCGCCTTCGTGCAACGTCGCCAGCGCGCGCTCGAAAGCCAGGCGCAGCTCCCCGAGCTGGAAAAATCCCTGGCCCACGCCGGGGAACCGCTCGAACGCTTGCAGGCGCAATGGACCGCCCTCCATGGCAGCGAGCCGGACGACCTGGCGGCACGCCTGGACGAATTGCGCCGGCAGACCGATAGCCTGGAACGACAACAAGCGCTCCACAAGGAATGGCAACAGGTCCTCGACCAACGCGCCGGTCTGGCTCGACGCCTGGGCGAACTCGACCAGCGTATGGTCGAGCAGGAGCAGGCATTGCTCGACCTGAAGCGACAAGGCAGCCAATGCGCCGAGCAGGTGAAGGCGGCGGAGCAGGCCCTGGAGGTCACCCGCGAGTTGCTCCAGCGCCGACGTCTGGCCCGCAGCGCCAGCGTCGAGCAACTGCGCGCCGGCCTGGTGGACGGCGAGGCCTGCCCGGTCTGCGGCAGCCAGGAGCATCCCTATCACCAGTCCGAGCAACTGCTCGCCGCCCTCGATGAACACGACGACCAGGAGCAGGTCCGCGCCGAGCAGTCCCTCGAGCGGCTGCGACAGACCCTGGTCGGTCTGCGCGAGGGCTATTCCAGCCAGCGGGAAAGACTCAACCAGAGTCGCCAGGAGCAGCAGGAACTGACTGGCCAACTGGCCGCGCTCGATCGGCAACTGGAGCAATGGACGCTGCCGGAAGAACTGCGACTCCTGCAGCCGTCCGCGCAGTTGGAGTGGCTGGCACAACGCCTGGACGACCTGGCAGAGCAGCGCCAGCAGTGCCAACGAGACTTCGACCGGCTGATCGCCCGCCAGCGCCAGACCCAGCAATTGCAGCAGGAACTGCGCGCCGCCGAGACGATCCTGCAACAGCGCCAGCAGGCGCTGACGGAACAACGGCAGCGCTACGAACATTTGCAGCAGCAGGTCGAGGAGGACAGCCAGCAATTGCGCCCATTGCTCTCCGACGAGCACTGGCAGCGCTGGCAGGCAGATCCGCAGCGGACTTTCCAGGCCCTCGGCGAGTCCATCGAGCAACGCCGGCAGCAACAGGCGCGGCTTCAGCAGGTCGAACAGCGTCTGCAGGAGCTCAAGCAGCGCTGCGATGAATCAAGCTGGCAACTGAAGCAAAGCGACGAGCAACGCAACGAAGCCCGCCAGGCAGAGGAAAGGGCCCAGGCGGAACTCGCCGAGCTGAACGGACGCCTCGGCGCTCACCTGGGCCAGCACGCCTGCGCCCAGGACTGGCAGCTATCGCTGGAGCACGCCGCGCAAGCGGCGCAGAGCGCCGTCGAGACGCTCCAGGCGCCCCTGGATTCGCTGCGCGAGGAACAACTGCGACTCGCCGAAGCCCTGGAACACCTGCAGCAGCAACGCAAGCGCCAACAGGAGGAGTTCCAGCGCCTGCAGGCCGACTGGCAGGTCTGGCGCGAACGCCAGGACAACCTCGACGACAGCCGCCTCGACGCCCTGCTCGGCCTTTCCGAGGAACAGGCGACGCAATGGCGGGAGCAATTGCAGCGACTGCAAGAGGAGATCACCCGCCAGCAGACACTGGAAGCAGAGCGCCAGGCGCAACTGCTCCAGCATCGCCGGCAGCGGCCGGAAACCGACCGCGAGGCGCTGGAAGACAACCTGCGGCAACAGCGCGAACGCCTGGCCACCAGCGAACAGGCCTACCTGGATACCTACAGCCAGTTGCAGGCCGACAACCAGCGCCGCGAGCAGAGCCAGGCGCTGCTTGCCGAGCTGGAGCGAGCCCGCGCCGAGTTCCGCAGATGGGGCCGCCTGAACGAACTGATCGGTTCGTCCAGCGGCGACAAGTTCCGCCGCATCGCCCAGGGCTACAACCTCGACCTGCTGGTGCAGCACAGCAACGTGCAGTTGCGCCAGTTGGCGCGGCGCTACCGCCTGCAGCGCGGCGGCAGCGAACTGGGCCTGCTGGTGGTGGACACCGAGATGGGCGACGAACTGCGCTCGGTGTATTCGCTCTCCGGCGGCGAGACCTTCCTGATTTCCCTGGCCCTGGCGCTCGGCCTGGCCTCGATGGCATCGAGCAAGCTGCGCATCGAGTCGCTGTTCATCGACGAAGGCTTCGGCAGCCTCGACCCGGAATCCCTGCAACTGGCGATGGATGCCCTGGACAACCTGCAGGCCCAAGGGCGCAAGGTGGCGGTGATTTCCCACGTCCAGGAAATGCACGAACGGATCCCGGTCCAAGTGCGGGTCCAGCGCGAGGGCAACGGCATGAGCAGCCTGAAGGTGGTCGGCTGAACCGACCGCCCGGGCGGCACGTCAGAACGGCAGCTCGGTCTGTTCACCCGGAGCATGCGGCGGCTGCTCTTCCCTTTCCGGCCGCAGATGCAGCATCAGCCCGCTGAGCCGGCGTACCTTGCGCCGCACTGCTTCCTCGAACACCCCGGGCAGGCTTTCCACCAGGCTGAACCAGTCGCGGGCGCGGGTGATACCGGTGTACACCAGCTCCTTGGTCAGCACCGGGTTCAGCGCGTCCGGCAGGACCAGCGCGGTATGGGCGAACTCCGAACCCTGCGACTTGTGCACGGTCATGGCGAACACGGTGTCCACCTCGACCAGGCGGCTCGGCAGGACGAAGCGCACGCCGCCGCTACCGTCGTTGCGCGGGAAGGCCACGCGCAGCGCGAAGCGCAGGCTGCCGTCGTCGTTGCGCTCGGGCAGGCGCAGGGCGATGCCGATATCGCCGTTCATCAGCCCCAGGCTGTAGTCGTTGCGCGTCACCAGTACCGGCCGCCCCTCGTACCAGCCGTGATCGGCCTCGATCAGGCCAAGGCGCAGCAGTTCCGCCGCCACCCGCTGGTTCAGTCCTTCCACGCCCCATGGGCCGCGGCGCAGCGCGCAGAGCAGGCGGAAGGCGTCGAAAGCCGTCAGTACCGACTGCGCCCAGCGCTCCCAGGCGCCATCCTCCAGCGCCAGTCCGGCGGCCGGGCGGCCTTCGGCCAGGCGTTGCAGGTAGTGCCGGTAGCCGTACGGCGTGCCCGGCGCCTGCGGATGACCGTCGACGAACAGCCGGGCGAAGGCTGCATCGCGCTCCCCGCGCAGGCGCAGGTCGAAGAGGTCGGCGGGCGGACTGTCCAGCAGCGCGCGCGCGTCGCCGGCCTGTTGCCGGTTGACCAACCGCGCCAGGCGCCCGATCCCGCTGCTCGCGCCGAAGCGCCGGGAATGCCGCAGCATGACGGTCTGTTGCGCCAGCGGATGCGCCTGCGCCGAACCTTCGCGCAAGCCCTGCCAGGTTTCGCCGCTGACCCGCTGCAACCAGGCGCGGGTCTCGGCGCTGTACCAGCCCTCCTCGGCATCCCGGCAGAGATCGCCGAGCACCGCGCCGGCCTCTACCGAGGCCAACTGGTCCTTGTCGCCGAGCAGGATCAGGCGCGCCTGCGGCGGTAGCGCATCGAGCAGGCTGGCCATCATTTCCAGGTCGATCATCGAGGCCTCGTCCACCACCAGCACGTCCAGCGCCAAAGGGTTGTCCCGGTGGTGGCGGAAGTGCCGGGTATCCGGACGGCTGCCGAGCAGACGGTGCAGGGTAGTGACCTCGGCGGGGATCGCCTGCAACACGTCTTCCGCCAGCGGCAGGGCCCGGACCTGCTGGCCGATGGACTCGGAGAGACGCGCCGCGGCCTTGCCGGTGGGTGCCGCGAGGCGGATGCGCAGCGGCTGGCCGGCGGCTACCGCCGGTGCCTGGAGCAGACCGAGCAGGCGCACCACGGTGGTGGTCTTGCCGGTACCGGGACCGCCGGTGATCAGGCTGAAATAGCCGCGGGCCGCCAGGGCACAGGCCAGCTTCTGCCAGTCGGTGACGCGCTGGCCGTCTTCCGTCGGCGCCTGCGCGAACAGCGCGGCCAGGCGCGGCGCCAGGTCTGCGGCCAGGGGCGCCTGCCGACCCAGGCGCTCGCGCAGGGCCAGGGCGATCTCCAGCTCGTGCCGCCAATAACGACGCAGGTAGAGACGCTGAGCGCAAAGCACCAGCGGCGAGGTCGCCGTCTCGCTCGGCTCGGGATCGCCTGGGCGCTCGTCGACCACCTCCACCAGCGATGACGCCGCCAGGGCCTCGCGCCAGGCGTCGAGGCGCACGCCGCGCAGCAGTTGCGACGGCAGCAGCACATCGCGGCCTTCGTCGCCTTCCGGCGGCAGCGACAGTGCCGCGTCAGGCGTACCGAGGGTCGCCTCCAGGTCCAGGCAGACGTGCCCGTGGCCCAGTTGGTGGCTGGTCAGCGCTGCCGCCAGCAGCACCCGGGGATCGGCCTGCGGCTGCAACTCGACGAGGAAGGCGACGAACGCCCGGTCCAGCGCCCGCAGCCAGCCGCGCGCCACCCACAGGTCGAGCTGGCGCAGCAGGTCGTGGCGTGCCGCCAGCGGTTGCGCTACCTGGTCGTCGCGGCCATCGCGGACTTCGCCGGCCAGTTGCTTGAGGGTCGGATTCATCGCTCGGCTCCCGGCTGGCCGCTGAACAGCGCGTCCAGGCGTTCGATCAATTCCCGCGGCGGGCGCTCGAAGTGCAGGCCCTGGGTCGCCGCGCGGGCGCCGCGGAGGAACAGGTACACGGCGCCGCCCATGTGGCGGTCGTAGTCGTAGTCGGGCAGGCGCGCCTTCAACTGCCGGTGCAGGGCCAGCAGGTACAACACGTACTGCAGGTCATAACGGTTCTCCAGCACCGCGGCGGTCATCGCTTCCGGGCTGTAGGCGCCATCGTCGGCGCCCAGCCAGTTGGACTTGTAGTCGGCCACGTAGAAACGCCCCTGGTGCTCGAAGACCAGGTCGACGAAGCCCTTGAACATGCCGTTCAGCAGGGTCGGCGCCAGCGTCGGACGCGCCGCGCCGCCAAGGGTATGGCGCCGGACCAGGGCGTCGATCGCCTCGGCCTGGACCTGGTGGGTGGCGAACCAGAACTCCATTTCCACCTGGTAGGCGACCAGCCCGGCCAGGCTGGTTTCGCCACCGGGCCAGCGCAGCGGTTCGGCGAGATACTGTTCCAGCCACAGATCGAGCGGTTCGGCCCAGTCCTTCCAGCCCCGCAGGTCGCAGCGTCGCGCGACCAGTTCGCGGCGCCGCTGGGCATCGGCGCGCGCCACATCGAAGCCTTCGCGGCCGGCCCATTCGAGCAGCCCGTGGAGGAAGGTGCCGGGAGCCGGTCCGCGCGGGAAGCGATGCAGGTCGTCGCGCATCTCGCTGGCGTGCGCGACCGGCGGCTGTTCGGCGGAACGGCCTTCTTCGTGGAAGGTGGCTTCCTCGGCGCTGATCGGCTCCTGCGATTCGTCGCTCTCCAACGCCTCGTCATCGTCCAGCCCGGCGGAGGCCTGCAATTGCAGGCCGGAATAGCTGGCGACCCACCACTTCTCGCGGCTGCTGCGGCGGGTTTCGCGGGCCTGCCCAAGGCCCTGGCCGCGCCCTGCAACATAGCGTTCGGCGTCCGCCTCGGGGGCCGGCTCGACGACGATCTCCCGGCACTCGCCGCGCAGCGCGGCGAGGCATTGGCCGAGGCCATCGCTGCCGATGGTCGCGCCGCCGGCAAGCAGGTAGCCCAGAGCCCCCTTGTGCAACTCCGGCGACTTGCTGTTGCTCGCCACCAGCGGCGCGATGCCCAGCCACACCGAATGGCGAGCGCGGGTCAGGGCCACGTAGAGCAGGCGCATGTCTTCGCCGAGGCGCTCGTCGTTGGCCTGCTCGTAGGCCCGCGCAGCCTGCTCCTTGCGCCGCGCCAGCTCGATGACCCGCCCTGCAGCGCCATCCTCGTGGAAACTCGCCGGCGCGCCGCTGTTGCCGTCCAGCTCCCTCCAGCTGCAGATGAAGGGCAGCAGCACCAAGGGGTATTCCAGCCCCTTGGACTTGTGGATGGTCACCACCTTGATCAGGTCGGCGTCGCTTTCCAGGCGGAGGATCTCTTCGCTCCCCGGACTCTGCACCTGCTCGGCCAGATGACGGATCAGCGCGTGCTCGCCGTCCAGCTCCACCGCCGCGCGCTGCAGCCACTCGGCCAGGTGCAGCAGGTTGGTCAGGCTGCGCTCGCCATCGGCATGCCGCAGCAGGCGCGCCGGCAGTTCGAAGTCGGCGAGCAGGCGCCGCAGCATCGGCAATACGCCCTGGGCCTGCCAGGACCGGCGATAGTCGCGGAAGCGCAGGACCATCCGTTCCCAGAACAGTTCGTCCTGGTTCAATCGTTCCAGGGTCGCCCAGTCCAGGTGCAGGCTGCGGGTAGCCAGGGCGACCCGCAGCAGCGCATCGGCACCGGGGTCGGCGCAGGCGCGCAGCCAGTGCAGCAGGTCGGCGGCTTCCTGGCTGTCGAACACCGAGTCGCGGTCGGACAGGTAGACGCTGGCCAGACGCCGCGCCGCCAACGCGCTACGGATCGCCTCGGCCTCGGCGCGACCGCGGACGAGGATGGCGATATCCGCCGGGCGCAACGCCCGCCAGCCGCCCTGCTCGTCGGCGAAGCCGGCGCGGCCCAGGTCGGCCAGGCTCAGCCAGCGGCGGATGGCGCTGGCGCTGCGCTCGGCCATTTCCTGGCGATACGCCGCGGAGCCGAGCACGCCGGCTTCGGCGTCAAGGTTCCAGAACGTCATCGCCGGCGCCTCGGCACCGTCGATCAACAAACGTTCGGCGCGCCCCTGGGCGTCCACCGCATGGAACGGCACCGGGTTTTCCAGCCCCTCGCGGGCGAAACGGAAGGCGCCGCGCGGATGCTCTTCGGCGAAGGCGAAGCAGCGGTTGGCGGCCGCCACCATGGCGGCGGTCGAGCGGAAGTTCTTGCCGAGGGTGTAATGCCGCCCGCGAGTGGCCTCGCGGGCGCGCAGGTAGGTATGGATGTCGGCACCGCGGAAGGCGTAGATCGCCTGCTTGGGGTCGCCGATCATGAACAGGCCGGTCTCCCGCGCCTGGGGCTCGCCGGGATCGGCGGCGATCCGGTAGATACGCTCGAAGATCCGGTACTGCACCGGGTCGGTATCCTGGAACTCGTCGATCAGCGCCACCGGGAACTGCTCGCGGATCAATTGCGCCAGGCGCTCGCCACCAGGCCCCTGCAAGGCGCGGTCGAGGCGGCTGAGCAGGTCGTCGAAGCCGATCTCGGCACGCCGCTGCTTCTCGACCTCCAGTTCGCGCCCGACTTCGCCCAGCGCGTGCAACAACAGGTGGGGAGCGAGATCGGGACGCTCTTCCTGATGCGCGGCCCAGGCGTCGATGGCCCTTAGCGCGGCATGCTCGGGCGCCACGCGCTTGGCGGTGAGCTTGATCCGGGTCTGGCCGAACTTGCCCAGGTTGGCCGGCTGCTCGCCGCCCTCGCTCCAGTCCGCCAACGCTTGCAGCCAGGCGTCGAAGGTCTCGTCGCTGTCCTTGCCGCGATAGCTGTTGCCGTTCAGGTAGGGACGCAGGTCGCGCAGCAGCGCTTCCAGTTCGACGCGCGCTGCGCGCCAGGCGGCGCGGGCCTGCGCGTCCAGTTGGTCGAGCTGGCGATACCAGTCGCCGCCCTGCTCCAGCAAGGCTGCCAGTGACTCGGGCGCACTCAGCGCCTGGTCGGCGTAGCGGAAGTCGGCGTCCTGCCGCGCCAGCAGCGGCTGCAAGGCCTTGCCCAGCGCCTCCGGCCCACTGTAGCAACTGGCCACGGCTTGCGCCGCCGGAGCCGTCAGGCCGTAGAAGTTGCGCCGCCAGTAGTCCCGCACCACTTCGGCGAGCAATTCGCTCTGGTCGGTTTCCAGGTTCTGGGTGAACAGGCTGCCGCTGTCGAAGGCGTGCTCGCGCAGCATCCGGTAGCACCAACTGTGGATGGTCGATACCGCGGCCTCGTCCATCCACTCCGCGGCCAGGCGCAGCAGGCGCGCGCAGCCCGGCCAGCGCTCGGCGGGATACTGCTGGCGCAACGCGACCAGCAGGCCGTCGTGGCGCTCCTGCGGCTCGGCGAAACAACGCGCCGCTTCGCCCAGGCGGCTGCGGATACGCTCGCGGAGTTCCTGGGTCGCCGCATCGGTGAAGGTCACCACGAGGATTTCCGGCGGGCTCAGCGGCCGGCCGAAAGCGTTCTCGCCGCCATGGTCGAGGACCAGGCGTACGTATAGCAGGGCGATGGTGAACGTCTTGCCGGTACCGGCGCTGGCCTCGATCAGGCGGCTGCCGTGCAACGGGAAATCCAGCGGATCGAGGGCCACGGGCATCTGCTGCTGGCTCATGCCTGCTCCTCCGCGCCACGTCCCAGGGCAGCCAGCAGCGGCGCGTAGAGCTGCTCGGCCCAGTGCGCGAACTCACCGCTGGCGAGCAGCCGGTCGAAGTCCGGATAGACCCGAGCCAGCGCCGGCGAGGCGTCCACCTCGCCCCCCATGCCGAACCCTCCCTCGTAGCGCTTGCGCGCCTCGCGCATGGCTTTCTCGGGCTCTGCGGCGCCACCACTGGCGAGCCAGGCGAAAGCGGTCCGGCAGGCCAGCGGCAACGGCTGGCGCATGCCCTGGAGCCAGGCGTCGATCAACTGGTCGAGGTACTCGCCGGCGCGCTCGCTCGGCAGCGGCGGAATCTCCAGGGTGCCGGTCTGGCTCACCAGCACGCTGCTCACCGGCTGGCCGAGACGTTGCAGGGCGAGGTGCTGCAACCAGTGGCGTACCAGGCTGTGCCACTTGAAGCTGCGCCCCTCATGGAGCTTGCCGCTGAGCAATTGCAGGCGCGCCAGGCGCCCGGAAGCGTCGCGACGCAAGCCGCCGAGCCAGTCCTCCAGCTCCAGCCCGGACGGATGGCGATGGCGCAACTCCTGCTGCTGCTCGACCGCCTCCGGCCAGCGCTCGATTTCCTGGCGGTAGCGCCAGAGCAGGTCGGGCAGCGGTTGCAGCAAATGGCGCGCGGAGAACTCGCCGAACGCCGCCAGCGGCAGGCGACCCTGTCGCCGCAGTCGCTCGACCTGGGCCTGCAACTGCACCGGCAGGCCCTCGGCATCCCAGTCCCGCTCGACCCAGCGCTTCATGCGTTCGGTCAGCTCGAATTGCAGCTTCCAGTTGTCCAGCGCGTCCAGTTCGAAAGGCTCTTCGTCGTTGCCGGTCAATTGCTCGTCGTCGAAACGCACCTTGAGCCGCTGCTGGAAGAACGCATTCACCGGGTTGGCGAGGAACTCCGCCAGCGCTCGCAGCCCCAGCGCGCCCTCCAGCTCCAGCGGCGCCAGGGGCGCTTCGGCGTCGGGAGCGCCGATCTCGTCCTCGCGATGGACCTCGCGCCACTCGCGGGCGTAGGTGAACAGGCCATCGACGCCCTGCTCCGGCGCATCGTGAAAATACCGGCGGCTGAACGGCTGCAGCGGATGCTCCTGGGTCAGGGCACGCAGCAGCGCCTCGCCATCGCCGTCCGAGTCCAGGCGCCAGCCGGCCACCAGGTGATCGCGCAACTGGCCGATCAGCACCGAGGGCGGCCGCTCGCCATTGTCGCGGATACTCCGCCCCACCCAGCTCACGTAGAGTTGCTCGCGCGCCGAGAGCAGCGCCTCGAGCAGCAGGTAGCGGTCGTCCTCGCGCCGCGAGCGGTCGCCGGGGCGGTAGTCGTTGCGCATCAGGTCGAAATCCAGCGGCGACTGCTGGCGGGGGTAGTCGCCATCGTTCATGCCAAGCAGGCAGACCAGCCGGAACGGGATCGCGCGCATCGGCATCAACGTGCAGAAACTCACCGCGCCAGCCAGGAAGCGCTGGTTCAGGCCGCCCTGGTCCAGGCCGCCGAGCCAGGCCTCGCGTATCACGCTGATCGGCAGCGGCTCGGCGAAGACCGCACAGGCGCAGTGTTCCTGCCAGCGCTCAAGCAGTTGCAGGAGCTGGGTGAGGAGCAGTTCGTCGCGCTCGTCGTGGGCCTCGAAGAACACCGTGAGCAGGGCCTGCAGGCGCTCGCCCCACTGCGCCGGGGTGGCCGGTTCGGCCAGCTCCGCGTAGGCCACCTCGAGGCGCTCCAGCAGCACAGCCAGCGGGCCTGCCAGGGCGGCGTCCAGGCCACCGACCTCATCGTAGGGCTGGATGCCTTGCAGGGCCGCGCCTTCGCCGACCGCGTAGCCGAGCAGCATGCGCCGCAGACCGAAGCGCCAACTGTTGCCCTCCAGTCCCGCTGGCAGGCCGAGACGCTCGCGCTGCGCGGCATCCAGCCCCCAGCGCACGCCGGCGCCTTCGATCCAGCGGTGCAGGGTCGCCAGGTCGGCCTCGTCGACGCCGAAACGCCGGCGCAATGCCGGGACGTCCAGCAGGTCGAGGATCTCGCTCACGGCGAAACGGCTGTCGGGCAGTTTCAGCAGGTGCTCCAGGGCGATCAGCAGCGGCTCGCGACCGCGCTGTCCCTGGTCGGCCAGGGTATAGGGAATGAAGCGCTGGTCGTCGCGCGGCACCTGGCCGAACACCGCCTCGATGTGCGGCGCGTAGGCGTTGATGTCGGGGACCATGACGATCACGTCGCGCGGCTTCAGGCTCGGATCGGCGTTGAAGCGGGCGAGCAACTGGTCGTGGAGGATCTCCACTTCGCGCTGCGCGCTGTGGGCCACATGGAAGCGGATCGAGGCGTCACTCCGCGGCGCCACCGGCGGCCAGTGCTCGCGGGTTTCCGCCAACGGGCGCAGTTCGAGGATATCGTCCTGCAACTGGCCGAGCAGCCCGTGCGGGGCCTCCTCGCTGAACAGGTCGATGCGCCCGCCGTTGACCTCGCCGAACAGGTTCCGATAGCTGTCCGGGTCGTCGTAGCTGTCGAGCAGGTTGATGTAGTCGCGGCCCTGCTTGCCCCAGGCCGCCAGCAACGGCTGGGCATGCTGGTGCTGGCGGTCCTCGTCGAGGTCGGCGGGGACGCCGGCGCGGCGCTGCTGGCGGCGGTACTCGTGGCGCAACAGGTCCTTGTCGGCGACGATGTCGGCCCAGTGGTGGCGACAGGGGTTGTGCACGCAGAGCAGCACCTGGCTGAACCTGGCCAGGGCGGCCAGTGCCTCGAGGGTCTGCGCCGGCATCGAGGAAATCCCGAACACCACTACTCGTCGCGGCAACGCGCGCGGCGCCGCGCTGGCGAAGCGCAGCGCCTCGATGAAGCGCCGGTGCACGCCGGAGCGGCTGCGGGCCAGGCTATCGGCACCGACGTCGGCGAGCAGCGCGCGCCACAATTCGGCCTGCCAGCGCTCGTCGGCACCGAGCGGGCGCGCCTGCCCGTTCGCCGTGCGCAACTGGTCGCGGCCCTGGCTCCAATCGTCGAGCCAGTCGCCGCGATAGACCTGGTACTGGTCGAACAGGTCGGCCAGGCGCTCGGCCAGTTGATGACGCTTGCGCAGGTCGGCATCGTCGGCGAGGAAACGTTGCAGGGTGCGGAACTCGGGACGCTCCAGCAATCCGGGAAGCAGACGCATCAGGCGCCAGGTCAGCGGCGCCTTGTCCAGTTCGGAAACCTCGGGAATGCTTTCGCGGCCCAGCACCGCGCGATAGGCCTGCCAGAGGAACTGCGCCGGCAACTGCACCTCCAGCGCCGCGGCGATGCCGCCACCGCCGCCGCCGTCCTCGCGGGGATCTTCGGCCAATGCCAGCTTCAACCATTGGGCGATGCCGTTGCTGTGCACCAGGACCCGCTCGCTTTCCAGCGGCGCCAGCGGATAGCGGCGCATCCAGGAAACGGCGAGGTCGCGCAGGTCGTCCAGGCGATTGCCGTGGACGATCATGAATCCGGGCGTGAGGGCGGTGGTTCCCAAGGGTTCTGGCATCGGTACGGCTATTCCTGGCGCAAGGCTCTGGCGAAAGAGGTCAGGATCGGGCGGCGACGAAGCGTCGTTCCAGTTCGAGGCTGTCGGCCATGCGGAAATCGCTCCAGCGCTCGCTCAGGCCGAGATGGCTGTCCGCCTGGCAATCCGGGGCACTGGCGCAACGGCGGGTGAAGGTGTTGACCACCTCGACCATCTCCTCGCGCTCGGCGCCGACCAGCAGCGCCGCGTGCGCCAGCACCACCGGCCGGCCGGCGCCGTTGCGCCGCCAGCGTTGTGCGGTCCCGGCGAGCTTGCGCCCATCCAGGGTGACATTGTAGCGGCCGTCGCAGAAGGAACCGGCCACGGCGCCCACGCCGGCGTCCAGGCCGCGCTCGCGGAGCCAGTCGCAGATCGGCTGGCACAGCCGCAGGTAGGCGGTTTCGATACGGGTCTGCTCGTTGTCGCCGGGCCCCAGCGCATAGGACAGGGCGATGTTCAGCACGCCCGGCGATTGCGGCACCGGCTCGCCGCCGGTATCGCGCAGCAGCACCGGCCAGCCGCGTTCGGCGACCGCTGCGCTGGCCGGCGCGAACCCTTCCAGGCGCTCCATCCGGCGCGGCATGACCAGCGCCCGATCGCACGGCTGCCAGAGCAACAGGCCATGCTCGCGGGCACCGCCACACACCTCGTCGAGCAGGGCGCGCTCGGCGTCCAGCCCATCCTGCACGGAAAACACTTCGACCACGATTCTTCCTCTTCCAGGCTGGCACGGCTCGGCTCCCGCGCGGGGAGCGCTGCCTATGATAGCCAGTGGCGGCGCCTCCGTGCGCCGTAATCGCGAGGAAGTTGCCGGGAAATCAGCAGGTTGCCGAGCGCAGGCGGGCCGGGCGGCGCTGCCAGAACTCGGCCAGAAGGACCCCGGCCAGGGTCAGCGCGCCGCCGACCAGGTGATGGACGGTCAGGCGCTCGCCGAGCACCAGGGTGGCGATGCAGGCGGTGATGATCGGCAGCAGGTTGAAGAACAGCGCCATCCGGCTCGGCCCGAGACGGGCGACACCGTGCATCCAGGCCAGCGCGGCGACGATCGAGGCGAACAGCGCGGCGTACAGCACCAGCGGCAGGTTGGCGGCGTTCAGGCCGGTGCGCGGCGACAGCAGGTACAGCGGCAGCAGGGCGAGGATCGCCACCAGCACCTGCAGGTAGAGCAGTTGCATGGCCGGCAGCTTCAGGCTCCATTTCTTCAGCAGCACGCTGTACACCGCATAGGCCAGGGTGGCGACGATCATCATCGCGTCGCCGAGGTTCACTCCATGCTCCAGCAAAGCGCCGAGATGGCCCTGGGAGATCACCAGCACCACGCCGGCCAGCGACACCAGCGCGCCGAGCAGCGCCCCGGCGTTCAGCCGGTGGGCCAGGATGCTGCTGGCCAGGCCCAGCGACATCAGGGGCATCAGCGACAGGATGATGCCCATGTTGGTGGCGCTGGTCAGCGCCGCCGCGTAGTAGGCCAGGCTCTGGTAGACGGCCATGCCGAGCAGGCCGAGGACCACGAACTTGCCGAGGTTG
Source organism: Pseudomonas sp. KBN12P06040 (assembly GCF_037574965.1). Lineage (NCBI taxonomy): Bacteria > Pseudomonadati > Pseudomonadota > Gammaproteobacteria > Pseudomonadales > Pseudomonadaceae > Pseudomonas > Pseudomonas sp. KBN12P06040. The sequence continues at coordinate 4,884,537 of NZ_JBBELS010000001.1, forward strand.
GCGAGGATGTAGCGGCGGTTGCGCAGCACCGGGCCGAGCATGAAGGGCGTCAGCGCCAGGCCGACCAGCAGCCAGCGGAAGAAACCGATCTCGGCGGGCTGGATGATCCCCACGGCGAGCTTGTTGACGACGGTGTTGCCGGCCCAGATGAACACGGCCAGCAGGGGAAACAGGTATTGCATGAGGGTTCCGCACTATGAAAAAGGAATATGCGGCCATTCTGAGCCAGTCCGAATACAGACGTATAATGAATTCCAGACAAACCACCCGTAGGTTCGGACATGTCGACCACCACCCTGCTGCGCCTTCCCGATCTCCAGGGGCAGTCTTTCGACGTCTATTTCCGCTATGACGAGTTCGGCGCCGACACCCATTCGCCGCCGCACACCCACGCCTGGGGCCAGCTCAACTATGCAGCCCATGGCGTGATGCAGCTGGAGATCGACGGCCAGCGCTTCCTCTCGCCTCCGCAATACGCGGTATGGATACCACCGGAGCGGGTGCACAGCTGCTACAACAGCCAGGCCATCGTCTACCGCTCGCTGTACCTCTCCACCGAGCTGTCACGACGCCTGCCGGCGACACCCTGCACCCTGGCGATCAGCGCGATCCTCAAGGCGATCCTCTCGGACTTCGCCGAGCGCGGGGTCAACCTGCCGACCTCGGCGCAGGACCTGCGCCTGGCCCGGGTCGTCATGGACCAGCTGGAATGCGCCCAGCCCCACGACGACTACCTGCCCTACGGCCGTACCCCGGCGCTGCGCGAGGTGCTCGACGCACTGCAGGCCGAGCCGGGCGACAACCGCTCGCTGGCGCAATGGGCGCAGCAGGTGCACAGCACCGAGCGAACCCTGGCCCGACACTGCCAGCGCGAACTGGGCATGACCTTCGGCGAATGGCGCCAACGCCTGCGCTTCCTCGCGGCCATCGAGGCGCTGGAAGCCGGCAGGGGGATCCAGCAGATCGCCTTCGACCTCGGCTACAGCAGCCCCTCGGCGTTCATCTCGATGTTCCGCCGGCTGGCCGGCACCACGCCGGAACAATACCGCCTGGCCAGCCGCGCCCAGGACATGCCGATGCTGTAACCCGCCGTGCATGCGATGCGGCTATGCTCGCAGCAGCCGCCATCCGGAGTTCGCATGCCAACCGCCAGCCGCCATCCCGACACTGCCCTCGCGGTGTTCCTCGCCTTCCTCAAGCTGGGCTGCAGCGCCTTCGGCGGGCCCATCGCCCACCTCGGCTATTTCCGCGACGAGTTCGTCCGCCGCCGCGGCTGGCTGAGCGAAAGCAGCTACGCCGACCTGGTCGCCCTCTGCCAGTTCCTCCCCGGCCCCGCCAGCAGCCAGGTTGGCATGGCCCTCGGCCTGGCCCGCGCCGGCTACCCCGGCGCCCTCGCCGCCTGGCTCGGTTTCACCCTGCCCTCGGCGCTGCTGCTGGTACTCTTCGCTCTCGGTCTGGGACGCTGGGGCGCGCTGTTGCCCGAGGGCGTGCTGCATGGCCTGAAGATCGCCGCGGTGGCGGTGGTGGCCCAGGCGGTCTGGGGCATGGGCCGCAGCCTGTGTCCGGATCGCCCGCGCCTGGCGCTGATGGCGCTGTCCTGCGCGAGCGTGCTGGCCTGGCCCACGGCCTGGGCCCAGGTCGCGGTGATCGCCGGTGCCGGCCTGGCCGGCCTCGCCCTGTTGAAAACGGAAGCCGGGGAAGGCCACGAGCGGCTGCCGATCGCCATTGGCTACCGCGGCGCGCTGCTGTTCCTCACCCTGTTCGCCGTGCTGCTGGTCTGCCTGCCGCTGGCCGCGCGCCTCTGGCCGGAACACTGGCTGCGCCTGCTCGATGCGTTCTACCGGGCCGGCTCGCTGGTGTTCGGCGGCGGCCATGTGGTGCTGCCGCTGCTACAGGCGGAAGTGGTGCCCAACGGCTGGGTCGACGGCGATACCTTCCTCGCCGGCTACGCGGCCGCCCAGGCGGTACCGGGCCCGCTCTTCACCTTCGCCGCGTTCCTCGGCGCAGCCTCGGGCCCGGCGCCGAACGGCTGGAGCGGCGCGCTGCTGTGCCTGCTGGCGATCTTCCTGCCGTCGTTCCTGCTGGTCGCCGGTGCCTTGCCATTCTGGGAACGCCTGCGCCACGAACAGCGGGTACGGGCAACGCTGGCCGGGGTCAACGCGGCGGTGGTCGGCCTGCTGCTGGCGGCGCTGTACCAGCCGCTCTGGACCGAAGGCATCCTGCGCCCGGCCGACTTCGCCCTGCTGCTCTTCGCCCTGCTGGCCCTGCTCGCCTGGAAGACGCCGCCCTGGCAAGTGGTGCTCGCCTGCGCCGTGGCCGGCGGCCTGATCGCCGCAGCCGGCTAGCCGTTCAAGGCCAGGCTCAGCCCCTGCGCCGCCGGCGCGGCCGCCTTGCCCGGCTCCGCGCCCTCCGGCCGATAGCCGAGGCGCAGGCCGCCCCAGTGCTTGCCGTGGATGAAGATCGGCACCGAAAGATCGTGCATCAGCTCGCCGGTGTCACGGGTGTAGGTCTGTAGCAACAGCGGCTGCTGGTGGCTGCCGCAGCGAATCCCGGTGCGGTCGTTGAACAGGCGCTTGCTGCGGCTGCGCAACGCGTCCGTCTGCGGGTCGCCGCTGGGCGGATGGGCGAAGGCGCGATTGTGGGTGGGCACGTAGCCTTCGGGGGTACAGGCGATGGCGAACACCAGGTTGCGGTTGCGCTCCAGCAACTGCTCCTGGATGCCCGGCAGGACCTGGTCGGTGTAGCTGTCGAAGCGGGTCCGGTACTTGGTCGGCTGGGTATTGGGCAACGGCTGGTAGCTGCGGTCGAACAGGTCGTCGAGGTCGATGCGCCCGCTGCGCACGTCCTCCTCGAAGCGAGCGGCGATAGCCGCCGCGCCCTCCCGGGCGAGGTCGTAGACCGACTGGTGGTAGGCGTCCAGGCTGACCTCGGCGAGGCGCTCGCTGATCACCTCGGCCTGGTTCTCCAACTGGCTGGCGGCTTCGCCGAGGCGCAGGGTCTGTTCCTCGCTGGCGCTGAGGTCGCCGCGCACTTGCTCGACCGCGGCGAACAGGCTGGCGAGTTGGCTGCGGTTGATCTCGGCGCCCTGGGCGATCTCGGTAATCTGGCTCTCCACCCCGGCCGCCAGTTCGGCAATGCCTTCCAGTTGCCGACCGGTCAGCTCGACCTGGCCGACCCCTTCGCCCAACTCTTCGGAAAGCTGGCGGATCTGCTCGACCACCTCGCTGGTCTGGCGCTGGATCTCGGCGACCATCTGGCCGACTTCCTCGGTGGCCTCGGCGGTACGTCCGGCCAGGCCGCGCACCTCTTCGGCAACCACCGCGAAGCCGCGCCCATGCTCGCCGGCGCGGGCCGCCTCGATGGCCGCGTTGAGGGCCAGCAGGTTGGTCTGGCTGGCGATGCCCTGGATCACCAGGGTGACCCGCTGGATGTCCTCGCTGCGCTGGTTCAGCGCCTCGATCGCCTCGCGGCTGGCGCCCATCCGCTCGCTGAGCCGATGCATGCGCTCGATGGTCGAGGCCAGCAGCACCTGGCCCTCGTCGCTGCCGGCGCGCGCCCGGGTGGCGGCGTCCATGGCCTGGCGCGCCAGATTGGAGGTGGCGCGCTCGGTGTGGATCATCACTTCGGCGCTGCCGACGATCTGTTCGGCGGCGTCGAGCTGGGATTGCAGCTTCTCCGCCAGGCGCTTCACCGAGAACGCCACGCCGGCGGCCGACAAGGCGTTCTGGCTGGTGTTATGGGACAGGTCGCGAGCCAGCCGGGCGATGTCGGGCTCGCCGACGGTCGCCACCGCCGTGCGGTTGCCGGGAAGCAGCCAGGGCAACCAGAGCAGCGCCACGCCGAGCGGCAGGGCCAGGTACAGCGGCAGCCAGCCATGCCGGGCGCCGACCAGCAGGAGAACCAGGGCCAGGCTCTGCAACAGGCAGACGAAGAGGATGCGGGAACGAGCGGGCTGCATGAGTAAATCTCCGGCCTCCGGGGCGTTGCGTCATGACCCTGGGGTCGGACGGGCGACGGCGGGGCTTCTTTATTTGACTTGTAGTCCGGTTTGTAGCCCGCCCCCGGAAGCGCCGCCATCGTTCCTTAGTGGTATGGCCAATGGCTGGCATTCGACTAGCGCAGGCCGCGACGAAAGGCGGAGAACACCCCGGACGCGTCGGCCAGGCCTTGATCCATGGGGGCTTCGCCGCATTTCCAGGGGTCGCTCGAAGAATTTCCGTCCTGCCGTCCGTCGGCCGACACCGTATGACAAGCCCGGAGCCCACGTTATAATTCCGCGCCCATTTACAGCCGGTAGCGGTCGACTAGACTCCCAACCGGCGCTGGCCGGACCCCGCTTCCGCCCAGCCTGGTCGCTATCGGGCCCGCTCTTTTTGGACTCAGGACCACCCGTGACGAAAGACGAATTGCGTGCCGCGCTGGCGCGCGAGGAACAGCGTTACAAGGACGTGTACGGCGGCGAAGTGACGCTTTATGCCGCCCAGCCGGAACCCGACCGCAAGCCCTGGCGCAAGCGCCCAACCGTTCAGGATCAGGCGTTCGACAGAGAACTGCAGAAGATCGAAGAAGAGCGTCTCAAGGCCGGGCAGGAAGCAGCGAACCCCATTCCATTTACCTCCAACCGACAGGAGAGCGACGGATAACGAAGCGTTTCAATCTGTTTCGTTTTTCCCGCAAAGCCCGATGCGACGGGGCGTTGCCCGCGACAATGGCAACCTTCCGGAGTTCCAGACGGATAAAAACGCATCTGGCATAATCGCCGCCCCGTCTCTGACCGGTTTCTCACATGTTCGATCTTTTCAGCGGGCTCGATGCCTGGGTGGGTATCAGCCTGGTGCTGGCCCTGGCCTTCGTCCTCACCTTCGAGTTCATCAACGGCTTCCACGACACTGCCAACGCGGTGGCCACCGTCATCTACACCAAAGCGATGTCCCCCTACCGGGCGGTGATGCTCTCCGGTGTGTTCAACTTCCTCGGCGTGCTGCTCGGCGGTGTCGGCGTAGCCTACGCCATCGTTCACCTGCTGCCGGTGGAACTGCTGATCAACGTGAACACCGGCCATGGCCTGGCGATGGTCTTCTCCCTGCTCGCCGCCGCCATCGCCTGGAACCTCGGCACCTGGTACTTCGGCATCCCGGCCTCCAGCTCGCACACCCTGATCGGCTCGATCCTCGGCGTCGGCCTGGCCAATGCGCTGATCACCGACGTGCCGCTGGCCGAAGGGATCAACTGGCAGAAGGCGATCGACATCGGCCTGTCGCTGATCTTCTCGCCGCTGGCCGGCTTCATGGTCGCCGCGCTGGTCCTGCTCGGACTGAAGTGGTGGCGTCCGCTGTCGAAGATGCACAAGACCCCGGAAACCCGTCGCGAACTCGACGAGAAGAAGCACCCGCCGTTCTGGAACCGCCTGGTGCTGGTGCTTTCCGCCATGGCGGTAAGCTTCGTCCATGGCTCCAACGACGGCCAGAAGGGTATCGGCCTGATCATGCTGGTACTGATCGGCATCGTCCCGGCCAAGTTCGTCCTCGACCTGAACAGCACCACCTACCAGATCGAGCGCACCCGCGACGCCGCCCTGCACCTCAGCCAGTTCTACCAGCGCCACACCGATACCCTCGGCGACATGCTGGCCCTGGGCAAGAGCAATGGCAGCGAGATGCCGCAGTTCTACCGCTGCGATCCGAAACAGACCGAGCCGACCATCAACGCGCTGCTTCGCGACCTGCGCGGCGTGCCCAGCTACAACGACCTGGACGCCGACGAGCGCGTGCAGGTGCGTCGCTACCTGCTGTGCCTGGACGACACCGCGAAGAAGGTCGGCAAGCTATCCGACCTGCCGGCGCGGGAGAAGGCCGACCTCGAGAAGCTACGCAAGGACCTGACCGCGACCACCGAATACGCGCCGTTCTGGGTCATCATCGCGGTGGCCCTGGCTCTCGGCATCGGCACCATGGTCGGCTGGAAGCGCGTAGTGCTCACCGTCGGCGAGAAGATCGGCAAGCAGGGCATGACCTACGCCCAGGGCATGAGCGCGCAGATCACCGCCGCCGCCGCCATCGGCATGGCCAACATCTACAGCCTGCCGGTGTCCACCACCCATGTACTGTCCTCCGGCGTGGCCGGGACCATGGTGGCGAACAAGAGCGGCCTGCACGGCGGCACCGTGCGCAACATCCTGATGGCCTGGGTGCTCACCCTGCCGACTTCGATGGCGCTGTCCGCCGGCCTGTTCTGGCTGGCCTCGCAATTCATCTGAGCCGCCTCGCCGGTTGAAAAAACGCCTGCTTGTCCGCAGGCGTTTTTTTGCCGCGCTCCCACCGACGTCATCCGCCCGCCTCGGCGGGCAGCGCCGCCAGCGGCAAGCGAACCACGAACAACGCGCCCTCCCCCTGGTTGGCCGCCGTCAGGCTACCGCCCATGTTGCGCACCAGATCGTGGCTGACCGAGAGACCCAGGCCGGTACCCTTGCCCTCCGCCTTGGTGGTGAAGAAGGGTTCGAATATCCGCTCCAGCAGGAGCGGTTCGATCCCGCCGCCGTTGTCGTGCACGTGCAATTCGACCCAGCCCGGTTCGCGGCAGGCCACCTGCTCCAGGCGAACGCGCCGGCTGGCCAGGCCGGGATTGCCGAGAAGGGCATCGCGGGCGTTGGCGAGCAGGTTGATGATCACCTGCTCCAACTGGTCCGCCTGCCCTCGCACCACCATCCGCTGCGTCGGCGCCGGGCACTCCACCTCGATGGCGTGCTGACGCAGCCCCTCGCCGAGCAGGCCCAGGGCGCCTTCGAAGGCGGTATAGGGGTCGAACGGCAGCGCCTCCAGCGCCGACTTGCGGCTGAACACGCCGAGGTGGCTGACCAGGCGGTCGACGCGCAGGACCTGGGCATCCATGCGCTCCAGTTTCTCGCCCAGGTAGTCGCCGTCGAGGCCGACGCTGTTCATCCGCTGGCGCATGTTGAAGAGGGTCATGCGCAGCACGTGCAGCGGCTGCTTCACCTCGTGGGCGAGGCCGCTGACCATCTCCCCCAGGCTGGCCATCTTGGCGCCTTGCGCCAGTTGCTGCTGGGCCCGGCGCACCGGCGTGTTGTCGCGCCCCACCGCCTGTACCTCGCACAATTCGCCACGGGCGTCGAACAACGGCCGCTCGGCCCACACCAGCCAGAGAAAACGTTGCCCCGGCAGGTTGAAGCGCAGCTCCGGCACCTCGCTGGCGCCCTCCCGCGGCGAGCCCAGCAGACGCGCGCGCAAGGCGCTGGCGTCTTCCGCCGCCAGCCACTCGTCGAGCCGGCGACCGACCAGGCGCTCCGGGCTGGTCGCGAGGCTATCGGCGAAGGTCCGGTTCACGTAGGTCAGCACCAGGTCGGCGGTATAGCGACAGATCAGCGCCGGCGAATCCTCCACCAGGACCCGGTAGCGTTCCTCGCTCTCGGCGATACGCTGTGCCGCCAGGTGCTGCTCGGTCACGTCCAGCCACAGGCCCACCGCCTCGCTGGGCAGGCCCTGGGCATCGTGCAGCAGCTTGGCTTCGTCGTAGAGCCAGTGCCAGTTGCCCTGGCCATCGGCGAGGCGATAGCGGGTCTTCACCCGGCCCTCGCGAAGCAACTCGCGGCCACGGGCGAAAAAGGCCTCCAGGTCGTCCGGATGCACCCGTTCGGCGAGCGCCTGCCAACTCTGTCCCTGCAAGTCGAGGCCGAGCAGGTTGCTCGCGCTTTCGCTGTAGAACTCCGGCACCAGGTGCCCCTGCTCGACCCGCTGGACGTAGATCACCACCGGCGCGCTGTCGATCAGGCTGCGCAGCCGCGCGTGGGCCGCCTGTGCCCGTTCCTCCTGGCGCCGGCCTTCGCTGATGTCGAGCAGCACGCCGGACAGCCCCAGCGCGCTGCCGCGTCCCAGCAGCCGGCCCTCGATGCGCAGCCAGCGGCGCTCGCCGCGGCTATCCGGCTGACGCAGGCAAAGGTCCTGGGCCAGCGCCTGGCCGCTGCGCAGGCTGGCACGCAGGCGCAGGCCGAGCTCGTCAGCGTCCGCCGGTTGCAGCAGGCCCTGCAGGTGTTCCAGCGGCACCCGACGATACTCGCCGGTCAACCCCAGGCTGTCGTGCAAGGCCGGCGCCAGTTCGAAGAGTTCCTGCTCCGCCCAGTAACGCCACCAGCCGCCGCCGATCATCTCCTGCAACAGCCCCAGCTTGCGCGAACTGTCGTGCTGCTCGTGGAGTTCGCAGCGGTCCGCCACCTGGTTCGCCAGCAGTTCCGCGAGGTATTGCCAGTCCTGCGGCGCGGGCCCCTGGGCGAGCTGCTCCAGCGACATCGGCCGCACCAGCAATGCCCCCAGGCGGCCACCGCGCATCGCCGCCGGCACCAGGTAGAGCGCGTCCTCGCCGATCTGCCGGAGCAGCGTCGAGGCGCCTTCGCCACGGCGTAGCAAGCGCGCGCCCGCCCCTTCGCGCAGGTCGTCGTCGGCGAGTTGCAGGGTCGGTCGCAGCAAACTGTCGCTGCCAGGCCGCACATGACTGGCGAAGACCGTGCAGAAACCCTTGCCGTCGCCCAGCAGCAGGGCGATAGCCTGCATCTGGAACGCGCCGGAGAGCGATTCGAGAATCTCCTGGACTGCCTCCGCCAGGTGCCCGTGGGAGACATGGCGCAGACGCGAAAGGATCAGCTTGCCCAGGCTCAGGCTCTGCAACTGGTGCTGCTGGCTGTCGGACTGCCAGTTGAGGTCGGAGATGTCCATGCCCAGCAGCAGCGAGCGTCCCAGGCCGTCGAGCGGCTGCATCGGCTGGAAACGACAGGTCAATGGCGCGGCGGCATCGCTGCGCAGCGTCAGGTCGAGACGCTCGCCCCGGCGCAGGCCGGCCAGCGTCGGCGCACCGGGGGCGCGCCGCTCCAGATACTCGGCGAAAGGCCGCGGCTGTTCGCCAAGCCCATGGGCGCACTGCAGACGATACGCCTGCCGCCCGCCGACCCGGATCACGCGGTCCTGTTCGTCCATCTCGAAACACAGGTCCCAACTCCTCAGCGAAGCGCTCCAGAGGGAGGGGCCTTCCTGCGAAAAGGGTTCCGGCCTCTCGGCCTCGGCGGACGACGAGCGGGAAAATTCGAACATGCGACCACCTCACAGCAACAGGTTGGCACTCGCCTTCAGCGTCTGCGGCAGGTTGGGAATCGCGCCGATGCCGGGGAAGCTCAGCACGGGGATGATCGCCTTGCCCGGATCGCCGTACGGGTACTGCACGCAGACCTCGATCCGCGACGTGGCGCTGACGTAGTCGGCGTACTGGCCGTTACCGGCACAAGGCTGGAGGTTCGCTCGCCAGGCCGCCGGCATCCAGTCCAGGCGTGCGAGCAACTCGTCCCTGGCACGGGCTTCGGCGAGGCTCTCGTAGCCCGCATCGGAGGGATCGACAGCGATCGCCGCACGAGCCCCCACGGCAGCGGCATCGTTGAACGACTGCAACATGAGCAAAGGAATGCTGTAGCTGATCAGGCCGTAGACCAGCGCGAAAAACAGCAGGAAGATCGCTGTGAATTCGATGGCGACGGCGCCGTGCTGGCGTCGCCGGGAAGCTTTTCCGAGCATGAGCTGACATCCCCGATCCGCATCCTTAATACTAGTCGTCATTCGCTCCGCCAACGTTACTGAAAAGGTATTAATCCAGATGTCGAAAAAAGGCTGAAGAACAGGATGGAGCAATTAGCACTGGCCTTGTGGGCAAGCGTTTGCGGATATCAGGACATCAAACGTTTGCGCGTCTCCAACTGGCTTATCCTGGGCGGTTTTCTTATTTCCTTTGTTTATTTATATGTGAAAGAGTCAAGCCTGACCGGCGCTACGGTTAATATGGCAATGACCGCACTTTTTATAGGCGTCTGCCTCAGCCTTCCCGGCTACCTTCTCGGCAGGCTCGGCGCCGCCGACGTCAAGTACCTGGCCGCACTGGGGCTGGCCAGCGACCCACTTACGGTGCTCTATAGCCTGGCCTTCGGCTGCCTGCTGTGCATCGCGCTATTCATCCTCGTAAAGTTATTCAAACGTTCGGTAGAAAAGTCCGCAATGAATGAAGAAGTTCGCCTTCGAAGGGCACCGTCAAAAAACAAGTCATTCCCTTTTATATTCGCCATGAGCGCCGGCCTTTTGGCACATCTGATTATCAGTAAAATTATCTGAGTAAACTTGCGGAAGACCTCACTTAGCGACTATATGCTTATGGCTAATACCATTCGGTATGGCTGCATTCCAATGCACGTCCCCTGTTAAAAACAAAATAAGCAAATGGAGCGTATGACCATGGACAAACCGGCCTCGCGGCATTTCAGCGTCTTGATCATCGATGATGAACCCCAGGTGACCTCGGAACTCCGCGAACTGCTGGAAAACAGTGGCTACCGTTGCGTAACCAGCACCCACCGGGAGTCGGCGATCGCCAGCTTCCAGGCCGACCCGAACATCGGCCTGGTCATCTGCGACCTCTACCTGGGGCAGGACAACGGTATCCGCCTGATCGAGAGCCTCAAGGAAGTCGCCGGCAACGGCAGGTTCTTCGAATCGATCATCCTCACCGGTCACGATGGCCGCCAGGAAGTGATCGAGGCCATGCGGGTCGGCGCCGCCGACTACTACCAGAAACCGGTGGCGCCGCAGGAACTGCTGCATGGCCTCGAACGCCTGGAGAACCGCCTGCACGAGCGCGTCCGCAGCCAGTTGAGCCTGAGCCACGTCAACCAGCGCCTGGAATACCTCGCCGAATCGCTGAACTCGATCTACCGCGACATCCACAAGATCAAGTACGAGGTACACGGCAACAGCCAGCCGAGTGCCCTCAAGAGCGAAGACAGCCAGCCGTCCGCGCCGCCGGCGTCGGTCGCGGAAAGCCAGGTGTCCCCGAGCAATCCGCTGTTCGGCAAGCTGTCGCCCCGCCAGCAGGCGGTGGCGCGGCTGGTGAGCAAGGGCCTGACCAACTACCAGATCGCCTACGAACTGGGCATCACCGAGAACACGGTGAAGCTGTACGTCTCCCAGGTGCTGCGCCTGATGCATATGCACAACCGCACACAGCTGGCGCTGGCCCTGTCGCCTGCGGCGATGCAGCAGGGCAGCGGAGCGGTGGTGCACTGACAGGCGCGATGGCCCGGCAGACCTGCTAGATCAGCAGTTCCGCCCTGCCGACATCGACCTTCAGAATCTCCGCGTCGATGTATCCAAGTTGTACCCCCAGCAAGGGCAGGACCAGATTCAGGATCGGCGTCAGCAGCCCATCGACCAGAGGTGCCACCACGGAATTCACGATGAGGTCGGTGAGCGCCGTCGAGCCGCACAGCAAAGGCAAGCACAGTCCGAGCACCACGGGATTGACGTTGATGCTGGTTTTCAGGGTACTGGCGAGAAAGCCGCTTTCCGGCAACCTGCGGCTCTGGACGAGATCGGAACCGTCGGCTTTCACGTTGAATCGCGTATCGCCCGAGCTGCCGGCGATCGAGGTATCGAGCTTGAGATCCAATCGCACCAAGCCGCCAAGCACCAGAATCGAGCCGACCTGATCGATGTTGGCCGGACTGCCGATCTTTATCGTCGCTCCGCTGCTTCTCCAACCGAAGTCCAACGCGGTATCCGGGCGGGTACAGGCCATGCTTTTCAGCCAGACGGCTCCCGACGCGCCTTCGATGGCCAGTTGCAGTTTCGTGGTGGCGAGAATGGACAGGAACCCGGAATCGATGTCCGCCGTAAGTCGTACCTGGGACTGGCGCACCTCCGTGCGCCAGGCACCGCTCTCATCCTGCCCTGGCGGCCCGGAGACGATCCTCTTCGGCTCTACGACCGTGAGCCGTGCATTGGCCAATCCGGGGATGCCCAGGTTCACGGCGACCGCGGAATTCTTGTTGGCGACCTGGGCAACCGCCATGATGAGATCCAGCGCATTGATCGCCGTATCCAGCTGCGACATGCTGTTCACCTCGCCGGCGCTCAGCCCCAGCAAGTCTCCCAGTTTCAACGTGGCCGACTTTACCCCCACCAATTGCGTTCTCAGGGCCTCGACCGAGGCTACGCCGTTCTTCGCCAGGACGTTCACGCTGGCGGCGAGTACCTGCTGCAAGCCGACGTTGGTATTCAACAACTGTTCGATGGTCCCCAGGCTGGTATCGACCCCGATCAAGCCCATTCCATCCGCGCCGAGAATGTCCAGCACACTGAGCTTCGCGTCGGCGATACCGTTGTAGGCCGCCGCGGAGAGATCGATGTGGGTGCCCAGCAATCCGCTCAAGATGGGGTTGAGCAACGCCGATTGGCCACTGTTCACGCTGGCCAGCCCCGTACCTGCGGAAATCGTGGCGTTCGGCAGGCGTCGCGCCACGGCCTCTGCGCGGAGATCGACGTTGGCATTGCCGCCGCCGAACAGTCCCCCGAGGTTGGCGACCAGGCTGCCGGGAACGCTCTTGGTCACCTCGACATGCACCGCCTCGTTGGCGGCAGCCGCGTTCGACGCGCTGGCTATGAAACTGCGCAGGCCGCCGGCACTCAGCACGCCGCCGACCTCCGCCGACAGGCTGGAGCCGGCGGCGTCCGCATCGAACCCGTTGAGCATCGCGCTGGCCTTGGCGAAAGACGTCGCCTGTGCAGAACTCTGGTCGCCGCACAAGGCTCCCTGGGAGGCACTCTCCAGCGCCGCCACGTCCGCCACTCGCTGCAGGTTGCGCTGCTCCAGGTAGAGCCGCCCGGTATCCACCACCAGCAACAGGCAGATCAAGGCCAGCAGCAGGGTGGTCGCCGCCAGGATGCCGATCGCCCCACGCTGTCTTGCAGGCCATCCGTTCATGCCCTGCCCCTCCGCCAGGAACCGTCAGTTCTTGCTCTCGCCGAAGCCGCGATCTTCCAGCAGGTACTCGGGAATCTCGTGCTCATAGCTTTTCAGGTAGCGCTGGTAGGAGCGCTGGCGCTCGGCGGCGGTCGCGCTTTGCCGGACCGGGCTGGCGGCCCGGCCGCTCGCCTGGATGGCCAGCCAGGCGCGGGTGGCGGTCTGCGGTTCGGCCGTCGCTGGCGCGGCGGGACGGACCGCCGGCGTGTCCGCGGCCCAGGCCGGGCCGGACAGGAGCAGCAAGACGCCGAACAGGATTCGCTCGTGCATGGTTCACCTCTCCGGCGCCGGCTCAGGGCGCCTCGTTGGCCATCGCGGTATGCATATTCGCCTCCGCCGGCCGTTCCGCCAGCGGGTCGTCGCTTGCCGGCGCCGCGCCGGGTGTCGGTACGGCACCCCAGCTGCGCGCCCGCGCCTCGGCCGCGCGGATGTCCCGGGCATCCAGCTGCAAACGCTCGATCAGGCGCTGCGCATCTTCCCGGTCGCCTTGCAGGTACAGCAGGCCGAGCAGGTTGGTCGCCGGCAGCTTGCCGCCCTGCTGCAACTCCAGCGCAGTGATGAATTCGAAGCGCGCGCCGACACGGTCGCCGCGCTTGAGCAGGGCGACCCCCAGGTCGTTGCGGAAGCGGCTCTCGGTCGGCCGCAGGCGCGCCGCCTCGCGCAGCTCGAGGACCGCCCGGGCGCTGTCGCCACTGCGCAGGGCGAGCAGGCCGAGGCCGTGGTGCGCCTCGGGTGCCTTGCAGGTTTCCAGCAGGGCCTGGTACTCGGCCCTGGCCCGCGGGTCGCCGATCCGGCGCAGGATCAGCGCCCTTTCCTCGCGCACGTCGAGCAAGCCCGGCGGCATGCTTTCCAGGTTGGCCAGGGCCGCATGCAGGCGGCCCTCGCGGATCATGTCGCGGACCATGTTCATCTGCAGTTCCTGCTCCTGGCCGAGCTGCTGCGAACACTCCCGTGGGCCGTCCCGCCCCGGCAGCGCGGCGCAACCGCCGAGCAGGGCGGCGCACAGGCCGATGCCGATCAGTGCTTTCATCCCAGTCCTCCCAAGGCCTTGGTGATGGCGATGACGCCCGGACCGGCGAGGACGATCAGCAGCGCCGGGAACAGCAGCACCATCATCACCAGGCTCATCTTCGCCGACAGCTTGCCGATGCGTTCCTGCAAGGTGGTCAGGCGCCGGTCTTCGAACAGTTGCTTGAGCGTCAGCAGGGTGCTGCGCGCACTGCCGCCCTGGCGCAACATCTGCCGTAGCACGCCGCAGCAGTCGTTCAGCGGGTCCACCTGCAGGCGCCGGGCAAGCGCCTCCAGCTCTTCCGCCAGGTCGATGCCGTTGTCGGCACGGGTCAGCGCCAGGTCCAGCTCGCGGGCCAGTTGCGGGGTGATCCCGCGGCCTTCCAGGCAGACCACGCGCAGCGTCTGCTCCACGGTCAGACCGGCATCGAAGAGGATGCGGATCAGTTGTACGAACAGGATCATCTCGTCGGCGATCAGCGCCCGGCGCGCCTTGGCGAAGTGCTTGAGCACCTGCTTGGGCAGGAGGAAACCGATGCCGGCGGCGAACAGCAGCGGCACCGCGTAGGACGCCTCGCTCTCGGCGCGCAGCAGCTTGACCAGCAAGACCAGGAGAACGAACAGCAGCGGCGTGAGAAACACCGAGATCAGGTACAGGGTCCGGTAGCGACTCTCGTGCCAGCCGGCCTGTTGCAGCAACTGGCGGGCCTCGCTGTCCATAAGTTGCAGGCGCCGCACCCAGAAGCTGTCGTCCATCCGCTCGGTCATGCCGGCCAGCCACCTGGTCGAGCCGCCAGGGTTGGCCAGCGCTCCCAGGCGCCTCTCGATCAGGCGCTGCTCGCGGCTGCCGTTGCGCGCCTGGAGCAACAGCAACAAGGCACCGCCGACCGACATCAGGAGCGCCGCGAAAATCAGCCACTGTGCCTGCATGGCCACCTCCTAGACGCTCTTGAGCATGCGCCACAGCGCATAGCAGCCGAGCAGTTGCAGCCCGAGCGAGGCCAGCAGCAGGAAACGCCCGGTGCCGTCGGCCCACATGTTCAGCAGATAGCCCGGGTTGCTCGCCAGGATGTAGCCGCCCAGGGCGCTCGGCACGCCGGCCAGGACATAGGCGCTGATCCGTGTCTCGCCGGTCATCGCGTGCAACTGCCGGCTGAGCTTCTCGCGTTCGTGGATGAGCTTGACGATGCTGTCCAGCAGGTCGCTGGTATTGCCGCCATAACGGTGGTTGACCGAGACACCCAGGGCGAGGATGCGCAGTTCCTCCACCTCGTAGAGTTCGGCGACTTCCTGCAACGCCTCCGGCAGGTGGATGCCGAGAAGCACGTGGTTGCGCGCCAGGGTGAAGATGTCGCGCAGCGGCTCCTCGGCGTTCTCCACCGCCTGCATCAGCGCGTCGCCCAGCGTGCGCCCGGCGTGCAGGCTGCGCACCACCTGGTCGAGGAAGCGCGGCATCTGCCGGATCATTCGCTTCAGGCGGCGCTGGTAGAGCATGCCCAGGGCGACGCGGCAGGACAGCGCCGCCAGTAGCAGGCCGCCTAGCGCACCGACGATGCCGAACAGGCGCAATCCGCTCCAGACCAGCAGCAGCGCGAGCACTGCCGCCCCGAACAACCACGGGCGCGGGCGCTGGATACCGGCGCGACGCATCTGGCGAGCCAGCCAGTGACTGCTGCGCGGCCGCACCGCGACCGCCTCCTGGCGTCCCAGCAGCCGTTCAACCACCAGTTCGTTGCGCCCGGCGCGCCAGCCCATGAACGCCAGAGCCAGCGCGGCGAAAGCCAGCACGCCGCTGAACAGCACCAACAGTTGCGCGCCGTTCACAGCAGCGCCTGGCGGAATTTCTGCCCGACCGGCGCGGCCTGGCGGACGAACTGCCCGCTGCCACGCCGGTCGAGACTGAACAGGGTATTGGTGACGTACACGCCGTCGCGCACCTCCAGCACCTCCAGCACTTCGCTGATGCAACGCCGACCGCTGGCCAGGCGGGTGATCTGCACCACCACGTCCAGCGCGGCGCAGATCATCAGGCGCAAGGTCTGCTCCGGCAGCCTGTTGCCGGTCAGGCCGACCAGCATCTCCATGCGCAGCAGCGAATCCATCGCCGAGTTGGCGTGCACCGTGCTCATCGAGCCGTCGTGGCCGGTGTTCATCGCCTGCAGCACGTCGAGCACCTCGACGCCGCGGATCTCGCCGAGGATGATCCGGTCCGGGCGCATCCGCAGGGCGTTGCGGATCAGGTCGCGGGCGGTCACCTCGCCGTAGCCCTCGGCGTTCGGCGGACGGGTCTCCAGGCGCACCACGTGGTCGTGGCCGAGTTGCAGCTCGGCGGTGTCCTCGATGGTGACGATCCGCTCGCGTTCGTCGATGAAGCCGCTGATGACGTTGAGCAAGGTGGTCTTGCCGGTGCCGGTGCCGCCGCTGATGAGGATGTTGCAGCGGCGCGAGACCGCCTGGCGGAGGAACTCGAGCAAGGCTTCGTCGACGCTCTGGTAGGCCAGCAGGTCGGCACTGCGCAGCAGCTCCTGGCTGAACTTGCGGATCGAGATGCACGGCCCGTCCAGCGCCACCGGGGGAATGATCGCGTTGACCCGGCTGCCGTCCGGCAGGCGCGCGTCGACCATCGGGCTGGACTCGTCCAGGCGTCGGCCGAGGGGCGCGAGGATACGCTGGATCACCCGCAGTACATGGTGGTCGTCGATGAAGCGCAGGTCGCTCTGGTAGAGCCGCCCTTCCCGCTCGACGAACACCCGGCCCGGTCCGTTGACGAGGATTTCCGAGACGCCGGGATCGCGCAGGAGGATCTCCAGCGGGCCGAAGCCGGTGAGTTCGTCGACCACCTCTTCGGCCAGGCGGTCCAGTTCGTAGCGGGAGATCGCCAGTTGATGGCGCGAGCCGTATTCGCAGACCTTTTCCGAGACGTACTGGACCACGGCGGAGCGCGCGCCCTCCAGCAGGTTCATGCCGTCTTCGTCGATCTCGTCGATGATGTAGCGGTGCAGGCGCAGCTTCAGCGCCTGGATGTCCTGCTCCTGGCGGTAGTGGAAGGCACCGCCGTCAGGACGCGCGCCGAATCCCGTGCTCATAGCAGCGCCGCCTTGGCCCGGCCGAGCCAGGACAGCAGCGAACGGCGCTCGCCACGTGTCACGCACAGGCTGTCCGCCAGTTGCCGCAGCTTGGCCGCCAATGGGTCGCGCGGCGCCACCTCGAACAGGCTCTTGCCGAGGTTCTTCGCGCGCAGGCGCGATTCCGGGGACAACGGCAGGACACCGAACAGATCGAGGTCGAACATCCGGCTGAGGGCCTGCTGGTCCGGCGCCACATTGGGCAGGTAGCGCTCGATCAGCAACTCGATGGAGGGCAACGGCAGGTTGCGCTCGCGCAGGCGGCGCAGGCGCTCCAGGCCCTTCTTGCAGGACGGCACGCTCTGGTCGACCATCCACAGCACGCGGTTGGCCTGCACCAGCAACTGGTTGCTCAGCTCGCCCTCGGGCAGCCCGGTGAGGTTGACCACCACATGGCTGAACGCCCCGCGCAGGTTGCCCAGCAACAGATAGAGTTCGGCGGTGGTGACTCGCTCCAGCACGCCGGGCTCGTCGGTCAGGCTGAGTATCCGCAGGCCGCTGTCGAGGCGGGTGAAGGCGCTGTCGATCAGGGTCTGGTCGAGGCGCCGCAGGTTGCGCAAGGCGTCGCTGAAGGTGAAGGCCGAGTCCAGGCCGAGGATCGCCAGCGCCTCGCCGGTGGGCTGGCCGACGTCCAGCAGCAGGACCTGGTTCGGCGTCTGCTCCTGCAACGCCTTGGCCAGGTGCAAGGCGACGAAGGCGCCGTCGGCGTCCGGTCGGGCGCTGACCAGGGTCAGCAGCTCGCCCTGGCGCGCCGCGCTCACCGGCACGCTGGGCAGGCGTCCGCCGAGGCGCCGGATCAGCCCGGTCAGCTCGCTGGCGCGGGCGCCGTAGGTGATGAAGTCGCGCGCGCCGGCGCGCATCGCCGCCAGCACCAACTGGTTGTCCAGGCCGTCGCCGATGGCCACCACCGAGAGCATCGGCCGCGCCGATACCAATCCCTCGACCAGCGCGCCCTGGGACACCAGGTTGCTCTTGCCGAGGCTGATGAACAGCACCCCGGCGGCGGTGACGTCGAGCAGCGCCAGCAACTCCTCCAGGCTGGCGCTGCCTGCGGGTACCACCTGGCCGGCGGACGCCAGGCTGTTCTGCAACCAGTCGAGTTCGCCGGGATGCTGGGTCAGCGCCACGAAGTTCTGGTTCATGCGCGCCTCCTAATCCGACAGGCCGGTGTCGTTCTGCTGGCCGTCGTACTCGCCGCGCTCGAGGAAGTACAGGCGCGAGAACCCCGGATCGTAGTGCCGCAAGCCCTCGCCGGGCAGGTCCGGCAACTGTGCGTCGGCAGCCAGCGGCTGAACCAGGTGTGGGGTGACGATCATCAGCAGCTCGCGGTCGTCCTTGTCCAGCTTGGTCGAGCGGAAGAACGCACCGAGGATCGGGATGTCGCCCAGCCAGGGAAACTTGTCGACGTTGCTCACCGAGTTGCTGCTGGTCAGCCCGCTGATCACGAAACTCTCGCCATCGGCCAGCATCACGCTGGTGTCGGTGCGCCGGACGCGCAGTGCCGGCACCGCCACCCCGCCGCTCTGGATGCCGGCGCTGTAGTCCAGTTCGCTGACCTCCGGCGCCACCTTGAGAGCGATGCGGCGGTTGTTCATCACCGTTGGGGTGAGGGTCAGACGGATGCCGAACTCCTTGTATTCGATGGTGACGTTGTCGTTGGTGCCGTTCGGCACCGGGATCGGAAACTCGCCGCCGGCGAGGAACGACGCGCTCTGCCCGCTCATCGCCACCAGGCTCGGGCGCGCCAGGGTATAGGCGAAGCCGCTGCCCTCCAGGGCATTCATGAAGCTCAACCACTTGCCGCCGCCGAAGATCAGGTTGAATCCCGAGCTGCCGGTGCCGAAGGTGCCGCCCAGGCCGCTGCCGTCGGCATTGACCTTGATGTCGCCGAGGCTGCCTGGCGCACCGAGCACCCAGAGGTTGCCGCCGCGCCGGACGAACGAGGTGCTGGCCTGCTTCAGCTTGCTGCGGCTGACCTCGACGAAGCGGATATCGGTCTGCACCTGGTTCGGTAGCTCCTCCGCGGCACCGGCGGTGAACGCTGGAGCACCGCGGGTATCGACGCTACCGCGTCCCTCGACCTCCACCAGGCTGCGCAACGGCTCGGGACTGCAGCCGGTCCAGATCAGCAGGCTGGTGGAGCCCTGTTCCTTGCCGGTGACCAGGAAGCCGCGACGATCCAGCAACTGTACGTCGGCGATCTTCGGATCGCCGATGGCCAGCCGTTCGATCGGCACCGCCAGGCGCAGGTCACGCTGTTGCCCCTGGACGACATCGACCCGCGGCGCCTGCGCCAGCAACTCGATGCAGCCCTGCGGCAAAGCCAGTGCCGGCAGCGCCAACGCCACCCCCAGCAGCCCTCCCAGCCAGCGCGACACGCCTATCCCGGTGCTCCGATGCATATGCCGGCTCCCCTCAAGGCGCTTCATGGGTCATGGCGCTGCCACGGTAGACCGTGACCCCGTTGGCCACCGGCACGCGCGGAGCCGCGCTGCGCACGCTCGGCGCCGTCGGTTTGCGGCGCTCCAGCAGTTGGTCGAGGCTCAGCGCCGCGCTCGGCGCGCCCAGCGACGCTTGCAGCAGCGCGCCTTCCTGCTCCCTGCGGTAGAGTTCTTCGTCCTTGCTGCGGATGGCCAGGCGCAGCGAACCGGCCTGGCTCGCCAGCATCAGCCGCGCCACGCCGTCCTCCGGTACCGCCAGCACCGCGGTACGCGGCGGACGCGGGTCCTTTTCCTGGTTCGAGCGGTCCTGCCCATCGCTGCCCACGGCGATCCGCTCGCCGTAGGTCAGTACCCGGACTCCGGGCAACACCAGTTGCGCCAGCGGGGTCGATTCGCCGTCCCGCTCGTCACGCACGAAGAGCATCACGTCGACATAGTCGCCGGGCAGGACGAAGCCGCCGCCGCCGACCACTTCGTCCACAGCGATCGCCATCGCCCGCTCGTCCGGACGAATGGTCCGGGCCAGCGGACCGCCGGGTTCTAGGGTCGCGGCGGAAAGAATGCTGCCGGCCGGCACCGCGACCCAGACCCGCTTGCCGAGCAACGCCTCGGGCCTGTCGTAGCTACCGACCGGTGCGGTCCGCAACAGCTCGACGCTCAGGTCGTCCTTGCCGATCACCGCCAGCGCCGGGAGATCGCGACTGGCCACCAGCACCGGCTTGCGTTCGAGCTTTTCCAGCGAAGCGCCCACCGCCGCCGAAGCCGGCGCCACGGATGGAGCATGCGCGTTCGATGGCGCGCGGCCGATGGATACGCCGAGGTATCCGAGCAGCACAGCACCGAGCAGCAGCAGGCCGGCCAGGGCCATCAGCACCTTGCTATTCATGGGCAGACCCCTGCTATGCGTCCGGACAGGTCGATGAACGGAAAATCACCGGCGATCGCCGATGATCGGAAAAGAAAAACGGGCGTCTCGCTGTCCGTGTCATGGCCATACTCCGGGACTGGCTTTCCATGGCAGGTACATTGGGGTTATCGACTGGCGACAGTCGTTATTCAAGAACCAAAGTTCATAACTTCGAACTTGCGACGATAGGCCTGAATCTAGACTCGGGATAATCAATGTCAATTTGTCATTAGATGTAGTCCAAGCCTTGTAACCCGCCATATAACCTTGCGACTAATCCACTCCTACTAATGCCATTTAGTTGTTGCAAAACGCCATCATCGGCCTAGCCTCAGCGTGGAGGCAGGGCTCTGTCTCGGTGATTGCCGCGTTCGAGGAGCAAACAAGAATGAAGAACCTGACCCTGTTCGTGTATTGCAAAGTTCGCGCATTCCTGGCGGACGAAGAAGGGGCAAACGCCATCGAATACGCGGTTATCGCCGGTTTGATCGCGGTGGCTCTGATTGCCGTATTGAGTCCCACGGACAGCGGTATCGTCGGCGGTCTGAAAGCCTTCTTCGACGGCGTCGGCACCAAAGTCGGCGGACTGGCTCCGGACTGACGTCCTCTTCCAGAGCGATTTCCCTCCAGTGGCGCCATTTTCATGGCGCCACTATTTTGCCTTTATGCTGGCACTGTGCTACAAAGCCGGCCGTTCAGGCGCTGGATCATGGCTTTCCCCCGCAAGCTCCCTACCTGGTGGCCTGGGCTCCCCGCCCTTCTTGAGGCTTTTGCCAGGACGCATCGCTCATGCTTCGCTCGCTGTCGTTTGCCAAGAAAATCCTTCTCGCCGCCGCATTGGTGGTGGTTTTCGCCTTCACCTGCTTCATCCTCTACAACGATTACCGACAGCGCGAGGCCGTGCGCACGGACACGGAAAACTACCTCGGGGAAATCGGCACCCTGACCGCCAGCAACATCCAGAGCTGGCTGGAAGGCCGCATGCACCTGGTGGAAGGCCTGGCCTCGCAACTGGCGCTGCTCGACCAGCCCGACGAGGCGAATATCGCAAGGCAACTGGAACAGCCCGTCTTCAGCCGCAATTTCGCGTCGGTCTATCTTGGCGAGGCGGCCAGCGGCGCCTTCACCATGCGCCCCTACGACGCCATGCCGGAAGGTTACGACCCACGTACCCGCGCCTGGTACAAGGACGCGCTGGCGGCCGACCGGCTTATCGTCACCGAACCCTTCGTCGATGCCGGCACCGGCGAGCAGATCCTCGCCATGTCGCTGCCGGTGCGGCACGCCGGTCAACTGCTGGGCGTCGCCGCCGGCGACATGAAGCTGGAGACCCTGACCGCAATCCTCAATTCCCTGAAGTTCGATGGTGCCGGCTACGCCTTCCTGGTCAGCGACGCCGGCAAGATCCTCCTCCACCCCGACTCCGGGCTGGTCCTGAAGACCCTCGCCGAAGCCTATCCCAAGGGCGCACCGAACATCGACCCCGGGGTCCACGAGGTGGAACTCGACGGCCGCAGCCAGTTCGTTTCCTTCACCCCGGTGAAGGGACTGCCCGGCGTGACCTGGTACGTCGCCCTGGTCCTCGACCGCGACACCGCCTATTCGATGCTCAGCGAATTCCGCACTTCGGCGATCGTCGCCACGCTGATCGCGGTGGTCGGCATCATGCTTCTCCTCGGCATGCTGATCCGCGTACTGATGCAACCGCTCACCGACATGGGCCGCGCCATGCAGGACATCGCCCAGGGTGAAGGCGACCTGACCAAGCGCCTGAAAGTCACCAGCAACGATGAATTCGGTACGTTGGCCAATGCCTTCAACCGCTTCGTCGAGCGTATCCACGAATCGATCCGCGAGGTCGCCGGCACCGCCCGTCAACTGCACGACGTGGCGCAACTGGTGGTGAACGCCTCGAACTCCTCGATGGCCAACTCCGACGAGCAGTCCAACCGCACCAACAGCGTCGCCGCAGCGATCAACGAACTCGGCGCCGCCGCCCAGGAAATCGCCCGCAACGCCGCCGATGCCTCGCACCATGCGTCCGACGCCAACCACCAGGCCGAGGACGGCAAGCAGGTGGTCGAGCAGACCATCCGCGCGATGAACGAGCTTTCCGAGAAGATCAGCGCCTCCTGCGCCAACATCGAGGCCCTCAACAGCCGCACGGTGAACATCGGCCAGATCCTCGAGGTGATCAAGGGCATCTCCGAGCAGACCAACCTGCTCGCCCTCAACGCCGCCATCGAAGCCGCCCGCGCCGGCGAGGCCGGACGCGGCTTCGCGGTGGTCGCCGACGAGGTGCGCAACCTGGCCCATCGCGCCCAGGAGTCGGCCCAGCAGATCCAGAAGATGATCGAAGAGCTGCAAGTCGGCGCCCGCGAGGCGGTGGGCACCATGACCGAAAGCCAGCGCTACAGCCTGGAGAGCGTGGAGATCGCCAACCGTGCCGGCGAACGCCTGGGCAGCGTGACCAGCCGGATCGGCGAGATCGACAGCATGAACCAGTCGGTGGCCACCGCCACCGAGGAACAGACCGCGGTGGTCGACTCGCTGAACATGGACATCACAGAGATCAACACCCTCAACCAGGAAGGCGTGGAGAACCTCCAGGCCACCCTGCGCGCCTGCGGCGAGCTGGAAGCCCAGGCCGGGCGCCTGCGGCACCTGGTGGACAGCTTCAAGATCTGAGCCCGTCCGTCCCACAGGCCAGCTAACCGCGAAGCGGTTAGTCGGCGATCATCCAGCCCCCATGAAAAAGGCGCCCGCGGGCGCCTTTTTCATGGCCTGGCGCTCAGCGCCGCTTCTTCCCGCCCATCAACGAGCCGAGCAGGCCACGCACCAGCTCCCGGCTCAACTGGTTGGCCGCCTGGCGCATGGCGCTCTTCACCGTCGAATTGGACAGCAGGCTGCCGAGAATCTGCCCGGCCATGCCGCCGACGCCGGACGCGCTTTCCTGCTGTGCAGGCGCCTGGCCCTGCACCTCGGGCTTGGCGTCCGCCTTGCTCGCCAGCACCTCGTAGGCCGACTCGCGATCGATCGGCTGGTCGTAGCGCCCCTTCAACGGCGACCGCTGGACCAGTTCGGCGCGTTCGCTGTCGCTCAGCGGGCCGATCCGCGAATAGGGCGGCGCCACCGCGACGCGCTGGACCATGGCCGGCGTGCCCTTTTCCTCCAGGGTGCCGACCAGCGCCTCGCCGATACCCAGTTCGGTCAGCACCCCCAGGGTGTCGAACGCCGGGTTCGGGCGGAAACCGTCGGCCACCGCGCGCAGCGATTTCTGTTCCTTGGCGGTGAAGGCGCGCAGGCCATGCTGGATACGCAGGCCGAGCTGGGCCAGGACATCGTCCGGCAGGTCGCCCGGCGACTGGGTGACGAAGTACACCCCGACGCCTTTCGAGCGGATCAGCCGGACCACCTGTTCCAGGCGGTCGCGCAAGGCTTTCGGCGTGCCGTTGAACAGCAGGTGGGCCTCGTCGAAGAACAGTGCCAGCACCGGCTTGTCGGCATCGCCGCGCTCCGGCAGTTGCTCGAACAGCTCGGCCAGCAGCCAGAGCAGGAAAGTCGCGTAGACCTTCGGCGCCTCGTGCACCAGGCGGCTGGCGTCGAGCAGGTGGATGCGCCCGCGCCCGTCCGGCTCGGGGCGGAGGATGTCTTCCAGTTGCAGGGCAGGCTCGCCGAAGAAGGCCTCGGCGCCCTGCTGCTCCAGAGTGGCCAGGCGGCGCAGCAGCGCCTGCCCGGAAGCGCCGGTGAACAGCGCCCGGTCCTCGCCGAGGATCTCCGGATTGTCCTTCAGGTGGTTGAGCAGCGCCTTCAGGTCCTTCAGGTCGAGCAGCAGCAGGCCTTCCCGGTCGGCCACCTGGAAGGCGGCGAACAGCGCGGCCTGCTGGCTATCGGTCAACTCCAGGAGGTTGGCCAGCAGCAGCGGGCCCATCTCGCTGATGGTGGTGCGCAACGGGTGGCCGGTCTTCCCGGCGATGTCCCAGAGCGTGGTCGGGTAGGCCTTCGGCTGGTAGTTCAGCCACGGCATGCTGGCAATGCGTTCGGCGACCTTGCCCTGCGGGTTGCCCGGCGCGGCAATGCCGCACAGGTCGCCCTTGATGTCGGCGGCGAATACCGCGACACCGGCATCGCTGAAGGATTCGGCGAGGTGCTGCAAGGTCACCGTCTTGCCAGTACCGGTGGCGCCGGCGATCAATCCATGACGGTTGGCCAGGCGCCAGGCCTGCCCTACCGGCTGGCCATCGGGGCCAGCGCCGATCAACAACTCATTCGCTTGCGACATCCATTCATCCTCGGGACTAAAGCTCCGGCACGCTGTGCCGACAGTATGGGAAAGCCCTTGTACAACGGGGCTTCCAGCGGAACCCGCGTACCAATATGCGCGGGTTCCCGCGAAGGGCGTCGGGCCAGCGCATCGGCCCGATCTGGCCGTCCAGCTTCAGCGAAGACCTTCGGGCCTTGCTGAGACAGGAAAAATCGCCATCGTATCCGTATCACGCATTCTTCGGAGCCACCCAGGGAACCGTGGCTTCGTGGCACAAGGCCGTGCCTGGGTCGACGGACTACCCACCCGCGCGACCCGCCCGACGCTGCAAGGCGTACGGAAAGCCCCTGCGCCCGCGGAACGGTCGCAGGGGTCTGGTCAAAGACTGGCGCTACATACTCCTGGACGCAATACAACATGATCAAAAGTCTGAAGTTCAGCCACAAGATCCTCCTCGCGGCCTCCCTCGTGGTGTTCGCCGCTTTCGCACTGTTCACCCTCTACAACGATTACCTGCAGCGCAACGCGATCCGCGAGGACCTCGAAAGCTACCTGCGGGAGATGGGTGACGTGACCTCCAGCAACATCCAGAACTGGCTCGGCGGCCGTCTGTTGCTGGTCGAGCAGACCGCCCAGACCCTGGCCCGCGACCACAGCCCGGAAGCCGTCAGCGCCCTGCTCGAACAGCCGGCCCTGACCTCGACCTTCAGCTTCACCTACCTCGGCCAGCAGGACGGCGTCTTCACCATGCGCCCGGACAGCCCGATGCCGGCCGGCTACGATCCGCGCAGCCGGCCCTGGTACAAGGACGCCGTAGCGGCCGGCGGCCTGACCCTGACCGAGCCCTACGTCGACGCCGCCACCCAGGAACTGATCATCACCGCGGCGACGCCGGTGAAGGCCGCCGGCAACACCCTCGGCGTGGTGGGCGGCGACCTCAGCCTGAAGACCCTGGTACAGATCATCAATTCGCTGGACTTCAGCGGCATGGGCTACGCCTTCCTGGTCAGCGGCGACGGCAAGATCCTGGTGCACCCGGACAAAGAGCAGGTGATGAAGACCCTGAGCGAGGTCTACCCGCAGAACACGCCGAAGATCGCCACCGGTTTCAGCGAGGCCGAATTGCACGGGCATACCCGCATCCTCGCCTTTACCCCGATCAAGGGCCTGCCTTCGGTGACCTGGTACCTGGCGCTGTCCATCGACAAGGACAAGGCCTACGCCATGCTCAGCAAGTTCCGCGTCTCGGCCATCGCCGCCGCGCTGATCTCCATCGTCGCCATCCTGGTCCTGCTCGGCCTGCTGATCCGCCTGCTGATGCAGCCGCTGCACCTGATGGGCCGTGCCATGCAGGACATCGCCCAGGGCGAGGGCGACCTGACCAAGCGCCTCGCCGTGACCAGCCGCGATGAATTCGGCGTGCTCGGCGATGCCTTCAACCAGTTCGTCGAGCGGATCCATCGCTCGATCCGGGAAGTCGCCGGGACCGCGCACAAACTGCACGACGTCTCGCAACTGGTGGTGAACGCCTCGAACTCTTCGATGGCCAACTCCGACGAGCAGTCCAACCGCACCAACAGCGTAGCCGCGGCGATCAACGAACTCGGCGCCGCCGCCCAGGAAATCGCCCGCAACGCCGCCGATGCCTCGCACCATGCGTCCGACGCCAACCACCAGGCCGAAGACGGCAAGCAGGTGGTCGAGCAGACCATCCGCGCGATGAACGAGCTTTCCGAGAAGATCAGCGCCTCCTGCGCCAACATCGAGGCCCTCAACAGCCGCACGGTGAACATCGGCCAGATCCTCGAAGTGATCAAGGGCATCTCCGAGCAGACCAACCTGCTCGCCCTCAACGCCGCCATCGAAGCCGCCCGCGCCGGCGAGGCCGGGCGCGGCTTCGCGGTGGTCGCCGACGAGGTGCGCAACCTGGCCCATCGCGCCCAGGAATCGGCGCTGCAGATCCAGAAGATGATCGAAGAGCTGCAAGTCGGCGCCCGCGAGGCGGTGGCCACCATGACCGAGAGCCAGCGCTACAGCCTGGAGAGCGTGGAGATCGCCAACCGTGCCGGCGAAAGCCTGGGCAGCGTGACCCGGCGGATCGGCGAGATCGACGGGATGAACCAGTCGGTGGCCACCGCCACCGAGGAACAGACCGCGGTGGTCGATTCGCTGAACATGGACATCACCGAGATCAACACCCTCAACCAGGAAGGCGTGGAGAACCTCCAGGCCACCCTGCGCGCCTGCGGCGAGCTGGAAACCCAGGCCGGGCGCCTGCGCCAACTGGTGGACAGCTTCAAGATCTGAGCCCTGCCTGTCCCGTAGCCGAACCGGCCGGATAACCGCGAAGCGATTATCCGGCCTATCGATGAAGAGCGCCCACGGGCGCTTTTTTCGTTCTCCAGGTCGCATTCGGTGAAACCATTCATCCATTGCGCTAAAGCTTCCGGGCTTGCCGCCGACAGACACGGCAAGCCTTGCAGTTGCGATCCAACTGGGGCTGTTCACGACAGCGCGCCCGCGCCTCCCGGATGCAAGAAACCATGATCAAAAGTCTCAAGTTCAGTCACAAGATCCTGCTCGCCGCCGCGCTGGTGGTGATCGCGACCTTCTCCCTCTTCACCCTCTACAACGACTCCCTGCAGCGCACCTCGATCCGCGAGGACCTGGAGGACTACCTGCACGAAATGGGCGAGATCACCGCCAGCAACGTGCAGAACTGGCTGAGCGGGCGCATCCTGCTGATCGAGAACCTGGCCCAGACCCTGGCCCGCGACCACAGCCCGGAGACCACCCAGGCCCTGCTGGAACAGCCGCTGCTGGGCTCGACCTTCCTCTTCACCTACCTGGGGCAGACCGACGGCACCTACACCGCGCGCCCCACCAGCGACCTGCCGGCCGACTACGACCCGCGCCGCCGCCCCTGGTACAACGCCGCCACCAGCGCCGGCCAGACCACCCTCACCGAACCCTACATGGAGCCGGCCATCCACGAGCTGGTACTGACCATCGCCAGCCCGGCGCGCCAGGACGGCCAGCCGTTCGGCGTGGTCGGCGGCGACCTCAGCCTGCAGACGGTGGTGAAGATCATCAACTCGCTGGACTTCGGCGGCATGGGCTACGCCTTCCTGGTCAGCGGCGACGGCAAGATCCTCGTCCATCCGGACAAGGACCAGGTCATGAAGAGCCTCAGCGACGTCTACCCACGCAACACGCCGAAGATCGGCAGCGGCTTCAGCGAGGCCGAGCTGCACGGCAACACCCGGATCCTCAGTTTCTCTCCGGTCAAGGGCCTGTCCGGCCTGGACTGGTACATCGGCATCTCGGTGGACAAGGACAAGGCCTATGCCATGCTCACCAAGCTGCGTACCTCGGCGATCGTCGCCGCGCTGATCGCGGTGGTCGCCATCGTCCTCCTCCTCGGCATGCTGATCCGCGTACTGATGCAACCGCTCACCGACATGGGCCGCGCCATGCAGGACATCGCCCAGGGCGAAGGCGACCTGACCAAGCGCCTGAAGGTCACCAGCAACGATGAATTCGGGGTCCTGGCCATTTCCTTCAACCGCTTCGTCGAGCGTATCCACGAATCGATCCGCGAGGTCGCCGGCACCGCCCGTCAACTGCACGACGTGGCGCAACTGGTGGTGAACGCCTCGAACTCTTCGATGGCCAACTCCGACGAGCAGTCCAACCGTACCAACAGCGTCGCCGCGGCGATCAACGAACTCGGTGCCGCCGCCCAGGAAATCGCCCGCAACGCCGCCGATGCCTCGCACCATGCGTCCGACGCCAACCACCAGGCCGAGGACGGCAAGCAGGTGGTCGAGCAGACCATCCGCGCGATGAACGAGCTTTCCGAGAAGATCAGCGCCTCCTGCGCCAACATCGAGGCCCTCAACAGCCGCACGGTGAACATCGGCCAGATCCTCGAAGTGATCAAGGGCATCTCCGAGCAGACCAACCTGCTCGCCCTCAACGCCGCCATCGAAGCCGCCCGCGCCGGCGAGGCCGGACGCGGCTTCGCGGTGGTCGCCGACGAGGTGCGCAACCTGGCCCACCGCGCCCAGGAGTCGGCCCAGCAGATCCAGAAGATGATCGAGGAACTGCAGATCGGCGCCCAGGAAGCGGTCAGCACCATGACCGAGAGTCAGCGCTACAGCCTGGAGAGCGTGGAGATCGCCAACCGTGCCGGCGAACGCCTGAGCAGTGTCACCGGACGGATCGCCGAGATCGACGGGATGAACCAGTCGGTGGCCACCGCCACCGAGGAGCAGACCGCGGTGGTCGATTCGCTGAACATGGACATCACCGAGATCAACACCCTCAACCAGGAAGGCGTGGAGAACCTCCAGGCCACCCTGCGCGCCTGCGGCGAGCTGGAAACCCAGGCCGGGCGCCTGCGCCAGCTGGTGGACAGCTTCAAGATCTGAGCACTGCCCGAGCCGTAGCCGAACCGGCGGATAATCGCGCCGCGGCTATCCGCCCTGCCCCCGGCCATTCGTAGGGTGAACAACGCCAACGGCGTTGTTCACCCTTATCCTGCCAGGATGCCTCCCGAGGCATGCCTTCCTCTCCGCCCGCTCCCTCTGCGACCTATTCCCGCGCTGGCTGCCCCGAACGCGCCGGCTCGCGCTTTCTTTCCTAGACTTGAAGCTACCCATGGCTCCCGCACACCGTTCGAACGACTGCCGGCGCCGGTGGTCCACTGAGTGGCAGAAGGAACAAGCTCAACGGAGGAAGGCCCATCGTGCACATCGCCGATATGACCATGTTCTACGCGCCTGCCAGCGGGGGGGTACGCACCT
This sequence comes from Pseudomonas sp. KBN12P06040, assembly GCF_037574965.1. Lineage (NCBI taxonomy): Bacteria > Pseudomonadati > Pseudomonadota > Gammaproteobacteria > Pseudomonadales > Pseudomonadaceae > Pseudomonas > Pseudomonas sp. KBN12P06040. The sequence continues at coordinate 4,913,930 of NZ_JBBELS010000001.1, forward strand.
ATCTCGAAGCCAAGCATCGCCATCTCTGGCACTATCCCGGCATTCGCCACAGCGTGCTGGTTCCTGGCGCCGGCTATCGCCAGGCGAACGGCATCCACGAGGTGCCGGCGCCGCCGCTGCCATTCGGCAATGGCTACCGCTTCCCTCTCCGTCGCGGCCCCTGGCGCAAGGTGCTGCGCAATCTGCAACCGGACCTGATCGAGGTCGGCGACCCCTACCTCACCGCCTGGGCGGCGCTCGACGCACGGCGTCGGCTGGACGTGCCGGTGATCGGTTTCTACCACTCCGACCTGCCGCTGCTGGTGAGCAATCGCATGGGCGCCTGGCTCGGCACCAACGCGGACAACTACGTCAGCAAGCTGTACGGCCACTTCGACCGGGTCCTGGCCCCCAGCCGGGTGATGGCGGAAAAGCTGATGCGCCTGGGCGTCGCCGACGTGCATGTACAACCGCTGGGCGTCGACCTCGTCACCTTCCATCCGAGCAACCGAGATCCGGGGCTGCGCCAGGAACTCGGCCTGGACGAGGAAACCCGCCTGCTGGTGTTCGCCGGGCGCGGTTCGCGGGAAAAGAACCTGCCGGTACTGCTCGACGCCATCCAGCGCCTCGGCGACGGCTATCACCTGTTGCTGGTGGGTTCCAACATGCCGACCCGGGTACCGCGCAACACCAGCGTGGTCGACCATTTCTGCGACAGCCGCGAAGTCGCCCGCCTGCTGGCGAGCAGCGACGCGCTGCTGCACGCCGGCGACCAGGAGACCTTCGGCCTGGTCGCACTCGAAGCGATGGCCAGCGGCATTCCGGTGGTGGCGGTGCGCGCCGGGGCACTGGCGGAAATAGTCCCGGAGCGTTGCGGCGTGCTCTGCGCGCCGAACAACGGCGACGCCATGGCCTGCGCGGTGCGCGAACTGTTCAGCCACGACGTCGAGCTGCGCGGCCAGCGCGCCCGCCGTCACGTCGAGCGCCAGCATGCCTGGGACGCGGTGGTCGCCGGCCTGCTCCTGCACTACCACGCGGTACTCGGCGACAGCGAGGCGAGGTTCCCGCGCTATGGCTGAACGCAGCCTGCTGCTGGTGTTGCACGACGTGGCCCCGGAAACCTGGCCGGACTACCGGCCCTTCGTCGAGGCCGTGGACGCGCTCGGCCAGGTCCCCATGACCTGGCTGGTAGTGCCCGATTTCCACCATCGCAACCCGTTGGAAGCCGACGAAAAGTTCTGCGAACTGCTCTCGCGGCGGGTGGCCCGGGGTGACGAACTGGCTCTCCACGGCTTCTATCACTACGATGACGCCCCACCACCGCGTACTCCAGGGCAATACTTCATGCGTCGCATCTACACCTGGGAGGGAGAGTTCTATGCCCTCGACCACGCCGAGGCCAAGGCCCGCCTGGCCGCCGGCATCGAACTGTTCCGCCGCCGCGGATGGCCGCTGCACGGTTTCGTCGCGCCGGCCTGGCTGATGAGCGCCGGCACCCGCCAGGCGCTCGGCGAGAGCGGACTGCGCTACACCAGCGACCCGTCCAACCTGTATCGGCTTCCCCACCTGCAACCGATCGAGGCCCCCGGTCTGGTCTGGAGCGCGCGCAGTGCCTGGCGTCGCGGCCTCTCCTGGGCGCTCAGCGAGCAGCGCCGGCGGGCCTGGCGCGCAGCGCCGGTGATCCGCCTCGGACTCCATCCGGTCGACATGCGCCATCGCTTTTCCCGCGAATACTGGCTGCGTACCCTGCGCACCCTGCTGTCCGAGGGGCGCCAGCCGCTGACCAAGATCGACTGGCTGGAGCGCCGCCTCGCCCTGGACCACGCGGCATGAGTCGAGGCTGGTTACTGCTGTTCGGTTTGATCGGTGCCTCGCTGATTCCGCTGGTGCTCGGCGGCAGCGACATGTTCTCGCGCTTGCGCGCCTTCCCGCTGGACAGCCTGCTGCTGATGTTCGGCATGATCGTGGTCTGCTGGTTCATCAACGGCCTGCGCCTGCGGCTGCTGCTCGCCGGGCGCGCCGGCAAGCTCGGGCAGTTGCAGAGCGTCGGCATCATCATGGCCAGCGAATTCGCTTTCTGCGCCACTCCGGGCGGCAGCGGCGGGCCGTTGACCCTGATGGCGCTGCTGGCCCGGCGCGGCCTGCGCCCGGCACAGACCAGCGCGGTGTTCGCGGTCGACCAGTTGGCCGACCTGACGTTCTTCCTCTGCGCCCTCGGCGCGATCCTGATCTATGCCCTCAGCCATTCGCTGAGCCCGAACATGGAATCGAGCCTGATCTTCAGCGCGGTATTCCTGGTCGGCCTGTTCGTCGGCGCGGTAATGCTGATCCGCTACCTGCACCAGGTGATCCGCTTCAACGGGCGGGTTCTGGCGCGGCTCGGCGTGTCATCGCGCAAGCGCCTGCACTGGGGCCGCAAGATCCTGCATTTCCGCATTGCCCTGCACGACAGCCTGCGCCTGCCGAAACGACGCCTGCTGGCGGTCTTCCTTCTCAGCAGTACGCACTGGCTACTGCGCTTCAGCGTGCTCGATCTGACCCTGCGCGGCCTGGGAGTGGATATCCAGTGGGCCTGGACCTTCCTGATCCAGATGGTCTCGCTCAGCGCCGGACAGCTCTCGCTGATCCCCGGCGGCGCCGGCGGCACCGAGCTGACCTCGGCGGCCCTGCTGGCCCCCATGATCGGCAAGTCGACGGCGGCGGCGGCCATCGTCATCTGGCGAGCGGTGACCTTCTATTTCTACCTCGTCGCCGGCGGCCCGGTGTTCGCAGTGCTCGCCGGACGCCCGCTGCTGAAGAAGCTGATCAGCAGTCGCGAGGCTTCTTCCTGAGCGTATCCTCGGCGTCAGCCTCGCCCGTCTCGCTGGCGCTCTCCTGGATACGCCGCCAGAGTTCGGCCGCGCCGGGAAACTCGGTTCCGTCCTCGTCGCCGAGGGCGTCGATGTCGTAACGGCTTGTGCAACCCTCGCCGAGGGTCGGTGGCGGGCTGGCGGTGCCCGCCGACCTGGGATCGCTCATGTTCGTTCCTCCGGGTGCCGGCCCCGGCCGGCATTCCAGGGAAGCCGACTCAGTCGAACACCACCGTCTTGTTGCCGTGTACCAGTACGCGGTCTTCCAGGTGATAGCGCAGTCCGCGCGCGAGCACCAGTTTTTCCACATCCTTGCCCAGCCGCACCATGTCTTCGACGTTGTCGCGGTGAGTGACCCGCACCACGTCCTGCTCGATGATCGGACCGGCATCCAGTTCCTCGGTCACGTAATGGCTGGTCGCGCCGATCAGCTTGACCCCGCGCTTCGACGCCTGGTGATACGGCTTGGCGCCGATGAAGGACGGCAGGAAGCTGTGGTGGATGTTGATCACCTGGTGGGCGTACTTGCGGCACAGGTCCGGCGGCAGGATCTGCATGTAGCGAGCCAGGACGATGCAGTCGGCGCCATGTTCGTCGATCAGCCGGGAAACTTCATCGAAAGCCGGCTGCTTGTCCTGCGGATCGACGGGAACGTGGAAATACGGGATACCGTGCCACTCGACCATGCTGCGCAGGTCGTCGTGGTTGGCGATCACGCAGGGAATCTCGCAGTCCAGTTCGCCGCTGTGCCAGCGGTGCAGCAGATCGGCCAGGCAATGGGACTCCTTGCTGGCCATCAGCACCACGCGCTTCTTCACCTCGGAATCGGTGATCCGCCATTCCATGGAGAATTCGCGGGCGATCGGGGCGAAAGCCTGGCGGAAGCCATCCAGGTCGAACGGCAGAGAGTCGGCACGGATCTCGTGGCGCATGAAGAACCAGCCGTTATCGTTGTCGGAATGATGGCTGGCTTCGGTGATCCAGCCATTGTAGGTGGCCAGGAAGTTACTCACCTTGGCAACGATCCCGACCCCGTCGGGACAGGCGATCACCAGCCGAAAAGTGCGCATGGGTATACTCCAGAAACATCGCGAAAGGCCGCCATTCTAGCGGCATGGCGGGAAAAGTTCAGCCTCGGCGAAGGCCTTTCGACAGGCTGTTGCGCGAGAGAATAAACCCGCACAACAGGGCAATCCCGATGCGGAATTAATTACTTTGAATTTCATCGAGAAAAGTTTTCATCGCGGTTTACTTACAGTTTCGCCCTGACTATTATTGAATCTACTTACATGCCCGCCACCGCCACTCAGCACAGACAAGGTACCTGACATGTCCCTGATCAACGAATATCGCGCCACGGAAGAAGCCATCAAGGAACTTCAGGAGCGCCTGAAGTCCCTGGAACAAGACGACAAACTGAAAAAAGAACTGGAATTCGAAGAGAAGCTGCGCACGCTGATGGGCACTTACCAGAAGTCCCTGCGTGACGTGATTTCCCTGCTCGATCCGGACGCCAAGATCGGCAAGAGCACCCGCACCGCCAAGGCGCCTGCCGGCAAGCGCGCGCGCAAGGTCAAGCAGTACAAGAACCCGCACACCGGCGAAGTCATCGAGACCAAGGGCGGCAACCACAAGACTTTGAAAGAGTGGAAAGCCAAGTGGGGCCCCGAGGCCGTCGAGAGCTGGGCCACCCTGCTCGGCTAAACCAGTCAGTTCCACGAAGAACGCCAGCCCAGTGCTGGCGTTTTTCATTTCCGCCGGATCGTACCGACTCCTCTGCCTGCGTCCTCAAGTCTCCAGCGAATAGCGTTGACGCAGTTCCGCGGCGTAATCGCGCCAGGCCGCAAGTACCGCCGGCAATGTGCCGCCCTGCTCTTGCCGACAAGCCTCCAGCGCCGCCTCGAAGGCCGGCAAAGTATTCGGTGCGCCGTATTCTTCATGGGACAAACGATTGCGGCAGAAGCTTTCCCATTGTTGGCGCTCGTCCACATTTAAAGTTTCCGGGAAATTTCGCGCACGATAGCGGAAGAACAACTCCTGCAAACGGGCATCGTCGAAGGGCCATTGTTCTTTGGCCAATTGCTCCGGTTCGGCAAGGCGCAGCTGTTCACAAAGGCGTCGATCTCGATCGCCAATAAATCCGTCATACAACTGTTGCTCGGGGTCGTCGCTGGCGGAGAAACTTTCTTCGCCATATAGCGCTGTCAGTTTGTCCGCCCAGACGGTTTGATGCTGGCGCAACAGCTCGGCTTTTCGCTGGCACTCCTCGAGTTCGATGCCGGTTCGCTGGCGATCCTCGGCGCGCAATACCGACAGCGGCGCCACCACCGGGCAACGGTTGACCTGGATCTGCTTCAGCGGCACCGGCAACTCGCCCTCGGCCAGTTCGTCGCGACGGGTATACAGGCGCCTGCGCAAGTCTTCGGCCGACAACTCCAGCAGCGGCGCGGGATCGGCGCAGAGGTCGCAGACGATCAGGGCATTGCGGTTGCGCGGGTGCCAGGCCAGCGGCAGGACCACCGAGAGGAAATGGCGCTCCGCGGAAAAGCGTCCGGAGACATGCACCAGCGGCTGCAGCAGGCGCACCTGGTCGAGCACCTTGTGCTTGCTGCGCAATTGGTAGAGGTAATCGTACAGGCGCGGCTGGCGCTGACGGATCAGGCGGGCCAGGGCAATGGTGGCGCGGACATCGGAAAGCGCGTCGTGGGCCTGGCCATGCTCCAGGCCGTTTGCCGCGGTGAGCATTTCCAGCTTCAGCGACAGCCGGCCGTCCAGCTGCGGCCACTGGATGCCCTCCGGGCGCAGGGCATAGGCGGTACGGACCATGTCGATCAGGTCCCAGCGGCTATTGCCGCCTTGCCACTCGCGGGCGTAGGGATCGAAGAAGTTGCGGTACAGGCTGTAGCGCGTCACTTCGTCGTCGAAGCGCAGGGAGTTGTAGCCGGCCACGCAGGTCGCCGGCTGCGCCAGCTGGGCGTGTACCCGGGTCATGAAGTCGGCCTCGGACAGCCCCCGCTCGGCCAGCCGCTGGGGAGTGATGCCGGTGATCAGGCAAGCCATAGGGTGAGGCAGGATATCGTCGCTGGGACGGCAATACAGGTTCATCGGCTCGCCGATCTCGTTCAGCGCCTCGTCCGTGCGGATCCCGGCGATCTGCAACGGCCGGTCGCGGCGAGGGTCGATGCCGGTGGTTTCGTAGTCGTACCAAAAAATACTCGCGTTCACGGTCATTCCCTTTCTGGCGGCACCGGGCAGTCTACCAGTGACTGCCGCGAAGCTCGCGACCCACTTCGGGGATTTCCAGGTTTTCCAACGAACTCACGGAAAGCGCCGTAGGCACAGCCCGCCAGGGCGCGTCAGTGCGCATATCTGCCATCCGAACCTTGCGTTGTCCCCTCCGCCCTCGCTAGCATTCCGCTCGCACGGATGCCCGTTTCACTGACAAGGACAGCACCATGAACGACACCAGCAATCCCTACGCCACCCCCGCCAGCGCCCTGCAACCGACCCAGGCGGTGCCGCCGGTCATCGGCGACTACGACTTCCGCATCGGCGACGTGATCAGCGAAGCCTGGGCCAAGATCAAGGGCGTCAAAGGCATCCTGATCGGCGCCTTCGTGGTCTACAGCGTGGTGATCCAGACCATCACCTTCATCCTCACCCTGCTCTTCGGCGGTATCGGCCTGATGAGCGAGGCCGATCCCATCGCCTTCGCGGTCGGCCAGATGATCGCCAGCCTGGTCGCCACGGCGGTGGGCTACCCGTTCTTCACCGGCCTGACCATGATCGGCATCCGCCGCGCCGCCGACCAGCCGGCGACCTTCAACGAAATGTTCAACTACTTCGGCATGCTGGTGCCGCTGCTGCTCACCGGCCTGCTGATGATGCTGATGGTCTACGTCGGCTTCTTCCTGCTGATCATCCCCGGCCTCTACCTGAGCGTCGCCTACATGCTCGCCCTGCCGCTGGTGGCCGAGCGCGGCCTGACGCCCTGGCAGGCCCTGGAAACCTCGCGCAAGGCCATCAGCCGCCACTGGTTCAAGGTGTTCGGCCTGCTGCTGGTGCTGAGCCTGCTGATGCTGGTGAGCATGATCCCGCTGTTCATCGGCCTGATCTGGACCGGCCCGCTGTTCGTCGTTTCCATGGGTATTCTCTACCGCACCATCTTCGGCGTTCGCCCGCTGGGCAACTGAGGTGCAGACCGGGCCGTCGCGGCGGCCCGGTTGCCTGATGACGCCACGCTGGCTAGCATCTGACTTTCCCCGACACGGCCCCCCGATGCCACCGAACGCAGCCGCCCGCCTCGTCGCGCCCGCCCCCCGGCCAGGCGCCGAGGTCCTCGACACCCACTACCACGTGGAAACGCCGGAAGGCATCGACCTGCTCCTGCGTCCCGCCGGCGTCGTCCCCCGGGCCCTGGCCTATACCATCGACCTCTGCATCCGCGGCCTGATCATGCTGGTGCTGATGCTCGGCCTGGCGTTCCTCGGCAAGCTCGGCGCCGGCCTCGGCCTGCTGCTGACCTTCGTCATGACCTGGTGGTACATGGTCCTCTTCGAGGTGCTCAACCAGGGCCGCTCGCCCGGCAAGCAGATGATGGGACTGCGCGTCGTCCACGACGACGGCACTCCGGTGGGCTGGGCCGCGTCGCTGCTGCGCAACCTGCTGCGCTTCGCCGACATCCTGCCCTTCGGCTACGCCCTCGGTCTGCTCTGTTGCCTGAACCATCCGGCCTTCAAGCGCCTGGGCGACATCGCCGCCGGCACCCTGGTGGTCTACCGCGAACCCGAACTGAGCCGGCCCAGCCTGCCTGACGTCGAGCCGCAACTGCCGCCCTTCCCCATGAGCCTGGAAGAACAGCGCGCTTTCCTCGGCTTCGCCGAACGCGGCGCGGCGCTTTCCTCGGCACGCCGCGAGGAACTGGCGGGCATTCTCGCCGAACCGCTGGGCGTCGAGCCGGTACGCGCCCAGGCCGAGATCAACGGCATCGCCCGCGGCTTTCTCGGCCTGCGCCAGGAGAGCGCATGAAACAGAGCCTCTTCGAACAGCGCCACCAGGCCGCCTGGCAACGCTTCGACAAACGCCTCGCCTTCCTCGAGAAAGGCAAGAAGCTGGAAGGCTCCAGCGACGACTTCGCCGCCGATTACCGGCGCCTCTGCCAACAACTGGCGCTGGCCCAGGAGCGCGGCTACAGCAGTCACCTGATCGACCAGTTGCAGCAACTGGCGATGCGCGGCCACCAGCAGTTCTACCGGCACCGCAGCCACCTCGGCAGCCGCATCCTCGGCTTCCTGCTCGCCGGCCTGCCGCGCCTGGTCCGCGAGGAATGGCGCAGCATCGCCGTGGCCAGCCTGCTGTTCTACGGCAGCGCCCTGCTCATGGGGCTGCTGGTCTATCACTTTCCCGACCTGATCTACAGCGTGGTCAGCCCGGACAAGGTCAGCGAGATGGAGTCTATGTACGCCCCGGAAACCACCCGCCTGGGTCCGTTGGGGGCACGCGACACCAGCGACGACTGGGAAATGTTCGGCTTCTACATCATGAACAACATCGGCATCGCCTTTCAGACCTTCGCCAGCGGCGTGCTGCTGGGACTCGGCAGCCTGTTCTTCCTGCTGTTCAATGGCCTGATGATCGGTTCGGTGGCCGGCCACCTGACGCAGATCGGCTACGTGCAGACCTTCTGGCCGTTCGTCATCGGCCACGGCGCGTTCGAACTGACCGCCATCACCTTCGCCGGCGCCGCCGGCCTTAAGCTCGGCTGGGCGCTGCTCGCGCCAGGTCGCCTGACCCGCGGCGAAGCCCTGCGGCTGGCCGCCCGGCGCAGCGTGCAACTGATCGCCGGGGTGATCGTGCTGTTGCTGCTGGCGGCCTTCACCGAGGCCTATTGGTCTTCCATCAGTCATTTCGAGCCGCGGGTGAAGTACGCGGTCGGCGCGGTCCTCTGGCTGCTGGTCGGCAGCTACTTCCTGTTCGCCGGACGGAGCCGCCATGCGCCTGACTGACGCCAGCGTGGCGATTCGACCGCGCAGCGCCTGGGAAGCGCTCGACCTCGGCATCCTCCTGGCGCATCGCCATGCGCGCCTGCTGATGGGCAGCTGGGCGTTGCTGACCCTGCCGCTGTTCGCCGTGCTCAGCCTCCTGCTGTGGCAGCATCCGACCCTGGCGATCCTGATCTTCTGGTGGCTCAAGCCGGCCTTCGAACGACTGCCGCTGTACATTCTCTCGCACGCCCTGTTCGGCGATACGCCAACCCTGAAGCAGGCCCTGCGCGCCTATCCCGCCCTGCTGAGGAAACAGTTGCCGGCCAGCCTGCTGTGGCGCCGCTTCAGTCCGACGCGCAGCTTCGACCTGCCGGTCCTGCAACTGGAAGGGCTCGCCGGGGAGCCCCGCAGCCAGCGCCTGATCGTATTGTCCCAGCGCAACGCCGGCGGCGCGACCTGGCTGACCGTGGTCGGCGTGCACCTGGAAATGGCGCTCTGGGCCGGCTTCGCCATGCTTCTCTACCTGCTGATCCCAGCGCAGAACGAGATCGACTGGAACTGGCAGAGCCTGCTCGACCCGGAAGCCGGCGAGTGGCTCTGGCTGGAGCACCTCTCGAACCTGCTCTACGTCCTGGTGCTGGTAGTCTGGGAGCCGATCTACGTGGCCTGCGGCTTCACCCTCTACCTGAACCGGCGCACCGAACTGGAGGCCTGGGACATCGAGCTGGTGTTCCGCCGCCTGCGCCAGCGTCTGGTCGGCAGCGCCTATGTCCTGCTGCTCGGCCTGGCCGCTTCGCTGGCCTGGCTGCCCGCCCCTTCCGCCTACGCCGAGCCGGCGGCCGCCGCCAGCGCCGGCGAAGCCGAGCTACCGCCCGAGCAGGCCCGCCTGCTGCGGCAGAAACTCAACAGCGAACAGGCCGGCAAGCAGATCCGGGCGATCGTCGACGGCGCGCCGTTCAAGAACAGCGAGACCGTTACGGGCTGGCGCTTCGGCGACAAGACCGAGAAAAAGGACAGCCGCAAGGAGGACGAAGAGCGGCTCAAGGCATTCTTCGAGGCCCTGGCCAACTGGGTGCCGTTCCGTCACGCGGCGCAGGTCATCGAAGTGCTGCTCTGGGCGCTGCTGTTCAGCGCGGTGTTCCTGCTGGTCTGGCGCTACCGTGAATGGCTGCGCCTGTTCGTCGGCAACCTGGGCTTGCCGCAACGGGCCCGCCGCGAAGCGCCGACGGTGATGTTCGGCCTCGATCTCAGTCCGGAAAGCCTGCCCGACGACATCGCCGGCAACGCCGAACGGCTCTGGAACGAGAAACCACGGGAAGCCCTCGGCCTGCTCTACCGCGGGCTGCTCAGCCGACTGCTGCATGACTACCGCCTGCCGTTGAAGGGCTCTCATACCGAGGGCGAGGTCCTGCGCCTGGTCGAAGGACTGGAGCAACAACGGCCGCTGCTGCACTACAGCCAACTGCTGACCGCCCAATGGCAGGCGCTCGCCTACGGCCACCGGCTGCCGGCCGACGACGCTCGCCAGCGCCTCTGCGACGGCTGGCGCAGCCTTTTCGCCGCGGGAGCCAAGCCATGATGAGCCGGCGCGCGCGCTTCCTGTTGCTTGCCGTGCTCCTGCTGCTGGCCGGGCTGCTGGCGATCTTCCTGGCCAGCCGCCTGCAACCCTATACGGAGACGATCGACCTCGGCCCATCGCCGGAGGCCCGGCGCAATCCCTACCTGGCCGCCGAACTGTTCCTGCGCAAGCAGGGGGTCACGGTGAGCCGCGCCGACGGCCTTGAGGTCCTCAAGGAACTGCCGCCCTCCGGGCATACCCTGCTCCTGCTCGGCAGCCGTTCCGGCATGACTCCCGGCCAGGCGCGCCGCCTGCTGCAATGGAGCGAGCAGGGCGGGCACCTGGTGCTGATCGCCGAACGCCTGTGGGACGAGGACGAGAAGAAGAGCGGCGACCTGCTGCTCGACAGCCTGGATATCCGCCAGTACCTCACCGAGGACTTCGACGACAGCCAGGACCGGGCCAGCGAGGAAACCGCCGACGCCGACGAAGGTAGCGTCGACGACCATGCGACCGAAGCGCCGCCGGAGGAAGCCGCCGGCGAGGAAGAAGAGCCCGCCGACAGCGTGCCGGACTATTCCGCACTGACCCGCCTGTACCTGGAAAACGAGCGCTCGCCGGCCTACATCGGCTTCGATCCCGACTACCACCTCTACGATCCGCAGAACCACGCCTACGCCTGGGCCAACAGCGGCGACGCCACCCACCTGTTGCAGATGCAGCACGGCAAGGGCCTGGTCACGGTGCTCACCGACGCCTGGATCTGGCAGAACCGCAACATCGAGCAGTACGACAACGCCTGGCTGCTCTGGTACCTGACCCAGGACAACCAGGTGACCCTGCTCTACCGCGCCGAACGCGACAGCCTCGCCACCCTGCTCGCCCGCCACTTCCCCGAGGCCCTGGCGGCAGCGCTGCTGCTGTTGCTCGCTGGCCTGTGGCGCGCAGGGCTGCGCCAGGGTCCCTTGCAGCCGGTGGCCAGCCGTTCGCGCCGGCAACTGGAGGAACACCTGCGCGCCGGCGCCGACTTCCTCCTCCGCCAGCGCGGCCACGTCGCCTTGCTGCACGGTCTGCAACGCGACATCCTGCGCAGGGCGCGGCGTCGCCACCCCGGTTTCGAACAGCTCGGCGTCGCCGAGCAATGGCAGATCCTCGGTCGCATGACCCGCCTGCCACCCAGCGCCATCAGCCAGGCCATGCGCCCATATCCGGCGCAGCGCCTTTCCGCTGCCGACTTCACCCGCCAGGTCGCCCACCTGCAAAGCCTCAGGAATGCCCTATGAGCGAACAGACGCCCGAACAACCGAGCACCGCGCCCAACCCGGCGCTCCAGCGCCAGCGCGCCAGCCAGCTGGCCCAGGCCCTGCGCAGCGAACTGCAGAAAGCCCTGATTGGCCAGGGCGCGGTGATCGACGATGTGCTCACCGCGTTGCTCGCCGGCGGCCACGTGTTGGTGGAAGGCGTGCCGGGGCTCGGCAAGACCCTGCTGGTACGCGCCCTGGCGCGCTGCTTCGACGGCGGCTTCGCGCGCATCCAGTTCACCCCCGACCTGATGCCCAGCGACGTCACCGGCCACGCCGTATACGACCTCGCCAGCGAGCAGTTCAAGCTGCGCAAGGGGCCGGTGTTCACCCACCTGCTGCTGGCGGACGAGATCAACCGCGCGCCGGCCAAGACCCAGGCCGCCCTCCTGGAAGTGATGCAGGAGCGCCAGGTCACCCTGGAAGGACGCGCCCTGCCGGTGCCGCAGCCGTTCATGGTGCTGGCGACGCAGAACCCGATCGAGCAGGAAGGCACCTATCCGCTGCCGGAAGCCGAACTCGACCGCTTCATGCTCAAGCTGCGCATCGATTACCCGGCCGAAGCCGAGGAACAGACCCTGGTGCGCCAGGTGACCCGCTCCGCGCGCAGCGACATGCTCGACGTGGCCAACCTGCGGCCGCTGCTGAAGGACAAAGACGTTCTCGCCCTGCAGCGGATCGCCAGCGACCTGCCGATCGACGACCAGGTCCTCGACTATGCCGTGCGCCTGGCCCGCACCACCCGCAACTGGCCGGGCCTGGCCCTCGGCGCCGGACCTCGCGCGTCGATCGCCCTGGTCCGTTGCGGCCGGGCGCGGGCGCTGTTGCGCGGCGGCGAGTTCGTGGTGCCGGACGACATCAAGGGCTGTGCCCTGGCGGTCCTGCGCCATCGGGTCCGGCTGTCTCCGGAGCTGGACATCGAGGGGCTGTCGGTGGACCAGGTCCTGCAACAGTTGCTCGACCAGGTACCGGCCCCCCGCGTATGAAGCCATCGCGCGCCCTGCTGGCGCTGTTCGCCGCGCTCCTGCTGCTGGCCATCGGCCTGGGCAGCCTGTCGGCGCTCGGCCAGCGGTTGCCTGCGCAACTGCATACATTCTGGTGGGCGGTGCTCGCCGCGCTGCTCCTGCTCGGCCTGCTGGACGCCCTGTGGGCGCGCCGCCAGGCGGTGCCGAAGCTGAGCCGCCAGCTCAGCGGCAACCTGCCGCTGGGGCGCTGGAGCGAAGTGCGCCTGCATCTGCAGCACACCTATCGGCGTCCGGTTCGCCTGACCCTGTTCGATCACCTGCCGGCCGGCATGGATTTCGAGTACCTGCCGCAGGAGGTCGAACTGCGCCCGGGCGAAAGCACCGAGGTCGGCTACCGGGTGCGGCCGCTCAACCGCGGTCACTTCGTGTTTCCCCGCTGCGAGCTGGAACTGCCCAGCCCGCTGCGCCTGTGGCGGCAGCGCCGCTACCTGGAAGCACGTGGCGAGACCCGCGTCTACCCGGACTTCGCCCGCCTCTACGGCGCCGAACTGATGGCGGTCGACCACTGGCTCAACCAGATCGGCGTACGCGGCGGCCAGCGCCGCGGCCTCGGCCTGGAGTTCCACCAGTTGCGCGAATTCCGCGACGGCGACACCCTGCGCCAGATCGACTGGAAGGCCACCGCTCGCAAACGCACGCCGATCGCCCGCGAATACCAGGACGAACGCGACCAGCAGATCCTCTTCCTGCTCGACTGCGGCCGCCGCATGCGCAGCCAGGACGGCGACCTGTCGCACTTCGACCATGCCCTCAACGCCAGCCTGCTGCTGGCCTACGTGGCCCTGCGCCAGGGCGATGCGGTGGGCGCCATGACCTTCGCCGGCGACGACCGCCGGCACCTCCCGCCGGGCAAGGGCAGCGCCCAGCTCGGCGCGCTGCTCAACACCGTCTACGACCTGCAGACCAGCCAGCGTCCCGCCGACTTCCCGGAAGCCGTGCAGGCGGTGCTGTCCCGCCAGCGGCGGCGGGCCCTGGTGATCCTGGTGACCAACCTGCGCGACGAGGACGACGAAGAACTGCTCGGCGCGGTGAAACGCCTGGGCCGCCAACACCGGGTGCTGGTCGCCAGCCTGCGCGAGGAAGTGCTCGACACCCTGCGCCAGGAGCCGGTCGCCCGCTACGAGCAGGCGCTCGCCTACACCGGCACCATCGACTACCTGAATGCGCGCAACGGCCTCCACGAGAAGCTCGCGGCCCACGGCGTGCCAGTGCTCGATGCGCGTCCCAGCGAACTCGGGCCGGAGCTGATCAGCCGCTACCTGGGCTGGAAGCGCGCCGGCGTGCTTTGACGGATCAGACCGACTGCGGCTGGCGGGGGAAGCTGAAGTAGCGGCGCAGCGCCTCCACCAGTTCGAGGAATTCGGCGGGCGGCGCCAGCAGGTGGAAGCCGGAATCGAAATGACCGGGCGTGACGTCCTCGCAGGTCCACCGGCAGTCGGCGGAAAAATCGATGCATTGCGGGCGACCGCCCAGTCCCGGAACCTTCAGGCGCAGTTCGAAACGCGCGCCGACCAGCATCGGCAGTTGGCTGATCAGCAGCAGGCCGTCCTCGGAGACGTTGCCGATGTAGCCCATCGGCTTGTCGGTGATGCGATTGAACACCTTCAGGTAGCTGGGCAACTGATGGCGCTGGATATGTCGTTGAAGACCCATAATGGCATTTCGCTATGATTTGCAGTCCAGTATGACGATGCCGGCGCTCGGGGAACAAGCTCAGCGGCAGCGTTCGGACTCCCGCGAGGCCAGTTCGCGACGAATGGCGTCCAGCTCGGCATCGCTCAGGTAAACCGGCCCGCCGCCGGCGTCCTGCCGATAGAAGCGGCCGCCGCGTTCGAGCTGGGACAACTGTTGCCGCAAGCGCCCGCATTCCTCGGCCAGCGCAGCCTGGCGCTGGCCGGCACGTTCGGCGGCGGCGGTGCGTTCCTCGCGACGAGCATCGAAATACTCCTGGGTGCGCTGCTCGCGCTGGCGGGTCGCGGCGTCACGTTCCACCACCTGCGGCCTGACTTCGACGCGTTGCGCGCCGGCCGGTGGCGTGGCGGAGAAGTGTACCTTGCCCTGGGCATCGGTCCAGCGATAGATGTCCGCCTGTGCCAGCACGGGCATCAGGGCGACACAGAACCACAGGGCACGCATGCGAACCTCCTCCGTGAAATCCAGGACGAAGCTTACCGGATCGACCGGGGTCCCATGCGACCGACGGTCAGCCTGAACGCCCGTCCAGTCTCCCGGCCGCCTACAGGCGGGTCGGCACGGCGCTGGCCGAGGCCGGCGTCTCATTCAGCCGGCCCAGCTGGCGCAAGGTCTCCAGCCGCGCCTTGGCACGGTAGGCATATTCGCTGGTGGGGTAACGGGCGATGATGAAGTGGTAGGTCTGCGCCGCGTCGACGAACAGGCTCTGGCGTTCCAGGCACTGGCCGCGCAGCAGCGAGATTTCCGGCTGCAGGTAGGGCCGCGCGCGAATCCGCCGTTCGGCCCGCGACAGGTCGAGCATCACCTGTGCGCAATCGCCTTTGTCGTAGGCGCGGTAGGCCCCGTTCAGGTCGCTGTTCAGCGACCAGCTGTTACAACCGGTGGCACTCAGCGCCAGGCAGGCAACGATCAAGCTTCGCATAGGCATATCCTCCGTTGGGAACTGTATCGGCGCGTATTGGCGTGACTGAAGGGCCTGACTAGACTGGGGTGGCTCTCGCCCTGGCGCCAAGGAGATGCCATGCGCTTCGCCCGCCGTCTCGTCCTGCTCCCATTGTTGTCGCTGCTGGCCGCCTGTTCGCCGACCACGCCGCTGTTCGTCGCCCAGGTGACCACTGGCGAAGTCGCCGAATACAAGCAGATGAAGAGCAACCGCATGACCGCCGCCATCGAGGAGGAAGGCGACCTGCTGACCTACAGCGCCATGGCGATCCGCGACAACAGGAGCGCCGAGGCGGAGAAGCTCTACCTCACCGGCTACGACAATAGCCGCTACAGCGCCGAGGTGCGCGGTATCTCGCTGTACCAGATCGGCCTGATCTACATGAGCCGCTACAACGACCAGCGCGACGACGCCAAGGCCACCGACTACTTCCAGCGCGTGGTCCGCGAGTTCCCCGGCACCCACGCCGCCGAGCATGCCCAGGCGCGCCTGCTGGCGATGCGCCAGCGAGCCAGGGAGCCGGTGCAGAAGAGCGCCCGCGAATTGCTCGCCACCTGGAAGCCGCAGCAGAACCTCGACCTCTACAAGACCAGCCTCGACCCGGACATGACCCTGCTGTCGCGCCGCGCGGTGCTCAAGGATCGCGTCGACGAAGCCGCCGAGCTCTACCTGCTGGCGGTCAACGATCCGGCGATTCCTGCCGGTATAAAGGAAAAGGCCCTCTACCAGCTCGGCCTGATGTACCTGGCGCCGGACAACCCGCACCCGAACCGCGACAAGGCCATCGAATACCTGCGCCGCCAGTTGCTCGACTATCCTGAAGGCGAATTGTCGAACAAGGCCAGCCGGCACCTCGACCAGGCGCTCAACGTGCAACCTCGCTGATCCCCGCCGGACTGACCCAGATCAAGCGCCCGTCGCGGCGCCTGGTCTGCAATGGCATTCCCGCCCAGTGCCAGGAGCGTTGCCATGAACCTGCATAACCTGCTGGTGGTCGTCGACCCGAGCAGCGACGAACAGCCGGCCCTTACCCGTGCCCAGTGGATCGCCGAACGCAGCGGCGCCAGCGTCGAGTTGCTGCTGTGCGACTTCAACCCGGCGCTGGACGGCGGGCTGTTCTTCGACAGTCACTCGCTGCAGCGTGCCCGCGACCTTTACCTGGACGAACGGGTCACCTGGCTGGAGCAGCTTTCCATGCCGCTGCAGCAGGCCGGCATCCGCACTCAGGTCGAGGCCCAGTGGGGCAAGCCGCTGGACCGGATGGTCCTGCAACGGGTCGGCGAAACCCGGCCCGACCTGGTCCTCAAGAGCACCCGCAAGCACAACCTGCTGCGCCGCCTGCTACTGGGCAACAGCGACTGGCAATTGATCCGCCACTGCCCGCAGCCGCTCTGGCTGGTCCATCACGACGCCTGGCGCGGCCAGCGCCTGTGCGCGGCGCTCGACCCGCTGCATGCCAGCGACAAGCCGGCCGCCCTCGATCACCGGCTGATCGCCGCCGCCCGCCAGCTCGAAGCCAGCCTGGGGCTGCGCGCCGACTACCTGCATACCCACGCGGCGATGCCGCGCAGCCTGCTGTTCGACGCGGAAATGCTCGCCGGCTACGAGCGTTTCGTGCTGCAACATGAGGAACGTCACCGCCAGGCCTTCGACGACCTGCTGGCAGCCTACCCGGAGATCGCCGCGGAGCGCCGCCACCTGCTGGCCGGCTATGCCGAGCAGGCGATCCCCGACTTCGTCCGGGCCAACGACATCGACCTGCTGCTGATGGGCGCGGTCGCCCGGGGGCACCTGGACAACGCGCTGATCGGGCAAACCGCCGAACGCGTCCTGGAGGAGGTGGAATGCGACCTGCTGGTGCTCAAACCGACAAATGACATCTGATGCAGATAGTATGACTCCGCAGTCGCCGCCGAGCCTCGCCGGTGGTAGCCTGCACGCCAGCGTTATCCAAGGAGTCCTTTGCATGTCCGTTCGCCGCACCAAAATCGTCGCCACCCTCGGCCCAGCCAGCAATTCCCCGGAAGTGCTGGAGCAACTGATCCTGGCCGGGATCGACGTCGCCCGCCTCAACTTCTCCCACGGCACCCCCGATGAACACCGCGCCCGCGCCAGGCTGGTGCGCGAACTGGCGGCCAAGCACGGCCGCTTCGTCGCCCTGCTCGGCGACCTGCAAGGACCGAAGATCCGCATCGCCAAGTTCGCCAACAAGCGCATCGAATTGCAGGTCGGCGACAAGTTCCGCTTCTCCACCAGCCACGCCCGCGACGCCGGTACCCAGGAAGTGGTCGGCATCGACTACCCGGACCTGGTGAAGGACTGCGGGGTCGGCGATGAACTGCTGCTGGACGACGGCCGGGTGGTGATGGTGGTCGAGGAAGTCGCCGCCGACGAACTGCGCTGCCGGGTGCTGATCGGCGGCCCGCTGTCCGACCACAAGGGCATCAACCGCCGCGGCGGCGGTCTCACCGCGCCGGCGCTGACCGACAAGGACAAGGCCGACATCAAGCTGGCCGCGGACATGGACCTGGACTACGTGGCCGTTTCCTTCCCGCGCGACGCCAAGGACATGGAATACGCCCGCCGCCTGCTCACCGAGGCCGGAGGCAAGGCCTGGCTGGTGGCCAAGATCGAGCGCGCCGAGGCGGTCGCCGACGACGACGCCCTCGACGGCCTGATTCGTGCCAGCGACGCGGTGATGGTGGCCCGTGGCGACCTCGGCGTGGAAATCGGCGATGCCGAGCTGGTCGGCATCCAGAAGAAGATCATCCTGCACGCTCGCCGCAACAATAAAGTGGTGATCACCGCGACCCAGATGATGGAGTCGATGATCCACAGCCCGATGCCGACCCGCGCGGAAGTCTCCGACGTGGCCAACGCCGTGCTCGACTACACCGACGCGGTGATGCTCTCGGCGGAAAGCGCCGCCGGCGAGTACCCGGTGGAAGCGGTGAAAGCCATGGCCCGCGTCTGCCAGGGCGCCGAGAAGCACCCGACCAGCCAGAAATCCAGCCACCGCCTCGGCCAGACCTTCGACCGCTGCGACGAGAGCATCGCCCTGGCGTCGATGTACACGGCCAACCACTTCCCGGGGATCAAGGCGATCATCTGCCTGACCGAAAGCGGCTTCACCCCGCTGATCATGTCGCGCATCCGCTCGTCGGTACCGATCTACGCCTACTCCCCGCACCGCGAGACCCAGGCTCGCGTGGCGATGTTCCGCGGCGTGGAAACCATCCCCTTCGACCCGGCGGCGCTGCCGGCGGAGAAGGTCAGCCAGGCCGCGGTCGACGAGTTGCTCAAGCGCGGCGTGGTGACCAAGGGCGACTGGGTGATCCTGACCAAGGGCGACAGCTACACCGCCCAGGGCGGCACCAACACCATGAAGGTGCTGCACGTCGGCGACCTGCTGGTATAAGCGCACGTCGCGGCGGATAACGCCCGTGGCGTTATCCGCCCTACGGACCGGCGCTCCGCTAACTCAACGTGGTGTAGGGCGAATAACCGCTACGCGGTTATCCGCCGTTTCAGCCGCATCGCGGCGAATAACGCCTGGGGCGTTATCCGCCCTACGGATCGTCGCTCCGCTGGCCCAACAGCGGTGTGCTCAGGCGAACCTGGAGAAATCCGGCTGGCGCCGGTGCATGAAGGCGCTGAGCGCCTCGATCGCCTCGGGCGAGCGCAGTCGGGTACTGAAGATATCGCCTTCCTCGGCGATCACCCGGCGAAGCTCCTCGATAAACGGCGCTTTCATCAGGCGCTTGCTCTCCACTACCGCCGAGGGCGCCAGGTGCAGGAAGCGCCGGGCCGCATCGCGGGCGTGCTCCAGCACCGTGGCGCCATCCTCCAGCGCCGCATTGGCCAGGCCCCAGGCCGCCGCCTGCTCGCCGCTGAAGTCCTGGCCAAGCATCAGCAATTCCGCAGCCCTGGCATGACCGAGCATGCGCGGCAGGATCAGGCTCGAGCCGAACTCCGGTGTCAGGCCGAGGTTGACGAACGGCATCTTCAATCGCGCGTTGCGACCAACGAAGACCAGATCGCAATGCAGCAGCAGGGTGGTGCCGATACCCACCGCCGGTCCGTTCACCGCGGCGATCACCGGCTTGGGGAATTCCAGCAGGGCGCTCATGAAGCGGCCGACCGGGCTGTCGCGCAGGGATGGCGGTTGTTCGAGGAAGTCGAGGATGTCGTTGCCGCTGGTGAAGCAGGCATCGCCGCCAGTGATCAGCACTACCCGCACAGCCGTATCGGCCTGCGCCTCCAGCAGCGCCTCGGCCATCCGGCTGTACATCGCGCGGGTCAGCGCGTTCTTCTTGTCCTGGCGGTCCAGGCGCAGGGTCAGCAGCCCTGTTTCGCGTTCGACCCGAATCAGCTCGCTCATCGTCACTCCAGGGATGCGGCGCAAGGCCGCGGCAATGACTGCAAGGCACCGCCACCGGCGCCGCGTCAGGCGTGGGGCAGGAACAGGTCCGCCAGGGTCTGGCTACGCGGTACGCCGGCCAGGTAGAGATGCCGGGCGAAGCGTTCGACGCTGACGGGTTGGCCGCAGAGTAAGGCCATGCTGCGCCGCGGAACAAGGCGGAGATCGGCCAAGGCAGAGGGCAACTGCGCCGCCGACACCAGGTTGACGCGCAGTTGCGGATGACGCCCGGCCAACTCCGCCAACTCGCTCGCCAGGTAGTGGTCGCGCGCCAGGTGCAGCAGCTGGATCGGCGCCTGGTGTTCCGCGCGCAAGGCTTCGCGAAGTATCCCCCAGAGCGGCGCCAGCCCGGTGCCGGCGGCCATCAGCAACAGCGGTCGCTCCTGCCAGTCCGGCTCGTAGCGCAACGCCCCGCCGCGCAACTCGCCCAGACGCAGGAGCGCGCCAGGCGCCAGGCGCCGGGCGCGGTCGCAGAACGCGCCGGGAGCGCTACAGTCGATGTGGAACTCCAGCCATGGGTCCTCGTGAGGCAGGCTGGCCAGCGAATAGGGACGCGCCACGCCATCGTCGCTCCACAGCAGCAGGTGCTGCCCGGCGCGATAGCGCAAGGGCCGCTCCGGCTCCAGGCGCAGGCGCAGCACATCGCCCAGCCAGTGGCAGGCGACGACCCTGGCCGGCAGCCCGTCGCGCTCAGGATCGAAAGGCTGCAACATGAGGTCGCCGAGCACCCGGCACTGACAGGCCAGCCGCCAGCCCGCTTCGCGCCGTACCGGATCGAGCGCCTCCGGGAGGGTGTCTTCCACCTCGCCCTGCAGGCAATGCACCAGGCAGGCGTGGCAACTGCCGGCGCGGCAGCTATGGGGCACGGCGATGCCGCCGGCGAGCAGCGCATCCAGCAGGTTGCTGCCGGCGGCGACGGCAAGGCGTCGCTCGCCGACCCGTATGTCAGGCACTGGTGACCTCCCAGGTGGCGTCGCAGCGGTTTCGTCCGCCACGCTTGGCACGGTAGAGCGCCTGGTCGGCCCGCTGCAAGGCCTCGTCGAGATCGTCGTCGGCATACAGCAGGGTCATGCCCACCGAAAGGCTCAGGGTATCCACCGTGACCCCGACCGGTTCCGCCTGTTCGAACGCCAGGCGCAGGCGTTCGCAACAGCTTTCCAGCTGTTCCGCGTCGGCGTGGGGCAGCAGCAGGACGAACTCCTCGCCGCCGTAACGGGCCAGGACGTCGCCATCGCGCAGACAGGAACGCGCCACCGCGGCGAAGGTCTGCAGGACCCGATCGCCGGCGGCGTGGCCGTGGCGGTCGTTGATCCGCTTGAAGTGATCGAGGTCGATCAGCGCCAGGCCGTGCTGCCGGTTCGGCAGCAGGTCTTCCAGCGCCCGACTGGCCAGGCGCATGAAATGCCGGCGGTTGAACAGCCCGGTGAGTTCGTCGGTGGCCACCAGGTCTTCCAGTTGGCGCATCATGCCGCGCAGCGTGTCCTGGTGCGCCTGCAAGGCATAGCGGCGCTGGCGCATGCGTTGCCGCATCGCCTGTATGTAGCTGGCGAACAGGCTCAGCCAGACCATTACGATGAACATCACGAGCACCTGCAATGCAGCCCGGCCCGGCAGCTCGAGACGCTGCTGCAAGGCCTCTACCAGGTAGATGCCGGAAAAAGCGATGAACGCCAGCGCCGCACAGCGGGCGAAGACCCGCGGCGGCAGTTGGAACACGCCGAACAGCAGGGCCAGCACGTAGAACACCATGAAGGTGCCGCGCAGGCTGTCGACGTGATAGAGGAAATAGGTCAGCCAGGCGATCGCCACCAGCACCTGCGGCTCGGTCAGGCTGGGATCGGCGTAACGCAGGTTGCGACCGCTGGCGAACAGCCAGAGGAAGGCCAGTTGGCAAGCCACCACCAGGGTGGTGCTGGCTGCCGCGGTGGTCGGCGCTGCGCGGTAGAAGCCGCTGAGTAGCGCCAGCCAGAGCAGGACCAGGCCGAGCAGGTAGGTGCCTGCGGCCATGCCGAACCGGCGGAGCAAGAGCTTTTGCAGCGCACGCTGTTTCAGAGGAGGCTTGTCTGTGCGCATGGGCTCCGTCCCGTAATGGCACCTGGCCGCAATGTACCCTGCCCCCTGCGGGTTGCCTAGTCGAACGAACTGCCAGCTAGCGGACCGCGGATTTATCGGCCGACCAGCCGGCTGGCCGACCAAGGTCTGATCGTCGGCGCGTGCGCCCGTCTCGCCGGAACGGCTATACTGTCGCGCCTTTTTTGCGCCGGTGCCTGACCGGCGCGCTCCTCGGCTGCGGCCGGCTCCGTGACCCTGCCCCGCATCCGAATTACCCGCCTGAAGAGGACCGTGCTCCATGGCCGTGATCAAGCAAGACGACCTGATCCAGAGCGTCGCCGATGCCCTGCAGTTCATCTCCTACTACCACCCGGTCGATTTCATCCAGGCCATGCATGAGGCCTACCTGCGCGAAGAATCGCCGGCTGCCCGCGACTCCATGGCGCAGATCCTGATCAACTCGCGCATGTGCGCCACCGGCCACCGCCCGATCTGCCAGGACACCGGGATCGTCACGGTGTTCGTCCGGGTCGGCATGGACGTGCGCTGGGACGGCGCTACCATGAGCGTCGACGATATGATCAACGAAGGCGTGCGCCGCGCCTACAACCTGCCGGAGAACGTCCTGCGCGCCTCGATCCTGGCCGACCCGGCCGGCGCGCGGAAGAACACCAAGGACAACACGCCGGCGGTGATCCACTACTCCATCGTTCCCGGCGACAAGGTCGAAGTCGATGTCGCGGCCAAGGGCGGCGGCTCGGAGAACAAGTCGAAGATGGCCATGCTCAACCCGTCCGACTCGATCGTCGACTGGGTGCTGAAGACCGTACCGACCATGGGCGCCGGCTGGTGCCCGCCGGGCATGCTCGGCATCGGCATCGGCGGCACCGCGGAGAAAGCAGCAGTGATGGCGAAGGAAGTCCTCATGGACCCGATCGACATCCACGAACTGAAGGCCCGCGGCCCGCAGAACCGCATCGAGGAACTGCGCCTGGAGCTGTTCGAGAAGGTCAACCAGCTGGGCATCGGTGCCCAGGGTCTGGGCGGCCTGACCACCGTGCTCGACGTCAAGATCATGGACTACCCGACCCACGCCGCCTCGCTGCCGGTGTGCATGATCCCCAACTGCGCCGCGACCCGCCACGCCCACTTCGTGCTCGACGGCTCCGGCCCCGCCGAACTGGAAGCGCCGTCGCTCGACGCCTACCCGGAGATCGTCTGGGAAGCCGGCCCGTCCGCGCGCCGCGTCGACCTGGACAAGATCACCCCGGAAGAGGTGCAAAGCTGGAAACCGGGCGAGACCCTGCTGCTCAACGGCAAGATGCTCACCGGCCGCGACGCCGCGCACAAGCGCATGGTCGACATGCTGAACAAGGGCGAAACGCTGCCGGTGGACCTGAAAGGCCGCTTCATCTATTACGTCGGCCCGGTCGATCCGGTCGGCGACGAGGTGGTCGGCCCGGCCGGTCCCACCACCGCCACCCGGATGGACAAGTTCACCCGCCAGATCCTCGAACAGACCGGCCTGCTGGGCATGATCGGCAAGTCCGAGCGCGGTCCCATCGCCATCGAGGCGATCAAGGACAACAAGGCGGTATATCTGATGGCCGTCGGCGGCGCCGCCTACCTGGTCGCCCAGGCAATCAAGAAGTCCAAGGTGCTGGCCTTCGCCGAACTGGGCATGGAAGCGATCTACGAGTTCGAGGTGAAGGACATGCCGGTCACCGTCGCGGTTGACACCAACGGCGAGTCGGTGCACATCACCGGCCCGGCGGTCTGGCAGAAGAAGATCGCCGAAAGCCTGGCGGTCGAGGTCAAGTAAGCCTGCTCCGTCCCTGGAAAAGCCCGGCCCCGCGCCGGGCTTTTTCGTACGGCCACTGGCCGGAGCCTGGACTGGCAGCGCCGCAGGCGCCTTGGTTCAGCCGAACCAGAAATACAGCAAGGTCAGGTTCGCCGCCGAGATCAGGCCGAACAACGACCAGGCCAGCGCGCTGACCCAGCGCGGGTTGACGAACTCCCCCATCAGGTTCCGGTCGCTGCTGAAGCGAATCAGCGGCCACAGGGCGAACGGCAATTGCAGGCTGAGCACCACCTGGCTGAGCACCAGCAGCTTGCCTACCGCGCCTTCGCCCAGCCAGAGCACGCCGATCAAGGCCGGCACCAGGGCCAGGCCGCGGGTGATCAGGCGCCGCTGCCAGCAGGGAATCTTCGCCCGGAGGAAACCCTCCATCACCACCTGCCCGGCAATGGTGCCGGTGAAGGTCGAGCTTTGCCCCGCCGCCAGCAGGGCGAAGCCGAACAGGAAGCTGGCCAGGGCGCCGCCCACCAGCGGGTCGAGCAGGTGGTAGGCGTCCTGGATCTCCACCACCTCGGTGTGGCCGCTGCCGTGGAAAGCCGCGGCGGCGAGGATCAGGATCGCCGCATTGACCAGCAGCGCCAGGGACAGCGAGCCGATGGTGTCGAGCCGGGAAAAGCGGATCGCCGAGCGTTTGCTCGCCGCGTCGTCGCCGCTGACCCGGGTCTGCACCACGGACGAATGCAGGTAGAGGTTGTGCGGCATCACCGTCGCGCCGAGGATGCCGATCGCCAGGTACAGCGGCTCCTGGCTGCTCAGGGTGTCCCAGGATGGCCGCAGGCCGGCGGCGACATCCGGCCAGTAGGGGCCGATCAGCACCAGTTCGACGAAGAAACACGCGCCGATGGTCGCGATCAGCCCCAGCACTATGGCCTCCAGGCGGCGGAAGTTGGCGCCCTGCAGGGCCAGCACGATCAGGGTATCGAAGGCGGTGAGGACCACCCCGGTGGTAATCGAGACGCCCAGCAGCAGGTGGAAGGCCAGCGCCGCGCCGAGCACCTCGGCAAGGTCGGTGGCGACGATCGACAGTTCCGCCAGCAGCCATTGGCCACGCGCCACGCCAGGGCGATAGCGCTCCCGGGAGAGCTGCGCGAGGTCGCGGCCGGTGGCGATCCCCAGGCGCGAACAGAGGCTTTGCAGGAGCATCCCGGAAAAGCTCGCCAGCACCACCACGAACAGCAGCGCGTAGCCGAAGCGCGAGCCCGCCTCGATGGCGGTGGCCCAGTTGCCGGGGTCCATGTAGCCGACCGAGACCAGCAGGCCGGGGCCGACGAACAGCGCCAGCTTGCGCAGCGGCGAGGCGTCGGCCGGCACCGCCACGCTGTGGCTGACCGCCGAGGGACAGAACGGCGCGGTGGCCGTGGTGGGCAGGGAGTATTTCACGAGGCGACGCCGGATCGGGGAGGAAGTGCGACCAGCCTAAACGTTTCACCCCGGTCGCGTCTTCCCTCCCCTCAGGCCTGGGCGCGCTGGCCGACCAGGCTCAGCTCGGCGACCTTCTCGCGCCGCTGCGCCAGGTAGCGGGTGCAACTGACACGCAGGAAGGAGGCGAAGTTGAGCACCTCGCCGCGATAGTCCATCACTTCCTCGTAGAGCTTGGTGATCAACTGGTTGGTGCTCAGGCCCTCGCCTTCGGCGATTTCCCGGAGGATGTCCCAGAACTGGTTCTCCAGGCGCAGGGTGGTCACCACCCCGCGGATGCGCAAGGAACGCGAGCGCGATTCATAGAGGATCGGGTCGGCTTTCACATAGAGTTCGCACATGCGCGGGGGTCTCCTGGGTCTCAGTGGCTGATACGGGTGCCGAGCACCTCAAGGAAGCGCGCCAGCCACGCCGGATGCGCCGGCCAGGCCGGCGCAGTGACCAGGTGGCCGTCGACGTGGGCCTGGTCCGACGGAATGTCGACGTACTCGCCGCCGGCCAGCCGCACCTCCGGGGCGCAGGCCGGATAGGCGCTGCACGCCCGCCCTTGCAGGACGCCGGCGGCGGCCAGCAGCTGGGCGCCATGGCAGACCGCGGCGATCGGCTTGCGCGCGGCGTCGAAGGCACGCACCAGAGCCAGCACCTGCTCGTTCAGGCGCAGGTATTCGGGGGCGCGGCCGCCGGGGATCAGCAGGGCATCGTAATCCTCGGCGCGGGCCTGGGCAAAGTCGGCATTGAGGGTGAAGTTGTGGCCCGGCTTCTCACTGTAGGTCTGGTCGCCTTCGAAATCGTGGATGGCGGTGCGCACGCTTTGCCCGGCCCGCTTGTCCGGACACACCGCATGCACCTGGTGGCCCACCATCTGCAGGGCCTGGAACGGGACCATGGTTTCGTAGTCTTCGGCATAGTCGCCGACCAGCATCAGGATCTTCTTCGCAGCCATCACGCGCACTCCTTCGGGCAGGGCCCGGTCATACCGGGGATGCACCTAAGGTAGCCAATCCGCAGGGGGACGCGGGTAATAGACGGTTACTACACGCGTGCCGGGTTCAGATGCCGATCTTGTCCAGGGCCCGCCCGACGCCTTCCCAGAACGAGCGCTGCACGCGTTTCCGGTAGCCGCTGGCGGCGAACTGCATGGGCTCCTGGACCTGGTGGGTAGCGCCGATTTCCGCAGCGCCGAGATCGGCCGCCACCAATTGCAGCGGGCCATCGCCCTCACCCGCCGGGTTCTCGCTCTTCGGTGGCGGGTTGAGTTCGTCGTAGCGCAGGTAGTAGACCGAGCCGGCCCTGGCCTCGAGCATGAAGCTGGCGATGCGGGTGAAATCCATCGGACCGTCGGCGAACAGGGTCCAGAAGCTGCCCGCCAGCGGCCGGCGCATTTCCAGCTTGTAGCTGCCGGTCTCGAACTCGAACGCCAGGTAGCCGTTGCTCGGCAGGCTGCCGATCAGTTCGTTGTTGAGGAAGATCCCCGGCGCCTCGAGTTCCTCGTCCGCCCACTGGCTCCGCGGACGGTAGAGGTAGACGGTGGCGTGGCTGGCATCGGCGCTCGGATGGGCGACGAAGGCCGGTCCGTCCACCGCACCGAAGAACGCGCCGGGCGTGCTGCAGCCGACCAGGCTCGCGACGATCGACAGGGCCAGCGACAGGCTGCGCAGCATGCTCCATCCCTCTTCTTATGGTTATCCGCGCAGCATAACCAGCCGGGTCGGGCCTGCCACCCGTCGAAAGTCCGGTTCTCCGGGAGAACGGCCTCAGGCCGGGCGCGGCACCTTGGCCAGCGCCGGCGTCGGCATCAGCCGGCGCACCAGCCACTTGCGCACCGGCACCACGCCGCGCTCCTGGAACAGTACGCAGAACGCCACCAGCAGGACCAGGAACAGCGGGTAGTAGAGCAGCGACGATGGCAGCGCGGCCGCCGCCTCGGTGCAGGCGCGCCAGTCGTCGAGACAACGCCCCGGCACGGCGATAAGGCGCTCGCTACGGGAGAACAGGGTGAACATCGGCACATGCAGGGCGAACAGCGACAGCGAGGCGGCCCCCAGGCGCGGCGACCAGTGGCGGACGAAAGCGCTCTTCGGGTCGGCGGGCAGCGCGCAAAGGCACACCAGCAGCAACTGGGCCGGCAGCAGCAGGCCGTTGTGCAGCAGGAAGTACCAATGCTTGGCGCCCTGGGTGAACAGGTAGTCGGCCACCAGGAAGGCCGCCACCACCAGCGCCACCAGCGCGGCCAGCAGGCCACGTCCCGGCACCATGCCGCGGTCGCGGTAGCCGCGGAACAACCCGTAGGCCAGGATGCCGCCAAGGAATTCCGGCAGGCGCAGCAACGGATTGCGGTGCAGCAGGCCGGTCCAGGGGATCCCGTAGCTCTCGCTGGCCACTACCAGCGCCGGCGGGATCAGGTAGACCAGCCAGACCAGCGCCAGCACCTTCCACTTGTGCCGGCTGCGCATCAGCCGCGGGGCGACGAAGGGAAACGCCAGGTAGAAGAACATCAGCGTCGACAGCGACCACAACGGCGCGTTGAAGGTCAGGTAATAGGGATTCCAGGCCTGCAGCAGGAGGATCTGCAGGATGCTGTTGACGAACAGTTCGGTGTTGCTCATCCAGTGCAGGAAGAGTTCCGGGTGGGTGCGGCCGAGCACTTCGTTGGTGTCGTAGATGACGAAGCGCGGGGTGGCCTTGTCCAGCTCGGGACCGATTCCCAGGTGGCTGAGGGCCAGCAGCACCAGGATCGACAGCAGCAGGGAGAACAGGTGCAGCGGATAGAGATTGGACAGTCGCTTGGTCCAGAAGCTGCGGGCGCTTTCGCGCAACCGGCCGCTGCGTGCGTAGACATGGGCCAGGAGGAAGCCGGAAAGCACGAAGAAGGTACTGGTGGCGAAGAACCCCAGGCTGGTCAGTTCGTCGAGACCGGGAAACTTCTGCTCTTTCGGATAGGTATGCAGGGTGTGGTACACCACCACGTACAGGCCGAGCAGGAAGCGCAACCATTCCAGTCCGATGAAACGTTCCTTGGAGTCGGGCGTTGCCACGCATCTCTCCTTTGTCATTGTAATGGGCGGTCCGGGGTAGACCCGCAAGCTCCCCGGCAAGTTTCACCGGGCCGGCCAGCGGCTACGAACGGCCGCGCCCTAGCGCCGGCGGTCGAGGAAATTCACCACTACCCGGTCCAGCCAACCCCACAGGCGCTGGTGCAGGCGCATCCACAGGGGTCGCGCGCGCCACATCGCCAGGGTCACCTCGCGGCTGTCGGCGAAGTCCGCCAGCAGGCTCGCCGCCGCCTCATTGGTGAAGTCCGGGTCGAGGGCCTCGAGATTGGCGTCGAGGTTGAAGCGTAGATTCCAATGATCGAAGTTGCAGGAGCCGACGCTCACCCAATCGTCGACCATGACCATCTTCAGGTGCAGGAAGCGCGGCTGGTATTCGTGGATGCGCACGCCGGCGCGCAGCAGGCGCGGGTAGTAGCGCTGCCCGGCATAGCGCACCGGGGCGTGGTCGGTGAGCCGCCCGGCCAGCAGCAGGCGCACCTCCACGCCGCGCTGGGCGGCCTTGCGCAGGGCCCGGCGAACCTTCCAGGTCGGCAGGAAGTACGGCGTCGCCAGCCAGATCCGTCGGCGCGAGCCGTTCAGCGCGCGGACCAGCGATTGCAGGATGTCGCGGTGCTGGCGGGCGTCGGCGTAGGCCACCCGGCCCAACCCACGGGCCGCCCCCGGCTGCGGCGGAAGGCGGGTAAGGGTCATGCCCTCGCGGGGCTTCCAGGCTTTCTCTTCGAGACAGGCCAGCCATTGCCGCTCGAACAGCGCCGCCCAGTCCGCCACCACCGGGCCGTCCATCTCGACCATCACCTCGCGCCAGGCGCTGACGTCGCTGACCGGTTCCCAGAATTCGTCGGTGATCCCGGCGCCGCCGACATAACCGAGGCGCCCGTCCACCAGCAGCAGCTTGCGATGGTCGCGGTAGAGATTGCCGCCAGTCAGCTTCCAGCGCAGCGGGTTGTACAGCCGCAGTTCGCCGCCGGCCTCGCGCAGGCGCTGGATCCAGGCGCTGCCCAGGCCTAGGCAGCCGAAGCCGTCGAACAGGCAGCGCACGGCGACGCCCCGGCGGCGGGCATCCAGCAGGGCGACGAGAAACAGTTCGGCGCAATGCCCGTCTTCCACCAGGTACAGCTCCAGCTCGATGCTCCGCTGCGCCGCCTCGATGGCCAGCAGCATGCGCGGGAAGAACCGCACGCCGTCATTGAGCAGGGCGAAGCGGTTGTCGCTGCGCCAGGGAAAGACCGGGCCGCTCACCGCGAAGTGAAGATCAGCACGGCGCCGACCGGCACCGAGAGCCCGATGCTGCCGGCGCCGGCCAGCTTGCGCAGGGTCTCGATGCCGGGGGCGAGGTCGAAGTCGGCGGCGTCCAGCACCAGCGGCGACAGGGTCACCACCTGGAAGCGATGCTCGTCCAGGCGGGTCACCAACAGGTCGCTGGCGTAGCTCTTGCGCTTGCCGTGCAGGCTGACGGTCACCGGCTGGCGCATTTCCAGTTGCACGCCGTCGGCCAGCTCGACGATCGGCGCCAGGTCGAGCTGGGCGGTGATCTCCGCCTCGGCGAAGCGCTTGGTCTCGAACAGATGCTCGCGGATGCGTTCGTCGCGCAGCGGGATGTCGGTGCTCACCGAGTCCAGCTCGACGCGCAGGCGCGCCTGCCCCTTGTCGTCGACCTTGCCGTGCATGACCAGGAAGCGGCCGACTTCCGAAAGGGTAGCGTTCTTGGTGGAGATGAAACTGAGTCGCGACGACTCGTAGTCCAGGTACCAGGCGGCCTGGACCGGCAAGGCCAGGAGGGCCAGGCCGAGGCAGATCAACTTGTGCATGAGGGTTCCCTTTGCGTCCGGCGCCACCTTAAACCGGCCGCCTGGGAGCAGGCAAACTCCCGCGTCAGTCGAGCGCGTGCTGCAACTGACTGACGGTATCGGCCAGGGTTCCCAGATGCCGGCGGCGCACCCGTTCGACGCAATCCTGGTCGCGCGGCCAGTGCAGCGCCACGCTGCCGAGCAGGCGACCCTGGGCGCGTACCGGCAAGGCCACCGCGCGGATCAGGAACGGCAGGCGCACCGGATACTCCCAGTGTCCCTCGGTACGCTCGCCGTAGCCCTGGCCGTGGGCCTGCTCGCGGGTGCGCAGCCAGAGGTCCTCGTCTACCTGGTGCTGGCGCGCCAGGCGGCGCACCTCGCTGTCTGCCAGTTCGCCCAGGCAGGCCTTGCCCATGGCCGAATGGAACAGGCTGGCGTGCTGGCCGACCACCAGCCGGTTGGCCGGGTAGCGCTTGCGCAGGACGCCGGGCACCGAGCTTTCCGCCACCAGCAGGCGGTCGCCGTCGAGAATCGACAAATCGGCGACCAGCCCGGTGCGCTCGCTCAACTCCACCAGCAGCGGCGCGGAACGCTCCACCACCTGGCAGCGGAAGCGCTCGGCGGCGTCACCGTAGAGGCGGGTGGAACGCAGCCGGTAGCGCCGGTCGGTCAAGCCGCGGTACAGCCAGCCCTGCTCCAGCAGGGTATGCAGCAGCCGCGACACCGTGGCCTTGGGCAGCTCAGTCAGGTAATGCAGTTCCTCGAGCCCCAGCGCCTGGTGCTGGCCCAGCAGATCGAGGATCGCCAGCGCCCGCTCCACCGAACGCACGGTTCCCGCCTCTTCTCTTTCCGGCATGACGACACCTCCACCGTCGACAGACCGTTATGGCAAAGCAAGATGCAGGCCCAGGTCATGTAGGAAGAATCTGCGAATACGGCAGCATTGCTCCGCGGCCTAGTCGATTCCCCCTGGAGCCTCGAGCATCGCCGGCGGACGGCGGCTGACCCAACGGGTCAGGCCCTCGTGGGCATGGGCCAGTTGCAGCACCGCCAGGTCGGCCTGCGCCGGGCCGATGATCTGCAATCCCATCGGCAGGCCCGCCGCGCCGAAGCCGATAGGTACGCTGATCGCCGGCAAACCGGCCAGGGTCGGGCCGATCACCACCTCCATCCAGCGGTGATAGGTGTCCATCGGCCGCCCGGCGACCTGCCGCGGCCACGCCGTTTCTGCATCGAAAGGAAACACCTGGGCGCTGGGCAGCAAGAGGAAATCGTAACGTTCGAACAGACGCGCCAGCGCCCGATACCAGTCGCTGCGATCCAGCGAGGCGCGATAGACCTCGGCGGCGCCGAGGCCGAGCCCGGACTCCACTTCCCACTGCGCCTCCGGCTTGAGTCGGACGCGCCGTGCGGGATCGGCGTAAAGCTCGCCAAGCGAGCCCTGCACCAGCCACTGGCGATGGACCAGCCAGGTGCGCCACAGGCGCTCCAGGGGATAGTCCGGCAGGCACGCCTCGACGTCGCAGCCCAGCTCGGCGAAATCGCCCAGCGCGGCTTCGCAAAGCTCCAGCACGCCCTCCTCCATCGGCAGGTAGCCGGCGTAGTCGCCGAGCCAGCCGAGCCGGGCTCCGCGGAAGTCGCGCCCGAGGTCGTCGGCGAACCTGCGCGGATCGTCGCGCAACGACAGCGGACAGCGCGGATCGTAGCCGGCCTGGGTGGCCAGCAGCCGGGCCAGGTCGGCCACGCTGCGCCCCATCGGGCCTTCGGTGGCCAGTTGCTGAACGAACAGTTCCGCTTGCGGGCCGTGCGGCACCCGTCCCTGGGACGGGCGGAAGCCGTAGACGTTGTTGTAGGCGGCGGGGTTGCGCAGCGAACCCATCATGTCGCTGCCGTCGGCCACCGGCAGCATGCGCAGCGCCAGCGCCACCGCCGCCCCACCGCTGCTGCCGCCGGCGATCCGCGCCGGATCGTAGGCATTGCGGGTGGTGCCGAACAGCGGGTTGTAGGTCTGCGAGCCGAGCCCGAACTCCGGTACGTTGGTCTTGCCGATGACGATCGCACCGCTGCTCTTCACCCGCTCGACGACGATTGCGTCGTGCTCCGGCACCTGCCCGGCGAACAGCGGCGAACCCAGGGTGGTAGGAATGCCGGAGGTGGCGGCGAGGTCCTTGATCGCCTGCGGCATGCCGTGCATCCAGCCCAGCCGTTCGCCGCGCGCCAGTTGCCGGTCGCGCTCGTCGGCCTGGGCGAGCAGACGGCTTTCCGCCTGCAGCGAGACGATGGCGTTGACCCGCGGGTTGAACCGTTCGATCTGCGCCAGGTAGGCCTGCATGACCTCGCGGCAGGATAGTTCGCGTCGGCGGATCGCCGCGGACAGCGGCAGCGCGTCAAGCGCGACGATTTCCTCGTGGCCGTCGCTTCGATGGCGGGTGGCGCTCATTCACAGACTCCTTGCCGGCTTGCCCAGGGCCGGTTCACGGGGGCGCGGGGCGGGCGTCGCGCCCTCCCGCAGATAGAGGGTGGCGAGCAGCCCGAGGAAGGCCGCGCCGAGCACGTAGAACGCCGGCGCCACTGGCGAGCCGCCGACCTCGGTGAGCCAGGTGACGATGAACGGAGCGAAACCGCCGAACAGCATCACCGCCAGGTTATACGCCACCGCCAGGCCGGTGGAACGCACCCGCACCGGAAACTGCTCGGCCACCGCGGTCGGCGCCGGGCCGAAGAAGCCGCCGATCGCCGTGCACAGCAACAGTTGCATCAGCAGCAGGCGCCCCAGGCTCGGCGCCGCGGCGACCCAAGCGAACAGCGGATAGACCATGAACATGAAGGCCAGGGTCGCGACCAACAGCACCGGGCGCCGCCCGACCCGGTCGGAGAGTCCCCCAGCCAACGGGATTACCAGGGTCATCAGCGCCACCGCAGCCATCTGCACCATGAACACCTCGTCCAGCGGCAGGCCCAACTGCTTGTGGGCGAAGGTCGGCATATTCACCAGCACCACGTAGAAGGACACCGTGCCGATCACCGTCAGGCCCATGCTCACCAGCACGCTGCGCCGGTATTCGCGCAGCACGCCGAGCAGCCCCTGGCGCTCGCCGGGCTCCCGGATGGCTTCGAGGAAGGCCTCGGTCTCGCCCATGTAGCGGCGGATCCACAATCCCACCGGACCGATCAGCAGACCGAACAGGAACGGCACCCGCCAGCCCCAGCTCTCCAGGGCCTCGGCGTCCAGGCAATGGGTGACCAGCGCGCCCATCCCCGCACCGGCGAACACCGCCAGGCACTGGCCGAACAATTGCCAGGAACCGTAGAGACCGCGCCGGTGCGGTGGCGCGCTTTCCACCAGGAAAGCCGTGGCGCTGGCGTACTCGCCGCCGGTGGCGAAACCCTGCAGCATTCGCGCGATCACGATCAGCAACGGTGCGCCGACGCCGATCGCCGCGTAGGTCGGGGCGAAGGCGATCATCGCGATGGACAGCGTCATCAGCAGGATGATCAGTTGCATCGCCGCCTTGCGTCCCCTGCGGTCGGCATACAGGCCGAGCAGGACCCCACCGACCGGACGCATGAAGAAACCGACACCGAAGGTGGCCAGGGCCATCAACAGCGAGGTGTACTCGTCGCCGGAAGGGAAGAACAGCCTGGCGATCAGGCTGGAAAGGAAGCCGTAGACGATGAAGTCGTACCACTCCAGGGCGTTGCCGATCACGGCAGCCGCCACCTGGCGGGTACGCGAGGTACCGCTCGGGCAAGCGTGCATGGGAATCTCCTGGTAACCGGGGGAATGCCGGCGCGACTCAGGCCGCGCCGTTATTGGCGGCAGTCAGTCGAAGGCCGGACGCCGCGGGGGCGGCCAGCCAGGTCTCGGCGAGCGCGCCCCAATAGGCCGCGCCCCGGACCAGGATGTCGTCGTTGAAGTCATAGGCCGGGTTGTGCACCATCGGCCGTCCTCTGCCGTTGCCGATGAACAGGTAGCTGCCGGGGCAGCGCTGTAGCATCCAGGCGAAGTCCTCGCTGCCCATCAGCTTCGGCGTGTCGCCGTCGACCTGCTCCGCGCCGGCCAGCTCGACCCCGACCTGGCGGGCGAACTCGGTTTCCTCGACGCTGTTGACCAGCACCGGATAGGCCGGGTAGTGCTCGATGCTGGCCTGGCACCCATAGCTGGCGGCCTGCAACTCGATGATCTGGCGAACCCGCTGCAGCACCTGCTCGCGCACCTGGCCGTCGAGCGCCCGCAGGCTCAGGCGCAGCACGGCGCGCTGGGGTATGACGTTGGCCGCCTCGCCGGCCTGCAATGCACCGACCGTGACCACCGCGGCCTTCTGCGGATCGACGTTGCGCGCCACCACGCTCTGCAGGGCCATCACCGCGCTCGACGCGGCGAGCAGCGGATCGACGCTCAAGTGCGGCATCGAACCGTGGCCACCGACGCCCTCCAGGGTGACGCTCAGCAGGTCCTGGGAAGCCATCATCGGTCCCGCGCGGAAGCCCAGGTGCCCGGCCTCCAGTCCCGGCATGTTGTGCATGCCGAACAGCGCATCGCAGGGAAAGCGCTCCAGCAGCCCGTCGGCTAGCATCGCCTCGGCGCCGCCCTGGCCTTCCTCGGCGGGCTGGAAAATCAGTACCAGGGTGCCGTCGAAACGCCGCGTCGCCGCCAGGTAGCGTGCCGCGCCGAGCAGCATCGCGGTGTGTCCGTCGTGGCCGCAGGCGTGCATGCGCCCGCCGTGGCAGCTGCTGTAGCCGAGCCCCGTGGCCTCGACGATCGGCAGCGCATCCATGTCCGCCCGCAGGCCGAGCCGCCGCGTACCGTCGCCCTGGCGGAGGACGCCGACCACGCCGGTGCGGCCGATCCCTTCGTGCACTTCGTAGCCCCAGCCGCGCAGGCACTCGGCGACCAGCGCGGCGGTGCGTCGCTCCTCGAAGCCCAGTTCGGGATGGGCGTGGATGTCCTGGCGCAGGCTACGCAGGTCGTCGGCGACCTCCTCGAGCCAGGCCACGATGTGTCGATGTCGAGCCATGCCGTCTCTCCTCTGGCCGGATTGCGCTCCGGTCTTGTTGGCGGGAGGCCCGGACGCAAGGCCGGCCGGGCGTGGTCACAGCTAAGCGCAGCGCGCGGCGAAGGACAACGGAAGGCGGTTCCACTGGGTGGAACCCAAGGCCCGCGCCGCCCTGCGCCGGCGCGTCAGAACTGTTCCGGCGGCACTTCGCGGAAGTTCAGCACGGCGAACACCGGTACCTCGGGAGTGATCGAGGGAATATTGGCCATGTCCTTCAAGGGCTTGAGCTTC
Source organism: Pseudomonas sp. KBN12P06040 (assembly GCF_037574965.1). Classification (NCBI taxonomy): domain Bacteria; kingdom Pseudomonadati; phylum Pseudomonadota; class Gammaproteobacteria; order Pseudomonadales; family Pseudomonadaceae; genus Pseudomonas; species Pseudomonas sp. KBN12P06040. The sequence goes on from NZ_JBBELS010000001.1 coordinate 4,949,138, forward strand.
TCTTCCAGGTCGAAGTCGAGCAGCTTCAGCAGCACCGGCTCCAGGGTCGCCACCTGGACCAGCCCTTCGCCCTGGCGGGTGACCAGCACGTCGGCCTTCAGGCGGCGCTGCTGGCCGTGCAGGTCGAGGGTGAAGTCGAGCTTCTCGACCCGCGACTGACCGACCCGCAGGTCGTCGAAGCCGGCCATGTCCAGGCGGCTCTCCACGGTGGCCTCGGGGAAGCGCGAGGTTTCGAAGAAGTTGTCCTTCATTCGCTCGTCGCGCAGGGCCAGGCCGCTGTCCAGGGTGCCCAGCGGCACCACGATGCGCGCGACGCCCTGCTTGTCGATCTGGCCGCTGAGACGGTCGAAGCGCTGCACCTCGGCCATCTTCGCGCGTTTCACGGAAACGAAGCTGATCCGCGAGTAATCCGGCTCCAGTTGCCATTCCGCCGCCGACAGCAGCGGGCTGAGGAGCAACAACAGGACACACAATACAACAGGCATTCCACCTCCGGCTTCGGGCCGGCGCCGTCCCTCGCCCCGCGCCCCGACATGCGCCGCCGGTCAGTCCGGCAGCCTGTCCGCCTCGGGCATGAGCCGGCATCCCTCGCGCGGGCCCAGCCAGGCGGCCGTCTGCGTACTGCCGAGGCCGCGGGCGGTCACCCGGCGGCGGGCTTCGTCGTCGAAGAAGCCGCTGATCGGCACGTACTGTTGGGTATAGGCCCGGCAATAGTCCGCGGAGTTCCCCATCACGTAGCGGCAGGAGCAGTACTCCTTGGCCGTGTAGGCGCCGATGATGGCGGGAAAGGCCGCCAGGTGGATGCGGTTCTGCCAGGCCCACGCGAGGGCGGCGAGCAGCCCCAGGACGAACAGGAAGAGCAAGGGATGGCGACGGATCATGGCCGCGCCTCCCCGACGAACGCCGCCTGCGCCAGGCGCAGGAATTCGTTGTGACGGAAACGCCCGTCGCGGTCGTCGGCGTAGCGCACGATCACCAGCTTCTCCTCGGGCAGCACGTAGAGCGCCTGGCCCCAGTGGCCGAGCGCGGCGAAGGCGGTCTCGGCGACGTCCGGCCAGGGCGCCCGCGCGCCTTTCACCGCACGGTTCAACCACCACTGGCCGCCCGGCACCGCCTCGCCCTCCTCTTCCGCGCTCGGCCGGTAGCGGGCGAAGGGCGTCAGGTTGAACTCGACCCATGCCAGCGGCAGCAGTTGCCGCTCGCGCCAGCGCCCGTGGCGCTGCATCAGCAGGCCGACGCGCGCCAGGTCGCGGGCGCTCATGTAGACGTACGACGAGCCGACGAACGTGCCGGCGGCGTCTCGCTCCCATACCGCCGAACGGATGCCCAGCGGCTCGAACAGCGCGCGCCAGGGGTACTCGGCATAGTCCGCGCCGAGCATGCCGTGGAGGGCCGCCGCCAGCACGTTGCTGTCGCCGCTGGAGTAGCGGAAACGCCGGCCCGGCGGCCGGGCCTGCGGGGTCTCGGCGACGAAGCCGGCCATGTCGTCACGCCCACGGGTGTAAAGCATCGCCACCACGGAGGATTTCAATGGCGCGAACTCGTAGTCCTCCTGCCAGTCCAGCCCGGAAGACCAGTTCAGCAGGTGGCGTAACGTCACCTGGGGATGACGGGCGAACGGCGGGTAGTAGCGCGCCACCGGGTCGTCGAGCTGGAAGCGCCCTTCGCCCTCGGCGACGCCAAGCAGCGTGGCGAGCAGGCTCTTGCTCACCGACCAGGTAAGGTGCGGGGTCTCGGCACGGCTCGGGCCGGCGTAGCGCTCATAGAGCAGGCGACCGTCGCGGATCACCACTACCGCGTCGGTGCGGATGCCTTTGCGACGAACATCGTCGCGACGGCCGAAGACATAGCGCTCGAATGCCTCCAGCGCCGGCCCCGCGGGCTGTTGGGCACGGGGCCAGTCGGTGTCGGGCCAGTCTTCGGCCAGGGCAGGGAGGGCGAATACCAGAGCCAGCGCGGCGAGGGCGCGGCGGGACAACGGCAAAGCGGGCATCGGCGGGCCCTCTCGACGGTCGAGGGGCAACCCTAGCATGGCGTCGATGACGCCAGGAAGCGCGGACTCAGCCGGGCATGCGGTAGTCGTCCGGACCGAGCAGGTCGATGCCGCACTCGAGGTTCTCGATCCAGTAGAGGAAGGCGCTGATCATTTCCTTGCCGACGAAGGGCCGCCCGTGTTGCGGCACGATCATCTCCACATCCATGTCCCGGACCATCCGCGCCCACAGGCGGCAGATCTTGTTCGCCGCCATGTAGCGGCGATGGAATCCGTCCATGTACTGGATATGCGCGGCGAAATCGCTGACCGGCGCCGCGTCGTCCACCAGCGAGGCGCCCATGTCGCCCGAGAAAAGGATCTTGCTCACCGGGTCGTAGAGCTGGAAGTTGCCCACCGAATGCAGGAAATGCGCGGGGATCGCCTTCAACGAGCAGTCGCCGAGAGCGATCGCCTGGCCGCGGTCGGGCAACGGCATGACCCGGTCGTAGGTGTTGATGCCATGGCTGACCGCCAGGTAGTTGGCCGTCAGGTGCGGCAGGAAGCGCGCCCACAGCTTGGAGCAGATCACCCGGGCGCGGGTGTGCAGCAGCCACTTGTCGAGGGCGGCGATGATGTCCGGGTCCTGGTGCGAAGCGAAGATGTAGTCCAGCTCCTGCAGCGGAAAGCGTTTCGACAATTCCAGCGAGAGCGGCGTGTAGGTCAGGTCGCCGCCGGGATCGAGCAGCAGGTACTGGCCGTTGTCGACGATCAGGAACTGGTTGGACTGGACCCCTTCGCCGCTGACGAGGTCATCGAAACACAGGCACTGGTGGCTGCCGTTGTCGAACAGCACGATCGGTTCGCGTCGCATGGTCGGTGAAATCTACTCTGTGCAGGCGCCGAGGAGCATTCCTCGCCGGATGCTGCGCAGGGTAAGCGCCTGCGGCGCGGCGCCTCACTGACCTGGGTCAAGCCCGAGGCGGGTCAAGGCCTTCTCCAGGCGAACTTTGCGGGCCCCGTTGGCAATCGCCAGCAAGCCGCGATCGCGTTGCCACAATGCCTCCCAGGTCGAGGCGTTGGCGGCGAAGGCGGCATCCAGTTGCCCCTCCAGCGCCGAGAACTGTTCGAACAGCCCAGCCAGTACCGCCTGGGTGCCGACGCAGGCGACCGGATGCCGCGCGACCTCGGCGCAGCCGCCGAGGATGCCGGCCAGGCGCAGCAGCAGCGGCGAGGGCCAGCCGCATTCATGGCCGACCCCATAGAGCCAGCCGACCAGCGCCGCCAGCACATGGACATCCTCCAGCAGGCGGAACGGCCTGACGTAGTCGTCCCAACCATCGCCGGGCAGGCGCTCGCAATGGGCACCGTCGAGCAACAGGCGGGAATGCGGCACATCCGGCATCAGCGGCAGCGCCGGCAACGCCTCCAGGCGCGCCCCCGGGGCGCCGGCCAGGACCACCGTCATCGACAGTCGCGGCGGCTGCCCCGGTGCCTCGTCGCGGGCGGCCACCAGCCACCAGGAGGCGCTGTCGCCAGCGGTGACGAAATCCTTTTGTCCATGCAGGACCAGCCCCTCCAGGCGGGTCTGCAGGTCCGCCGGGCGCACGCTGCGCTTCTCGGTCACGCACAGCGCGCCGAGACCTTCCGGCGCCGCCGGCCAGAGCGCGCGCAGGGCCGCCTGGTAGCCGGCGAGGAAGGCCAGGCCCGGACTCGCCGCCAATCGTCCGCCGAGCACCGCCCGCTCCAGGGTGCCAAGACCGTCGGCGCGCGCCAGGGCGGCGGCGTGCCAGTCTTCCAGGGAGCCTTCGGTGGGCAGGCGGTCGAGCGGGCCGAGCAAGCGTTGCCAGGACATGGCGGACTCCAGTGTGGAATGTGTCGGAACCGGCATCCTGCCGAGGGTGCCAGCGTTGAACAACGGCGCGTTACATCCGGCGACAATGTCATACAAGCATCACGCCCCTGTCACAGGGGTGACACCGCGCCTTCCTAGCCTGAGCTTGCACAACAAAGCCGAGCGGCCGCAACCCGCGGCGCCGGCCCAAGGAGGCCCAGGCATGACCCAGACCGCCATTACCCGCGAACCCGTCGCCGGACGCCGCCTGAAGGCCGAGCGCCTGAACGGCGCCCGCGCCCTGCGCGAGGCCCAGGCCCTGCGCTACCGCGTATTCAGCGCCGAGTTCGACGCCAAGCTCGAAGGCGCCGAAGACGGCCTCGACCGCGACGACTACGACCGTCACTGCGCACACATCGGCGTCCGCGACCTCGACAGCGGCGCCCTGGTGGCCACCACCCGGCTGCTCGACCATCGCGCCGCCGAACGCCTCGGGCGCTTCTACAGCGAAGAGGAGTTCCACCTCTCCGGCCTCGACGCCCTGCACGGCCCGGTCCTGGAGATCGGCCGCACCTGCGTCGCTCCCGAATACCGCAACGGCGCCACCATCGCGGTACTCTGGGGCGAACTCGCCGAGGTCCTCAACGAGGGCGGCTACCGCTACCTGATGGGCTGCGCCAGCATTCCCATGCGCGACGGCGGTATGCAGGCCAAGGCGGTGATGCAGCGGCTGCGCGAACGCTACCTGTGCACCGACTACCTGCAGGCCGAGCCGAAGAACCCGCTGCCGCCGCTGGACGTCCCGGAAAACCTCACCGCCGAGCTGCCGCCGCTGCTCAAGGCCTACATGCGCCTGGGCGCGAAGATCTGCGGCGAGCCCTGCTGGGACCCGGATTTCCAGGTCGCCGACGTGTTCATCCTGCTCAAGCGCGACGAACTCTGCCCGCGCTACGCCCGCCACTTCAAGGCAGCGGTCTGATGGCGCGGCTGCGCCTGCTGCTGCGCAGCGCCCGCCTGCTCGGGCTGGTCGCGCTCGGACTGGGCCTGGCCGCTTGGGTCAGCCTGCGCGAGCGACTGCCCGGCGCCGACGTCACGCCGCTGCGCCAGCGCCTGACCCGCTGGTGGCTGGCGCGCCTCTGCGCGGCCCTGCCCTTCGAGGTCAGGGTCAGCGGCGAAGCACCCCGGCAACCCATGCTGTGGGTAGCCAACCATGTGTCCTGGACCGATATCCCGCTGCTCGGCGCCCTGGCGCCGCTGACCTTCCTGTCCAAGGCCGAGGTGCGTGCCTGGCCGCTGGCCGGCTGGCTGGCGGAAAAGGCCGGCACCCTGTTCATCCGCCGCGGCTCGGGCGACAGCCGGCTGATCAACCAGCAATTGGCCGAACAACTGCACCGTGGGCGCAACCTGCTGATCTTCCCGGAAGGGACCACCACCAACGGCGAAAGCCTGCGCACCTTCCACGGTCGCCTGATGGCCAGCGCCCTGGAAGCCGGCGTGGCGGTGCAGCCGGTGGCGATCAGCTACCGCCGCGACGGCGTGCCCGATGCGCAGGCGCCGTTCATCGGCGACGACGACTTGCTCAGCCACCTCGGCCGCCTGCTGCGCGGCGAGCGCGGCAGCGTGCATATCCAGCTGCTGGAACCGATCCCCAGCCAGGGCCTGGACCGCGCCGAACTGGCCCGCCAGGCCCAGCAGGCGGTGCGCCTGGCGCTGTTCGGCACTGCCGCCCCTACGCAAACCCGGCGCGCCGCCTAGTCGCGCTTGGGCGGCACCGCCAGCACGTCACATGGTAGGTCGCCGAGGGCCGCCTCGGCCACGCTGCCGATCAGCGCGCGGCGGAAGCCGGTCAGGCCCTGAGTGCCGAGCACCGTCAACTGCGGCGCCTGGCGGCGTACCTCGGTCATGATCACGTTGATCGGCAAGCCTTCGCCGACGCGCAACTGGATGTCCTCGCGGCCCAGCCCCAGGCCGGCGACGTAGTCGCGCAGCTCGACGTTGGCCTTGAGTTCCTCCTGGTCGACGTAATGCTCGACGCGGTCTTCCTTGATCCCCGAATAACGCATCATGCCCTTGGCGAACGGCTCGAAGGCATGCAGCGCGGTGAGGCTGGCGGCGTCGAGGAAGCCGAGCTGGCCGGCCATCTGCACCGCGCGCGTCGAGGTCGGCGAGAAGTCCAGCGCCAGCAGCACCCGGCGGTACTCCTCTTCCGGCGCACCGGCCGCGCGCAGCACCGGGATCTTCGCATTGCGTACCACCCGCTCCAGGGTGGTGCCGATGAACAGGTCGCGCAGCGGCGTGTGCCGGTGCGCGCCCATCACCAGCAGGTCGGCGCCGATCTCCTCGGCCACCGCGTTGATCACCACCACCGGATCGCCGACCCGCACGATCGCCTTGGACTCGACGCCGAGGCGCTCCTTCAGGGCCTGTCCGTTCACTTCCAGCAGGTTGGCGATGGCCAGCCGTTGCGGCGCGATCAGCACCGGCGGCTGGTCGTCGTCGAGCACGTTCAGCACGGTCAGATCGGCATTCCTCGCCTTGGCCAGCGCCGCGGCGCGCATGACCGCCAGCTCGGAACGCGAGGACAGGTCGGTCGCCACCAGGATTCGTTTCATCTTCCACCTCCATTGGCAGAGCGTTGAACGTCGGCCCCATTGAACGATCGACGCGACCGCTGCCGGTTGATGTGCATCAAGCGGATGCTTCGGACTGAAACAATTGATAGGTGATTCCGCCGGCCGGGCCAATGGCCGCTGCGCCAGGCTCAGCGCTGGCTCAGGGCGAAAGCCTGGAGTTGCGGGTAGAAGGCGCGGAAATCCGCGCTCAGGTCATCGTAGCGCTGGGCCAGTTCTTCCCAGGAGCCGTCCAGCAGGTGCGGTCGCGACAGCCTCCGCGACATACCGCCCAGCACTTCGCGCAAGACCGCGAACTCGCGGTAGCTGCCCAGCCAGTCCTGGGCCGCCATCCGCGGCGCGATGCGCGCCAGGCGCTCCGGCAGCGGCGAGGCGGTGCGCAGGGTGCCGTAGACCCGCTCGACGAACTGCGGCAGCGGTTCGTCGGCGTAGTCGTTCCAGTCGCGCGCCAGGCAGTGGTCGAAGAACACGTCCAGCAGGACGCCGGCGAAACGCCGGCGCTCCAGCGGGAAGCGCCGCTTGGCCGCATGCACCAGTGGGTGGCTGTCGGTGAAGGCGTCGATGCGCCGGTGCAACTGGATGGCCCGCTCGATCTCGTCCGGCCATTGTCCCTGCAGGCGGCCCTTGACGAAGTCGCCGTACAGGCTGCCGAGCAGTTGGGCCGGTTGCGGGCCGCCGAGGTGGAGATGCGCGAGGTAGTTCATGCGGGCTAGCTTACCCCAGGGACGGAACGGTCGTTTCGATCATCGTCATCAGCCCTGTCGATAGCGACTATCGTCGCAATCGATCCCCATATCGTCCCACACCGATATATAGTTCGTCCCAACCCGATATGGACGGCCAACGGACCACCGCCATGCCACTGGACATCGACGAAATCATCAAGGCTCTCTCCCACCCGGTGCGACGCGACATGCTGCGCTGGCTGAAGGAACCGGAGAAGTACTTCGTCGAGCAGGACCACCCGTTCGAGATCGGCGTCTGCGCCGGCAAGTTCGACCAGCGTACCGGTCTTTCCCAGTCCACCGTATCGGTACACCTCGCCACCCTGCAACGCGCCGGTCTGGTGACCAGCCGCCGGGTCGGCCAGTGGAACTTCTTCAAGCGCAACGAGGAGACCATCCAGGCCTTCCTCGACCAACTCGGCGACGAGCTGTAAGCAGCACTCGCTTCCACCCCACCACCTCGCAGTCCAGGAGCTCGACCGATGCCGGCGTCTCTTCTCGTCCTCGCTTTATCCGCCTTTGCCATCGGTACCACCGAATTCGTCATCATGGGCCTGCTGCCGCAGGTCGCCGGCGACCTGCGGGTATCCATTCCCAGCGCCGGCTGGCTGATCAGCGGCTACGCCTTCGCCGTGGCCTTCGGCGCCCCGCTGATGGCCATGGCCACCGCCCGCCTGGAACGCAAGAAAGCCCTGCTCGCGCTGATGGGCATCTTCATCGTCGGCAACCTGCTCTGCGCGGTGGCCGCCAACTACGGCCTGCTGATGCTGGCGCGGATCGTCACCGCGCTCTGCCATGGCGCCTTCTTCGGCATCGGCTCGGTGGTCGCCGCCAGCCTGGTGGCGCCGAACCGCCGCGCTTCCGCCGTGGCCCTGATGTTCACCGGCCTGACCCTGGCCAACGTGCTCGGCGTGCCGCTGGGTACCGCGCTCGGCCAGGAAGCCGGCTGGCGCGCGACCTTCTGGGTGGTGACCCTGATCGGCGTGGTCGCCTTCGTCGGCCTGGCCAGGGTGCTGCCAAACGACCGCGAGGAAGAGAAGGTCGACCTGCGCCAGGAAATGTCCGCGCTGAAGAACCCGTCGCTGTGGCTGGCCCTGGGCACCACCGTGCTGTTCGCCGCCTCGATGTTCGCCCTGTTCACCTACGTCGCGCCGCTGCTCGGCGAAGTCACCGGGGTCAGCCCGCGCGGCGTGACCTGGACCCTGCTGCTGATCGGCGTCGGCCTGACCGTCGGCAACGTGATCGGCGGCCGCCTCGCCGACTGGCGCCTGGGCACCACCATGGCCGCGGTGTTCGCCGCCATGGCGCTGGTTTCGGCGCTGTTCAGCTGGACCAGCCAGGCCCTGCTGCCGGCGGAAATCACCCTGTTCTTCTGGGCCGCCGCCGCCTTCGCCGCGGTGCCCGCGCTGCAGGTCAACGTGGTCCGCGTCGGGCATGCCGCGCCGAATCTGGTGGCGACCCTGAACATCGGCGCCTTCAACGTCGGCAACGCGCTCGGCGCCTGGGTCGGCGGCAGCGTCATCGACCACGGCCTGGGCCTGACCCGCGTGCCGCTGGCCGCCGCCGCGCTGGCCGCGCTGGCGTTGCTGGCCACCCTGATCGCCTTTTCCGGAAACGGCCGCGCCCAGGCGCAGCCGGTCCTCGATTGATCCCCTGTCCGTCTATTCCCTAGTGGAGGATGTTCCATGGCTACTCTGTTCGATCCCATCGTGCTCGGCGACCTCGAGCTGCCCAACCGCATCGTCATGGCGCCGCTGACCCGCTGCCGCGCCGATGAAGGCCGCGTGCCCAACGCCCTGATGGCCGAGTACTACGCCCAGCGCGCCGATGCCGGCCTGATCCTCAGCGAGGCCACCGCGGTCACGCCGATGGGCGTGGGCTACCCCGACACCCCCGGCATCTGGTCCGATGACCAGGTCCGTGGCTGGAGCAACGTGACCAAGGCGGTGCACGCCGCCGGCGGACGCATCTTCCTGCAACTCTGGCACGTCGGGCGGATTTCCGATCCGCTCTACCTGAATGGCGAGCTGCCGGTGGCGCCGAGCGCCATCGCCGCCGAGGGGCACGTCAGCCTGGTGCGCCCGAAGCGTCCCTACGTCACCCCGCGCGCGCTGGACACCGAGGAGATCGCCGACATCGTCGAGGCCTACCGCCAGGGCGCCGAGCGGGCCAAGGCCGCCGGCTTCGACGGCGTGGAGATCCACGGCGCCAACGGCTACCTGCTCGACCAGTTCCTCCAGGACAGCACCAACAAGCGCACCGACCGCTACGGCGGCTCCATCGAGAACCGCGCGCGCCTGCTGCTGGAAGTCACCGACGCGGCGATCTCCGTATGGGGCGCCCAGCGCGTCGGCGTACACCTGGCGCCGCGTGCCGACTCCCACGACATGGGCGATTCCAACCGCCTGGAAACCTTCAGCCATGTCGCCCGTGAGCTGGGCAAGCGCGGCATCGCCTTCATCTGCGCCCGCGAAGCGCAGGCCGACGACAGCATCGGCGTAGCCCTGAAGAAAGCCTTCGGCGGACCCTACATCGCCAACGAGCAGTTCACCCTCGACAGCGCCAACGCCATCCTGGCCAAGGGCGACGCCGATGCGGTGGCCTTCGGCGTCCCCTTCATCGCCAACCCGGACCTGGTCGAACGCCTGCGCCAGGGTGCCGAACTGAACCCGCCGCGCCCGGAGACCTTCTATACCGGCGGCACCGAAGGCTACCTGGACTATCCGACCCTGGCCTGATCGCGCCAGCCAGGAAGAGCCCGCCACGCTTGCCGTGGCGGGCTCTGTGCTTTGCCCGTCTAGCGCAGGCGGAAATACGGCTCCGGCTCCGCGCACGGATCGCGCTGGGCGCAGCTCTTGCAACCGCCGCCGCAACCGCCCGAGCTTTGCGCAGCCACCCGCTCGACCTTGCCGAGCGCGATCAGCCGCTCCAGGATCGCCTCCACCAGCGCCGGCGGCGCGTCCACCTGGCGGCTGAGCTGTTTAAGCCCACGCGCCTGGCCGTCTTCCAGGGCGGCGCGGATCTGCATGAGTGTCGCCATCAGTGACATCCTCCCTGCCCGCTCGGGGCATCGGCCATTCGGCCTGGCAGTTGCAGTACCTGCTCACGGCCGAACAGACGCAGGCAGGTCATCAGGATCAGGTTGAAGAGCAGCACCACGGCGATGGTCAGGACGCTACGCTCGGGGTGCGCGGCGAAGGTGGCGACCTGGTAGCAGAGGGTCGCCAGCGAGTAGGCGACGTTCAGCCCCCAGAGCACCGAGAAAGCCATCCAGCCCTTGCTGCTTTCCCGGGCGATCGCGCCCATGGCGGTCACGCAGGGCACGTAGAGCAGGACGAAGACCAGATAGCTGTAGGCCGCGATGGGGCTGCCGAACTTGCTCGCCATGGTGCCCATCGAGCCGGTCTCCATGTCGCCGTCGGCCATGCTCGCCTCCACCGGGTTGGCCAGCACGCTGAGGCTGAAGGTATCGACCAGGCCGTCCCAGGTTTCGACCAGGGCGTCGCGCAGTTGCCCGGGCAGGTCGTAGCCTTCGTAGTCGAAGGCCTCGCCCTGGATCTGCTCGGCGGTGTAGAGGGTGTTCAGGGTGCCGACCACCACTTCCTTGGCCATCGCCCCGGTGACCAGGCCGACGGTGGCCTGCCAGTTGTCCGGCTGCACCCCGAGCGGCGCCAGCAGCGGAGTGAGACGCTGGCTGACGCTGGCCAGGGCGGAATGGCCGATGTCGCCCTGCACCGGCTTGCCGTCGAGGGTGATGCTGTTCAGGCCGCCGATCACCAGGCTGACCAGGATGATCACCTTGCCGGCCCGCACCACGAAGCCGCGCAGGCGCGACCAGGTCTGCAGCAGCAGGCTCTTAAGGTGTGGCACATGGTACAGCGGCAGTTCCATGACGAACGGCGAGGCCTCGCCGCGCATCAAAGTGTGCTTGAGCAACAGCCCGGTGAGGATCGCCACGACGATGCCGAGCAGGTACAGGGAGAAGATCACCAGCGCGCCGCCCTGGCCGAAGAAGGCCCCGGCGAATACGGCGAAGATCGCCAGGCGCGCGCCGCAGGACATGAACGGCGCCATCATGATGGTAATCAGCCGCTCGCGCTGCGCGTCCAGGGTCCGCGCACCCATGATCGACGGTACGTTGCAGCCGAAACCGACGATCAGCGGCACGAACGACTTGCCCGGCAGGCCCAGCGCCTGCATCAGGCGGTCCATGACGAAGGCCGCGCGGGCCATGTAGCCGGAATCCTCGAGCAGCGAGAGGAACAGGTACATCAAGCCGATCTGCGGCACCAGCGGCAACACCGTGTTGACCCCGCCGCCGATGCCCTGGGCGAGGAACGCCGTGAGCCAGTCGGGCAGGCCGAAGCGAATGCCCAGCCACTGGATGCCATCGATGAAGATCGCCGACGAGCCCTTGTCGAAGATCGGCTGTAGCGCCCCGCCGATGTTGATGGCGAAGAAGAACATCAGGTACATCACCAGCAGGAAGATCGGCAGGCCCAGCCAGCGATTCAGGACGATCCGGTCGAGCCATTGGGTCAGCCGGTGCGGCTGCGCCTGCTGGTGGTCGCAGACCGCCGCGCAGATCTCGCCGATAAGCCGGTAGCGCGCATCGACGATCGCCAGCTCGGGCTCCTCGCCGCAGCCCCGGCGCGCCTGTTCCAGGGTGGCGGGCGGCAAGCCCAGCGCCGGGCCGTTGAAGATGTCGCCTTCCAGCGCCTGCAACGCCAGCCAGCGCGGCTCGATGGCCGAGGCCGCCGGAGCGCGCGTTTCCAGAAGGTAGCCGACCTGCGCCTGGATGGCCGGCGGGTAGTCCACCGCCAGCGCCGCCTGCGGGACCTGCAACTCGTCGATGGCCGCCTTCAGCTCGTCGATGCCATCGGCGCGGGTGGACACCAGCGGCACCACCGGGCAACCGAGACGCCGCGCCAGACCGTCGATATCGATGCGGATGCGCTGGCTACGGGCGATGTCGAGCATGTTCAGCGCGACGATGCAGGGGATGCCCATCTCCCGCAACTGCACCGTGAGGTACAGGTTGCGCTCCAGGTTCGCCGCATCCACCACGTTGACCAGCACGTCGACTTCGCCGCTGGCGATGTAGCGGCAGGCGATCTGCTCGTCCAGCGAGGCCTGGGCGGAAACGCTGGTCAGCGAATAGGTGCCGGGCAGGTCGACCAGGCGTACCGCGTGGCGGGCGGTGTGGAACGCACCCTCCTTGCGCTCCACGGTGACGCCGGCCCAGTTGCCGACCCGCTGGCGCGAGCCGGTGAGCTGGTTGAACAGGGTGGTCTTGCCGGAGTTGGGATTGCCGATCAGGCCGAGGGTCAATGCGGTCATGGGGATTCCGGGCGGGGTCAGTCGAGCGGGACGAGGGTCAGCAGGGCGAGGTCCTTGCGCCGCAGCGCCAGGCTGGTCTGGCGGGTCTCGACCTGGATCGGGTCGCCCAGCGGGGCGATGCGCACCACGCGCAGCGCCGCGCCGGGCAGAAGCCCCATGGAGAACAGGCGTTGGCGATAGCCGTTGCTGATGGCGGGGGAATAACCGGTGATGCGGTAGGAACGGGACGGTTGCAATGCGCTCATGGCGGATTCCAGGCAGAGGAAGGGACCAATGGCCTCCCTGGCCGGTGACCGAGAATCTAAACGACTCTCACTTAAGGCTCGCTTAAGGACGCAGTATCGGAGTGGAGGAGCAGCGGATTCGCTGATCCAGAGCAATGGAAGCGGGGATTTTCGCCGGGCGCGGCGAACTGTCGCCGCCAGCGCCCGGTGCGACGGGGCGGCTGGCGGCGCAAGGGGTCAGCGGGTATTGAGCTGCTGCTGCAGGTTCTGCACCTGGGCCTGGAGGGTGTTGATGTTGCGCATCACCTGGGTGCGGAAGGCGTCGAACTCGGCGGTATTGCCGCCCTGGGCCGGGCGATTGTCGAGCTGGCTGCGCAATACCAGCAGGTCGTCCTGGATACCCTTGATCGTCTGGCTCGGGTTGCCCTGCTTCTTCAGCGCCGCGACATCGCCGCCGAGGGCCTTGAGTTGCTCGTTGGTCTTGCCCAGTTCGACCTGCAGGGCTTTCAGCTTCTCCTGTTCGGCGGCCAGTGTCTGCAGCTTGCCGTCCAGTTGCGCGACCAGTTGCGCCGCGCTTTCCTGCTGGGCCTTGAGATCGCTGGCCAGTTGATCGAGGCGTTTGCCCTGGCCGCCGAACTGGTTGCTCACATCGGCCTGCTGGCGTTCCTGGCTGCCGAGTTTCTCCTGCAGTTGCTTGACCTGCAGGCGCAGCGCCTCGCGTTCGCTGGTGACGCTGGACTCGCTGGCGACCACCTTGCCGCGAATGTCGTCGAGGCGCCCGGCGGCTTCTTCGCTGATCCTCACGAAGCTTTCCTGGGTCGCCACCAACTGCTGTTCCATCAGGCTGATTTGCTGGTGGCTCCACCAACCCACCCCGGCGAGGGCGATCAGCATCGCCCCGAGCAGGGCCCAGAGCGGGCCGGTAGAGGCCGGACGGCGCTCCTTGGTGTCGACGACCCGGCGCTGCTCCGGTTCGTAGACGTGCCGCGGGTGGTGGCCGAATTCGTCGCGGTCGGCGGCATCGGTGGTCAGGCTGGGCACATCGTCGAGTTCGTCGAAAGCATCGTTACGCATGGTGAAAACCTGTGAAGGGGAACGGCATCCTGCCGGAGGCCTGGAGAAAGGGCCGAACGGCGCATTATATCGGTTCTGCCCCGCCCCTTCAGCGTCTGCTCGAAGCAAATTGCCGGACCGGGGCGCTCCACCGCGAAGCCGTGCGCCCCAAGACGGAGCGAACGCTGTCCGGCACAGACCGCCGCAGGCCGCCGCCGGTTCCCTGCCCCGCACGCCGGCGCTGGTCCGCGGCCCGCATGGCACGTCGCTTGCCTGGGCTTTGCCGGGCAGATTCGAGAGCCGGAGGATGCATGGAGTTGAACAAATCCTTGCTGGATTGCATGCGCGCCGTGCGCCGACGCCTGCGCGAGGAACAGGCGCTGGATATCCACTTCCAGCAACGCGATGCGGTCGCCGCGATGCAGGCGGCCTGCGCCCGCTCCGGCGATGCGACAACGCGGGAGCTGGGACTGCGCCTCGGCAGGCTCAGCGGGGTCGCGCTGCCGCCGGCGGAACCTTCCCTGTTGCCCGCGCAGGCGCCGAGCCGACAATACGCCGGCCCGCTACGCGGCTGATCAGAGTCCCTGGGCGCGCCACCAGGCGCAGAACTCGTCGAGCGCGGTCCACAGGCTGACCCGCGGGTCGTAGTCGAGGTATTCGCGGGCGCGGTTGATGTCCAGGGTGAAGTTCTTCGCCATCACCGCCATGCCCAGGCGGAACAGCACCGGCTCCGGACGCCCCGGCAGGATCCGGCAGACGCCTTCGTTGAGCGCCGCCAGGCCATAGCCGACGGCATACGGCAGGTGACCGCCGACCGGCGGCAGCTCGAGCTGGCGCATCACGTAGTTGACCGCATCCCAGAACGGTACCGGCTGCCCGTTGCTGATGTTGTAGACCTTGCCCAGCGCCGGCTCGCCGGCCAGCAGGCAACTGAACAGCGCGTCGTTGAGATTGTGCACGCTGGTGAAGTCGACCCGGTTCAGGCCGTTGCCGAGGATCCGCAGGCGTCCCTTGCGGTGGGCCTGGATCATTCGCGGGAAGATGCTGGTGTCGCCGGCACCGACCACGAAGCGCGGACGCAGCGCCAACACTTCCAGGCCCAGGTCGCGGGCGCTGAGCACCAGTTGCTCGGCCTGGTACTTGGTCGCCCCGTAATGGTCGGAAAAACGCCGGGGTACGTACTCTTCGTTCAGATCCAGGTGGTCGCGCCCGTCGAAATAGATCGACGGCGACGACAGATGCACCAGGCGCCGCACCTTTTGCCGCATGCAGGCCTCGACGACGCTCTCGGCAAGCCCGACGTTGGCCGCCAGGAAGCGTTCGCGCGGCCCCCAGACTCCGACCGCGCCGGCACAATGCACCACCGCCTCGACATCCTCGCAGAGGCGCAGGACCAGCGCCGGGTCGGCGAGGTCGCCGGGAACGAACTCGGCGCCCCGCGCCACCAGATGCTCCACCGCGTCCGCACGACGACCGCTGACCCGTACCGACAGGCCCTGCTCCAGGGCGAAGCGAGCGAAACGCCCGCCGATGAAGCCCGTCGCCCCCGTTACCAGAATCCGCATTGCGTTTCTCCCGTTGTCCTTCTTGTGCCGCGACTCTAGCAACCCGGAGCCGCGCCACCACTGGCACAGCATGCCAGAACAACGACCTTGCGGGCCGCCGGCACGACTTGCGTTGGGCGACAGAAGCGGCGCTGCGCGCTACAAGGTCTAACCTGAAAGCCACCTGCACGCTGGGAGACGCACCATGGCCAGTCACTGGATGATCTACGGCGCCAACGGCTACACCGGCCGGCTGGTCGCTGAACAGGCGCAGCGCGAGGGCCTGACGCCGCTCCTCGGCGGACGCAACCCGGCCGCCCTGCACGCCCTCGGCAGCCAGCTCGGGCTGGAGTGCCGGGTCTTCGACCTGGGGGATCCGCAGGCCTGCCGCGAAGCCCTGGACCAGGTGAAGGTGGTGGCCCATTGCGCCGGTCCGTTCTCCGCCACTAGCACGCCGATGATCGCCGCCTGCCGTGCCGCCGGCACCCACTACGTGGATATCACTGGAGAGATCGCGGTGTTCGAGCAGGCCCACGCCGGCGACGCCGAGGCCCGCGAGGCCGGCATCGTGGTCTGCCCGGGCGTCGGCTTCGATGTGATCCCCACCGATTGCCTGGCCGCCTGCCTGAAGGAGGCGCTGCCGGACGCGCAACGGCTGGCGCTGGGCTTCGACACCGGCAGCGGGCTTTCGACGGGAACCGCGAAGACCAGCGTCGAAGGCCTCAAGCTCGGCGGCAAGATCCGCGAGAATGGCCGCCTGCGCGACGTACCGCTGGGCTACAAGCGCCGCGACATCGATTTCGGCCGCGGCCTGCGGCACGCCGTGACGATTCCCTGGGGCGACGTGGCCACCGCCTACTACAGCACCGGCATCCCGGACATCGAGGTCTACCTGCCGGCGCCGCCGCTGCTGGCCCTGAGCATGCGCCTGATCGACCCACTGCGTCCGCTGCTCGGTCGGCAACGGGTCCAGGACTGGCTCAAGGGGCAGGTCGACAAACGTATCTCCGGCCCCGACCAGGCGGCCCGCGAGCGTCTGCGCACCTGGGTCTGGGGCGAGGCGCGCAACGCCCGCGGCGAACGCCGCACGGCGCGCCTGGAGACGGCCAACGTGTACGACCTGACCCTGCACGGCGTGCTCCTGGCAGTGCGCCACCTGCTGGACTACCAGGGGCCCGGCGGCTACTTCACGCCATCGCGGTTGCTCGGCGCGCGCTGCGTCGAATCGTTGCCCGGCTCCGGACGAATCACCGTCATCGGCTGATCAACCTGACACCCGCACCAAGCCGTCGCCGGCGCGGGCGAGCAGGTGCTCGGTGAGCGACGCGAGCAGTTCGCCGCCGTTGCGCCAGTAGTGCCAGTACAACGGTACGTCGATGACCTGGCCGGGCAGCAGCTCGACCAGTTCGCCGCGCGCCAGCTCGCCTTGCACCTGGCGCTCCGGCACCAGGCCCCAGCCGAGACCGCCGGCGGTGAGGCGGACGAAACCTTCCGAGGATGGGCAGAGGTGGTGGATGAAACCGCCCTCGACGCCGAGGTCCTTGAGAAAGCGGTGTTGCAGCAGGTCGTCCGGGCCGAACACGATCGCCGGCACGCCGGCCAGGGCGGCCGCCTCGACCCCGCGGGGAAAGTGCCGGGCAATGAAATCCGGGCTGGCCAGGCCGCGATAACGCATGGCTCCGAGCAGCAGCGAACGCGCGCCGGCCACCGGCCGCGCGCTACCGCACACGCAGCCCGCCACTTCGCCCGCGCGCATGCGCTTGAGCCCGACCTCCTGGTCCTCCACCACAAGGTCCAGCAGCACCCGCCGCTCGGCGCAGAAATCGCCCACCGCGGCGGCCCACCAGGTCGCCAGGCTATCGGCGTTGAGAGCGATGCGCAGGCGCTCCGGGGCACCGCCTTCATCCAGGTTCGGCACCCAGCGCTGCAGGTCGCCCTCCAGCAGCCGCACCTGCTGCACATGGTTGAGCAGGCGGCGCCCGAGATCGGTGGGATGCGGCGGCGTCTCGCGCACCAGGACCGGCTGGCCGACCCGCGCCTCGAGCAGCTTGATCCGCTGCGATACCGCCGATTGCGACAGCCCCAGCGCCTGTGCGGCGCGCTCGAAACCGCCCTGCTCCACCACCGCGGCCAGCGCGGCGAGCAACTTGTAGTCGAACAAAATCAGTTTTCCTAATGAGAGATCAGCAGGATTCGTTTTCCTTATAAACCGCCCGCGGCCACACTCGCCAGCACTTTTCCGATTCACCCGACGCGGACCGACCATGGCTGGCGAAACCTCGCTGCGCACCCTGCTGCGCACGCTCACTCCCGAACTCAATCCCGGCGACTATGTGTTCTGTACCTGCGCCGATGGCGCGCTGCCGAACGGCGCCGAGCCGCTCGCCAGCTTCCGCGAGCGCGAGGGCCTGACCCTGGTGCTCGAACGCCGGCAGGCCGAACGCCTGGGCCTGCCCTACGAATACGTGGCGGCCTGGATCACCCTGACGGTGCACTCCTCGCTGGCGGCGGTGGGCCTGACCGCCGCCTTCGCCACGGCGCTAGCCGAAGCCGGGATCAGTTGCAACGTGATGGCCGGCTATTTCCACGACCACCTGTTCGTCGCCCGCGACGAGGGCCGGCGCGCCCTCGCCGTGCTCCAGCGGCTGGCGGCGGAGGCACACTGACATGTGGCAGAGCTATCTCAACGGCATCCTGGTGGCTGCCGGCCTGATCATCGCCATCGGCGCGCAGAATGCCTTCGTCCTCGCGCAGAGCCTGCGCCGCGAGCATCACCTCTCGGTGGCCGCGCTCTGCGTGTTCTGCGACGCGGTGCTGGTCAGCCTCGGCGTGTTCGGCCTGGCCAAGCTGCTGCTGGAAAACCCGACGCTGCTGGCCATCGCCCGCTGGGGCGGGATCGCCTTCCTGACCTGGTATGGGCTCAAGGCGCTGCTTCGCGCGTTGCGCCCGGACGCTCTCGGCAACGCCGCGGAAACCGGGCCACGCTCGCGCAAGGCGGTGCTTCTGGCGGCACTGGCGGTCACCCTGCTCAACCCCCACGTCTATCTCGATACCGTACTTCTGATCGGTTCGCTCGGCGCCCAGCAAGCCGCGCCGGGCGCCTATGCCCTCGGCGCGGCCAGCGCCTCGCTGATGTGGTTCTTCGCCCTCGCCCTCGGCGCGGCATGGCTGGCCCCCTGGCTGGCGCGCCCGGCCACCTGGCGCCTGCTCGACCTGATGGTGGCGGCCATGATGCTGGGCATGGCCGCGCAACTGCTGTTCCGGGGATAACGCGGTTTCCGTCTACCCGAGCGAACCCTCGCGCCGCCAGGCAGTCCAGAGAGAATGCGGCGGTGTTCGCCGGCGAGCTTGCAGAAGCCCGTCGCAGCGCGCCGCCGCCGGCCTTTGCCCCTACAGTTGCTGCGTGGATATGCCCCGACACGGGTGCTATGATCCGGAGTTCGCGGCACTGGGAGCCTAGGCTCCGAGTCGCACCCGGCGCCCTTTCCGGAGCGCTCCGCCGAACGTCCCCCCGGGGATCCAGGACGGGCTCCCGGACAGGCATCGGACCGGCCCCGTGAACCGGTCGCGCGCTAGCCGCGCCAGTCCTGACCTGAGGAAGAATAGGAGAGACACCATGGCTTTCGAATTGCCGCCGCTGCCTTACGAAAAGAACGCCCTTGAGCCGCACATTTCCGCAGAAACCCTGGAATACCACCACGACAAGCACCACAACACCTACGTGGTGAACCTGAACAACCTGATCCCGGGTACCGAGTTCGAAGGCAAGAGCCTCGAAGAGATCGTCAAGAGCTCCTCCGGCGGCATCTTCAACAACGCCGCCCAGGTGTGGAACCACACCTTCTACTGGAACTGCCTGAGCCCGAACGGCGGTGGCCAGCCCACCGGCGCCCTGGCCGACGCCATCAACGCCGCCTTCGGCTCCTTCGACAAGTTCAAGGAAGAGTTCACCAAGACTTCCGTCGGCACCTTCGGTTCCGGCTGGGGCTGGCTGGTGAAGAAGGCCGACGGCTCCCTGGCCCTGGCCAGCACCATCGGTGCCGGCAACCCGCTGACCAGCGGCGACACCCCGCTGCTGACCTGCGACGTCTGGGAACACGCCTACTACATCGACTACCGCAACCTGCGTCCGAAGTACGTCGAGGCGTTCTGGAACCTGGTCAACTGGGACTTCGTAGCGAAGAATTTCGCTGCCTGAGTCTGATCAGAACCACGAAAAAGCCCGGCATTCGCCGGGCTTTTTCGTTTTAATCTGCGGTCCAGGAGCCATCGTCTACCCTCAGGAACTGGTAGACCTTCGCTCGTGATAGCCTCTTGAGGTAAACAAGCTCTTCCTACCGGCTTGTCTTTCGCCCTGGCGACGAACAAGGAAGGCCCCTTGAAACTGGACTCCCGACACAGCCTCTCGCTCAAGCTGCTGCGTGTCGTGCTACTGGCGGCGCTGGCCGTTGGCGTAGTGCTCAGTTGCGCGCAGATCGTCTTCGACGCCTACAAGGCCAAGCAGGCGGTGAGCAGCGACGCCCAACGCATCCTCGCGATGGTCCGCGACCCTTCCACCCAGGCGGTCTACAGCCTCGACCGGGAAATGGCGATGCAGGTCCTCGAAGGCCTGTTCCAGCACGAGGCGGTGCGCCAGGCGAGCATCGGCCATCCCGGCGAGCCGATGCTGGCGGAGAAATCCAGGCCGCTGCTGGACCTGCCGACGCGCTGGCTGACCGACCCGATCCTCGGCCAGGAACGCACCTTCAGCATTCGACTGATCGGCCGCCCGCCCTATAGCGAATACTACGGCGACCTGAAGATCACCCTGGACACCGCGCCCTACGGCGAGAACTTCGTCACCACTTCGGAAATCATCTTCATCTCCGGCATTCTCCGCGCCCTGGCCATGGGCCTGGTACTGTTCCTGGTCTACCACTGGATGCTGACCAAGCCGCTGTCGAAGATCATCGAGCACCTGGTCAGCATCAATCCCGACCGCCCCAGCCAGCACCAGTTGCCGCTGCTCAAGGGGCACGAACGCAACGAGCTGGGGCTCTGGGTGACCACCGCCAACCAGTTGCTCGCCTCGATCGAAAGCAACAGCCACCTGCGTCGCGAGGCCGAAGACAACCTGCTGCGCATTTCCCAGTACGACTTCCTCACCGGCCTGCCGAACCGCCAGTTGCTGCAACAGCAACTCGACCAGATCCTCGACGGCGCCGGCCGCCAGCAGCGCCGGGTGGCAGTGCTGTGCCTGGGCCTCGACGATTTCAAGGGGATCAACGAGCAGTACACCTACCAGCTCGGCGACCAGCTGCTGATCGCCCTCGCCGACCGCCTGCGCGGGCACAGCGCGCGGCTCGGTTCGCTGGCGCGCCTGGGCGGCGACCAGTTCGCCCTGGTCCAGGCCGACATCGAGCAACCCTACGAGGCGGCCGAACTGGCGCAGAGCATCCTCGACGGCCTGGAAGCGCCGTTCGAGATCGACCAGCACGAGGTGCGCCTGCGCGCCACCATCGGTATCACCCTGTTCCCCGAGGACGGCGAGACCACGGAGAAACTGCTGCAGAAGGCCGAGCAGACCATGACCCTGGCCAAGACCCGCTCGCGCAACCGCTACCAGTTCTACATCGCCAGCGTGGACAGCGAAATGCGTCGCCGCCGGGAACTGGAAAAGGACCTGCGCGACGCCCTGCAGCGCCACGAGCTGCACCTCGTCTACCAGCCGCAGGTGGACTACCGCGACCACCGCGTGGTCGGCGTCGAGGCACTGCTGCGCTGGCAACATCCGTTGCACGGCTTCGTCCCGCCGGACCTGTTCATCCCGCTGGCGGAACAGAACGGCAGCATCTTCAGCATCGGCGAGTGGGTGCTCGACCAGGCCTGCCGGCAGTTGCGCGAATGGCACGACCAGGGCTTCGACGACCTGCGCATGGCGGTCAATCTTTCCACCGTGCAGCTCCACCACAACGCCCTGCCACGGGTGGTCAGCAACCTGCTGCAGGTCTACCGCCTGCCGGCGCGCAGCCTGGAGCTGGAAGTCACCGAGACCGGCCTGATGGAGGACATCTCCACTGCCGCCCAGCACCTCCTCAGCCTGCGCCGCGCCGGCGCGCTGATCGCCATCGACGATTTCGGCACCGGCTATTCCTCGCTGAGCTACCTGAAGAGCCTGCCGCTGGACAAGATCAAGATCGACAAGAGTTTCGTCCAGGACCTGCTGCAGGACGAGGACGACGCGACCATCGTTCGCGCCATCATCCAGCTCGGCAAGAGCCTGGGCATGCAGGTGATCGCCGAGGGCGTGGAAACCGCCGAGCAGGAGGCGTACATCATCGCCGAAGGTTGCAACGAAGGTCAGGGCTACCTGTACAGCAAGCCGCTGCCGGCCAGGGAACTGACCCAGTACCTCAAGCAGGCGCGACGCCTGAGCCAGGCCACCAGCAGCGAACGGCCCTGATCAGAACAGGCGGCTGAACAGCCAGCCCGCCAATAGCGCGCTGCCCAGGCAGAGCAACGCGGCCCCCGCCGCCTGGCGGCGCAGTTGCACGGCGAGATCGTCCTCGCCCTGGCTGGAGAGAATGAAGGGATGCGCCTCCCCCGGCTTGCCGAGCCGGTGGCGGGTCGGCGCGGCGCTGCTTGCCCGATGCCGATCCTCGGCCTCCAGCCGTGCCGCCAGGCGCACCCGGTTCCATTCGCGCTCGTCCAGCTCGCCGCTGCCGTCGCTGTCGAAGCGCGCCAGCAGCCCGTGGAAATCGCCCTTCCATTCACGGATCACCGCACCCTGCGCCCGTTCGGCATCGAGTCCCTGGCGACCGCCACCGCTGCTGCGGAATTCGCCCAGCGCATAGAGCGGCTCGCCGGCATGCAGGCGCTCCTCGGTGTAGCGGTAAAGCCGCTCTCCGCCGACCAGGGTGCCGAAGCTCTCCAGCAGTCGCAGGGTATCGATCGGTGCTTCGCGAAAAGCCTCCCAGCGCTGCTGGGTCAAGGGTCGCACCTCGGCGCCGCGTGGGTCGACCAGGCAGGCATCGGTGGCATCGCGCAAGCCGAATGGCGACTCGCTGGCACCTTTGTCGACGGTGCGCCAGGCCTTCTCGCGGCCACTGCGCTTTTCCTCGACTTCGATGCGGTAGCGCCACCACAGGCACGGCTTGCCGGTCAAGGGAGCCTGCAGCGGGCCTTCCGGGCCCTCCTCGAGCACCCCGTAGAGTTCGACGAAACCCTGCGCCGCCGAACGGATCCGCGAGGTCGGTACGTCGCCGAGCAGGCGCGCCCGGGCAAGGCGGTGCACGAACTGCCAGCCGGCCCAGGCGCAGAGCCCCAGGCTGGCGGCGATGAACAGCCAGCGCAGGTCGAAGTCCATCTCAGCCGAACAGGGCCTTGAGATCGACGTCGGCCTTCTCCGCCTCGCTGAACTGCAACAGCTCGGCGGCCTTGAAGCCAGCGACACGGGCGATCAGCAGGTCGGGAAATTGCTCGATGCGCACGTTGTTCAGGTTCACCGCCTCGTTGTACAGCTCGCGGCGATCGGCGATCCCGTTCTCCAGGCCGCTGATGCGCTGGGAAAGGAACTGGAAACTTTCGTTGGCCTTGAGCTGCGGGTAGTTCTCGGCCAGCGCGAAAAGCTGCCCCAGGCCGGCGCGCAGGCCGCTCTCGGCCTTGCCCAGGGCATTCACGTCGGCGCGCTCGCGGGCGCTGGCGACGGCGTTGCGGGCGGCGATGACCCGCTCCAGGGTGGCGCGCTCGTGCTGCATGTATTGCTTGCAGGCCTCGACCAGCTTCGGCAGCTCGTCATGGCGCTGCTTGAGGAGCACGTCGATGTTGGCCCAGGCCTTGCCCACGGCGTGCTTCAGCCGTACCAGGCCGTTGTAGAGCACCACCGCGTAGCCGGCGAGCAGCAGCAGGACAACCCAGAAAGCGATAGCGGTCAGACTCATGGACGGAGCTCCGGACGAAGATACTGGCATTCTAGCTGCGCCCGACATGTCCAGGCACGACGGCGATCACGCTGCGCCCTTTTCAAAAATGCAAATCTTTCGCATTATGTGGCGGTTTTTTAACGCCCTCGCGGGTGTTTCCGACAAGCGCACGCCGCTTCGGCACGCCACCAATAAAGCAAAGGAATCCGCCATGACTCGTATGCCCCTGGCCACCGCCAGTCTGCTGGCCCTCGCCATCTCCCTCGCCGGCTGCGGCGACGACAAGAAAGCCGAAGCGCCCGCAACACCGGCGGCCAGCACGCAGCCCGCCGCGCCCGCCGCCGCCCCGGCCGCCAAGGTCGACGAGGCCGCCGCCAAGGCGGTGATCAAGAACTACGCGGACCTCGCCGAAGCCACCTTCGCCGATGCCCTGAGCACCGCCAAGGACCTGCAGAAAGCCATCGACGCGTTCCTCGCCAAGCCTGACGCGGAGACCCTGAAAGCCGCCAAGGAAGCCTGGTTCGCCGCTCGTACCCCCTACTCCCAGAGCGAAGCCTTCCGCTTCGGCAACGCGATCATCGACGACTGGGAAGGACAGGTTAACGCCTGGCCGCTGGACGAAGGCCTGATCGACTATGTCGCCAAGGACTACCAGCACGCCCTGGGCAACCCTGGCGCCACCGCCAACATCGTCGCCAACACCGAGATCCAGGTCGGCGAAGACAAGATCGACGTCAAGGAAATCACCGGCGAGAAACTGGCCAGCCTGAACGAGCTGGGCGGTTCCGAAGCCAACGTCGCCACCGGCTACCACGCCATTGAGTTCCTCCTCTGGGGCCAGGACCTGAACGGCACCGGTCCCGGCGCCGGCAATCGTCCGGCCACCGACTATGCCCAGGGCAAGGACTGCACCGGCGGCCATTGCGACCGTCGTGCCGCCTACCTGAAGGCCGTCACCGACCTGCTGGTCAGCGACCTCGAATACATGGCCGGACAGTGGAAAGCCGGCGTCGCCGACAACTACCGCGCCAAGCTGGAGGCCGAACCGGTGGATACCGGCCTGCGCAAGATGTTCTTCGGCATGGGCAGCCTGTCCCTCGGCGAACTGGCCGGCGAGCGCATGAAGGTCGCGCTGGAGGCCAACTCCACCGAAGACGAGCACGACTGCTTCAGCGACGACACCCACCACACCCTGTTCTTCAACGGCAAGAGCATCCGCAACATCTACCTCGGCGAGTACAAGCGCATCGACGGCAGCGTGGTCAAGGGCCCGAGCCTGGCCGACCTGGTCGCCAAGGCCGACGCCGCCGCCAACGACACCCTGAAGGCCGACCTGGCCGACACCGAGGCCAAGCTGCAGGCCATCGTCGACAGCGCCGAGAAGGATGGCGTGCACTTCGACCAGATGATCGCTCCGGACAACAAGGACGGCCAGCAGAAGATCCGCGACGCCATCGCCGCCCTGGTCAAGCAGACCGGCGCCATCGAGCAGGCCGCGGGCAAGCTGGGTATCCAGGACCTGAAGCCGGACAACGCCGACCACGAGTTCTGACTCCTTCCTGCGCCAACAGCGTGCGGCCCATGGCCGCACGCTGCGTTTCAGGGCCTCGAAAGCGGACTTCGCGGGCCTTTACAAACGCAAATCCCTCTTATTTTGATTAGCTCCAACTGGTAAGCTTGCGGGCTGTTTCTACGCAGTCCGGGATGTTCGCCGATGTCGTTGCCGTCACCTTCCATGCCGCTCGCCTGTCTCCTGACGGCGCTCCTTCTGGGCGGATGCGGCGCCGACGACGAACCGCTGCGCGCCGAGCCCGGTGAACACCTGTCCGGGGGCGCGACCACGGTGCTGCAAAGCGACCGCAACGCCTTCTCCCTGCCCTCCGCCAACCTCGCCCCGAGCCGGCGCCTGGACTTCAGCGTGGGCAACAGTTTCTTCCGCAACCCCTGGGTCATCGCCCCTTCCTCCACCACCGCGCGCGACGGTCTGGGACCGCTGTTCAATACCAACGCCTGCCAGAACTGCCATGTGAAGGACGGCCGCGGCCACCCGCCGGGAGCGGACGCGGTCAGCGCGGTGTCGATGCTGGTACGCCTGTCGATCCCGGCCGGCCCTGCGGACGGCAAGACCCTGTTGCACCAGGGGGTGATTCCCGAGCCGACCTACGGCGGCCAGTTGCAGGACGTCGGCATTCCCGGCGTCGCCCCGGAAGGCAAGGTGCGGATGGACTACGAGCCGCTGAAGGTGAGGTTCGAGGACGGCACCGAGGTCGAACTGCGCAAGCCGATCCTGCGGATCAGCCAGCTCGGCTATGGGCCGATGCATCCGCAGACGATGTTTTCCGCCCGCGTCGCCCCGCCGATGATCGGGCTCGGCCTGCTCGAGGCGATTCCCGATGAGGCGATCCTGGCCAATGCCGATCCGGACGACCGCAACGGCGACGGTATCCGCGGGCGCGCCAACCAGGTCTGGGATGCCGCGCGGCAGCGCACCGCGCTCGGCCGCTTCGGCTGGAAGGCCGGCCAGCCGGATATCCCGCAGCAGAACGCGCACGCCTTCGCCAACGACATGGGCCTGACCAGCAGCCTGCTGCCCCACGACGACTGCAGCGCCGCCCAGGTCGAGTGCCGCCGGGCGCCCGACGGCGGCGAGCCGGAAGTCAGCGACAACATCTTCGCCCAGGTGCTGTTCTACAGCCGCAACCTGGCGGTCCCGGCGCGGCGCAAGGTGGACGACCCGCAGGTGCTGGCCGGCAAGCGCCTGTTCGCCCAGGCCAACTGCGTGGCCTGCCACGTTCCCGCCTTCACTACCGGTTCCGACGCCAGCGAGCCGGAGCTGGCCAACCAACGGATTCGTCCCTATTCCGACCTGTTGCTGCATGACATGGGCGACGGCTTGGCGGACAATCGCCCGGAATTTCTCGCCAGCGGGCGGGACTGGCGAACCCCGCCGCTATGGGGCATCGGCCTGACCGAAACGGTCAACGGTCACACCCAGTTCCTCCACGACGGGCGCGCCCGCAATCTGCTGGAGGCGATCCTCTGGCACGGCGGCGAAGCCGAAGCGGCCAAGCGGCACGTGCTCGGCTTCGACGCCGACCAGCGCAGCGCCCTGCTGGCCTTCCTGAATTCACTCTGAGGAGCCCACATGTTCCGCCCACGACTGCTCTTGACCAGCCTCGCCATCGCCCTCGGCGCCTGTTCGCCGCAAGACCCGCAGGCCGTCACCAGTGCCGCCCTGGCGCAACAGGTGATCCTGCCGACCTACAGCCGCTGGGTGGAGGCCGACCAGGCCCTGGCCAGCAGCGCCCTGGCCTACTGCCAGGGCAAGGAAGACCTGGCCAAGGCCCGCGACGCGTTCCACGCCGCGCAGAAGGCCTGGGCCGAGCTGCAACCGCTGCTGATCGGCCCGCTGGCCGAGGGCAACCGCGCCTGGCAGGTGCAGTTCTGGCCGGACAAGAAGGATCTGGTCGGGCGCCAGGTCGAACAGTTGCTGAAGAACAACCCGCAGGTCGACGCCGCGGCCCTGGCCAAGGCCAGCGTGGTGGTGCAGGGGCTCTCCGCCTACGAATACATCCTCTTCGACAGCAAGATCGACCTCGCTGACGCCGCCACCAAGGCCCGCTATTGCCCGTTGCTGGAAGCCATCGGCACCCACCAGCAGCAACTGGCCCAGGACATCCTGGCGCGCTGGAAGAACGACGGCGGCATGCTCACCCAGATGAGCAAGTTCCCCAACGACCGCTACGCCGACGCCCACGAGGCGATCGCCGAGCTGCTGCGGGTCCAGGTCACCGCCCTGGACATGCTGAAGAAGAAACTCGGTACTCCGCTGGGCCGGCAGAGCAAGGGCATTCCCCAGCCCTACCAGGCCGAGGCCTGGCGCAGCAACGCCTCGCTGGCCAGCCTGGACGCCAGCCTGAGCGGCGCCCAGGCGCTCTGGGAAGGTATCGACGGCAAGGGCCTGAAGACCCTGCTGCCGGCCGAACAGAAGGCCCTGGCCGGCAAGATCGACGCCGCCTACGTCGACAGCCACGCGAAGCTGGCGGCGCTGGAACAGAAACCGCTCTCCGAACTGCTCGCCAGCGAAGACGGGCGCAACCAGCTCAACGCCCTCTATGACAGCCTGAACGTGGTCCACCGCCTGCACGAAGGCGACCTGGCCCGCGCCCTCGGCGTGCAACTGGGCTTCAACGCCAACGATGGCGACTGAGGTTGGCACCATGCTGCGACGTCATGTGATCGGCCTGGGCAGCCTGCTGCTCGGCGCCTTGTCCTTCGGCGGCTGGAGCTTCAGCCGCCAGGGTAGCCAACCGCTGGTGCTGTCGGCGCGCGACGACGCCGATGGCCAGCATTACGCGGTGGGCTACCGCCTGGACGGCAAGTGCCAGTTCGCCACCCGCGTGGCCCAGCGCTGCCACGACATCGTCCAGCACCCGAGCCTGCCGCTGGCGCTGTTCGTCGCCCGCCGGCCAGGCACCGAAAGCTACCTGATCGACCTGAACGACGGTCGCCTGCTGCAGACCCTGGTCTCGCAGAAAGACCGCCACTTCTACGGCCACGGCGTGTTCCACCAGAGCGGCGAGTGGCTCTACGCCACCGAGAACGACACTACCGATCCCGGTCGCGGCGTGCTCGGCGTCTACCGTTTCGACGGCGAGCGACTGCAGCACAGCGGCGAGATCTCCACCCACGGCCTCGGGCCGCACCAGGTTTCCTGGATGCCCGACGGCGAGACCCTGGTAGTGGCCAACGGCGGCATTCGCACCGAGGCGGAAAGCCGGGTCGAGATGAACCTCGACGCCATGGAGCCCAGCCTGGTGCTGATGCGCCGCGACGGCAATCTGCTGTCCAAGGAAACCCTGGCGCAGCAGATGAACAGCGTCCGCCACCTGGCGATCGGTCGCGACGGCACCATCGTCGCCGGCCAGCAGTTCATGGGCGATGCCCACGAACATGCCGACCTGCTGGCGATCAAGCGCCCCGGCCGTCCCTTCGAAGCCTTCCCGGTGGCCGAGGAGCAGCGCCTGGCGATGGCCCAGTACACCGCCAGCGTGGCGATCCACGACGACCTGCGCCTGGTGGCCCTGACCGCCCCGCGCGGCAACCGTTTCTTCATCTGGGACCTGGACAGCGGTGCCGTACGCCTCGACGCGCCGTTGCCGGACTGCGCCGGCGTGGGCGCGGTGAAGAACGGCTTCGTCGTCACATCCGGACAGGGCCGTTGCCGCTTCTACGACTGCCAGGGCGAGCGCATCGCCGCGCAACCGCTGGAGCTGCCTGCCGGCCTCTGGGACAACCACCTGCACCTGGCCTGAGAGCGCGGCATCAACCTCTCGCCATACCGGTCCGCGAAAGTCGGAAGCGACCTGCAACACGCTTGAAATCTTTCGCCAATCCTGTGCTTTGACAAGCCTTGAAAGCTGCACGTAATGTGTCGGATTCGCCCCGAAACGGGGCGCTCTCGGCATACCAGGGACCAGGATTATGTTGCTCCGCCGCATGTTGATCATGCTCGCCGCGGTGATCGCCGTGGTGGCGATTCTCGCCGGCTACAAGGTCTACTCCATCCGTCAGCAGATCGCCCTTTTCAGCGCACCGAAACCGCCGATCAGCGTGACCGCCAGCCTGGCCGAAAAGCGTCCCTGGCAGAGCCGCCTGCCAGCCATCGGCAGCCTCAAGGCATTCCAGGGCGTGACCCTCACCGCCGAAGTCTCCGGCACGGTACGCGACGTACTGTTCCTTTCCGGCGACCAGGTGAAGCTGGACCAACCGCTGATCCAGCTGGAAAGCGACGTCGAGGAAGCCACCCTGCGCACTGCCGAGGCCGATCTCGGCCTGGCCAGGGCCGAGTACCAGCGCGGCCGCGAACTGATCGGCAGCAAGGCCATCTCGAAAAGCGAATTCGACCGTCTCGCCGCGCAGTGGGCCAAGACCAGCGCCACCGTCGCCGAGCTGAAGGCGGCGCTGGCGAAGAAGCGCGTGCTCGCGCCCTTCGCCGGGACCATCGGCATCCGCCAGGTGGACGTCGGCGACTACGTCTCGCCCGGGACGCCGATCGCCACCTTGCAGGACCTTTCCACCCTGCTCCTGGATTTCCACCTGCCCGAGCAGGACTTCCCCCTGCTCAGCCGCGGCCAGTTGGTGAAGGTCCGGGTCGCCGCCTACCCCGGCCAGGTGTTCGACGCCGAGATCGCCGCCATCAACCCCAAGGTCGACAACGAGACCCGCAACCTGCAGGTCCGCGCCGCCCTGGAGAACCCGGACGGCAAGCTGCTGCCGGGCATGTTCGCCAACCTCGAGGTGATGTTGCCTGGCGAGGAACAACGCGTCGTGGTGCCGGAGACGGCGATCACCTTCACCCTCTACGGCGACTCGATCTACGTCGTCGGGCAGAAGAAGGACGAGCAGGGCCAGGTGTCGAAGGATGACAAGGGCCAGCCGCAACGGGTCGTCGAGCGCCGCTTCGTCAGGATCGGCGAACGCCGCGAAGGCCTGGCGGTGGTGCTCGAAGGCCTGGAGGGCGGCGAGCAGGTAGTGACTTCCGGGCAACTGAAGCTCGACAACGGCGCCGCGGTGGCCATCGTCGCCGAGCGGGACCTCCAGCAAGAGCACTGAGTCGCGCGCCTTCCCGCTCCAAGGCGGAAGGCTTGCCAAGGGACTGAAACATGGCTTTTACCGATCCGTTCATCCGTCGTCCGGTCCTGGCGAGCGTGGTCAGCCTGCTGATCGTCCTGCTCGGCATGCAGGCCTTCAGCAAGCTGGTGATCCGCGAGTATCCGCAAATGGAGAACGCGCTGATCACGGTGACCACGCTCTACGCCGGAGCCAACGCGGAGACCATCCAGGGCTACATCACCCAGCCGCTGCAGCAGAGCCTGGCCAGCGCCGAAGGCATCGACTACATGACCTCGGTGAGCCGGCAGAACTATTCGACCATCTCCATCTACGCGCGGATCGGCGCCAATACCGATCGCCTGGTCACCGAGCTGCTGGCCAAGTCCAACGAAGTGAAGAGCCAACTGCCGCCGGACGCCGAGGACCCGGTGCTGCAGAAGGAGGCCGCGGATGCCTCGGCGCTGATGTACATCAGCTTCTACAGCGAGCAGATGAACAACCCGCAGATCACCGACTACCTGTCGCGGGTGATCCAGCCCAAGCTGGCGACCCTGCCCGGTATCGCCGAGGCGGAGATCCTCGGCAACCAGGTGTTCGCCATGCGCCTGTGGCTGGACCCGGTGAAGATGGCCGCGTTCGGCGTCACCGCCGGCGAGATCAACCAGGCGGTGCAGCAGTACAACTTCCTCGCCGCCGCCGGCGAGGTGAAGGGCCAGTTGGTGGTCACCAGCGTCAATGCTTCCACCGACCTCAAGTCGCCCCAGGCCTTCGCCGCCATCCCGGTGAAGACCGACGGCGACCGCCGGGTGCTGATGGGCGATGTCGCACGGGTCGAACTGGGCGCCGCCAGCTACGACGCGATCAGTTCGTTCAATGGGATTCCCTCGGTCTACATCGGCATCAAGGGCACGCCCAGCGCCAACCCGCTGGACGTGATCAAGGAAGTGCGGGCGAAGATGCCCGAACTGGAAGAGCAATTGCCGCCCAACCTCAAGGTGTCCATCGCCTACGACGCCACGCGCTTCATCCAGGCCTCCATCGACGAAGTGGTGAAGACCCTCGGCGAGGCGGTGCTGATCGTCATCGTGGTGGTGTTCCTGTTCCTCGGCGCGTTCCGTTCGGTACTGATCCCGGTGGTGACCATTCCGCTGTCGATGATCGGCGTGTTGTTCTTCATGCAGGCCATGGGCTACTCGATCAACCTGCTGACCCTGCTGGCGATGGTCCTGGCCATCGGCCTGGTGGTGGACGACGCGATCGTGGTGGTGGAAAACATCCACCGCCACATCGAGGAGGGCAAGCCGCCCTTCGAGGCCGCCCTGGAGGGCGCGCGGGAGATCGCCGTGCCGGTGGTCAGCATGACCATCACCCTCGCCGCGGTCTACGCGCCGATCGGCTTTCTCACCGGCCTCACCGGCGCCCTGTTCAAGGAATTCGCCTTCACCCTGGCCGGCGCGGTGATCATTTCCGGGATCGTCGCCCTGACCCTGTCGCCGATGATGTGCTCGCGCCTGTTGCGCCACGAGGAGAATCCCTCGGGCCTGGCGCATCGCCTCGACCTGATCTTCGAGGGCCTGAAGCGACGCTACCAGCGCGCCCTCCACGGCACCCTGGACACCCGTCCGGTGGTCCTGGTGTTCGCCGTGCTGGTACTGGCGCTGATCCCGGTACTGCTGATGTTCACCAAGAAGGAGCTGGCGCCGGAAGAGGACCAGGGCATCGTGTTCCTCATGACCAACTCGCCGCAGACCGCCAACCTCGACTACCTGAATCGCTATACCGCCGAGTTCGAAGGCATCTTCCGCAGCTTCCCGGAGTATTACTCGGCGTTCCAGATCAACGGCTACAACGGCGTCCAGGCCGGCATCGGCGGCATGCTGCTCAAGCCCTGGGACGAACGCGAAAAGAGCCAGATGGAATTGCTCCATGCGGTGCAGGCGAAGCTCAACGAGATTCCCGGCGTGCAGATCTTCGCCTTCAACCTGCCGTCGCTACCGGGCACCGGCGAGGGCCTGCCATTCCAGTTCGTGCTCAACACCGCCAACGACTACGAGTCGCTGCTGCAAGTGGCGCAACGGGTGAAGCAGCGCGCCAGCGAGTCCGGCAAGTTCGCCTTCCTCGATCTCGACCTGGCGTTCGACAAACCCGAGCTGGTGGTCGACATCGACCGCGAGAAGGCCGCGCAGATGGGCGTCTCCATGCAGGACCTGGGGGTGGCGCTGGCCAGCCTGCTCGGCGAGGGCGAGATCAACCGCTTCACCATCGACGGGCGCAGCTACAAGGTCATCGCCCAGGTCGAACGCCCCTATCGCGACAATCCCGGCTGGCTCGGCAGCTACTACGTGAAGAGCCGCAACGGCCAACTGGTCGCCCTCTCGACCCTGATCGAGACCCACGAACGGGCACGGCCGCGGCAACTGAACCAGTTCCAGCAGCTCAACTCGGCGATCATCTCCGGCTTCCCCATCGTCAGCATGGGCGAGGCCATCGAGACAGTTCAGCAGATCGCCCGCGAGGAAGCCCCGCGCGGCTTCGCCGTCGACTACGCCGGCGCTTCCCGGCAATACGTGCAGGAAGGCAGCGCATTGCTGGTCACCTTCGGACTGGCCCTGGCGATCATCTTCCTGGTCCTCGCCGCACAGTTCGAAAGCTTCCGCGATCCGCTGGTGATCATGGTCACCGTGCCGCTGTCGATCTGCGGTGCGCTGATACCGCTGTTCCTCGGCGTGTCGAGCCTGAACATCTATACCCAGGTCGGCCTGGTGACACTGATCGGCCTGATCAGCAAACACGGCATCCTGATCGTCGAGTTCGCCAACCAGTTGCGCCACGAACAGGGGCTGGGGCGTCGCGAGGCCATCGAGCAGGCCGCCGCGATCCGCCTGCGGCCGGTACTGATG
This sequence comes from Pseudomonas sp. KBN12P06040, assembly GCF_037574965.1. NCBI lineage: Bacteria > Pseudomonadati > Pseudomonadota > Gammaproteobacteria > Pseudomonadales > Pseudomonadaceae > Pseudomonas > Pseudomonas sp. KBN12P06040. The sequence goes on from NZ_JBBELS010000001.1 coordinate 4,981,876, forward strand.
ACCACCGCGGCGATGGTGCTCGGGGTGATCCCGCTGATCCTCGCCACCGGCGCCGGGGCGGTCAGTCGCTTCGACATCGGCATCGTGATCGCTACCGGCATGTCGGTGGGCACCCTCTTCACCCTGTTCGTCCTGCCGTGCATCTACACCCTGGTGGCCAGGCCGGATGCCCCGCCAGGCGTGACGCAAGCGGCAAACGCACACTGATCGGAAACGGCGGACAGCGACAACAGCGCTGTCCGCCGGCGCTGTCGCTCCATCCCACAGCCCTCCGGGCGCGATCCTATGTCCGCCGGCAGCCGCCTCCAGTAGACTGCCCGCTGAAACGCAGTGGTGAGACGAGCATGGCCGAGAGCGCTTTTTCCGAACGTATCGTGCAGAACCTGCTGGATACCGACTTCTACAAGCTGACCATGATGCAGGCGGTGCTGCACAACTATCCCAACGCCGAGGTGGAGTGGGAGTTCCGCTGCCGCAACCAGGAAGACCTGCGCCTGTACCTGCCGGCCATCCGCGAACAACTGGAATACCTGGCGGGCCTGGCGATCAGCGACGAGCAACTGGCCTTCCTCGAACGGATTCCCTTCCTCGCACCGGACTTCATCCGCTTCCTCGGGTTGTTCCGCTTCAACCCGCGCTACGTGCAGACCGGCATCGAGAACGACGAATTCTTCCTGCGCCTGAAAGGCCCCTGGCTGCACGTGATCCTCTTCGAAGTGCCGCTGCTGGCGATGATCAGCGAGGTGCGCAACCGCGCCCGCTACCCGGCCGCCACCGTCGAGCAGGCGCGCGAACGCCTGCAGGAAAAGTTCGATTGGCTGCGCCGGGAGGCCAGCGCCGAGGAACTGGCCGGCTTCAAGATGGCCGACTTCGGTACCCGCCGCCGCTTCTCCTATCGGGTCCACGAGGCGGTGGTGAGCGGTCTGAAGGAGGACTTTCCGGGCTGCTTCGTCGGCACCAGCAACGTCCACCTGGCACGCAAGCTCGACCTCAAGCCCCTCGGCACCATGGCCCACGAATGGCTGATGGCCCACCAGCAGCTCGGTCCGCGCCTGATCGACAGCCAGAGTGCCGCGTTGGACTGCTGGGTCCGCGAATACCGTGGGCTGCTCGGCATCGCGCTGACCGACTGCATCACCACCGATGCCTTCCTGCGCGACTTCGACCTCTATTTCGCCAAGCTCTTCGACGGCCTCCGCCACGACTCGGGCGACCCGTTGCTGTGGGCGGAAAAGACCATCGCCCACTACCTCAAGCTGGGCATCGACCCGTTGACCAAGACCCTGGTGTTCTCCGACGGCCTTGACCTGCCGCGGGCCCTGAAGATCTATCGCGCGTTGCAGGGCCGGATCAACGTCAGCTTCGGCATAGGCACGCATTTCACCTGCGACCTGCCGGGCGTCGAGCCGATGAACATCGTGGTGAAGATGAGCGCCTGCAACGGCCATCCGGTGGCAAAGATCTCCGATACGCCCGGCAAGGCGCAATGCCGGGACCCTGACTTCATCCACTACCTCAAGCACGTGTTCCAGGTCGCCTAGGGCAAGCCTGGCGCGCTGCGGCAAGGTGGCGCATGAGGCCTGGTCCTTATTCGGCCCATGCCTCCGACGATCTCATCGCCCATGAAAAAAAAGCCCCGCCAAGGCGGGGCTTTTTCGACAAGGAGACTCAGCGCGACAGGCTGGCTCCCCCCTGGGAAAGACCGAACATCAGCAGCAGGATGTCCTTGTTCGGCTGGACCTCCTGGCGCGTCGGCCGCTCGGCCTTGAGCACCGAAGGCGTCGGGCAGTACTCATGACCGCCGTTCATCTGCACCACGTTCGGCGCGGGTTCGTGCCAGGCGGCAGCCGCGGCTGTAGCCACGGCGAGAGCGCCGACCAGCAACAAACCTCGAGTGATTTCTAATTTCATGTCTGCAACCCTTTGATGGCGCTGCCAAACGCCGTCTGGTAACCATAGATGAAGGCTTGCCACTGCGCGCCAGTCCACGACGAACGGCGCTTCAACTGCTTCAGGTCGTGCTGGGACGCCTTGTTCACCGTAAGGCGGCGGCGGCTCTTCTCCAGGTCGATCAGCGCTACTTCGATGGCCTCGCCCTCGACGCGGACGAAGATGTGCTTCGGATAGAGACAACCGTGCTGCCAGTGGGCGAGATTCATCCGGGCAATGGTAGCGCCGATTTGTTGCAGAATTCTTTGGTGCTTCGCTTCGCCCCAGCGGTCCTGGTCACCGCGCGCATAGCACTCGTCGAGGCTGGAGAAACCCTCCAGGGCTTCGGTCACCAGCAGCGCCTGCCATTGTCCGTCGACCTTGCGGCAGCCGGAATAGACCAGGCGCGGCACGCGAATACCAAGCGACTCGAAGGCCCGTAGCGCATCGCGCTCGCGCATGGCGGTGGGATAGCCGAAAGGGCGCTGCCAGTCGCGGTAGACGTGGCCGGTCTGCTGCTTGCGATAGAGCAGCCGTCCATCGCCGGTGTACACCCGCTGCACGCCGCTGGCCCCGCCGCGCCGCTCGTTGGGCTCCTCGACCCAGCTGCCGGGTACCTGCAACCACTGGTCGATGGCGGAGTCGCCGGAGATACGTTGCAGGGATGCCAGATCGGGAGCCATCGTTATTCCTTTCGCAAGATATAGACCCGCCACATGTGATACAGCGGGATGAAATCGAGATGCTTCTGGACGACGAAGCCGGCGTCGCGGAACTCGCGCTCGACCGTTTCGGCTGGTAACACGAAGCGGTTCTGGTAGCCGGTCTGTTCCCCGTTCGCTACCCGCCGTGCCTCCATGCGCCTACGCTTCCAGGCCTTGAAATTGCCATCGACCCAGAGGGAAAGAATCACGCTGTCCCGCGTGACCCGGTGAAACTCGCGGAGCAGGACGCGTCGATCATCCGCCTCGCCGATGTGGTGGAGCAGCCGCATGCAGAAGATATTGTCCACCGAGCTGTCCGGCAGGTCGATGGCGAAAGCGGAAGTCTGCAAGGGCCGTACCCGTTTCACCACACCGTCCGGCTGGCCGGCGCAGGCGACCGCCAGCATGTCCGCGGAATTGTCGGCGCCGATGATCACCCGGTTGTCCTTTTCCGCCAGCAGCGGCCAGAAGCGTCCGGCGCCGCAGGGCAGGTCGAGCACCAGGTTGGGCTGCCCCGCGAGCTTCAGCGCGTGCAGGGCGAGTTGGACGTCGCGCCGGTGGGAAAGTTTCCGGGCGAGGCCGTCCTGATGCTTCTTCAGGTAGGCCTCAGCATGCTCGCGATCATACTTGTGAGAAAAGTCGAGGTCGACAGGCGGATTGTTCATGACGGGAACTCCAGGATTCATGAGACGAACGGTATGAATCCAGCCGTCAAGCTCGGGTCAAGGGGTGGTGAATTTTTCGTCAAGCAACATCGAGTAAAACTTCGAACCGGCAGCCGTGCGGCTCCACCGCGCTGAGGGTTACGCTCCAGCCCTCGGCCGCGCAGATCCGCTTCACCAGCGAGAGCCCGAGGCCAAGGCCTTCGCCGCGCCCGGAGCTGGAACTGCCGCGAACGAAGGGCATGAAGATGCGTTCGCGTTGTTCTTCCGGGACGCCCGCCCCGGTGTCCTCGACGCTGAAACCATGCTCGTCGAGGGTCAGCGTGATGCTCCCGGCATCGGTGTAGTGGGTCGCGTTGCGCAACAGGTTGCCCATCACCGCGCGCAGCAGCGGCGCGTTGAACTGGCCGGCGCAAGCGCCTTCGTTGCGGTAGTGCAGGGTCAGGCCTCGCGCCTCGACCTGTTCGCGCCAGACCTGGACCAGGTCGTCGGCGATGCTCTCCAGGCTACCGTGGGGCGCCAGGCTTTCCTCGCCCTTCTGCGCACGCGCCAGCAACAGGAAGGTTTGCACCAGGTCGCGCATCTCCTCGGTGGCCTTGGTCATCCGCTCCAGTTGGCCACGGGCGCGCGGGCCGAGGCTGGGTTCTTCGGCCAGCAGTTCGCACGAGGTGGCGATGACCATCAACGGCGTACGCAACTCATGACTGACGTCGCTGGTGAACAATTGCTCGCGCTTGAGCGCGTCGCGCAGGCGGCCAAGGGTCTCGTCGAAGGAAGCGGCCAGCTCGCCGACCTCGTCGTTGGCGTAGTCCGGCGCCAACGGCGGCGCCAGACCGAGCAACTGTTCGCGATGCCGCACCTGGCGCGCCAGGCGCACCACCGGCTCCATCACCTTGCGCGCGAGCATCCAGCCAAGCAGGCCGGCCAGGGCGATGCTCAGCACGTAGCCGGTCAGCACCGAGGCGTAGAGCACCTGCTCGCGCGCTTCGAAATCGCTCTGGTCCTGCAGCAGGACGAAACGGCGACCATCGATATCGCGCACCAGCGCATGGAACGACAAGTCGCCCTCGAACACTTCGTGGAAACCGACATCCAGTTGGTCCAGCGCCGGCGGCATGGCGTAGGAGCCCTGGCCGTCGCTGATGAAGAAGCGCATGCCGGGATCGAGCACCGGGTTGCGTCCCTGGGCCAGGTCGTCGCGCAGGATGCGCTCCAGTTCGCCGCCCAGGTCGCGGGAAATCAGGCGCTCCTCGATGATGTGGACCACGCCGACGATGCCGGCGGAGAACAGTCCCCCCACGGCGACCGTCATCAACATGAAGGCGATGACGATCCGGCGGGCGAGGCTCTGCTTATACTCCATTCGGCTCCTCCGCCAGGCGGTAGCCGACGCCATGCACCGTATGCAGCAAGGCCACGGAGAATGGCTTGTCGATCACCTGACGGAGTTGATGGACGTGGCTGCGCAGGCTGTCGCTGTCCGGGCAGTCGTCGCCCCAGACCGCTTCCTCCAGGGCATCCCGGCGCACCACATGGGGGCTCTTCTGCATCAGCACGGCGAGCAGCTTGAGGCCGATCGGGTTGAGCTTGAGCGACTTGCCCGCGCGCTTGACCTCCAGGGTGTCCAGGTCATAGCTCAGATCGGCCACGCTCAGCTCGCGGCGGCCGCCACCCTGGGCGCGACGCAGCACCGCCTCGATGCGTGCGGAAAGTTCGGAAAGGGCGAAGGGCTTGACCAGGTAATCGTCGGCGCCGGAACGAAACCCCTGCAGGCGGTCGTCCAACTGGTCGCGGGCGGTGAGCATGATCACCGGGGTGTCGCGCCGTGCGTCTTCGCGCAGGCGCCGGCACAGGGCATAGCCGTCGATTCCCGGCAGCATCACGTCGAGCACGATCAGGTCGTAGTGCTCGGTGGCCGCCAGATGCAGGCCGGACAGCCCGTCCTGCGCGCAATCCACGGTATAGCCCTTGAGCGACAGGTAATCGGCCAGGTTGGCCAGGATGTCGCGGTTGTCTTCGACCACCAGTATTCGCATGTCCCACTCCTTCGCAGGAAGACCGATCGAGCGCCTCTCGCGCATTTACGGATTCTTCACCGGCGATTCACACCGGCTCTACGCTCGCCACCAGAGACTGCATGGCGTCTTCCATGGCCGCCGATCATAGCGGCTTTGCGGATGCGCACGAACCCCGGCGGTGGATTTAACCAGCGTCGAAGTCAAGAGAACGTCAACGCCAGCGTTGGAGATCGCATGACCCAGGCCGCCGTCCATTCCCCTTCCCGTCCATTCAACCCCTGGCTGTTCCTCGCCCTGCCGCTGGGCCTGGCGGCACTGCTGCTGGCCTTCGAGCCGGTGACCCTCGACCTCGCCCTGGCCAACTTGATGTACGACCCGGGCGCCGGCTTCATCGGCCGGCACAGCTGGTTCCTGGAGAACATCCTGCACGACCGGGTCAAGCAACTGGTGATCGCCATCAGCGTCCTCGGCCTGCTGGTCTCCATCGCCGGACTGTTCCACCGGCCATGGCGCGCACTGAGCAGGCCGCTGGCCTATGTGTTCCTCGCCATGAGCCTTGCAGCCAGCATAGTCACTCCGCTCAAGGCGCTCACCGCCGTGCAGTGCCCCTGGAGCCTGGCGCAGTTCGGCGGCGAGGAAACCTACAGTTCGCTGCTCAGCCCGCGGCCGCCGACCGAGCACCCCGGACGCTGCTGGCCGGGCGGGCACGCATCGTCCGGATTCGTCCTGTTCGCGCTGTTCTTCGCCCTGCGCGACCGCAAGCCCAGGCTGGCGCGCTACGCCCTGGCCTTCGCCTTCGCCATGGGCTGCCTGCTGTCGCTGTCGCGCATGCTGCAAGGTGCGCACTTCCTCTCGCACAACCTGTGGACGATGCTGTTCGACTGGCTGATCTGCCTCGGCCTGTACCGCCTGATGCTCTACCGACCGGAGAAGCGAGGACAGCGCAACGGCGGCGCCGACGAAAACCGCGTTCAGGGAGACGGTTCGTCCGCTCCCAGCACGCCGAACTCGATGGGCACCTTCATGTAGAACAGCCGCACGCCGGCCTGGCGGATCGACTCGAACAGCCGTTCTGCCTGCTCGGGATCGACCGCCATGAGGATTTCCTGCGGCTGGTCGGCCAGCTCGAAGAAATGCATCGAATGCAGCCGGCCGCTCTGGCCGAAGCCTTCGCTGGCAGCCAACGCGGTGGCACCGCGCACGCCCAGGCGGCGCGCCTCTTGCAGCAGCCAGTCGCAGATCGGCTGGCCCTGGTGCAGCGCCCCTGCTGGGTGATGAAGGTCAGTTGATAGCCTTGCATGGTCGGTCCTCCCGCTGCGCTATTTGCCCAGCATCCAGTTCATCGAGAACAACCCCAGCAGAGTCATCAGCAACGAGCCGCTGACGTGCGTCGCGATGGCCCCGGCGGCCCAACCCAGGCGGCCCTCCTGAAGCAGGCTGACGACCTCGGCGGAAAAGGTGGAGAAAGTGGTCAGGCCGCCGCAGAACCCGGTGATGATCAGTAGCCGCCATTCCGGAGCGATGCCCGGCGCCTGGGCGAAATAGGCAATCGCCGCGCCGATGACATAGCCGCCGACCAGGTTGGCCAGCAGCGTGCCGGGGGGAATGCTGGGCAGCAGGCTGTTCAGCTTGAGCCCGAGGAACCAGCGCAGCAACGCCCCCAGGGCGGCGCCGAGGGCGATGGCGAGAATGGATTTCCACATAGTCCTGTCCTTGTAGGAGCGATTCGGACAGGCGGCAGGCGAGCGCCTACGCGCCTTTCCAGGTTCATGCGTAGGCATCATCAGCCCCAGGGGCGGTTGAAGGAGGAATGCCATCTCCTGTCGGCAAGATTGGCACAAAGCGAGGCACCTATCAAAGGCCGGAGTACGCCGGATCGCCCGAAGCGTGCCAGTCTAGGGAACCTTTCCCCTTCCTTCGCCGGAGCCCCCCATGCGCCCAGCCCTGCTGCTTTGCTGCCTGTTCCTGTCCGCCACCGCCCAGGCCGAGGATTGCTCGCCGCAAACCTCTGTCGGTAGCTGGTGCGAGCTGCCGCTCGCGGCCCTCCACCCGACCCAGCAGAATGTCGGCCTGCTGCAGGTCGAGGATGACCAGGCCAAGCTCGCCGGGAAGAAGCCCAAGGCTCTCGAGCGCTACTTGCGCAAGAAGGAGATTCCGGTGGTGATCGGCCCCGGCGGCCGCTTCTACCTCACCGATCGCCATCACCTGAGTAGCGCGCTCTGGCGCCTGGACCCGAAACAGGGCGTACCGGTGAAGGTGATCGGCCGGCTACCCCAGGCCAGCGACTTCTGGAAGAAGATGCAGGAAAACCACTGGGTCTGGCTGCACGATGCGCGTGGCGCGGAGATCCCGCCCGAGGCGCTGCCGGACGCTCTCGCCGGGCTTGGCGACGATCCCTACCGCGCCCTGGCCGGCTACGCCGAGGACGAGAACGCCTTCGACAAGGATCGGCAGAGCTATTTCATCGAATTCCACTGGGCGCGCTATTTCGGCGAACGCATGCACTGGCGGCCGATCAGCCGCGCCACTCTGCCCGACGACCTGAAGCAGGCGCTGCGCCTGGCCTGCGAACCGGCGGCAAAGGAGCTGCCGGGCTACCGCCAGGACTGCCCGCGCTGAGGAATAAAAAAAGCCCCGCCGAAGCGGGGCTTTTCCAACCACAGGGGCCGGTCGGCTTACATCATGCCGCCCATGCCGCCCATGCCGCCCATGTCAGGCATGCCGCCCATGGCCGGCTTGTCTTCCACGATCTCGGCAACCATGGCTTCGGTGGTGATCATCAGACCGCCGATGGAGGCCGCAGCCTGCAGAGCGGAACGAGTGACCTTGGCCGGGTCCAGGATGCCCATCTCGATCATGTCGCCGTACACGCCGGTAGCAGCGTTGAAGCCGTAGTTGCCGGAACCCTGCTTGACCTTGTCGACCACTACGCTCGGCTCGTCGCCGGCGTTGGCCACGATCTGGCGCAGCGGCGATTCGACGGCGCGACGCAGCAGGGCGATACCGACGTTCTGCTCCTCGTTGTCACCCTTCAGGCCTTCGATGGCTTGCAGGGCACGAACCAGGGCTACGCCGCCGCCGGGAACCACGCCCTCTTCCACCGCCGCACGGGTAGCGTGCAGGGCGTCTTCGACGCGGGCTTTCTTCTCTTTCATCTCGACTTCGGTGGCAGCGCCTACCTTGATCACGGCAACACCGCCGGCCAGCTTGGCCAGGCGCTCTTGCAGCTTCTCGCGGTCGTAGTCGGAAGTGGTTTCCTCGATCTGCTTGCGGATCTGCAGGACGCGGGCTTCGATATCAGCCTGCACACCGGCGCCATCGATGATGGTGGTGTTTTCCTTGTTGATCACGACGCGCTTGGCGTTGCCCAGGTGCTCCAGGGTAGCGCCTTCCAGGCTCAGGCCGACTTCTTCGCTGATCACGGTACCGCCGGTGAGGATGGCGATGTCCTGCAGCATGGCCTTGCGGCGGTCGCCGAAGCCCGGAGCCTTGACGGCCGCGACCTTGACGATGCCACGCATGTTGTTCACCACCAGGGTGGCCAGGGCTTCGCCCTCGACGTCCTCGGCGACGATCAGCAGCGGACGGCCGGCCTTGGCGACGGCTTCCAGCACCGGCAGCATTTCGCGGATGTTGGAGATCTTCTTGTCGACCAGCAGCAGCAGCGGGCTATCCAGCTCGGCAGCCATGGTGTCCGGCTTGTTCACGAAGTAGGGGGACAGGTAGCCGCGATCGAACTGCATGCCTTCGACGACGGACAGTTCGTTTTCCAGGCCCGAGCCTTCCTCGACGGTGATCACGCCTTCTTTACCGACTTTTTCCATGGCTTCGGCAATGATCTGGCCGATGGACTCGTCGGAGTTGGCGGAGATGGTGCCTACCTGGGCGATGGCCTTGGTGTCGGCGCAGGGCTTGGCCAGCTCTTTCAGCTGGGCGACGATGGCCACGGTGGCCTTGTCGATGCCACGCTTCAGGTCCATCGGGTTCATGCCGGCGGCAACGGCCTTCAGGCCTTCGTTGACGATGGCCTGGGCCAGGACGGTCGCGGTGGTGGTGCCGTCACCGGCAGCATCGTTGGCCTTGGAGGCAACGTCTTTCACCAGTTGCGCGCCCATGTTCTCGAACTTGTCTTTCAGCTCGATTTCCTTGGCGACGGAAACGCCATCCTTGGTGATGGTCGGAGCGCCGAAGGACTTGTCCAGAACCACGTTGCGGCCTTTCGGGCCGAGGGTGGCCTTGACGGCATCGGCCAGCACGTTCACGCCGACCAGCATTTTCTTGCGAGCGGAATCGCCGAACTTAACTTCTTTGGCAGCCATGTTCTCTTTCCTCTAAATCGAATTCGGTGAAAACGGAGTGGTGAGACCGATCAGTCTTCCAGGACGGCGAGGATTTCGGACTCGCCCATCACCAGCAGTTCCTCGCCATCGACCTTGATGGCGTTGCTGCCGGAGTAAGGCCCGAAGACCACCTTGTCGCCCACCTTCACTGCCAGAGCGCGCACTTCGCCGTTGTCCAGTACACGACCGGTACCTACGGCTACCACTTCACCGCGGTTCGGCTTCTCGGCGGCGGAACCCGGCAGCACGATGCCGCCTGCGGTCTTGGTCTCTTCCTCGCTGCGACGGATAACGACGCGATCATGCAGAGGACGAAGCTTCATAGTCGTAACTCTCCCAAACAGTGGTTTCCAACGGCCGGATCGAAGTCCGGCGGGTTTTGTTGAAGCCGGCGTTGCCGGGTTGCGACTCGACGCGCGAGCCGCGTAAGACAGCCTGCCCTTGTGGCAGGGACCTTGCGGTGACCGTTACATAAGGTCGCCACAAGCCATTTCAAGGGCATGCAGTGAAAATTTTTTTCAGTTGCGCGAATCGTCGCGGCGCTCGTACTCGCCCTCGATGACGTTCGGCCGCGACGGACCCTGTCCGTAGCGGGCGTTCAGGTCGTCGGCAAAGGCGCGCCGGCGCAGCGCCTGCTGTTCGACGCGGCGGCGCAGGCCGCCGAGCATCAGGCGACGGGTGAAAGGAATCAGGCAGAGGATGCCGAAGATGTCGCTGATGAAACCCGGCAGCATCAGCAGGCCGCCGCCGACGGCGATCAACAGGCCTTCGAGCATTTCCTGCTCCGGCAGTTCGCCACGGGCCAGTCGTTCGCGGGCGCGCCAGGCGGTGGCCACACCGGCCACGCGCAACAATGCGGCACCGATGAAGGCGCTGGCGACGATCAGGAACAGGGTCCAGCCGACCCCGATGACACTGCCGACCTTGATCAGGACGGCCAGCTCGACCAGCGGGAAGAGCAACAGCAGAAAGAGGAAAGCGCGCATTTCAGAGTCCTTGGCGGGGCCCGTTTGCCCCCGGTACCACCAGTAGTTGGCGCCAGCCGGGGAAGAATTCAACCCTGCTCCGGCTCGACGGTCGGCCAGCGCTCGGCCCTGGCCAGTTGCACCAGCGCCTGGCGCACGGCCCCGGGGTTGCCGCAGGCGGCGGGGAACGGCAGCCAGTGCAGGCCCTGGCCGATGCGCAGGTGGAAACCTTCTGTATCAATTCCCGCCAGCTGCGCCGCGGCATGCGCCGGCAGTCCGGCCAGTTCCACATAGTGGGCGATGGCGGCGGCGTGGTCGCTGTTCATGTGCTCGACCATGCCGCGCTCGGCTTCTCCGGCGAACGGATTGGCCAGCGGCACGCGCTCGGCGGCCAGCCAGTGGATCGCGCCGAAACCGCCGATGAAACGCCACTGGACCGGCTGCAGCACCCAGAAATCGAAATCGTGGACCCGATGGTAGTCGGCGGACTCGGGGAAATAGCGGTAATAGCGCTCGGCCGCCGCGGCGACCTCCTCCTCCGCCAATTGCCGCGCCTCGGCCAGCAGGGTGAGGCGGCCGACAGCCTGGATATCCTCGGCGCCGCGCTCGCCTACCAGCATCGAGCAGCGCGGGTCCGCCTGCAGGTTGTGGGTGTGCTGGGCGATCCGGCTGATCAGGATCAGCGGCCGGCCTTCAGCATCCAGGCAATAGGGAACCACCGAGCCGAAAGGAAAGCCCGGCCATTTCTTCGAGTGGGTGGAAAGGACCGCACGGTATTCCTTGAGCAGCAATTCTCGGGCATTCTTTGCAGCTTCAACGCTCAATTTATGACTCCTTGCATAGAATCCGTCGTAAACGGACGGGCATATCAAAGTACGTTCGCAGGTGCCGGCAAGGTCCGCTTCCAGAAACTGCTCGTGGGGTTCCAAGCAATGCAATTGAAAGACAAGGTCATCATCATCACCGGCGGCTGCCAGGGGCTCGGTCGGGCAATGGGCGAATATCTCGCCGGCAAGGGCGCCAGGCTGGCCCTGGTCGATCTCAACCGCGAACGTCTCGACGAAGCCGTCGCTGCCTGCAAGGCCGCCGGCGGCGACGCTCGCGCCTACGTGTGCAACGTGGCGGACGAGGAACAGGTTACCCACATGGTGGCCCAGGTCGCCAGCGACTTCGGCGCGATCAACGGCCTGATCAACAACGCCGGCATCCTCCGCGACGGCCTGACCATCAAGGTCAAGGACGGCCAGTTGAGCAAGATGAGCCTGGCCCAATGGCAATCGGTGATCGACGTCAACCTCACCGGTGTGTTCCTTTGCACCCGCGAAGTGGCGGCGAAGATGATCGAGCTGAAGAACGAAGGCGCGATCGTCAACATTTCCTCGATCTCCCGCGCCGGCAACATGGGCCAGGCCAACTACTCGGCAGCCAAGGCCGGGGTCGCCGCGGATACCGTGGTCTGGGCGAAGGAACTGGCGCGCTACGGCATCCGCGTGGCCGGCGTGGCGCCGGGCTTCATCGAGACCGAGATGACCGCCGGGATGAAACCCGAGGCGCTGGAGAAGATGACCGCCGGCATCCCTCTGAAGCGCATGGGCAAGCCGGTGGAGATCGCCCACTCGGTGGCCTACATCTTCGAGAACGACTACTACACCGGCCGCGTTCTCGAACTGGACGGCGGCCTGCGCCTGTAGGCCCCGGCCCGGCAAGGAAAAAGCCCCGCTATCGCGGGGCTTTTTCGTGCAGGCCGGCTTACCAGCCGACCCCGAGGCCGAAGGTATAGCGGCGCTGGTTGACGTTGCCGTCGTTGCCGCTGAACTTGTCCCATTCCGCCTTCATGCTCAGCGAAGCCCAACTGGTCAGCTTGTAGCGGATCCCCGCCTCGGTCTGCAGCTCGTAGTCCAGGCCGGATTGCAGCGGCTTGCTGACCTCGCCGTTGGTGAACAGCTCGAACTGCTTGGCCAGCAGGTAGCGGTTGTAGTCCCACTTGAAGCTCGACGAATAGAAGTGTTCCTTCTCGCCGTCGGCGAACTCGTAGTCGTTGCGGTTGACCAGGGTGGCAATGGAGAACGCGCCCAGCTCGTTGTCCCAGAACTGGTAGCCGGGGCCGGTACCGACGGTACGCTTCTTCGCCAGGTCCTCGATCATGTCGCGCTTGTAGGCGACCTGGCCCTGCCAGAACCAGTGGTCGTCGATGAAGCGGTCCAGCGCGTACTGGCCGGAATAATTGTCGGTGCTGACCAGGCCGTTCTTCTTCTCGCGGTTGTACTCGCCCTGCACGTTGTGGCGCCAGAGTCCGTGGCGGGCGTTGGTCTTGAAATCGATGTCGTAGTCGGACACATCGTTCTCGGCCTGCTTGCGGTCCAGCGAGAAATCGACGTTGCCGTTCCATACCCAGTCCTGGAGGATCGGCTTGGGCGGCATCATCTGCTGGATGCTGGCCAGCTCCACGGTCTTCGGCTCGCCGTTGACCAGGGTCACCTGGCCCGGCCCGGCGGCCCTGATGCCCTTGGAATGCTCGCCGGTCTCGGCATCCTGCTTGACCAGCAGGTTCTGCTCGCTCTCGAAGGTGGAGATCTTGTCCCACTTGAGCGTGATGTCGCCGCCATAGTCGGTCTTCAGCAGCAGCTTGCCGCCGTCGAACAGGGTGATCTTGCCGGTAAGGCGGTCACCGTTCTTCATCCAGACCGTATCGGCAAGGGCTGAGGTGGAACTTGCAAGGGCAGCGAGGCACAGCAGGATTCTCGACAACATGAGCACAAATCAACTGAGTTGGGTTCGAAGAGGCCGGCATTATCCAAATGCCGGGCGGCAGAGCAAGGACCGGGGCACGGGCGGTAAAGTTCAGCCGGATCGACCGAAAGGTGAGCCGCGTCACCAGCCGACGCCGACCCCGATCAGGTAGTGCCGGTCGGACTGGGTGCCCCCCTCGGTGCGCAACTGGTCCAGTTCATAGAGGAACGAAAGACGCGCCCAACTGTTCAGGCGATAGCGCAGGCCGTATTCGCTGTCGAGCAGGTAGTCGATCCGCTCGATGCCGGGAACCAGCACGGTTCCCTTGCTGTACAGCTCCAGCCGGGTCCCGGCGAGCAGCCGCTTGTAGTCCCACTCCAGCGAATAGGAGGTGAAATCCTCGCGCGGCTGATCGCGCCACTCCAGTTGCCAGCGACTGATCTCGGCGACCAGGTCGAAACGCCCGAGTTCGTCGTCCCAGAACTGGTAGCCGGGGCCGGTTCCCAGCGCGCTCTGGCGCTCCAGGTTGTCGATCGCATCGTGCTTCTGCGAATAGCTGCCACGCCAGAACCAGTGTTCGTCGAAGAAGCGATCGAGGTCGTAGTCCAGCTCCCAGTTGTCCTCGACCTTGCGCCCATCCTTCTTTTCCCGCTCCACTTCCCCCGCCAGCACGTGGCGCCAGGCGCCGTGGCGAAGCCGGGTATCACCCTTGAGCTTCCATTCGTCCTTGTCGCTGTCGTTGCGCTTGCTGTCCAGCTTGACGTCGAGATTGCCCTCCCAGACCAGGTCCTCCACCAGCGGTCGCGGCGGCACCATCTGGCGAATACTGGCCAGCGGGACGGTATGGCTGCCGCCATCGACGATCCGCACCATGCCCTTGCCCGCCGCCTCCAGGGTTCGGCTACGCTGCCCGGATACGCCCTGCTGCTTGATCAGCAGGGGTTTGTCGGAACTGATGGTGTCGATATCCTTCCAATCGATCAGCACCTGGCCGGCATAACGGGTCTTCAGCGCCAGCTTGCCGCCGTCCATCAGCACGATCTCGCCGGACAGGCGGTCACCGTTGTCCAGCCATACGGTGTCGGCCAGCACGGGGCCGGCCAGGAGCATCACGACGATTGAACAGAGGGCTCTGAGCGACATGGGCGTTCACAAGGCGGACAGGAAAGGGAAAACCGATGAGCATGCCTGGGCCGGCAGCGACCCGGCAAGTGCCCAGGCGCGCCGCGAGGCCCTGTACCTGGTGCTGGCGCAGGTGCCGCCGGGGCAGGTGGTCAGCTACGGGCAACTGGCCGAACTGGCCGGCCTAGGCCGCGCCGCCCGCTGGGTCGGCAGGACGCTCAGCCAGTTGCCGGTGGATACCCGCCTGCCCTGGCATCGGGTTCTCGGCGCCGGCGGTCGCATCAGCCTGCCGGCGGACAGTCCCGGCGGTCGCGAACAACGCGCACGCTTGCGCGAGGAAGGCGTTCTCCTGCACAACGACAGGGTGGACATACGTCGGCATGGCTGGCTTACAGCGAAGTAGAGCGGTTAGAGTGCGCGTTATTTTTTGCGGAACGGTTACCCCATGACTCAGCAATCCTGGCGAGAGGCCCTGGTCGCCTACAAGTCTCCCGCCAGCCTGGCCCTCCTGCTGCTCGGCTTCGCCGCCGGCCTGCCCACCATGCTGGTGTTCAACACCCTGTCGGTGTGGCTGCGCGAAGCCGGCGTGGCGCGGGATACCATCGGTTTCGCCAGTTGGCTGGGGCTGGTGTACGCCTTCAAGTGGGTCTGGTCGCCGATGCTCGACCAGTGGCGCCTGCCCTTCGTCGGCCGTCTCGGCCGGCGCCGTTCCTGGCTGGTGTTCTCGCAGGTGCTGATCGCCCTGGGACTGCTCGGCATGGCCCTGTGCAATCCGCAGAGCCACCTGCCCTGGCTGATCGGCCTGGCCCTGCTGGTGGCGTTCGCCTCCGCCACCCAGGACATCGCGATCGACGCCTACCGCCTGGAAATCGCCGAGGATAGCCGCCAGGCCGCCCTCGCTGCCTGCTACATGACCGGCTACCGCGCGGCAATCCTGCTGGCCAGCGCCGGCGCGCTGATTCTCGCCGAATGGTTCGGCTCCACCAGCCTCAACTACAGCCAGTCGGCCTGGGGCCTGACCTATGCGTTGTTCGCCCTGCTGATCCTGCCCGGGCTGGTCACCAGCCTGCTGATCCGCGAGCCGGCGGTGGACGTGCCGATCCACGTCAACCCGTCGCGTTTCGACTTCAACCACCAACTGCTCTCGGTGCTCCTGCTGCTGATCCTGCTGATCTCGCTGCCGGCGATGATCACCGCCCTCCTCGACCGCGCCTGGCCGCGCGCCGGCCTCTACGCGCTGCTCATGGGGATCTGCCTGTCGCCGTGGGGACGCCAGCAGATTCGCCCGGTCCGCGAACTGCTCGCCACCGTGCGCAGGCCGCTGCTGGTGGCGGCGCGCGGCAAGGAAGTGCCGCTGTTCGATTTCGTCCACCAGGCGGTCTCGGTGATGGTGCTGATCATCCTCCTCGTCACCGTCACCGCCATGTGCCGCGCCTACTACTCCGGTGCCTGGCCGCGCGGCACGCTGTTCCTGCTGATCGCCGCGTCCTGCCTGTCGGCACCCGGGCGCCTGCTGATGGCCCCGGTGCTGACGCCGATCACCGAGTTCGTCCAGCGTTATCGCTGGCAGGCCCTGCTGCTGCTCGGCCTGATCTCCACCTATCGCCTGTCGGACACGGTGATGGGGGTGATGGCCGGGGTCTTCTACATCGACATGGGCTTCTCCAAGGAAGTCATCGCCAGCGTCAGCAAGGTCTTCGGCGTACTCATGACCCTGATCGGCGCCGCCGCCGGCGGGGTGCTGATCGCCCGCTTCAGCATCCTCTCCATCCTGTTCATCGGCGGTGCCGCTTCGGCTGCCACCAACCTGCTGTTCGCCATGCTCGCCCAGCTCGGCCCGCTGCACGCCGAGGCCCTGCCCAGCCATGACGTGATCAGCCTGGTGATGGCGCTCGAGCCGCACGTGCTGATGCTGGTGATGACCATCACCCTCGACAACTTCAGCGGCGGCCTCGCCGCCTCGGCCTTCGTCGCCTACCTGTCGAGCCTGACCAACCTGAAGTTCTCCGCCACCCAGTACGCCATGCTCAGCTCGACCATGCTCCTGCTGCCGCGCTTCATCGGCGGCTACTCCGGAACCATGGTCGAGAGCCTCGGCTACGAGCACTTCTTCTACGTCACCGCGGTGATGGGCATTCCCACCCTGCTGCTGATCGGCTGGTTGTGGCTGCGCCGCGCGCCGTCCAGCGAGACGCCGGCGCCGGGTCACCAGAACGCCGAGCAGCACTGAGGCAAGAATGAAAAAGGCCGGCATTCGCCGGCCTTTTTCGTGGATCGTGCGGGCCCTCAGTCGGCCATCGCGCCCTGCACAACCTTGACCACCCGCTGCGGGAAGGGAATGCCGATACCTTCCTTGCCCAGCGCGTCGCGGGCCTTTTCGTTGAACATGAACATCACGTCCCAGTAGTCGGCGTTCTTCACCCAGACCCGCAGGGACAGGGTAATCGCGCTTTCGCCGAGATTGGAAACCACCGCCACCGGTGCCGGGTCCTTCAGAACCCGCGGGTCGTCGGCCATGGCCAGGAGAATGTTCTGCGCATTCTTCAGGTCGGCGTCGTAGTCGATGCCGACGTCGAAGATCACCTTGCGCAGCGGCTCGGCGGAGTAGTTGGTCACCGTTCCGTTGGACAGCGCCCCGTTGGGCACGATGATCCGCTTGTTGTCGCCGCTACGCAGCACGGTGTGGAAGATCAGGATCGAATCCACGGTGCCGGCCACGCCCTGCGCCTCGATCCAGTCGCCGACCTTGAACGGGCGGAACAGCAGGATCAGCACGCCGCCAGCGAAGTTAGCCAGGCTGCCCTGCAGGGCCAGGCCGATGGCCAGGCCGGCGGCGCCGATGGCGGCGACGAAACTGGTGGTCTGGATGCCGATCATGGAAGCCACGCTGACCACCAGCAGGATCTTCAGGACGATGCTCACCAGGCTGCCGACGAAGCCCTGCAGGGTGCGGTCGACGCTGCGCCTGGCGAGCAGGCCGCCGACCCGGCCGGTCAGGGTGTTGATCAGCCACCAGCCGATCGCCAGGGTCAGCAGCGCCAGGGCGACCTTGCCGCTGTACTCCAGCACGATCGGCAGCCAGGACTCGGTCTGCTGCACCAGTCGGTCGTAGTTCAATTCCATGCATTACCTCCATTTCTCGAAAAAACACCCCTCCCTTCCGCAACGGAAACGGGACGGGCTTGCAGATTCCTGCCCGGACGCCGTGGGCCGACGTTCCCGGGCCTGGATACGAATCGGCGCAGCGCGGACGAACCGACGCTGCGCCGACAGGGGCGGACAACGCGGGAGAGGTCGCGGCGGCGCTACTCCCTATTGCGATGCCCGGGATGGCGAGAGGTTCCGAAAAACCTCGTCAATCGCGGAAGTTGGTGAACTGCAGCGGCATGCCGAGGGATTCGCCGCGCAGCAGGGCGATGGCCTCCTGCAGATCGTCGCGCTTCTTGCCGGTGACGCGCACCTGCTCGCCCTGGATGGCGGCCTGGACCTTGAGCTTGCGCTCCTTGATCAGGCCGACGATCTTCTTCGCCAGGTCCTTGTCGATGCCCTCGCGGAAGTTCACTTCCTGCTTGACCACCTTGCCCGACGGGTAGGCATCCTTGATCTCCATGCACTGGCTGTCGACCTTGCGCTTGACCAGGTTGGAACGCAGGATGTCGAGCATCTGCTCGAGCATGAAATCGGCTTCGGCGGTGAGGGTCACCGACTTGTCCTTGGCTTCGAAACTGCATTTGCCTTTCAGGTCGAAACGGCGATCCAGTTCCTTGATGGCGTTGTCCACGGCGTTGGTCAACTCGTGTTTGTCCAGTTCGGACACCACGTCGAACGAAGGCATGTCATCTCTCCAGATGGACGGCGCGACAGGGTTCACAGACGGAACCGCGCCTGGCTTGACGGTAAAAAATGCCCGCCCATTATAACCGAGCCCTCGCGAGCGAATGCCCGCCGGTGTGGCGGAGACCGACGATTTCTTCCCGATGGCGCGCGCGATCGCGGCCGGGACCCGGCCTCCCGCGACGAACCGGGCCCTTGCCGGCAGCGTACCGGCGCCCATCCTCTTCTCGAGTCCGTTCATGCCCAACCCCGATCTCAGCATCCTGGTCGTCGACGACGCCAAGTTTTCCAGCGCCATGATCGGCCGCGCCCTCAGCCAGGCCGGCTACCAGGACATCCGCTTCGCCAGCAGCGCCAGCGAGGCCCTGCAGCAGCTCGAACAACGCCCGGTCAGCGTGCTCCTGGCCGACTGGCTGATGCCGGAGATGGACGGCCTGGAACTGACCGCCCGGGTCCGCCAACTGGACGAAAGCATCAACCACTACACCTACATCGTCCTGCTCACCGGCAAGGAAGGCGAGAACGTCCTCGGCGAGGCCTTCGACCGCGGCGTCGACGACTTCGTCAGCAAGGCCGCAATGAACGAGCAACTGGTGCCGCGCATCTACGCAGCCGACCGCCTGTGCAACACCCTGCAACGGTTGCTGGTGGAAAACCGCCTGCTCACCGAAAACATCGCGCGGATGGAAGAACGCAACCTGGTGGATACCCTCACCGGCCTCGGCAATCCCCGCTACCTGCGCCAGAAGCTGGCCGACAGCCTGCGCCAGGTGGAAACCCGCGGTGGAGCGCTGTGCTACCTGCTGGTCGGCATGCCCGAGGCACCGGTCCTGCGCCAGCGGCACGGCGAGGCCTTCCATCGCGAGCTGCTGCTCGGCGTGGCCAGGCGCCTGCAACAGCTGGTCCGGCCGCTGGACGTGCTGGTGCGCCTGGACGAGCAGCATTTCGCCCTGATCACCTTGGTGGAGGACCTGCACGAATGCTCGTCGAGCAGCTTCAAGCGGCTGCACGACGGGCTCAACCTGAAGGCCTTCAAGACCAGCGAAGGCTTCATCAGCCTGAAAGCCGGCATCGCCATGCTCGGCCTCGACAGCGGGGCATTGCCGCTGGGCATCGACGAACTGCTGCAGCGCACCGAGGCCCTGTTGCCCGATGCCTATGCCAGCGGCAGGATCGCAACCTGCCGGCTACCGGCACTGCGCTAGACTTCGCTCTATCGTCAGCCATTCGCAGTAGCCACCATGACCTGGCATATCCTCGGCGCCGGTAGCCTCGGCAGCCTCTGGGCCGCGCGCCTCGGGCGCGCCGGCCTGCCCGTCCGCCTGATCCTGCGCGACCGCCAGCGCCTGCGCCGCTACCAACAGGCCGGCGGACTGAGCCTGGTGGAAGACGGCCAGGCCAGCCTCTACCCGATCGCCGCGGAAACCCCGGACGGCGGGCAACCCATCCAGCGCCTGCTGCTGGCCTGCAAGGCCTACGACGCGGAGGAAGCCGCCTCCAGCGTGGCCCATCGCCTGGCCGGCAACGCCGAACTGCTGTTGCTGCAGAACGGCCTGGGCAGCCAGCAGGCGGTCGCCGCCCGCCTGCCGCGCAGCCGCTGCCTGTTCGCCTCCAGCACCGAAGGCGCGTTCCGCGATGGCGATTTCCGCGTGGTCTTCGCCGGCCGCGGGCACACCTGGCTCGGCGATCCGCGCGACACAAGCGCCCCCGCCTGGCTGGCGCAGCTGTCCCAGGCCGGGATCCCGCACAGCTGGAGCGACGACATCCTCGAACGCCTGTGGCGCAAGCTGGCCCTGAACTGCGCGATCAACCCGCTGACCGTCCTCCACGATTGCCGCAACGGCGGCCTGCGGCAGCACCCGGAAGAGATCGCCGCGCTTTGCGACGAACTCGGCCAGTTGCTCCACGCCAGCGGCTACGACGCCGCCGCCAGGAGCCTGCTGGAGGATGTCCGGGCGGTGATCGACGCCACCGCGGCCAACTATTCCTCGATGCATCAGGACGTCACCCGCGGCCGGCGCACGGAAATCGGCTATCTGCTCGGCTACGCCTGCCAGCATGCGCAGCGCCTGGGACTACCGCTGCCGCGCCTGGGAACCTTGCTCGCCCGCCTCCAGGCCCATCTGCGCCAGCGCGGTTTGCCCGACCGCTAAAGCGCGTTACCCTGCCCGCCATTCCTTTTCGCCGCGGACCGCCAGAGCCCATGAACCTGCGCCAGCGCCTCGACAACCTGCCCGTAGGGCAGAAACTGCTCGCCGCCCTGCTGATCCTGCTGGCCACCGTGCTGCTGGTGGCCAACCTGGCGTTCATCAGCGCCGCCTACTGGATTTCCCAGGAGAGCGTCGCCCCCCAGGCGATGCAGACCATCGGCCGGCTGATCGCCAACCCGGCGCTCAGCCAGCCGGCACTCAGTTCGCCGCAGACCGCCGAGGTCCTGCTGCGCCAGCTCAACGATTACCAGCCGTTGCGCGCCGCGGCCCTGTACGACAGCAATGGGCTGATGCTGGCCGACCTGCAACGCGGCGACACCCTCAAGCTGCCGACCCGCCTGGACCGCCTGGAGCACTGGAGGCGCGGCGAGTACCGCCTCAACGCGCTGATCGAACTGCCCCAGGAAAACGCCCGCCCCGGCTACCTGTTGCTGGTGGCCAGCGGTGAACTGCCGAGCGCGTTCTACACCGGAACCCTCACCGCCAGCCTGGCGATCCTCGGCGTCAGCGTGCTGCTCTGGCTGCTGGTGGCGCAGCAGATACGCCGCCTGATCACCCGGCCGATCCGCGATCTCGAGGAACTGTCGCGGCAGGTCACCCGCGAGGAGAACTACGCCCTCCGCGCCCAGCGCGGCAACGGCGACGAGATCGGCCGCCTGGCCGACGCGTTCAACACCATGCTGACCCGCATCGAGGCCCGCGAGCAACAGCTTAAGCGCGCCCGCGACGATGCCCAGGAAGCGGTCGAGCAGGCCCAGAGCCTGGCCGAGGAAACCCGCCGCTCGAACCGCAAGCTGGAACTGGAAGTGCAGGTGCGCAGCAAGATCGAGAAGAAGCTCACCGGTTTCCAGCACTACCTCAACAGCATCATCGACTCCATGCCTTCGGCGCTGATCGCGGTGGACGAGCAACTCTACGTCACGCAGTGGAACCAGGAGGCCAGCCAGCTTTCCGGCACCAGCCTGGACGATGCGGTCAACCAGCCGGTGTTCCTCGCCTTTCCCTCGCTCAAGCCGTTCCTTCCGCAGCTCACCCGGGCTGCCGAGAAGCACAGCGTGGAGCGTGTCGAACGGGTCACCTGGGCGCTGATCGACACGCCGCGCCACTACGCCCTGACCTTCTACCCGCTGATGGGCGGCACCGGCCGCGGCGCGGTGATCCGCATCGACGACATCACCCAGCGGCTGAGCCTGGAAGAAGTGATGGTGCAATCGGAGAAGATGCTCTCGGTCGGCAGCCTCGCCGCCGGCATGGCCCACGAGATCAACAACCCGCTCGGCGCGATCCTGCACAACGTGCAGAACATCAAGCGGCGCCTGTCCCCGGAGCTGGCGAAGAACGTCGAGCTGGCGGCCGAGGTCGGAGTGCCGCTGGAAGACATCAATCACTACCTCGACGGCCGCGACATCCCGCGCCTGCTGGAAGGCATCCAGCACGCCGGCTCGCGGGCAGCGAAGATCGTCACCCACATGCTCGCCTTCAGCCGCCGCAGCCACCGGCAGATGACCGCTTGCGAACTGCCCGCACTGCTCGAACAGGCGGTGGAAATCGCCGGCAACGACTTCGACCTGGCCGAAGGCTTCGACTTCAAATCGTTGCAGATCGTCCACGAGTTCGACCCCAACCTCGGCCCGGTGCCGGTGATCGCCAACGAGGTCGAGCAGGTCCTGCTCAACCTGCTGAAGAACGCCGCCCAGGCCATCCACCAGCGCGACGACGAAGAGGAAGGCGAACAGGGTCGGATCGTCCTGCGCACGCGCCTGACGCCGCCCTGGGCGGAAGTCCAGGTGGAAGACAACGGCAGCGGCATGCCCGAACTGGTGCGCAAGCGTATCTTCGAGCCGTTCTTCACCACCAAGGAAGTCGGCCAGGGCACCGGTCTCGGCCTGTCCGTCTCGTATTTCATCATCACCAACAATCACAAGGGCCAGATGGAAGTACGCTCGGAACTGGGCCGCGGCACCTGCTTCAGCATCCGCCTGCCGCTGGAAAGCTCCGAAGCGGTCGCCCCGGCACAAGCCAAGGCCCTGCCGCCCGCTCTGCCGCAACCCGGTAGCAGCCTGCGGCGGGGCGACGAAGAGGAAGGTTGAAACCATGGGCAATCGATTGTCGAAGATCTACACCCGTACCGGCGACCGCGGCGAGACCGGCCTGGCCGGCGGACGCCGGGTGCCCAAGAGCCATCCACGCATCGAGGCGATCGGCGCGGTGGACGAATTGAACAGCCAGTTGGGCCTGCTCCTTGCCGAGCTGCTGGAAGCGCGTGGCGCACATCCCGGCCTGGAGGAGATCGTCCAGGCGCTGGCGCCAGTGCAACACCGCCTGTTCGACCTCGGCGGGGAGCTGGCGATGCCGGAGTATCGGGCCCTGGACGAGACGGAAGTGGCACGCCTGGAAAGCTGCATCGACCGCTGGAACGACGAGCTGGGCCCGCTGAAGAATTTCATCCTCCCCGGCGGTTCCCGCCTGGTCGCCCAGGCCCATGTCTGCCGCAGCCTGGCGCGCAGTGCCGAACGGCGCTGCCAGGCGCTGGACCAGGAGGAAACGCTGGAGGGCGTCGGCCTGCGCTACCTGAACCGGCTCTCCGACCTGCTGTTCGTCGCCGCCCGCGCCATCGCTCGGCGCCAGGGCGTGGCGGAGATTCTCTGGGAGGCGGCGGCAAAACCGGACTGACGGCGAGCGAGGGCTCGGCATCGAGACGAAAAAAGGAGGCCGAAGCCTCCTTTTTTCTTCATTCCACCGTCAAAGGCCGCCCGGCCAGAACGCACGGATACCCGCCACGCCCTGGGCTCCATGCTCCCAAGCCTGCTCGGCTTGCTGCGGACCGACGCCACCCAGCAGGTAGACCGGCTGGTTGAAGCCGGCGATCAGTTCGGCGGCCTTGTCCCAACCCAGCGCCGGCTCGCCGGGATGGCTCTCGGTCGGCTGTACCGGCGAAAGGGTGACGAACTCCACTCCCATCGAGGCGGCCAGGGCCAGTTCCTCCGCGTCGTGGCAGGAAGCGGCCAGCAGGCGCCCTTCGGGGAACGGCCGACCGGCGCTGGCGTATTTGCGCAGTTGAGCGGAGGTCAGGTGCCAGCCGGCAGCCGGGAAGTCGCCCAGCCACTCCAGCGGGCCTTTCAGCATCAGTTGCGCCTTGCCGGCGCAGAGTCCCTGGATATCGATGGCGAGATCGCGGTATTCGGGACTGAACATGTTCGGCGCGCGCAACTGGATGAGGCGGATGCCCGCCTCCACCGCCTTGCGTACGCCGCTGATCAGCTCGCCCGGCTCCAGGCCGTCCGGGGTGATCAGATAGTGCGCCGGCAGGCGCGCGGCCTGGACGATCGGCGCGTTGGCGGCGGGGAACTCGTAGTCCGCCAGCTCGCGCGGCTCCACCCAGGCCAGCGGTTGGCCCTCGACGCCGTGGGCTTCGCCGGAAAACCCGTCGACCTCCCAGACATCGAGCAGGACATGCTTGTCGGCATAGTCGTGGCGAACCTGGATCAGCG
Source organism: Pseudomonas sp. KBN12P06040 (assembly GCF_037574965.1). Taxonomy (NCBI): domain Bacteria; kingdom Pseudomonadati; phylum Pseudomonadota; class Gammaproteobacteria; order Pseudomonadales; family Pseudomonadaceae; genus Pseudomonas; species Pseudomonas sp. KBN12P06040. The sequence goes on from NZ_JBBELS010000001.1 coordinate 5,005,881, forward strand.
GCCGGGCCCGCTCGACACGGATGCCCAGTTCCTCTTCCAGCTCACGGGCCAACGCCGCGCGCACCGGCTCGCCGTCCTCCACCTTGCCCCCGGGAAACTCCCACAGGCCGCCCTGATGCTTGTCTTCCGGCCGCCGGGCGATCAGCACCCGGCCATCGGAGCCACGAATCACGGCCGCGGCAACATGTACTCGTTTCACGGATCATCTCCTCGCTACTGCCGTCACGCACCGCCGGAAGCGGCGGACGGCCATCAACTACCGGCCTGCTCGCGCAATGCCGCGTCGTACCAGGCGCGGAACGCAGGCCACTGATAAATCGTCTCGACATAGGTCCGGGCGATATCCGGCAACTCCACCGCATAACTGCGGAAACGCGCCGCCACCGGTGCGTAGAACGCATCCGCCAGGCTGGCGTGGCCGAACAGGAACGGACCGTCCTGGCCGAAGCGCCGCCGGCAATCCGCCCAGGCTTCGCAGATACGTTGAATATCCTGTCGTGTCGCCTCGGACAATTCCACCAATGGCTGCTGGCGCCGCAGGTCCATCGGCAGCTCGCCGCGCAACGCGGCGAAACCGCTGTGCATTTCCGCGCAGACCGAACGGGCCAGCGCCCGCGCCGCCTCGCCGCGCGGCCACAGGTGGGCCTCGGGGAAGCGCTCGGCGAGGTACTCGGCGATGGCCAGGGAATCCCAGATGTCGCCATCCTCGCTTTTCAGCAAGGGCACCTTGCCGGTCGGCGAATATTGCAGGATCCGCTCCCGGCTATCGGGCCGCCCCAGCGGGACGAGTATCTCGTCGAACGCCGCCCCGCTCATGCGCAGGGCCAGCCAGCCCCGCAGCGACCAGGACGAGTCATTGCGATTGCCAATCACGATGGTCAGGGCCATGCGCCTCTCCTCTTCGGCCGCCCGACGCGGACGGCCATGCACCAGAGAACTTAAGAGGCGCACGGACCGATGGCAAATTCCCGATTTTCATCCATCGATGAAGGATCGGAATGCCTGGCTTCAGGTGCGGTACTCTGCGTTGATCTTCACGTATTCGTGGGACAGGTCGGTGGTCCAGATGGTCTCGCTGCAGGTGCCGCGTCCCAGTTCGATGCGGATGCCGATCTCGGCCTGGGCCATCACCGCCGCGCCCTGCTCCTCGGTGTAACTGGCCGCCCGGCCGCCACGGCTGGCGATACAGACGTCGCCAAGGAACACGTCGATCTTGCTCACGTCCAGATTGGCCACGCCGGCACGTCCGACCGCGGCGAGGATGCGTCCCCAGTTCGGGTCGGAGGCGAACAGCGCGGTCTTGATCAGCGGCGAGTGGGCCACGGCATAGCCGACATCCAGGCACTCCTGGTGGGTGGCGCCGCCGTTGACCTGGACAGTGACGAACTTGGTCGCGCCCTCGCCGTCGCGAACGATGGCCTGGGCCAGCTCCATGGAAACCTCCAGTACCGCTTGCTTCAACGCGGCGAACAGCGCGCCGCTGGCCTGGGTGACTTCCGGCAGCGCCGCGCGACCGGTGGCGATCAGCATGCAGCAGTCGTTGGTGGAGGTATCGCCGTCGATGGTGATGCGGTTGAAGGACTTGTTGGCGGCATCGCGCAACAGATCCTGCAACACGCCCTGGGCGACCTTGGCGTCGGTGGCGATATAACCGAGCATGGTCGCCATGTTCGGCTTGATCATCCCGGCGCCCTTGCTGATCCCGGTGACGGTCACGGTCACGCCATCGTGCACGAACTGGCGGCTGGCGCCCTTGGGCAGGGTATCGGTGGTCATGATCCCCGCGGCAGCTTCGGCCCAGCGGTCCTCGGCCAGGTCGGCGAGGGCCGCAGGCAACGCCGCCTCGATCTTGGCCACCGGCAGAGGCTCGCCGATCACCCCGGTGGAATATGGCAGCACCGAAGTCTCGGCGACCCCGGCCAGTTCGGCGAGCTTGGCGCAGGTTTGCGCGGCGGCGGCGAGGCCGGCCTCGCCGGTACCGGCGTTGGCGTTGCCGGTATTGGTCAACAGGTAGCGCACCTCACCGAGGAAACGCTGCTTGGCCAGGGTCACCGGCGCGGCACAGAACGCGTTCAGGGTGAACACCCCGGCCACGCTGGAGCCTTCGGCGCAGCGCATGACCACCACGTCTTTGCGCCCCGGTCGCTTGATGCCGGCGGAAGCGATGCCGAGTTCGAAACCGGGGACCGGGTGCAGGGTGGACAGGGGGCCAAGACCGACAGCCATGGGAACGCGCTCCTTTACCAAACAGTGGACTCGATGCCGTCTGCGACGGCGTGACGGAAAACGCATCGGCGCCGGTCTGGCGCCAATTCGAACAAACGCCGCGAGCGGCAGGACCGGTCGCGGCGTTGGTGAACCAGGCGGGAAGCTTAGTCCAGCTGCCCGTGGCAGTGCTTGTATTTCTTGCCGGAACCGCACGGGCAAGGCTCGTTGCGGCCGATCTTCTGCTCGTTGCGCACAGGCTCGAGCGGCACGACCGGAGCCGGGCCCTCGGGAAGCGCTTCTTCCTCGCCGGCCACGGCCTGCTCCATCGAGGGAGCCTCGGCGTGCTGGAACTGCATGCGCTTGGCCAGTTCCTCGGCCTCGCGACGCAGGCGGGCCTCCTCTTCGGCCGGGTCTTCGCGACGGACCTGGACGTGGGACAGCACGCGGATGGTGTCGCGCTTGATCGAGTCCAGCAGCTCCTGGAACAGGGTGAAGGACTCGCGCTTGTATTCCTGCTTCGGATTCTTCTGCGCGTAGCCACGCAGGTGGATGCCGTGCCGCAGGTGGTCCATGGTCGACAGGTGGTCCTTCCACAGGTCATCCAGTACCCGCAGCAGCATCTGCTTCTCGAAGGCGCGCAGGGCTTCGGCGCCGGCCAGCTCTTCCTTCTCGTAGTAGGCGGCGACGATCTGCTCGAGGATCTTGCTACGCAGGGTTTCCTCGTACAACTTGTCGTCTTCGTCCAGCCACTGCTGGATCGGCAGGCGTACGGCGAAGTCGCTGTACAGCGCGGCCTCCAGGCCTTCGATGTCCCACTGCTCGGGCAGCGACTGCGGCGGAATGTGTTGGTTGATGGTGGCGCTGAGGGTTTCCTCGCGGAACTCCTTGATGGTCTCGCCCACGTCCTCTGCCGACAGCAGGGTGTTGCGCATGTGGTAGATCACCTTGCGCTGCTCGTTGGCTACGTCATCGAATTCCAGCAGTTGCTTGCGGATGTCGAAGTTGCGCCCTTCGACCTTGCGCTGGGCCTTCTCGATGGCGTTGGTCACCATGCGGTGCTCGATCGCCTCGCCGGACTGCATGCCCAGCGCCTTCATGAAGTTCTTCACCCGGTCGGAGGCGAAGATCCGCATCAGGTTGTCTTCCAGCGACAGGTAGAAGCGGCTGGAACCCGGGTCGCCCTGACGACCGGCACGGCCGCGCAACTGGTTGTCGATCCGGCGGGATTCGTGGCGCTCGGAGGCGATCACGTGCAGGCCACCCGCCTCGATCACCTGCTGGTGGCGCTTCTGCCATTCGGCCTTGATCTGGGCGATCTGCTCCTCGGTGGGGTTCTCCAGGGCCGCGACTTCGACTTCCCAGTTGCCACCGAGGAGGATGTCGGTACCGCGGCCGGCCATGTTGGTGGCGATGGTCACCGAACCGGGCGCGCCAGCCTGGGCGATGATCTCGGCTTCCTTCTCGTGGTACTTGGCGTTGAGCACCTTGTGCTCGATGCCTGCCTCTTGCAACAGCTTGGAAACGTACTCGGAACTCTCGATCGACGCGGTGCCGACCAGGATCGGCCGGCCGAGGGCCTGGCACTGCTTGATGTCGGTGATGATCGCCGCGTACTTCTCTTCCTGGGTCAGGTAGACCAGGTCGTTGAAGTCCTTGCGCGCGATCGGCCGGTGGGTCGGGATCACCACCACGTCGAGACCGTAGATCTGGCGGAACTCGAAGGCCTCGGTATCGGCGGTGCCGGTCATGCCGGCCAGCTTGTTGTACAGGCGGAAATAGTTCTGGAAGGTGGTGGAGGCCAGGGTCTGGCTCTCGGCCTGGATCGGCAGGCCCTCCTTCGCTTCGATGGCCTGGTGCAGGCCCTCGGACAGGCGACGGCCAGGCATGGTGCGGCCGGTGTGCTCGTCGATCAGGAGGATCTGGTCGCCCTGGACGATGTACTCGACGTTGCGGTGGAACAGGGTGTGCGCGCGCAGCGCTGCGTAGACGTGGGTCAGCAGGCTCAGGTTGTGCGCCGAGTAGAGGCTCTCGCCTTCGCCGAGCAGGCCGTTCTGGCTCAGCAGGTCCTCGATGAACTGGTGGCCCTGCTCGTTGAGTTCGACCTGGCGGGTCTTCTCGTCGATGCTGTAGTGGCCTTCCTCGGTCGGCTTGCCCTCGACCTCTTCGACCTGGCGCTTGAGACGCGGGATCAGCTTGTTGATCTTGATGTACAGCTCGGAGCTGTCTTCGGCCTGGCCGGAGATGATCAGCGGGGTACGCGCCTCGTCGATGAGGATCGAGTCCACTTCGTCGACCACGGCGAAGTTCAGCTCGCGCTGGAACTTGTCGTCCAGGCTGAAGGCCATGTTGTCGCGCAGGTAATCGAAGCCGAATTCGTTGTTGGTGCCGTAGGTGATGTCGGCGGCGTAGGCGGCGCGCTTGTCTTCCGGCGGCTGGAAGGGAGTGACCACGCCGACGCTGAGACCGAGGAACTCGTACAGCGGGCGCATCCAGTTGGCGTCGCGGCGCGCCAGGTAGTCGTTCACCGTGACCACGTGCACGCCCTTGCCGGACAGCGCGTTGAGGTAGACCGGCAGGGTGCCCACCAGGGTCTTACCCTCGCCGGTACGCATTTCGGCGATCTTGCCGTCGTGCAAGGTCATGCCGCCGATCAGCTGGACGTCGAAGTGGCGCATGCCCATCACCCGCTTGCCAGCCTCGCGAACCACGGCGAAGGCTTCGGGCAGCAATTGGTCGAGCGTTTCGCCCTTGGCGTAGCGCTGCTGGAATTCAGCCGTTTTCGCCTTCAACTGCTCGTCGGAGAGCGCCACCATCTGGGGCTCGAGCGCATTGATGGCCTGTACAGCCTTGGCCATGCGCTTTACATCACGCTCGTTCTTGCTTCCAAAGAGTTTCTTCAACAAAGGCGCAAACATATCGACTTGGTCATCCACACGTGGGGAATGGAAGGCTCACCCATCCGGCGGCCCGTGCCGATCAACGGCATGAAAGGGAACATTCTACCCGGAAACGGGTATGAGAAAAGTACAGCAGATCAATGCGCATCGCTCACTCGGAAACAGACGCGCGTGCGATGAAGCTTTGCGGATTCATTACCCGGCCATCCTTCATCACTTCGAAATGTACGTGGTAGCCGGTGGAGCGTCCGGTGCTGCCGACCTTGGCCAGCACCTGGCCGCGCTTGACCAGGTCACCGACCTCGACCAGGTTCTTCTGGTTATGGGCATACAACGTGGTGTAGCCATCGGCGTGCCCGACCTCGACCACGTTGCCATAGCCGTTCTTGCGCCCGGACCAGGTCACCACCCCCGCCGCCACGGCCACCACGTCGCTGCCGGCCGGCGCGGCGAAGTCGATGCCCTTGTGCATGCTCAGGCGGCCGCTCACCGGATTGACCCGGCGCCCGAACGGCGAGGAGATGTAGCCCTGGCGCACCGGCTGGCCGGCCAGGTAGGTCGACTGGCTGATGTGCTTGTCGGCGAGCAGTTGCTCCAGCACCTCGAGCTGCTGCTCGCGGGTATCCAGGCGTGCCGCCAGTTCGTCCAGCGTCGCCATGAACGACGGCGGGGCATAGGCGCTGCCCTCCAGCGGTTCGTCGACGCCACCCTGGCCGACGCTCAGGGAGAAGTCGAACTCGTCGGGGTCGACGTCGGCCAGCTCGGTGAGACGTTCGCCGAGGGCATCCAGCCGAACCAGGCGCGCCTGCAGTTCGCCGAGATGCACGCTCAGTGCGTCCATCTGCCGCTGCGCGTCCTCGCGGGCGCTGCTGATCTCGGCGCTCTGCGCCTGCAGCGCGGCATCGACTTCGATGCCGGCCACCGGAGCCGGCGCGCGGAACAGCCAGGCGCCCATGAAGCCCCCGGCCAACAGGCTGGCACCGACCACGCAGGCCCCGGCCAGCATCAGCAACCGCGGCTGCAGATGGACGGAGCGAGCGGCCCCATGGTGCCGGCTCAGAAAAATGATGTGCATGACTTATCCTTCATACGGGCCGGCAGTAGCGAAACGCTTTCTGCTACCATTCCGACTCAGTAACCCCCAGGCTTCCCGCCATGTCTTTTCGTCCCTTGCCCGCCCAGGCATCGACCCAGTTGCTGCGCCAGGCCAGGCCGCTGCAGATGCTGTTCGCCGAAGCCCAGCGCATCTGCCGCCTGCAGCAACTGCTGGAAAGCCAGTTGCAACCGGCGGCGCGCCCGTACTGCCATGTGGCTTCGTGGCGCGGCGGTTGCCTGCTGCTGATCGTCACCGATGGCCACTGGGCCACACGCCTGCGCTATCAGCAGCGGCGCCTGCAGCGGCAGCTGCAGGCTTTCGAAGAATTCGCGAACTTAGCGAAAATCCTTTTCAAGGTGCAACCCACCACGTCCACACAACGTGCGGCACGTCGCAGCTTGACCCTGTCTGCCGTCGCGGCGGAAAACCTTCGCGAATCCGCCGACATCGTCGGCAATCCACGCCTGCGGGAAGCGCTCGAGCGGTTGGCAAGCCGCGCCGAGAAAAGCCGGCAAGAATAAATCCCGAAATAAAAAGAGGCCACCCTGAGGTGGCCTCCAAATATGGAAAGGAGAGTTTTCCTACACTGCCGCCGCCGGGCGCATATAGGAAATAGGCGCGGTACGCGCGTCTTCGAAGGTCACCACTTCCCAAGCATCCTTGTCTGCGATCAACGTACGCAGCAGTTGGTTGTTCAGGGCATGGCCGGACTTGAAGCCACGGAACTCGCCGATAAGACTGTTGCCGAGCAGATACAGGTCGCCGATGGCATCCAGGATCTTGTGCTTGACGAACTCGTCCTCGTAACGCAGGCCGTCTTCGTTGAGCACGCGGTTCTCGTCGACCACGATCGCGTTCTCCACGCTACCGCCGAGTGCCAGGTTCTGCGAACGCAGGTACTCGATGTCGCGCATGAACCCGAAGGTACGGGCGCGGCTGACCTCCTTGACGAAGGAAGTACTGGAGAAATCGACCGAGGCCTGCTGGGTGCGACCACGGAAGACCGGATGATCGAAATCGATCTCGAAGCTGACCTTGAAGCCGTCGAACGGAACGAAGACGGCGCGCTTGTCGCCCTCTTCCACGCTGACTTCGCGCTTGATGCGGATGAACTTCTTGGCAGCTTCCTGCTCTTGCAATCCGGCGGACTGGATCAGGAATACGAACGGACCAGCGCTGCCATCCATGATCGGCACTTCCGAAGCGGACAGCTCGACGTAGGCGTTGTCGATACCCAGGCCGGCCATGGCCGAGAGCAGGTGCTCCACCGTATCCACTTTGACGTCACCCTTGACCAGGGTGGTCGACATGGTGGTTTCGCCGACGTTCTCGGCCCGGGCCGGGATTTCCACTACCGGATCCAGGTCGGTGCGGCAGAACACGATACCGGTGTCCACCGGCGCCGGTTTCAGGGTCAGGTAAACCTTTTCCCCCGAGTGCAGACCGACGCCAGTAGCCCGGATGATGTTCTTCAAGGTGCGTTGTTTGATCATGGCTTTGGCCGCTTAAGCGCTGACTGCGAACTGTTTTCAACAATGGCCGGCGATGATAGCAGAACCGGCCTTTGCTGAACACCAATCACATCTCTACTCCTGATTAATTACTTCAATCGGCCTGACGACGCAGGAACGCCGGGATATCCAGGTAATCCAGGTCATCCTGCGGGTTCAGCTTGGCCGCGGTCGCCGCGCTGCCGTGAGACTGGTTGCGCATCACGGTAGGACGGTCGAGGTCGCGGTAGTTCACCGACTGCTGCTCGCGCTGGGCCGGTGCGGCTGCCTGGGTTGCGCTGCCCTGCACGGTGTTGTCGACGACCTTCACCGGTTTCTCCAGGCGCGCGCCCAGGCCGGTGGCGACTACGGTGACGTGCAGCTCATCGCGCATGTCCGCGTCGATCACGGTGCCCACCTTCACAGTGGCGTGCTCGGAAGCGAACTGTTCGATGATGTTGCCGACATCGGAGTACTCGCCCAGGGACAGGTCCGGACCCGCGGTAATGTTCACCAGGATGCCGCGCGCGCCCTGCAGGTTGACGTCTTCCAGCAGCGGGTTGCGGATTGCCGCTTCGGTGGCCTCGCGGGCACGGTTCGGACCGCTGGCGCAGCCGGTACCCATCATCGCCATGCCCATTTCGCTCATGACGGTCTTCACGTCGGCGAAGTCGACGTTGATCATGCCCGGACGCTTGATGATGTCGGAGATACCGCGCACGGCACCGGCCAGCACGTCATCGGCCTTGGCGAAGGCAGCCAGCAGGCTGGCGTCCTTGCCGAGGATGGTCAGCAGCTTCTCGTTCGGGATGGTGATCAGCGAATCGACGCTCTCGGCCAGCGCGCGGATGCCCTCGTCGGCGATCTGCATGCGCTTGCGACCTTCGAACGGGAACGGACGGGTCACCACCGCGACGGTGAGGATGCCCATTTCCTTCGCCACTTCGGCGATGATCGGCGCGGCGCCGGTACCGGTGCCGCCACCCATGCCGGTGGTGATGAAGACCATGTCGGCGCCTTCCAGCACTTCGGAAATGCGCTCGCGATCTTCCAGAGCCGCCTGACGACCGACTTCCGGATTGGCGCCGGCACCCAGCCCCTTGGTGACGCCCGGGCCGAGTTGCAGAACGGTGCGCGCCGCGATGTTCTTCAGCGCTTGTGCGTCGGTGTTGGCGCAGATGAACTCGACGCCCTCGACGTTGTTCTTGGCCATGTGATTGACGGCGTTGCCGCCACCACCACCTACACCGATCACTTTTATGACGGCGGTTTGTGCGATGTTATCGACCAGTTCAAACATTTCCCCTCTCCTTCCTTTCTAGTTTTGTCGCCTACTGTTACCGCGTTGAATCAGAAATTGCCCTGGACCCAGCGTTTGAGCCGCTCCAGGACAGGTGCCTTGGGTTCGTCGCTGCTGTAGCTGCTGCCTGACACAGACATCGACATGCCATCGGACTGCTTCTGCAGTCCGTACATCAGCAGGCCGACGCCCGTCGAATAGATCGGGTTGCGCACCACGTCGGTGAGGCCCTTCACGCTATACGGCACGCCGAGGCGTACCGGCATGTGGAAGATTTCCTCGGCCAGCTCGACCGCGCCTTCCATCTTCGAGGTGCCGCCGGTGAGGACGATCCCGGCCGGGATCAGGTCCTCGTAGCCGCTGCGGCGCAGCTCGGCCTGGACCAGGGTGAACAGCTCGTCGTAACGAGGCTCGACCACTTCGGCCAGGGCCTGGCGCGACAGTTCGCGCGGCGGCCGGTCGCCGACGCTGGGCACCTTGATGGTCTCGCCGGCACCGGCCAGCTTGGCCAGGGCGCAGGCGTAGCGGATCTTGATCTCTTCCGCGTACTGGGTCGGCGTCCGCAGGGCCATGGCGATGTCATTGGTGACCTGGTCGCCGGCGATCGGGATCACCGCGGTATGGCGGATCGCGCCTTCGGTGAAGATCGCGATATCGGTGGTGCCGCCGCCGATATCCACCAGGCACACGCCCAGTTCCTTCTCGTCCTCGGTCAGCACCGAATAGGCCGAGGCCAACTGCTCGAGGATGATGTCGTCGACCTCGAGGCCGCAGCGGCGCACGCACTTCTCGATGTTCTGCGAGGCATTCACCGCGCAGGTCACCACGTGCACCTTGGCTTCCAGGCGCACCCCGGACATGCCCAGCGGCTCGCGCACGCCTTCCTGGTTATCGATCACGTAATCCTGGGCCAGGGTATGCAGCACCCGCTGGTCCGCCGGGATCGCCACCGCCTGGGCGGCATCCAGTACCCGTTCGATATCCGCCGGGTTCACCTCGCGATCGCGGATCGCCACGATGCCGTGGGAATTGAGGCTGCGGATGTGGTTGCCGGCGATGCCGACGAACGCCGAGTGGATACGGCAACCGGCCATCTGCTGGGCCTCGTCGATGGCGCGCTGGATCGACTGCACGGTGGACTCGATGTTCACCACCACGCCCTTCTTCAGGCCGCGGGACGGATGAGTACCGATGCCAACGACCTCCAGCTGGCCATCGGCCGTCACCTCGCCCACCAGCGCCACCACCTTGGAGGTACCGATGTCGAGGCCGACGATCATCTTGCCGCTCTGCACGCTTGCCATGGTTATTACTGTCTCCTCAACTCACTGCACGGCGCTGGCCGTGGCCACCGTCGCGGGCGTGACCGGCTCGCGCCACGCAACGGCGAGGCCGTTGGGGTAACGCAGGTCGATCCGCGCAATGTTCGAAATCTGATCTTTGAGTGCCTTGTCGTAGATGCTTACGAAGCGGCGAATCTTGTCTACCACGTGGTCGCGCCCGATCTGGATCTCGACGCCCTGGGCCGTGGTCAGCGCCCAACCGCCGCGATCGCTCATTTCCAGGCGGGCGATGGAGAACCCGAGGGGACGCAGCAACTGGCTGAGCAACTGGTATTGCTGCATCACCTGCTGTTGCGCCCGCTGTGGACCATGCAAGCGGGGCAGATGTTCATAATTCGCCAGCTCCTTTGGCGTAAAAGCCTGTCCCTGGTTGTTCAGCAGCGCTTCGTCGCCCCACCGGGCGATCGGCAGTTGCTCGTCCAGGCGGATCACCACCTGGTCCGGCCACACCCGGCGCACCTCGGCGTGGGCGATCCAGGGCATCTGTTCCAGTTGCCCGCGCATGCCCGCCAGGTCGATGGTGAAGAAGCTCGCCGCCAGGTACGGGGAAATCCGCTGCTGCACCGCGCGCTGGCTGATGTAGCTGAGGTCGCCCTCGACACTGACCTTGGCGATCGGCCGGTCGGCGTACGGCAGGATGTACTCGGCGCCGCGATAGGCGCCATAGCCGAGAACGGCCAGCAACAGCGGCCAGGCCAGGTACTTGAGGAAACTGAAGTCGGCTTTCGGCAGGCGCACGCTCAGCGGTTCCTTGGCCACCAGACGGCTGGCGCCGCGCGGCATCGGCTTGCGCGGAGCGCGGCCGAGTCCGCCGGGTTGCTGATGACGGAGCAGTACGCCGTTCATGGCTTATCCCCTCGCCTCGCGGCTATCGGCCAGGATCGCCAGCACCAGTTGCTGGAAATCCAGGCCGGCGGCCCGCGCGGCCATAGGCACCAGGCTGTGGTCGGTCATGCCTGGTGCGGTGTTGACTTCAAGCAGCCAGAAACGCCCTTCGGCGTCCTGCATCACGTCCGCCCGCCCCCAGCCCTGGATGCCCAGGGCGTCGCAGGCGCGCGCGGTGAGTTCCTTCAGCTCGCGTTCCTTGGCCTCGTCGAGACCGCAGGGCACCTGGTAGCGGGTATCGCTGGCCAGGTACTTGGCGTCGTAGTCGTAGAAGGTGTGCGGCGTGCCCAGGCGGATCGCCGGCAGCACCTGCCCGCGCAAGGTCGCCACGGTGAATTCCGGGCCGCTGATCCACTGCTCGACCAGCACCTGCGAGTCGTAGCGGGCCGCTTCGCGCCACGCCGCGATCAATTCGTCTAGCCCGCCGACCTTGGCCATGCCGATGCTCGAGCCTTCGTGAGCCGGCTTGACGATCAGCGGGAAACCCAGTCGCTGCGCCGCTTCGCGGCAGTCATCCTCGCTGGCCAACACCGCGTAGTCCGGGGTCGGCAGGCCGAGGCTGAGCCAGACCCGCTTGGTCCGCAGCTTGTCCATCGCCAGCGCCGAGGCCAGCACGCCGCTGCCGGTGTAGGGAATGCCCGCGCACTCGAGCAGGCCCTGCATGCTGCCATCCTCGCCGCCACGACCATGGAGAATGATGAAGGCGCGGTCGATCTTCTCCTCGACCAGGCGTTGCAGCAGGTCTTCGCCGACATCGATGCCGAAGGCATCGACCCCGGCGGCCAGCAGGGATTGCAGGACCATCGCGCCGGACTTCAGCGACACCTCGCGCTCGGCGCTCTTGCCGCCGAACAGCACGGCAACGCGGCCGAACGCCTTGGGATCCTGGGTGCCGTTCAGCAGGCTATCGAGGCAAAGGTTCATGCGCCCTTCCCTCCCTTGCCGGCGAACAGCGGGTTCTTGATCAGTTGCGGGGCCAGGCCGCCGACATCGCCAGCGCCCTGGCAAAGCAGGATGTCGCCAGCGCGCAGCAGCGGCTTGACCAGCGGCGCCAGGTCGGCGTCGCGCTCGAAGTAGATCGGGTCGAGCTGGCCGCGCTGGCGGATGCTGTGGCACAGCTGGCGGCTGTCGGCTCCCGGGATCGGCTCTTCGCCGGCCGGATAGACCTCCATCAACAGCAGCACGTTGGCTTCGCCCAGCACCTGCACGAAGTCTTCGTACAGGTCGCGGGTACGGGTATAGCGATGCGGCTGGTAGACCATCACCAGGCGACGCTCCGGCCAACCGCCACGGATCGCCTTGATCACCGCGGCGACTTCGCGCGGATGGTGGCCGTAGTCGTCCACCAGCATCACGCTGCCACCCTCGACCTGCAGCTCGCCGTAGACCTGGAAGCGCCGGCCTACGCCCTGGAAGCCGGACAGCCCCTGGACGATGGCTTCGTCGGAGATGCCCTCGTCGGTAGCGATGACGATGGTCGCCAGGGAATTCAGCACGTTGTGCAGGCCGGGCATGTTCACCGAGACGTCCAGCGGCTCGCGCTCCGGGCGCAACACGGTGAACCAGGTGCGCATGCCTTCCTGGCGGATGTTGATCGCGCGCACGTCGGCGTCTTCGCTGAGGCCGTAGGTCACGGTCGGACGGGCGATCTGCGGGAGGATCTCGCGCACCACCGGGTCATCCACGCACATTACTGCCAGTCCGTAGAACGGCAGGTTGTGGAGGAACTCGACGAAGGTCTTCTTCAGCTTGTTGAAGTCGCCGCCGTAGGTCGCCATGTGGTCGGCGTCGATATTGGTGACCACCGCGACCATCGGTTGCAGGTGCAGGAAGCTGGCGTCGCTCTCGTCGGCCTCGGCCACCAGGTAGCGGCTGGCGCCGAGCTGGGCGTTGGTCCCGGCGGCGTTCAGCCGACCGCCGATGACGAAGGTCGGGTCCAGGCCGCCGGCGGCGAACACCGAGGCGATCAGGCTGGTAGTGGTGGTCTTGCCGTGGGTGCCGGCTACCGCGATGCCGTGCCGGTAGCGCATCAGCTCGGCGAGCATCTCCGCACGCGGCACCACCGGAATCCGCCGTTCCAGGGCCGAGGCCACTTCCGGGTTGGCCCGGTTGATGGCACTGGACACCACCAGCACGTCGGCGCCGTCGGCGTTTTCCGCCTGGTGGCCGATGAAGATCTGCGCGCCGAACTTCTCCAGGCGCTCGGTCACCGCCGAGGCCTTGAGGTCCGAGCCGGATACCTCGTAGCCGAGGTTCAGCAGCACTTCGGCGATCCCGCACATGCCGGCGCCGCCGATGCCGACGAAATGGATGCGGCGGATACGGCGCATGGTCCGGGTGACGCCATTCGGTTCTTTAACCACGGGCCACCTCCAGGCAGGCATCGACCACCGTCCGGGTAGCCTCGGGTTTCGCCAGGCTGCGTGCCTGGTCTGCCATGGAGCGCAGGGTTTCGGGATGCATCAGGACCTCGGACAGCTGCGCGGCCAGTTCGGCCGCGCCGGTAGACTTTTGCGGCAGCAGGCGGCCGGCGCCGCTGCGTACCAGGAATTCGGCATTGCGGGTCTGGTGATCGTCGATCGCGTGAGGCAACGGCACCAGGAAGGCGGGTAATCCCGCCGCCGTCAGCTCGCTGACGGTCAGCGCGCCGGCGCGGCAGATCACCAGGTCGGCCCAGGCGTAGGCCGCGGCCATGTCGCTGATGAAGGGCGCGACGTCCGCTTCGACCGCCACTGTGCGATAACGCTCGGCGGTAATCTCGGCATGCTGACGACCGGCCTGATGGCGGATTGCCGGACGGATTTCCAGCGGCACCTGCGCGAGGGCCTCTGGCAACAGCTTGTTCAGCGGTTCCGCGCCAAGGCTGCCGCCGAGCACCAGCAGATTGACCCGACGGCCGGTCAGCGGCGCGCGGGCGTGCGCGTCGAGGAACAGCTCGCCGCGCACCGGATTGCCGGTGGTCAGACGCTTGTCGCTGGCCGGGAAGGTATCCGGGAATGCCTCGCAGACGCGCCTGGCGATCGGCGCCAGGCTGCGGTTGGCGGTGCCGGCCACGGCGTTCTGCTCGTGGATCACCAGCGGCACGCCGTTGAGGCGCGCGGCCAGGCCGCCCGGGCCGGTGACATAGCCACCCAGGCCGAGCACGCAGACCGGCCTCAGCTGGCGGATCAGCCGCAGCGCCTGGAACAGCGACTTGAGCAGTTCCAGCGGCGCCTTGACCAGCGACTTCAGGCCCTTGCCGCGCAGCCCGCTGACCTGGATCAGGTGCAATGGCAGGCCGGCCTTGGGTACCAGGTCATTCTCGATGCCGCGCGGCGTCCCCAGCCAGTGCACGGCATAGCCGCGCGCCTGGAACTCCCCCGCACAGGCGAGCGCCGGGAACACGTGTCCGCCGGTGCCACCCGCCATGATCAGGACATTACCTTTCATCGGCAAAGTCCTCTTCGTTGAACTCATATTCCTCGCTACCCAGGTGGGTTCGCCGTTCCCATTCGATGCGCAGCAACATCCCCAGACAGGCACAGCAGATCACCAGCGAACTGCCGCCGTAGCTGAGGAACGGCAGGGTCAGGCCCTTGGTCGGCAGCAGGCCGACGTTCACCCCGATGTTGATCAGGAACTGGCCGATCCAGAGGAAGGCCAGGCCGTAGGCCACGTAGGCGGAGAAGAACTGCTTGGCCTGCTCGGCCCAGATGCCGATGTACAGCGCGCGCAGGCTGACGAACACGAACAGGGCGACGGTCGCCAGGGCGCCGACGATGCCCAGCTCCTCTGCAAGCACGGCGAAGACGAAGTCGGTGTGCGCCTCCGGCAGGTAGAACTGCTTCTGGATGCTGTTGCCCAGTCCCATGCCCAACCAGCCGCCGCGGCCGAAGGCGATCAGCGCCTGGCTCAACTGATAGCCGGCGCCGAACTGGTCGGCCCAGGGGTCGGTGAAGTTGGTCAGGCGTGCCATCCGGTAGGGCTGGGTCTGGATCAGCAGGACCACCGCGCCGACCGCCAGCAGCACCATCAGGCCGAAGCGGAACAGCCCCACCCCGCCGAGGAACAGCATGGCCGCGGCAGCGCCCATCATTACCACGGTGGCGCCGAAGTCCGGCTCGCGCAGCAGCAGGCCGGCCATCGGCAGCAACACCACGAAGGGCTTGAAGAAGCCCATCCAGCTTTCCCGGACCTCCTGCTGGCGGCGGATCAGGTAGCCGGCCATGAAGATCACCACGCAGACCTTGGCGATCTCCGAAGGCTGGATGTTGAACAGGCCGAAGCCGATCCAGCGCATCGAGCCGTTCACCTCGCGGCCGATACCGGGGGTGATCACCAGCACCAGCAGGCCGAAGGCGACCAGCAACAGCTTCCAGCCCCAACGCTGCCAGGTGGCCATCGGGACCATCATGGTCAGGCCGCAGGAAATCAGGCCGATCACCAGGTAGATCAGGTGACGGACGGAGAAGTACAGCGGGTTGCCCGACTGCGCCGCCGCCACCTCGGAAGAGGCGGAAGTCACCATCACCAGGCCGAGGCCGAGCAGCGCCAGGCAACCCGCCAGCAGCGGGAAGTCCAGGTCGATGCCGTGCCGGCTCAACAGCGGCGACGGGAAGGGGCGCAACACCGACAGCATCACGCTAGCTCCTCTACGGCTTTGGCGAACAGGCGTCCGCGTTCTTCGAAGTTCTTGAACATGTCCAGGCTCGCGCAGGCCGGCGACAACAGCACCGCATCGCCTTCGCGGGCCAGCTCGGCGGCCTGCCGGACTGCTTCGTCCAGCGTTGCGACGCGCACCAGCGGTACCGCGTTGCCCAGTGCCTGGGCAATCAGCCCGGCGTCACGGCCAAGCAGTACCACCGCCCGGCAGAAGCGCGCGACCGGCTCGCGCAGGTCATGGAAATCGGCGCCCTTGCCGTCTCCGCCGGCGAGCAGCACCAGCTTGCCGTCGATGTCGGCACCCAGCCCCTCGATCGCCGCCAGGGCGGCGCCGACGTTGGTGGCCTTGGAATCGTCGTAGTAGCTCACGCCCTGCCGCTCGCGTACCCACTGGCAGCGATGAGCCAGGCCGGAAAACGCCTTCAGCGCGCCGAGCATGGCGTCGAACGGCAGGCCGACCGCATGGCCCAGCGCCAGCGCGGCGAGCGCGTTGGAATAGTTGTGGGCGCCACGGATCTTCAGTTCGCCGACCGGCAGCAGCTTGTCGAACTGGAACGCCAGCCACTTCTGGCCGTCTTCCTCGATCAGGCCGAAAGCCTTGAAGTCCGGCTTGTTCAGGCCGAACGACCAGCACGGCACGGTATCGGCGATCAGCGGTCGGGTCAGGGCATCGGCGCGATTCACCACGACCTGGCGGGCACCGCGGAAGATCCGGTGCTTGGCCAGGTGGTAGTCAGCCATGCCGTCGTAGCGATCCATATGGTCTTCGCTGACGTTCAGCACGGTCGCCACCTCGGCGTTGAGGCGATCGCAGGTTTCCAGCTGGAAGCTCGACAGCTCCAGCACGTACAGCTCGATATCGTCGGCCAGCAGGTCGAGCGCCGGGGTGCCGAGGTTGCCGCCGACGGCGACACGCTTGTCCGCGGCCACCGCCATTTCGCCCACCAGGGTGGTCACGGTGCTCTTCGCGTTGGAACCGGTGATGGCGACGATCGGGGCCTTCGCCTCGCGGGCGAAGAGATCGATGTCACCGGAGATGCGCACGCCTTTCGCGGCGGCCTGTACCAGCGCAGGGGTGCGCAGCGACAAGCCGGGGCTGACGTAGAGTTCGCGGGCGGAGCAGAGGAACTCGGCGTCGAGTTCGCCGCAACGCACTTCCACCTGCGGATACTGGGCACGCAGGGTGGCCAGCTCCGGCGGGTTCTCTCGGGTATCGACCACGGCGAAAGGCAAGCCGCGGCGCGCCAGGTAGCGCACCAGGGACATGCCGCTCTTGCCGAGGCCGACAACGATGCGGAAGTGGTCGGAGGCGATCAGGCTCATGCTCTCTTCGTCCTCAACGCAGCTTCAAGGTGGCGAGGCCGATCAGCACCAGGATCACGGTGATGATCCAGAAGCGCACGATCACGCGCGGCTCCGGCCAGCCTTTCAGTTCGAAATGGTGATGGATCGGCGCCATGCGGAAGACGCGGCGTCCGGTCAGCTTGAAGGAAGCGACCTGGATCATCACCGAGAGGGTTTCCATGACGAACACCCCACCCATGATGAACAGCACGATCTCCTGGCGCACGATCACCGCGATGGTGCCCAGCGCGGCGCCCAGCGCCAGCGCGCCGACGTCGCCCATGAAGACCTGCGCCGGATAGGTGTTGAACCAGAGGAAGCCGAGGCCGGCGCCGACCAGCGCGGCGCAGAACACGATCAGCTCGCCGGCGCCCGGTACGTTGGGAATCAGCAGGTACTCGGCGAACTTCACGTTGCCCGACAGGTAGCAGAAGATGCCCAGCGCGCCGGCAACCATTACCGTCGGCATGATCGCCAGGCCGTCGAGACCGTCGGTGAGGTTCACCGCATTGCTCGAACCGACGATGACGAAGTAGGTCAGGACCACGAAGAAGATGCCCAACTGGATCTCGACGCTCTTCAGCATCGGCACGATCAGGGTGGTCTCGATCGGGGTTTCGGCAGTCATATAGAGGAACACGGCGGCGCCGATGCCAAACACCGACTGCCAGAAGTACTTCCAGCGGCTCGGCAGGCCGCGGGAGTTCTTCTCGATCACCTTGCGGTAGTCGTCCACCCAGCCGATGGCACCGAACAGCAGGGTAACGACCAGCACCACCCACACGTAGCGGTTGGAAAGATCCGCCCACAGCAGCGTGCTGATGGCGATGGCGGTAAGGATCAGGGCGCCGCCCATGGTCGGGGTGCCCTTCTTCGACAGGTGCGACTGCGGACCGTCGTTGCGCACGGCCTGGCCGATCTGGCGGATCTGCAAGGTACGGATCATCCAGGGCCCCAGCCACAGCGACAGCGACAGCGCGGTGAGCACGCTGAGAATGCCGCGCAGGGTCAGGTACTGGAAGACGCCGAAGCCCTTGTAGAACTGTTGCAGGTATTCGGCCAGCAGCAGGAGCATTAGTGACTCTCCTCGGAGGAACCGCACAGCGCCGCGACGACTTTGTCCATCGCCGCGCTGCGGGAACCCTTGATCAAAATGGTGGTTGTCGGTTGTTCGGTGGCCAGCGCCCCGATCAGGCTGGCCTGGTCGGCGAAGTGCCGGCCCGTGGCGCCGAACGCCTGTACGGCGTGGGCCATCAGCGGTCCGACCGCATAGAGCGCGGACACCTTGCCAGCGGCGTAGGCGCCCACCTCGCGGTGGGCCTGCTCGGCCCAGGAACCGAGTTCGCCCATGTCTCCGAGGACCAGGACGGTGCGCCCGGAAAAGCCGCTCAGTATATCAATCGCCGCCAGCATTGACGCGGGGTTGGCGTTGTAGCTGTCGTCTATCACACGCAGCCCGCTGGCGGTCAGTTGCGCTACCGCGCGGCCCTTGACCGGCTGCAGCGCCTGCAGCCCGGCGACGATCCCATCCAGCGGCACGCCCAGTGCATGGGCGGCAGCGGCGGCAGCCAGGGCATTGGCGACATTGTGCCGCCCCAGCAGGTTGAGCTGGACCTGCGCTTCACCCGCTACGCCCTGCAGCCTGAAGCCCATGCAGCCGCGCGCATCGCGCTGCAGATCGGCGGCGCGGAAATCGGCCTGGGGCCGGTCGAGGGAGAAAGTCAGCAACGGACGGCCGCTGGCACGGGCCTTCCAGGTGTCGAAGGCCTTGTCGTCCAGGTTCAGCACGGCGGTGCCGTCGGCGGCCAGCCCTTCGAGTATCTCGCCCTTCGCCTCGACGATCTTCTCCGGTCCGCCGAACTCGCCGACATGGGCGGTGCCGGCATTGGTGATGATCGCCACGTGCGGGCGGGTCAGCTCGACCGTGTAGGCGATCTCGCCGATGCGCGAGGCGCCCAGTTCGATCACTGCGCTACGGTGCTGCGGCGCCAGTTGCAGCAGGGTCAGCGGTACGCCGAGGTCGTTGTTCAGATTGCCACGGGTAGCCAGCACCGACTCGGCATCGCCGGCCTGGGTACGCAGGATGCTGGCGAGCATCTCCTTGACCGTGGTCTTGCCGCTGGAGCCCGTCATGGCCGCCAGCGGGCCGGTGAACTTGCGCCGGTTCAGCGCGCCCAGTCGCCCCAGGGCCGCACGGGTATCGCGCACCAGCAATTGCGGCAGGGGCGCGTCGGCGACTTCGCGCTCCACCAGCGCAGCCACCGCGCCCTTGGCGGCAACCTCGGAGAGATAGTCGTGGCCGTCGAAACGCGGCCCACTCAGGGCAATGAACAGTTGGCCGGGCCCGATGGCGCGACTGTCGGTAGAAACCGCCGAAAAGACGGCGTCCTCGCCGATCAGGCGGGCGTCCAGCGCGACCGTCAACTGGCTGAGGCGAAGAGGCTCAAGCATGCGGCACCTCCCAGGCGGCCAGGGCGCGCTCGGCCTGCTCGATGTCGGAGAACGGATGGCGTACGCCGTCGATCTCCTGATAATCCTCGTGACCCTTGCCAGCCAGGAGCACCACGTCATCCACCGCAGCGGAAGCGATCAGATGGGCGATCGCCTCACCGCGCGACGGCAGGAAGGTAACCTTGTCAGCGGCAGCGAAGCCTTTGCGGATATCGGCGATGATCGCCGCACTGGCCTCGGTGCGCGGGTTGTCGTCGGTGACCAGCACCCCATCCGCCAGGCGTTCGGCGATCGCAGCCATCAACGGACGCTTGCCGGCATCGCGATCGCCACCGCAGCCGAACAGGCACAGCAGGCGCGCGGCCGCGTGCGGACGCAGGGCCTCCAGGACTTTTTCCAGGGCGTCGGGAGTATGCGCGTAGTCCACCACCACCAGCGGCTTGTCGCCGCCTCCCAGGCGCTGCATGCGGCCGACCGGCCCCTGCAGTTGCGGCAAGGTGCGGAGGATATCGCCCAAGGGATAACCCAGGCCAAGCAACGCACCGACCGCCGCCAGCAGGTTGCTCAGGTTGAAGCGGC
The DNA here is from genome assembly GCF_037574965.1 of Pseudomonas sp. KBN12P06040. Classification (NCBI taxonomy): domain Bacteria; kingdom Pseudomonadati; phylum Pseudomonadota; class Gammaproteobacteria; order Pseudomonadales; family Pseudomonadaceae; genus Pseudomonas; species Pseudomonas sp. KBN12P06040. The sequence goes on from NZ_JBBELS010000001.1 coordinate 5,026,115, forward strand.
CGAGCAATGGGCTGCGCAGCAGGCCCTCGCCGTGCGGAGTGACCAGTGCCGCCTCGATGCCGGCGTCGCCGAAGCGCGCTTCGCGGCAATAGAGGAACGCCGAGCTGTCGGTGAGGCTGTAGGTGATCAGCTCCGAGTCCTGTTCCTCGCCGGCCAGTCGACGGCCGAAATCGTCGTCCAGGTTGATCACCCGGCAGCGCAGGCCCGGCCAGGCGAACAGCTTGGCCTTGGCGGCGGCATAGGCTTCCATCGAGCCGTGATAGTCGAGGTGGTCGCGGGACAGATTGGTGAACACCGCGATATCGAAACCGAGCGCCGCCACGCGGCCCTGGTCGAGGCCGTGGGAAGACACTTCCATCGCTACCGCGCGGGCGCCGGCCTGCTTCAGCGTGGCCAGCGTGGCTTGCACCGCGAGCGGGTCCGGCGTGGTGTGCCGGCCGCTCTCCAGGGCGCCGTAGAAACCGGTGCCGAGGGTGCCGACGATGCCGCAGCGCTCGCCGAGCAGATCCAGGGCCTGGGCCACCAGTTGGCTGACGCTGGTCTTGCCGTTGGTGCCGGTGACGCCGATCAGGTCCAGCCCGCGGCTCGGCTCGCCGTAGAAACGCCCGGCGACCGCCGACAGTTGCGCGGCCAGCCCCTTCACCGCGATCAGCGGCGCATCGCTGGGCGGCAACTCTCCGGCGCCTTCCGCCTCGTAAGCCACGGCAGCCGCGCCCTTGGCCAGGGCATCGGCGATGTGCGCACGACCATCCTGGCGCCCGCCCGGCACCGCCAGGAACAGGTCGCCCGGACGAACGCCGCGGCTATCCAGGGTCAGCTCGCGGATCAGCAGATCGCGCTCGGCCTGGGGAAACAGTTGGTTCAGGCTCATAGGCATCAGCCACGCCCTCCTTTTGCGGGCGCAGCATTGACCTGCTGCTGTTCGGTGGCCGTCGGCAGGTTATCCGGCGGCACGTTCATCAGGCGCAGCGCGCCAGCCATGACCTTACTGAACACCGGCGCCGACACCAGGCCGCCGAAGTAGCCCGCCTTGCTCGGCTCGTCGATCACCACGACCATCGCGATGCGCGGATCGGTGGCCGGGGCGAAACCGGCGAACAGCGAGCAATAGGCGTTTTCCCGGTAGCCCTTGGTGCCGACCGAGACCTTGCGCGCGGTCCCGCTCTTGCCGGCGGCGTGGTAACCCGGCACCTGGGCGCGGAACACCCCGCCCTGGGCCTCGACCACTTGTTGCAGCATGCCCTGCACGGTGGAAGCCACTTCAGGCGAGATCACCTGCACACCATCCGGCACGCGGTCGACTCGGGTCATGCTCAGCGGCACGCTCTTGCCGTCGTTGGCCAGGGCCGCATAGGCATGCGCCAACTGGATCGCGGTTACCGAGAGACCGTAGCCGTAGGCCAGGGTCGCGGTTTCCGCCTTCGGCCACTTGCGGTGGTTGGGCAGGTTGCCGACGCGCTCGCCGGGGAAGCCCAACCCCGTGTCCTGCCCGAGACCGACCTGTTGCATGACCGAGTAGATGGATTCGGCGCCGATGTCGAAGGCGATCTTGATGATGCCGACGTTGCTCGACTTGATCAGGATGCCGGTGAGATCGAGTTGCCGCGAATTGCGCGATACGTCGCGAATGGTGTAGCGGCCGATCTGCAGGGTGCCCGGGTAGACGTCGACGATATCGCTGGGTTTCCAGCGCCCGCTGGCCAGCGCCGCGCTCATCGAGAACGGCTTGACCGTCGAGCCCGGCTCGAACACGTCGATCATCGCCCGGTTGCGCATGGCCGCCGGCTGCAGGTTACGACGATTGTTCGGGTTGTAGGTGGGCTGGTTGGTCATGGCCAGGATCTCCCCGGTCTTCACGTCCATGATCACCAAGCTGCCGGCCTTGGCGCCGTTTTCCAGCAGAGCGTTGCGCAGTTCGCGATGAGCCAGGTACTGCAGGCGCAGGTCGATGGACAGCGCAAGGGTCTTGCCCGGTTTGGCATTCTTGGTGACCTGCACGTCCTTGATCACGCGGCCACGGCGATCCTTGAGCACCTGGCGCTTGCCCGGCACGCCGGCCAGCCATTCGTCGAAAGCCAGCTCGATACCTTCGCGACCACGGTCGTCGACATCGGTGAAGCCGACCGCATGGGCCACCACTTCGCCAGCCGGGTAAAAACGCCGAAACTCCTCGATGGAGTACACGCCGGGCACCTTCAGGGCGATCACGCCTTCGCCCTGCTCCGGGGTCAGCCCACGGACCAGATAGATGAACTCGCGCTCGGCGTTCTGCTCGATGCGGTCGGCGAACAGCTTGGTATCCTGCCCGAGCGCCGCCGCCAGTTGCGGCCAGCGTTCCTTGGCGGTCATCAGCTCCTTGGGGTTGGCCCACAGGGTGGTGACCGGGGTGCTCACCGCCAGCGGTTCGCCGTTGCGGTCAGTGATCAGGCCCCGGTGCGCAGGGATGGCGATATGCCGCACGCTACGCGCGTCGCCCTGGCCCTTGAGGAAGTCATGGTCGATCACGTGCAGGTCGACGATTCGCCAGACGATGGCGCCGACCATCGCCAGCAGCAGGCCGACGATCACGCAGAACCGCCATGGGTAGAGAGCGCCCTGGAAATAATTCAGTTTCATGGCGCCACCATCCTGACCTCGGCCGGGTCGGGAACGCGCATGCGCAACTGTTCCACCGCCAGGCTTTCGATACGGCTATGGGCGGTCCAGGTGCTCTGCTCGAGAATCAACCGGCCCCACTCGGCCTGCGCCTTGTCGCGCACACTCAGCTCGGAATACAGCGAGTTGAGCAGTTGCCGGTTCCAGTAGGTGCTGTAGGCCACGGCAATCGCCGAGAGCAGCAGACCTATATAAAGCAGCAACATGAGGAAGCTGCCGGTAGGCAGGCGCTTGACGAAGAGACGGCTCATCTCAGCTTCTCCGCCACGCGCATGACCGCGCTGCGCGAGCGCGGGTTGGCCTTGAGTTCTTCTTCCGAAGCGTACTGCGGCTTGCCCAGCAGCTTCAGGCGCGGTTCGAAGACCTTGGAACGGATCGGCAGGTCGCGCGGCAGGTTGTCCGCCTCGCCCTTGGCGTGCTTGCGCATGAACAGCTTGACGATGCGGTCTTCCAGGGAATGGAAACTGATCACCACCAGGCGGCCGCCGACGGCCAGCGATTCGAGCGCGGCGTCAAGGCCGCGCTCGAGATCGCCCAATTCATTGTTCACATGGATGCGCAGGCCCTGGAATGCGCGGGTCGCCGGATTCTTACCCTTCTCCCAGGCGGGGTTGGCAACCGTGATCACTTCGGCCAGATCGGCGGTCCGTTCGAACGGGCGCTCCTGGCGGCGCTGCACGATGGCGCGGGCCATCCGCTTGGCGAAGCGCTCTTCGCCATATTCCTTGAAGACCCGGGCGATTTCCTCTTCGGCGGCATTGGCGATGAACTCCGCTGCGCTGATGCCCTGGCCGGGATTCATGCGCATGTCCAGGGGACCATCGTTGAGGAAGCTGAAGCCGCGCTCGGGATCGTCGAGTTGCGGCGACGACACGCCAAGGTCGAGCAGGACGCCATCGACCCGACCTTCGAGACCGCGTGCGCGCACCTCATCGCCCAGTTCGGCGAACGAGCGCTGCACAATGACGAAGCGGCCGTCTTCGGCCGCCAATGCTTTTCCTGTCTGGATGGCCTGGGGATCTTTGTCGAATCCGAGCAGGCGTCCCCCGGTGCCCAGTTTCTCGAGCAAGGCTCGACTATGGCCCCCTCTTCCGAAGGTACCGTCCAGATAGCAGCCGTCCTCCCGCGGGGCCAGTGCGGAAACGGCCTCCTCGAGCAGAACGGTGATATGGCGGTAGGTGGCATTCATAGTCAAAGGATCAGGTCGCGTAGTTCGTCCGGCAGCCCACCGGGTTGTTTGATTGCCGCCAGGTCGGCTTCAGCCATGGCGTTCCAGGCATCCTCATCCCACAACTGAAACTTGTTCAGTTGCCCCACCAGCATCGCCCGCTTGTCCAGCTTGGCGTACTCGCGCAGGCGCGGCGGAATCAGGAAACGCCCGTTTCCGTCCAGTTCCAGATCGACGGCATTACCGATCAGCAGCCGCTGCAGGCGCCGCGTTTCTTCTCGCAAAGAAGGCAGCTCGCGCAGCTTGGCTTCGATCAGTTCCCATTCGGGCAAGGGGTAAACGGTGAGGCAGGGGTCGACTGCGTCGATAGTGACGATGAGCTGGCCGGCACAACGCGAAACGAGCTCGTCACGATACCGACTCGGCATCGCGAGGCGCCCTTTGGCGTCAAGACTTATGGCATTAGCTCCGCGAAACACGTCAGCGCTTCCCCTGTGGTTGGCTTTCCATGCCAATTGATCCCACTTTTACCCACTTCATACCACTTCTGCACACTATAGAAATCCACACTCCCCACCGTCAAGGCGCGTCAGAAGTGAAAAATCCTTACAGGACGGAGATTTAGCGTGCTTTTGGAAGGTTGCGGAGCGCTTTTAGAAGTAAAAGAGATGACAAAACACAATAAGTCCAAAGTCTTAGCCTTCGAACTTAAAGTGATTTATCAAGAGTTGCGGCTTTTCGCTTTTGCGACGGACGGATAAAACCGGGAAAAAGCGAAGAGAGTGGGAAGAAGTGGGAGAGTCGATCTATAAGCCGGGTTCTGTCGAGGACAGCCATTCCTCTGGGACGCACATCACTGTACGCCTCAAGCGACCTACCCGAATCCAACGCGGGCCGCGCCAATGGATTCCTATTTGGTCTTGCTCCGAGTGGGGTTTACCTAGCCACGCACTGTTGCCAGCCGTGCGGTGCGCTCTTACCGCACCTTTTCACCCTTACCGGCGCTGTTGCGCTTAGGCGGTTATTTTCTGTGGCACTTTCCGTAGGCTCGCGCCTCCCAGGCGTTACCTGGCACTCTGCCCTATGGAGCCCGGACTTTCCTCCACCGCGCTATTGCGCGACAGCGACTGTCCAATCGACTCTCCGCCGACAAGGTTAGCGGGAGCAGGCGCGAAGAACAAGCTCAACTCTTCCCTTGGCGCTGCAAAGCCTGTTGATACAAAAGGTTTTTTCGCACCCCGGTGATTTCCGCCGCCAGCGCCGCGGCTTTCTTCAACGGCAGCTCGGCAAGCAGCAGGTCGAGCACCCTGAGCGCCTCTGCACCGATCGACTCCTCGCCTTCCGGCGCCTGCCACCCCGCCACCAGCACAACGCACTCACCGCGCTGCTGGTTGCTGTCCGACGCGACCCAATCGTGCAGTTCGGCCAACGGCAGGCTGCGAATGGTCTCGAAGGTCTTGCTCAGCTCCCGCGCCAGCACCGCACGGCGCTCCCCGCCGAACACGTCGCGCATGTCCGCCAGGCTTTCCAGCAGACGATGGGGCGCCTCGTAGAAAATCAGCGTGCGTGGCTCTTCCTGTACCGCCTGGAGGCGGCTGCGTCGTCCCGCAGCCTTGGCGGGCAGGAAACCTTCGAAGATGAACCGGTCCGACGGCAATCCCGCCGCCGACAGCGCCGCGATCAGCGCGCAGGAGCCCGGCACCGGGACCACCCGGATACCCAGCGCCTGTGCCTGGCGCACCAGGTGGAAGCCGGGATCGGAAATCAGCGGGGTACCGGCGTCCGAGATCAGCGCGACGTCCTCCCCCCCCTGCAGCCGGGAGATGAAGCGCCCGCCCTCCTCGCGCTCGTTGTGCTCGTGGCAGGCCGCCAATGGCGTCTCAATGCCGAAGTGCTGGAACAGCCGGATCGAATGGCGGGTATCCTCCGCAGCCACCAGGGCCACCTCCCGCAGCACCCGCAGGGCGCGCGGGGTGATGTCGTCGAGATTGCCGATCGGGGTCGCCACTACGAACAGAGTGCCTGCTGACACGAAAATACCTCGGGAGCTATCTGAAAAGGCGGCATTGTATCGCGATTCAGGGTGCCGCCATCGCACCCGAGGCGGGCCTCCGGTACAATCGGCGACTCTTCGTGAATGCGCCATGAGAAGCCCTATATGATCGCTTGCCTGCGTCCGCTTTCTGCTCTGATCCTGGCCGGTCTGCTGACCGCCTGCGCGACCTCGTCCAATTCCGGACTGGGCGAACTTCCCCGTACGCCGAATGCCAGCATCGAGCAGTTGTTGCAACAGGCCAGCCAGAGCAAGCCCGAGGAAGCGGCGCTGCTGCGCCTCTCGGCAGCGGACCTTGCCTACCAGCAGAAGGACCTCGCCAGGTCCACCGCCATCCTGGGACAGATCCCGCTGGAAAGCCTGAAGCCGGCCCAGCAGGTCTTCGCCAGCACCCTGAACGCCGAACTGGCCCTCGCCCGCAGCAAGCCCAAGGCCGCCCTGCAGGCATTGCAGCATCCGAGCATGCAGCATCTCAGCGAGCTGCCGGTGACCCAGCAGGTTCGTACCCAGCGCGCCAAGGCCCAGGCCCTCGCCGCCGACGGCCAGGTCCTTGCCGCAGCCAAGGAGCGCATCTACTTCGCCCCGCTGCTCGAGGGCCCGGCGGTGATCGAGAACCAGGAAAAGATCTGGACCCTGGTCAGCAGCCTGCCGGTCGACCAGTTGCAACCGAGCGCCAACGAAGGCGACCTCAGCGGCTGGCTGGCCCTGGCACGCATCACCAAGACCTCGGCGACCCTGCAGCAACAGCAGGCCAGCATCGAGAGCTGGCAACAGCAGAACCCCGAGCACCCGGCGGCCAAGCACTTGCCGGCGGCGCTGGAGAAACTCAAGACGCTGTCCCAGCAGCCGCTGACCCGCATCGCCCTCCTGCTACCCCAGCAGGGGCAGTTGGCCAACGTCGCCCGGGCCCTGCAGGACGGCTTCCTCGCCGCCCACTTCCAGGCCCAGCAGGCCGGCCAGAACCCTCCTTCGATCAAGCTCTACGACAGTACCCAGGTGCGCTCGCTAGATGACTTCTACCGCCAGGCCCAGGCCGATGGCGTCGAACTGGTCGTCGGTCCCCTGGAGAAGCCGCTGGTCAAGCAACTCGCCAACCGCGAGCAACTGCCGATCACCACCCTCGCACTCAACTACAGCGACAACAGCCAGGAAGGCCCGGCGCAGCTGTTCCAGTTCGGCCTCGCCGCCGAGGACGAAGCGCGCGCGGTGGCCAGCCGGGCCTGGGGCGACGGCATGCGCCGGGCCGTGGCGCTGGTGCCGCGCGGCGAATGGGGCGACCGCGTGCTGGCCGCCTTCAGCCAGAGCTGGCAGTCCGCGGGCGGCAGCCTGATCGCCGCCGAGCATGTCGACCAGCCGGTACAACTGGCGCAACAGATCGCCGACCTGCTGCAACTGCGCCAGAGCGAAGGCCGCGCCCAGCGCCTGCAGGGCGCCCTCGGCAGCCAGATCGCCACCCAGCCGTCGCGCCGCCAGGACATCGACTTCGTGTTCCTCGCCGCCACCCCGCAGCAGGCCCGCCAGATCAAGCCGACCCTGGCCTTCCAGTACGCCGGCGACCTTCCGGTCTACGCCACTTCGCACCTCTACACCGGGACCAACAACCCGACCCAGGACCAGGACCTCAACGGCATCCGCTTCTGCGAGACCCCGTGGCTGCTCAACCCCAGCGACCCGACCCGCCAGCAGGTCGCCGCCCAATGGCCCCAGGCCAACGGCAGCATGGGCCGCCTCTACGCTATGGGCGTCGACGCCTACCGCCTCGCTCCGCGTCTGCCTGAACTGAAGGCCGTGCCGAGCCTGCAGATCGACGGCCTGACCGGTACCCTGAGCCTGAATCCGACCCAGCGCATCGAACGCCAGTTGCAATGGGCCGAGTTCCGCAATGGCCAGGTCCAGCCGCTGGGGACCACCAGCTTTTGACCGATAGGGAAAGCTCCCGGGACAAGGGGCGCCAGGCCGAGGAACTGGCCTGCGCCCATCTACGGCGACAGGGCCTTGCCACACTTGGCAAGAATTGGAGCTGTCGCCGCGGAGAGCTCGATCTGGTCATGCTCGACGGCGATACAGTAGTATTCGTCGAAGTCCGCTCCCGCCGGCATCGCGCCTGGGGCGGAGCCCTGGAGAGCATCGACGCGCGCAAGCGGCAACGCCTGATTCTCTCCGCCGAACTTTTTCTGCAACAGGAGGCGCGCTGGGCCAAACGCCCCTGTCGCTTCGATGTGGTCACCGTCGATACCAGCGACGGACAATCACCACCGCGACTGGACTGGATTCAGAACGCATTCGACGCCTGATCAGCCGCCCCACCGAAGGTCATTACCGATGGACATGCAACACCGTATCCGCCAGCTCTTCCAGGCCAGCATCGAGACCAAGCAGCAGGCGCTGGAAGTACTGCCTCCCTATATCGAGCAAGCCAGCCTGGTGATGGTCAATGCGCTGCTCAACGAGGGCAAGATCCTCTCCTGCGGCAATGGCGGCTCGGCCGGCGATGCCCAGCACTTCTCCTCCGAACTGCTCAACCGCTTCGAGCGCGAACGTCCGAGCCTGCCGGCCGTGGCCCTGACCACCGACAGCTCGACCATCACCTCGATCGCCAACGACTACAGCTACAACGAAGTCTTCTCCAAGCAGATCCGCGCCCTGGGCCAGCCGGGCGACGTCCTGCTGGCGATTTCCACCAGCGGCAATTCGGCCAACGTGATCCAGGCCATCCAGGCTGCCCACGATCGCGAGATGCTGGTGGTCGCCCTGACCGGCCGCGACGGTGGCGGCATGGCTTCGCTGCTGCTGCCGGAAGACGTGGAGATCCGCGTTCCTTCCAAGATCACCGCACGCATCCAGGAAGTCCACCTGCTGGCCATCCACTGCCTCTGCGACCTGATCGACCGCCAACTGTTCGGGAGTGAAGAATGAGCCGTACCGCCTTCGTCGCCGCCACCCTGGCCCTGAGCCTGGCCCTGGGAGGCTGCAGCAGTTTCCTCAGCGCCACCCGGGACAAACCGATCGACGACGATCGCGGGACCCGAACCATCGGCAGCAAGATCGACGACTCGCTGATCGAGACCAAGGCCGCGGTGAACATCGCCAAGGCCGATCCGGCCCTGGACAAGGACTCTCACATCGTCGTGGTCAGCTACAACGGCATCGTGCTGATCGCCGGCCAGACCCCGCGCGCCGACCTCAAGAGCAAGGCCGAGCAGGCCGCACGCACGGTGCAGAAGGTCAAGAACGTGCATAACGAACTGCAGGTGACCTCGCCCTCCTCCCTGCTCGCCCGCAACAACGACGCCTGGATCACCACCAAGCTGAAGACCCAGATGCTCAGCGATCCCAACGTGCCCTCGTCGCGGATCAAGGTGGTCACCGAGAACGGCATCGTCTACATGATGGGCCTGGTCAACCAGCAGGAAGCCGCCCAGGCTGTCCGCGTCGCCCAGGGCGTCGACGGGGTGCAGAAGATCGTCAAGCTGTTCGAATACATAAACTGAAGAACAGCGAACGAAAAAAAGGCGATCCTTCGATCGCCTTTTTCATTGCTCGCCGTTTACTTGACCACCTTCAGGGATGGCCTGCCACTGGGACGCGGCGGCTCATCGGACGGCCCACCATCGTCATCGCCCGGCTCGTCGTCCACCGGACCCGGCTGCTCCAGATCGAAGACCATGCCCTGGCCGTTTTCCCGGGCGTAGATGGCCATTACCGCCAGCGCTGGAATGTACAGGCTCTGCGCCACGCCGCCGAAACGCCCCTCGAAGCTGACCGCCTCGTTGTCCATGTGCAGATGCCGCACGGCAGAGGGCGAGACATTGAGCACGATCTGCCCATCGCTGGCATAGCCCGGAGGCACCTTTACCCCGGCGAACTCTGCGTTCACCAGGATATGCGGCGTGCAATCGTTGTCGACGATCCATTCATAGAGCGCGCGGACCAGATAGGGACGGCTGGAATTCATCTTCATGTTCCTTAACGCATATCTCGTTCAACGGAAGACAGGCTGACCCGGAAGCTTTCCCGGGCGAATCCGCGCTCCATGTAGTCGAGCAACGGCTTGGCCTGCCGCGGCAACTCGATGCCCAGCAGCGGCAGACGCCAGAGGATCGGCAACAGGCAGCAATCCACCAGGCTGAAATCCTCGCTGAGGAAATATGCCTTGTCGGCGAACAGCGGGGAAACCCCGGTCAGGCTCTCGCGCAACTCCTTGCGCGCCTGGACCCGCTCGGCCTCCTTGCTGCGCGCATCCAGGATCCGGTCCACCAGGGAACACCAGTCCCGCTGGATACGATGGATCAACAGGCGGCTGTTGGCACGCTTCACCGGATAATCGGGCAGCAGCGGCGGATGCGGATAGCGTTCGTCGAGGTATTCCATGACCACCGTCGGCTCGTACAGCGCCAGGTCGCGATCGACCAGGGTCGGTACGCTGCCGTAGGGGTTGACCTCCGCCAGCATCGGCGGACAGCGGCCCGCCTCGATATCGATCACCTCTACCGCCACGTTCTTCTCGGCCAGGACCAGGCGGATGCGATGGCAGTAATGATCGGCAGGGTCGGAATAGCAGGTCAGCTTGTTGATTGAAGCCATGGAGCCCTCCTCGCAGGTCGACTTGTGGGAGGTGAAAAGACGCGCGCGCCCCGTAGGGCGCGCGCTTCGAAGACCAACGTGCGGGTTAGTGCACGTCCTTCCAGTACTCGCGTTTGAGGAGATAGGCGAATACGAAGAAGAAGGCCAGGTAGAGCAGGACGTAGGTACCGATACGCTCGGAGGCCAGCTTGTTCGGGTTGGCCGAATAGGCCAGGAAGGTCACCAGGTTCTTGACCTTCTCGTCGAACTGAGCTTCGTTCAGTTCGCCGGTCTTCGGCACCACGGTCAACTGGTCACAAGCTTCGTGAGTCAGCGGGGTACCGGTCAACGGATCGAACTGCTTCTTGCCATCCTCGACCACCTGTACCTGCTTGCAGCCGATCACCTGGCGTCCCTGCAGGGGCGCCAGGACGTTCGGCATGCCGACGTTGGGGAAGATCACGTTGTTCACGCCCCACGGACGCTTGGGATCCTCGTAGAACGAGCGCAGGTAGCTGTACAGCCAGTCGGTGCCGCGTACGCGGGCAACCAGGGTCAGATCCGGCGGAGCGGCGCCGAACCAGGTCTTGGCGTCGGCCGGCTTCATGCCGATGTCCATGTGGTCGCCGATCTTGGCGCCGGTGAACACCAGCTTCTCCATCATCAGATCGGCAGGAATGCCCAGGTCGGTGGCGACACGCTCGTAACGCTGGAACTTGGCGCTATGGCAGCCCATGCAGTAGTTGGCGAAGGTACGCGCGCCATCCTGCATGGCCGCCTTGTCGGTCAGGTCGATGTCGACATGATCCAGTTGCGGCCCATGGCCGCCAGCGGCGAAACCCAGGACTGGCAGTACCGCCAGAATCAGTGCAGCGAATTGCTTTTTCATCAGCCAGTCACCCTTTCCGGAACCGGTTTGGTCTTCTCCATCCGGGTGTAGAACGGCATCAGGATGAAGAAGGCGAAATACAGGACGGTGCAAACGCGCGACAGGGTAGTACCCAGCGGGCTCGGAGCCTGGGCGCCGTAGTAGCCGAGGATCACGAAGGACACCGCGAAGATCACCAGCCACAGCTTGCTCAGCCAGCCCTTGTAGCGGATCGAGCGAACCGGGCTGCGATCCAGCCACGGCAGGACGAACAGCACGGCGATCGCCGCACCCATCGCCACCACGCCCATCAGCTTGTCCGGAACCGCGCGGAGGATCGCGTAGAACGGGGTGAAGTACCAGACCGGAGCGATGTGCTCGGGGGTCTTGAACTGGTTGGCCATCTCGAAGTTGGGCTTCTCGAGGAAGTAGCCGCCCATTTCCGGGAAGAAGAAGATCACGGTGCAGAAGATGAACAGGAACACCACCACACCGACGATATCCTTCACGGTGTAGTACGGATGGAACGCGATGCCGTCCAGCGGTACGCCGTTCTCGTCCTTCTTCTTCTTGATGTCAACGCCGTCCGGGTTGTTCGAACCGACTTCGTGCAGCGCCAGGATGTGCAGCACGACCAGGCCGAGCAGGACGATCGGCAGGGCGATCACATGCAGGGCGAAGAAGCGGTTCAGGGTGATGCCGGAGATCAGGAAGTCACCGCGGATCCACTGGGCCAGGTCTTCGCCGACCACCGGAATCGCGCCGAACAGGGAAATGATCACCTGGGCGCCCCAGTAGGACATCTGACCCCAAGGCAGCAGGTAGCCCATGAAGGCCTCGGCCATCAGCGCCAGGTAGATCAGCATGCCGAAGATCCACACCAGCTCGCGCGGCTTCTGATAGGAGCCGTAGAGCAGGCCGCGGAACATGTGCAGGTAGACCACGATGAAGAACGCCGATGCACCGGTGGAGTGCATGTAGCGAATGATCCAGCCGTAGTCGACATCGCGCATGATGTATTCGACGGAAGCGAACGCCTCTTCGGCCGACGGCGTGAAGCTCATGGTCAGCCAGATGCCGGTGAGGATCTGGTTGACCAGCACCAGCAGCGCCAGGGAACCGAAGAAATACCAGAAGTTGAAGTTCTTCGGTGCGTAGTACTTGCTCAGATGGTCTTCCCACATCTTGGTCGCGGGAAAACGCGCATCGACCCAAGCCATGAACTTGTTCATCAGGCTTTCTCCTGGTCCACGCCGATGGTGATGACGTCGTCAGCATCGAACGTATAAGGCGGAATCGGCAGGTTCAGCGGCGCTGGCTGGCCTTTGTAGACACGACCGGCGAGGTCGTAGTGGGAGCCGTGGCAAGGGCAGAAGTAGCCGCCCTTCCAGTCCGGACCGAGGTCGGCGGGGGCGACTTCGGGACGGAAGGTCGGCGAGCAGCCCAGGTGGGTGCAGATGCCGACGATCACCGCCAGTTCCGGCTTGATCGAGCGAAGCTTGGGATCGACGTACTCCGGCTGCTCCGAGGCCTTGGAGTCCGGGTCGGCCAGTTGTCCTTCGAGGCTCGGCAGGGCGTCCAGCATCTCCTTCGTGCGGTGCACGATGAATACAGGCTTGCCGCGCCATTCAGCGATGATCTGCTGACCTGGATCGATCTTGCCCACGTTCACCTGCACCGGCGCGCCAGCAGCCTTGGCTTTGGCACTGGGGAACCATGACCCTACGAACGGGACCGCAGCACCCACCGCTCCCGCCGCGCCAACCACAGAGGTGGCCGCGACGAGGAAGCGACGCCGGCCTGCATTCACGCCGTCATTACTCATTCAGTCGTCTCCCATCAGCTTCAGACCTGTTCTAATCAGGCCTTTAAGTAAAAATTCGAGCCGCGCAAAAAATTCGCCAAATGGTAAAGAAAACCCCCTTTGATGACAAGGTAATAGCCTGACACAAAACGCCCGAAACCCTTGTAGGGCGCGCCCTTCGGCCATGCGACACCTTGCCGCAGAGTTAAAGCGTAGACATAAAAAAACGCCCAGCTCCGAAGAGGTGGGCGTTTTTCAGCAAGCGTCGAATTAACGCTTGGAGTACTGCGGACGCTTACGCGCTTTACGCAGACCGACTTTCTTACGCTCGACTTCACGGGCATCGCGAGTCACGTAGCCGGCCTTGCGCAGCGAGCTACGCAGGGTTTCGTCGTACTCGATCAGGGCACGGGTGATGCCGTGACGGATCGCACCGGCCTGACCGCTTACGCCACCGCCAACGACGGTAACGAAGATGTCGAACTTCTCGACGGTCTCGGTCAGCTCGAGCGGCTGACGCACGACCATGCGAGCGGTTTCACGACCGAAGAACTGATCGAGACCACGGTTGTTGATGGAAATCTTGCCAGTACCCGGACGCAGGAAGACGCGAGCGGTAGCGGTCTTACGACGGCCAGTGCCGTAATTTTGAGTCGCCGACATAATGAGCTATCCCGTTAAATCTTCAGTTCTTGGGGCTGCTGAGCGGTGTGCGGGTGGCTGGCACCCTTGTACACCTTCAGCTTGCGATACATATCGCGACCCAGAGGGTTCTTCGGCAGCATGCCTTTTACAGCGGTCTCGATGACGCGCTCAGGGGCCTTGGCGATCAGCTTCTCGAAGTTGATCGACTTGATGCCGCCCGGGAAGCCGGAGTGGTGGTAGTACATCTTGTCGGTGGTCTTGGCACCGGTCACACGCACCTGCTCGGCGTTGATGACGACGATGTAGTCGCCGGTGTCAACGTGCGGAGTGTACTCAGGCTTGTGCTTGCCACGCAGGCGGCGGGCAATTTCGGTCGCCAGACGACCCAGGGTCTGGCCGGCAGCGTCGACGACGAACCAGTCGCGCTGTACAGTTTCCGGTTTCGCGGTATAGGTTTTCATTCGTTATAGCCTCAGGGGCCGCCTGAAAATAAGACGGCGAATCTTACTGGACAGTGGTTGCCTTGACAAGTCAAGGACAGCCGAAAACAGACACGAATTGGGGCTCGGGTCGGTGTGCGTCCGTAACGACTAGATACATCGATCGGCAGGCTTGGCATCCCCCACCGATGAAAGGCTGCGGAATTATGCAGATTTCGCCAGAATTTACAACCGCATTAACCACTTAATTTCACGAGGACACCCGCATGGAGTATCGCCCGCTCGGCCGCACCGATCTGAAAGTCAGCGCCCTCTGCCTCGGCACCATGACCTGGGGCGAGCAGAACAGCGAGCAGGACGCCTTCGCCCAGATCGCCAGGGCCAAGGCCGCCGGGATCAATTTCATGGATACCGCCGAAATGTATCCGGTGCCGCCCCGCGCCGAGACCTACGCCAGCACCGAGCGCATCATCGGCAACTGTTTCCGCCGCAGCGGCGACCGCGCCGACTGGATCCTCGCCAGCAAGATCGCCGGCCCCGGCAACGGCATCAGCCATGTGCGCGACGGCAACCTCAAGTTCAACCGCCAGCACATCGTCGCCGCCCTCGATGCCAGCCTGGAGCGCCTGCAGACAGACTGGCTGGACCTCTACCAGTTGCACTGGCCGGAGCGGCGGACCAACTTCTTCGGCCAGCTCGGCTACCAGCACCAGGAAGAGAGCTTCACACCGCTGGAGGAAACCCTGGAAGTGCTCGACGAGCAGGTGCGCGCCGGCAAGATCCGCCACATCGGCCTGTCCAACGAGACACCCTGGGGCACCATGACCTTCCTCAGGCTCGCCGAGGAGCGCGGCTGGCCGCGCGCGGTATCGATCCAGAACCCCTACAACCTGCTCAACCGCAGCTTCGAGGTGGGCCTGGCGGAAATCGCCATCCGCGAGCAGTGCGGCCTGTTGGCCTACTCGCCGATGGCCTTCGGCATGCTTTCCGGCAAGTACGCGGACGGCGCCCGCCCGGCCAACGCGCGCATCAGTCTCTACAGTCGCTTCACCCGCTACACCAACCCGCAGGCGGAAGCGGCCTGCGCGCGCTACGTGGCGGTGGCCCGCGAACATGGACTGGAACCGGCGCAGATGGCACTGGCCTACGTCACTTCGCGGCCGTTCGTGACCAGCAACATCATCGGCGCGACCTCGCTGGAACAGCTGGAAACCAATCTCGGCAGCGTCGACCTGAGGCTGGACGAGGAGGTGCTCGCCGGTATCGATGCGATCCACCGGGAGCAACCGAACCCGGCTCCCTGAGGCTCCAGGGGCCTGGCGGTGCCGGCGGGTTCGGCGGACAACCGCGCGATGCGGTCGTTCGCCCCTCCCGGTGGCCAGGAGCGCCTCACAGGGCCCGCGCGATGATCTCCTTCATGATCTCGTTGGTACCGGCGTAGATCCGCTGTACCCGGGCATCGGCCCAGGCCCGCGCCACCGGATATTCCCACATGAAGCCGTAGCCGCCGTGCAACTGCACGCATTCGTCGAGCACCTTGCATTGCAGGTCCGTCGTCCAGTACTTGCACATGGCGGCGGTGGGTACGTCCAGCTTGCCCTGGAGATGCAGCTCCATGCAGCGATCGACGAAGACCCGGCCGACCTGGATCTCGGTAGCCATCTCGGCAAGCTTGAAGCGGGTATTCTGGAAGTCCGCCACCGACTTGCCGAACGCCTTGCGCTCGCGAGTGTAGTCGAGCGTCCATTGCAGGGCCGCCTCGGCCGACGCCAGCGCGCCGATACCGACGGTCAGGCGCTCCTGCGGCAGCTCCTGCATCAGGTAGATGAATCCCTGGCCGTCCTTGCCGAGCAGGTTCTCCCGGGGAATCCGCACATCCTGGAAGAACAGCTCGGAGGTGTCCTGGGCCTTCATCCCGACCTTCTCCAGGCGCTTGCCCTTGCTGAAGCCCGGCGTACCCGCCTCGACCACGAACAGGCTTATGCCCTTGGCGCCAGCCTTCGGATCGGTCTTCGCCACCAC
This sequence comes from Pseudomonas sp. KBN12P06040, assembly GCF_037574965.1. NCBI lineage: Bacteria > Pseudomonadati > Pseudomonadota > Gammaproteobacteria > Pseudomonadales > Pseudomonadaceae > Pseudomonas > Pseudomonas sp. KBN12P06040. The sequence goes on from NZ_JBBELS010000001.1 coordinate 5,042,333, forward strand.
GATCACCAGGTCGGCGAGGAAGCCGTTGGTGATGAAGGTCTTCGAGCCATTGATGACGTACTCGTCGCCATCCAGTACCGCCGTGGTCTTCACCCCTTGCAGGTCGGAACCGGCCCCCGGCTCGGTCATGGCGATGGCCGCGACCATCTCGCCGGATACCAGCTTCGGCAGGTACTTGCGCTTCAGCGCCTCGCTGCCGTAGTGAAGGATGTAGGGCGCAGCGATGTCCGAATGCAGGGAGAAACCGATCCCGGTCAGGCCGGCCCGACCGATCTCTTCGATGACCACGGCGCTGTAGAGGAAGTCCGCGCCCATCCCGCCATACTCTTCCGGCAGGTGCGAACAGAGCATTCCGGCCTCGCCGGCCTTGTTCCAGAGCGCGCGGTCGACATGCCCATCCTTTTCCCATTGGTGATGGAAAGGCACGGCTTCCTGTTCGAGAAACTTGCGCACGCTGTCGCGAAACAGTTCGTGGTCGGAGCTGAACAGGGTTCTCGGTATCATCGTGGTCACCTGGAAACGGTCTGGGATCGGGTTGGCTGCACGCGGCAGGTCTTCGACTGTAGGGAAATGCCCCGACCGACGCACTGGACAGTTGCGCCAAAAAATAAGACGATCCAGCCGCCTTTTGACCGCTTTCCCTTACTCACAACAACGATAAAAATCCATGCGCGCTCAATCCGCTCCGGTGCTGAAACATGTCGGCATCGTCGCCATCGACGGCGTCTTCGCCTCGACCCTGATGCAGGCCAAGGACTTCTTCCACATGGCCAGCCTGCGCCACGGCAAGCAGCAGGGCCTCGGTCTCCAGCCGGCCTTCCGCACCCGCATCCTCAGCCCCGACGGCCAGCCGGTACGCAGCTTCAGCGGCGACAGCATCGCCGTCGACGGTCCCCTCGCCGCCTGCGATATCGTGGTCCTGCCCGCCTTCTGGGGCGACTTCGACGCGCTCGAACGGCGCTATCCGCAAATCGTTCCCTGGTTGCGCCGCAGCCATGCCGAGGGAACCGCCCTCTGCGGCGAGGCGACCGGGGTCTTCTGGCTGGCCCAGGCAGGCCTGCTGGATGGCAAGGAAGCGACCACCTACTGGCGCTTCTATCGGGAATTCGCCGAACGCTTCCCGAACGTGCTGCTCAACCAGGAGAAGCACCTGACCGATGCCGACGACCTGTTCTGCGCCAGCGGCGTCACCTCCGCCTGCGACCTCTACATCTATCTGATCGAGCGTTTCTGCGGCGGATCGGTGGCCCAGGCGGTGGCCCGGGATACCCTCTACGAAGTACAGCGCAGCTACACCCCAGGGCGTATCGGCTTCGGCGGACAGAAGCTGCACCATGACCCGACGATCCTGCAGATCCAGCAATGGCTGGAAGACCACTTCGCCGACAAGTTCCGTTTCGAGGACGTCGCCCGCGACCACGGCATGAGCATCCGCAACTTCATGCGGCGCTTCCAGGCCGCTACCGGCGACAAGCCACTGCACTACCTGCAGCGACTGCGGATCGAGACCGCCAAGGGCATGCTCTCGAGCACGCGCAAGAGCATCAAGACGATCAGCTACGAGGTCGGCTACGACGACGCCAGCTTCTTCGCCCGCCTGTTCCGCCAGCACACCGAACTCTCTCCCCACCATTACCGTCGCCAGTTCATGCAGAAGGAAAGCTGAGCCGGACATCGCCAGGCCTGCCCGAACGGCATCGGCGCCGGCGCTTTCCCTACAGAACCTAGGATAGGTAGCCAGGTCGGCCTTCGCGGGTTCTCATGAATCCGCAGGCCCGCCGCAGACGCGGGCGTTCCGAACAACGACAAGAACGGACCTTTGCCATGCGCCTTTATCTGCTCGCCTTCCTGGCCCTCTTCGGTATGAATGCTATGGCCGCCGACAACTGGAAAGCCTTCCCCTACGACCAGAGCGCCTATGACTATCCAGGCGACAAGTTGAAGGAAGCCTGGCCGCGCCTGACCCGCGGCTTCGGCGACTATCCCTATCCGGACGCCGACTGGGTGGTGAACATGGCGACCGCCCATCCGGATGCCCTGGAAAAGACCGTGAAGGCCGGCACCGGCTTCACCGGCAAGCCGGAAGAGGCCGCGCAATATGCGGCGCGCCTGCAGGATGTCTGGCGCCTGCTGTTCCGCGGCGACTACGCCAAGGCCAAGGAGCAGGGACTGGCCCTGGGAGTCGGCGGCCAGGTACCGGCGATGTTCGCCCAGGTGCTCTACGCCATGTTCCTGGCTCCCGACCAGGCGGAGAAACAGCGCCTGCTCGAAGAGGTCATCGACTACACCAATCAGGCCGGCCCGCTGGTCAAGGCCGATATCGTCGCCCAGTTCGGCAGCGTCTACGCCAAGGCGCGCCTGGCCGAGGAGCTATCGGTACCGGTAGTGCTCAAGCGCGGCTATACCAGCGAAATCCCCAAGGAACTGGACGCCCTCCTGGCCAGGCAACCCAACCAGCCGTTCGCCCTGGCGCTCTACGGCGGCTACGAGGCGGGAGTGATCCGCAAGGTCGGCAAGCTGGTCGGCAAGATGACCTACGGGGTCAGCGCCGACAAGATGGAACAGTACTTCGCCCGCTCCTTCCGCCAGGCCAACGACCTGCCGATCGGCCACTACGAGTACGCCAACGCGCTGACCTACGTATACGGCGACGACGAGCGGGAGAAGGCCATCGCCCAACTGAAGCAGGCCGTGGCGATCAAGCCGATCAACGCCATGGAAGCCCTCGAAGTGGCCCATGCGAAGAAGCTCCTCGCCGGCTTCGAGCAGAACACCGCGCAGCGCTGAAACGCCGCGCGTCCATGAAAAAAGGGGTTGCCATCGGCAACCCCTTTCTCGTTTCCGCCCCGGATCAGGGCCGGTGCGGACGCGTCAGGTATTCGTGGGACTGCATTTCCAGCAGACGACTGAGGGTGCGCTGGAATTCGAACTCCAGCCGGCCGCCGCTGTAGAGATCCTTTAGCTCGACCTCGGCGGAGATGATCAGCTTGACGCTGCGGTCGTAGAACTCATCCACCAGGTTGATGAAACGCCGCGCCATGTCGTCCTTGGTGACGCCCATCTGCTCGACGTTGGAGATCAGCACGGCGTGGAAAATCTTCGCCAGCTCGATGTAGTCGTTCTGGCTGCGCGGGCCGTCGCACAGCTCGCGGAATTCGAACCAGGCCACGTCGTCGCAGGTCAGGCGCGCGCGGATCTCGCGGTTCTCGATCATCAGCGCCTCGTCGCGCTGGGCCTTGGCACAGTCCGGGGTCAGGGCCTTGAAGCTGCGCGCCATCTCCTCCTCGACCTGTTCACTGAGCGGCCAGTGGAACAGCTCGGCCTGCTCCAGCGCGCGCAGGCGATAGTCGACGCCGCTATCGACGTTGACGATCTCGGTATGCTCCTTGAGCAGGGCGATCGCCGGCAGGAAACGGGCGCGTTGCAGGCCGTCCTTGTACAGGCCGTCCGGCACGATGTTGGAGGTCGCCACCAGGCTCACGCCGTTCTTGAACAGCTCTTCCAGCAGGGTGGCGAGGATCATCGCATCGGTGATGTCGGAGACGAAGAACTCGTCGAAGCAGATCACCCGCGCCTCGTCGGCGAAGCGCTTGCCGATGATGGTCAGCGGGTTCTTCTCGCCCTTGAGGGTCTTCAGTTCTTCGTGCACCCGCTTCATGAAGCGGTGGAAGTGCGTGCGTACCTTCTGCTCGAACGGCAGCGACTCGAAGAAAGTGTCCACCAGGTAGGTCTTGCCACGGCCGACGCCGCCCCAGAAATACAGGCCCTTCACCGGCCCACCGGACTTCCTGCCGAGCAGCTTGCCGAACAGGCCGGGCTTGGCGTGGTCGGCGGCGACCAGGTCATCGTAGAGGCGTTGCAGATGCTTCACGGCATTCGCCTGTGCGGCATCGTGGAAGAAATCGGGGCGTTGGAGATCGGCCTGGTAGCGCTCGAGGGGCGTCATGATCGGTAGCAATGCAACGAAAACGGGGCCGTCACTTTAGCGACGACCCCGTCTCTTGGCAATCGGCCATCCGTCGAGGATGTACCGGGGCTGCCTACTCCTGCGGTGCCAGCGCTTCGCGGGTGCGCTCGATGGCGGCGTCACGGGCGGCGGCGTCGGCGAAGGCCGGGCTCTGCGCCACCGCCTCGCCATCCAGCCACAGGCCAAAGGCATTGCCCTCGGCCCGCAGGTCAGCAGTCTCGCCAGCCAGCAGGCGCTTGCTCACCGCACCGGCGGCCTTGCCGTCGGCGAAGGCGCGGGACAGCAGTAGCTGTTCGCCGGCGGCGTCCAGCAGGCGGAAGCGGAAGCTGCCGTCGTCGTCGCGGAAGCTGACCAGGCGCGCAGCCTTGGCGGCCTTCTTCTTGCCGCTCTCGGTACTTTTCAGCGGCTCGCGCAGGGAGCGCAGGCCGACTGCCTCGCGCAACTCGGCGATGAATGGGGTGGCGATGCGGCGCGCCTTGGCGGCGCCGGCGAGGAGAATGTCCTCGATATCGTCCGGCTTGGCGATCAGCGCCTGGTAACGCTCGCGAGCCTCACCCAGTTCGTTGTCGAGCAACTGGAACAGGCGCTGCTTGGCTTCGCCCCAGGCCAGGCCGTCGAGCAGTTCCTGACGGAACGCGGCGACCTGTTCGGCACTGGCGAAGGCCGAGTAAAGAAGGAACAGGTGCGAACTGTCCGGGTCCTTCGGCTCGCCCGGCGCGCGCGAGTCGGTGACGATGCGTGCGATGGCGTCCTTGAGCTGCCTGGACGGGCTGAACAGCGGGATGGTGTTGTCGTAGCTCTTGGACATCTTGCGCCCGTCCAGGCCCGGCAGGGTGGCGACGTTTTCCTCGATCACCGCTTCGGGCAGGACGAAGAACTCGCGGCCGTTGCCGAACAGGTGGTTGAAACGCTGGCCGATGTCGCGGGCCATCTCCACGTGCTGCACCTGGTCGCGCCCGACCGGGATCTTGTGCGCGTTGAACATCAGGATGTCCGCGGCCATCAGCACCGGATAGCTGTAGAGGCCCATGGTCACGCCGGCGTCCGGGTCTTCGCCAGCCTCGACATTGCGGTCCACCGCGGCCTTGTAGGCATGCGCGCGGTTGAGCAGACCCTTGGCACTGACGCAGGTGAGCAACCAGGTCAGCTCGGGAATCTCGGGGATGTCCGACTGCCGGTAGAAGGTCGCACGCTCGACGTCCAGGCCGCCGGCCAGCCAGGTCGCGGCGATTTCCAGGCGCGAGCGCTGGATACGAGCGGGATCGTCGCACTTGATCAAGGCGTGGTAGTCCGCCAGGAAGTAGAACGAATCCACGTCGCTCCGACGGCTGGCGAGGATCGCCGGGCGGATGGCGCCGGCGTAGTTGCCCAGGTGCGGAGTGCCGGTAGGAGTGATGCCGGTCAGGATACGAGTAGTCATGCGATACCAGATGTCAGGCAAAGAAAAGAATGGCGCGCCGGATGGTAGCAGGGCCGGCGCGACAACGTCAGTCCTGCAGGCGTGGCAGCAACAGGTCCTTCAGATCGATCAGCTTGCCATGGAAGAAATGTCCGCTTTCCGCCACCCGCAACAGCTCGTGCGGTCGTGCCAGGGACTCGCTCCAGGCATATACCGCGGCCGGCGTGACCACGTCGTCATCCTCCGGCTGCACCACGGTCAGCGGGCAACGCGCAGGCAGGCTGACCGCGAAGCGTTCCACCGGCGGCGCGATCATGAACAGCCGCGCCAGCCCGACGCCCTCCGCTTCCAGGCGACCCGCCAGATTGCCGGCGACGCAGGAGCCGAAGGAAAAGCCCATCAGTGTCAGCGGCAACCCCGGATGGCGTGCCAGCAACCAGCGCGCGGCGGCCTCGGCGTCGTCGATCTCGCCGATCCCCTCGCCATAGCTGCCAGCGCTCTGGCCAACGCCACGGAAGTTGAAACGCAGGGTCGCCAGGCCGGCATCGCGGGCGCTGCGTTGCAGAGTGGCGACCACCTTGTTCTGCATGGTGCCGGCGAACAGCGGGTGCGGATGGCAGACCAGGGCGATGCCGCGGGCATCGGGCAGATCGAGGTGCAGGGCTTCCAGCGGCCCGCAGGGGCCATCGATGGATACAGGGATTTCGCGGGTAGACAAACAGGAACTCCGTGACCCCGGCTCGGGTCGACTCGTCTAGCAGATTACTCCAAGCGACACAGGCACTTACTCGCGTGCCGTGGTATACAGCTCGGACTCAAGCCGTTAACGTAAAGCAAAGCCGTCTATAGAGGAAGGATTCGCGTGGAACAGTCGCTCACCGCCTGGCTGCTGCCGGCCCTCGCCCTGGTCGCCGGGGTCGCCATCGGTTTTCTGATCGCCCGCCTGCTGCCCAACGCCGCGCCGAACAAGGTGCAACGCCAGATGGACGACCTGCAGGACCGCTTCGACAGCTATCAGCGCGAAGTCGTGACCCATTTCAACACCACCGCCAGCCTCGTGAAGAAGCTGACCCAGAGCTACCAGGACGTGCAGGAGCACCTCTCCGACGGCGCCCAGCGTCTGGCCCTGGACGAACAGACCCGCCAGCGCCTGCTGGCCGCGCTGCATGCCGACGAGGCCTACCCGGCCGAGCGCCGCGAGCGCCTGACTCCGCCGGCCTCCGGTGAAGTGCCGAAGGACTATGCGCCGAAGAGCCCGGACAGCCCCGGCACCCTCGACGCCACCTACGGCCTGAAAGGCAAGTACTGACGCGCTGCGCGAACCTGCCGACGCCCATGAAAAAGCCCCGCATCAGCGGGGCTTTTTCATGGCTGCGAGACGATCAGATCGCCTGGCGTTCGCGCAACAGGTCGAGCACCTGCTTCACGCCGTCCTCGACGCTCAGCGCCTGGGTATCGATCACCAGGTCGGCATCCAGCGGCACGTCGTAGGGGAAGGACTCGCCGGGGATATTGTCCTCGCCCGCCGCATACAGCCCCTGGGGATCGCGTTCGCGGCAGACCTGCGGCGACGCCTGCACATAGACGGTGATCAGGCGCTCGGCGCCGATCAGCGCCCTGGCCTGCTCGCGCCCTTCCGCGCTCGGCGCGACGAAGGCGCAGAGGCTGATCAACCCGGCCTCGTTGAACTGCTTGGCGACATGGGCGGTACGCAGCCAGTTCTCGGTGCGTCCGGCGCGGTCCTGCGGCAACCCCTTGTTCAGGTCGTGGCGCAGGTTCTGCCCGTCCAGCACGTAGACCGCGCGGCCCATATCGAACAGCTTGCGCTCCACGGCGTAGGCCAGGGTGCTCTTGCCGGCGCCGGAGAGGCCGCTGAACAGTACGGTCGCCGGCTGCTGGCCGAAGCGGCCGGCACGCTCCTCGCGCGTCACATGGGCATTCGAACCGTGATGCGCGCTGCTGCCATGGGCCGCCGGCGGAGCGGAGACGATCATGCCGGCGCCAACGGTGCCGTTGGTCAGGCGATCGATGACGATGAAGGCGCCGGTGGTGCGGTTCTGCTCATAGCCATCGAGCGCGATGGGCGCGTCCAGGCTGACCTTGACCCTGGCGATCTCGTTCAGCTTCAGCTCGCTGCCCGGGGTCCGCTCCAGGGTATTCACGTCCACCTTGTGGACGATGCTCGGAATCGAACCCGGCACATAGCTGGTAGCGCGCTTGATATCGTACTTCTTGCCCGGAAGCATCGGCTCCTCGGCCATCCACACCAGCATGGCATCGAAGCCGTCGGTGACCAGCGGGCGATTGTCGGCATGCACCAGCATGTCGCCGCGGGAAACGTCGATCTCGTCTTCCAGGGTCAGGGTGACGGCCTGGCCGGGACCGGCCTGCTCCAGTTCGCCCTCGAAGGTGACGATGGATTTCACCTTGCTGCCCTTGCCCGACGGCAAGGCCACCACCTCGTCGCCCTTGCGCACCACGCCGCTGGCCAGGGTGCCGGCGAAACCGCGGAAGTTCAGGTTCGGCCGGTTCACGTACTGCACCGGGAAGCGCATGTCATCGAGGTTGCGGTCGGCTGCGATCTCGACGGTTTCGAGGATTTCCATCAGCGACTGGCCGGCGTACCAGGGCGAACGCTCGGACTTGTTGACCACGTTGTCGCCCTTGAGCGCCGACATCGGCACGAAGTGCAGCGAACTGGTCTTCAGACCGATCTTCTCGGCAAAGGCCAGGTAGTCGGCCTTGATCTGTTCGAAGACACCCTGGTCGAAGTCCTTCAGGTCCATCTTGTTGATGGCGACCACGATATGCCGGATGCCCAGCAGGGACGCGATGAAACTGTGCCGGCGGGTCTGGGTCTGCACGCCGTAGCGGGCATCGATCAGGATGATCGCCAGGTCGCAGGTCGAGGCACCGGTGGCCATGTTGCGGGTGTACTGCTCATGACCGGGCGTGTCTGCGATGATGAACTTGCGCTTGGCGGTGCTGAAGTAGCGGTACGCCACGTCGATGGTGATGCCCTGCTCACGCTCGGCCTGCAGGCCGTCGACCAGCAGCGCCAGGTCGACGTCGTCGCCCGTGGTGCCGACTTTCTTCGAGTCGCGGGTGATGGCCTCGAGGTGATCCTCGTAGATCATCTTGGAGTCATGCAGCAGGCGCCCGATCAGGGTGCTCTTGCCGTCATCGACGTTGCCGCAGGTAAGGAAGCGCAGCAGTTCCTTGCGTTCGTGCTGCCCCAGGTAGGCGAGGATGTCCTCGCTGATCAGATCGGATTGATGAGACATGCTGCGTACCCTCAGAAATAGCCCTGACGTTTCTTTTCTTCCATCGAACCGGCCTGGTCATGGTCGATGACCCGGCCCTGGCGTTCGGAAGTACGCGTCAGGAGCATTTCCTGGATGATTTCCGGCAGCGTGGTGGCGCTGGACTCGACCGCGCCGGTGAGCGGGTAGCAGCCGAGGGTACGGAAGCGCACCATGCGCTTCTCGATGCGGGCTTTCTCTTCGTCAGAGAGATGCTCGAGGATGCGCTCGTCGTCGATCATGATCAGCGTGCCGTTCTTCTCGATAACCTCGCGCTCGGCGGCGAAGTACAGCGGGACGATCGGGATGCCTTCCAGGTAGATGTATTGCCAGATGTCCAGCTCGGTCCAGTTGGACAGCGGGAAGACGCGGATCGACTCGCCCTTCTTCACCTTGCCGTTGTAGATGTTCCACAGCTCGGGACGCTGGTTCTTCGGGTCCCAGCGGTGCTTGCTGTCGCGGAACGAATAGACCCGTTCCTTGGCCCGCGACTTCTCCTCGTCGCGGCGCGCACCGCCGAAGGCAGCGTCGAAACCGTACTTGTCCAGGGCCTGCTTGAGTCCCTCGGTCTTCATCACATCGGTGTGCTTGGCGCTGCCGTGGGTGAACGGGTTGATGCCCTGGGCGACGCCGTCCGGGTTGACGTGGGTGATCAGGTCCAGGCCCATTTCCTCGACCATCCGATCGCGGAACCTGTACATCTCCTGGAATTTCCAGCGGGTGTCCACGTGCATCACCGGGAAGGGCAGCTTGCCGGGGAAGAAGGCCTTGCGGGCCAGGTGCAGCATGACCGCGGAATCCTTGCCGATCGAGTACAGCATCACCGGGTTATCGAACTCGGCGGCCACCTCGCGGATGATGTGGATGCTTTCCGCCTCCAGCTGTTTCAGGTGCGTCAGTTTGTCGACCATGGCTACTCACGGAATTGCTTATGGACGGCCGTCGGGCCGTAGACGAACGCGCACTCTATCACAGCGCAAGGCTCTAAAAGATTCGCCATTTATACCGAAAAAATATACCCATATAGCCATCAGCGCTCAGCCTCGCAGCCGGCGAAAACACTGGCGTCGAGAGGTTTTCCAGGGGCGTTTCGCAGACCGGGCGGACAAAGCTGAGACGGCATCGTCCCGGACCGGACAAAGCCGTCGCCGCGACAGCGAGCAGACGGTCCGCCCCCCTTTCGGCGGCTCGACTTGTACGCCAGCGGCACTGCGCTAGCATAGCGGGCATCGTCATTCCGCCAAGAAGACCCCAGATGCGCCGTACCGCCCTCGCCCTGCCCCTGTTCCTCCTGGTCTCAGCATGCAGCAGCGAACCGACGCCACCACCGAAACCCGCCGCCAAACCCCAGGCCCGCACCGTCATTTCACCCCGCCCCGTACGCCAGTCGGTGCAACCGATACTGCCGCTGCGCGGCGATTACGCGAACAATCCGGCGGCACAGCGCTTCATCGACAGGATGGTCAGCCAGCACGGCTTCAACCGCCAGCAACTGCACGACCTGTTCGCCCAGACCCAGCGCCTGGACTGGGTGATCCGCCTGATGGACCGGCAAGCCCCCACCTATACCCCACCCAGCGGACCGAACGGCGCCTGGCTGCGCTACCGGAAGAAGTTCGTCACGCCAGGCAACGTACAGAACGGCGTGCTGTTCTGGGACCAATACGAAGCCGACCTGCAACGGGCGTCGCGCGTCTACGGCGTGCCGCCGGAGATCATCGTCGGCATCATCGGCGTGGAAACCCGCTGGGGGCGGGTGATGGGCAAGACGCGGATCATCGATGCGCTGTCCACCCTGTCCTTCTCCTACCCTCGCCGCGCGGAGTTCTTCAGCGGCGAACTGGAGCAATTCCTCCTCCAGGCTCGCAAGGAAGGTGCCGATCCGCTGGCCCTGCGCGGTTCCTATGCCGGCGCCATGGGCTACGGCCAGTTCATGCCGTCTTCATTCACCAAGTACGCAGTAGACTTCGACGGCGATGGGCATATCGACCTGTGGAATCCGCGTGACGCGATCGGCAGCGTCGCCAACTATTTCAAGCAGCACGGCTGGGTCAACGGCGATCGCGTGGCGGTTCCCGCCAGCGGCCGGGCGCCCTCGCTGGAGGATGGCTTCAAGACGCTGTACCCGCTGGACGTGCTCGCTTCCGCCGGACTACGCCCGCAGGGTCCGCTCGGCGGCCACCGGCAAGCCAGCCTGCTGCGCCTGGACATGGGCAGGAACTACCAGTACTGGTACGGCTTGCCGAACTTCTACGTGATCACCCGCTACAACCACAGCACCCACTACGCGATGGCTGTCTGGGAACTGGGCAAGGAGGTCGACCGGGTGCGTCACCGCTCCGTCGTCAGGCAGGATTAGGACAGTCGATGAACAGGTGCTCGATGGCGAAGCGCTTGCCCAGGTAGTCGCCCAGCGCCTGCACCCCGTAGCGCTCGGTGGCGTGGTGTCCGGCGGCGATGAAGCTGATGCCGTTCTCCCGCGCGCTGTGCACGGTCTGCTCGGAAACCTCGCCGGTCAGGTAGGCATCGACGCCGGCGGCGATCGCCTGGTCGATATAACCCTGGGCGCCGCCGGTGCACCAGGCGATGCGTCGGACCGGCTGGCCGGCGTCGACCAGCAGCGGCTCGCGCCCCAGCGCATCGCGCACATGCCGAGCGAAATCGGCAGGCTGCATCGGCTCGGCAAGCGAACCGAGGAGGACGATGGAACGCGGGTTGCCCGGCTCCAACGGCCCTTCCACTTCGAAGCCGAGCTGCCGGGCGAGCTGCACGTTGTTGCCCACCTCCGGATGCAGATCCAGCGGCAGGTGGTAAGCCAGCAGACTGATATCGTTGTTCAGCAGGGTCTTCAGGCGCCGTTGCTTCATGCCGACCACGCAGGGATTCTCACCCTTCCAGAAGTAGCCGTGATGCACCAGCACCACGTCGGCGTCGGCCTCCACGGCGGCATCCAGCAGCGCCTGGCTGGCAGTGACCCCGCTGACGATCCGCCGCACCTGCGGCCGGCCCTCGACCTGCAGGCCGTTCGGGCAGTAGTCCTGGATGCGCGCGGCATCCAGATAACGGTCGGCCTCTTCGACCAGGGTGCTCAGGGCGATAGCCATGCAAATTCCTCTTCATTCAGGCAGGGCGCGCCGCTCCTCTAATGGACGGCTTCCCCCTATAATGGGCGCCACCTTATCGGCCGCTTTTCGGCCTCGCAACCCCAAGGATTGTCCCGATGCCCAAGGCCCTGCGTTTCCTCGGCTGGCCCGTGCTGGTCGGCGTGCTGCTGGCCCTGCTGATCATCCAGCGCAACCCCGAGCTGGTCGGCCTGCCACGCCAGGAGGTGCACGTCGAGCAGGCGCCTCTGCTCAGCCGTCTGCAGGAAGGCCCGGTGTCCTATGCCAATGCGGTGAGCCGGGCGGCTCCGGCAGTGGCCAACCTGTACACCACCAAGATGGTCAGCAAGCCCTCCCACCCATTGTTCGACGACCCGATGTTCCGCCGCTTCTTCGGCGACAACCTGCCGCAACAGAAGCGCATGGAATCGAGCCTCGGCTCGGCGGTGATCATGAGCGCGGAAGGCTACCTGCTGACTAACAACCACGTGACCGCTGGCGCCGACCAGATCATCGTGGCCTTGCGCGACGGCCGCGAGACCATCGCCCAGTTGGTCGGCAGCGACCCGGAAACCGACCTGGCCGTGCTGAAGATCGACCTTAAGAACCTGCCGGCGATGACCCTCGGCCGCTCCGACGGCATTCGCACCGGCGACGTCTGCCTCGCCATCGGCAACCCGTTCGGCGTCGGCCAGACCGTGACCATGGGCATCATCAGCGCCACCGGACGCAACCAGCTCGGCCTGAACACCTACGAAGACTTCATCCAGACCGACGCGGCGATCAACCCCGGTAACTCCGGCGGCGCGCTGGTGGACGCTGCCGGCAACCTGATCGGCATCAACACGGCGATCTTCTCCAAGTCCGGCGGCTCCCAGGGTATCGGCTTCGCCATCCCGACCAAGCTGGCCCTGGAGGTCATGCAGTCGATCATCGAGCACGGCCAGGTGATCCGCGGCTGGCTCGGCGTCGAGGTCAAGGCGCTGACCCCGGAACTGGCGGAGTCCCTGGGCCTCGGCGAAACCGCCGGGATCGTCGTCGCCGGCGTCTATCGCGACGGTCCGGCGGCGCGCGGCGGCCTGCTGCCGGGCGACGTGATCCTGACCATCGACAAGCAGGAAGCCAGCGACGGCCGCCGCTCGATGAACCAGGTGGCGCGCACCCGTCCGGGACAGAAGATCAGCATCGTGGTGCTGCGCAACGGACAGAAGGTCAACCTGACCGCCGAGGTCGGCCTGCGTCCGCCGCCGGCACCGGCTCCACAGCAGAAACAGGACGGCGGCGAGTGATCCCCGCCATTGAAAACGGCGCCCTCGGGCGCCGTTTTCGTATCACTTGAGGAAGTGCAGGGCGTCCAGTAGCGCCTGGTTCTGCTCCGGACTGCCGATGGTGATACGCAGGAACTGGTCGATCCGCGCCTGCTTGAAATGGCGGACGATCACTCCCTGCTTGCGCAGGGTCGAGGCAATCTGCCCGGCATCGTGCCGCGGATGACGGGCGAAGACGAAGTTGGCGGCCGACGGTAGCACCTCGAAGCCCAGCGCCTGCAAAGAGGCGCTCAACGCCTCGCGGCTATCGATCACTGCCTGGCAGGTCCGACGGAAATAGGCGTCGTCCTCGAAAGCCGCCGCCGCGCCGGCGATCGCCAGGCGATCCAGCGGATAGGAATTGAAGCTGTTCTTGATCCGCTCCAGCGCCTCGACCAGATCGGCATGGCCGACCGCCAGGCCGACCCGCAGGCCGGCCAGGGAGCGCGACTTGGACAGCGTCTGGGTGACCAGCAGGTTCGGGTAGCGATCGATCAGGGCGATGGCGCTCTCGCCACCGAAGTCGACATAGGCCTCGTCGACCACCACCACCGAATCCGGCGACGCCTTCAGCATCGCTTCGATGGCGTCCAGCGGCAGCAGGCAGCCGGTCGGCGCGTTCGGATTGGGGAAGATGATCCCGCCGTTGGGCCGCGCGTAGTCTTCGACGCGGATGCGGAACCTTTCATCCAGCGCGATCTTCTCGTGCGCGATCCCGTACAGGCCGCAATAGACCGGGTAGAAGCTGTAGGTCACGTCCGGGAACAGCAGCGGCAGGTCGTGTTGGAACAGGCCATGGAAAATGTGCGCGAGCACCTCGTCGGAGCCGTTGCCGACGAACACCTGGTTGGCCTGTACGCCGTAGTGCGCGGCGACCGCCTGCTTCAACCGCTCGCCGTTGGGATCGGGATACAGGCGCAGGTCGTCGTTGAGTTCCGCCTGCATCGCGGCGAGCGCCTGTGGCGACGGACCGTAGGGATTCTCGTTGGTGTTCAGCTTGACCAGCCGCGACAGCTTCGGCTGCTCGCCCGGCACATAAGGCACCAGGTCCTTGACGAAGGGACTCCAGAATTTGCTCATGCTCAGGCCTCCTTCTCGTCGAGGATGCGGTATTCGGCGCTGCGCGCGTGGGCGGTCAACGACTCGCCGCGAGCCAGCACCGAAGCGGTGCGACCGAGGACCGAAGCGCCCTCGGCCGAGCAGTTGATGATCGACGAACGCTTCTGGAAGTCATATACCCCCAGCGGCGAAGAGAAACGCGCGGTACCGGAGGTCGGCAGCACGTGGTTCGGGCCGGCGCAGTAGTCGCCCAGGGCCTCGGCAGTGTAGCGGCCCATGAAGATCGCACCGGCATGGCGGATCTCCGGCAGCCAGCTTTCCGGATCGGCCACCGACAGTTCCAGGTGTTCCGGGGCGATGCGGTTGGCCACCGCGCAGGCCTGGGCCTGGTCGGCGACCTGGATCAGCGCGCCACGCCCCTCCAGGGAGGTGCGGATGATCTCGGCGCGCTCCATGGTCGGCAGCAGGCGGGCGATGCTGTCCGCGACGCGGTCCAGGAACGCCGCGTCCGGACTGACCAGGATCGACTGGGCGTCTTCGTCGTGTTCGGCCTGGGAGAACAGGTCCATGGCGATCCAGTCGGGATCGGTCTGGCCATCGCAGACCACGAGGATTTCCGAGGGACCGGCGATCATGTCGATGCCGACCTGGCCGAACACGTGACGCTTGGCGGTGGCCACGTAGATGTTGCCGGGGCCGACGATCTTGTCCACCCGCGGCACGCTTTCGGTGCCGTAGGCCAACGCGGCCACGGCCTGTGCCCCGCCGATGGTGAAGACACGGTCGACACCGGCGATGCAGGCGGCGGCGAGGACGATCTCGTTGATCTCGCCGCGCGGGGTCGGTACGACCATGACCACTTCGGACACCCCGGCGACCTTGGCCGGGATCGCGTTCATCAGCACCGAGGACGGGTAGGACGCCTTGCCGCCCGGCACATAGAGCCCGGCGCGGTCCAGCGGGGTGACCTGCTGGCCGAGCACCGTGCCGTCGGCCTCGGTGTAGCGCCAGGAACCCTGCTTCTGCTTCTCGTGGTAGCTGCGCACGCGCTCGGCGGCGACTTCCAGGGCTTCGCGCTGGGCTACGGTGATACGGGTGAGAGCCAGCTCCAGGCGCTCGCGCGGCAGGATCAGGTCGGCCATCGAGGCGGCCTGGAGACCGTCGAAGCGCTGGGTGAACTCGACCACGGCGGCGTCGCCACGGCTGCGTACGGCGGCGATGATGTCGAGGACGCGCTGGTTGACCGAATCGTCGGAGACACTTTCCCAGCTCAGCAGATGATCCAGATGACGCCCGAAGTCCGGATCAGCGGCATTGAGTCGACGGATAGCGAAGGGAGCGGTCATAGCGAGCCTCTTTTATGGATGGCGTTGTCTCGGGCGCCGCTAGACTACCAAGCCCACCGTGCGGGCACCCGAGAAAATTTGGCTATGACACGGATAGGCAGGTGCGGCGCGGAGCCGCACGGGTATCAGTGACGGTGTCGCGCCTCGACGGCGTCGCGCAGGGTATCGATCAGCGACTGGATGCGACCGTGCTGCATCTTCATCGAGGCCTTGTTGACCACCAGGCGCGAGCTGATCGTGGCGATCAGTTCCTGGGGCTCCAGGCCGTTGGCGCGCAGGGTATTGCCGGTATCCACGACGTCGATGATCTTGTCGGCGAGACCGACCAGGGGCGCCAGCTCCATCGAGCCGTACAGCTTGATCACGTCGACCTGGCGGCCCTGCTCGGCGTAGTAGCGCTTGGCGACATTGACGAACTTGGTGGCCACCCGCAGGCGTCCCTTGGGTTCAGGCGCGCCAATGGCGCCGGCGGTCATCAGCTTGCAGTTGGCGATACGCAGGTCCAGCGGTTCGTAGAGTCCCTGGCCGCCGTACTCCATCAGCACGTCCTTGCCGGCCACGCCGAGATCGGCGGCGCCATGCTCGACATAGGTCGGCACGTCGGTGGCGCGCACGATGAGCAGGCGCACATCGGGCAGGGACGTCGGGATGATCAGCTTGCGGCTCTTGTCCGGGTTCTCCGACGGCACGATGCCCGCCGCTGCGAGCAGCGGCAGGGTATCGTCGAGAATCCGGCCCTTGGACAAGGCGATGGTCAGCATTTGCGCGACAGCCTCCGCTAGCCCGGTACGCGGCGGATCTTGGCGCCGAGCAGCTGGAGTTTCTCTTCGATGCACTCGTAGCCACGGTCGATGTGGTAGATGCGATCGATCAGGGTGTCGCCCTCGGCCACCAGGCCGGCGATCACCAGGCTCGCGGATGCGCGCAGGTCGGTCGCCATGACCGGAGCGCCCTTGAGCTTGGGTACGCCGGTGACGATGGCGGTGTTGCCTTCGACGAGGATCTGCGCACCCATGCGGTTCATTTCGTAAACATGCATGAAGCGGTTCTCGAAGACCGTCTCGATGACCGCGCCGGTGCCTTCGGCAACCGCGTTCATGGAGATGAACTGGGCCTGCATGTCGGTGGGGAACGCCGGGTACGGCGCGGTACGCACGTTGACCGCCTTCGGCCGGTTGCCCTTCATGTCCAGCTCGATCCAGTTGCTGCCGGTGCTGATGTGAGCACCGGCCTCTTCCAGCTTCTGCAGGACCGCCTCGAGGATGGTCGGATCGGTATCCTTCAACTTCACCCGGCCGCCGGTCGCGGCCGCGGCCACCAGGTAGGTGCCGGTCTCGATACGGTCGGGCAGTACGTCGTAGCGAGCGCCGCCGAGGCGCTTCACACCTTCGATGACGATGGTATCGGAGCCAGCGCCCTGGACGTTGGCGCCCATGGCGTTCAGGCAGTTGGCCAGGTCGACCACCTCCGGCTCGCGAGCGGCGTTCTGCAGCACGGTGCGGCCGTTGGCCAGCGCGGCGGCCATCATCAGGTTCTCGGTGCCGGTCACGCTGACGGTATCGAAGAAGAAGTGACCGCCACGCAGGCCGCCGGCGGGCGCCTTGGCCTTGATGTAGCCGCCTTCGACCTCGATCTGCGCGCCCATGGCCTCGAGACCGCGGATATGCAGGTCGACCGGACGCGAACCGATCGCGCAACCGCCCGGCAGGGCCACTTCGGCCTCGCCGAAGCGCGCCAGCATCGGGCCCAGCACCAGGATCGAGGCACGCATGGTCTTCACCAGTTCGTACGGCGCGACCAGGGTCTTGATGCTGCTGGCGTCGACTTCGACGTTGAGCTTCTCGTCGATGATCGGCTGCACGCCCATGCGGCCGAACAGTTCGATCATGGTGGTAATGTCGTGCAGGTGCGGCAGGTTGCAGACGGTGACCGGAGTATCGGCCAGCAGGGTCGCGGCCAGGATCGGCAGCGCCGAGTTCTTCGCGCCGGAAATGCGGATTTCGCCATCGAGGCGGTTACCGCCGGTAATAATCAGTTTATCCATTGCAATGATCCCCCGTGGGCTCAGGAACGCTCGGCCCAGGCGGCGCGGCTGAAGAATTTCATGGTGACGGCATGGATGCTGCCATCGGCGATCCAGGCGTTCAAATGGGCGTAGACCTGCTGCTGACGCTTGACCGGGCTCTGGCCGGCCAGTTCGTCGCTGATCAGATTCAGTTGGAAATTGCACCCTTCGCCCTCGACTTCCACCTGGGTGCCGGGGAGTTTTTCCTGGAGAAGGCTCTTAACGTCTTCGGCCTGCATGCTCAACCTCAATCGGGCGCCCTACGCGCACGGTCGGCCATCATACAAAAAAGCCCTCCGCCTGCGAACCCCAGGAAGGGACGCGCAGACGGAGGGCCGCTCGTTCCACCGGCCGGTCATTCCTGCAGAGGCAGGATCTCCAGAAGGCTGCTGACCTTGGCAATCTCCCGCATGTCGTCCGGCAAGGCCCTGACGCTCAGGACCTTGCCGGCCTTGCGTGCGTCGCGCATGAAGGCCAGCAACAGGGAAATGCCCACGCTGCTGGAGCGCTCCACCGCCGAGCAGTCGACGACCAGTTCCGCCGCCTGGCTGGCGCGGATCAGCCGACCGCCCTGCTCGCGCAACGCCGGCCCGCTGCTGTAGTCGAGCACGCCGGCGAGCTGCAGTTCGCCGGCCGCGCCTTCGCGCAGGCTGGCCTGGCTCATTTCGCCCCGGCCTCTTCCGCTTTCGCGGTTTCCTTGGCCTTGGCGACCACCTCACCCCAGCCGGCGATGGTCTTCTCGAGGTCGTTGCGGTTCTTCTGCATGGTGTCGGCGAACTGGTCGCGGAACAGCTTGCCGATGTTGATGCCGTTGATGATCACGTTGCGGACCTTCCAGCCACCGGCCAGGTTGGTCATGGTGTAGGAGACCGGGTAAACCGTGCCCTTGCTGTCACGGATTTCCATGTTGACGCTGGCGCGATCGTCGCTCGGCTTGGCCGAGCTAGGCAGCACGCGGATGTCCTGGTTGTCGTATTCGAGCAGCGCGTTGCCGTAGAACTGCATCAGGCTGTTCTTGAACACTTCCTCGAAGCGCTTGATCTGCTCGGGTGAGGCCTGGCGCGAATACTTGACGGTCATCACGCTCTTGGCGATGCCCTCGGCATCGACCACCGGCCCGAGGATACGGTCGAGAGTGGCGTAGAGCTTTTGCGGATCGGCCTTGTAGGCGGCCTTGTTGGCCTTGATGTCGGAAAGCAGTTCGTCGACCGTGCCCTGCACCACCTGTTGCGGGGTCGGCGCCGCCATGGAAAGCAGCGGGAAAGCCGCCAGGAACACCAGCAGGCCGCGACGCAGAAGAGTCAGCATGGAAGAAAACCTCACTTTTTGGCTTCGTCTTTGTTAACCGAGTTCAGCAGGAACTTGCCGATCAGGTCTTCCAGCACCAGCGCCGACTGGGTGTCGTGGATGGTGCTGCCGTCCTTCAGAACGTCCTCGTCGCCGCCGACGCTGATGCCGATGTATTTCTCGCCCAGCAGGCCGGCGGTCAGGATCGACGCCGTGGAATCGACCGGCAGGTTGTTCACGTTCTGGTTGATCTCCATGGTCACGCGACCAGTGTAGCTGTCGCGATCCAGGTCGACCGCCGTCACCTTGCCGATCGTCACGCCGGCCAGGGTGACCTTGCCGCGCACGGTAACACCGGCGATGTTGTCGAAGTAGGCGTAGACCTTGTAGGTATCGCCGGCGTTGCCCACGCTCAGGCCGCTGACCCGCAGGGCCAGCAGCAACAGGGCCAGCAGGCCGGCCAGGAGGAACAGGCCGACACCGATTTCCAGGGTGCGGGTTTGCATTCAGAAATCTCCAAACATCAAAGCAGTCAGAATGAAGTCGAGCCCCAGCACCGCCAGGGAGGCATAGACCACGGTCCGAGTCGTCGCCCGGCTGATTCCTTCCGAGGTCGGCTCGCAGTCGTAGCCTTGGTAGACCGCGATCCAGGTCACCACGAAGGCGAATACGATACTTTTGATCACGCCGTTGAGCACATCCTCGGTGAACTGCACGCTGTTCTGCATGTTCGCCCAGAACGACCCCTCGTATACGCCCAGCCAGTCGACCGCGACCATCGCCCCGCCCCAGATGCCGACCACGCTGAAGATCGCGGCGAGCAGCGGCATGGAGATGAAACCGGCCCACAGGCGCGGCGCGACGATGTACTTGAGCGGGTCGACACCGATCATTTCCAGGCTGGAAAGCTGTTCGGTGGCCTTCATGTTGCCGATTTCCGCGGTAAGCGCAGAGCCGGCACGGCCGGCGAACAGCAGGCCGGTCACCACCGGCCCCAGTTCGCGCAGCAGGGTCAGGGCCACCATCTGCCCGACCGCCTGCTCGGAACCATAGGAAATCAGGATGTTGTAGCCCTGCAGGGCCAGCACCATGCCAATGAACAGGCCCGAGACGACGATGATCGCCAGCGACAGCACGCCTACCGAGTAGAGTTGCTTCACCAGCAGGTGCAAACCGGTGCCTGGCGTGCGTCGGCCGAGCAGGGCGTGGCCGAGGAACAGGGTCGAGCGGCCGAGCGCGGCGACCACGTCCAGGCCGGCGCGGCCGAACAGGCGGATACGTTCGAGGGGAGAGACTCTACGCATCAGCGCTCTCCCAGCAGGTCGGCCCGGTAGTCGCGGGCCGGATAATGGAACGGAACGGGACCATCCGGGATTCCCTTGACGAACTGGCGGATACGAGGATCGTCGGTTTCCTTGAGGACGTCCGGCGTCCCGTGGCCAAGTACCCGGCCGTCGCCGACGATATAGATGTAGTCGGCGATGCTGGCGGTCTCGGCCAGGTCATGGGAAACCACGATGCTGGTGATGCCGAGGGCATCGTTGAGCAGGCGGATCAGGCGCACCAGGACGCCCATGGCGATCGGATCCTGCCCCACGAACGGCTCGTCGTAGAGCAGGATCTGCGGGTCCAGGGCGATCGCCCGGGCCAGGGCGACGCGGCGCTTCATGCCGCCGGAAAGCTCGTCCGGCATCAGTTCCACGGCGCCGCGCAGGCCGACGGCCTGAAGCTTCATCAGGACGATGTCGCGGATCATCTCTTCCGGCAGCTGGGTATGCACGCGCAGCGGAAACGCGACGTTCTCGAAGACGTCGAGATCGGTGAACAGCGCCCCGCTCTGGAACAGCACGCCGAACTGCTTGCGCATGTCGAACAGGTCGCCGCGCGAAAGCTGCGGCAGGTTCTGCCCGTTGACCCAGACCTCCCCCTTCGAAGGACGCAACTGGGAGGCGATCAGCCGCAGCAACGTGGTCTTGCCGCAACCGGACGGGCCCATGATGCCGGTCACCTTTCCGCGCGGGATACGCACATCGATGTTGTCGAAAATCGCCCGCGATCCGCGCTTGAAGGTCAGGCCCTTCAACTCGACCGCGTAGGCACTATCGGTGCTCATCAGGACTCCTTGCGATGCGACCCGTCCATGCTGGACGCCTTGCCCGTTGCAAAGGCACGCATCCCGGAGGGGTCGAATGGGCGCGGACTATAGCACTGCGGCGGGTTCTGGCCCAAGGCCTGGCACCGTGCCGTTCAGCTTGGATTCAGCTTGTTCGGAGCGTTCTCTCAGCCCTTTAGGACATATCGCACACTTCAGGTTCACTACGGACAGAAAAAAATCGCGTCGACGTCGAATATATCGACATTTATGCAGTCATAGCGCGGAGTGCAGATAACGGCGGCGTAACAGAGCATTGCAGTCCATACAACATTGCGCCGCGGGGGATGCGGACCGACTTCACAGCATGGCTGGTGTAAGCGGGACACGCTTTCCCGTTATAATCCCGCCTTTAATCCAGGCGCCACATTCGTTGAACATGAGCCAGAACCTCGATTTCATCCATTCCGCCCAGCGCACCATCGGCCTCGAGCGCGACGCGGTAGACAGCCTGCTGGCGCGGATTGGCGACGATTTCGTCAAGGCCTGCGAACTGCTGCTGGCCGGCAAGGGCCGGGTCGTCGTCGTCGGCATGGGCAAGTCCGGTCACATCGGCAAGAAGATCGCCGCTACCCTGGCCAGCACCGGCACCCCCTCCTTCTTCGTGCATCCGGCCGAGGCCAGCCACGGCGACATGGGCATGATCACCAAGGACGACGTGGTCCTCGCCCTGTCCAACTCCGGCTCGACTGCCGAAATCGTCACCCTGTTGCCTCTGATCAAGCGCCTGGGCATCACCCTGATCAGCATGACCGGTAACCCCGAGTCGCCCCTGGCCAAGGCTGCGGAAGTGAACCTGGACGCCAGTGTCGGCCAGGAAGCCTGTCCACTGAACCTGGCCCCGACCTCCTCCACCACCGTAACCCTGGTCCTCGGCGACGCCCTGGCGATCGCCCTGCTCGAAGCTCGCGGCTTTACCGCGGAAGACTTCGCCTTCTCGCACCCGGGCGGTGCGCTGGGCCGCCGACTGCTGCTGAAGGTGGAAGACGTCATGCACGTCGGCGAAGGGCTGCCGCAGGTGCTGCTCG
Source organism: Pseudomonas sp. KBN12P06040 (assembly GCF_037574965.1). Lineage (NCBI taxonomy): Bacteria > Pseudomonadati > Pseudomonadota > Gammaproteobacteria > Pseudomonadales > Pseudomonadaceae > Pseudomonas > Pseudomonas sp. KBN12P06040. Next base: position 5,064,346 of record NZ_JBBELS010000001.1, read on the forward strand.
GCACCTCGCTGACCGGCGCACTGATGGAAATGACCCGCAAGGGCCTGGGCATGACCGTAGTGCTCGACGAACATGGCAAGCTTGCCGGCATTTTCACCGATGGCGACCTGCGTCGCGCCCTGGATCGGGGCATCGACGTCCGCCAGGTCACCATCGACCAGGTGATGACCGTCCACGGCAAGACCGTCCGCGCCGAAATTCTCGCCGCGGAAGCCCTGAAGATCATGGAAGACAACAAGATCGGCGCACTGGTGGTGGTCGACGCGGACGACCGTCCGGTCGGCGCCCTGAACATGCACGACCTGTTGCGCGCAGGAGTGATGTAATGAGCGATACCCATTCGGCCGCGGAACTCCCGGTCCGGGCCCGCCGGATACGCCTGGCGATCTTCGACGTCGACGGCGTGCTGACCGACGGCAAGCTGTATTTCCTCGTCGACGGCAGCGAGTTCAAGACCTTCAACACCCTGGACGGACATGGCATCAAGATGCTCATCGCCTCCGGCGTGCGCACCGCCATCATCACCGGCCGCGTCACTCCGGTGGTCGAACGGCGCGCGCGCAACCTGGGCATCCAGCACCTCTATCAGGGCCGGGAAGACAAGCTCGCCGTCCTCGACGAACTTCTCGGCGAACTCGGACTAGGCTATGAGCAAGTCGCCTACCTTGGCGACGACCTGCCCGATCTGCCGGTGATCCGCCGCGTCGGCCTGGGCATGGCGGTAGCCAGTGCCGACCCGTTCGTGCGCCAGCATGCCCATGGCGTCACCGCGGCCCGCGGCGGCGAAGGCGCCGCCCGCGAGTTCTGCGAACTGATCATGCGCGCCCAGGGTACGCTCGAAGCCGCCCAGGGCGCCTATCTGTAGAGCCGACCATGCCGAAGACACTACGCCAGAAACTGCTGCTCGCCCTGATCGCCCTGTTGCTGATCGTCGCGGGCTACTACTGGAACGTCGGGCTCGAGCTGTTCAACGAACAGCCGACCCGCCCCGGCCAGGACAACACCATCGACTACTATGCCGAGAATGCCCATAGCCTCCAGTACCAGGAGGACGGCAGCCTCGACTACGAGATGACCGCGGTGAAGCTGGAGCACCAGAAAGCCACGGACATCACTTTCGTCACCACCCCCGACCTGCTGCTCTTCCGTGGCAACGTGCAACCCTGGCACATCCAGAGCGCCCGCGCCGAAGTCGGACCGAAAGGCAAGGAGGTCGAACTCATCGACGACGTGCGCGTCGCACGTACCGATGCCAAGGGCCAACCAAGCATCCTGACCACCACTCGGCTGACCGTATTCCCCGACAAGAATTATGCACAGACCGAGCAAGCCGTTAAAATCGACGCGGCCAATGGAGTGACGACGGCTGTTGGAATGAAAGCGTATCTGAAAGACAGCCGGATGCACCTGCTGTCCAACGTAAGAGGTCAGCATGAGGTTCGTTAATACCCTCCCCCTTATTTTCGGTCTGACTGCCGCCCTCGGCAGCTCCATGGCCTTGGCCCTGCCTTCGGACCGCGAACAACCGATCCGCGTCCAGGCCGACAGCGCCGAACTGGACGACAAGCAGGGCGTCGCGGTCTACCGCGGCGACGTCGTGGTGACCCAGGGCAGCACCAAGCTGACCGGCAACACCGTGACCCTGAAACAGGACAAGAACGGCGACATCGAGGTCGTGACCTCGGTCGGCAAGCCTGCCTACTACGAGCAGAAACCCGCTCCGGACAAGGACGTGACCAAGGCCTATGGCCTGACCATCCAGTACTTCGTCACGCAGAACCGGGTCGTGCTGATCGACCAGGCCAAGGTGATCCAGGAAGGCAACACCTTCGAAGGCGAGAAGATCGTCTATGACACCCAGCGCCAGATCGTCAACGCGGGTCGTGCCACCGGCTCCCAGGTGACCAGCCCGCGCCCGCGCATCGACATGGTCATCCAGCCGAAGAAAAAGGCCCAGTAATGGCAACGCTCAAAGCCCAGCACCTGGCCAAAAGCTATAAAGGCCGGCAAGTCGTCCGCGACGTCAGCATGTCCATCGATAGCGGGCAGATCGTCGGCCTGCTCGGTCCGAACGGTGCCGGCAAGACCACCTGCTTCTACATGATCGTCGGCCTGGTCCAGGCCGACCAGGGCGTGGTCCGCATCGACGAGCAGAACGTCACCCACCTGCCGATGCACGGGCGCGCCCGGGCCGGCATCGGCTACCTGCCGCAGGAAGCCTCGATCTTCCGCAAGCTGTCGGTATCCGACAACATCATGGCGATCCTCGAGACCCGCAGCGACCTCGATCGCAACGGTCGCAAGGAAGCCCTGGAAGGCCTGCTGCAGGAATTCCACATCCACCACATCCGCGACAACCTCGGCATGAGCCTGTCCGGCGGCGAACGACGCCGGGTGGAAATCGCCCGCGCCCTGGCCAGCGCGCCGAAATTCATCCTCCTCGACGAGCCCTTCGCCGGCGTGGACCCGATCTCGGTCGGCGACATCAAGCAGATCATCCATCACCTCAAGGCGAAGGGTATCGGCATCCTCATCACCGACCACAACGTCCGCGAGACCCTGGACATCTGTGAAACGGCGTATATCGTCAATGATGGGCAGTTGATCGCGGAGGGGGATGCCGAGAGCATCCTCGCCAACGACCTGGTCAAGGAAGTCTACCTGGGGCACGAGTTCCGCCTCTGAAGAAATCTCCTAGCGCGCCCTCCGGCCTCGCCGGAGCGGTTCCGCTCGCCCGCGGTTTCGCAACCGCGAGTGCCGCCTGGAGCGGATGATTTATTCAGAGCAACCCTAGGCAAAGTACGAAAATTCAGGCATATAATTTGCTTCCTGGCGGTGCCGCCACCTCGGCACCCGTAGTAGTGGATGGTGCCATCCGGTACCAGCGAATAAGGTACTAAGCCCTCAGCCATGAAACCATCGCTAGTCCTCAAGATGGGCCAGCAGCTGACGATGACGCCGCAGCTGCAACAGGCCATACGCCTCCTCCAGCTATCCACCCTGGACCTCCAGCAGGAAATCCAGGAAGCGCTGGAATCCAATCCCATGCTCGAACGCCAGGAAGACGGCGACGATTTCGACAACAGCGACCCTCTCGCCGATGGCGCCGAACAGGCGGCCAGCGCGCCCCAGGAGAGCCCTCTCCAGGAAAGCGCCACGCCCAGCGTCGAAAGCCTCGACGACGACCAGTGGAGCGAACGCATACCCAGCGAGTTGCCGGTGGATACCGCCTGGGAAGACATCTACCAGACCAGCGCCAGCAGCCTGCCCAGCAACGACGATGACGAATGGGACTTCACCGCGCGCACCAGCAGCGGCGAGAGCCTGCACAGCCACCTGCTCTGGCAGGTCAACCTGGCACCGATGTCGGACACCGATCGGATGATCGCGGTGACCATCATCGATAGCATCAACAACGATGGCTACCTCGAAGAGTCCCTCGAAGAAATCCTCGCCGCCATCGATCCGGAACTGGACGTCGAGCTCGACGAAGTGGAAGTCGTGCTGCGCCGCATCCAGCAACTGGAACCCGCCGGCATCGGCGCCCGCAACCTGCGCGAGTGCCTGCTGCTGCAACTGCGCCAGTTGCCGTCCACCACGCCCTGGCTGAACGAAGCGCTGCGCCTGGTATCCGACTACCTCGACCTGCTCGGCGGCCGCGACTACAGCCAATTGATGCGGCGCATGAAGCTCAAGGAAGACGAACTGCGTCAGGTCATCGAGCTGATCCAGTGCCTGCATCCCCGGCCCGGTTCGCAGATCGAATCGAGCGAAGCCGAATACATCGTCCCCGACGTCATCGTGCGCAAGGACAACGAGCGCTGGCTGGTCGAGCTGAACCAGGAGGCGATGCCGCGCCTGCGCGTCAACGCCACCTACGCCGGCATGGTCCGCCGCGCCGATAGCAGCGCCGACAATACCTTCATGCGCAACCAGTTGCAGGAAGCCCGCTGGTTCATCAAGAGCCTGCAGAGCCGCAACGAAACGCTGATGAAGGTCGCCACCCAGATCGTCGAGCACCAGCGCGGTTTCCTCGACTACGGCGAAGAAGCCATGAAGCCGCTGGTCCTGCATGACATCGCCGAAGCGGTGGGCATGCACGAATCGACCATTTCGCGGGTCACCACGCAGAAATACATGCATACGCCGCGCGGCATTTTCGAGCTGAAATATTTCTTTTCAAGTCACGTCAGCACCGCCGAAGGCGGGGAATGCTCGTCCACCGCGATCCGCGCGATCATCAAGAAACTGGTGGCCGCGGAAAATGCGAAAAAGCCATTGAGCGACAGCAAGATCGCTGGTTTACTGGAGGCACAGGGCATTCAAGTGGCTCGCCGCACCGTCGCCAAATACCGCGAATCCCTGGGCATAGCCCCTTCGAGCGAGCGCAAGCGACTGGTGTGACGTTGATCCACGCCAAGGTGTTCCGGAGGCAGGTTGCTAACCTGCCACTTACACACGGGCAACAAGGAGAACGCGGTATGCAAGTCAACATCAGTGGCCATCAACTGGATGTGACCGACGCCCTGCGCGACTATGTCGGCGAGAAACTGAGCCGTCTGGAGCGCCATTTCGACAAGATCACCAATGTTCAGGTGATCATGGAGGTCGAGAAACTGAAGCAGAAGATCGAAGCCACCCTGCGCATCGCCGGTGGCGAGATCGTAGCCAATGCGGAACATGAGGACATGTACGCGGCCATCGACCTGCTGATCGACAAACTCGACCGTCAACTGATCAAACACAAAGAGAAGTATCTCGAACGGCAGCAAGGCGTAGGCGCCCGCTGATCTCCCCTCCCCTATGATCCGACTTGAGCAAATCCTGACCCCCGGCCGTTCCCTCGTGAACGTGCCGGGCGGCAGCAAGAAACGCGTACTCGAACAAATCGCCAACCTGGTAGCCAGGGAGCTGCCGGAGTTCGACGCCCAGACCATCTTCGAAAACCTGGTGGCCCGGGAAAAACTCGGCTCCACCGGCTTCGGCAATGGCATCGCCATTCCGCACTGCCGCCTGTCTGGCTGCCAGAGCCCCATCAGCGCCGTGCTGCACCTGGATGCTCCCGTGGACTTCGACGCGCTGGACGGCGCGCCGGTCGACCTGCTCTTCGTCCTGCTGGTACCGGAGGCCGCGACCGAGGAACATCTCGAACTGCTCCGGCAGATCGCCGCCATGCTCGACCGTGCCGACGTACGCGACCGCCTGCGCAGCGCTCCCACTGCCGAAGCGCTTTATCAGATCGTGGTAGACGTACAGAACGGGCAATGACATGCGCCTGATCATCGTCAGCGGCCGCTCGGGCTCGGGCAAGAGCACCGCCCTGAACGTCCTCGAAGACAACGGCTTCTATTGCATCGACAACCTTCCCGCCAGCCTGCTTCCCGACCTGGCGCAGCGCGCCCTGTTGCACACGGAGCTACTGCAGCCACAGGTGGCGGTGTCGATCGACGCCCGCAACCTGCCCAGCCAGTTGCAGCGCTTCCCCGAACTGTTGCAGGAAGTGCGGGACAACCACATCAACTGCGATGTGCTGTATCTCGACGCCGACGACGAGACGCTGCTCAAACGATTCTCGGAAACCCGCCGGCGCCACCCGCTGACCACCGACACCCGTTCGCTGGCGGAGGCGATTGGCGACGAGAGCCAATTGCTCGGACCGATCGCCGACCTCGCCGACCTTAAGCTGGACACCACCAGCCTCAACCTCTATCAGTTGCGCGACACCATCAAACTGCGCCTGTTGAACAAGCCGGAACCCGGCACCGCGTTCCTCGTCGAATCCTTTGGCTTCAAGCGCGGCATGCCAGTCGACGCCGACCTGGTGTTCGATGTGCGCTGCCTGCCGAACCCCTACTGGAAGCCCGAGTTGCGCGATCATTCGGGGCTGGAGCCGGAAGTCCGCGAGTATCTGGCCGCCCAGCCGGACGTCGAGGAAATGTACCAGGACATCGTCGGCTACCTGAACAAATGGTTGCCGCGCTTCGCCGCCAGTAACCGCTCATATGTAACAGTTGCGATAGGCTGTACCGGCGGGCACCATCGTTCGGTCTACCTCGCCGAGCGGATTGGCGCTGCACTCAGGGATTCCCTGAAGAACGTGCAGATTCGCCACCGCGATCTCAGCAGCTAGCCCATAACAAGAAGGACAGACTCCCCAAGATGCCCGCCCTCGAGATCACCATCATCAACAAGCTCGGTCTGCACGCCCGCGCGGCGGCCAAGTTCGTCGGCGTCGCGGGGCGCTACCCTTGCCAGGTCCGAGTCGGCCGCAATCCTGAAAGCTGCGTCGACGGCAAGAGCATCATGGCCGTGATGATGCTGGCTGCCGGCAAGGGCACCAACCTGCACCTGCATACCGAAGGCGAACAGGAAGACGAGGCGTTGAACGCGCTGGTCGAACTGATCAACAACAGGTTTGACGAGGGCGAGTGAACGCCCTCACCTTTCATCCTTAAAGCCGCTTCACACCTGGGCTACAGCCTGACCCTGTGCGTCCACACCAGGTTCGCATTCCTTTTCAGCGTCCACGAAACGTCCACACCCCTGGGCCAGGGGATTCAGGTTGACGACTTCGGCCAAGTGTCCGGGGCTGAAATGTGCATAGCGCATCGTCATCTGGAGAGTCGCGTGGCCCAGCACGCGCTGCAGGGTCAGGATGTCACCACCGTTCATCATGTAATGACTTGCGAAGGTATGGCGCAGCACATGGGTCAGTTGCCCTTTCGGCAGTTGCAGATCCAGTTCGGCCACCGCCAGCTCGAACGCCTTGTAGGTCGCCGAGTAGGACGATCTCCAGGGGAGCGCCCCCTCAAGCGACTTCTGCAGCTCTGCAGAAATCGGCACTGCGCGGTTTCTTGCCGACTTAGTGCGGACGAAGTGGATTCGACCATCCCGCACCTGCAGAGGTGTCAAATTCATTGCTTCGGACCACCTGGCACCAGTGGCTAAGCAGACCCGGGCAACCATACCAACCGTGGACGGGTGTTGATCCAGCTTGGCCAGCAAAAGCGGGATCTGTTCCCGGCTCAGGTAGCCCATTTCCGTCTCGTCCTGCTTGAGCGCTCGAACCTTCGCCAACGGGTTCTCACCTGTCCACTTCTCCAGACGCTCCAGCTCATTGAACATGGCCCGCAGGTGCACCAGTTCGTGGTTCAACGTCTTGGCACCTACAGGCTTGGCCGCCTGCCCTTTCTTCTTGCCTGACCCAGTTTTGAGCCGCCCCCACTTCCCTGCAATCCGGGCAGCACGATAGTCGGCAAACATCTCGGCGGTGAAGGTGCAAACCATCGGGTCGCCGATTCGCGCCACAGTGGTCAGCATTTCGCGGCGTCGCTTGTCGCCTTGCTTTAAGGTGTTGCCGTGCATGGTGAACCACAGCCCCACCAGTTCACTCAGGCGGCGTTCGTCGCGTTTCGGCTTCTTCTCAAACTCGCCCTTGGAGCCGTCGCCCATGATTCGACGTTCCAAGTGCATGGCTTCGTTCTTCGACTTCACCAGCCGGCGGATCCGCGGGCCTGACCTTCCCTCTGGCCGGCAATCCACCAACCACTGGCCATTGTCCTGTTTCTTGATCGACATGGGTTTAACTACGAGCCCGGCGCTTAACGCCCAGGATCTTGCGCAGGGTGTTGATCTCGCCAGTAGCCGTATCCGTAACCTTGTTGCGTGGATACACGCGATCCAGGCGGAAGGTGCGGGGCTCGTTGCGCATGTGGCAGAGGCCTACAAAGTAGGTGTCGTCTTCACCGGCCACCACCTTATGCACCGTCACTTCGCGGTCGGAGTACTCGCCTTGCGCGTTGCGGTAGTTGAAGCGGATCTGCTTCGCCCCCGTCCAAATCGTTTCGCCTTGGATGTACTCAGCATCGTTGTGCTCGAAGGTGTTATTCGCGCGTGCTTCTGAGCTACGGCCATTCTCGGCCACGTCAATCCACTGCTGAGCCAGCGCCTGGCTGCTCTTGCCCTTCTTCTTGTGGCGGATGAATCGAATGGTCTCGACGATGGCCCACACTAGGTAGATGGCCATCGCGGACTTCACCCACTCAGCATCACTCGTTACAGCCGTCAACCCCAAAGCCAGGACAAAGTAGCCACACCAGACATAGAGCGGCCGAATCGGTTCTGGCAGCTTCATTTCTGCTGCTCCAGCGGACTGATCTGACCGCAATCGGGCGCGGTGTCACCAGTCATCAGCCATAGAACGTACTTCTTGAATCGCGTATGGCCCGTGATCTTCAACAGCGCAACGGAACTCACCTCAAGGCGTAGGGCAAGCTCATATTTCTTGTAGCTGCTCAGGCTGATACCCGTCGCCTCACACAGCTCCGCTTGGGTCATTCCCTCCCTTATCCGAATCGCCTTCAGCTTCTCCGCTAACTCCATTAGTTGCATTTTCCTCTTGACATGGTTCCGTATGGGTACTTACACTGGTTCCGTATGGGTACTTTTGACCCAAATATCCACAAATATCAGTCAGGAGATTATCAGAATGCAGATTGCTATCGACACGCCATACGTGACTGTCGCCGAGTTCGTGAAGCGATCCGGCCAGTCCAAAAGCGCTGTGGAAAACGAGATCAGGGCAGGCCATTACCTGATACGGCCAAAGAGGGAGGGCTCGCGTGGGGCCGTGCTGATCAACATGGTTCACATGGCCCTGGAAGCTGCAGAGCAGGCGCAGCGAGTGCGCAACGAATCGAAAGCTGGTCAGCAGCAGTAAGGGAACCGGAATGAACGCACGTGTAAGCCAGGACCAGTTCGACGAGATCTACCGTCAGGACGTTCTGCCGGCGCTGGAAAGCGACGCCGAACTGGATTTCAAGCCGCATGAGGCTTCGGAAAAGTACCTGAACAACGGGGTATGCCCGGGCTGTGGGAAGCGCTCGCTGTACATCAGTCGCCAGAAGCCCTTTCAGCTGAAATGCAATCGGCTCAACAAGTGCCAGTACGAAGAGAAGACCCGCGACCGTTACTCCTACCTGTTCGAAAACCTCTCCGATCGCTTCCCCCGATCGGAGGCCGACCCGCACGCCACCGCTCGCGCCTACCTCCAGCGTGCTCGCGGGTTCAACACTGATCGACTTGCCGGTTGTTACGAGCAAGCGCGGTACAAGACCAAGAGCGGCGAGTGGGTGGAAACCGTCCGGTTCCCGCTGTGCGACGGCTACTGGGAACGCCTGATCGACCAGCGCGGGATCCAGGCCAACGAAGGCAAGAAGGCCCACATCAAGTACGGCACCAACTACCAGAACAAGGGGTGGACACCACCTGGCCAGGTCATCGAGAAGAACGACAAGGTGTTCATCGTCGAAGGGATCTTCCATGCCATCGCGCTGTGGCTCGCCGGCTATAAGGTGATCGCCTCGATCTCGGCCAACAACTTCCCCTGGGCCTACGTCGACGAGCACCAGGGCAAGCTGGTGACGTGGACACTCGCCCTGGACAACGACAAGGCTGGCCGCACCTTCACGGTGAAATACCGCAAGCAGTTGGCGGAAAGGAACGAGCTGGTGGCCGTCGCCCTGCTGCCGCTGCAGGGCAACGGCGAGCCACAGGACTGGGATGACGTCTACCGAATCGGCCGCCTGGACGAAACCCTGGTAAACGATGCCCTGTACGAGGGGCGGCTTTTCACGGCACCCACACCGCTGAACAAGGCCTATGTCATGTTCCAGCGCCTGAATCGGTCGTTCTTCCTGCTGGAGTTCGGCAATCGCCTGTACTCGGCCAGGGTGAACAAGAACGAGCTGCAGACAGATGGTGAAGCCCCGGGCGGTGGTTTCCTGGAAGAGTTCAAGAAGCACACCACCGTCGAGCAGGTCGCCAATTGCGTACCGCACTTCGAATACATCCAGAGCGACGTCATTACCAACGAACAGCAATACTTCTTCCGCGTCGCCTTCCCCAACGGTCGCAACAGCGTGACGGTCGCCCTGACAGCTGGCTCTATCGCTGAGCCGCGGGCCTTCGCCAAAACGCTGCTTGAGCGCACGCCTGGCGGGGTGTTCAACGGTGGCGAGAAGGTTCTGTCGATCCTTCGTGAGCAGTGGACAGAGAACCCGGACGTGGTGCGGACCCTACCATTCGTGGGGTATGACGAAGAAACCGGCACCTATTGCTTCCAAGACTTCGGGTTCATCAAGGGCCGCGAGCTGCTGGCCAACGAACACCGCTATCTCGACACAGGGAAGGGTGCGCTGAAAACCGCGTTGCAAAGCTTGCATATCACCTATGGCGAGCAGGTGAACCTGGACTGGTTCGACGACCTGGTGGCCGTACACCAGATGAACGGCCTGGCCGCTCTTTCCTGGTGGACCGGATCGCTGTTCACCCAACAGATCAAGAAGATGGTCGGTAATTACCCCTACCTGGAGTTCACGGGGCAGGGCGGTGCGGGTAAATCGTCCCTGCTGCGCTTCCTCTGGCGTCTGTTCGGCCGCACCAATCATGAAGGCATCAAGCCTAACGGTGGCGGCACCAGTAACGTGGGCCTGGCCCGTGTACTCGCCCAGGTCAGCAACCTGCCGGTGGTGTTCATCGAATCCGACAGCGAGTCCACCGACAGCCAGGGACGCATCATCATCAACCAGTTCAACTGGGACGATCACAAGGATCTCTTCGACTACAACGGCACATTGCGCACCACTGGTACGAAAACTACCGGTCCCGAAACCGCCAGCCTTCTGTTCCGCGCCGCCCTGTGCATCGCGCAGAACAATCAGGTAGTGGCGAGCGAACCGACCCTGACCCGTATCGTTCACCTGCACGCGACCAGGGACCACCACACCATTGCCTTGAAAGCAGTCGCCGACCGCCTGCACCGCCTCGAGGTCGGCCACCTGGCTGGCTACCTACGTCACTGCCTGGCCAATGAAACCTTGTGGCTGGAGCGCTTCTGGAAAGCCCGCGACACCTACCACAAGTTCTTGCTCGGCGTTAGCGCGCTGAAGCACTTCCGGATCGTTGACTGCCACGCCACGGTTATGGCGGCAGCCTATGCGACCCAGGGACTGCTGCCAGGGTGGACCGACGAACTCCAACTGCAAGTCGTCCAGCATCTCAAGAATCGCGCACAACACAGGCAGCAGGTCATCAGTAGCGAACCCGAGCTGCTGACCAAGTTCTGGAACATCTACCACTTCCTCAATGAGCGGGTGGTAACGATCACCGACCAGGACGGGACCCGGGAAGAGATCCACGAAACTCTCAACCATTCGACCGATCCAGCCTTAATTGCCATCAACCTCGAGCACTTCACCCAAGCCTCGAAGAACGCAGGGCAGGAACTCCTACCCTCGACCTTGCTGCGTCGTGACCTGCCCAAGAGCCAGACCTATGCCTTCATCGAAAACAAAAAGGTTCGATCCGCCCTGGAGAAGCGCCCTCTGCAGTGCTGGATCTTTCAGAAGAGGTGCGTGTGAGCCCGGCGAAGGTCTCGTGTGCGGTTAGAGGTTCAGGTCTTTCCAAGGAAGTCTGCGTAGACCCTCAGTTTGTCCGGAACATATGGAACAAATGAAAAATGAAATATAAATCTCTTTATTTTCAATCACTTAAACATAAAAACACGTTCCACCACTACTGGAACACACAGGAACAATCGGAACAGTTCTGTTCCTTACCTGTTCCAGCAATGTTCCAAGAGCATTTTTCATCGGAACAGCCGGTAAGCCACGTGGCACTAGGGTTACAGCGACTTTCACTTTTCACCTGTTCTCAGGTGTTCCAGTAGCACCGGAACAGCCGGGGAGTACTAGAGGCCACGAATGGCGCGGCCTCCAACTTTTCGGCCCCAGCTGTTCCGGATGTTCCAGACCTGGCGAGGGCATACGCAGAACGGATTTTTTAGGAGAGAACAACGATGGACGCCACCCAACCACTCGCCCAGAACCTGGCCCGCCTGGTCGGCCCGTTCGACCTGGCCAGCAGCACCGCGCACCAGGACTTTCTCTACTGGTGGCGGCGCGGCGCCAAGCTGCTGCGCCTACCGCAGCTACAGCCCCGGCAGGACCGTCACTGGGAAGTCCCCGAGATCGAGGACGACCAACTGCCGCGGATGCTGAAAGCGCTGCACGCCCTGGACGAGCCCCACCAGGCGCTGCTGCTAACGATGCTCAGCCTGGCCGGGTTCAAGCGCTCGGCCTGGCTGCATCAGGAAGCCGGCCTGGAGTTCGGCCAGTTGGCCGCCTGCAGGCTCGGCAACGACGTGTTCCAGATCCTGGTCGGCCTGCTGGCCAACCACCGCGAAACCCCCAACCACTGAGAACGGAGAACCCCATGAACGAATCCATCAGCGCCGCCATGGCCAAGATCTACGCCTACGACCAGGAGCGTCCCGCCCTGATCGCCGCCGGCAACCAGGCGCTGGTCCGCCTGGCCCCCATCGCGCTCCAGCCAACCGACCAGGCGCGCACCATCGGGCGCTTCCTGCTCGGGCTGTACAACGGCGAGGAATTCCCCTTTGACCTGACTGAGCTGCGCGGCCTGGACCTGGATCTGTTCCAGGACTGCCTGGCGGTCCTGGTCATGGATTACAGCCCCGAGCTGGAGGTCCACGAGCGAGTCCCAAACGGCAATGCCATCTGGCAGCGCCTGATCGAGCTGTGGGCCCCGGAAGCGGCTTAACGCCTCAACCACCAACGAAGGACAACACGATGACGAAGAACGAAGAAAACCTGGGCAAGCTCTTTGGAGCCCAACTGGTCAAGTCGCTGATCGATATACAGGCGACCAAGGTACTGCGGCGTCTGGTGCCGGAAGCACTCTGTCACACGGAAACAGGGGGAGTCGTTGGGCGCCTTCTGCTCGGCCTCGAGGATGGAGAGGCACACCCCTTCAACCTGAACGACCTGCGGCGCCTGGATCCGATCCTGCAGGACGAATGCCTGTTGGTCATCGCTCTGGACGGGACCGCCATGTTGAAAGTCCGCCAGCGCATCGAGCGCGACGATAACGGCCGAGTGGTATGGGCCCTGCTGAACAGCATGTGGGCACCGAAACAGCCGAACGCCTGACGGCATGAAGAAGAGGCGTCGAGGAGTAGCCGCTCCCCGACGCCAACCACCAGCGAAGGAGTCACACGATGAAGAAACACCCCAGCGGTAGCAACGCGAAGGCTACCACAGCACCGCGCCATCTGGTTGCCACCGCCATCGTCGGCGGCGCCCTGGTTGCATTCCTGGTCATGAAAACGGACGCGGCCCGGGCCAGGCTGCAGAGCGTCGCCGCCCTGGCCTACAGCCTGGGCGAACTCACCGACCAGGACGTCTCAGTAGTCGCCCAGTTGCTGGCCCGCCCCATACGTCCTACAGCCCCTGCTATCACGTTCGGAGAACACCACCATGTCTAACTCCCGTACCGCCGAGAAGTTCGTAGTGCGCCTACCTGACGGCATGCGCGACCGGGTCGCGGAGACTGCGCGGGACAACCATCGCAGCATGAATTCGGAAATCATCGCCCGCTTGGAACAGACACTGCTCGACGACCAGTCCCGCCAGCACCAGGACCGGCTGGTCCAGTTGCTTAACGCACGGATCGATGCCTTGGAAGAGGAGCTGCAGCTCTACCGCAAGGGAGCCCACGCATGAAAGCTGACCGTCACGGCACCCTGGCCGAGCAGAAGCGGTTTGCCCTGCGCTGGCAAGACGTGAACCAACGCCCGGAATGCGGCAACTGTCGATACCTGCGCACCGAGAAAGCCCCGGCCGCGACCTGCCCAGGCGCTGCCGTCCAGGCGATCCACCACTGCGACCGAGGCGGATTCCTGACGACCAGGACCGCGATCTGCGACCAGCACAAGAGGATCAGCCAATGATCGGCGCGCCGGTTCACCTGCAAGAACGCCGCGTGTTCAATGTCAGCGAAGAGCGTAATCGGCAAGCACGCAAGCAACTGTGGCTGCCGTCCACCTTCGTGATCGTCGAAGCCTCGCCGGTGCTCAACTACTTCAGCGGCCTGGGCGTCGTCCAGATCCCGCTGCCTCCGGGGGAGTTCCTGGTGGGCATGCAGGACCCCGCCGGCGCCCGGCGCTTCGGAATGGTCAGGTTCGAGGGGATCCACGACCTGGAGGGATGGGAGGAACAGGCATAACAAAGGGCGCTTCGGCGCCCTTTCTCACTTTCAGCGGAGGTTAGCGCACAGCAATTGCAGCGCTAAAACGACATAACCAGTTATATACCAGATCAGCACAAAATTATTTTCCAAAAACCAGCATTTAACTAATTTAGCAAAATTTCATTGTAAAAATCCTCCATTCAGAAAAACATTTAATGAGAAAATTATTCTATTGAAATATCGATAATGAAACCGCCACCACCGCCAAACATATCGACACTCCAGAATCCAGCAAAAACCGTTCATCGCCCCATATCCAAAAAATAAAATCAAGCCTGAAAAAGTGCTTGACCAAGCAAAATAGAGACATATAAAGTTTGCTCCCATCAATTGGCCAGCATGGAGTACCGGCAAATGGGAGACCTCACAATTACTGAGCTGCGCGACCAACTTAACGACGTACAGCACGCGCTTAGTTTCGTGAGTGGGGCAGTTGGTTCCGTTCCGCTAACAGAGCCTGAGCGCCTAGGCGCTCAAGTGATTATCAACTGGGTGAACAGCGACCTAGCGGGAACCTCCAAACTGTTGGAGAAGATTGGGCGTCAGGGCAACAACCCCAGTTGATCGAATAAGGCTCGTTGCTGGTGGCGGGGCATTTCGCGGAGACGGTCAAACAGAATTCGCTCCAGCGGCTCCGCTGCCGGAACCAAGGTATGCGAGAACGCGAGATTCATAACGAAACGATGCCCGCATCCCTTAGCATCCAAACACTGGCAATACAACTTGGCGAACTCAGGCGTAATATCTTCCCGCGTTGCGATTCTCGCTTTCGATCCACACAACTTACAGTAGACCCGCATATCTCCCCCCTACGGTCCCGACCAGGAACCTATTTTGCCATAAAGCTAGCCTGCGGAGGCTTCTTTAAACGCAATGCGCCGGTCTTCTCTGAGCACTTCATTCACCTGAAGAAACAGCTGTTGGATCGGCCGAATCTCGTTGTTCATGTACACCCGGTCGATCTTCTCAATGTCACCGAATCCAGCGCTATTCTCCGGAATGATTCCCGCCAGCGCCGGGTTCATTCGCCAAGCGGCGATAACATCATTACGAGTTATGTTCTTGACCTTCTCCAGTTCGTCCTTCGCCTGGAAATCGCCGACCGGGATTATCTGGATCGCCTTTTCAGAACCGCCGGGAATATTGACGAACATAGAACGGAAGTTTCCGACACCCTTACTTGCCGCGATCTGTGCCTTCAATTCCTCTTCGTCTTCATCGCTCAAGTCCGGATCGTTGGTATAGAAGATATAGCCGGCATGCGCTCCGTTGCTGTAGTAGCGCCGGCGAAACAGTGTCGCCGCTTCGTTCAACAGCAGCGACTGGAGCCCGCCCAGGTAGTCGGGTATCCCGTAGATGTTCTGCTCCACGTCGTATTCTTTCAGGTGCAGCACTTCGTCCTGGTCAAACTCCAGTTCCTCACCATGCGGCAGTAACATGGTGTACCCGCCGTCCAATCGGCAACGCATGTTGATCGCCGGCAGGTGCTCCAGCTCCAGGACCTGGCCGGCGATGTTCTCGCGCAGGTACAGGAAGCATTCCCCGAACACCATATGGTCCAGGCCTACACAGCGCATCGTCTGCACGCTGAGCCCGAGGGACGGGAGAAAGTCACGCAACAGCAGGTTGCGCTTGAACGGTGCGATGGCGCCGTGATGGGGGTTTGCGCGCAGCAGCTTGGCCAGCCCCTGGCGCGACACGGGCGGCAGGTAGATCCGCCCGCACTCGCTGGCGAAGACGCCCAGGTACTCGCCGATATTCTGTGTCAGCACCTGTTCCGGTGCGCCGAACGAGAACGCGCGCGCACCGTTGCGCTGTTGTGCCTGCTGCCGTGGTTTTCGCTTTGCCATGGGTCGCCTGTGTCGAGCTGCTGAGGGAATAGCGGCTGCGCCGCCGCTTGTTGGTGTTCAGGGGTTCATGGGCTAGCGCGTGCATGATCGACCAGGCCACGTCGGCGTGGCCGGTAGCCTCGGTCCTCGACGCGCTGTAAGTAATCAGGCCGCTGGCCGTCGTGCCGCGCTTGATCGAGAGGAACGCGGCGGCGACCTCGGTCCAGCCTGCGTCCCACTCGATCCGCCGGCCCTGGATCACATCCTGGGCCTTCAGCACCAAGGCGGTCTTCGCCTCCAGGCTGTAGTGGATAGGCGTAGCCCGGGGATAGAAGTCCTTCACCAGATCGAACACCCCGTAACCGACGCCGGTAATGTCGATGCCGATGTGCTGGACATTGAAGCGCTGACATAACTGCTCGATCTGCCGGGCCTGGTGCGTGAATGACGTACCCCGCCAGCTGTGCTTCTCCAGGATCCGGAACTTGCCGCCCGGCTCCAGGGGCGGGGCAACGACAACGCACGTCGCGTCGTCACGGGTTCGGCTGGGGTCGTACCCAAGCCAGACCGGGCGGTTGTCGAAC
This sequence comes from Pseudomonas sp. KBN12P06040, assembly GCF_037574965.1. Classification (NCBI taxonomy): domain Bacteria; kingdom Pseudomonadati; phylum Pseudomonadota; class Gammaproteobacteria; order Pseudomonadales; family Pseudomonadaceae; genus Pseudomonas; species Pseudomonas sp. KBN12P06040. The sequence continues at coordinate 5,080,868 of NZ_JBBELS010000001.1, forward strand.
GGCCGCGGGCTGTCCGGGTCGTAGTCCGTCCACAGGCCCAAGTCGGAATAGCAGCGCTCCAGGTCGGCCAAGGCGAATGCAGCCTGGGTGCTGTCGATGAACTTGCACATGAACAGCTGTTCGAAGCGCTCTTCGTCGTACTCCAGTTGCAGGCGCTCCAGGTCGAACAGGTTGCAGCCGCCGGCGATGGCGTCTTGAATCGTGATGACCTTGCGCCACTGCCCGTCCGGGCACAACGCGCCGGCGTGGATCTGCGCTTCGCTGGGCCACGGCCCGGCCTTCTTTCCGCGCTTGCTGTTGCGGAACTCCTCGCCAGTCCAGTACGGGTACGCCTGGTGCGTTACTGCGCTGGGCGTGGAGAAGTACGTCAGGCGCCACTTTGCATGCGAGGCCATCGCGCTGGCCACCGTCTGCAGCTTCTGGAAATTGGGGATCCAGAACACTTCGTCGATGTAGACGTGGCCGTGGTAGCTCTGCGCCGTATTGCTGTTCGTCGAAAGGAACCGCAGTTCCGCCCACGGCTTGCCGTCCTTGCTCAGTATGATGGGATTGCCGGACAGCTCGATATCGAACCACTGCGCTGCGAACGCAACGATGTAACTCCGGAACACTTCGGACTGGGCGCGGCTGGCGGACAGGAATATCTGGTTGTCGCCGGTCAGCACTGCGTCCATGAATGCTTCGGCGGCGAAGTAGTAGGTCAGCCCGATCTGGCGCGACTTCAGGATGTGGCGGATCCGCGCCGTAAGCGGATTCTTCTTCGCCGCGAACAGCTCCAGCTGGTAGCCGAACATCCGCGACGTGAACTTGTCCAGGAAGTCGATTTCGGTCACGCCTGAGACGTCATTCTTCAACTTTTTGGGCTTGCGTTTTCCCTCTCGTGGCGGGCGCTCGCCGCGCTCCCGGCCGCGCTCGGCGCGGGCGTCCGGTGCGGGCTCGCCTGCAGGTGACGGCGCAGGCCTGACCGCTTGCTTCTGCAGGCGCTCGCGGATCGAGGTCAGTCGGTCCAGTTCGTCAAGGTCTGCTTTCGACAACGCCCCAGGCTTCTCCGCAATCAGCGTGATCCGCCTGCTGATCGCGGCCAGGGGTTCTTCATCTGTCAGCAGTTCGTCCCAGCCGCCCCGGGCGATCCAGTAATAGACGATGCGGACGTTGGGCAGGCCCAGCTGGGCCTGTATCTCCTTCGGCTTCGCCCGCCGGAGATACAGCCGTTTGGCGGCTTCCTTCACTTCGATTGAGTACGACATGGGGCGCAGTCTATGCGCCGAAAATCGCCCTAACGCGCTCCGCAACTGCCTGTTTTTACTAACGAAATCAGATCGCAGGAACGCGCAGTGGATCCGCTTTCTTGGCCCTTCCCCGCTCCCTATCGTGGCGCTCAACGACACCAACCGAGCACCACGAATGCCCCGTTCCCTTGTTTCACCGTGGAAGCGCGTGGCCGTCAGCGGCGACACCGTAGACGGGCGCGTCATCACCGAGCAGGAACTGCGCGACTGCGCGGAAACCTACGACCGCAGTTTCTACACGGCGACGATCTGGGCCGAACATGATCGCTGGAGGGGCGCCCACGGCACGGTCTACGAAGTGCGCCTGGTCGAAGCAAAGGACGACCCGGAACTTGAGCCCGGCCAGGTCAGCTTGGAAGCCCGCCTGCGCCCGAACGACGACCTGCTGGCCCTGAACGACCAGGGCAAAGGCCTGTTCTCCAGCATCGAGATCTGGCCGAACTTCCGCAATTCCGGCCGCTGCTACCTCTCCGGGATGGCCGTCACCGACGAGCCGGCAAGCACCCGCACCCAGGAACTGTATTTCTCCCGCCGCCGCCCCAACGGCGCTGGCGTCCGCTTCTTCACCAGTTCCCACCCCCTCAGCAACCTGCGCGAAGACGACGGCGCGACCGCGCCCGAGGTGCGCGGCCTGATCGCCTCGCTAACCCGCGTGTTCAAGCTCTTCAGCGTCCCCAACACCCCCACCGAAAACCCATCATCCGACGAGGTAGAACCAATGGATGAAGCCACCGCCAAGGCCCTCAAGGCCCTTTACGATCAACTGGTTATCATCCTGGCCGGGCTCCAGGCAGTGATCGAACCCGTCGTCGAGGACGTGGACACCAGCGACACCCAGGAACAAGTCGATGCCGTCGGCGCCGCCGTCCAGGACGTGGTGGACCAGGCTGACGAAGAACGCGACTTCAAGCGCAAGAAGGGCAAGGAAGGCAAGGAAACCAAGGAACTCAGCGCCCGCATGGACGAGCTGCAGGACACCATGGCCAAGCTGCTCAACACCGCCCAGGGGCGCAAGATCCCGCGCACCACTGGCGCCGCCGCCAAGGCTCGCGGTAAGGGGCTGCGCTAATGGGTGCCCTCAGCGAACGCGCCCAGGCGCAGTACCAGCAACTCCAAGAGGACATGGCCGAGGCCTATAACGTCCACGACACCGCCCGCACCTTCGCAGTGGAGCCCACCCACGCCCAGGAACTCAACGACCAGATCACCGAGCGCGCCGATTTCCTCGGTCGCATCAACGTCGTCCCGGTCAGCGAGATCAAGGGCGAAAAGGTTCTGCTGGGCCTGAACGGACCTGCGTCGAGCCGCACCGACACCAGCACCAAGGACCGCGAGCCGCGCGACCTGCTGGACCTGAAGAACAACGAATACGAACTCTTCCATACCGAAACGGACGTGGCCCTGAAGTTCGCCACCATCGACAGCTGGGCGAAGTTCCCGGACTTTGCCGACCGCTACCTGGCGGCGGTTCAGCGCCGCATCGCCCTGGACCGGATCCTGATCGGCTTCCACGGCACCCATGCGGCCAAGCAGACCGACCTTCAGCAATTCCCGATGCTCCAGGACGTGAACAAAGGCTGGCTGCAACTGGCCCGCGAGCTGATCCCGGAACAGGTGCTGAAATCTGCCGACCCGGCCAAGAAAATCGTCATTGGCAAGGGGGGCGACTATGCCAACCTCGACGCGGCTGTGCATGACGTCAAGCAGATGATCGACCCTGTGTTCCGTGACGAAGGCGACCTGGTGGCGATCATCGGTTCCGACCTGCTGGCATACGACAAGGGCAAGCTGTATGCCGCGCAGGGGCAGACCCCGACCGAGAAAGAGCGGATCGAGGAAGCCCAGGTGATCGCCACCTATGGCGGCCTGCCGTCCTTCCTGGTGCCGTTCTTCCCGGTCAAGGGAATCATGGTCACGAGCTGGGACAACCTGTCGATCTACTTCCAAGACACCAGCTGGCGGCGCCATCTTCTGGAGAACCCCAAGCGCTCCCGCGTCGAGGACTACAACGGGCGCAATGAAGGTTACGTGATCGAGCAGTTGGGCAAGTTCGCTGCGCTGGAATCCGATTCCGTGGAGCTTGCGCCGTGAGCCTGGCCCTGGCCCACAAGCGCCGGATTCTGGCCGAGGGCGTGGCGGCTGATGCCGCCACCGTCCCGGCCTACAACCCGAGCGAGGCGCTGAACAGCCCAGCGAACGCGCAGAAGCACCTGGCCCTGATGCTGACCGCCCTGGATGGCGACCTGGAGCGCATCAGCGCGATCAACAGCCGCGAGGAACGCCAGCGCCTGAAGCGCGACGAACTGCTGCCCAAGTATCTGGACTATGTGCAGCGCTACCGCGCCGCCGGCCTGGTCTACCCGAATCCGGTCCTGGTCCAGGTGCTGGTCTGGCTGTTCGACACGGTTCAGTTCGAGGACGGCCTGGAACTGGCCCTGTTCGCTATCGAGCAGGGCCAGGAGATGCCGGAGCGCTTCAAGCGCCGCGATATCCAGACCTTTGTGGCTGATGCCGTCATCGACTGGGCCGAAGCCGAGTACAAGGCCTTGCGCAGTCCCGAACCCTACGTCTCCAACCTCCTGCCGTTGGTCGATGGCCAGTGGACGTTGTTCGAGCGGATCCCGGCGCGCTTCCACAAGGTGCTGGGCCAGATCGCGATGGATAGCGAGGAGTGGACGCAGGCCATCGAGCACTTCGACCGAGCCGTGGAGCTGTATCCGGAAATCGGCGTCGGCACCCGCCGAGCCACCGCCGCCAAGGCGCTGGCCAAGGCAGAAGCCGACGCGAGGACAACCCCGGACGCGCCCCCGGCCAGCCCTTAACCGACTACCCCCCGCAGCGGGGCGCGCCCAGGCGAGACGGCTACCTGTAGTCCGCTCAACCCGAAGGCGTCAGCCCCGCCCTATTCGAGTGTCACGCATGAGCTTTTCCGGCAAACCCACCCACGTGATCGAGCAGCCCATCCCCAACGACGGCTTCTGGCCGGATCTGGACGTCGCCGAGTTCCAGCGCCTGTACCGCATGCCGGCGGAATACCTGCTGGATCTGCTGGTGGACGGCGTGACCACCGCCCGGGCCGAGGTGAACCAGGACCTGGCCAAGCGCAAGCGCGCCTGGCAGGCCGCTGGGGTCACTCGGCTGGAAACCGCAGATCCGCAGGTGCTGCCGGATCGCGCCGAGTACGTCGCGCACTACAAGCGCGCCGTGTATTGCCGCGCCAAGGCTCAGCTGCTCGGCCAGTTCGCCACGGTCAACCGCCGTCCCGAGGCCGAGAACCTGGCGAAAGAGGCCGAGCAGACCCGCGAGCTGTTCTTGGCCTACAGCCAGCAGGCCGTCCGCCTGATCCAGGGCCGTTCGCGCATCACAGCGGAGCTTCTGTAATGGACAAGTTGCGCGCCCTAACCGCCTACCTGATCGACCGCCAACTGGTGCCCACCGAGCAGTTGGACAGCTTCGCCGAACAGGTGAGCCTGACCCTGGTCTGGAAGCCTGAACGCGAAGGCCTGCGCCTGGGCGCGATGCGCTATCGCGCCGTCATCATCCTGGAACGGCTGGCCGATCACCCCGGGCGCCTCATGGCTCTGGTCGGCAGTTGGCTGGAGAACAACGACCAGGACCGCGACGGCCTGCCGGATCCTGTATTTGACGTCGAGCAGATGGACCCGGACCTGGCCGACGTAGAACTGTCCGTCGAGTTCGTCGAACCGCTGCACCTGGCCGAGGATCCCGCCGGCGAAATCGAAGCGTTCGGCCAGCGCTGGGCGTTCGTGCCGTTCGACCTGTGGGTGGCCGAGCATGGCGAGGTGATCCATGGCTAGCGGCGCTCTGAACTTCGACATGCGCGGCGAACTCGACGTGCGCGCCCAGATGGCCCTGATGAGCCTGCCGCCGCAATTCCGCCGGCGCCTGCTGAACAACGCGCTCAAGCGCGTACGCGCCCAGGCTCGCCGCAACGTCTCCGGCCAGCAGAGCCCGGATGGTACGCCCTTTGAACCGCGCAAGCGCAAGGGCCGCCGCAAGATGCTTGCGGGCCTGGTCAAGCCCAAGCACCTGAACGTCACTCAACTGAACGCCGACCAGGGCGTGCTGGGCTGGCGTAATCCGCTGATGGGCCACATCGCGGGGCAGCACCAGGACGGTTACGTGGAACGCCGCACCGCCGCGCAGATGCGCCGCTGGAACCGCGTCCAGCCGAACCAGGCCTGCACAGAGAAACAGGCCAAGCGCCTGCGCCGCCTGGGTTTTCGTGTCCGCCAGGCCGGCAAGAAAGGGCTGTCTCGCCCATCCGTGCCGTGGATCCAGCAGCACGTCGGCTTTCAGCAGGCCGGCCTGCTGATTCGCGTCCTGCGCGACGAACAGCCCGGCCCGCAAAGCTGGGAAATCAAGCTGCCCAAGCGCGAATTCCTCGGCATCACCCAGCAGGAAACCGGGCGCCTGGTCGCCCAGCTCCTGGAACAAATCCTGAACTCTCCCCGATAGCGAGGCCCACCCATGGCTTTAGGCACTGTCAGCGTCAATAACCTCAACCTGGGCCAAGGTCCGGTGACTGAGATCGAACGCTATTTCCTGTTCATCGGCCCCGCGCCGAAGAACATCGGCAAGCTGGTCCCCCTAAACACCCAGTCCGACCTGGACGTGCAGCTGGGAATCCCAGATTCCGACCTCAAGCAGCAGATCGCCGCCGCACGGGCCAACGGCAGCAGCCGCTGGGCGGCCATGGCGGCGCCGATTGCACCGGACGGCAGTTGGCAGGACGCGCTGGCCTACGCCCAGCGCGAAGGCGTATCCGTCGAGGCCGTGGTGATTACCCGCCCGGCGGCCGATGCAACCGAGCTGCAGGCCATGCACACGGCCGCCGTCGAACTCGGCAACCGGTACGGCCGCCGCGTGTTCGTGATGGCGGCAGCGCCGGGCCTGACCGACGCCCAGGACTGGTCCACCTACCTGGAGGCCGCCCGCATGCTGGTCGCGGACATTGCCGCGCCGCGCGTGCTGTGCGTCCCGCAGCTGCACCGCAACAACCTGGGCGTGCTGGCCGGGCGCCTGGCGTCCGCAGAGGTCAGCATCGCCGACAGCCCCATGCGCGTTGCCAGCGGCGCCGTGGTCGGCCTCGGCGAGACGCCCCGCGACAAGGACGGGGTGCCGCTGGATATGGCCGTGCTGGCCGAGCTGGACAAGGCTCGTTACTCCGTCCCTCAGACCTACCCCGACTATCCGGGCACCTTCTGGGGCGATGGCAACCTGCTCGACGCCCCCGGCAGTGACTTCAACGTCGTGGAGAACCTGCGCGTGGCCGACAAGGCCGCCCGGCGCGTGCGGATCCTGCTGATTCAGCGTGTCGCGGATCGCAAGGTGAACAACACCCCCAACAGCATGGCGTCCACCCGTACCGCCCTCATGCGCCCGCTACGCGAAATGGCCCGCGCAACCACCTTTGCCGGCCAGACCTTCCCCGGCGAGATCCAGCCGCCCCAGGACGGTGACGTGGTGCTGACCTGGAAGAGCCGCACCGAGGTAGAGGTCTTCATCAAGATCCGCCCCTTCAACAGCCCCAAGACCCTGACCGCGAACATCGCCCTGGACCTGTCCGGCGGCGACGAGGAGTAAGCCATGGCCCGCATTTCTGGAATGAACTTCGACGTGAACATGGGCGACACCCTGGTTCACGTCGAGAAAGCCACCCTGGATATCACCGACAACAGCGCCGTTGCACAGACCGGCGGCGTCCCGGACGGGCATGTGGACGGCGACGTGACCGCCAGCGGCGAACTGGAGCTGGACAGCGCGAACTTCGCCCTGGTGATGGAAGCGGCACGCCGCGCCGGCAGCTTTCGCAAGATCGATCCGGTGGACTGCCTGTTCTTCGCCAAGGCTGGTGTCGATGAAATCCGCGTAGAGGCCTTTGGCTGCAAGCTCAAGGTCTCCAGCCTGCTGGACATTGATCCGAAGGGCGGCACGAAGACCGTCCATAAGATCCCGTTCGATGTCACCAGTCCGGACTTCATTCGCATCAACGGCGTGCCCTACCTCGACGCCAGCGAAACCGAGGATCTGCGCTGATGGCGGACTGTTTCGACCGCGCCCAGGCCCGCGAGCTGCAGGACCGCGAACTGGCCCTGCAGGCGCACCAGGTGCGCGTCCGGCCCAGCGGGCCGAGCCTGACCCACTGCCAGGACTGCGGCGACCCGATTCCCGAGGCGCGCCGCGCACTGGGGGGCATGTTGCGCTGCACGCCCTGCCAATCCGCTTTCGAGAAAGGGGGCCGCAGATGAGCAGCCGCGCCACACCCGCCGTTCGTATCGGCAAGCTGGAACGCGACCTGGCCGTGCTCGATCACCGCTTGGGTGACGTCGAGCGCCTGAACCGCGACGTGCCCCCCCGGCTCACCCGGCTGGAACAGCAGTTCGAGCACATGACCGAGCAGCTGGACGACCTGAACGCCGGCCAGCAGAAGTTAACCAGCACGGTGGACAACATCGGCCGGAAGATCACCTGGGCGCTGGGCGTGGCCAGCACGCTGTGGGCGCTGCTGCAGATGTTCGGGCCGGTCCTGCTGCGTCTGGTGCTGCCATGACGCTGCCGCGCAAGCTCACCGCCGCCGGCGGGGCGCTGGCCCTGGCTGCCGCTCTGGTCGCTCCGTTCGAGGGCCGTTCGCTGGTCGCCTATCTCGACCCTGTGGGGATCCCGACGATCTGCGAGGGGATCACCGCCGGCGTTCGCATGGGCGACATGGCGACCCCGGCAGAGTGCGACGCGCTGCTGGAGCGCGAGCTGCAACGGGCCGTCGATGCGGTTGACCGCCAGGTCCTGGTGCCGCTGCCCGACACGCGCCGCGCCGCCCTGGCGTCGTTCGTCTACAACGTCGGCGAAGGCCAACTGGCCCGCTCGACGCTGTTGCGCAAGCTCAACGCCGGCGACGTGCGTGGCGCCTGCGCCGAGCTGTCGCGCTGGGTCTATGCCGGCGGCAAGAAACTCGGCGGGCTTGTCCGGCGACGCGCTGCCGAGCGCGAGCTGTGCGAGGTGGGCCTGTGAGCCGCTTCGGCCTGCTGCTGGTCGCCGGGCTACTGGCCGTCCTGGTGCTTCTGGTCCTGGAGCGTGGGCGGATCCTGCGCACCAACGACCAGGTGCGCCGCGACCTGCAGGACGCCCAGCGCGAAGTCGCCGGCCTGCAGCAAGCCGCACACATCGCCGGCGAGCTACTGGCCGCCCGTGACGCACTCGACCTCAAGCACACCCAGGAACTCAACGATGAACGCGACCAGAACGCACGCCTGCGCGCTGCTGTTGACGCTGGCCGTCAGCGGCTGCGCGTCAACGCCACCTGCCCCGCAGTGTCCGCCGATGCCGGCGCCACCGGCCTGGCTGATGCAGGAGCCGCCGAACTCGCTGCAGAGGCTCGACAGGATTATTTCGCCCTCCGCGACGAACTCGCCCTGACCCGCCGCATGGTGCTGGGCCTGCAGGACTACGTCCGCACGCTCCAGCGCCTGTACCCCTTCCCCATTTTTCCCGTGATCCAACTACCCCAAGGAAACGCACCATGACCGAACGAAGCGAAAAAACCGAAATCACCCTGCAGATCCAGGACAAGGAATTCACCTTTGCCCTCAGCCCGGCGGACGTGACCCGCTATTTCAACGGCCTGAACCCGAACAACAAGGTAGCGCCCTCGAACAACCTCCTGACCAGCACCGTCCAGCAGGACCAACTGGCCGCCCTGCGCCCGTACCTGGTCAACCCCATGACCGTCATGAAGCTGGCCGGCGCGCTCCTGGAGGAATACGCCCCGGACGTCGAAGTGACCGTAAAAAAGCGCTCGGCCGCGCTGAGCGACTGAACGAAGACGGCCTGGGCCAGCTGATGGCCCTGGTCGAACGCTGGCTACCTGGAGCCGCGCCCACGGCGGACAACCTGGGCACGGCCAAGTGGCTGGAAGACGAACATTGGCGCCGCATGGAGATAGCCGTAACAAACGGCATCGCCAAGGCGCTGAACGGCTGATGGACCCCACCGCATGAGCACCAACAGCACCGCGAGACTGGACTTTGTGCTGCGCCTGATCGACCAGGTGACGGCGCCCGCAGCGCAGGCCAGCAAGGCCCTCATGGACGTGGCCGAGGTCGGCAAGAACGGATTCATGCAGGTGGGCGCCGGCATCGCCGGCGTGGTCGGTTCCGTGGTCGCGTTCCGCCAGTCCCTGGCCCCGGCCTTGGAGCAGACCGGGGCCCTGGGCGAGATCCAGTCCCTGGGCGTCGCCCAAGACGCCCTGGACGGGCTGAACCAGGCGTCGATGGAGTTCGCCGCGAACTACGGCGAGCACGCCACCGCCTTTGTCCGCTCGGCCTACCAGGTCGAAGGCGCGATAAAGGGGCTGGTGGGCAACGAGCTGGCTGCGATCACCAACGCGTCCAACGTGCTGGCCAAGGCCACCCGCGCCGACGCCGACACGATGACAACCTACATCGGCACCATGTACGGGCTGTTCCAGGGCCAGGCCGATGCGATGGGCCGGGCAAAGTGGGTCGAGCAACTGACCGGGCAGACCGCCCGCGCCGTCCAGTTGTTCCGCACGTCCGGCGAACAGATGAACGAGGCGTTCAAGGCTACCGGCATCGGTGCATCGGCCGCCGGCGCCTCCCTGGTCGAACAGATGGCGGTCCTCGGCCAGTTGAGCCAGACCATGGAGGGCGGCGAGGCAGGCGGGCTCTACAAAGCGTTCTTCGAAAACGTCAGCGCCGCCCAGGACAAGCTGGGCATGAAGTTCACCGACGCCGGCGGCCGGCTGCTGCCCATCATGCAGATCCTGGACAAGCTGCAGACGAAGTTCGGCAACCTGACCAAGCAGACCGACCTGGACGCCATTACCGGCGCGTTCGGCGGCGAGGCGGCGCGGATGATCGTCACGTTGCTGAAGGACACCGGCGCCCTGGCCAACAACCTGGACCAACTGGGCAAGGTCAAAGGCATGGAGCGAGCCGAGCGAATGGCCCGGGCCATGGTCGATCCATGGCAACGTCTCGACAGCGTTATCGAGAACATCCGCATATCGTTCGGCATGGTGCTGTTGCCAGTCCTCAACCCGCTGATCGAGCGCGTGGCCGAGGCCGGAAAGACATTCCAGCGCTGGCTGGGCATGTTCCCGAACATCGCTCGATGGCTCGGCTACATCACCCTCGGCGTGCTGGCCCTGACCGCCGCCGCCGGCGCGCTCACGCTGCTGGGCGGCCTGGTCACACTCTTCTCGGTCCTGGTCAGTCCAGTTGCGCTCCTGGTCGCCGGGTTCGCCGCCCTGGTGGTCGCGGTCGGCGCCACCATCATCTGGTGGGACGAGCTGCAGGCAGCCTTCGGCAACACGACCTGGTTCCAGGCGCTGGTGACGATGGCCACCCCGGTGGTGCTGACCTTCCGCATCCTGGTCGCCGTCCTGTCGGGACTATGGGACGTGTTCAGCGCGCTTTGGACCATCGGCGGCGAATACGCTCAATCCCTGGGCTTGCTCAGCGAAGGGGCAGGCGCCGCCACGGGTGCCTGGGGAACCTTCCTCCAGGTGCTGGCAAACGTCAGCCCCTTTGCATTGATCGGGAAAGCCCTCAAGGGCTTGATCGCGCTGCTGAACCTGATTCCGGGGATCAACATCGACGCCGAATTCGGCACGCTGCCCACCCTGCCGCAAGCGGCGGCCGAGGGGGCAACGGTGCCGATCGTTCCCACTGCGAGCCAGGCACAGCCACGCCTCGGCGCCGACGTGCTCGAGCGCGTCATGCCGAAAGCCCCGGAACTGCCGCTGGTCCTGCAGGCGAGTGTCCCCCCTTCAAGCGTCCCAGCACAGCCGCTGCCTGTCCTGCAGCAGCCTCTGGCCCCCGTACTGGGCCGGGTCACACCGCCGAGCATCCCAGCCCAGCCCCTGCAGTTGCTGCCCGAAGCGGCACCGCTGCCGGACCTGCAGCAGCACCTGGCGCCCACGCTGGGGCTGGTTTCGGCTCTGCCCACCCTGCAGCAACCGCTGGACCCGCTACTGGGCCAGCTCAAGCCCCCAGCCGCCCAACCGCTGCACCTGGTTCCCCAGGTGCAGCGGTTGCCGCCGCAACCCATGGAGGCCACCAACGCCCTGGAAGGCGCCGAGAAAGCCCGAGAGTCGATCAATAGGGCAATCCCTCGCCTCGCCCCTCAACAGGCCACCAGCGTGCCACCTGGGGGCTTCCTGCGCGCCATCCAGAACACCAACACGGTGAACCGAGGAATGCACGTCGAGAAAGTCGAGATCCATACCAGCAAGGCACCCACCGCGCACGACCTGGAAGGCCTCCTGGAGATGGCCGGATGACGCTCTACATCGATCTTTTGATTGTCGGCAACGACCTGGCCCTGGATCCGTCCCGCCAGCCGCGCCTGGTCGACGACCGGGCGAGCATCGCCCAGGACATCGCGCACCTGATCCGCGAAAGCGGGCTGTTGGTCACGCTGGTGGCCGAGCGTAGCCGGCTGAAACAGCGCGATTGCATCCAGCAAATGGAGCTGCTGGTTGAAGCGGACGAGCGCCTGGTGCCCGGCACCGTGCGGATTATCGAAGAAGGGTCGGGGCGCTACCTGGTCACGGCCACAACTGTGGAATTCGGCGCAATCGAGGTAACGCTGTGACTGTAGATTTCAAAGGCGCGCTGCGCGACGCCGGTATCCCAACCACCGAAGCCGATCTGCGCAAGGCCTGGGAAAAGGAGGTGGAGGCCCAGGGCTCGCTGCTGAGCAATACAAGCGCCTATTCGCCGTTCTGGCGCATCGTCACCGCCCTGGTGACGAAACCCGTCCTGGCCCTGCTGGAGTTCATCAGCGGCACCGTGCTACCGAACTTCTTCGTGAAGACCGCCGGCGGCGCCTGGCTGGATATGCTGGCCTGGGCGGTCAATGTGGAGCGCAAGCCGGCCAGCCAGGCCGAGGGCGCGCTGTTATTCACCCGCGCCGCTCCCGCCGGAGTCCTGGAGGTGCCCGTAGGCACACGGGTGCAGTCCGCAGCGATCAACGGCCATATCTACGAGCTGGAGACGACCGAACCCGGGCTGTTCGAGGATGGCCAGACCCAGGCGTCCATCCCCGTCCGCGCCGTCGAGCCGGGCAGCGGGTTCAACCTGGCGCCCGGCTACTACGCCATTCTCCCCGTGCCGGTCCCCGGCATCGTCCAGGTGGTGAACCTGGACGGCTGGCTGTCCGTGCCCGGGGCCGACTCCGAACCCGACGAGCAACTGCGCTTGCGCGTGCGTAACCAGTTCTCCGCCGTCAACCAGTCCCACACCGATGCTGTGTATCGCGCCATGATCGCCGGCTTTCAGGGCGTGCGCCCGGATGGCGTGTACTTCGAGCACGGTGCGCCGCGTGGGCCAGGCTCGGCCAATGCCTTCGTGCTGTTCGATGCCGGCGTGCCGGCGGACGAGTACCTGGAGCAGATAAACGCCTACATCCGCGACGAGGGCAACCACGGCCACGGCGACGACCTGCAGGTGTTCGTCATGCCCGAAACACTGCACAAGGTCCGCGTCGAGATCTGGCCCCGGGCAAATCTCACCGCCGACCAGCGCGCAGAGCTGAAAACCAACGTGGAGCAGTTCATCCGCGCCGCATTCCGCGAGAGTACCGCCAGTGGCTACCAACCGACCCTGACCTATCCGCAGTCGCGCTTCAGCTTCAGCCGGCTAGCCGAGGAACTGCACGAACAGTTCCCACGCCTGGAGTCCCTGCACTTCGACAACACCGACATTCTGTCGCAGCTGAATATCCCCCGGCTCCAGGATCTGCAGGTGGTCGCCCATGATTAAGCTGAAGCTGCCGTTCTGGCTCGACGGCCCCGAGCTGGCCAAGCTGACCCGCGCCGCACAGGCCTGGTGGGAAAAGGCCGAAGACTGGCTGCGCTGGCCGCTGCTGCAGCTGGACGCGGAAACCTGCCACATCACGATCCTGGATCTGTTGGCCTGGCAGCGCGACATATCCCGATTCCGCGGCGAACCGGAAAACCTGTACCGGCTGCGCGTGAAACACGCATTCGTCAACGCCGTGGACGCCGGATCCGTCGCCGGCGTGAAACGCATCCTGCAGCGCCTCGGCGTCGGCTACGTCGAGATCGAGGAACGGATGCCCGGCCGCGACTGGGACGTTGTGCTGCTGCAACTGACCGACTCGCAGCTATCGGCCAATCCCGAGCTGCTGCGCGTACTGATCCAGCAGTACGGGCGTACCTGCCGTCGCTACGACTTCCAGACCATCACACCGGTGACGCTGCACATCGTCGCCGCCGACTTCAACGACGACCAGCAGACCCTGGTCGCTACCCTGTAGGAGCCACGCATGGCACGCATCACCACCGCCGGCGAACGTTTGATTGCCCAGAAGCTGGGCGAAAAGAAGATCCTGGAAATCAGCCGCGTCGTGCTCGCCTTGGTGCCTGGCCTGGATCCGAGCAAGCCGGTAGACCGCGACGCGGCCAAGCCGCCGGCCAACCAGATCGTCTACACCGCCAACGTGACCAAGGCCGGGTACGTGAACCCGAACCAGATCGTTTACAGCCTGATGATGGGTAGCGACGTCGGGGACTTCGACTGGAACTGGATGGGCCTGGAGTCCGCCGAGGGCGTTCTGTTCGCCGTCGCCTGGGTGCCGGTCCAGCAGAAGCGCAAGAACAAACCGCCGCTGCAGATCGGCAACAACGTGACCCGGAACATCTTGGTGATGTTCGACGGCGCCCAGGAACTGACCGCGCTGACCATCGACGCCAGCACCTGGCAGCACGACTTCACCGTGCGCCTGGCCGGGATCGACGAACGCGAACGCCGGAGCAACAGGGACATCTTCGGGCGGGCGACCTTCTTCAACGCCGGTCTGCTGCTTGAGAAAGCGGCCACGAACTACCGGCTGAAAGCCGGACTGGCCTACGTCGAAGGGATCCGCGTCAACGCCTCGGCGGACGTGTCCGTCGCGGCGCCGGCGCTGCCGTCCACCGCATGGTTGGACGTGCGCCTGCAGCGTGACCAGTCCGACGTGGTGGCGTCTTGGTCCATCGCCTGGGGCGCCGACCGGCAGGACTTCACAGACAGCGCTGGTGCTCAGCATTACCTGGTGCCGCTGGCTGATCTGGCCGCCAATGGTGCCGTCACCGACCGGCGCGCTGTCGAGCCCATCGCCGGCGACCTGGTGCGCTACCTGGCCGCCCGCGTCGGCACCTATCCGAATCTGCGCGCCCAGGCAACGACAAAGGGGGACGTGGGCCTGGGCAACCTGCCCAACGCCATCAGCGACGACCCGACTAACAACAACGGCCAGGTGCTGGCCACCACCAAGATGGTCCAGGCCGTGCGATCGATCCTACAGGGCGCGCTGGATGCCATCGTCAGTGGCGCCACGGTGGTGGGCAAGGCCGCCCGGCTGGCCACCCCTCGGCGGATCTCCATCAGCGGCGCGGCGACGGGCTCTGGCACCTTCGACGGCAGCGCGGACACCGCCCTGGCCATCACCCTGGCGGACTCCGGCGTAACCGCTGGCACGTACCCGAAAGTCAACGTAAACGCCAAAGGCCTGGTAACAGGCGGGGCGGCCTTGACGGCGGCGGACCTGCCCGCCCTCGATGTCGCCAAGATCACTACCGGCGTCCTGCCCGTGGCCCGTGGCGGCACGGGCAACGCCATCGGCCAGGCTACGACGGCAGTGAAACTCGCCACACCGCGCACTATCTCCGTGGTGGGTGACGGAACCGGTAGCGCATCGTTCGATGGCAGCGCCAATGCAAGCCTCTCGTTAGCTCTGGCGAATACCGGCGTTGGAGCGGGAACCTATACGAAAGTCAGCGTCAACGCCAAAGGGTTGGTCACAGGCAGCGCGGCGCTGGTGCCAGCGGATATACCCGGACTGGACTGGTCCAAAATCAGTAGCGGCAAACCGACGAGCCTGGCTGGCTATGGCATCACCGACGGCATCAAGATCGGTAGTTTTGGACTCGCTGGAAATATCGCACCAACTGCCGGCATAGACACCGTTGGCCTAGCTGGAGGGTTTTACGGATATGCAGCGGGGGCAACATCCTTCGTCAATTACTGCAGCTTGATCAATATTCCATATATTTCAGATAGATACTCCGCACAGCTGGGCATCATGCAAGGGGCGAATGAAGTAAACGTACATGTTCGCTCAACCAAAAATGATGGGAAGTGGACACCCACTCGCCGGCTATGGCACGACGGCGACTTCCGTCCGACTGACTTTGCGGCTACTGGACATTCTCACGATGCGAACCAGATAACCTCCGGCATCCTGCCGCTGGCTCGCGGTGGCACAGGTGCCAACAACGCCGCAACGGCCCGAAGCAACATCGGCGCCGGGACTATCGCAACCGCCTCGCTGGGATCCAGCGGCTGGTGGCGAGACAACGACACGGGACTGATCCGCCAGTGGGGGCGGGTGACTGTAGGCGGGGACACTACTGCAGGCATCACTTTCCCGATTCCGTTTCCGAACGTTTGCCTGGGCGGCTTCGCGGGCCAGACAGCAAATTTCCACCCCGGCACAGACGCGAGCACCTCGTTCTATAACCTGACGACGACAGGTGCGACTGTGGAAAACGGGTACCAACTACAGATGGTTCTGTTCTGGGAGGCATTCGGCCGATGAACACCAGCGACTATGTTTTCTCCCCCTCTGCGACGGCGTTCTACCCCGTGTCGTTGCGCGAGGCCTACGAGTCCGGCAACGGCTGGCCTGCAGACGGAATCCCCGTCAGCGCTGAGGTCCACGCCAGGATCCTGCAGGAACAGGAAGCTGGCCGGGTGATCTGCGCAGGCCCGGATGGGCAGCCGATGACGAAAGAGCCGCCACCGCCCTCCACCGATGAACTGGCGACGATAGAGCGCGCCTGGCGGGATCACCAACTGGACGCCACCGACGCCCTGGTGGCACGCCACCGCGACGAGATCGAGGACGGCGACACTACCCTGACCGGCGAGCAGTACCAGGCACTGCAGGCCTACCGGCGCACCCTGCGCGACTGGCCCGAGCAGGGCGAGTTTCCGCTTGCGGAGCACCGCCCCAGCGCCCCGGCGTGGCTCGCCGAAGAGCTGGAGCGCGACGGCAGGTACTCCGCATGACCTGGGCATCAGTGACCATACGCTGGCCTGCCCAGGCCACGCGCTGGCTGGACGACTTGAGCAACGCGCAGAAGCTCGCCGGCGGCGAGCTGGCCAGCACAACCAAGCGTATGCGCGACCTGCAGGGGCTGGCCACCACCAACCCGGGGCCGGTCGGTGCGGCGGCCGGGCCGGCGATATCCGCCGGGCGCAACGCGATGGCCACCACGCTGGGCCAGGCTCCCGCCTGCATGGCCGTGACGCCATTCCAGACAGGAATCGGCCAGGGCAAAGGACACCAGCGCTTCCTGTCGGCGCCGAACCTCCTGCAGCTGCTGGGCGATAAGCTGCTGCAACTGCCGCAGCGCGACGACCAGGAACAGCACGCCCTGATCCTGTTGTTCCTGGGCACGCGCTACGACCGGTTAGCGGCCACCCTGGGCCGTTTCAACGCGCTGATGCCGATTCCAGACCTGCAGCGCGCCGAGCGGCGCGCCGGACACCTTTCCCGCCTGGAAACGGAAAAGTGGATCCTGCCCACCGCCGGCCCCTTGCCTCGCTGGCAGGATCTGCCCCTGGAGCGCTGCACCATTACCCGCGCAGCCCGGCAAACCCTGTCCGGGCAGTTGGCCGTTCTGGAAGGCTACGCCGCCGACAGTTCGCCCATGGCCGAGCTGGGCGCCCTGGCGCAGCGCAAGCAGGCACTGCAGGCGAGCAAGGACGCCGCCCTGCAGGCGCTGCGCGCGCAACTGGAGAATGGCGCCGAGGACAGCACAATGCAGGCCCGCCTGGTCGGCCCCGGCAACGCCAGCGAGCTACGCCGGCAGTTGCTCAAGGGCAAGGCGCCAGGGCATGAGTGGGTGCTGTGCGCCGGGCTGGCCCTGGTCGGTTCGCTCGCCGGCCTGGCGTTCGTGCGTGAGCTGGTGGGGCTGGATCCATGACGCTCATGCTCGACGGCGAACAGGTCCACGGAAAGGAACTGCAGATCACCGCCAACCTGCGCATCGAAAGCGCGGACCTGTCCGGGCAGACCAGCAACACGGCTACAGCTCACAAGGGCTTCAAGCCCAAGGGGCTGACCGTCAGCCTGATGATTCCCTACGTAGACCAGACGCACCTGGTGGCCCTGGTGCGGATGGCCGAGAAGACAGCGGGCGGCGGACAACTGCATACATACCGCGTCGTCAACAAGACAGCCGAGGCCTTCGGCGTGCGCCAGGTCCAGTTCAGCGACAACCTCAGCGTACGCGAAGACGACCTGCTGCGGGCCTGGCGGATCCAGTTCACCCTGACCGAAAAGCTCTCGAACCCCGAGCGTGTAGAGACACGCCGGCCCGGAAACAAGGTCCAGCAGCAGGCCGGCACCGGCGCCACGGTCGCGGATCCCACCGCCGGCGGCGACGGCAAGCCCACCCAGGAACTGACAGGGTTCGAACGGATCCTGCAGCGCGTGGACCAGGCGCTGGAGGGTACGCCGTGAAGCTGCACCAGGTACTCACCGTCAACAGCCAGGCCGTGCCGCTGGTTCAGGGCGAAGTTCGCCTGGATCTGCGCACGCCTGGGCGGGCGTCGTTCACCATCAAGGCACCGGCGCCGGTACGCGGCCTGGTCGCCCTGGACATTGGCTACAACGACCGGCCGCTGCAGCGGCACTTCCTGGGCTACGTCGAGCGCTGCAGCGCGGCGAACGCGACCGAGCAGGTTCTGTTCTGCCGCGAACTGGCCGCCGTCCTCGCCCAGCCCCTGCCCATGGGGCTACGCCATGTGGATCTCCGCGAGGTTCTGGAGGACGTGAGCCGCCAGACCGGCCTGACCTTCCGTGTCCCGGACGCCGACTACTCCAGGACGAAAGCACCTTACTTCTACTCGCTCGCCGCCGGCTACCAGGCCATGGACAGCCTGTCCCGGGTGTTCCAGATCCCGGATTTCATCTGGCATCAGCAGGGCAACGGCGAGGTCTATGTGGGCAACTGGGCGCATAGCTACTGGGGCGCACGGGCGCCCATCCAGCTGGAAACCGAACTGTTCGACAGCTACCAGGGCAAACAGTCCGCCGTGGTGGCAGCACTGCCCGGGATCCGCCCCGGGGCGACAATCAACCAGGGCGAGCGCATCACCTCGGTGACGCTCACCGGAACCCAGATGGCCATCAAATGGAAGAAGCTGTAACCCGTATCGTAGAGCGGCAATTCCCTGAACTCTCCGGCGGCTATCACCTACCGCGCTACGCCCGCGTCACCGCCGTGGCGGATCCGCCGGCGGCGAACGGCTTATGCGACGACTTCCGCCCCCGCTTCGCCGTAGATCTGGAGATTCTGGACGTGAACGGCGAGGCCGACCCGGCGTTGCCGCCCATGCCGGGCGTCCCGCTACCGCTGCCCAACGGCGGCGGCGAACGTGGGTTCCTGGCCTTCCCCGAGGAAGGCACCATGGTGGTGGTGGGCTTCGCATACGGCCTGCCGAACAAGCCGTTCATTTTGCAGATCCTGCCCCACGGCCAGAGCCTGCCGAAGCTGCCGAAAGAGGATCAGCTGTGGCAGCACAGCGAAGCCGTTCTGCAGCGCGTAGACGGCGCGGGGAACTGGACGAGGCAGACGGATGGGCGTATCCGCGATCAAGCAATGGAGCGCGAGATAGAGGCCCTGGAGAATGTCGAACGCTACCAAGGCAGCCGAGTCGAGATCGAGGACCACGCGACCGAGCAGGTGGGCGGCGTCAAGCGGATCGAGGCGCTGGGTGCGCTCAAGCTGTTATCCGGCGGATCCGCCAGCCTGGCCGCCGTGGACGATCTACACCAGGCCACCGGGCGCGACCTGAACCTGGTTGCCGGCCAGCGCTACAACGCCACCATCGGCGCCGGCATGGACGAGCGTATCCAGGGAATGCGCCGGAGCGTGGCGGCCGTCGCCCAGCACCTGCAGGCGCCGAAGACATGGCTGGGGTCTGCTGACGTGAATGTCCTGCAGGTGTTGTGCGACCTGCTGGACCTGGTGCAGCAGATGAACACCCAGTTAGCCGGTCACGTCCACCCGCCGGCAGGACCACCGACCAATGCCGGCGACTTCACCACTGACGCGGCCCAAGCAGCCGCCTTGGCCGGGAAGCTAAAGCCGATCACCGGATAGAAAAAGCCCGCCGAATTGGCGGGCTTCTTCGTGCGCGTCGGATCAGTACGCGTCGTCGGGATAGTAGCTGTCCCGACCCAGCTTGGCTTCCAGGTACTCTTCAAGCAGGGTCATCAGGGCGAGATTGAACAGCCCCTGCTCTTTCAAGTGGGCCACGGCCTCATCTGCAGAAATCTCCTTCCTGGTGAACTTATGCACTGTTTCCGTGAATGGCATATCAACCTCCTAACGCTATCCTGGTGCCATTATGCCGCAATGACAGTCACAGCCAACCGTTGGCCCAAGATCGCCAGAGCATGTTCCACCGCTTCGATCTTCGACCCGTGGAGCAGATCCACCAGGCGGTCTACCTGGACGCGATTCACTCCCAGCCGGCGAGCCAGTTCCGCCTTCCCTACGTTCTGAGCCAGCATGGTGTTCCACAGCGCAATCTTGGCCGAAGTGAGCGCGGGCAATCGAACGATCGACTGACCCGCTTTGCCTTTCGACGGCAGTGGGATCGACTGCCGCCGGTCCACATAGAGCGACAGGGCCGACTCTAGGCCTTCCACAGCGTCCAGCAGCGCTTCATCAACGGTATCTCCGGCGCTCGCCATTTCGGGTACATCGTCGCAGCTGACCCACACGCTGCCGGCTTCCTCGTGAACCGTTACGGGATAGTCAAACATAGCTGTTCAGCCTCCGATCATAGGGCTGGGCCTCAATCCTTGAGGCCCAGGTCTTTGATTATCTTCTTCCTCAACCCATCGCCTATTTCCTTGGCTCCATGGTCAGGGAAGATCGTCTGGTTGTCGCCGTAGTAGACCTTGAAGTGGCTTCCCTTGGCAGGCTCGAAAATGACTCCCCGAGCCTTCAACCAGCGCCGAAACTCGCTGTACTTCATGTTGAGTCCTTATCGTTTCGACGGAAGAGAGTATGCAACATTTTTGTTACTACCGCAACATTTTTGTTGCATCCCTTTGATAGCTCAAAAAATGTCCGGCCACGAAAAAAATCGAACACAAAACGCACTTATCCCCCTCCCGCCGACGGGCCGTGTGTCGTGGAAATCGTGAAACCCGGGGTGAGATGAAACCAGGCTCCCAGGACGCGCCCCTGCTGGGCCTGGAGAGCCCAGGGGCCGTTTCACACTGTGAAAGGAATTGTGAAGGAATGAAGCAGGTGCGAGCTGATAGTGTCCACAAATCGTCCACACCAGGGATAGATATTTAACCCAAATAAGGGCAAATATCCAATAAAACCTTTACAATTCAACATCTTATACGCCGAACCAAAGCATGCGAAGCGGTCAACAACCGTTTCGACGAAGGCGAGTAGCCTCTTCCCAGCGACAACGAAAAAGCCGCCAACTGGCGGCTTTTCCTTTCCGGCGATTGCGGCCGGCGTCAATTCAGCGCGGGTCGGATGAGTCCCCTAGCCCAGCGCGGTATCCAGCACCATCATCAGGCAGAAGCCGAACACCAGGCCCAGCGTAGCCTCGGCGGCATGTCCCTGGCGGTGGGATTCGGGAATGATCTCGTGGGTGACCACGAAGAGCATCGCTCCCGCCGCGGCGGCCAGCCCCCAGGGCAGGAGCAGCGCGGAGAGGCCGACCAGCCAGGCGCAGAGCACCGCGAACAGCGGCTCGACCAGGCCCGACGCGGCACCGACCAGCATCGCCTTGAAACGCGACATACCGACTCCGGCCAGCACCAGCGCCACCACCAGCCCTTCCGGCACATCCTGCAGAGCGATGCCCAGGGCGAGGCCGTTGGCCTCGTCCAGGCCGGCACCGGCCGACACGCCAACCGCCATGCCTTCGGGGATGTTGTGCAGGACGATGGCCGTGACGAATAGCAGGATGCGCGGGGGAATGCCACCGGACAGTGGCGCGCCCTCGCAACCGGGATGGACGTCCGGCATCAGCCGGCCGAGGATGAACAGCCCCATCACGCCGACCGCCAGGCCGAAACTGACCAGGAACCCCGCGCCGAACTTCGAGTAGCCGAGGTCGCCGGCCGCGGATAGCGCCGGCATGATCAGCGAGAAGGCCGTCGCCGAGAGCATCACGCCGGCACCGAAGCCCAGCAGCGCATCCGACAGGCGCGCCGGCATGGTCTTCACCACCAGCACCGGCATCGCCCCGAGAGCGGTACCGAAGGCGCAGAGCAGGCCGCCTTTCAACGCCAGCACGATGGGCGCCGGCAGGTTGAGCTCGGCCAGCAACAGCGCGTGGCGGCCGAGCAGGTAGCCGCCGCCGATGAAGATCAGCAGGCCCAGCAGGTTGCGCAGCGTCCGCCCGTTACCTTCGGCGATGCCATGGAGCAACGCCTTCATCGCCGCACCGCCAGGCTGCCGGCCAGCCATCTCGCATCACGGGTAACACTAGGCCAGGGCTTGCGCATAGCGACGCGCGACCTCCCGCCAGTCGATCACGTTGTAGAAAGCGCCGATGTATTCCGGGCGGCGGTTCTGGTACTTCAGGTAATAGGCGTGCTCCCATACGTCCAGGCCGAGGATCGGCGTATTGCCGTTCATCAGCGGGCTGTCCTGGTTACCGCTGCTCTCCACCAGCAAGCTGCCCTGGGGAGTCACGCTGAGCCAGGCCCAGCCGCTGCCGAAGCGGGTCAGCGCAGCCTTGGTGAACGCATCCTTGAACGCCTCGAAGCCCCCGAGCTGCTCATCGATGGCCCGCCCCAGGTCGCCATCGGGACGGCCACCGCCCTGGGGCGACATCACGGTCCAGAACAGCGAGTGGTTGGCATGCCCACCGCCATTGTTGACAACCGGGGTGCGCAGCTTCTCCGGCAGACCAGCCAGTTGCCGCAGCAGGCTTTCCACCGGCTGCTCGGCATAGGGCGTGCCTTCCAGCGCGGCGTTCAGGTTGTTCACGTAGGTCTGGTGGTGCTTGCTGTGGTGGATCTCCATGGTCAGCGCATCGATATGCGGTTCCAGGGCATCGTAGGCGTAGGGCAAGGGCGGCAAGGCGTGGGGCATGGAAACTCTCCGTCAGTGATAGCGAAGTGAGGGGGGCGGAGCGAGGAACTCGGGTCGGACCTCCGCGTTCGGCGGTCCCTTGAGCAGGCGCTCGGTGCGCGGATAGGCACCGTGCTCGCCGATGAACGACAGCAGTTCGACATAGGTGCGCCGGCTGTGATGCTGGGCCGCCTGGCGCAGGGCCAACGGCAGCTTCTGGTCGGCGCTGACCCGCAACAGGCGCTCGTGGCAGGCGCAGAGGTATTCGGCGGTTTCCTCCGGTTGCTCCAGTTGCAGGTGCAAGTCGGCCAGGTTGTGATGGGAAATGACGAACGCCATCACCGCCTCGTCGGCGTCGCCCCAGCGTTCCAGCAGCACCTGGGCCAGGGCCAGGGCCAGGGCATGGAGGTAATGCTCACGCGCATCGATCAATGCGCCGGTGACGAAACAGCGGTTGCCCTGTTCGATCGTTCGTTGCCAATGACGCATGGCGGTACCTCCAGTGGTGGGGCGGCCTCAGAGGCCGCCAGCCGTGAGTTTTTCCGGATCCAGCAACACCTCCAGGCGCGCACGGTCCAGATCGGTGTTTTCCAGCGCCACATCGATGATCGGCCGTCCCTCGCGATAGGCCTGCTTGGCGATTTCCGCAGCCTTCTGGTAGCCGATGATCGGGTTCAGCGCGGTGACCAGGATCGGGTTGCGCGCCAACGCCTCGCTGAGCTTGCCCTGGTTGACCTTGAAGCTGGCGATGGCCTTGTCCGCCAGCAGCCGGCTGACGTTGGCCAGCAACTGGATGCTGTGCAACAGGTTGTCCGCCACCAGCGGCAGCATCACGTTCAGTTCGAAGTTGCCCGATTGGCCGGCGACGGCAATGGCGGCGTCATTGCCGATCACCTGGGCGGCGACCATCGCGGTGGCCTCCGGGATCACCGGGTTGACCTTGCCGGGCATGATCGAGGAGCCTGGTTGCAGCGCTTCCAGCTCGATCTCGCCGAGCCCGGCAAGCGGCCCGGAGTTCATCCAGCGCAGGTCGTTGGCCAGCTTCATCAGGGTCACGGCCAGGGTCTTCAACTGGCCGGACGCAGCGACCGCCGTGTCCTGCGAACCGATCAGGGCGAAGAAGTCGTCGCCGGGGCGGAACGCCAACCCGGTCAGGTCGTTCAGCTCCTGGCTGAAACGTTCGGCGAACCGCGGATGGGCGTTGATCCCGGTGCCCACCGCGGTGCCGCCCTGTGCCAACTGCTGCAAGGCAGGAAGTACGCTCTCGATGTGCACGCCAGCCTGTCGCACCTGCTGCGCCCAGCCACCGAGCACCTGGCTCATGCGTACCGGCATCGCATCCATCAGGTGGGTGCGGCCGGTCTTCACATAGGCATGCACTTCGCCGGCCTTGCTCTGGATAGTCTGCTCCAGGTGGCGCAGCGCCGGCAGCAGGCGTTCGCTGATCTCGAGGGCGGCACTGATGTGGATGGTCGAGGGGATGATGTCGTTGCTGCTCTGCCCGCAGTTCACATGGTCGTTCGGATTGACCTTGCCGCCCAGGCGGCGACTGGCCAGGGTCGCCACCACTTCGTTGGCGTTCATGTTGGAACTGGTGCCGGAGCCGGTCTGGAACACATCCACCGGGAAATGCTGCATGAAGTCCTCCTGCAGCAACTGCAGGCAGGTCTCGGCGATCGCCTCGCCCATCGGTGCATCCAGTTGCTGCAGGGAGACGTTCGCCCGCGCTGCCGCGGCCTTGGCCAGCAGTAGGGCGCGGACGAAGGCCTGGGGCATGCGCTGGCCGCTGACCGGGAAGTTGTTCACCGCGCGCTGGGTCTGGGCGCCATAGAGGGCGGTCGCCGGGACCGCCAGTTCGCCCATGCTGTCGCGTTCGATGCGGGTGTCAGTCATCTTGGTTTCCTTGTTGCGGGTGATCGAAGCTCATCGACGGCGCCAGGTCCTGCCTGGCCATTCGTACGGAGAGCTGGCGCAGCCGTCGCCGCTGGCTGCCGTTGGTGGTCAATCGCTGAAGTTCACAGAGGGGCCGGTAGGCGTAGTCGAGGCAGAGGCTGCGCCAGTGCCAGGGCAATATCGGATCGCGACCGGTATCGAGCAGGAGGTTGTAGGCTTTCTCGAACAGCGGCCAGGCGGCCACACCTTCCCAACCGGCGAGATAGCGCGCCTCGCCGAGGTACTGGTCGAGCAGGCGCGGTTCGTCGGGATCGAGCGCGCAGCGGATCTGCGTGCCCAGCCAGTACCAGTGATCCAATGCTTGCGGGTCGTGCGCCTCGAAGGACATGGCAACCTCACCAGACGATAATGAGATTGATTATTGTTTTCTTCTTGGCAAAAGACAAGCATGGTCCCCATAGAGGCGGACAATCGAACAGGCGGAAACGAAAACGCCAGCGACGAGCGCTGGCGTTCTACAGAGGGAAACCCGGCCTCAGCGCCCGGCCACCATCATCGACTCGACCAGTACAGAACCGGTATGCAGGTTGCCGCGCCGTTCGATGTCCTTGCCGACCGCGACGATACGGCGGAACAGGTCGCGCAGGTTGGCGGCGATGGTGACTTCCTGGACCGGGAACTGGATCTCGCCGTTCTCGACCCAGTAGCCGGCGGCGCCGCGGGAATAATCGCCGGTCACCAGGTTGACGCCCTGCCCCATCAACTCGGTGACCAGCAGGCCACGCCCCATCCGGCGTATGAGAGCGGCCTGGTCCTCGTCGCCATGGCTGACGAACAGGTTATGCACGCCGCCGGCGTTGGCCGTGCTCGGCAAGCCGAGCTTGCGCCCGGAATAGGTGCCCAGGACATAGGACACCAGCTCGCCGTTCTCGACGAATGGCTTGGCGTAGGTGGCCAGGCCGTCGCTATCGAAGCTGGCGCTGCCGAGCGCGCCGACCAGGTGCGGCCGCTCGTCGATGCTCAGCCACTCGGGAAACAGGCGCTGGCCCAGCGCGCCTTCGAGGAAGGATGACTTGCGATACAGGCTGCCGCCTGAGATCGCCCCGAGGAAATGGCCGAACAGGCCAACAGCGATTTCCGGAGCGAACAGCACCGGCACTTCGGCGGTCTGCACCGGCCGCGCGCCCAGTCGGCTGGCGGCGCGCTCGGCGGCGCGCCGGCCGATCGACTCGGCGCTGGCCAAGGCCTCGCCACGGCGGTTGACGTCATACCAATAGTCACGCTGCATCTGTCCTTCGCCCTCGGCGATCATCACGCAGCTGAGGCTGTGCCGGGTGCTGGCGTAACCACCGATGAAACCGTGGCTGTTACCGTATACCCGGCAGCCCTGGTGGGTATTCAGGGTGGTGCCGTCGGCCTTGGTCACCCGCTTGTCGGCGGCGAACGCCGCTGCCTCGCAAGCCAGGGCACGTTCCACGGCCTGCTCGGGACTCAGGCTCCATGGATGATAGAGGTCCAGCTCGGGCAACTCGCGGGCCATCAACGCGGCATCGGCGAGACCGGCGCATTCGTCCTCGGAGGTATGGCGGGCGATCGCCAGCGCCGCCGCCACCGTCTCGCGGATGGCCGCCTCGCCGGTCGCCGAGGTGCTCGCCGAGCCCTTGCGCTGGCCTGCGTAGAGGGTGATGCCGAAACCTTGGTCACGGTAGAACTCGACGGTTTCCACCTCGCCCTGGCGCACGCTGGTGGACAGGCCCTGCTCCAGCGACACCGCCACTTCGCAGGCACTGGCGCCCTGGCGGCGGGCCTCGGCGATGATCTGCTCGACCTGCTCGCGAAGGTCCGGAAGCACGGAGGGACCGACTGCCGCGGCATGTAGACTCATCTGTTGACTCTCCTGTTGACGTGGCCGCCCACGCGGCCGGGCCGGACAAGCGGCCCCTGACTCGTTATCATGGCGGCGTTTTCCACTGGACCACCACCATGGCTGAATTTCACGACGACGACTCGCAATTCGAAGAGAAGAGCAAGTCGCAGATCAAACGCGAGCTGCATGCCCTGCAGGACCTCGGCGAGCGCCTGACCACCCTGCAACCGCAGTTGCTGGAGCGCCTGCCGCTCACCGACCCGCTACGCAAGGCGCTGCTCGAGGCGCCGAAGCACAAGGCGCACATCGCCCGCAAACGGCATATCCAGTACATCGGCAAACTGATGCGCGACCAGGACGTGGACGCCATCGTCGCCCTCATCGACCAGGTGGACTCCTCCACCCGCCAGTACAACGAACGTTTCCATGCCCTCGAACGTTGGCGCGACCAGTTGATCGCCGGCGGCGACGCAGCGCTCGACGCCTTCGTCGGGGAGTTCCCCGAGTGCGATCGCCAGCACCTGCGCGGCCTGGTCCGCCACGCCCAGCACGAGGCCGCGCACAACAAACCGCCGGCCGCCGCACGCAAAGTGTTCAAGTACATCCGCGAACTGGACGAAACCAAGCGCGGCCTGCGCTAGGTTTCGCCGCGCCGGCGCCCGGGCCATGCCTCAGGCGCCGGTGCCGCCGACGGTGATCGCATCGATCTTCAGGGTCGGCTGGCCGACGCCGACCGGCACCGACTGACCGTCCTTCCCGCAGGTTCCCACGCCACTGTCCAGGGCCAGGTCGTTGCCGACCATGGACACCCGGCTCATCGCTTCCGGACCGTTGCCGATCAGGGTGGCGCCTTTCACCGGGGTGGTGATCCTGCCGTTCTCGATCAGGTAGGCCTCGCTGGTGGAGAACACGAACTTGCCGCTGGTGATATCGACCTGGCCACCGCCGAGGTTGGCGCAGTAGATACCCTTCTCCACCGAGGCGATGATTTCCTGCGGATCGCTCTCGCCGGCCAGCATGTAGGTGTTGGTCATGCGTGGCATCGGCAGGTGCGCGTAGGACTCGCGGCGGCCGTTACCGGTGCGCGCCACGCCCATCAGGCGGGCGTTGAGCTTGTCCTGCATGTAGCCCTTGAGCACGCCGTTCTCGATCAGCACGTTGCAGTTGCTCGGCGTGCCTTCGTCATCCACGCTCAGCGAGCCGCGACGCCCGGCCAGGGTGCCGTCGTCGACGATGGTGCACAGGCTCGAGGCGACCTTTTCGCCGATCCGGCCGCTGTAGGCGGAGCTGCCCTTGCGGTTGAAGTCGCCCTCCAGGCCGTGGCCGACCGCTTCGTGGAGCAGGACCCCGGACCAACCCGCGCCCATCACCACCGGCAGGGTGCCGGCCGGCGCGGGAATCGCCTCGAGGTTGACCAGCGCCTGGCGCAGGGCCTCGCGGGCGTAGCCCATGGCACGATCTTCCTGGAGGAAATAGCGATAGTCGGTGCGACCGCCGCCGCCGTGGCCGCCGCGTTCGCGTCGGCCGTTCTGTTCGACGATCACGCTGACGTTGAAACGCACCAGCGGACGAATGTCGGCGGCCAGCGAACCGTCGCTGGCCGCTACCAGGATCTGCTCCCAGACGCCGGCCATGCTCACCGTGACCTGCTGGATGCGGGGATCGAGCGCACGGGTAGCGGCGTCGATCTGCTTCAGCAACTCGACCTTCTCGGCACGGCTGAGCACGTCCAGCGGGTTCTCGCCGGCGTACAGGCGAGCCGGCACCACGGCCTTGAACGCCTGCACACTGCCGTTCTGTCCCGCACGGGAAATCGAACGGGCCGCCACCGCGGCCTGTTTCAACGCCTCGGCGGTGATCGCATTGCTATAGGCGAAGCCGGTCTTCTCGCCCGACTGCGCGCGTACCCCGACGCCCTGGTCGAGATTGAAGCTGCCTTCCTTGACGATGCCGTCCTCGAGCATCCACGACTCGGAGACCTGGCTCTGGAAATACAGGTCGGCGGCATCGATGCCCGGGCCGTTCAGTTCATGAAGAATGCCGGGCAGGCTGTCCAGCTCCAGACCACCGGGGGCCAGCAACTGCTGGCTGACGGATGACAACAACTCGCTCATATTCACTCCGTACGCGCCGGCCGCGGTTCGGCCGGCGGGAAAAATCGTCTGTGCGCCACCACCGGCATGCGCCGGCGGATATCCGCCTGTTCTGCGGCGTCGCGCGCCGCCAGCAGCACCGCTTCGCCCTGCGGCCGCTCGGCCAGGACCCGGCCCCAGGGATCGACGATGGCCGAATGGCCGAACGTCTCCCGGCCCCGTGGGTGGACGCCACCCTGTCCGGCCGCCAGCAGGTAGCACTGGGTCTCGATGGCGCGGGCGCGGACCAGCACCTGCCAGTGCGCCGCGCCAGTCACCGCGGTGAACGCCGACGGCGCCGTGATCAGCTCTGCGCCGGCCTCGCGCAGCGCGGTATAGAGTTCCGGAAAACGCAGGTCGTAGCAGACCGTCAGGCCAAGGCGACCGACCGGCGTATCCGCCACCACGATCTTCTGACCGAAAGCATAGTCGTCGGATTCACGATAGCGGCCCCGCGCATCGGCTACGTCCACATCGAACAGGTGCAGCTTGTCGTAGCGGGCAACCCGTTCTCCATGCTCGTCGATCAGCAGCGAACAGGCATTCGCCTTCGCCTCGGGTTGCCCCTCCGGCGGCAGCGGCAGCGTTCCAGCGACTATCCACAACCTGAGGTCGCGAGCGGCGGAATTCAACCACGACAGGATCGGCCCGTTCCCCCGCGCCTCGGCGCGCCCCAGTTCGGCCAGGTCGCGCCGGCCCATGGCGGCGAAGTTTTCCGGCAACACGGCGAGCCGCGCCCCACCCTCGGCGGCCTGTTCCAGCAGGCGACGGGCGGCGGCCAGGTTGGCCGTCACGTCGTCCTGGCTGACCATCTGGATCACGGCAATGGACATGATTTCCTCCTCGCGGACGAAAGCGCCGCGTCGCGGCACCGGGCGCCGCTCAGCGGGGCTTCTCGAATGGCTTGTCGAAGCTGATCTTCGGATCCTGCCAGGGGCCCTTGACGCTGTATTGCACGCTGGCGAAGCGCGAGACCCGGTCGCCGAGCAGCTTGTCGACGACGAAGACCGCGCCACCGACCGCCGGACCGCCGACTATCAGTGCCGCCAGGGTCAGGTTGTTGGTCAATGGCAAGGTCACCAGCAGCTTGGCGTCGACCCGATCGTGAGCCAGGTCCAGGGTACCGTTCAACTCCAGGTTGCTCGACGGCCCTTCCAGCTTCAGCGGCTCGCGGGTGATGTAGACGCCGTCGGTGGCGGAGAGAACCCCCTTCACCCGGTCATAGCTCAGTCCCTTGCCGAGGATGTCCGAGAAGTCCAGGCGCAGCCGGCGGTTGATCGCGTTGAAATTGAGCAGGCCGAACACTCGCAGCGCCTGGGCGCTGCCTTCGACCTCGACGAACTGCCCCTTGCGCAGCGATGCATCCATGCTGCCGCTGAAGCGCTTCAGAGCCATGTAGGCCGGCGATCCCGGCCACTGGCCGTTGATATCCATGCGGAAACGTTCGCTGGTGGCGCTCGGCGCGAAATTCCAGGCCTTGAGCACATCCGCCAGGTTCTTGCCCTCGATCCGTCCCTGGTAGGTGCTGCGGGTATTGCCCGGACTGCCGTCCCAGCGCAGGCTGCCATTGACGTGCAGGCCACGCAGGTCGAGGTCCAGGTCGTTGAACGCCACGCCGTTGCTGCCCGGCCGTACCTTCAGGCTCCAGGCGCCCAGCGGCTGGCCGCCGAGGGCGACCTGGCCGATCTTCACGTCTACCGCCGGCAGGCTGCGCGGATCGACGGCGGCCAGCGGGTCCGAATCCTCCACCTTGTTCTCGTCGGGAAGGGTCGACTTCGGCAGGTTCAGGCGGTCCAGATCGACCACGATCGGCGCGCCCCTGGCATCCGGCAAGACCAGACGCCCCGATGCGAGGTCGCTGACCAGCACCAGTTGCCAGGCCCGCTCCTGGCGGGCCAGGTCGACGGTCAGGTTCTTCAGCTCCTGGCCGAAGCCCTTGAAGCTGTCGATGCGCAGGTCGGCGCCGCGCAGCAGGCCCGCAGCGCTACTGGCAGCCTGGTCGCCATTGCCGTAGCGCTTCAGGGTGGCCTGCCAGGCGTCCCAGTCCAGTTCCGCCAGACGCCCGCGCACCCGCAGCCCCTGTGCCGAGGGCAGCAACGCCGGGTCACCGCCCAGGCGCAGGGCGCCGCGTCCGTTCAGCGGCTTGTCCGCCGGGGCCGCATAGGCCAAGCTGGCGAGGCCGTCGTAACGCGCCCAGTAACGCCGTTCGGCGCCATCCAGGGTCATCCGCCATTGGGTCGGCCGCGCCTGGGCGGCCGTCTTGCCGAACGGCGCCGGCAGGTCGACGACGGCGCCCTTGAGATCCGAATCGATCTGCAACTGGCTGTCCTTGCCATCCAGCAGCAGGTTGAGCTGGAACGGCAGGCGTCCCGAGACCGGTAACGGACGCTGGCCAGCGCCGAGCCAGTCGCTCAGCGACTTGACCGCCACCTGGCCGTTGAGCAGCAAGCGCGTGCGCGCATCGCCGCGCCCCTCGGCGACGATCCGCCCGCGTACCTCGCTGCCCAGCACCCGGGCCTGCACCGCCGGGGCGCTCAGGCCCTTGGCCAGGTCGAAACGGAAGTCGCCCTTCACTTCGCTCATATCCAGCTTCGGACTGGGCATCTTCAGGGTCGCGCCCACGGTGGAGAAATCCACGACCACCCCGGTCTTGCCGGCCTCGTCGTGGTCCAGTGGAATATCCAGCTTCAGGTGGCCCTGCAAGGGCCCGTCGCCCTCCCAGCCGGCGAAGATCTTGCGGGTCGGGATCGGCGCTTCCTGGAGCAGCTTGATGCCGTCCTTCAGGTTACTGTCGACGGCGCCATCCACATACAGGTGCGGCGTCTGTCCCGGCCGGCCGAGAGGTATGTCGACCTTGACGTCGCTGACCCGGGAATTCAGCAGATTCCCGCTGGAGGCCAGCACGCGGACTCCGGAATCCTCGACGAACACCTCGCCGACCGTTTTGCTCAGGGCGGGCCAGCCGGGCTGGTAGGCCAGCTCGCCGTCGCGAACCTTGAAGTAGAGGTTCATGACGTGGGCTTCGGCCGCCGCGCCGCGGTTCAGCGAGCCCTGCCACTGGAAGTAGCCCTGCTCGACATGGCCACTGCGGATCGCCGTCTTCAACCAGTTCGCCAGGCTTTTGTTCATTCCCGGCAACTGGGTCGGCAGGTACTTGGCGGTGAAGCGCGCGTCGCCGTCGCTGAGGCCGACCTGCAGGTCCATGTAGTCTTCAGCGCCGGGATCGCGCATCAGGCGGATCAGCATGTCGCCGGCCAGGCGGCCCTCCTCGCCCTCGACCCGCATCAGATGGCTGCCGAGGGTGAAGGCGCGGTCGTCCAGGCTCCAGAACATCCGCGTGCGAGCCTCGCGGTAGCGCCACGGCTCGGGAAATACCTTGGCCAGGTGCAGCATGAAATCCTGCGCCGATGCGTCGAGCTGGCCTCCGGCCAGGGTGCCGGTCAAGGTGCCGCTGACGTTTTCCACCGCCGGGACCTCATGGAACGCCGAGATACCGACCTTTTCCAGGTTGGTTGCGTAGCTGACCCGCTCGGGCACCTCTCGCTGCGGCCAGAAATCGGCGTTCAGGTTGTGCAGGATGCCCTTCGGCTTCAGGCCCACCACCCACTCCGCCGCCGCGTCCGGCAGCGGCGCCAGCGCTTCTATCGCCGGCACCAGGGGCGTCAGGTCGACGCGGTCGGCCTGCAGCTTCCAGTGTGGCTCGTTGTTCTGCTGGTCGCGACGCAACAGCAACTCCACCTCGCCCCAGCGCTGCTCGCCGAAATTCGCCGCCAGGTCGCCGACCCGAACCTTCCAGCCCTGCGCTTCGCGATCGAAGAACAGGTTCATGCCCAGGTCGTTGATTTCCACCGGCTTGCGCGCGGCATACGAGGCCTTCAACTGCGGCGCCAGCAGCCGTGCCACCAGCCGTTGCGCCTTGCCGTCGCGCCAGTCGAACCAGAAGTCGCCGCCGGCCTTGGCCCGGGCGATCTTCCATTCCTGGGTCAGACCGGCCGGCAACCATTGCGCCCAGTCGCTCTGCGGCAGGCTGAGATAGAACCTGGCGCTGCTGCGCGGCCAGTCCTCGCTGTCGATCCGCCCTTCGGCGTGCAGCGCCAGAGGTTGGCCGTCCGGCAGTTGCAGGCGGGCATCGAGACTCTGCCCACCAACCGATGAACTGCGCAGGGTCGCGCCGACCGCGCTGAGCGACAACGCTGCGCTTCCCCGCGGCGCCACCTCCAGTTGACTGTCCAGCAGCGAGATGCGTTGGGTCTGCAGCAGGAATTGCAGGAGCTTCCGGGGATCGCTGGGCTTGTCACTGTGCGGCAGGCCATCCAGGCTCCACTGGCCATCCTCGCCTTCGCGCAGGGTCAGCTTGAGTCCCTCCAGCTCCAGGCTGCCGATCCGCACCTGGCGCGCCAGCAGGCTGCCGAGCAGGTCCGGCGCCAGCCGCACCCGCGCCAGGCGCAGACTCTGTTCGCCGTCGCCGACCTGGATGTCGCGCGCCACCACCAGAGGCTCGAAGCCGCGCCAGGAGCCCGTCAGCTCGGCAATCCGCACCGGTATGCCGAGTTGCTTGCCAGCTTCGTCCTCCAGCTGCTGGCGGTATTCGGCCACCAGCGGCACCAGTTGCCGGCCAAGGCTGACGTACAGCGCCAGCAGCACCAGTACCAGGGCGCACAGACCCAGGACGATCCGTAGCAGTCGCGTTCCGAGGCTTCCCACATCCGCCATTTCAGCCATACGCCTCAGAGCAGGACCACGTCATATTGCTCCTGCGAGTACATCGCCTCGACCTGGAACTTGATGGTGCGGCCGATGAACGCCTCGAGATCGGCGACGTTGCCCGACTCCTCGTCGAGCAGCCGGTCCACCACCTTCTGGTTGGCCAGCACCAGGTAGGAGTCGGCCTGGTAGGCACGCGCCTCGCGGAGAATCTCGCGGAAAATCTCGTAGCAGGTGGTTTCCGCAGTCTTCAGCATGCCGCGTCCCTGGCAGCAGGGGCACGGCTCGCAGAGGATCTGCACCAGGCTTTCGCGGGTGCGTTTGCGGGTCATCTGCACCAGGCCCAACTCGGTGATGCCGATGATGTTGGTCTTCGCGTGGTCGCGCTCCAGTTGCTTCTCCAGGGTGCGCAGGACCTGCCGGCGATGCTCCTCGTCCTCCATGTCGATGAAGTCGATGATGATGATCCCGCCCAGGTTGCGCAGGCGCAGTTGGCGGGCGATCGCGGTGGCCGCCTCGAGGTTGGTCTTGAAGATGGTTTCCTCGAGGTTGCGATGGCCGACGAAGGCGCCGGTGTTCACGTCGATGGTGGTCATCGCCTCGGTCGGATCGACGATCAGGTAGCCGCCGGACTTCAGCAGTACCTTGCGCTCCAGGGCTTTCTGGATTTCGTCCTCGACGCCGTAGAGATCGAAGATCGGTCGCTCGCCCGGGTAGTGTTCGAGGCGATCGGAAATCTCCGGCATCAATTCTTCGACGAAGGAAGTGATCTTCTGGAAGTTCTCTCGCGAGTCGATGCGGATCTTCTCGATCCGCGGGTTCACCAGGTCGCGCAGGGTACGGATCGCCAGGGACAGGTCTTCGTAGATCACCGAAGGCGCACCGACGGTCTGGATCTGCGCGGCGATCTGGTCCCATAGCCGGCGAAGGTAGCGGATGTCGGCGAGAATCTCGTCCTCGCCCGCACCTTCCGCGGCGGTGCGCAGGATGAAGCCGCCCTGTCCCTCGATGCCTTCCGCCGCCACGCAGTCGGCCACCACCTTCTTCAGGCGCTCGCGCTCGACTTCGTCCTCGATCCGCAGGGATATCCCGACATGGCTGGTGCGCGGCATGTACACCAGATAGCGCGAAGGAATCGACAGGTGGGTGGTCAGCCGTGCGCCCTTGGTGCCGATCGGATCCTTGGTCACCTGCACCACCAGCGCCTGCCCCTCATGGACCAGGGCACTGATGCTTTCCACGGCGCTGCCTTCGCGATTGGATATCTCGGCGGCATGGATGAACGCCGCACGTTCCAGGCCGATGTCGACGAACGCCGCCTGCATCCCCGGCAGTACCCGTACCACCCGCCCCTTGTAGATATTGCCGACGATGCCGCGCCGCTGGGTGCGTTCGACATGCACTTCCTGCAGGACGCCGTTTTCCACCACCGCCACGCGCGACTCCATCGGCGTGATATTGATCAGGATCTCTTCGCTCATGCGTCCACTGTCCTTATTTCGGCGCGTTAGGCGTTACGGCGGGTTGCCACCCACGGGCTGCCAGCAAGGGATGCCGAATTCCCTCAACAGTTCCGCAGTTTCACACAAAGGCAGCCCGACCACCGCACTGTAACTGCCTTCGATGCGACTGACGAATATCGCCCCGAGGCCCTGGATCGCATATCCGCCTGCCTTGTCCGCCGGCTCGCCGCTCTGCCAGTAGCGCAGCGCTTCTTCCGGAGCGACCTGGCGGAAGCGCACCCGGCACTCCACCACCCGCGCCTCGACGCCGCCAGCGGCGGCCAGGGCCACGGCGGTGAGAACCTGGTGTTCGCGCCCGGACAGCGCAGCCAGCATGGCCAGCCCGTCGGCCTGGTCCACGGGCTTGCCGAGAATTCGCCCGTCGATCACCACCGAGGTATCCGCGCCCAGGACACAACCGTCCTCGCCGCGCCCTTCCAGCATAGCCAGCCCGGCGGCCGCCTTGCCGCGCGCCAGGCGCTCGACGTAGGCGGCGGGCGCTTCGTTCGGCAAGGGGGACTCGTCGATAGCGGTGGCGAGCACGGACAGCGGCACGCCGATCTGGGTCAGCAGTTCACGGCGACGGGGCGAGGCGGAGGCGAGATACAGCGACGGCATGGAGGCTCCCGGGAAACGCGTCGGGCGATGCGCCGATCACCCGTTTCGAAGAATGACGATATCCGCCGCAGCATAGCTGCGAAGCGGACCTACCTCACGTTGAGACGCAGGCGGACGAACTGCAGCAGGGCGTACACCCAGGGCCAGAGCAGCGCGCTGACCAGGGCCGGGAGCAGGAAGGTCAGGGTCGGCGGACGATTGCCGGTCAGGGCGTTGAGCCAGAGCTGGAGCAGCTGCGCCAGGCCGTAGACCACCACCAGCACCAGGCACTGCTGCCAGGCCGGGAACATGCGCAGGCGCTGGTGCAGGGACAGCACGAGGAAGGTGATCAGGCCGAGGATCAGCGCGTTCTGCCCGAGCAGGTTGCCGTAGAGCACGTCCTGGGCCAGGCCGAGCAGCCAGGCGGTGACCATCCCGACGCGCTCGGGCAGCAGCAACACCCAGTAGGTCAGCAGCATCGCCAGCCACAGCGGGCGGCCGATCTCGGTGAAGGTAGGCATCGGCGCTACGGCCAGCACTAGCCCGACCAGCAGGCTCAGCCAGATCACCCAGACATTGTTCGAACCTTGAGTCGCGCGAGCCATCAGCGGCGCCCCCCGTTCGCCGCCGGAGCGGCAGGCTGCGTGGGAGCTGGCGCGGGCGCGGCGGCGGGCTGCTGCGCAGCGCCCTGGGCTGCCGGGGTGGCCGGCGACGGCGCGGCGGCCGGTTGCGCGGCAGGCTGGGGCGCCTGGGCGCCGGCGGCGGCTTTCTTGTCCGCCTCTTCCTGGGCCTCGGCGGCGTCGTTGGCGCGCTGTTCCGGGGTGCGGCTGTCGCTGAACACCAGCAGCACGTAGCGGCTACGGTTCATCTTCGCGGTCGGCACCGCGCGCACCACGGCGAACGGCTGGCCGGAATCGTGGATCACTTCCTTGACCGTGGCCACCGGATAGCCGGCGGGGAAGCGTTGCCCCAGGCCGGAGCTGACCAGTAGGTCGCCTTCCTTGATGTCGGCGGTGTCGGCGACGTAGCGCAATTCCAGGCGCTCGGGATTGCCGGTGCCGACGGCGATGGCGCGCAGGCCGTTGCGATTGACCTGCACCGGGATACTGTGGGTGGTGTCGGTGAGCAGCAGGACCCGCGCGGTATAGGGCATCACCTCGACCACCTGGCCCATCAGGCCGCTGGCATCGAGCACCGGCTGGCCGACGAAGACGCCGTCGTTCTCGCCCTTGTCGATCATGATGCGTTGGGTGAAGGGGTTCGGATCGACGCCGATCAGCTCGCTGACCAGTACCTTGTCGTCGACCAGCGCGGCGGAATTGAGCAGCTCGCGCAGGCGCACGTTCTGCTCGGTGAGCGCGGCGAGTTTCTGCACCCGGCGCTGCATCAGCAGGGACTCGGCCTTGAGGCGTTCGTTCTCGGCGATCAGCTCGCTACGGCTGCTGAACTGGTCGCGCACGCCTTCCCAGGCGCGCACCGGCATTTCCGCCAGGCCGTAGAAAGGCGTGAGCACCATCCCCAGCTTGCTGCGGACGGGCTCCAGATAGTCGAACCGGGCGTCCACCACCATCAGGCTGACCGACAGCACGGCCAGCACCAACAGGCGAACGCCCAGCGACGGGCCTTTGGAGAATAGCGGTTTGATGATCCGCTCCTAGGCGACGATGCTCGCCACCTTACTCGGTGGAGAGCAGGTCCATGGAGTGGCGGTCCATCATCTCCAGCGCGCGGCCACCGCCGCGAGCCACGCAGGTCAGCGGCTCCTCGGCGACGATCACCGGCAGGCCGGTTTCCTGTGCCAGCAGCTTGTCCAGGTCGCGCAGCAGCGCGCCACCGCCGGTCAGCACCAGGCCGCGCTCGGCGATATCCGAGGCCAGCTCCGGCGGCGATTGCTCGAGGGCGCTCTTGACCGCCTGGACGATGGTCGCCAGGGACTCCTGCAGGGCCTCGAGGACCTCGTTGGAGTTCAGGGTGAAGCTGCGCGGTACGCCTTCGGCCAGGTTACGGCCGCGGACGTCGACTTCGCGAACGTCGCCGCCCGGGAAGGCGGTGCCGATCTCCTGCTTGATGCGCTCGGCGGTGGATTCGCCGATCAGGCTGCCGTAGTTGCGGCGCACGTAGGTGACGATGGCTTCGTCGAAGCGGTCGCCACCGACGCGGACGGATTCGGCGTAGACCACGCCGTTGAGGGAAATCAGGGCGATCTCGGTAGTGCCGCCGCCGATGTCTACGACCATCGAGCCGCGGGCCTCCTCGACCGGCAGGCCGGCGCCGATGGCGGCAGCCATCGGCTCTTCGATCAGGAACACCTCGCGGGCGCCGGCGCCCAGGGCGGATTCGCGGATGGCCCGGCGCTCAACCTGGGTGGACTTGCACGGTACGCAGATCAGCACGCGCGGGCTGGGCTGCAGGAAGCTGTTCTCGTGGACCTTGTTGATGAAGTACTGCAGCATCTTCTCGCAGACGCTGAAATCCGCGATCACGCCGTCTTTCATCGGACGGATGGCGGCGATGTTGCCCGGGGTACGGCCGAGCATGCGCTTGGCCTCGGTGCCCACGGCGACGACGCTCTTCTGGCTGCCATGGCTGCGAATGGCGACCACGGACGGTTCGTTCAGGACGATGCCGCGCTCGCGCACATAAATAAGGGTATTGGCAGTACCCAGGTCGATCGACAGATCGCTGGAAAACATGCCACGCAATTTTTTGAACATGGGAAAGAAACCCTAGGCGAAGCGTGGGTGAAAAATACGCGGGTAAAAAAGTGCGGCAAACTCTAACAACGACGGGGATTTTGGGCAAGGCGGGCAATATGCTAAATTGCAGGCTTTTCCCGGCCCCACAAGGCCCGTCCAGGCGGAATTAGACCGCCGACCGCGGCATCCGTTCCCTGCCTTATATAACGCATGGCGCCCCGCCGCCCTTCCAAGGCCGCTTTTGCTGGAGACTCCCGATGGCGCTTGAACGCTCCGACGTGGAAAAAATCGCCCATCTCGCCCGCCTGGGCCTGAGCGAGGCCGATCTTCCGCGCACCACCGAGACCCTGAACAACATCCTCGGCCTGATCGACCAGATGCAGGCGGTCGACACCAGCGGCGTCGAACCGCTTGCCCACCCGCTGGAAGCCACCCAGCGCCTGCGTCCGGACGCGGTCACCGAGACCGATCACCGCGACGCCTACCAGACCATCGCCCCCGCCGTGGAAGAAGGTCTGTACCTGGTTCCGAAAGTCATCGAGTAATAAGGACGCGGACACATGCTGCATCAATTGACCCTCGCCGAGATCGCCCGCGCCCTCGCCGACAAGCAATTTTCCGCCGAAGAGCTGACCCGCACCCTGCTCGGTCGCATCCGGCAGCTGGATCCCCAGCTCAACAGCTTCATCAGCATCACCGACGACCTGGCCATCGCCCAGGCCAAGGCAGCCGACGAACGGCGCGCCAACGGCGAGAACGGCGCCCTGCTCGGCGCGCCGATCGCCCACAAGGACCTGTTCTGCACCCAGGGCGTACGCACCAGCTGCGGTTCGAAGATGCTCGACAACTTCGTCTCGCCCTACGACGCCACCGTGGTCGAGAAGCTCGCCGCCGCCGGCGCCGTTACCCTCGGCAAGCTGAACATGGACGAATTCGCCATGGGCTCGTCGAACCAGTCCAGCCACTACGGCGCGGTGAACAACCCCTGGAGCCTCGACCGCGTGCCTGGCGGCTCCTCCGGCGGCTCCGCCGCGGCAGTCGCCGCGCGCCTGCTGCCGGCCGCCACCGGCACCGATACCGGCGGCTCGATCCGCCAGCCGGCGGCGCTGACCAACCTCACCGGGATCAAGCCGACCTACGGCCGGGTTTCCCGCTGGGGCATGATCGCCTACGCCTCCAGCCTCGACCAGGGCGGCCCGCTGGCGCGCACCGCCGAGGACTGCGCGCTGATGCTGGGGGTGATGGCCGGATTCGATCCGAAGGACTCGACCAGCGTCGAACAGCCAGTGGACGACTACCTGGCCGCCCTGCAGAAGCCGCTGAGCGGCCTGCGCATCGGCCTGCCGCGGGAATACTTCGGCGCCGGCCTCGACAGCCGCATCGCCGACGCGGTGCTGGCCGTGGTCGAGGAGCTGAAGACGCTCGGCGCCACGGTGAAGGACATTTCCCTGCCGAACATGCAGCACGCCATCCCGGCCTACTACGTGATCGCGCCGGCCGAGGCGTCCTCCAACCTGTCGCGCTTCGACGGCGTGCGCTATGGCTATCGTTGCGACGCCCCGCAGAACCTGGAAGACCTGTACAAGCGCTCGCGCGCGGAAGGCTTCGGCAGCGAAGTGAAGAACCGCATCATGGTCGGCACCTACGCACTGTCGGCCGGCTACTACGATGCCTATTACCTGCAGGCTCAGAAGATTCGCCGGCTGATCAAGAACGACTTCGTCAGCGCCTTTGCCGAAGTGGACGTGATCCTCGGCCCGACCACGCCGAACCCGGCCTGGAAGATCGGCGAGAAGAACGACGACCCGGTTTCCCAGTACCTGGAAGACATCTACACCATCACCGCCAACCTCGCCGGCCTGCCGGGGCTGTCCATGCCCGCCGGCTTCGTCGACGGCCTGCCGGTGGGTGTCCAGTTGCTCGCGCCCTACTTCCAGGAGGGTCGCCTGCTCAACGTCGCGCACCAGTACCAGCAGGTCAGCGACTGGCACACCCGCACCCCGGCCGGCTTCTAAGCCATGGCAACGCCACGCAGTCCCCTCCCCTCTCCCGGCGCGGAGAGGGCGACCCGCAGGGTCGGCAGCGGGACTGCGCAGGCACAGAAGGATTGAGGAACACCACATGCAATGGGAAACCGTGATCGGGCTGGAAATCCACGCACAGCTCGCCACCCAATCGAAGATCTTCTCCGGCAGCTCGACCGCCTTCGGCGCCGCGCCGAATACCCAAGCCAGCCTGGTCGACCTGGCCATGCCGGGCACCCTGCCGGTGCTCAACGAGGAGGCCGTACGCATGGCCTGCCTGTTCGGCCTGGCGATCGACGCACGGATCGACCGGCAGAACGTGTTCGCCCGCAAGAACTACTTCTACCCTGACCTGCCGAAGGGCTACCAGACCAGCCAGATGGACCATCCCATCGTCGGCAAGGGCCACCTCGACATCACCCTGGAAGACGGCACCACCAAGCGCATCGGCATCACCCGCGCGCACCTGGAGGAGGACGCCGGCAAGAGCCTGCACGAAGACTTCCAGGGCATGAGCGGCATCGACCTGAACCGCGCCGGCACGCCGTTGCTGGAGATCGTTTCCGAGCCGGACATCCGCAGCGCCAAGGAAGCCGTGGCCTACGTCAAGGCGATCCACGCCCTGGTGCGCTACCTGGGCATCTGCGACGGCAACATGGCCGAGGGCTCGCTGCGCTGCGACTGCAACGTCTCGGTGCGACCGAAGGGCCAGGCCGAATTCGGCACCCGCGCCGAGATCAAGAACGTCAACTCCTTCCGCTTCATCGAGAAGGCGATCAACCACGAGATCCAGCGCCAGATCGAGCTGCTCGAGGACGGCGGCAAGGTGGTCCAGGAAACCCGCCTGTACGACCCGAACAAGGACGAGACCCGCTCCATGCGCGGCAAGGAAGAAGCCAACGACTACCGTTACTTCCCCTGTCCCGACCTGCTGCCGGTGGTCATCGAGCCCGAGTACCTGGCGAAGCTGCGCGAGCAACTGCCGGAACTGCCGGTGCAGAAGCGCGAACGCTTCGAGAGCCAGTACAGCCTGTCCGCCTACGATGCCAGCGTGCTGTCCGCCAGCCGCGAGATGGCCGACTACTTCGAGAAGGTCCAGGGTATCTGCGGCGACGCCAAGCTGGCGGCCAACTGGGTGATGGTCGAGCTGGGCAGCCTGCTCAACAAAGACGGCCTGGAGATCGAGCAGTCTCCGGTGTCCGCCGAGCAACTGGGCGGCATGATCCTGCGCATCAAGGACAACACCATCTCCGGCAAGATCGCCAAGATGGTCTTCGAAGCCATGGCCAACGGCGAGGGTTCCGCCGACCAGATCATCGAGGCCAAGGGCCTGAAGCAGGTCACCGACAGTGGCGCCATCGAGAAGATGCTCGACGAGGTGCTGGCGGCCAACGCCGAGCAGGTCGAGCAGTACCGCGCCGCCGACGAGGCCAAGCGCGGCAAGATGTTCGGCTTCTTCGTCGGCCAGGCGATGAAGGCCTCGAAAGGCAAGGCCAACCCGCAGCAGGTGAACGAGTTGCTGAAGAAAAAGCTCGAAGCGTGAGTCAAAGCCAGACGCCGGGTTCGCCCGGCGTCTTCTTGTCCGCCAGGAGCCTGTTGTCCATGCCCAACCCATCCGCCGCCGCGCGCCTCGCCCTCGCCGTCCTGCCCCTGTTCCTCGCCGGCTGCTCCAGCCTCGCCGGCAGCGGTTCCGCGGATACCGGCGAAGCCTCCTACTATGGCAGCCGCCACGCAGGCCTGCGTACTGCCAGCGGCGAGCGCTACAACCCCAACGCAATGACCGCTGCCCACCGCACGTTGCCGTTCGGTACCCGCGTGCGGGTAACCAACCTCGACAACCGCCGCAGCGTGGTGGTGCGGATCAACGATCGCGGGCCGTTCCGCCGCGGGCGGATCATCGATGTATCGCGCAAGGCCGCCGAAGGCCTGGGTATGATCCGCAGCGGCGTGGCGCCGGTTCGGATAGAGTCGCTGGATTGAGCCACCTTCTACCCACGACAGGAACCTTCCGATGAGCGAACAAGGCAAGACCGGCCTGGAGATCCGACGTGAAGTCATGGGCGACGCCTTCGTCGAGCGCGCCATGGGCAACGCCACCGCCTTCACCCAGCCATTGCAGGACTTCGTCAACGAGCATGCCTGGGGCTCGGTCTGGGCCCGCGAGGCGCTGCCGCGCAAGACCCGCAGCCTGATCACCCTGGCCGCCCTGACCGCCCTGAAATGCCCGCAGGAACTCAAGGGGCACGTGCGCGGCGCGCTGAACAACGGCTGCACGGTGGAGGAAATCCGCGAGGCACTGCTGCACTGCGCGGTCTATGCCGGGGTGCCGGCGGCGATCGATGCGTTCCGTGCGGCCCAGGAAGCGATCGATACCTGGCAGGGCGAACAGCCCGCCTGAGCCCAGGAGCCATTCGCAGCGGCATGAGCGCCGCCGCCAGGCCACGCGGTTGGTAACGCCGATGCCTGAGCGACGGCGAATAACGCCAGAGGCGTTATCCGCCAGCGCAGGCGCCTACGGATAACTGAAGCGCTTAACCAGCGTCAGTTCGCCAGGCTTGCGCATCGGCACCAGGAAGGTTTCCTGTTTCTCGTTCGGCGTGCCCTCTTCGGTGACCAGGGTGATGCGCGCCGTGGTCAGGTCCTGGGCGGCCTGTTCGGCGCCATCCTCGCTGCTGCCGTAGCCACCGCCAAAGTAGTTGACGTAGACCAGGTAGGGCCCCTTCTGTGGCGTCGGCGTGGCGATGATTTCCGGGCCGTAGCCGGTGGTGACGTCGACATCCAGGGTCGCGCCGTTGGCCAGCGAACGATTGCCATACCAGACATGGTCGCCGTCCGGGGTCACCAGGTGCAGGTCGAGGTCGGTGTTGTCGCTGTCCCAGGACAGCAGCACGCGCAGCTTGGCCGGCACTTCCCCGCCGCCGCCACCGTGATAGAACTGGACCCGTCGCGACTGCCCGGCGGCGTTGCGCACCTCGACGCTGTTGCTGCCGGACGGGAAGGCGAACGGGCGGTCGAAGCTGCCATCGGCGTCCACCTTCAGCGGCATGCTCACACCGTTCACCACCAGCGTCGCCGGACGCTCCTTGGGCTGGCTCTCGATCGCGCCGCGAATGCGCGCGGTGGTCGCCTGGTCGGCGGCGACGTTGACCGAGGACGCCGGGTAGTTCACCACCTGCCGGTAATTGGCGGCGGAACCGTCGCCGGCACGCCAGCCGGAGACCGGCGTATCCAGTTTCACGGGGTTGTCCGCCCAGGCGACGAGGGGAAGGCAACTGAGCAGGGCGGCAAGGGAGATTCGGTTCATGGAGTCATTCCAGTAGCAGGCGCCGGGCCAGGCTTTCGACATAGTTTTCGTCCTGGCCGCTGGGATGGGCGCGGAAGGCCAGGTGCAGGTATTCATGGGTGAGGTCCAGGCGTTCCTGTAGGGAATACAGGCCGCGGACGAAGATGCGTTCGCGCTCGCGATCGACATAGGGTCGCCCGGAAGCCAGGCGGCACACGGAAAAACTCGGAATCTCCTCGTAGCCGGGCTCTCGGTCGAGGCGCTCGCGCCACTGCCGGCGCTGCTTGCGCAGCCAGTCTTCGGCGGCCGGCAACGGCTGGCAGGCGGCCACCGGGTTGTCCCAGCGGCTCAGGCTGCTGCGCGGGAAAGCCTGGGCGAGGATGCTGTCGTAGCCCAGTCCCTGCCCGGCTTGCTCCACCGCGTGCTTCCAGGACAGGCGCGCCGGACCAGGCTGGTCGGAGTGATAGTTGACGGTCGCCCCGGCCAGCACCAGGTCGGCGCTCCAGGCGGCGATCCGCCGCGTCGGCGCGCTGGCCGGGCGCGGCGCCACGCGCTGGCGCTGGCTGCTGTCATCGATGGACAGGCATTCGCCGCGCGGCGCGGCGTTTTGCAATAGATAGGTGCGAATGGTCACCGCCAGCG
Organism: Pseudomonas sp. KBN12P06040; assembly: GCF_037574965.1. Classification (NCBI taxonomy): domain Bacteria; kingdom Pseudomonadati; phylum Pseudomonadota; class Gammaproteobacteria; order Pseudomonadales; family Pseudomonadaceae; genus Pseudomonas; species Pseudomonas sp. KBN12P06040. The sequence goes on from NZ_JBBELS010000001.1 coordinate 5,124,675, forward strand.
CGCGAGCGGCTTCCTTCGGCTGCGCCGAGGCTTCGCGCTCCAGCACCCGCGCCACGTACTCTTCGCGCGAAACCCGCGCGACCAGCCGCGGCACGCCATCCACCCGTTGCAGGAAGAGGTCGCCGGCGCTGGCGATGTCCAGGCGATTGCCGTTGGCGAACAGCACTTGCTGCGGACCATGCAGCAGGCCTTCGGCGGCCGGGCGGCCGGCGGGATCACTGACCGAGCGCAGCGGATAGCGGCTGAACAGGTTCACTTCCACGCAACGGCCCGGATCGGCCGGCCACGGACTCGGCAGGAAGCGCCCGAGCACCTCGGCGTAGCGGTCCAGGATCACCTTGCTGGTTCCCGGGCCGCCGAGCCAGAGCGGCGTTCCATCGACCAGCCAGCCGGCGAAACCGCCCTGGCGCGCCTGCGGGTCATGGTCGTCGAGCCAGCTCCAGGTCTTCACCCGCAGGCGGCCGCCAAGGCTGGCCACGGCATGGCCGTCGCCGGCCTGCAACGCCACGTCGAGCAGTACCCGCCGCGCCTCGCCCTGGGCCGGCAGTTGCTGCAACTGTTCCAGAAGCTCCTTAACCGGCACCCGCGTCTGCGGTTGCAGCCGTTCCAGATCGAGCAACCAGGCCGGTGCCTGGCGCGCCTGCCAGTAGTCGCGCCAGGCCTCCGGCCGCAAGGCGAGGCGCTGCGGCTCGAAATACAGCCCGCAGGAGCGCACCAGGGCGCGGTCACGACCGATCGTCTGGCCATTCTCGCAGCAGTAGACCTCCTCGCGGCTGCGCCCCTGGCAGGCATAGGGCCGCTCGGCCTGGCCGGTGTCGCTCAGCCAGGCGAAGACGAACAGTTTCCACAGGCTGCCCAGCGGAGCCTGCAAATCGGCCGGCAACGGCCGGCGCTCGAGCACCCGCTGGCGATCCAGGCTCACCAGTTCGTAGCCCTGGGTCGTGCGCCAGGCCAGCTGGACCGGCGCCTCCGCTGCGCGAAGCAGCAACGGCACGGCGCACAGCAGGACCAGCCAGGCGCGCAACGCAATCACTCGACCTTGACCTTGGCCAGCGCCGGCTTGGCTTCCAGGGCCTGCTGTTCCGGCGCGTAGAGACGCAGGTAGCGGGCCGGTGGCAGGTTGAAGCTGCCTTTCTGGGAGAAACGCACCAGGTGACGGAAACGCTGCTCGCCACTCAGGCTGTCCACCGGCACTCCGTAGAACAGCTCGCCCGGTTCGTTGCGCGCGCGCTCCAGGGTGGTCGCCTCGTCGCCGGCCAGACCGCTGATCTTGATGCCCCAGGTGGTGCGCTCGACATCCGCACCGGGCGGCAGCGGCAGTTCCAGCATGCCGTAGCGTAGAGCGGTGTCTTCCGGAACGGTCAGGGTCACTTCGTCGAGATACAGTTCGTCGCTGGAAAGCGGCTTGTCGCCGACCTCCTCGACCTTGAACTCGAACGCCCCCTCGCCGGGCACCAGGCGCAGCAGGCGACGGCTGATCTGCACCGGCAGTTGCCCGCTCGGCGCCTGGGCGCTGCGGTAGCTGAGCGCAACCGGCAACGGCCGGGCCGGCGCCTCGTCCAGGTCGACCCAGCTCGGAATGCCGCGGCCGCGCCATTGCCAGTAGGTTTCGCCGGTAGCACCGCGCTGCGCCTGCCAGTCCTTCGGCGGCTGCGGCAGCTTGCCCTGCGGCGCCTGGGCCAAGGCGCCCTGCAGCCAGGTCAGGGCCAGGGCGCGTTCCAGGGTCGATTGCGCCGGCGCCAGGCGTTGCAGCAGAGCGCTGGCCTGCTGGCCATCCACGGCCGAGCGAGAGGCCAGCAAGGCATCGGTGAACGGCAAGCCGGCCTCACGCAGGCGCTGCGTCGCCGTCTCGGCCTGGGCGGCCAGCGGCGCGGGCACCGCAACCCGCAGTTGCCGTGCCAGGTCCACCGCCAGCACTCGCGCCGCGGCCAGGCCGACGGCCGAGTCCGGGTCGCCCAGCACCAGGCCGTCGTCGGCCTCCAGCGGCTCCGCGCGCGCCTGCCCTTCGCCGGCGTTGGCCAGATCGTTGAGCAGGCCGCCGAGCAGGGTGTTCACCGGCAACTGCATGTCGCGGGCGAAAGCCAGGATCAGCGCGCGCTGCAGCAGCGGGGTCTGCGTCGCCTGCTTGGCGTAGGGCTCGAGGATGCGCTGCCAGTGTTCGGCCGGCAGTTGGATCTCCAGTGCGCGGCTGGCGTACCAATCGGCGTAGTAGGCGTAGGCGGTGAGGAAAGCGTCGCCATCGACGTCGCCGCCCCACCAGGCGAACCAGGCGTCCGGGCCAGCCATCTGCACCAGGCGCAGGCGACTGTTCTGCATGATCAGGCGCAGGCGGTCGCGAATCCGCGGCTCGCCGCCGGCCAGCGCCGGATAGGCGATGCTCAGCGGCAGCAGTTGGCTGGCGGTCTGCTCGACGCCGCCGTAGGGATACTCCAGCAGATCATCGAGATTGCCCAGGTAGGCCGCGGCCGGGCCATCGGCCAGGCGCAGGCGTACGTCGCGGGCGTCCGCCGGCAGTTGCAACGGGTTGCTCGCCGCCGCCAGGCTGAGGTTCTGCGCCTGCTCCACCTGCCAGCCGTCGGCCAGCAGGTTGAAGCGCACCGCCAGGCGGTCGCGGACCTGCCCGTCCTGGCGCAGCTCGGCGCTCCAGTCGCCATCGCTGAGCGGCTGTTGCGCCAGCGGAATGTAGTTGACTCCCTTGGCCAGCTCCAGGGGCTGGCTGCGCTGGCTGCCAGGCGGCCCGCTGAGCAGCTCGGCCTTGACCGGCTGTTCGCCCTGGTTGAAGACGAACAGGCCGAGGTCGGGCTGGTCACCCTGGCGGAAGCGGGTCGGCCCGCTCCATTTCAGGTACAGCGGCTTCTCCGAGCGAAGGAACTGCTTCTTCTGGCCGACCTGGCCGTTGTCGTCGATGGCCCGTGCGGTGATCCGCCAGCGGGTCAGCGAGTCGGGCATGCGGAAGCTGAAGCTGGCCTTGCCCTGGGCGTCGGTGACCAGCTCCGGCTGCCAGGCGGCGGTGTCGACATCCTCGCGGCGCGGCCGCTCCAGTACCTTGACGCCGCGCTCGCTGCGGTTCGCCCGTCCGGGTGCGCTGGTGCTGCCGGGCAACGCCACGTCGTAGCTGATGAAGGCCAGGCTGGCGCTGGTGCGCACGTTGTTGCGCCGCGGATGGTAGAAGAACTGGTCGATGCCGGGGGCGATCTCCGCCTGCAGGGCATAGACCATCTCATCCACCACGCTGACGGTCAGGTGGCTAGAAACCGGTTTGCCGGCGAAGCGCGTGGCCAGGGTCACGGTCACCGTCTCGCCCGGTTCGTAGCGCTCCTTGTCGGTGGCGATGTCGATCTCCACCTGGGGCATGCCGACCTTGATCCCGGCGTTCTGGAAGCTGTAGTCGCCGCCCTTGGTGTAGAGCACCGAGAAGGTCAGGTTCGGCGAGAACTCCTCGCGCACCGGGATCCGCACGCGGTACTGGGTCGGATTGAGCTTTTCCAGGCGCAGCCAGTCGGCGCCCTTGGACAGCAGGGCGGTGGCCTCGACCTTGTCGCGCTCCAGGGACAACAGTGCATCCTCCACCGGCTCGGGGAAGGTGATCAGTGCGGAGGCTTCCTCGCCGGTGCGGTACTCGGGCTTGTCGAACACCACCTCGACGGTGCCCGGCACCGACTTCACGCCCTCGCCGCTCACCGAGTGGCCGGTGGCGCCAAGGAGCTGGCCCTTGTCGTCGCGCAGCTCCACGGAATAGGTACCGGGGCGCTCGAAGGCCAGCGCGAAGCGGCCGTCGGCGACCGGACCGCTGTCGGTGGCGCGGTCCTCCAGGCGGATCCACTGGTAGCTGCTCGGCTTGAGCGGGGTCGGCTGTTCGCTGGCATAGCTGAACTCGACCTTCTCGCCGGCGGCGCTGAAGCGCTGCGGCGCGCTCAGGCGGTAGCGCGCGGCACCGCGCTCGATGAGGATCTCCTTGCTGGTCTTGACCCGGTAGGCGGCGCCGTCGCTGGCGAAGATGGTCAGCATGTAGCGACTGGGTTTCTCGGCCGGCGGCAATTCGATGGCGGCGCGGCCCTTGCCGTCGGTGGTCAGTTCGGTGCTGCTCAGTTCCACCGGGAACTGGCCGAGATACTGCAGTTCGTTGTCCACCATCGACAACTGCTGGGCGCGCAGGCTCAGTTGCAGGCGCGCGTTGGCCACCGGCTTGCCGTCCGGATAGAGCAGGACGATCTCGCCCTTAACCGGCTCGGCGGTCTTGAAGTCCGGCTTGGCCAGGTCGAGGGAGACTTCGAAGTGCGGCTTGATGTATTCGGCGACGCGGAAGGCGCTGCTGTAGGTCTGCCCGCGGTAGTCGAAGCGCAACTCGTAGCCGCCGGCGACGGCGTTCTCCGGCAGTTGGAAGCGGCCATTGGCGCCGCTCTTCGCGTCGAAGCGGAGGTCCAGGCTTTGCAATACCGTGCCGCTGGCGTCGATCACGCTCAGGCGCACCGGCGCGCTGGCGGCGGCCTGGGATTGACGGGCGTCCTTGAACTCGCGGCCGACCATCTTCAACGAGACCCAGTCGCCCGGCCGGTACAGCGGGCGGTCGGTGAAGGCGTAGATCTTGGTGTCGTAGATCTCGCTGTCGTAATAGAAGTTCTCGGAGACGAAGACCCCACCCTCGCGGTCCTCGCCGATCACGTAGGAGCGCTCCGGACTGGCGTGCTTGAGCCGCAGCAGGCCGTCGGCGTCGGTATTGCCGCTGCTCATCACGCCCAGGCCGTCGGTCCACAGCACCTTGGTGTCGGGCACCGGGGTGCCTTCGTGCTTGCGTGCGGTCCAGACCAGCAGCTCGTCGCCGGCGACCTTGCTCACCGCCACGCTGTTGGAGACGAACACCACGGTGGTGGCGCGGTACTTGCCGACCAGCGCCTCGACCAGGTAGAGGCCCGGCTTCAGCTTGCCCAGCGGGATGTAGACATTGCCCGGCACGACGTTGATGAACTCGCTGGAGGAACCGGCCAGCTTGACGTCCTGCGGCGGCTCGATGGGCTTGGCGTCCCACAGCGGATAGCGGAACTGGCTGACCAGCGGCAGGCCGGGAATCGGCGCGTATTGCGGCTGCGCGTCGTAGGGCGTCGGCGCGGTCATGGCGTTGCCCATCTTCAGCTCGGGCACCGCCTCGGTGACCTGTTGCCGCGACTCGTAGGAGAAGGCGCGCTGCATCACCCGGCGCGACTTGCGATACCAGTTGTCCCAGAGATAGGCCAGGGTGTTCGACAGGCCTTCGCCCTTGAACTGTCCCTCGGCCAGGACCCGGTGCAGGTTCTTCTGCCGCTTGAGGAACTCCAGCGGCTGTTCGATCCGGTACAGGCGCACGTCGACCCCGCCATAGGGCTCCATGCGGTAGCGCCGGTAGTCGCGGCCGGGCGCTTCGAGACGGACCCGCGCTTCCTCGTCGGTGGCGAAGCTGCTGTCGGCGAGCAGGAAGAAGGATTCGCCGGCCATCGGCGTGTAGCCGCTCGGTTCCACCGTGTCTTCCGCCTGGACGGCGGCGAACGGCAGCAGGACCAGGGCGGCGACCGCCAGGCGACGGCTGAAACGGCGCAGGTTGCTCATTGCTGTGGTCTTCACTGGGACGCGATTCATTGAGAGAGGAAAGCCAGCCGATAGATGCCGATAAAGTTGGGATTGGATTCGTCGGGGATCCATCGGGTGTCCTTCCATGTCATGAGTTGTTGCAGGCTGACCGAGCGCATGCCGTTATCGGTCGGGGTGCTGCTGCCGGTGTGATAGGCGATGGAGCGGCCCATCCAGATCATCAGGTGCTGGTCGTCGCCCTGGTCGTAGAACATCAGGTCGCCGGGGCGCGCCTGGTTGAGGTCGCGGCCGACCAGCCGACTGTTGAACTGCACCAGCTTGATCGCATTCACGTAGGGCCCGACCTGGCCGCCACCCTGCTGCCAGGTCTGCGCCAGGCGCCGTTGCTCGGGACTGAGCGCCAGCTCCGGGGGCAGGTAGCGGTTGGACAGGCCGTTGGCGCGCAGCCACTTGCCATCGTGGACTTTCAGCGCCTCGTTGGCGGCGAAGCGCACCAGGCCGGCGCAGTCCTGCTGGTGCCAGCGCGGACTCGGCCCTTGGCGCAACTGTTCCTGGGCGATGCGCACGAACCAGGCGCGGAATACCTGCGATTGCTGCGGGTCGAGCGTTACCGCGGGCTCGCCGCGGGCACCGCCGCTGGCCAGCAGGAGCAGCGCCAGGCCGAAGGCAGTCAGACGTCTCACAGCGACCGCCATTCCAGCGGCAGCCATTGCCACGGTGCGTTGGCCTGGCTTCCGGCAGGCAGGCCGAGGGCGTAGCTGCCCTTGCCGGCGAGGGTTTTCAGGCGCGGCATCAGGTAGGTGTCGGCGGCATTGCGGAATACCGGCTCCATGTCCTGCGGCAGGCTGTCGAGGGTTTCCCGTTGCAGCAGTTCGGAGAGCGGCTGCGGCGCCAGGTAGGCCGGTACCAGCGCATCCTTCGGCAACACCTCGGCGAGCGGCGGATAGCGTTTGTCGAGGGTGTCCAGGGCCTTGCCGAGCAACTGGTCGTCGAGGGAGAACAGCAGGGTCTGGCCATGGCGCGCCATGCCGATGCGGAAGAACGCGCGGCCGCTGATGCTCTCCGGGTTGTCCGCCTGGCTGGCCGGATAGGCGCCGAAGTTCGAGCTGACCTGGCGGGTCCAGCGGCGGGTCTGGCCATCCATCCGGTCTTCCACCGGGAAGCTGCCACCCTCGACCTTGGCTTCCTTCGCGCCGATCACACGGCCGAACAGCTTGCCCAGCTCGTCGTCGAGTTCGGCACTGGCCGGCGCGCTCAACTGGCCCACCAGCAGCGGCGAATGCAGCCGCGAACTGGCGTACCAGCAGAGACCGGCGGCGCCGCTGAGATGCTCGGAGAAGGCCTGGGCCATCTTCTGCTCGGCCCCCAGGCGCTCCAGCATCACCCCGTACAGGCCGGGGGTGACCGGCAGCGCCACGCAGGCGCTGGCGCCCATCGGCATGGCCTGCCAGACCGGGGCGAAGTCCAGCGGCGGCTGACGTTCCACCTCGTTCAGCGCCAGGTAGCTGCTCCAGCCCTGCTCGCCCTTCTCGAAGCGCACCCCGGCGAAGCTCGGGATGAAGCGCTGGTAGCCCATGGCCAGGACGCTGGCATTGAGGGTGATGCGCTGGCGCAGCTCGCCGCGGCCCGGCAGGCCGAAGCGCTCGGGGAACAGTTCGTCGCCGTCGAGCAGTGCCTCCAGGTCTTCGCTGGCCGGAGCATTCAGCGGGCTGTCGTCGCTCTCGCCACCATCGTCGAAGAGCATCCGTGGGTTCGACAGCAACAACAGCCGGTCGCCCTTGGACAGGAACAGCATCGCCTTGTCGTTGCCGTAGCGCAGGCGATAGACCGAGGTTCCCGCCAGCTCGCCGACCTTGCGCAACTGCTGGTCGTCGGTGGCGATATGGGCCAGCGGCTCGAGCACTCGCGCCAGGCCGCCGCGCTTGAGCACCACCACGAAGTCGCGCAGGCGGCCGTCGGCGCCGCGCCAGAGGGCGACCTGGGCCGGTTGGTCGAGCAGTTCCTCGACCAGGCTGTCCTTCAGGGTCAGGTCGTGCTCGTAGATGATCCGCCGCAACGTACCGGTCAGGCCAAGGCGGTCGCCATTGTTCTCGTAATAGAAAACGAAGTCCTCGGTCAGGGTATCGCGCAGCAACGGCACCTCGAGGATTTCCTTCGGCAGGCGGCTCAGCGACACGCTCTCGATCAGCGCGTCGGGCTTGCGCAGGTCACGGTAGGCACGCGGCGCGCCGGCGTCCGCGGGTGCCTGGGCGCCGATCGGCTGGCCGAGGTCCTCTTCGGCCGGGCGCCCTCCGCCGAGCCGCTCCAGCCAGCCCATCTGCCAGGCCAGCACACCGCCGGCGGCCAGCGCGGCGACGATCCCCAGCACCGGCCACAGGGCGCTTCGGGTGCGCGCAGCGGCGGGCGCAGGGGTTCCGTTGGCAGGGCTGGGGGTGTTGTTCTCGCTCATGGTTCGCTAATCCCGTGTCATCCGTACGAGGGGATGCTTCAGTAGGTAAAGGTCTTGACCAGCACCAGGTCGCCGATGGTGCGCAGGGGCACGACGAAGGTCTCGTGCTTCTCGTCGACGCTGTTTTCGTTGAACACCAGGTTGACCTGCGCGGTGATCACGTCCTGTACGTTGCTGCCGGCCTGGAAGTTGTAGCCCTGGTTGTTGAGGTTGCCCCAGTAGTTCACGTAGATCAGGTAGGTGCCGTGCAGCGGCGCGCCCATGGTGAACATCTCCGGGCCGGGCCCGTCGACGCCATCCGGATCGAGGCCGCCGCTGTTGCTCAGGCGCGGATGCGCCCAGTAGGCGTGCTGGCCATCGGGGGTGACGATATGCAGGTCAAGCTCGGCCTTCGGATCGTCCCAACCCAGCACCACGCGCACGCGCGGCGGCAGTTGGGAGCGATTGGCCTCGTAGAACTGCACGCGCTTGAGGATCTTGCCGTCGGCGCTGCCGACCTGGACGCCGTTGGAGCCGTGGCCGAACGCATAGGGGCGGACGAAGCGCCCGGCGCCGTCGGTATAGAGAGGGAGAGGATTGCCGTTGACCACCAGGCGCTGGGCGCGCTCGGTGCCGACCAGTTCGCGCAGGTGTCCTTCGATCAGGCTGCGGCCGCGCTGGCCGCCGCGATCGATGGGCGGAGTCGGATAGGCGACACGCGGGGCATCGGGCTGTTCGAGCAGGCCGGAATAGCGCCAGCCTGCCGTCGGACCATCCAGGTCCACCGAAGGCTCGGCTAGTGCAGGCAGCCCGAAGGCCAGTCCGAACAGCACCGACAGGCAGCCGGCACTCGAACCGAAGATACGCATGATCAATCCCTGGTCGTGCGATTCATGAAAGCTGCATCTTAACGATTGCGCTGTCCGCTGGATATCCCCGGCGACCGGCGGAATCTGCGAAATCCACCGCGATTCGACGGAAAACGGAAAGCACAGGGGGCGCCATGCGGCGCCCCCGTTGTCATTTACGCTTCAGCGCCGTACCGGCCGCTTCTGCAGCTTGCGCTGCAAGGTCCGTCGATGCATGCCCAGGGCACGGGCGGTGGCGGAGATGTTGCCCTCGTGCTCGGCGAGCACGCGCTGGATGTGCTCCCATTGCAGGCGATCCACCGACATCGGGTTTTCCGGCACCAGGGTGTCCAGGTCGGCGTGCTCGGAGAGCAGCGCGGCCAGCACGTCATCGGCATCCGCCGGCTTGCACAGGTAGTTGCAGGCGCCGCGCTTGATCGCCTCCACCGCGGTGGCGATGCTGGAATAGCCGGTGAGGATCACCACCCGCATGTCCGCGTGCAGCTCCAGCAGCTTCGGCAGCAGCACCAGGCCGGAGTCGCCTTCCATCTTCAGGTCGAGCACGGCGTAGTCCGGCGTATCCTGCTGGGCCAGCGCCAGGCCTTCCTCGGCGGAGCCGGCGGTGCTGACCCGCAGGCCGCGACGGCTCATGGCCCGGGCCAGGACCCGGGTAAAGGTGGGATCGTCGTCCACCAGCAGGAGGTGGGGATGTTCTTCCCCTTCGAAGAGCAGCTCTTCAGACATAGGCAGGGCCTCTCAGACGGATCACTCAAGCCATTCCGTAGCTGCGCGGCAAGCGCAGTTCGGTCAGAGTGCCGCCATCTTCGTGGTTATACAACTTCACCGTTCCACCAGCGCGGGTCACGCTGGCCTGACTGAGAAACAGGCCGAGGCCGAAGCCCTTGCCCTTGGTGGTGAAGAACGGTTTGCCGATCTGTTCGGCGATCGCCAGGGGCACCCCGACGCCGTGGTCGCGGATACTCAGGCAGATACTGCTGCTGTCCCAGTCCAGGCGGATGTCGAGGTCGTCGGGACAGGCGTCCGCCGCATTGTTCAGCAGGTTCAGCAGAGCCTGGCTGAGGTCGGTCGGCGGGGTCAGGCGCGGCGCGGAGCCGAGGCCCAGGCACTGGTAGCGGTAGGAGGCCTCCGGACGCATCAGGTGCCAGCGGCGCAGCACCGATTCCAGCCATTCCGCGGCGCTTTGCTCTTCGATCGCCTGGCGACGGTCGGCCTCGGCCGCCCGTACCAGTTGCTGGAGGGTGTGCTTGCACTGCTTGACCTGTTCCTGGAGCAATGCCAGGTCTTCCTGCAGGGTCGGGTCCTGCGGGCGCTCCTGGCGCAACTCGTTGAGCAGCACGCTCATGGTCGCCAGCGGCGTACCCAGTTCGTGCGCAGCACCGGCCGCCTGGGTGGCCACCGCGAGCAACTGCTGGTCGCGCATGCTTTCCTCGCGCCGCTCGGCCTGCATGTGCGCCTGCCAGCGCAGGGCCTCGGACATCTTCACCACGAAGAAGGTGATGAAGGCCGCCGACAGGGCGAAGTTCAGCCACATGCCGAACAGGTGCAGGTTGATCAGCATCGCCTCGTGCTGAACCGCCTGCAGGTGCAGCGGGTGGTACCAGATCAGCAGCAGGGTGTAGCCGGTCAGGGCCAGGCCGGAGAGCACCATGGAGTAGATCCAGGGCAGGGTCGCAGCGGCGATGGTCAGCGGTACCAGGTAATAGGAAACGAAGGGGTTGGTCGAGCCGCCCGAGTAATACAGCAAGGTGCTGTGGATGATCAGGTCGCAGGCCAGTTGTACCGCGTACTCCTGGTCGGTCACCGGCCACGGCGCGCGCAGGCGCAGCGCGGTGAACAGAATCAGGCAGGCGGACAGGCCAAGGGTCAGGCCGAGCGCCAGCCACGGCAGCGGCAACAGGTCGGAGAGCCAGGCGAAACCCACCGAGCCGGCCTGCGCGGCCAGCACGAGAATACGGATGAGGAGCAGACGGCCAAGGTTCTGGCGACTGGCGGAGAGCAGGAAAACCGGTGCGCGCATGTTTTCTTCCGGAATAAGCGCGAGTATAGCCAAGACGCTGTCGGCAACTCTGCGGCAAAGTGACTCAGAAACCTCGCAGGTCGCCATCCTGCCCTGTTTCGCCGAGCGCTGTCAGGGCTCAGATCAGTAAATTTCACGTTTTTTCCGAAATCGCCTAACCCGTTCCGGGAAAAGCCTTCGTCTCATGGTCCAAGACTGGCGTATAGGCGTGTTTGCCGCGCCTGCCGGAACGATGCTCTACAGTGTGAATTCAGCCTTAGTACAAGGAGTTGCCCAATGTCTGCGATTTCCCGCCTGGCCGCCGCCGTCACCCTCTGCGCCGCCAGCCTCTCGGCCGTCGCCGAGGAAGCGCCGCGCTACAACCAGGTCTCGCTGCACGCCGAAGTCAGCCAGCAGGTGGCCCACGACCTGATGCAGGTCACCCTCTACAGCGAAAACCAGGGCAGCGATCCGGCCAAGCTCGCCGCCGAAACCACCAGCGTCCTCAACGCCGCCGTCGCCGACGCGCGCAAGGTCAAGGGCGTGACCATCAGCCTGGGCAGTCGCAACAGCTATCCGGTCTACGACGACAAGGGCCAGAAGATCACTGGCTGGCGCGAGCGCGCCGAGCTGCGCCTGGAAAGCTCCGACTTCGCCGCCCTCGGCCAGCTTTCCGCCGACCTGCTGGGCAAGCTGAAGATGGGCGGCATGGACTTCAGCATCGCCGATGCGACCCGCAAGAAGAACGAGGACCAATTGATGAAAGGCGCCGTGGACGCGTTCAAGGAGCGCGCCCAGTTGCTCACCGAGGCGCTCGGCGGCAAGGGCTACAAGCTGGTCAGCCTGAGCGTGAACAGCGCCGGCGCACCGCGCCCGTACCCGGTGATGCGGATGGCGGCGATGAAGGCCGACGCCAGCTTCGGTGGCGCCCAGGCGCCGGAGATCGAGGCCGGGACCAGCCAGGTCACGGTCAACGCCGACGGTGTGATCGAGGTGCAGATGCCCTGATCCGGTCGGCGCGCACCACAAGAGGCAGCCTCCGGGCTGCCTCTTGCGTTTCCACTGTCTCTCGCGCAGCAAACGCGGCCTGCGTCGCGTTTGCGCAAATTCGAAAATGCGACATTCCCTTTCAATCGGATAACAACATCTACACTGAAGCGACCTCGACGCTTGCGGCCGGCACACGCCCTGCATAGCTTCGCGCAAGACAGCTCACGAGGCTGTCCCTCGCAGACAATCAAAATAACCAGAGGTCACTCCATGCGTAGAAACGCCGTCATCCGCTCCGCGATCATGCCCTCGCTGCTCGGCGCAGCGCTGGTCGCCGCCGTTCCCCAGGCCTTCGCCAGCAACCTGATCTTCTGCTCGGAAGGCAGCCCGGCCGGCTTCGACCCCGCCCAGTACACCACCGGTACCGATTTCGACGCCGCGGCGGAAACCGTCTTCAACCGCCTGACCCAGTTCGAGCGCGGCGGCACCAAGGTCCTTCCCGGCCTTGCGGAAAGCTGGGACGTCAGCGACGACGGCAAGACCTATACCTTCCACCTGCGCAAGGGCGTGAAGTTCCACAGCACCGACTACTTCAAGCCGACCCGCGAATTCAATGCCGACGACGTGCTGTTCACCTTCGAACGCATGCTCGACAAGGATCATCCGTTCCGCAAGGCCTACCCCACCGAGTTTCCCTACTTCACCGACATGGGCCTGGACAAGAACATCGCCAGGATCGAGAAGCTCGACGAGCACACGGTGAAATTCACCCTCAACGAGGTCGACGCGGCCTTCATCCAGAACCTGGCGATGCCCTTCCCATCGATCCAGTCCGCCGAATACGCCGCGCAACTGCTCAAGCAGGGCAAGGCCAGCGACATCAACCAGAAGCCGATCGGCACCGGCCCGTTCGTATTCAGCCGCTACCAGAAGGATGCGCAGATCCGTTTCAAGGGCAACAAGGACTACTGGAAGCCGGACGAGGTGAAGGTCGACAACCTGATCTTCGCCATCAACACCGACGCCTCGGTGCGCGCGCAGAAGCTCAAGGCCGGCGAGTGCCAGATCACCCTCAACCCACGCCCCGCCGATCTCAAGGCCCTGCAGGAAGCGGCGAACCTGAAGGTGCCCTCGCAGCCAGGCTTCAACCTCGGCTACATCGCCTACAACGTTACCCACAAGCCGTTCGACCAGCTCGAAGTACGCCAGGCGCTGGACATGGCGGTGAACAAGCAGGCCATCATCGACGCCGTCTACCAGGGTGCCGGGCAACTGGCGGTGAACGGCATGCCGCCGACCCAGTGGTCCTATGACGAAACCATCAAGGACGCCCCGTTCGATCCGGCCAAGGCCCGGGAACTGCTGAAGAAGGCCGGCGTCGCCGAGGGCACCGAGATCACCCTGTGGGCGATGCCGGTGCAACGTCCCTACAACCCCAACGCCAAGCTGATGGCGGAGATGATCCAGGCCGACTGGGCGAAGATCGGCATCAAGGCCAGGATCGTCAGCTACGAGTGGGGCGAGTACATCAAGCGCGCCCATGCCGGCGAGCATGACGCCATGCTGTTCGGCTGGACCGGCGACAACGGCGACCCGGACAACTGGCTGGCGACCCTCTACGGCTGCGACTCGATCAACGGCAACAACGTATCGAAATGGTGCGACGCGGCCTACGACAAGCTGGTCAAGGATGCCAAGCGGGTCACCGACCAGGACAAGCGCAGCGAGCTGTACAAGCAGGCCCAGCACATCCTCAAGGAGCAGGTACCGATCACCCCGATCGCCCACTCCACCGTGTACCAGCCGATGAACAAGTCGGTGCATGACTTCAAGATCAGCCCCTTCTCGCGGAACGCCTTCTATGGCGTAGCCAACCAGCCCTGATGCCGACGCCACCCCGGTCGTTTCACGACCGGGGTGCAGAAGAACGGCACGACCCGTACTTCATTTCTTTGCTTTTCCTGCCCGTGTTCCAGAACGGCGCTGTGCGCGTTCCGCCAGGAGCGCTCGCCTCGCCGTATTCGACCGCCGCGCCCAGGCGCGGGCGAAACCGGCGCAAACCTGGTGGGTAAAACAGGTGCCACGACAACAATAAAGGGAGCAATCAGGTGATGAGATACCAACGAGTGACCGGCGCGACGCTGGGACTGGCCTTGATGGCATCGGCCGCGCCAGGCTGGGCGGCGGACGAGCAGGAAACCCCGCCGACCCCGGACAATCCCAGCTACGCCGCCCAGGTGCAGAGCATCCCCAGCGTGGAGAAACCGATCAAGGGCCAGGCCGGCGCCAGCGGGCTGTTCGAGGGGCAGAGCCTGACCCTGACCACTCGCAACTTCTATTCCCGGGAAAACATGAAGGACAGCTTCACCTTCCGCATTCCCAAGGCCGGCGGCGGCTCCCAGCGCATCCACCAGCGCAACGCCTGGGTCCAGGGCACGGTGCTCAAGTACAGCTCGGGCTACACCCAGGGCAGCATCGGCTTCGGCTTCGACGTCGCAGCCTTCAACGAGATCGCCCTGGAGCGCGGCAAGGGCCGCATCGGCGGCGGCGGCAACCGGACCCTGGCGAACAGCGACGGCGAGGCGATCGGCGAATGGTCCAAGCTGGGCGTCGCCAATATCCGCCTGCGCGCCTCGAACACCGAGTTCAAGGCCGGTCGCTTCCTGGTCAACACTCCGGTGTTCAGCTACATCGACAACCGTGCCCTGCCCTCCAGCTTCACCGGCTTCGCCGTGACCAGCGAGGAGCTGGACAACCTCAGCCTGCAAGCCGGCAGCTTCCGCAAGGTCAGCCCGCGGACCGGTTCCGGCGACGAGGACATGACCACCGAGTACGGCACCCGCCAGGTCAAGGGCGACCGCCTGAACTACCTGGGCGGCAACTACAAGCCGCTCGACGGGCTGGAGATCTCCCTCTATGGCTCGCATTTCCAGGACGTCTGGAACCAGTACTACCTGGGCGTGACCCACGACATCGGCGACCTCGAGAACGGCATCGCCCTGCGCACCGCCTTCAACGGCTACCACACCGGCGACACCGGCGCGCGCGAGGCCGGCTACATCGACAACGACACCTGGAGCCTGGCCTTCACCCTCGGCCATCGTGCCCACGCCCTGACCCTGGCCTACCAGCAGGTCGACGGCAACGAATACTTCGACTACGTGCACGAGACCTCGGCGATCTTCCTGGCCAACTCGATGCTGGCCGACTACAACAGCCCCAACGAGAAGTCCGCGCAGATCCGCTACGAGACCGACTGGAGCTACTACGGGGTCCCCGGCCTGAGCACCGGCGTGTGGTACGTGAAGGGCTGGGACATCGACGGCACCCACTACGACGGCGATCGCAACGGTGCCTACGGCAACTACGCCGAGGTGCGCGCCCAGGACGGCGAGAAGCACCACGAGCTGGGCCTGATGGCGGCCTACAAGGTGCAGAACGGGCCGATCAAGGACAGCACCTTCAAGCTCACCTACATGATGCACAAGGCCAGCCAGAACCAGATCGACGGCAGCGTCAACGAACTGCGCCTGGTCAGCACCTTCCCCTTCAACCTGCTGTAAACCTGCGACACCTGCGGCCCCGGCGACGGGGCCCACGAGGAGGACCCCATGCTCCATCCGTTGCTCCGACACCTGCCCCTGGCCCTGGCGCTATGCGCCGCCGGCGCGGCCCAGGCGAAGAACCTGGTGGTCTGCACCGAGGCCAGCCCGGAAGGCTTCGACATCGTCCAGTACACCGGCGCGGTGACCGCCGACGCCTCCGCGGAAACCGTGTTCAACCGCCTGCTCGCCTTCCGCCCCGGCACCACCGAGGTGATCCCGGGGCTGGCCGAGCGCTGGGACGTCAGCGCCGACGGACTGAGCTATACCTTCCACCTGCGCCCCGGCGTGAAATTCCATACCACCGACTACTTCAAGCCGACCCGGAGCCTGAATGCCGATGATGTGCTGTGGACCTTCCAGCGCGCCCTCGATCCGAAGCACCCCTGGCATGCCTCGGCGCTGCGCGGCTACGCCTACTTCGACGCGATGGGCATGGGCGAGCTGATCAAGTCGGTGGAAAAGGTCGACGAGCTCACCGTGCGCTTCGTCCTCAACCGTCCCGAAGCGCCGTTCCTGCGCGATATGGCGATGCCCTTCGCGTCCATCTATTCCGCCGAGTACGGCGACCAGTTGCTCGCCGCCGGCAAGCAGGGCCAGTTGAACAACCAGCCGATCGGCACCGGGCCGTTCGTCTTCAAGCGCTACGCCAAGGACGCCCAGGTCCGCTACACGGCGAACCCGGACTACTACGCCGGCAAGCCGCCGATCGACAATCTGGTGTTCGCCATTACCCTCGATCCCAACGTGCGCATGCAGAAGGTCCGTGCCGGCGAGTGCCAGGTCTCGCTGTACCCGAAACCGGAGGACGTGCCGCGCCTGAAGCAGGACCCGAACCTGGCGGTGGACGAGATCGATGCCCTGCTGACCACCTACATTGCCATCAACACCCAGCACAAGCCGCTCGACGACCCGCGCGTGCGCCAGGCGATCAACCTCGCTCTGGACAAGAAGGCCATGCTCGACGCGGTGTTCGGCCCCGGCGCGGCCAGTCCGGCGGTCGGTCCCTATCCCCCGACCCTGCTCGGCTACAACCATTCGATCCAGGACTGGCCGCACGATCCCGAACGCGCCAGGGCGCTGCTCAAGGAAGCCGGTGCGGAAAATCTCAGGATCACCCTGTTCATTCGCAACGGCACCTCGCCTACCATCCCCAACCCCGCCCTGGCGGCACAGATGCTGCAAGCAGACCTGGCCAAGGCCGGCATCCAACTGACCATCCGTTCCCTGGAATGGGGCGAGCTGCTCAAGCGTTCGAAGGCCGGCGAGCACGACCTGTCGCTGCTTGGCTGGGCCGGCGACAACGGCGACCCGGACAACTTCCTCAGCCCGAACCTGAGCTGCGCCGCCGCCGAGTCGGGTGAAAACCAGGCGCGCTGGTGCGACAAGGACTTCGAGGCGCTGATGCGCAAGGCCCGCGAGGTGAGCGATCCGGCCGAGCGGGCGAAACTGTACGAGCAGGCCCAGGTGGTATTCCACGAACAGGCCCCATGGATACCGCTGGCCTACCCGAAGCTGTTCAACGTCCGGCGGAACACGGTGCAGGGCTACGTGATCAATCCGTTGAGCAACAACAACTTCGCCACCACCTCGGTGAAGCCGTAGAAGAACAAGGACCACAGCCCCGCCGCCAGCGGGGCGCACGGTCCGCGATGAGGAGTTACCCGCCAACATGCTTAGTTTCATTGCACGACGATTGGGGTTGCTGATCCCCACCTTCTTCGGCGTGACGCTGCTCACCTTCGCGCTGATCCGCCTGATTCCCGGCGACCCGGTGGAAGTGATGATGGGCGAACGTCGCGTCGATCCGCAGATGCATGCCGAGGCCCTGCACCGCCTGGGCCTGGACAAGCCGCTGTACCAGCAGTACCTGGACTATGTCGGCAACCTCGCCCAGGGCAACCTTGGAAAATCCATACGCACACATGAGCCTGTCTGGAATGAGTTTCTCACGCTATTTTCAGCCACCCTGGAACTTTCATTCGCAGCAATGCTTTTTGCCGGCACACTCGGCCTCCTAGCAGGAGTGGTAGCCGCACTCAAGCGAGGTTCGATTTTTGACCACGGAGTAATGACAATATCTCTAGCGGGCTACTCAATGCCGATTTTTTGGTGGGGCCTGCTCTTGATCATGCTCTTTTCCGTTTCATTAGGCTGGACTCCTGTTTCTGACCGTATCGGCGTGCTGTATGAGGTGGAGCCGAAGACCGGCTTCATGCTCATCGACACCCTGCTCTCCGACGAGGAAGGCGCGTTCCTCGACGCCGTGCGCCACCTGATCCTGCCGGCCATCGTGCTGGGCACCATCCCGCTGGCGGTGATCGCCCGCATGACCCGCTCGGCGATGCTCGAGGTCCTGCGCGAGGACTACGTGCGCACCGCCCGCGCCAAGGGCTTGTCGCCGGCCCGGGTGGTCTTCGTGCACGCCCTGCGCAACGCGCTGATCCCGGTGCTGACGGTGTTAGGCCTGCAGGTCGGCACCCTGCTCGCCGGCGCGGTGCTGACCGAGACCATCTTCTCCTGGCCGGGCATCGGCAAGTGGCTGATCGACGCCATCAGCGCTCGCGACTACCCGGTGGTGCAGAACGGCATCCTGCTGGTCGCCACCCTGGTCATCCTGGTCAATTTCGTCGTGGACATCCTCTACGGCCTGGCCAACCCACGCATTCGCCACCAACGCTGAGGAGCGAGCCGATGAACGCCATGCACAACGCTCCCGCCAGCGACCCGAGCCTGGTCTACCCGTCCCCGCTGAAGGAATTCTGGCAAGCCTTTACCCGGAACAAAGGTGCCGTCGGCGGCCTGCTGTTCATGCTGCTGATCGTGTTCTGCGCGCTGTTCGCCCCCTGGGTCGCGCCCTACGATCCGAGCGAACAATTCCGCGACTTCCTGCTGACCCCGCCGTCCTGGCTGGAGGGCGGCCAGGCGCGTTTCCTGCTCGGCACCGACGAACTGGGCCGCGACCTGCTCTCGCGGCTGATCCACGGCGCCCGCCTGTCGCTGCTGATCGGCCTGTCCTCGGTGGTGATCTCGCTGGTCCCCGGCATCCTCCTCGGCCTGCTCGCCGGCTTCTCGCCGAACCGTGCCGGACCGCTGATCATGCGCCTGATGGACATCATGCTGGCGCTGCCGTCGCTGCTGCTGGCGGTGGCCATCGTGGCGATCCTCGGCCCGGGCCTGATCAACACCGTGATCGCCATCGCCATCGTCTCGCTGCCGGCCTACGTACGCCTGACCCGCGCCGCGGTGATGACCGAGCTAAACCGCGACTACGTCACCGCCTCGCGCCTGGCCGGCGCCGGCACCCTGCGACTGATGTTCGTCTGCGTGCTGCCGAACTGCATGGCGCCGCTGATCGTCCAGGCCACCCTGAGCTTCTCTTCGGCGATCCTCGACGCCGCCGCCCTCGGCTTCCTCGGCCTCGGCGTGCAACCGCCGACCCCCGAGTGGGGCACCATGCTCGCCTCCGCCCGCGACTACATCGAGCGCGCCTGGTGGGTGGTCAGCCTGCCCGGCCTGACCATCCTGCTCAGCGTACTGGCGATCAACCTGATGGGCGACGGCCTGCGCGACGCCCTCGATCCGAAACTGAAGAACGCGGCATGAGGAGCACAACCATGAACAGCGCATCCGTATCCGCGCCACAGGAGACCGCCGCATGAGCCTCCTCGATATCAAGAACCTCAGCGTACGCTTCGGCGACACCACCGCCGTGCCCGTGGTCGACGGCCTCGACCTGAGCGTCGACAAGGGCGAGGTGCTGGCCATCGTCGGCGAGTCCGGCTCCGGCAAGTCGGTGACCATGATGGCCCTGATGGGCCTGATCGACGCCCCCGGCTGGGTATCCGCCGATCACCTGCGCTTCGACGGCCACGACATGCTCACCCTCAAGGGCCGCCAGCGCCGGCGCATCGTCGGCAAGGACATGGCGATGGTCTTCCAGGACCCGATGACCGCCCTCAACCCCAGCTACACCGTCGGCTACCAGATCGAGGAGGTTCTCCGCCTGCATCTCGGCCTGCGCGGCAAGGCCCTGCGCCAGCGCGCCCTGGAACTGCTCGAACGGGTCGAGATCCCGGCCGCCGCCAGCCGTCTCGACGCCTACCCGCACCAGCTCTCCGGCGGCATGAGCCAGCGCGTGGCGATCGCCATGGCCATCGCTGCCGAGCCCAAGCTGTTGATCGCCGACGAGCCGACCACCGCCCTCGACGTGACCATCCAGGCGCAGATCATGGAGCTGCTGCTGAACCTGCAGCGCGACCAGGACATGGCGCTGATCCTGATCACCCACGATCTCGCCGTGGTCGCCGAGACCGCCCAGCGCGTCTGCGTGATGTACGCCGGCGAAGCGGTGGAGATCGGCGGCGTGCCGGCGCTGTTCGACCGCCCGACCCATCCCTACACCGAGGCGCTGATCAAGGCGATCCCCGAGCACTGTGCCGGCGAAGCCCGCCTGGCCACCCTGCCCGGCATCGTTCCGGGGCGCTACGACCGCCCGCGCGGTTGCCTGCTGTCGCCACGCTGCCCCTATGCCCAGGAGCATTGCCGCCAGGAGCGGCCAGCCCTGGAGGCGCACGAGCGCGGCGCGGTGCGCTGCTTCTATCCGTTGAACCTGCTGAACGAGGTGGCCTGATGGAAACCGTTCTGACCGCCCGTGATCTGACCCGTCACTACGAAGTCTCCCGCGGCCTGTTCAAGGGCCACGCCCAGGTGCGCGCGCTGAACGGCGTATCGTTCGAACTGGAAGCCGGCAAGACCCTCGCCGTGGTCGGCGAGTCCGGCTGCGGCAAGTCGACCCTGGCGCGCGCCCTGACCCTGATCGAGGAACCCACCTCCGGCTCGCTGAAAATCGCCGGGCAGGAGGTCAAGGGCGCCAGCAAGGACCAGCGCCGGCAGTTGCGCCGCGACGTGCAGATGGTCTTCCAGAACCCCTACGCCTCGCTCAATCCGCGACAGAAGATCGGCGACCAGTTGGCCGAGCCGCTGCTGATCAATACCGCGCTGTCGCGCGAGGAACGCCGCGAAAAGGTCCAGCAGATGATGCGCCAGGTCGGCCTGCGGCCGGAGCACTACCAGCGCTACCCGCACATGTTCTCCGGCGGCCAGCGCCAGCGCATCGCCCTGGCCCGGGCGATGATGCTGCAACCCAAGGTGCTGGTGGCGGACGAGCCGACCTCGGCCCTCGACGTGTCGATCCAGGCCCAGGTACTGAACCTGTTCATGGACCTGCAGCAGCAGTTCCGCACCGCCTACGTGTTCATCTCGCACAACCTGGCGGTGGTCCGCCACGTCGCCGACGATGTCCTGGTGATGTACCTCGGCCGACCGGCGGAGATGGGGCCGGCGGACAAGCTCTACGAGAACCCGCTGCATCCCTACACCCGTGCGCTGCTCTCCGCGACCCCGGCGATCCACCCGGACCCGACGAAGCCGAAGATCCGCATCCAGGGCGAACTGCCGAACCCGCTGCACCCGCCGGAGGGTTGCGCCTTCCACAAGCGCTGCCCCTACGCCACTGAGCGCTGCCGCAGCGAGGTGCCCGAGCTGCGCCTGCTCGACCAGCGCCAGGTGGCCTGTCACCACGCCGAGCAGTTCCTCGGCTGAGCGCCACGGGGCGCTCGCCGCCCCGCAGCCCTTCAGAGCTGGCGCAGCAGCGCCAGCCTTACCCCGAACCCTATCAACAACCCACCGAAGCCCCACTGCTGCAGGCGCTGTGCCCGCGGCCGGGACGCCAGCCAGCGGCCCAGGCGGCCACCGACCAGGGCGTAGGCGCAGTCGAAGGCCAGGCCAACCAGAACCAGGACCGCACCGAGCGCGGCGAACTGGACGGCCAGCGAACCGGCCTCGGGGCTGACGAACTGCGGCAGCAGCACCGAACAGAACAGCAGGGCCTTGGGGTTCAGCAGGTTGGTCAGGAGTCCGCGCAGCAAGGCCCGGCGGTCGGCGTGGGGGACTAGCGGCGCGGAGCCCGCGTCGCTGGTCGGCAAGGCCAGTCCGCCACCGCGCAGCATCTGCAGGCCAAGCCAGGCGAGGTAGGCGGCGCCGAGCAAGCGCACCAGGTCGAAGGTCCAGGGAGCGGTACGGAACAGCAGCGCCAGCCCGGTCGCGGCCATCAGCACATGGCAGGCCCGAGCCAGGGCCAGGCCGAGGGCGGTGACCAGCGCCGCGCGACGGCCCTGGCGGGCGCCGGTCTGGAACAGCAGGAGCATGTCTGGTCCGGGCACCAGGTAAACCACCGCCAGGGCAATCAGGAAAGCGCTCGTGTCCATCGTATCGGCTCCAGGAAGGTGACCCGGATAACGATTCTATGCCCGCAAGGCAGGGCAGGTGCTTGCGTTTTCCACCAGCCTATCCATTCTATTTGGCAGTAAATTCTACTCTCTGGAGACTATCCATCCGGATATGCCAAGATGAAACTCGACGCCTATGACCACCGCATCCTCGCCGCCCTCCAGCGCGACGGCCGCCTGAGCAACGTCCAACTGGCCGAGGAGATCGGCCTCTCCCCGTCCCCCTGCCTGCGCCGCGTGCGCCTGCTGGAAGAGGCCGGGGTGATTCGCGGCTACCAGGCCAGCATCGACCGCGACGAGGTCGGCCTCGGCCTCACGGTGTTCGTCGGGATCAAGGTGGAACGCCACCGCCAGGAGCAGGCCGAGGCCTTCCACCGTGCGGTGGTCGACCTGCCGGAGGTGATCTCGGTGCACCTCGTCTCCGGCGAGTCGGACTTCCTCCTGCAAGTGGTGGTCCCCGACCTGCGCGCCTACGAACGCCTGCTCAGCGAGACCCTGCTGCGCCTGCCCGGGGTCAGCGACATTCGCAGCAACTTCGCGATCAAGACGGTCAAGGCGCCCTCGCCGCTGCCGCTCGGCCACCTGGCCGGCTGAGCGCTCAGCCGCGGAAGAAGCAGTAGAAGCGCAGCAGATCGGCCTGCTGCGTCGCCAGGTCGCTCTCGACGAAGGTTACCTCGCTATGCGCGGGGCTTTGCGCCAGGCGCGAGAGGTCCAGTGGATGGACGAAGCCCAGCAGCGGATAGCCGCCCATGCTCTGGCGGTCGGCCATCAGCACAATGGGTTGGCCATCGGGCGGAACCTGGATAGCGCCCTCCACCACGCCCTGCGACCAGGCGCGCGGCGCCCCGCGCAGTGGCTTGCCGGCCAGGCGGACGCCCATGCGATCGGACCGCGGGCTGATTCGCCAGGCGCTGGCGAAGAAGGCTTGCCGGCTGGCTGCGTCGAAGGCCGCCGCATCGCCGCCGAGCAGCACGCGCAAGGGCCGCTGCTGCCGGTAGTCCGGCTGGAAACGCCAGGGCACGCTGGCATCCCACGGACACGCCGCTCCCGCTTCGGCACACGGCAGGCAATCGCCCTCCGCCAGGATCCGGCCATCGCCCTGTAAACCGCCGAGCCCGTCGCGAACCTGGCAGGCGACGCTGCCCAGTACCGGCCTCGCCCGGAAACCGCCGGCGCAGGCCAGGTAGGCACGCTGCCCGGCCTCGGCGAAGCCCAGTTCGATGCGTTGCCCGCGGCGGACCCGGAAGCGACTCCAGGGCAGGCATTCGCGACCGTCCACCGTCAGCGCCAGGCGCGCTCCGGTCAGCGCCAGCCAGGTCGCCTTCACCCTGCACTCCAGCACCAAGCCGCCGAAAGCGATTTCCAGCAATGGCGTCCCCCAGGGATTACCGAGCAGACGATTGGCCCAGGCTGCCGCCTGGCGGTCCAGAGGGCCGCCCGGGGATACGCCGAGGTGCTGCCAGCCACGCCGGCCGTCGTCCTGCAGCAGGCTCTGCGGTCCCGCCTTGACGACCCGCAAACCATTCATTCGCGCCCACCCAGGTCGAGGAAGTCCTCGCGCCCGATGGCGACGAAGCGCACCCGGTCGCCCAGCGCCAGTGGGCACGGAGGAGTGACGGCCGGATCGAACGGACGCCACGGACTGCGTCCCAGCAGGTGCCAGCCGCCGGGCGAGGCCTGCGGATAGATCGCCGTCTGCGCCTCGGCAATGGCCAGGCTGCCGGCCGGTACACGCGCCCGCGGGGTGGCCCGCCGCGGCAGGACCAGGCGCGGATCGAGGCCGCCGAGGTAGGCGAATCCCGGAGCGAAACCGATCGCGCCGACCCGGTATTCGGCCGCGCTGTGCAGTTCGATCACTCCTTCGCCAGTCAATCCGCAGGCAACCGCTACCGTCGCGAGGTCCTCGCCGGCGTACCAGACGGGAATCTCGTGCAGGCGCCCGGCATCATCGGCGGGGCGCCAGGCGTGCCACTCCGCCAGCAGCGGACCCAGGCGTTCTTCCAGTACCTGCGGGGCGATGCGGTAGGGGTCGTAATGCAGCATCAGGGTGGTCCAGCCCGGCACCAGATCCCTGACGCCTTCGCCGAGCCCCTCGCGCAGACGTCTGGCCAGCTCGGCCAGGCGCACAGACAGGTCCACTTCGGGCTCTTCGGCGAGCGTCAGCAGCAGGGCTTCGGCACCAGCGGGTTCGATGCGGATCACAGGCTGTCCAGGGCCGCGCGCAGGCGCCGGAGGACCGCCAGCGACTGCGGGTTGTCGCCATGCACGCAAAGACTGTCGGCGGTCAGGCGCAGCGGGTTGCCGTCGTAGTCGGGGAAGGCTTCGCCGCGGGCGATGGCCAGGGCCTGTTCGATGATCCGCTGCGGATCGTGATGCACCGCGCCGCCAAGCCGCCGCGGCGCCAGCCGACCGTCCGGCAGGTAGGCGCGATCGGCGAAGGCCTCGAACAGCAGCGGCACGTCGGCCTCGTCGGCCAGTTCCAGCTCGCGGCCGTTGTCGGCCAGGGCCAGCACCATCAGCGGCAGGCCCTTGCGATAGGCGGCGCAGGCGTCGAGCACGGCGCGCAGCAGCTCATCGTCGCCGACCAGGTCGTTGTACAGCGCGCCATGCGGCTTGACATAGGCCACCTGGGCACCGAGGGAACGGCAGAAAGCGTCCAGCGCACCGATCTGGTACAGCACCATGGCATGCACCTCTTCGGCAGAGCAGGCCAGCGAGCGCCGGCCGAAGCCGCTCAGGTCGGGATAGGCCGGGTGCGCGCCGATGCTCACGCCATGGCGTACCGCCAGCTCCACCGCGCGCCGCATGGTGAGCGGGTCGCCAGCGTGGAAGCCGCAAGCCAGGTTGGCCTGGTCAACCAGCGGCATGCTGTGGACATCGTCGCCTATGCGCCAGGCGCCAAAGCTTTCGCCCATGTCGCAGTTGAGCAGGATACGCCGGCCGGTGTCGTTCATTGTGCGCTCCTTTCGAGGCCAGGATTACGGAAAAATGAGCGCAGTGCTGGCGAATTAGCGTCAGGTAGCATACTCAGGCACTGAGAACAGGAGTAAATTCTCCTCTTTTGCACCGACGACCTTGCATTCATGAAAGTTCTCATCCTGGCGGCCTATGCGCTGAGCATCCTCTATGTCCATTTTCGCGGCCGGGTACGCCACAAGCTGTCGCGCCAATTGAGCGACCACTCCAGCTTCCTCGCTCCGATCAACTGCCTGATGTACCTGTTCTCGAAGGTACCGAACCGCCCCTACCTGGCACCGCAGACCTTCCCCGAACTGCAGGTTCTGGTCGACAACTGGCAAGCCATCCGCAGCGAGGCGCTGCACCTGCACGACGCCGGCAACATCAAGCGTTCCGAACAGTACGACGATATCGGTTTCAACTCGTTCTTCAAGAGCGGCTGGAAGCGCTTCTACCTGAAATGGTACGACGAGGCCCATCCCTCCGCCGGACAACTCTGCCCGCAGACCACCGCCCTGTTGCGGCAGATTCCCTCGGTCAAGGCGGCGATGTTCGCCGAACTGCCGCCGGGCTCGAAGCTGGTGCGACACCGCGATCCCTACGCCGGCTCGCTGCGCTTCCACCTGGGACTGTTCACCCCCAACGACCCGGCCTGCTTCATCGAGGTGGACGGCGAGCGCTACCAGTGGCGCGACGGCGAGGCGGTGGTGTTCGATGAAACCTTCATCCACTACGCGGAAAACGCCACCGAACACAACCGCATCATTCTCTTCTGCGACATCGAGCGGCCGCTGACCCAGGGCTGGGCCACCGCCTTCAACCGCTGGTTCAGCCGCAACGTGATGGCTGCCGCGGCCGCCCCGAACAACGCAGGCGACCGGACCGGCGGACTCAATCGGATCTTCGACAGCCTCTACAAGATCCGTCTGCAGGGCAAACGTTTGAAGAAGCGCAACCGCAAGCTCTACTACCTGCAGAAATGGGGCTTCTTCGCCCTGGTACTGGCTTTCATCCTGTGGATCTGAGGCCCGGCGACGCAAGGCCCCGATAGCTCCGTAGGGCGCATGACGCCAACGGCGTCATCCGCCGACACCCCGCCGAAATGGCGGATAACCGCTCTGCGGTTGTTCGCCCTACGCCACGGACAGCGCGAAGTCCGATAGCTCCGTAGGGCGCATGACGCCAACGGCGTCATCCGCCGACACCCCGCCGAAATGGCGGATAACCGCTCTGCGGTTATTCGCCCTACGCCACGGGCGGCGCGACGTCCCGATAGCCCGTAGGGCGCATGACGCCAACGGCGTCATCCGCCGATACCCCGCCGAAATGGCGGATAACCGCTCTGCGGTTATTCGTCCTACGCCCCGGAAAGCCCGGCAGTCCCAGCAACTGGCAACGAAAAGGCTCCCTTGGGAGCCTTTTTCATTCATCCGTTCAGTACACGTCGCGCCGGTAACGTCCTTCGTCGGCCAGGCGTTGCAAGGCCTCCTCACCGAGCACTTCGCGCAGTACCCGGTCGACACCACCGGCCATGCCCTGCAGGCTGCCGCAGACGTACAAGGCCGCGCCCTCGTCGATCCAGCGCCGCAGTTCATCCGCCGCTTCATGCAGGCGGTCCTGGACATAGATCTTCTCCGCCTGGTCGCGGGAGAAGGCCAGGTCCAGGCGTTGCAGCTCGCCCCTGGCCAGGGCTTGCTCCAGCTCCGCACGACAGTAGTAGTCGTGGGCGAAATTGCGTTCGCCGAACAGCAGCCAGTTGCGCTTGCGCCCGGCGGCAATGCTGGCGCGCAACAGGCTGCGCAGGCCGGCGAGCCCGGTACCGTTGCCGATGAGAATCAGCGGCACGTCATCCTCCGGCAGGTGGAAACCCGCGTTGCGGCGCAGGCGCAGGGTCAGCGCGGCGCCGAGCGGCAGGTACTCGGTGAGCCAGCCGGAGCAGATGCCCAGGCTGCCGTCGGCATGCTGCTCCTGGCGTACGATCAGTTGCAGGTCGCCATCGCTCTGCAGCGACGCGATGGAGTACTGGCGCACGGAAAGCGGAATCAGCGCATCCAGCAGCGCCTGCGGGTGCAAGCCGACCAGGTGTTCGAAAGAATCCGGCAGCAGGCGCCCGGCCAGGGCCTGCTCCAGGCTCTGCTCGACGCCCTCGACCGCCACCCGCACCTGGCCGTCCAGGTGATGCCGCTGCAGCCATTCGCGGATGCGCGCGGGCGCCTGGTGCGGAACGATCTCCAGCAGATCGCCGGCGCGCCATTGGATGGCGCTGTCGGCCGGCGCACGCAGGTCCAGCAGCCAGGTCGACTCGCCCTGGCTGCCAGGATTCAGGCACTCCCGCCGCGCCAGCGACCAGACCTCGAAGGCCGGCGCTTCCCAGGCCGCCGGGGCGGCACCGCCGGTCACCTCGGCCAGGCTTTCCTGCCATTGGCGCAGGGCCGCGGCGTCGCCATCATCGACCTCCACCGGGGCGAACAGGCTCCGCGCGCCCTGCCCCTGCAACCAGCCCTGCATGCGCCGGGCGAAGCCGCAGAACTGCTCGTACTGGCGATCTCCCAAGGCCAGCAGGGCGTAGCTCAGGCCATCGAGGCTGGCGGCCTGGCCAAGCACCTTGCGTTCGAAGCCGCGGGCGCTGTCCGGCGCCTCACCGTCGCCGAAGGTGCTGACCACGAACAGCGCCTTGCGCGCCTCGGCGAGTTGCCCGGCATCCAGGCGCGCCAGCGATTCGACCCGCACCGGCAACCCGGCCGCCTGCAACTGGCCGGCGCTCTGCCAGGCCAGTTGCTCGGCAAAACCGCTCTGGCTGGCGTAGCCGATCAGCCAGGGCTCGCCGCTGGCGCCGGCGCTGCCGCCCAGGTCGGCGCGGCTCGCCCGTACCGCGCGTTTCTTGCGCCGGCGGTCGAGGTAGAGCAGCCAGCCGGTGATGAAGAACAGCGGCATCACCAGGCTGGCGAGCATCATCAGGATGCGTCCGGCCATGCCGAAATAGCTGCCTACGTGCAATGCATAGACGCTGGCCAGCAACTGGCTGCCGAAAGAACGGTCGCTATAGCGCTGGTCGCTTTTCACCTGGCCGTTGGCCGGGTCCAGGGTCAGGGTGTTGAAGGCACGCTCGTGCGGCGCGTCGGTCAGGCGATAGAACACTGTCGCCGGCTGGCCGCCCGCCGGCGGCAGGCGCAGGTTGTAGGCCTGCAAGCGGTCGCCGCCGGCCTGGCGGATGCTGTTCCATACCGCCGCGTAGTCGACCACCAGCGGAGCCGCATCGGCCGGGCGCTCGCCACGTCCGCCCGGCTTGCCGCGCTGCGCCTGCTGGCCGGCGGGCGCGTCGTCGAGCAGTTTGAACAGGCCGTTGCGGTACCACTCGTAGGACCAGTACAGGCCGGTCAGCGCAGCCAGCAGGTAGAACGCCAGGCACCAGGTGCCGGCCACGGCATGCAGGTCCCAGTTGAAACTGCGCCCCTTGCGCGACCAGTCGAGGGTCAGCCAGGCGCGCCAGTCGAGGACCTTGCGCGGCCAGCGCAGGTAGAGACCGGACAGGCAGAAGAAGATCAGGATCAGGGTGCAGGCGGCGGTGACCTGCTTGCCGTACTCGCCCATGGCGAGGAAACGGTGCAGTTGCATCATCAGGTTGAAGAAACCCTCGCCGCGCGGCTCGCCGACGAAAGCCCCGGTGTAGGGATCGATCCAGCGCGACTCGCCGCGGCGCTGTCCCGGCGGCGGGGTGTAGAAGATCCGCCCGGCCTTGTCGCTGTCCATCTCGACCCAGACGAAGGCCACTTTCCGCCCCGGCTCGGCGCCTTCGATACGGCGCACCAGTTCGTCCAGCGGCAGCACGCCCTCGGGGCGCTTCTGCACCACCAGCACGTCAGGGTTGAGCGCGCGCATCAGTTCGTCCTGGAACGACAGGGTCGCTCCGGTGACGCCCATCAGCGCCAGCACCAGGCCGGCGCTGATGCCGAAGAACCAATGCAACTGGAACCAGACTTTCTTCACAGGATCACCTTCACGGCCGCCGCGCGGCAACAACGGGACTACGCCGACGCCAAGCGCCGGCCAGACGACACGAGGACGTCGGCGGGCAATTCTATTTGATAATCAGTTGCGATAAAGCCGAATTAACGTTCTTTACGCTCTATTTACCCACCTGGATGCGGGAAAGCCCCATCCCGCAGGGGGAATGGGGCTTTCGTGGGGAGCGAGAGCGGCTGTCAGAAGTGGAAGTTGGTGCTGAACAGTATCGTCCTTCCAGCGGCCTGGGACGCATAGTGCGCCGCATAGGCTTTGTCGAAGTACTTCTTGTCGAACACATTCTGCACGTTCAACTGGAAATCGATGTTCTTGCTCAGTTTGTAGCTGGCCATTGCGTCATAGCGCCAGTAATCGGGGACATAGACGGTATTGCCAACGTCGCCATAGACCTTGTCGACATAGAAAGCCCCGCCGCCGATGGTGGTCTTCGGGAAGATGTCATAGGTGGTCCAGAGACTGAAGCTGTTCTTCGGCGTATTTGGCATCTCGTTGCCGTTGTTGGAAGCCGCCGATGCGTTCACATTGCCGTTACGCCCAGCCTTACCGGCATCGACCAACTCGCTGTCCAGGTAGCTGTAGCCCGCGAACACCTTCCACTTCTCGGTCAGCTTGCCGCTGGCGCTCAACTCCACGCCGTCGACGCGGGATTGTCCGGCGTTGTCGTAGGTCTGGTTGGCGACCAGGATGCGGGTATTGTCCTTGTCGGTGCGGAAGATCGCGGCACTCAGCTCCAGCCGCTCGTTGAAGAAAGCCCACTTGGTACCAAGCTCGTAGTTCGTGGTTTCTTCCGGTTCAAGGTTGTTGCTGATGGCGAACCCGTCGACAGCATTCGAGGTATCCCCATTATCGAGCATGCTACCCGGCGGCGTAGCCGAAGTGGCGTAGGACGCATAGATGCTGCCGTTGGGTACAGGTTTCCACACCAAGCCTGCCTGCCAGTTCCAGAAGCTCGACTTGTCGCTGAGTTTGGTAGCGGGTCTTACACCGTGGTTCTTCGCCGTAGTTTCGAAACTATCGAAGCGCGCGCCAATATTGACCTGCCACTGCTCGTTCAGGTCGATGGTGTCGAACGCATATATTGCCTTGGTGGTGCCGACCGTATTCAGCGGCGCATATTTCCGGGTAATACTGCCATTCCATGGATCGTGCGGATTGGGATTTTCCAGACTAGTGCAGTTATAGCCGCTAGGCGCCCCGATCAGCGATGGATTGCACTTGTTGCTGCCCAGGCCGGTATTGGTATCGACGGTATACCCATCGCGCTTGCTGTCTTCTCGGCTGAACTCCAGGCCGGTGCTGAAGCTGTTCTTGAAGCCACCCAGGTAGAACTCTCCAAACAGGTCAGTCTGGTTGACTGCTGTGGTGGTGGTACTTACCCGATTGTTCTGGCGGCGCCAGACCGAGCCGTTGTTTATGTTGCCCTGGCTGTCATCCGGTTGTGTCCACAGATAGTCCTGATGACTGTTGCCGTAACGCGAGGTATTGCGAATAGTGAGGCTGTCAGTCAGATCATGCTCAACGGTGATGGTACTGGTATCGATGCGGCTCTTCTGGAAATCGCGCCCCGTCAGCCCATAGAAATTGCCTCGATCCACATTCACCGGTTTGTCCGGATTGTGCTTGCTGCGATCGCTACTCTTGGCATAGGGAATGCCCGAATCCGGGGTATCGTCACTTTCCAGGTGATAATGGCTGACGGTCACTCGGGTCGGCGAGCCAAGACCGAAGGTGAGCGACGGCGCTACGCCCCAGCGACTGACATCGACCTCATCGCGGCCCGCGACATTGGCATCGTGCTTGAGAAGATTCAGCCGGAATGCCGCATTGCCATCGAGGAACTCCTGGTTGAGGTCCAGGGTGTAGCGGCGAGTCTGGTCAGAACCATAGGTGAAGCCGCCATCGATGAAGTTCCCAGCCTTGGCCTGCTTGCTGACGAGATTGAGGCTGCCGCCGGCCGAGCCACGTCCTCCGAATGCCGAGTTAGGGCCCTTGCTGACCTCGATCTGCTCAAGGTTGAAGATCTCGCGGGTCTGTGCACCAGTATCGCGTACACCATCGACGTAAGTATCGCTTTGCGCATCGAAGCCGCGAATGAATGGCCGGTCACCGGTGGGATTGCCGCCCTCGCCCGCGCCAAAGGTAATGCCTGGAACGGTACGCAGTGCATCCTGGAGAGACACGGCGGCGGTATCCTTTATCACCTGCTTTGGTACTACCGTGACGGAGCGCGGCGTATCCAAGAGCGGCGCGGTGTACTTCTTCGACGCCGAGCGGTCGACGTTGTAGGTGGTTTCGTCCTGCTGCTCGCCGACGATGGTGGCCGCATCCAGCGACAGTACGCGGTCCTTGTCGGTCTTTTTCTGCCCGGCCTCGTCGGCGTGGGCTGCCTGCGGTGCGGCGATGGCGGTGATGGCGACACCGATGGCCGAAGCCAGCAGACGTTGCGAAGAAACGGCGGTATCCGTGGACTGACGCGACATTCGAAACCCCTCCCCGGGAGCTGTGAAGGTCGCGGAATTTATTGCAGATCAGAATTGTTATCAATTATTACGGATTCGCATTCGACAGGAATTTACATTCTTTACAATTTTCTCATTACATTTTTTCCCATCTCGCTCGTCTACAACTTCTGGCGGTTTTACACGTCCAATGCAAATCAATATCATTGGCAATCATTTCGCCTTCATGGACAGCGCCATGTTGCTGCATATTCCCGCCATCTTCACCGCCGAGGAAGTCTCCCGGATCCGCGCAGCCCTGGAGCAGGCGGAATGGGCCGACGGCAAGGCGACCGCCGGCTACCAATCGGCCAAGGCCAAGCACAACCTGCAACTGCCGCAGGACCACCCGCTGGCCCGGGAGATCGGCGAAGCCATGCTGCAGCGCCTGTGGAACCATCCCCTGTTCATGTCCGCCGCCCTGCCGCTCAAGGTCTTCCCGCCGCTGTTCAACTGCTATACCGGCGGGGGCTCGTTCGACTTCCACATCGACAACGCCGTGCGCGACGTCCATGGCGGCCGCGAGCGGGTCCGTACCGACCTGTCCTCGACCCTCTTCTTCAGCGACCCGGAGGACTATGACGGCGGCGAACTGGTGATCCAGGACACCTACGGCCTGCAACAGGTGAAGCTGCCCGCCGGCGATCTGGTGCTCTACCCCGGCACCAGCCTGCACAAGGTCAATCCGGTCACCCGTGGCGCGCGCTACGCCTCGTTCTTCTGGACCCAGAGCCTGGTCCGCGAAGACAGCCAGCGCACCCTGCTATTCGAAATGGACCAGTCGATCCAGCGACTCACCCACGACGTGCCCGACCATCCCTCGCTGATCCGCCTAACCGGCACCTACCACAATCTCCTGCGGCGCTGGTCGGAACTCTGAACATGCGCCACCTGCTGCTCCGTCACGACGCACTGGACGCCGAAGGTTTCGCCGCACAACTGGCCGGTACCCCGGGCGAGGTTGCCCAGGCTATCCTCGGCGCTGCGCGCGAGGGCCTGACGGAAGCCCAGGCCCTGCTCGGACAGATCCTTCTGGACGGCCAAGGCATCCAGCGCGACCCGACCCTGGCGCGGACCTGGTTCGCGATCGCCGCCGGGCACGGCCACGCAATGGCGCGCAATATGCTCGCTCGCTGCCTGGAACATGGCTGGGGCGGCCCGGCGGATCCAGCCGCGGCAGCGGTCCACTATCGGATCGCCGCCCAGGCCGGCCTCGACTGGGCCCGCTACAACCTGGCCAATCTTCACGCCACCGGCCGCGGCGTGCCCCAGGACCAGCCGCGCGCCTATGCGCTGTATCGGCAAGCGGCCGAGCAGGGCCACGCGAAATCGATGAACCTGGTGGGGCGCTACCACGAAGAAGGCCTGGTGGTCGCTCGCGACCTGGCGCAAGCTGCGCACTGGTATCGACGCTCCGCCGAGGGCGGCGATTTTCGCGGCCAGTTCAGCCACGCCGCGATGCTCAGCGCCTCGGGCCGCCATGCCGAAGCCGAAACCTGGCTCCGGCGTGCCCTCGAAGGCGGCAACCTAAACTTCCTGCGCAGTGCCCGCCATGGCCTGGAGCAGTCGGCCCACCCGCCGTTCCGCAGCCTGGCGCTGGCCTACTACCGACGCGCGGCGCAGTTGGGCGACGACACCGATCGAGAGGCCCTGGAACAGGCGTTCGAACGTCACGGGCACGCACGACTACCCGCCTGACGAACAACGCACGACCCTTTGTTCACGCCCACATAACACTTTTTTGACAAGCCTTTCCCTACCCTCGCCGTTTCATCGAGGCGAACGACGATCGCGCCTCCGATCCATCGAACGAGGCTATCGTGTCCCCCACCCCACCACGCGTTACGCGCAATCGCATCGACTGGGCCGGCCTGGGCTGGCTGTTCCTGTTCTTCTGGTTCTTCTCCGGTATCACCCAACTGCTCCTGCTGACCTCCGGCAACAGCGGTTTCTCCGGTTTCCGCAACGCCATGGTGCTGAGCACCATCTGGCTTGCGCCGGTGTTGCTGTTCCCGCGCTGGACCAAGCCGCTGGCCGCCGTCATCGGGCTGGTGCTGTGGGCCGCCTCGCTGGTCGGCCTGAGCTATTTCGGCATCTATCACCAGGAATTCTCGCAAAGCGTGATCTTCGTGATGTTCGAGTCGAACACCGCCGAGGCCAGCGAATATTTCAGCCAGTACTTCAACCCCTGGATGACCCTCGGCCTGGTGCTCTACAGCCTGGTCGCCATCCTCCTCTGGCGCCGCCTGCGCCCGGTCTACCTGCCGCGCTTCAGCGCCCTGCCGGTGGCGGTGCTGCTGATCGTCGCGACCATCGGTTATCCGTTCTACAAGCAACTGGTCAGCCAGGGCCGGCCCTTCGACGAAGCCCTGGACAAGGTCCAGGCGCGCATGGAACCGGCGGTGCCCTGGCAATTGCTGATCGGCTACCAGCAATACCGCCAGCAACTGGGCAGCATGCAGGCGCTGTTGCAAAAGAACGCGGCCCTACCGCCGCTGAAGAACCTCGTCGATGCCAATGGCGATACGCCGCGCACGCTGGTCCTGGTGATCGGCGAATCCACGTCGCGCAAGCACATGAGCCTCTACGGCTATCCACGCGAAACGACCCCGCAGTTGGACGCACTGAAGGCCGCGAACCGGAACCTCACGGTATTCAACAACGTGGTGGCGTCGCGGCCATACACCATCGAGGTGCTGCAGCAGGTGCTAACGTTCGCTGACCAGGAGCATCCCGACCGCTTCCTCACCGATCCGTCGCTGATGAACCTGATGAAGCAGGCCGGCTACAAAACCTTCTGGATCACCAACCAGCAGACCATGACCAAGCGCAACACCATGCTGACGACCTTCGCCCAGCAGACCGATGCGCAGTTCTACCTGAACAACCAGCGCAGCCAGAACGCCAGCCAGCTGGACGGCGCGGTGCTGGCGCCCTTCGCCAAGGTGCTGGACGACCCGGCGCCGAAGAAGTTCATCGTGGTCCATCTGCTCGGCACCCACATGAACTACAAGTACCGCTATCCCGCCGACTACGCTCGCTTCGTCGACCGCCAGGGCGCCCCGGCGGCCCTCAGCGACGACCAGGTGGAGGTCTACAACAGCTACGACAACGCCGTGCTGTACAACGACTACGTGGTCTCCAGCCTGATCAAGGGCTTCGCCAACAGCGATCCGAACGGCTTCCTGGTCTACCTCTCGGACCATGGCGAGGAAGTCTTCGACGAAGCCCCGCACGACCGCCTCGGCCGCAACGAAGGCGACCCGACCCGCGGCATGTACACCGTGCCCTTCCTGGTCTGGACTTCGCCCAGCTGGCAGCAGACCCACCCACGCGACCTGCAGGCCCTGGTCGACCGACGCTACAGCAGCGAAGACCTGATCCATACCTGGTCCGACCTCGCCGGCCTCAACTATGACCTCTTCGATCCGACCAAGAGCCTGGTGAGCAACGACTTCCAGCATGAAGTCCGCTGGATCGGCAACCCCTATGCCCACAATGGCTTGCGCGACTTCGACAAGCTGCCGCTGGACAAGGCCGACGCCGGGCAGCAGGTAGCCCAGGCCGGACGACCCGCGCCAACGACGCCGCGCGCACCGTCCCGCCAGCCGAACGAAGGCTGACCGCCGCCAAAGAAAACGCCCCGCCGAGCGGGGCGTTTTTCCATCCGTAGCGCCCTCAGGGCAAGACCAGGTTGCCCTGCTCGTCGAACGGCCAGAACGGGTTGTAGGCAATTTCCCAAAGGTGTCCATCCGGGTCGGCGACATATCCGGAGTAGCCACCCCAGAACACTTCCTGCGGCATCTTGGTCGCCTGCCCGCCGGCCGCCGTAGCTGCGGAGAACAGACGGTCCACCTCGTCCCGCGAGGCGCAGTTGCAGGCCAGGGTGATAGCCGCGAAGCCGGTCGGACGATCTTCCACCTGCGCATCCTCGGCGAGGGCGCTGCGTCCGTAGAGGCCGAGGACCAGGTTGCGGCCCTTGAGAAATACCACCTGCTCGTTGCCGTCCGAAGAGGGCTGCCAGCCCAGCGCCTGGTAGTAGAGAGAGGAGCGGGCCAGATCGGCGACCCCGAGGGTCACCAGGGAAATACCATTGCCTGTCATGTCGGCGTCCTTGTCATGGGTTGTCGAACAAGGCTGGCACGAGCGCCGCGAGGCTTCCAGAGCGACATGAAAAAGCCCCGCCGAGGCGGGGCTCTTCGTAACAGAGGCGACTGCGCTAGAGGTAGAACGCCTTCAGCGGCGGGAAGCCGTTGAACTCCACCGCACTGTAGCTGGTGGTGTAGGCGCCGGTAGACAGCCAGTAAAGGCGGTCGCCGCTCGCCAGGTTCAGCGGCAGGCCATACTTGTAGTGCTCGTACATGATGTCGGCGCTGTCGCAGGTCGGGCCGGCGATCACCACCTCTTCCATCTCGCCCTGCTTCTCGGTCCAGATCGGGAACTTGATCGACTCGTCCATGGTTTCGATCAGTCCGGAGAACTTGCCGACGTCGGCATAGACCCAGCGCTCCACGGCGGTCCGCGACTTGCGGGCGACCAGCACCACTTCGCTGACCAGGATGCCGGCATTGGCGATCAGCGAACGGCCCGGCTCGAGGATGATTTCCGGCAGGTCGTCGCCGAAGTCCTCCTTGAGGAAGCGGATGATCTCCTCCGCATAGGTTTCCAGGTCGTTGGTCTTGGTGATGTAGTTGGCCGGGAAGCCGCCGCCCATGTTGATCATCTTCAGGACGATGCCGTCTTCTTCCTTCAGGCGCTCGAAGATCACCTTGACCTTGGCGATCGCTGCGTCCCACACCGAGATGTCGCGCTGCTGCGAACCGACGTGGAAGGAAATGCCGTAGGGCTCCAGGCCCAGCTGGCGGGCCAGGATCAGCAGGTCCATGGCCATGTCGGTCTGGCAGCCGAACTTGCGCGACAACGGCCAGTCTGCGGTAGTCGAGCCCTCGGTGAGGATACGCACGTAGACCTTGGCGCCGGGAGCGGCCTTGGCGATGTTGCGCAGGTCGGCTTCGGAGTCGGTGGCGAACAGGCGCACGCCCTTCTCGTAGAAGTAGCGGATGTCCTTGGATTTCTTGATGGTGTTGCCGTAGCTGATACGCTCCGGACCGACGCCGGTCTTCATCACCTTGTCCAGTTCGTAGATCGAGGCGATATCGAAGTTCGAACCCTTGTCGCGCAGCAGCTCGGTGATTTCGGTAGCGGGATTGGCCTTCACCGCGTAGTAGATCCTGGCGAAGGGGAAGCAGTCGGTCAGTTGGTCGTAGGCATCGGCGATGGTCTGCTTGTCGATGACCACGAAGGGGGTTTCCTGCTTGTCGGCGAAGGCCTTCATGCGCTGGAAGGTTTCAGGGGCGAAATAATCCTCGACCTTGATGGACATGGTTGGGACTCCCAATGGCAAAACACATGGATTCGTAGGGGTGAAGCTGAACGTCTAATCCGTTTCCCCACTTTGGTTCGCCTACTTCCCAAGGCATGTCGCCGAGTATCACCTGCCTGCCGGCAGCCACCGCCTGTTCATCCTGGTAGGTCGCGCACATGTCCCGCGCGACGACCTGACCGCTTGAGCAGCGGACGTCGCCTTGCCACAAGGCGATCTCTCGTCGTCAGTACTTGAGCCGGATGGATCGTTTCCAGCATGGACGTTCGGGCGCGAACTTTAGGACCAAGGGGACGCGAGATCAATAAAAAAATGCCGCGATTTCGCCTCCGCCTGTCGCACCGCCGGATTGACCTGCTCAGCCTTTACCCCATGTGCATGACAGTGGGATGTCCCCGTCCGCCCAGCGTTCAATCGGATGGACGAAAAACGTCCCGCGCAGGCCTTGCGCCTACACCCGGAACGCGCCGATCAGGCGTTTCAGCTGGGTCACCTGGGCGCCCAGTTCGCGGCTGGCCCGTTCGGTCTGGCTGGCGCCTTCCGCGGTGCGCTCGCCGGCCTGGTTGATCTCGACGATGTTCTGGTCGATATCGTGGGCCACGGCGGTCTGTTGCTCGGCGGCGGCGGCGATCTGCTGGTTCTGGTCGACGATCATGCCCACCGCGCCGAGGATATTCTCCAGTGCCTGCTGCACCTGCGCCGACTCGTTGACCGTGCCATCGGCGGTATGGTGGCTGCTGCCCATCGCCTTCACCGCCGCATCGACGCCGCCCTGCAGGCGCAGGATCATCTGTTCGATCTCGGCGGTGGATTGCTGGGTGCGCTTGGCCAGCGTGCGCACCTCGTCGGCCACCACCGCGAAACCGCGCCCCTGCTCCCCGGCACGAGCGGCCTCGATCGCCGCATTGAGCGCCAGCAGGTTGGTCTGTTCGGCGATGCCCTTGATCACATCCAGCACCTGGCTGATCGAGGCGCTGTCACTGGCCAGGCGATTGATCGCCGCCACCGACTGGTCGATCTCGCCGGCCAGGCGCTGGATGCTACCCACCTGCGACTCGACCAGGCTGCGCCCGCTGAGGGTTTCCTGGTTCACGCTGTTCGCGCTGCTCACCGCCATCGCCGCGCTGCGTGCCACTTCCTGGGCGGTAGCGGCCATCTGGTTCATCGCCGTGGCCACCTGCTCGATCTGGCTGCGTTGCCCGGCTACCGCCTGGTTGCTTTCGGCCGACACCGACTCGACGCGCAGGGTCTGCCGCTCGACCTCGCCGACGGTCTGGCTGACCCGCTCGATCAGGTCGTGGATCTTCGCCACCGACTCGTTGAACGATTGTCCCAGCTCGCCCAGTTCGTCACGGCTGCGGGCCTGGAAGCTGACCGTCATGTCGCCGCCGGCGACGCGCTCCATCATTCGCCCGAGATCCTTCAAGGTGGCGCGGGTGGAGACGTAGAAACCGCCGTAGAGGTATAGGATCGCGGCGAAAACCACGGCCAGCGCGGCGACTAGCAACAGCATCTGCGTGCGCACCTGTTGCAGGCGCTTTTGCAACTGGGTATCGAGATAGCCGAGAACGGCGTCGTCGAGCTGGTAGGTCTTGTCCATCGCCGCGCTGACCTGATCGTAGAACTGCGTCCACGGGGTATCCAGCGTCTCGGCCACGATCACCCGGTCCTCGAACAACTGCCCCAGGCTCTTCAGGGTCTCGCGACTGGCCTGGGCGGCCTCCTCGAGCGCCGGTGGGCTGCCGGCCAGGGACTCCTGCAGCTTCAGGCCGTACTCGCCATGCAGTTTCTCGAACTCCAGCAGCAGTTCGTCGAGCCGCGCGCTGGAGGACGAATTGAGGAAACCCTGGCCCAGGGAGTAGGCGCCGATGGCGCGCCCCTTGCTGATGGCCGCCGTCACCTCCGGCGTTATCGAACCGACCAGCTCGCTGAGCTGGCGCACCTGGCGCTGGCTGTCCTGGCTGAGCCCGGCCTGGGCGATAAGCAACTTGATGAATACCTGTGCGCTACCGAGCAGCTTCTCCGCCCGTGCGCCCTTGCCCTGCAAGGACCCTTCGGCCTCCACGGCCTGCAAGCCGTTGAGCAACCGGTCGCGCTGGGCCTCGAATTCGGCTACCGCCGCACCATCCTCGCTGAGCGGCGCCAGCGCCTCGAGCCGCCCGCGCAACCCCTTCTGGACGTCCGCGATGCGCGCTTCCAGATCGCCGGCCTTGCCGGACTGGCCGATGACCGCATTGATCTGCAACAGATCGTTGAGGGACTCCAGGCCACGCCGGATCTGAAGTCCGCTACCCAGCAGCGTCAAGCTCTGCAGTTCGATCCGGGTGTCGCTGAACTGGCGATAGGCATCGCGCACCAGATAGAAGCTGGTGATCAGCAGCGGCAGGAAGAACAGCACGCTGATCAGGCCGAACTTCATGCCGAAGCTGAGCCGGTTCATCAGCGCGATAGCGGGATAGAGTACGGTCTTCACCCAGACGTCTCCTGATTGTTCTTATCGTTCTGAGAGATGCCGCCGCGTGGCGACATTGACGCACGGAGTCCGCTCGGTAATGGCCTTTCGAAATCATGCGGACACGTTCACCTGTGTACCCGATATCGGCCTGGTGTTCTGTAACTTAAGGTTAACGGGGAATCGCAGGCGGATTCCCCGTCGCTGCGCTCAGAGGAACAGCGCGCAGAAGGCGAACACGGCGTACCAGAGCACGGCCGCACGCACCAGCAATTGCCAGAGCGCATCCAGGCTGGCGACGCCGGCGGCACCCAGTTCGACCGCTTCGACATCGCTGGCGACCCGTCCGGCCTTGCCCAGCAGCGCGGCCGCCGAGATGTCCCAGGCCAGCAGCCAGTGCAGCAGCACGCGGATAACCGCGAGGAAGTTGCCGACCAGGGCGAAGCTCAGCACCAGCGCACGCACCGGCAACCAGTCGAGGATATGCCGGACGCGCGCCGCCTGTTCGCGCAACGCCGGCTGGCGGGCGTGCTCCAGCGCCAGTGCCAGCAGGCGATAGGCCAGGGCCGCCACCGGGCCGAGCAAGGCATACCAGAAGATCACCGCGAAGAAGCTCTGGTAGCCCTGCCAGAGCAAATGGCTGTGCACCCGGCCGATCAGTTCGCTCTCGCTGCCGCCCAGGATCCCCAGATCGCGTTCGGCGACATGGAAGGCAGCCTGGGCCTCCTCGCGCCGCCAGGCGTCGCGGAACGGCCCGAGGTCGGCCATGACGTCGCCGCGGCCGAGACTGTAGACCACCACCAGAAGATGCAGCGGAAGGCTCAACCAGCCATAGGCCAGCGGCTGCAGCAATGTCAGCAGCAGGGCCAGCGGCAGCAACGGCAGGACCACCGCGAGCAGCAGCCCCAGCCAGGAGCGGCGGGACACCGAGGGCAGGTCCTCGACCAGGCTCAGCCAGGCGAGCCAGGCGCCATCGCGCTGGATACGCCGGCGCCAGCCGGAGAACTTCTCCAGCGCAAGGGCCAGCAGCAACACCAGGAACGTCATGTTTCCTCCTTGGAATCGGTCAATCCGGCGCGGTAGCGCGACCAGTCGAAAGCCTCGCCGGGATCGGTCTTGCGCTCCGGGGCGATATCGCAGTGGCCCTGGATGCGTTCCGGGGTGATCCCCGGGAAGGCCGCGCGCAACAGCCGCGTCAGCCCGGCCAGGGCAGTGTACTGCGCGTCCGTGTACGGTTCCGTGTCGGTCCCCTCCAGTTCGATGCCAAGGGAGAAGTCGTTGCACGCCTCGCGACCGTCGAAGCAGGAAACCCCGGCATGCCAGGCGCGGTCGTGACAGGAGACGAACTGGGTGATGGCGCCGTCGCGTTCGATGAGGAAATGCGCGGAAACCGTCAGGTGGCGGATATCCTCGAAATAGGGATGTTCGTTCGGGTCCAGACGATTCTGGAAGAACGCCTGGACCTTGCCGATGCCGAACTGTCCCGGCGGCAGGCTGATATTGTGGATGACCAGCAGCGACACCGCGTCCCCTTGCGGACGCAGATTGAAATTCGGTGAAGGGCAGTGGCGGACGCCACGGACCCAGCCGGTAACGGAATCGAAATGCATACGGGCTCCTGAACGAGCCCCCACTCTAATCCAGCGGCGCCGGAATGACGATCAGGCGGGCTCTGGATCGGCCGCTTCGACATGCGTCGAGGAAAGGTATTACCCGCAAGAACGAAAAGACCCGGCATCCGCCGGGTCCTCGAGAAGCGGCTAGGCGCCCTTGAGGCGCCGCAGGTTGCCGATCACCGACTCCAGGGCCCGGTCGAACAGCAAGGCATCGTCCAGCAGGCGTACCGCCTGCCGGCGAAACTCCACCGCCAGGCCCATGCGGGTCTTTTCCAGGACCTTCATCCCGGTGCGATTGACGAAGATGTAGCGCCCGGTGGGCCGGATCACTGCCGCCAGCTTGCAGCGCAGCTTGTGCTCGGCGTCCTCCTGGATTTCCACCCAACTGCCGACACGCAGCGCATCGACCCGCAGCAGTGCCTCGTCGTTGTCCGGCAGGCGCACTTCGCTCTCGACAGGCGCCGGGGCGGCGTCCGGCGAGGTCAGGACGATTTCCTCGACCACCCGCAGCATGACCGGCGCCCGGGGCTTTTCCGCGGCCGTGCCCGGGGTCGCTTCGTCGAGCAGGGGGCTGTCCGCGACCGCCGCCTCGCCGCGCTTGTCGCGCTGCAGGCCCTGGACATGCAGGGTTTCCAGCTGGCTGAAGAATTCACCGGTGGAAAACGGATCGAAGGCTGCGCTGGCCAATCCCTCGCGCAGCGCCTTGAGCAGGCCTGGCACGCGCTCCAGCAACTGTTGGCGGGACAGCGGATCATCATGCGGGCCGACGCTCCAGATCAGCTCGTCCATGGTATCCAGGGCCTCCCGCCACTCGGCCGAAGCCTTGCCATGCTTGAGGCAGATCAGCAGCATCACCTTGCTCCAGGCATCCCGCAGCAGGCGCACCACCACCTCCGGCAGGACCTTGCCGAGCAGTCGCTGGTTCAGCACCTGCTCCACGTCCTGACGAGCCAGTTCGGCCTTGGCGCGGCCTTCCTCGGCGTCGCGAGTGCGTTGCTCGAGGAGCTCGCTGCGGCGGCGCTCGTCGCCGGTGAAGGCAATGAAGTCCTCCAGCAACTCGGCGAAGATCGCCGGGTCGTCGACGAAGTCGTTCAACAGCCGCATCACGACATGTTCGATCTTCTGGTACAGGCTGTCGCGCCGGGCATCATTGTGTTCGGCCCAGCCCAGCGACGCGGATGCGATCTCGTTGAGCAGGCGACGCGCCGGATGGCTACCGCGGCTGAAGAAGGTCTTGTCGAGGAGGGCCACCTTGAGCATCGGGATCTGCATCCGACCGATCAGGGCCTTCAGCGAATCAGGCAGGGTGCGGTCGTCGAGAATGAACTCGAACAGCATCGACACCAGGTTGATGACGTCATCGTCCACCTGGCCGACCACCCGAGAACGGCCGCTCTTGTGGCTGACCCGCTGGAGCAGTTGGTCGACCCCGTCGCGGACGTCGAACTCCGCGGCGCCAGGGCCCGGCAAGTGCTGTTGCAGGTGGGAAAGCAGGCGCATCAGGTCGTTGCTGGAAATCGGCGCGGCATTCTCAGGCGTTTCGCGACGGTAGAAGGAAGGATTGTCGCGGACCTGCGCCAGCAGTTCCTGCAGCGCGCCGAAGACTTCCTGCTGACCGCCGTCGAGCAGCGCAGCCTGTGCCTGCAGGGTCCCGGCATCGCGCACCGCTTCGGGACGGACAGCGGGCTGACGCCGCGGCAGCGCGGATTTGAGTTCCGGCAGCACGCCCGCAGCGACCAGGATCTGGTTGGCCTCGGCGTACAACTGGTCGCAATGGGCCAGGACGTACTTCTCGAACAGCTTGAGAATGATCAGCTTGACCTTGATCTCGACGCCGAGCCCCTGGCAGGCATCGAGGAAAGCCGCGGTCAGCGGACGCGGAGCAAGGGGATTGTTCTTCTCGTCGACCTTCCGGCCGACCAGGGTGTTCAGGCGGGTGCTCAGGTGGGCCAGCGCGGAGGCATCGCGGCTCATCACCCGCGCCACCATCGCGTCCACCGCGACGGACTCCTCCAGTTCCTCGTTCTGTACCAGGCTGAGGCTATCGAAGGACACGGTATCCAGGGTCGGCACGGATTTGCCGGACTGTACCTGGTTGAGCGCCGAGAACTCCTCGAAGACCTTCTGCAGGTAGACCCGCTCGATACTCTTGCGCTTGAGGCGCAGGTCGCGCATGGCTTCGAAGAAAGCGTTCTGTTCGAGGTTGCTGGTGGCTCGGTCGGCCATTTCGAAGAGGGTGTCGTCGGCGTTGTCGAACAACGCCTGCAACGCCTGTTTCAGCTGCAGCGCCGCCTTGTCGCGCACCTGCACGAGGATGACCGGCAGGCGCCCCGCTCCGGCGTTCGGCGACGGCTCGGAAGCGACCCTGGTCAGGTGCACCACATTGGCATCGTTCTGCATCGGGACTCTCCTGCCACCCTCGCGGCCGCGCATGGAATGGCAAAAATCGGGCACA
The DNA here is from genome assembly GCF_037574965.1 of Pseudomonas sp. KBN12P06040. Taxonomy (NCBI): domain Bacteria; kingdom Pseudomonadati; phylum Pseudomonadota; class Gammaproteobacteria; order Pseudomonadales; family Pseudomonadaceae; genus Pseudomonas; species Pseudomonas sp. KBN12P06040. Next base: position 5,167,797 of record NZ_JBBELS010000001.1, read on the forward strand.
GAGGATCGATTGGCGTCGTCCGTAACGTCAATTTCCAGGCGTCAAAAACAAGTATCTACATTCATTATAGAGATACTTTCAAATCTAGATAGAGGGTTTTCCTATAGACATGACTCTCTTCACACAAGCGAAGGCCGATGAATGGCGGCCGTCCCGACCGGCGCCCAGGTAGGCACAGACGCCGTCCGCCGCGCTCCGTATAATCGCCCGATCTCGTACAGGAGCCCGCCATGCCTAACCTCACCCTTGCCGACCTCCAAGGCGAAATCCAGGCCAACGTCCGCACCGCCCTGGCGGAAGACGTCGGCGGCGGCGACCTTACCGCTCAGTTGATCGATCCACAACGCGAGGCCGAGGCCCGGGTGATTACCCGCGAGCACGCGACGATCGCGGGCCGCGCCTGGGTCGACGAGGTCTTCCGCCAGGTCGATCCGCGAGTGCTGGTGACCTGGCAGGTGGAGGACGGCCAGCGAGTCGAGCCGAATCAGATGCTGTTCCAGCTAAAAGGTCCGGCCCGCGCGCTGCTCACCGGCGAGCGCAGCGCGCTGAACTTCCTCCAGCTGCTTTCCGGTACCGCTACCCGCAGCCAGCACTACGCCGACCTGGTCGCCGGCACCGCGGTGAAGCTCCTCGACACCCGCAAGACCCTGCCAGGCCTGCGCCTCGCGCAGAAGTACGCGGTCACCTGCGGCGGTTGCCACAACCATCGCATCGGCCTCTACGATGCCTTCCTGATCAAGGAAAACCACATCGCCGCCTGCGGCGGTATCGACCGGGCAATTGCCGAGGCCCGGCGCATAGCACCCGGCAAGCCGGTGGAAGTGGAAGTGGAGAACCTCGATGAACTGCGCCAGGCGCTGGAGGCCGGCGCCGATATCGTCATGCTCGACGAACTCAGCCTGGGCGACATGCGCACCGCCGTCGCCCTCACCGCCGGCCGCGCCAAGCTGGAAGCTTCCGGCGGAATCAACGAGAGCACCCTGCGCAACATCGCCGAGACCGGCGTCGACTACATCTCCATCGGCACCCTGACCAAGGACGTCAGGGCCGTCGACCTGTCCATGCGCCTCACCCTCTGAACGAATCGCAGGCGAAAAAAAGCCCCGCCGAAGCGGGGCTTTTTATGCGACTGGTGCCGGATAGAGAAATCGAACCCCCGACCTTCTCATTACGAATGAGCTGCTCTACCGACTGAGCTAATCCGGCGGCGGCGAGCAAACTACCACCCTGCAGCCAAGCAAATCAAGTCGCAGCATCACTCTTGCGGAAGTCAAAGAAAAAACGGCGAGCTTTATCGAAACAGATCGTTCCCGTTTCGTAGGCACTTTCAATATCCAGACGAATACAACCTGGCCCAACGGAGTGAGCATTCCTCCCCACTATCCGCTCAACTTGCCCTGCCACCACCGGCAATGTCTTGTAGCGCTCCAATTGGGTCTGTAGCGGTCGTCCATCGAGCATTCCTTTTACATGCAGTTCAAGGAACTCGGTTTTCTCCGCAGGCAAGTCGATATAAAAATACTCAGGAGAAAACACTTTAAACCTCATCAACTCTTCAGAAGAAAGGCCAGCCTGCAGATAAGACGCCCTATTCAACACATGAAACGTATCAAACACATGAACAAGAGCAAGCGGCCTCGCCTGATAGACAACATAAACTCCCGCCGACAGGCAGGAAAACTGAAATAGAGCAATGACACCCAAGTCACGCACTAACTCCATGGCTGGCTTTCTCATATCATAGACAACCAGAGTCAACAACGGCCCCAAAACCAAGTCGACAGCGGCAACGATGCGCACCCCCTGCCATCCTCCTGCTATTTCGAACAAAGCACCGGGATACCACCACAAACAGATGATTGCCAGCAATACGATAAAAATTGCCAGACTAATGAGTAGATGGATAGAAAAGGCTCTCCAACGACTTCCAGCGAAATGCACTATAACCACTCTCCCACATAAAAAAAGCCCCTCTTAGGAGGGGCTCTTTTCAGCATTAGCCTATTAGCGGCATTCGCTCGGAGCGAAACGAGCCGGCAGGGTACCTGCAGTCAGGGCAGGCATATTGCGGTCGGGACCACTGGAAACCGCATTGGATTGCGATGCACAACCCCAGTCAATAGAGCCAGTCACACCGGCAGCATAACTGGCACCCAATTGAGTCGGGGCACCGGCAGCATTCTGCACATAGGGAGTAAATACCAGGGTAGAGTCAGCCGGAATATTACCCACGTTTGTGGCATTGAAAGTAACAGTGATTTCACCAGTCGCCTCTGCAATTCGTACAGAGGTCACATACTTACTGGTAGCACCGGCGTTACCGGCTTGAGCATTCCAGACCCTTGCCGAAGCGGCTAGCTCACCGGCAGTGGCAGAGCTATCGCCAATAAGCGTCTTGGCGCTGGCAGCCAGACCAACCCCCTCTGTCACGCGAGCACGAATGGTGTAATCCTGATATGCCGGCAAAGCGACGGCAGCAAGAATACCGATGATCGCAACCACGATCATCAGTTCGATCAAGGTAAAGCCTTTCTGAGCTTTCATGTATCTCTCCATTGATATATCCAGGCCTAACGCCTGACGACCATAAAGCATCTTGCATGCCAACCTGAAAACTCCATAGCTACGAAGCCGGTTCAGCCTCTCCCCTCCAGCGGCAGCCCCACAAACCGACAATATGTGACGCTTTTCGGCAGTCCGACCTTCTCGGTTTGGCAGCCCTCCTCTTCTGCGTTATAAGGCAGCATATCTAGCCTTATGCGACCACTCCCAATGAACGACACAATTCAACTCAGCGGCTTGGCTCGCCAGCTCGTCCTGCATGAACTTCTCGATGAAAAGGCCGCCCAACAGGCCCAATCGCAGGCCCAGCGCAACAAGTTGTCGCTGGTAACCTATCTGGTACAAAGCAAGCTAGTGAAAGGGCAGGCCTTGATCGAACTGGCTGCGGATCAATTCGGTATCGCCTACTGCGACCTGAACAGCCTTGAGCGGGACAGTCTGCCCAAGGATCTGATCAGCGAGAAGCTGGTGCGCCAGCATCGAGTAGTTCCGTTGTGGCGACGCGGCAACAAGCTGTTCGTCGGCATCTCCGATCCAGCCAACCACCAGGCGATTAACGATGTGCAGTTCAGCACAGGCCTGACTACTGAAGCCATCCTGGTCGAGGATGACAAGCTCGGCATCATCATCGAGAAACTATTCGAAAATGCCACTGACAGCCTTGCAGGACTGGACGACGTGGATCTGGAAGGCCTGGATGTCGGTTCCGGTGCGGGCGCAAGCCAGGATGATGATTCCAGTGCAGAGACAGACGACGCCCCGGTGGTGCGTTTCGTCAACAAAATGTTGTTGGATGCGATCAGAGGCGGCTCCTCCGACCTGCATTTCGAGCCCTATGAAAAGATTTACCGCGTACGTTTCCGCACCGATGGCATGCTCCATGAAGTAGCCAAGCCGCCGATCCAGTTGGCCAGCCGTATTTCCGCGCGACTCAAGGTGATGGCCGGCCTGGATATCTCCGAACGGCGCAAGCCGCAGGACGGGCGGATCAAGATGCGCGTGTCGAAGACCAAGTCCATCGACTTCCGCGTCAACACCCTGCCGACCCTGTGGGGCGAGAAGATCGTGATGCGTATCCTCGATTCCTCCAGCGCGCAGATGGGCATCGACGCCCTCGGCTACGAGGAAGACCAGAAGGAACTCTACCTGGCTGCGCTCAAGCAGCCGCAGGGCATGATCCTGGTCACCGGGCCCACCGGCTCGGGCAAGACGGTCTCCCTGTACACCGGCCTGAACATCCTCAACACCACCGACATCAACATCTCCACTGCCGAAGACCCGGTGGAGATCAACTTGGAAGGCATCAACCAGGTCAACGTCAATCCGCGCCAGGGCATGGACTTCTCCCAGGCGCTGCGCGCCTTCCTGCGCCAGGACCCGGACGTGATCATGGTCGGCGAGATTCGCGACCTGGAGACGGCCGAGATCGCCATCAAGGCGGCGCAGACCGGGCATATGGTGATGTCCACCCTGCACACCAACAGCGCCGCCGAGACCCTGACCCGCCTGCTGAACATGGGCGTGCCAGCGTTCAACCTGGCGACCTCGGTGAACCTGATCATCGCCCAGCGACTTGCGCGAAAACTCTGCTCGCACTGCAAGAAAGAGCATGAGGTACCGAAGGAAACACTCCTCCATGAAGGCTTCCCCGAGGATCGGATCGGCACCTTCAAGCTGTATTCACCAGTAGGCTGCGACCATTGCAAGAACGGTTACAAGGGCCGTGTCGGTATTTATGAAGTGGTTAAAAACACCCCGGCCCTGCAGCGGATTATCATGGAGGAAGGCAACTCCATCGAGATCGCCGAGCAAGCCCGCAAAGAAGGCTTCAACGATCTGCGCACCTCAGGCCTGCTGAAAGCCATGCAGGGGATCACCAGCCTGGAGGAAGTCAACCGCGTGACCAAGGACTAATCCATGGCGGACAAAGCGTTAAAGACCAGTGTCTTCATCTGGGAAGGCACTGATAAGAAAGGCAGCAAGGTCAAAGGAGAGTTGGCCGGGCAAAACCCTATGCTGGTGAAGGCTCAACTGCGCAAACAGGGTATCAACCCACTAAAGGTCCGCAAGAAAGGTATCACCCTGTTTGGGGCAGGGAAGAAGATTAAGCCCATGGACATCGCCCTGTTCACTCGGCAGATGTCTACCATGATGGGTGCCGGCGTACCGTTACTGCAATCTTTTGACATCATCGGCGAAGGATTCGAAAATCCAAACATGCGCAAGCTAGTCGATGAGATCAAGCAGGATGTTGCCGCCGGTAACAGCTTAGCCAGTTCACTTCGAAAGAAACCCATTTACTTCGATGATCTCTACTGCAACCTAGTCGATGCTGGCGAACAGTCCGGTGCTTTGGAGACATTATTGGATCGGGTAGCAACTTATAAAGAAAAGACAGAATCCCTGAAAGCCAAAATAAAAAGGCCATGACTTATCCCATTGCAGTAATTGTAGTGGCCCTTGTGGTGTCGGCGATCCTTCTGATAAAAGTGGTCCCACAGTTCCAGTCCGTATTTGCAAATTTTGGCGCCGAGTTGCCGGCCTTTACTCAAATGGTCATCAATCTTTCCGAGATTCTTCAAGAGTGGTGGCTCATAGTGCTTATTGGTCTTTTTGCCGCAGCTTTTGCATTTAGGGAAGTTCATCGGCGCTCGCAAAAACTGAGAGATTCAGTAGATCGGGGCCTGCTGAAACTACCTATCATCGGCGGGATACTTTACAAATCAGCTATCGCCCGCTACGCCCGAACGCTATCCACTACCTTTGCGGCTGGAGTGCCTCTGGTAGAAGCTCTGGACTCCGTTTCCGGAGCAACTGGCAACGTGGTATTCAAGAATGCCGTTACCAAGATCAAACAAGACGTGTCCAGCGGCATGCAATTGAACTTTTCCATGCGCACCACCAATGTTTTCCCCAGTATGGCTATCCAGATGGCTGCAATTGGCGAGGAATCAGGTTCGCTAGATGAGATGTTAGGAAAAGTTGCCGGTTTCTATGAGGAAGAAGTCGATAACGCCGTCGACAACCTGACAACGTTGATGGAGCCGATGATCATGGCCGTGCTCGGCGTACTGGTCGGCGGCCTGATCATCGCTATGTATCTACCGATCTTCCAACTGGGTTCCGTTGTGTAAAGATGGAACTCCTCGACTACCTGGCCAGCCATCCGCTGGCCTTTGTCTTGTGCGCCATCCTCCTTGGCCTGCTGGTCGGCAGCTTCCTCAACGTCGTCGTGCATCGCCTGCCGAAGATGATGGAGCGCAACTGGAAGGCCGAAGCCCGCGAAGCGCTCGGGCTGGAGCCGGAACCCAAGCAGGCGACCTACAACCTGGTGCTGCCGAATTCGGCGTGCCCGCGCTGCGGCCACGAGATCCGCCCCTGGGAAAACATCCCGCTGGTCAGCTACCTGGCGCTGGGCGGCAAGTGCTCGTCCTGCAAGGCCGCCATCGGCAAACGCTACCCCCTGGTGGAACTGGCCACCGCGCTGCTTTCCGGCTACGTCGCCTGGCATTTCGGCTTCACCTGGCAGGCGGGCGCGATGCTCCTGCTGACCTGGGGTCTGCTGGCGATGAGCCTGATCGATGCCGATCACCAACTGCTGCCGGACGTGCTGGTGCTGCCGTTGCTCTGGCTGGGCCTGATCGCCAACCATTTCGGCCTCTTCGCCAGCCTCGACGATGCGCTGTTCGGCGCGGTGTTCGGCTACCTGAGCCTGTGGTCGGTGTTCTGGCTGTTCAAGCTGGTGACCGGCAAGGAGGGCATGGGCTACGGCGACTTCAAGCTGCTGGCCATGCTCGGTGCCTGGGGCGGCTGGCAGATCCTGCCGCTGACCATCCTGCTGTCGTCGCTGGTCGGGGCGATCCTCGGGGTGATCATGCTGCGCCTGCGCAACGCCGAAAGCGGCACGCCGATCCCCTTCGGTCCCTATCTGGCGATTGCCGGGTGGATTGCTTTGCTCTGGGGTGATCAAATAACCCGGACCTATCTGCAATTCGCCGGATTCAAATGACCCAACCCTGGATACTAGGCCTCACGGGCGGTATCGGCAGCGGCAAGAGCGCAGCCGCCGAGCATTTCATTTCCCTCGGCGTCCACCTGGTGGACGCCGACCATGCCGCCCGCTGGGTGGTGGAGCCGGGGCGTCCGGCCCTGGCGAAGATCGTCGAACGCTTCGGCGACGGCATCCTCCTGCCCGATGGCCAGCTCGACCGCGCCGCCTTGCGCGAGCGGATCTTCCAGGCGCCGGAGGAACGGCGCTGGCTGGAGCAATTGCTGCACCCGCTGATCGGCGCGGAGATCGTCCAGTACCTGGCCAGGGCCGAATCGCCCTACGCCATCCTGGTCTCGCCGCTGCTGGTGGAGTCCGGCCAGCGCCAGATGACCCAGCGCGTGCTGGTGGTGGATACCCCGGAACATCTGCAACTACAGCGCACCATGCTTCGCGACAAGGTCTCCGAGGAGCAGGTGCGCTCGATCCTCCAGGCCCAGGCCCGGCGCGACGAGCGCTTGAAGCACGCCGACGACGTGCTGGTCAACGACGGCGACCTGTCCCACCTGCAGCGTGAAGTCGAACGACTGCACGCCTTCTACCTGACCTTGCGAGGAGGCCGAGCATGAGCCAGCCCCTGACCGTGGAGTGCCCGACCTGCGGCGCGCCCGTCGAATGGAAAAGCGACAACAAGTACCGCCCCTTCTGCTCCGACCGCTGCAAGCTGATCGATCTCGGCGCCTGGGCCGCCGAGGAACATGCGATCCCCGGCGACACCCTGGAAGACGATATCTTCTCCGCCGACCTGCCGCCTCGCGAGCATTGAACGCAACGGGCCAGCCAATCCGGCTGGCCCGTTCCTTCAGGGACGCATGAAAGCGTAGTCGCGCTGGTCGTCGAGATTCTCCGCAAGAAATTGCAGTTCGCTGGCCAGGTCGCCAGCATCGCGCTCCGCCCGGTTCAGTTCGACGATTGCGCTGAGCAACGCGCGCAGGCGCATTGCCCGGTCCGCCTCGTCGCTCTTCGACAGTAACTCTCGCAGGCCCTCTCGGGCCCATTCATGGACACCCATGTTCCGCTCCTCACCTGGGAAAACGGCAGGATCGCGGCCGGCTTCGTCCGAAACACTGACGCAAGTCAGCCGCCGCCCGCCATGAACCTGGCGAATGACTGGTCATCAGGGCTTGCGCTCTTCGTCCTTCCAGGGCGCCTGCAGGTAGCGCGTGCGATTGAAGGTTTCCAGCCACTCCGGGTAGTAGACCACCAGGCCGGTGATCACCGTGCCGTTGATGAAGGCCTCGGGGAACATGATCAGCCACAGGTAACCAGCGAAGTCCTCCAGCCAGGGCGGCATCGGGAAAAGGCCGTCGATCCAGACCACGCCAAGGCCGAGCAGCAGGACCACCACCGCGGTGAGGGCCGCCGGGAAGAAACCGCAGCAGAAGATGTAGACGAACAGGTTGCGCGGCTGGCGCTTTTCCACGAACAACGCCGCCAGCTCCGCGATCAGCGCGGGGATCGCCACCAGCAGCACGCCGTTGACGCCGATCGCCAGCCAATCCTGGCGGCCGAGCAGGCACAAGCCCAGTTGCGCCACCAGCCCCACCACGATCGCCAGCGGCCAGTCGAGCAGCAAGGTGACGGCGGTCATACCGATGAAATGGAAGGACAGTCCCGACTCGAAGTCCCGGCGCACCAGCCAGAGCAGGAACAGCCCGAGCATGGTGCCGAACACCAGGTGCTGGCGGCGGGTATCGCTGACCAGCTCGACCCAGGGCGCGCGCCAGGCGGCGAGCAGCAGCAGCGGCGCATAGATGGCCCAGCCCAGTTCCAGGCTTTCCGCCGACAGCAATTCGGCAGCGATCACGGCTGCAGTTGTTCCAGGGCGATGCGCAGGGCCACCGGCGAATCCAACTGGCGGGTTTCCAACACGCGGCGCTGCTCCAGCCTGACCCAGAGGACCTTGCCCTCGTCCGAGGCATAGCGAGAAGCGATGGCCGCGTCGCGATCGAGCAGCACCGGATAACTGTAGTCACGCATGGCCGGCACCGCGAAAAGCCGGGAAATCAGCGCCGGCATGCGGCTGATGTCCGCCAGGAACAGCGCGTGGCGCGCCTCCAGGTAGCCCTTTGGGCGTTCCGCCAGCGCCGCCTTGACCAACTTCGAGCCGTCCATGTCCCGCGCCACCAGCAGGACCCGGGTGGAGTCGTCCAGCGAGTGCGCCTTTTCGAACTGGTCCTGCAACGTCCAGGGCTCCAGGGTGGAGCCCTTCTCCACGGCCAGCGCCAGGCCGGGCAGCAGCATGCCCAGCAGAACCCAATGCAATCGTTTCACGCGTGTCCCTCCCGAGTGGAAAATACCTGGATGTCCTTGCGCCGCTCCCAGTCCGACTGGGCTCGCCAGAATGCCTGTGCCTCCTCGGCGGCATCCAGGACGAAGACATGGGATTTGCCGATCCCCTCCCTCGCCAGACGCGCCAGCACTTCGTCGAGCATCCGCCGCGCCAGCCCCAGCCCTCGATAACCGGGATCGACCACCAGGTGCTGGAGGTAACCACGGCGACCGTCATGCCCGGCCATCAGGCAGGCGATCACCTCCCCTTCGGTTTCGACCAGCAGGCTCAGCCCGGGGTTGCGTTGAAGGTAGGCGAGGAAGAAGGGATAGGCGTCCTCCGCACGCAGGCGGATACCTGGCGTTCGCGACCACAGCGCGAAGAGTGCCGGGTGATCGGCGGCGATGACGCTGCGAAGTTGCATCGGAACGGCTCCGGCCCAAGGGGAACGGCAGTGTACACCGAGCCTCGCCGCTGGCGCGCTCCGGGACGGATTGTCGCAACCGGAACGCCTGCAGGCTGGAAAGCGGGCCCGCCGGCAGACTAAGCTGAGCCCATGAACGAAGCGGATTATCTGCGCCTGCTCACCCGTCAGGCCGAACAAGCCAACGACTTCCTCTCCAACGCACGTAAATGGGACCGCGAGCGCTGGGTCTGCCAGCGCTTCCTCGAAGCCCTTAACGTGCCCTATCGCCAGGAGGATTTCGCCGCCCCCGGGGAACAGCCGCCGGACGTCCTGTTCAAGGGTGCCGGCTTCGAGGTGTTCTTCGTCCTCGATGAAGGTCGCCGGCTGAACGAGGAGTGGCGCGAGGAACTGACCCGTCGCCGCCAGGCCGTCAGCCTGCGCCAACTGATCCGACGCGAAGAGCGGCCACAACGGATCGCCGCCGCCGAGCTGCAGGCACGACTGGCGCCAACCCTGCGCAAGAAGGCGCACAACTATAGCGAGCGCGGCATCGACCACGGCGAACTGGACCTGCTGGCCTTCGTCAACCTGAAGCGCGCGGTGCCCGATTTCAATACGCCCTTCCCGCCGCCCACCGAATACCTGCGCCAAGGCTGGCGCTCGCTGTCGATGGTCGGTCCGACCTTTGCCCGGGTGCTCTTCGCTCACTCCGGCGCCCCCGAATTCCTGCGCGCCAACCTCGGCCGCAGCATCCTGTTCGACGCCGGGGTAGGCCTGTGAGCGAAGGGCGGGTGAAGTGGATCGGCGTGCGCTCCGGCAGCCGCGCGCCGATCCAGGAACTGGAGGTGGTGGAGGCACGGCGCGGCCTGGGACTGACAGGCGACCACCCGCACCCGCCGCGCCAGGTCACCCTGGTGCAGTGGGAACACATCGAGGCCCTCGGTACCCTGCTGGGCAGGCCGCTGTTGCCCAACGAGATGCGCCGCAACATCGCCGTCGCCGGCATCAACCTGCTCAGCCTGAAGGACCGTCGCTTCCGCCTCGGCGGCGCGCTGCTGGAAACCACTGGCTGGTACCAACCCTGCGGACGCCTGGAAAAGCACATCGACCACCGCACGCTGAAGAGCGTGCGCGAACAGGGCGGCATCACCGCGCGGGTGATCGGCAGCGGAGTGATCCGCCTCGACGATCCGCTGGTGATCGAGCCCCCTGTCTGTCTAGAATGACCGACATCGAAAACGGAGGCCTGCCATGTCCAGCCGACTGAGCCCCGAAGACCAGCAGAAGGTCGAGCAGTACCTCGCCTCGCCGCTGCACCAGGTCGAGCGTGCGCCGTTCCGCCCGTGGTTCCTGATGTTCGTCCTGCTCGCCGTGGTCATCGGCCTGGGCCTGCTCAGCCGCCTCCTCAGCTACCTGGCCTGAGTCGTCCGGTCGAGCCACGCTCCCGACGACCGCCTCACGGAATTCCCACTATGAGATATCCACATGTCCCATCGCATCGTGATCGTCGGCGGCGGCGCCGGCGGGCTGGAGCTCGCCACCCGTCTCGGCCGCACCCTGGGTAAACGCGGCAAGGCCCAGGTCACCCTGGTCGACGCCAACCTCACCCACATCTGGAAACCCCTGCTGCACGAAGTCGCCGCCGGCTCGCTCAATTCCTCCGAGGACGAGCTGAACTACGTCGCCCAGGCGAAATGGAACCACTTCGAATTCCAGCTCGGCCGCATGCAGGGCCTGGATCGCGCCGGCAAGCGGGTCCGCCTGGCCGCACTGGTGGACGAGAATGGCGTTGAGCTGGTTCCCGAGCGCGACATCGCCTACGACACCCTGGTGATCGCCGTCGGCAGCACCACCAACGACTTCGGCACCGAGGGCGCTGCGGAACACTGCATTTTCCTCGATACCCGCGCCCAGGCCGAACGCTTCCATCGCCAGCTGCTCGGCCAGTACCTGCGTGCGCATACCGGGCACGACGCGAACAACAACGCAGTGAGTATCGCCATCATCGGCGCCGGCGCCACCGGCGTCGAACTGGCTGCGGAACTGCACCACGCCGCGCAGATGCTGGCCGCCTACGGGCTCGACCGGATCCGCCCGGAAGACCTGCACATCAGCCTGGTCGAAGCCGGCCCACGGGTGCTGCCGGCGCTGCCCGAGCGTATCAGTCAGCCGGTACACCAGACCCTGAGCAAGCTCGGCGTACGGGTGATGACCGGCTCCGCGGTGAGCAAGGTAGATGCGGACGGCCTCTGGACCGGCGACGGCGAGTTCGTCCCGGCGACGCTCAAGGTCTGGGCGGCGGGCATCCGGGCTCCGGCCTTCCTCAAGGAACTCGACGGCCTGGAAAGCAACCGTATCAACCAACTGGTGGTCCGCCCGACCCTGCAGACCACCCGCGACGACGACATCTTCGCCTTCGGCGACTGCGCCGCCTGTCCCCAGCCGGCGCAACCGGGAGAGCAACCGCGCAACGTGCCGCCACGCGCCCAGGCCGCGCACCAGCAGGCCTCGCTGCTGGTGAAATCGCTGCGTGCCCGTCTCGAAGGCAAGCCGCTGGGCGAATATCACTACCGCGACTACGGTTCGCTGATCTCGCTGTCGCGCTTCAGCGCGGTCGGCAACCTGATGGGCAATCTGATGGGTAGCGTCATGCTCGAAGGCTGGCTGGCGCGGATGTTCTACGTATCGCTATACCGCATGCACCAGATGGCGTTGTACGGTCCGCTGCGCACCGCGATGCTGATGCTCAGCGGCCGCCTGCGCAGCACCGAGCCACGCCTCAAGCTGCACTGAGCCATTACGCCCCGTTTGCCGTCGGCGCGGGGCGTTCCTTCAACAGCGAAGCTGGCGCAACTGCGCCAGCCGACTGGCGGTACGCTGCATGTCCGCAGGCAGGTCGCTGCCCTCGACCAGGTCCGGCAGCGCCTTTTCGGCACTCAGGAAAAAACGCCGGTCATTGTCGTAAAGGACGTCGACGAGATTGATGAAGCGCTGCTGGGCGGCGACCGAACAGCGCGCCATCGGCGGTACGCCCTCCAGCACCCAGGTAGAGAAGCGTTCGCCGAGGGCAAGGTAGTCCATCACCGCGGTTGGCGCCTCGCAAAGGTCGGCGAAGGCGAACCACACCAGGTCGCCGCACACCGCGCGCGCCTGCAACGTCCTCGCGCCGCTTTGCAGGGTCACGCGTTGCGAGGGCTCGGGCGCGGACAAGCCCAACTCATCCAGGCAAGCGCATGAGGCTGGCCAGCAATACCCGCCGCTGGCATAACCGGAAGCGATCTCCTGCCGCGGCGAAATCGTCCGGTAGTCCCGGGCGCCGGCTACTTCCAGCACTTCCATGCGCGTCTCGATCAACCGGATCGCCGGCAGGAAGCGTTCGTGGTAGAGCGGATTGGGCAGCAGTTGCCGCGGTGCGTAGTTGGAGGTGCAGACCAGGGTGATCTTCCTGCGGAACAGCTCCCTGAACAGGCGTGTTATCAGCATCGCGTCGCCGATGTCGTGGACATGGAATTCGTCGAAGCAAAGCAGCCGGCAATCTCCCAGCAGTTCGTCGAGCGCACCGCCCAGGGCATCGGGCCGCCCCTGGCGGCGGAACATGCCGTCATGAAGCTGGCGAAAGAACGCATGGAAATGCGTCCGGCGCAGGCCCTGCAAATCGGCGCTGCGAAAGAAGCCATCCATCAGCCAGCTCTTGCCGCGCCCGACCGGCCCCCACAGGTAGAGGCTGCGCGGCGCTTGCCGGAATAGCGACGGACCTCGACGCAAGCGCTCCGCCAATCGATCGAGATGAAGAATGGCATTGCCCTGGGCTGCGTCCAGCACATAGCCGCGCCGTTGCGCCTCTTGGTGGAAATAGCGGGCTACGGGCGTTGTGGGCTTGGTGCCGGTCATGGGTGAACGCCGCGAAAAAGAACCGAAAGACACACGCCGTTGATGCTCAGCCTGAGAGGGACCGTAAACCGAGACGGAATTCTAGCGCTGCGTCCTGCCCATGCTCCAGCCGCCAGATCGAACGGCGGGCGATAGTCGGACAGGCCCTTTGATCATGACCGCCACGGTCGCGATACGGAATCGCGCTCAGCCGCTACTTCCGCCCCACTGTTTCCGCCGCTTCCGCAGCCGAGCCCGTTATCACCGGAGTTTTTTCCTACAGCAGTCCTCCCAGTCCCCTACGAAAACCAAGAAGTTCTACCGGCCAACGCCAGAAAACTACGATTGTCGCCGTTTCAGCCTCGCCCCAGGCTATCGCCCACTCGATTCTCCGCCTTGAAACCGATCGTTCTGCACATGCCTGCGGATATCGGCTTCTTTTCCCTGCAAGAACCGCGCTCCGGGCCGATTGACCATGCATCCAGCTTTTCCGCGTAACCAGGCTAGCCTTTCTTTCCCGCCGCCCTCCCCAAAGCCTTCCGGCAGTTCCACTTCGATCGTTCCATCCCTCAGGGCCGGACCGTTGCTCCGTACGGGCCTCATGGGAATGGCCATGCTGTCGTCCGGCCTTGCCAGTGCCGCCCCGGATGCGGGGCAGGCGCTGCGTGACGTGGAAAGCCGACGCCTGAACCTGCCCGCGCCGGTGGAACTGGACGCCGAGCGCCCCAGCCCCGAGGACGGCGTATCACGGGCTGCCGAAGAGGGCGGCCCGACGGTGCTGGTCAAGCGCTTCCAACTCAGCGGCAACAGGCAGTTCGACGATCGACGCCTGCTGGCGCTCCTGCACGACCTGCCGGGCCAGGAACTCAATCTGAGCCAATTGCACGCCGCCGCCGCCCGCATCGGCGATTTCTATCGGGAAAAGGGATATGTGCTGGCGCGCGCCTTCCTCCCGGCACAGGAAATCCAGGATGGAACGGTACGCATCGAAGTGCTCGAGGGACGCTACGGCAGGATCGAACTGCACAACACGTCCCGAACGCTGGACCGCGTTCTACTCCGCCCCTTGAGCGCACTCGAACGAGATACCGCGGTCCAGGGCTCGGAGCTGGAGCGTGCGCTTCTGCTCCTGAGCGACATTCCCGGCCTCCAGGCCAAAGGCACCCTGCTGCCGGGCCAGGCGCAGGGAACCACGGACTTGCGCGTCGAGGCCCGCCCCGGCCCGCTGGTCGGCGGAAGGCTGGAGGCAGACAACTATGGCGGCCGCTACATGGGGGAATATCGCCTGGGAACCACCCTCGACTTCAACAGCCCGCTGCGACTGGGCGACCAGGCGAGACTGAGCCTGCTGGGCAGCGACCGGCACCAACGCTACTACCGTGCAGCCTATCAACTGCCCCTTGGTTCCCGAGGCACGCGCATCGGACTGGCCCACGCCGAGACGACCTATCGACTGGTACGCGATTTCTCGCGCCTGGACGCCCATGGCCGGGCCATTACCGACAGTCTGTTCGTCAGCCAGCCCCTGCTGCGTAGCCGCAGCTTAAGCCTGTCCACCCAGTTGCAATATGAAAACAAACGACTTCGCGATGACCAGGAGCGTACCGGGAGGCATAGCCGCAAGGAGATCCGCCTGTGGACCGCCAGCATCAGCGGAAACGCCCAGGACCGCTTGTTCGGCGGTGGACAGAGCGGCTTCTCGCTGGCCTATGCCCACGGCCAGCTCGCCATCGACTCCGCCGAAGAGCGGCTGCTGGACCGCTACACCATCGGTACCGCCGGCAGCTTCGACAAGATCATGCTCAACGCCGTACGCCTGCAGCACCTGGGCGACCGCCTGCAGTTGTTCGCCCAACTCAACGCCCAGTGGAGCGGCGGCAACCTAGACAGCGCGGAACAGTTCGACATGGGCGGCCCCTACGGCGTTCGGGCGTTCCCCCTGGGCAGCTACAAGGGCTACGGCGACGAAGGCTGGCAAGCCAGTGCGGAGCTGCGCTACAGCCTGGCTCCGGGCTGGCAGCTGAGTTCGTTCGTCGACCAGGGCGCGGTGAAATTCCTCAAGCACCCCAACACCACGGAAGGCAATCGCAACCGCATGGCCGCCGTCGGCAGCGGCGCAACCTGGTACGGAACGGATCACCAGGTCAGCCTGACCGCCGCCTGGCCCCTGAGCCAGGAAAACAACATCGAGCCCGAGCGCACTCCCCGGCTGTGGTTGCAAGCGACCCGCTACTTCTGAGCAAGCTCCCGCCCGCCATGCCGGCGGGCCCCACTGAAAGGAAAAGCCATGAACAAGAGCTATACGCTGGTCTGGAACCAGGCCACAGGCTGTTGGAACGTCGCAAGCGAAGGTACCCGTCGGCGCAGCAAGAGCGGACGCGGCAAGGCGCTCGTAGTCGCCGGAGCGTCACTGCTCGGCCTGTTCTGCCAGGCCCCCGCCGTCGCCCTGCCCAGCGGCGCCACGGTCGTTTCAGGCGATGCCGGATTCCAGACATCCACCGATGGCCGGCATATGGTCATCGACCAGCAGAGCCACAAGCTGATCACTAATTGGAACGAGTTCAGCGTCCGTGCCGATGAGCGGGTCAGCTTCCACCAGCCGGGCCAGGACGCCGTCGCCCTGAACCGGGTGATCGGCCGCAACGGCAGCGATATCCAGGGGCGGATAGATGCCAACGGCAAGGTCTTCCTGGTCAATCCCAACGGCGTGGTCTTCGGCAAGTCCGCCCAGGTCAACGTAGGCGGCCTGGTGGCTTCCACCCTGGACCTGGCCGACAGGGACTTCCTCGCCGGCAACTACCAGTTCTCCGGCGACTCCGGCGCAACCGTAAGCAATGCCGGCAGCCTGAAAGCCAGCGAAGGCGGCAGCATCGCCCTGCTGGGCGCCCGGGTCAGCAACGACGGCGTGATCCAGGCGCAACTCGGCGCCGTGGCCCTGGGCGCAGGCCAGGGCATCAACCTCAATTTCGACGGCGACGGCCTGCTCAACCTGCAGGTGGACAAGGGCTCGGTCGACGCTCTTGCACACAACGGCGGCCTCATCCGCGCCGATGGCGGCCAGGTGCTGATGAGCGCCCGCAGCGCCGACAGCCTGCTCAAGACCGTCGTCAACAACCAGGGCACTCTCGAGGCCAGGACGCTACGCAGCGCGGAAGGACGCATCGTCCTCGACGGCGGCGAACAGGGTACCGTGCGGGTGGCCGGCAAGCAGGACGCCAGCGCCATCGGCGGAGGCAATGGCGGCCTGGTGCTGAACCAGGGCGCGAACGTCGAGATACAGCGAACCGCGCAGGTGGACACCCATGCCGACCAGGGCGCAACCGGCACCTGGAGGATTCTCTCGCACGAGGTCAGCGTAGCCGCTGTCGGCCAGGCAAACGCTGCCGGTGATGGTTCCGGCCAGGTCCATGTAGCGCAGGGCCCAGCCGGGGCCAATGCGTCCGATAGCAACGGCGTGACCATCGTTCAGCAGCAGCCGGCCGTCGACCTCGCCGCCGGCGCCAACGGTACCTCCGCAGTGCAGAGCCAGAGCGGCGCCAACATCGGCTCGGGCGCAAGTGGCATCAGCGTCGTGCAAAGCCAGAACAGCCCCAATATCGGCTCGGGCGCCAATGGCATCAGCGTCGTGCAAAGCCAGAACAGCCCCAATATCGGCTCGGGCGCCAATGGCATCAGCGTCGTGCAAAGCCAGAATGGCGCCAATATCGGCGCCGGCGCGAGTGGCATCAGCGTCGTGCAGAGCCAGAACAGCCCCAATATCGGCTCGGGCGTCAATGGCGTGACTGTCGTGCAGAGCCAGAACGGTGCCAATATCGGTTCGGGCGCAAGTGGCATCAGCGTTGTGCAAAGCCAGAATGGCGCAAATATCGGTTCAGGCGCGAGTGGCATCAGCGTCGTGCAGAGCCAGAGCGGCCCCAGCATCGGCTCGGGCGTCAATGGCGTCACAATCGTGCAGAGCCAGAGCGGTGCCAACATCGGCCCCGGCGTCAACGGAATCGATGTCGTCCAGACCCAGACTCTCCCCAACCTGAGCCCAGGCGCCAATGGCTCCAGCATCGTCCAGGTCCAGACGCTACCCGATATCGCCGCCGACGCCGGCAATGTGCATGTCGTCCAGGTCCAGACCGGCGGTAACAAGGTCTTCGGCAATTCCGCCACCAACGTCAGGTCACGTACCGTTCAGGCCCGGAGCAGCGAGAATGTCGGTTCCGGCCTGGCGAATCCAAGCAGCGCGGGAAAAGGCCCGACGCTGCATGCCGATACCCTGGCCCGCAACCTTTCCACAAGCAACGTCGAAGTGGTCGCCACCCGGGGCAACGCGCATGTCGGCGCGCCGCTGTCCTGGGACAGCGGCAACGGCCTGACGCTAACCGCCGAGCGCGGGGACCTCAGGATCAATGGCGCGCTGACGGCCCAGGGGGAAAACGCCAGCCTTACTCTCAATGCCGGGCAGCGCCCTCTCCGTATCGACGACAGCCTCTCTCTCACTGGCCAGGGAGCCCGGGTCGAATTCAATTCGGACAAGGGTTATGCCCTCGCCGAAGGCGCCCGGATCACCCTGTCCGGCAAGAACGCAGGATTCCGCGCCAATGGGCGGGACTACAGCGTGATCCAGGACCTGCAGCAGTTGCGCGGCATCGATAGGGACCTGGGCGGCAGCTATGTCCTCGGCAATCGAATCGCAGGCGGCAATTCCAGCTTCCTGTCGATAGGCAACGCCAGCGCCTTCGGCGGTACCTTCGACGGCCTGGGCAACACCATCGATAATCTTGCCGTGTACGGCACCGGTGCCTACTCCGGCCTGTTCAGCGTCAACCGGGGCACCCTCCGCAACCTGAACCTGGAACGCATTTCCGCCGATGGAGCACAGGCCACCCACTACAACGTCCAGGTCGGTAGCCTGGCCGCCGTCAACCTCGGTCGCATCGACAATGTGAACGCCAGCGACATCCGTATCGCCGCGGCCTCGAAGCTGAACAGCCTCGGCGGGCTGGTCGCACTGAACCTGGGCAGCATCGACAACGCCAGCGCCAGCGGCACGCTGGTCGGCAACCGCCACACCTATGCTCTGGGCGGACTCGCAGCCGAAAACATCAGCACAGCCAGGGGCGTGGCCAGCATCTCCAACAGCCGGGCCGATTTTGCCATCTCCGGCCAGTTGAAGGACCATGCCAGCCACTACGGCGCGGGGGGCCTGGTAGGCAGGAACCGCGGCGGCCTCATCCGCAGCAGCGGCAGCCAGGGAACGCTGTCGCTGAGCGGTCACGGGATGAACCTGGGAGGACTGGTCGGATACAGCTCCGCCGGCGGACTGGCGGACGTATCCGCCTTCGTCGACGTCTCAGGCAACGGACAGCACGGCCTGTACGGAGGGCTCATCGGCCTCAACGTAAACAGTGGTATCGCCCACGCCACGGCCAGCGGCAAGGTCCGGGGCACAGACGCGGAAGCACTGGGCGGGCTGATCGGCCGGAACCTGAACGCGGCCATCACCAACGCCAGCGCCCATGGCGACGTCGTCCTGCAAGCCGGTCGCTACTTGGGAGGCCTGATCGGCCACAACCAGGCAGGCAACCTGGCCGACGTCAGTGCCAGCGGCAACCTGAGTGGTGGGTCGCTGCTCCAGGCCGGCGGCCTGATCGGTCTCAACGCCAATGCCTCGCTGGTCAATGCCTCCGCCAAGGGCAACGTCGCTACCCGCGGAGCAGAAGCGGTTGGCGGTCTGCTCGGCGAAAACCTGTACGGCTCCATCATCAACGGTTCCGCCAGTGGCGAAGTCACCGACGGCAGCGGCAAAACCCTGGGTGGCCTGATAGGGTCCAACCTCGGCGGCAATCATTCCAACCTGAAGGCCTCCGGGTGGGTAAACGCAGGGGCGAACAGTGACGTGGGAGGGCTGATCGGCCACAACCGGGGCGGCAACCACAGCACCCTGGCCGCATCCGGCAATGTCACCGGGGGCAAGGGCAGTCGCGTCGGCGGACTCGTCGGCTACAACGATGCCGCCTCGCTGACGAACGTCTCGGCTTCGGGCAACGTCAGCGCCAACGGTTCCAGGGCCATCGGCGGGTTGCTCGGCAACGATCTGCGAGGCTCGCTGATGCTCGCCAGTAGCCATGGGACGGTAATCGACATGACCGGCCACAATCTGGGAGGACTGCTCGGCCGCGGCGAAAATACCTCGATCCGCTCCGCCAACGCCACCGGCGCGGTCACCGGGGGCGGCGGCGCCAGTGTCGGCGGGCTGGTCGGCTCCCTGGAAGGCTGGCGGGCTCTCGTCCTGGGGGCCTCGGCCAGCGGCGATGCGAGGGCGGGATACGACAGCTATATCGGCGGGCTGGCAGGCTTCAGCACCGGCACCATCAGGGGCGCTTCCGCTTCCGGCAAGGTCGGAGGCTCGGGCCTGCTGGGCGGCCTGGTCGCCTGGAATCAGGGGAATGTCATGGGTTCTTCGGCCAGCGGCAGGCTGGAGCCGCAAATCCCCAACCAGATCCATGGCGGACTGATCGGCATCAATTTTGGCTGGCAGTCCTGGAACTCGGTATACGGGGCTGCGGCGGCCGTTCCCATGATAGGTCGCCACTACAACCTGTGAATCGATTCTCCCGGTACCCGTACCGGGAGGCTTCCTGTTCGATGGAGCGGCCGGGCCTCAGGGCCCGCCGCCTCCAGACGCTCGATGGAATGCCATGCTGGAAGGCCAGGCGTCGGGAGAAACTGGGCTGGAAGAGCGGACCATCCTCCTTCCCACAGGCCAGCATTCGGAAAGTAATGGCACAGAAACGAAAAAGCCCACCTTTGCAGGTGGGCTTTTTCGTCTTGAATATGGTGGGTCGTGTAGGATTCGAACCTACGACCAATTGGTTAAAAGCCATTTGGACCAAGGTCGTCTAGGAAGGGTTTCCACTCCCGTTACAACGAGTCTGTTTAGCAGCCTCTAATGACCCCACATTAGAGGCTGTAGACATGAATGCGAAAGCGACTTCGGTTGTATCCACCAAGGGTGGTGTAGGGAAATCCACCACCGCCGCCAACCTCGGTGCATTTTGCGCCGATGCTGGCCTGAAGACCCTCCTCATCGACCTGGACCCCGTCCAGCCCTCCCTATCTTCGTACTACGAGCTACCTGAAGTCGCCCAGGGCGGCATCTACGACCTGCTCGCCGCCAACATAACTGACCCAGCGAGGATCATCTCCAGGACGATTATCCCCAACCTGGACGTCGTGATTTCCAACGACCAGAACAACCAGCTCAACAACCTACTGCTCCAGGCGCCCGATGGCCGGCTCCGGCTGGCAAACCTCATGCCGTCCCTGAAACAGGGCTACGACCTGGTGCTGATCGACACCCAAGGTGCGCGCTCCGCTTTACTCGAAATGGTCGTGCTCGCATCGGATCTGGTTGTTTCCCCCCTGCAGCCCAACATGCTCACTGCCCGCGAGTTCAACCGCGGCACCATGCAAATGCTCGATGGACTGCGCCCCTACGAGCGCCTCGGCATGCGGATCCCCAAGGTTCAGATCGTCATCAACTGCCTGGACCAGACCAATGACTCCCGGGCGATTCACGAGAATGTGCGTGCCATCTTCGATGAGCATCAGGATATTTCTGTACTCGAAACGACTGTCCCGGATGCCGTCGTGTTTCGCAATGCAGCATCGCGCGGGCTACCAGCGCACCGCCTCGAAACGCGGCAACCCTCGAATCGCACATCAGCGCCCGCGCTGGAAATCATCCGTAACCTGGCCATCGAGGTCTTTCCCGAGTGGACTGACCGTTTCCTCGCGCTGACGCCGGAGGCGGTAGCAGCACTGGTCAAGGGAGGGCGCTGACATGGCGAAGCCTCCTATCACCCAAGCCCGCGACGTCGACGCGGAACTTGTGCTGCAACTGAACAAGTTCGGCAGCGCCGCCGACCTTCGGAGCCAACAGGCCAAGTTGACCGGCGCTGCGCGAGAAATACGCAAGCTGACTGGTGGCGGTACCGACCTGTTCGGGAAGCTGGGTTGCTACTTGAGCTTCGAGCAAAAGCAGCTCCTACAAGACGCTGCGCGCTTGCTCGACTCGGTGAACCAGCAGGTCGAGCATGCGAAGGAAAAGCGTGATCGCGACGAGAAACAGGCCAAGAAGCGGCGTGAGCTGCGCGGGCGCCTGGCCAAGCAACTGGTCGACTCGAACTACCCGCTTCCGGGAAATACGCTCGAAGAGCGGCTGGAAATCCTGCAGATCGCGTTGATCTACAACCGGGCCAAGGTGTTCGATCCCCTGTACTCCACGCACCAGCTCCACTCAAAACTCAAACGCTGGCTGGAGCGTCCCAAGCAGCTCATCGGGTGGCACAGTGAAGCCGAGTATTTCGCTAGTCAGGTGGGGAGCCTGCGATGTGACTTCATTAGCCATCTGACTCACGAAATCGCCTACGACGATGGCAGTGAAGTCGAGGAGCGCCTGCGCGTCATCAAGCAGAAGGTCGCTGACTGCACCGCACAGATCGCTCTGACCAGCGAGGAGCAGGAAACCCTTCAGCTCTGGACAGACGCTCTGCAATCGGCTCCGGAGGGCCTCATATGAACCTCCAGAACCGCAACAACCTCATCCTGAGCCTGATCGCCGAGACCCAGTTCGACGCCTACGTGCAAGGCTACATGGCCAAAGCAGGCGCTGCCGCCGGTGCTTCCGACAATCTGCTGGTCGAGGCTGAAGGTGCTGCGATGCTGCAGGGCCTTGTCGCTCCGGTTCGCGCTCAGCAGCGTGCCTGTGGACAGCCCCTGCAGAACGCCCTGCTCCAAATCGCCCACGACCTACTGTTGCAGACGAAGTCGCAACTGGCCATCGCGGCCAATGCCAGCTCGATCCACGTGATCCAGCGGGACATGAACAGGGCTATCTGGAATATCGCGACTGCCATCGATCACCTGGCCGAGTTCGCCCAACCCTCCCAGGACACCGTGAAGGTCATCGAGCGGCTGATGCTCTTCGTCGGCAGCTCGCCTAGCCCGGAAGGCCAGCAACTGGCCGCAGAGGCAAGTGCAGTGCTTGGCATGAGCGAGGGGGGGCTGGCATGAAGCCAATGGACAAGCAAAAAGTCCTCGCCAAGGTCGAGAAGCTGATGGCCCTGGCGAATGCCAAGGGGGCCACGCCGAACGAGGCGGAAACCGCATTGCGCCAGGCCGCGATCCTGAAGCGCCAGTTCGACCTCAGCGAAGCGGAGATCTCGGCCCACACGGTGGAAACCGCGTGCGTTCCCACTCGAACCAGGCGCTCTCCTGCCCAATGGCTGCATGAGCTGGCCGGGATCTGCGCCAGTTCCTTCGGCTGCGACTACCTGGCGGCATACGCGATGCCAGCGGGCTGGACGTTCAAGTTCATGGGCCGAGGGATCGGCCCTGAGCTAGCCGCTCACGCCTACTCTACGCTCCACCACCAACTGGTGGCGGCGCGCTCGGCTCATGTCGCTCAACAGAAGCGCTGCAAGCTGTCGACCAAGCGCCGTCGCAGCAAGCTCTTCGTCGAAGGCTGGCTTCTCGCAGTGCGTTCGCTGGTACGTGACTTTGCCGGCAGGCCGGACGAGTCGACTCAAGCAGCCATCAAGGCCTACCTCGAACTACACCATCCGGAGCTGAAACTCCTGGAGCCGGCAGCGCCGACGAAGCCCCTGGCCTATGACCAGGCTTCGCTGCACGCAGGCTGGGAGCACGGCAAAAACACTCGCCTGCACCGCGGCGTCAGCCGGCGAGTTCAGGGCGCGCTCGAGCAGGGAGGTTCCCGATGACTCGCAAGGACAACAACAAGCAGAACGTCGTCATCGACAACCTGGAGCTCATCACCCGGGCCGAACGCATGCGCCGCAACTCCATCCATCGCTATCCACCTGAGCTGAAGAGCGCAATCCGCGTCATCAGCAAGCTCAAGCGCACCATTCAGGAGGTCGAGCATGAAAAACAAGATTGAGGATCTGCGTAATCACCTCTTTGCCACCATCGAAGGGCTGCTGGACGAAGACAAGCCCCTGGATATCGAACGCGCGAAAGCGGTGGCTCATGTGGGTTCGGTGATCATCGAGTCCGCCAAGGTGGAGGTGAAAGCGCTGGAGATCATCGGCGCCCCGGGCAGCAGCGGAAGCACATTCCTGCAGATCGGCCAGGAGGACTCGAAGTGAGCGCGCTGGAGCTTACTCCTCCTCACTCAGTCGAGGCAGAGCAAGCGGTACTCGGTGGCCTGATGCTGGACAACGCGGCATGGGACATTGTCGGCGATCACCTGCATAAAGAGGACTTCTTCCGGCATGAACATCGGCTGATCTTCACCGCCATCAGCGAGTTGGCCGCGAAGGACGCCCCGTTTGACGTCGTGACGGTGTCGGAAGCGATCGAAGACCTTCCAGAAGCCGGCGGGCTGGCCTACCTCGGCCAGCTCGCTGACAACACGCCCTCCGTGGCCAATATCGAGGCTTACGCGCAGATCGTTCGCGATCGGGCGCACCTGCGGCAGTTGATGTCTCTCGGGCACCACTGCACCAGAACCGCCTCGAACCACCAGGCGAATCCCTGTGAGGTTCAGGAGGAGATCGAGCAGAAGCTGTTCGCCCTCGGCCAAGATCAGCACAAGTCCGACTTTGTCGATATCAACAAGGGCCTCGCGAAGATCGTCGACACCATCGATTACCGCTTCAACAACAACGTGACGGTAACGGGGGTCCCGACAGGCCTGAAGGATCTCGACGAGCTCTCCGGCGGACTACAGAAGTCGGATCTCATCATCGTCGGTGCCCGTCCCTCGATGGGCAAAACGTCGTTTGCCCTCAACTTGATCGACGCCGCGCTACAGAGCGACCAACAGAAGTCTGTCCAGGTTTACAGCATGGAAATGCCAGCAGAGCAGCTGCTGTTCAGGCTTGCTGCCCTGCTCGGCCACCTGGACCTTGGCAAGCTGATGAAGGGCCAACTGCAAGAAGAGGATTGGCCCAGGCTGACCGTCGCGATCCAGCGCATAAACGACTATGGCAGCCGACTGGTCATCAACGACCAGGGCAACCTGACGCCGACAGAGCTGCGCGCCAAGGTTCGCCGTGCAGCCAGGAAGTACGGCCACCCCGTACTGATCCTGGTCGACTACCTGCAGCTGATGCGCTGCCCAGGCCTGGAAAACCGAGCCACCGAGATCTCGGAAATCTCCCGCTCGCTGAAAGCACTGGCCAAGGAAATGGATTGCCCCGTCGTGGCCCTGTCCCAGCTCAATCGCAGCCTGGAGAACCGGCCGAACAAGCGACCGAACAACGCAGACCTGCGTGAGAGCGGCGCAATCGAGCAGGACGCGGACGTGATCATGTTCGTGTACCGCGACGAGGTCTACCACCCCAACACCGAGGCCAAGGGCATTGCCGAAATCATCATCGGCAAGTACCGCAACGGCCCGATCGGCACCGTCCGCGCCGCCTTCATCGCCAACCAGACCCGCTTCGCCGACCTTGCACCAACTTGGCAGGGAGCTCTTGCATGAGCCCCTTCATTGAACTTCCGATCTCTCGCCGGCGGGAGCCGGCAAGGAGTCTAGTCATGCGTGACCAGCAGCCCGCTAACAATCTCCTTTCGATAGCGAGCGCCGAATGGATACAAGCCTTGCAGAACTTCTGCCACCACGGACGAGTGTATGACGGGTCCGCCGCCAATGCCTGGCTATTGGATGCCTGCCTACTTGTTCCCAGCGCTGCCCTCATCCACGGTGTCATCGAGTACATTCTTAACAGCCGTGAGGACATACCATACGGAGGGCTACGCCCAAGCTGGGTGGCTCAGCGGCTCGAGCAGGAGGGATTGATTAGTCACCGGTGCGGGGCAGTCTTGCACTGGCAGGAGCACGGCTATCGCTTTTCCACGGTGGTCAGGATCGACCCCGAACAGATTTGGCCCGATAAGCGCTCGAGACCCGAAGCATTCGTTACCGGACCACTAGATAGCCAGGAGCTTGGGGTAATTGAAATCCTGGCGCATCCGAACGCCAGACGTCGTAGTCCGTCCCCGGTGCGCCTGGCAGCACTGGTTCGATCTTCGCTAGCCATACCTGCTGAGCCTCTTCATCCCATTGCAAATCCGCCAGTTCTTCATGCAGTGCTAGCCACCTATCCCGAATTGGCATCTCCCGAATGGTTTCCAGTGGCCAGGAGTAGCAACGCATGAGCGCATACTCAATGGCATCCATGCCCCATAGCCTCCAGCCTTTGTCACGTGCCAGTGAGTTACCAAGGGTACACAGCACAAAGACTTGGCTTATCCATTGCGCTCTGGCCATCGTCATAGGCAATCCGTCCCCCTTTTGTGAGTCAGGAACGCATGCCTGGATCTGGATAAGCATCTCGTCGTATCCAAAGCGGTATTCGTTCTTCATGCCGGACCTCCTGTGGTCTGGGTGGGTTTGTTTGGCGACGCCAACCTTACCACCGGATGCGTCCGGCTCCCTTTCGCGCCTGTGGCCACAGGCTGCACGACGCCCTGCCGTCCCTGCCCTCCCCTCCGATCTCTCGCCGGCGGGAGCCGGCAAGGAGTCTAGTCATGCGTGACCAGCAACCTGCTACCAATCCTCCCCAGCCTTGCGCCCAGAGTCCAAGTCCAGACTGGCTCCAAGACCTGTCCCATGCACTGATCGAGTCACTCATGGCCGAGCCCAGTGGTTTTCATGGCGAAGCACAGGCAGAGGCCTTCCTGCGAGCTCATTTGGCACGGCTCCCCCACTACGAACGACTGGGGCTGTCGAAGGCTAATCTCGTTCCCCTGATGCAAGATATCTTCAGGCAACTGCAGCACACCTTTTCTTTCCTGGGTATCGATGCGACCTGGCTCAGGCAGCGCCAGCTCGAGCGACAAGTCGCTCAGACGAATGCTTACTCTGTCTTGAAGGCACTGCAAAGCGCCGTCGCACAGTTGCGGACCCACGAAGGGCCGAGCCCCGTACTCTGGTTAACGGGGCTCGACCGGACGACCCGGCCGTTCGTTCGGGCTTCGGCATTAGAGGGAGCCCTACGCCAAGCACTTACCGACAAAGGCTGGACGACCTCGCAGATCGAGGACGCCTGGCCAAGCGCAGGCCTGCAACCTTACCTACAGGCCCTTGGCCTGTGCCGGCAGACGCTCGCCTTCGCGCTTGACGACCCCAGCCAAGCCCTGGACCTGCCAACCCAGCGTGCAGCCATCCTGGCCGCTCATGACGAACTCATCATTGAGCTGAGGGGGCGGCCTCTCTGGGAGAGCTGGAACAGTCCGCCAGCAGACTACGAATGGGGTGAGAGAGCGACCGTTCCAATGACCTCTAGCTCGTCCACGGATACTACTGGGCAAACGCTTCCCGCCACACCTCGAGGTCGTCCTTCCTACTATCTATGGGAACTGGTCCCCACACCTGTCTCTCATCGCGCCACACCCGACGCGCCTCTTCCGGGACATGAAGCGGCTCCAGCTCATCGCAAATGGCTAGCCATTTATGAGCAGGAGACAGCGCCTGCACCTGCGGCGGCGTCCAGGAGTAGCGTCTTATGAGCGCGAAATCGATCGCGACGACCTCACCCAGGGGCCAACTGTACTTCTCTGCAAGTGCAGTGCCCAAGACGTTGAGCAAATACTGCTGCTGGAGCACCACTACATCTTCAGTGGCCAGCGGCTGGTCCTTTTCCAAACCATTGTCCTTCCTATATCGCTCGATTAGGCGGGTGAGTATGCGCTCGTACGCCTTTACACCCTGCGACATCCCCTCTTTGCCTGCGTTCATGCCGGACCTCCTGTGGTCTGTGTGGTTTTGGTTCGCACCGCCGACCTTACCACCGGATGCGTCCGGCTCCCTTTTAGCAGCGACCGTCACGCCTTCAGCGCTACCGGTCCTGCAACCTCATTTTTCATCTCATCTTCAACTGCCAGTTGCTGGCCCACGCCGGCAAGGAGCCCATGCATGAACACTTCCCAGCACCTGGTCACCCACCAGTGCATGAATTGTGGCCGGCACCACCCACACCACTTGGTGCGCCAGGTTCTCCCCGCCGAGAACACCCCAGAAGGAGAAGCCGAGGTGTTGGTCTGCCCCTGCTGCGGGAGCTACGACGTCCATCAGTTGGAGGCTGTCTTTGATGAACACTGAAGCCCGCTTTCCGAGTATCCACGCCTCGGCCGCGTTCACCGACTCGGCAGTGGTTCATGCCAATCACGTTGGGGTCAACCCCATCGAGCTGGACGCCCTCAGCCAAGTGATCTCGCGCCTTTCGCGGGACGAGAGCACGGTCGCACCCAGTTCGATGGAGCGAGAGCTTCGTGAGCTGGAGGAACTGGGGTACATCGAAATCTCGACCACCCAGGCCGGGACTCTGGTGGTCACTACGCGCGCTCCGGGGCAATTGCTTTCGGCTTACTTCTGGTCGGTATGGATCCCGCGACACCTGTTCAGTTGCTCGCTGAAAGTGAGCCTGGTGCCGTACCTCTGCTGCGGCACTCAGGACTCCCAGCACCTCACCGCCGTGTTCCGCATTGCAGGCAGCAAGGACGCCGCGCGCGAGTTCCTGCATCAGTTGGCCAACAACTATCCCGGGCATGAGCCGGAGTTGCCCGAACTGGTGGCCGTTCAGGTCGGTGATGCACTCAGCAAGGAGGCCGAATCATGAAGGCGTCCCAGACCTATCAGTGCATCGTCAAGTTCGATGGCGCCGGCTTCTGGACCAATACCATTCAGAAGCAGCGTGCGACCTGCACCTGGAGCGACAAGGTTGCAGCCTCCCGCCTTGCCGAACGGCTGTTCGGCGAGGACAACGCCTACATCACCCGTATGCCGGCACAGGCAGGCGACCACGAAAAGCGCATCGAGAGCCGCTGGGAACTGTCCTGTAGAAATCCCAAGGAGGTAGCGCACGATGCCTGACGTCACCGCTTACCGGCCGGCTGAGGACGAGCTCGCTCAACTGCGCACAGAGGTCCGCATGCTGCGTTCCGCGCATGACGACCTGGCCTGCAGCCGACAGAGCGATCGTCGCAGCCTTCAGGCACTGGTGAGGCGCCTCCTGGATGCCGCCGCCACCGACAGCCTTCCCCGCTCCCTGGCAGAGATGGAGACCTGGCTGCAGCTCAACAGCGAGGAGACCACGAATGCGTAGTTTCCTTCGCGGCGCCCGGGAAAGCGTTCGCCGGCTGGTGGCCTTCGCTCAAGCAGAAGGCTGGAGCGTCGACCGCTCCGCAGGCGGCCACTTGAAGCTCAGCAAGATCGGCTGCGCCTCGATCTTCATTTCTTCCACGCCAAGCGACGCACGCGGCGAGCTCAATGCCCGCGCCCTGCTCCGTCGAGCCGACAGGCAGCGTTCCCTGAACCAGGAGTCTTTCTGATGCCTATCAAACACGCCATCGTCCACCTGATCGAGAAGAAGCCCGACGGCACCCCGGCCATGCTCCACGCACGCGACGCCGAGCTGGGCGACTCCCAGGCCATCGAGAACCTGCTGGCCGACCTCAACGAAAGCTACAACGCCAAGAACAAGGCCTGGGGCTTCTTCCAGGGCGAGTCCGGGGCCTACCCGTTCAGCGGCTGGCTCGGCGATTACCTGGAGGGCGACCGCGACTTCGTCGGCTTCAGCCGCGAAGCGGTCGAGCACCTGCAGAAGCTGATGGAGGAGTCCAATCTCTCCACCGGCGGCCACATCCTGTTCGCCCACTATCAGCAAGGCATGACCGATTACCTGGCGATCGCCCTGCTGCACCACAGCGAAGGTGTGGCGGTGAACGAGTCGCTGGAGGTCACCCCGTCGCGCCACCTGGACCTCGCCCAGTTGCACCTGGCCGCGCGGATCAATATTTCCGAATGGCGCAACAACAAGCAGTCGAAGCAGTACATCTCGTTCATCAAGGGCAAGGGCGGGAAGAAGGTCTCCGACTATTTCCGCGACTTCATCGGCTGCCAGGAAGGGGTGGATTCGCCGAGCGAGACGCGCACCCTGCTGAAAGCCTTCAGCGATTTCGTGGAAAGCGAGGACATGGCCGAGGAACAGGCCCGCGAGAAGACCGAGACGCTGGTCGACTACGCCACCTCGCAGGCGCGCATCGGCGAGCCGATGACCCTCGACGCGCTCTCGGAACTGATGGACGACCAGCAACCGCGGGCGTTCTACGACTACATCCGTAACAAGGACTACGGCCTGTCGCCGGAAATCCCGGCGGACAAGCGCACCCTCAACCAGTTCCGCCGCTTCACCGGCCGCGCCGAGGGCCTGTCGATCAGCTTCGAGGCGCACCTGCTGGGCTCCAGGATCGAGTACGACGAGGAGCGCGACACGCTGCGGATCAGCAGTCTCCCCACTCAGCTTCGCGACCAGCTCAAGCGCCGCAAGGCGGAGCAGGAGAGCACGTCATGAAAGGGGTTCGTCGCCCAATCCTGCGCTACCACGGAGGCAAGTGGAAACTTGCTCCCTGGATCATCCAGCACCTGGCGCCACATCACACTTACGTCGAGCCCTTCGGCGGCGCAGCCTCCGTCCTGCTCCGGAAAGCCCGCAGCTACGCCGAGATCTATAACGACCTCGACGGGGACGTGGTGAACCTGTTCCGCGTCGCGCGGGATCACGGTGAGGAACTGCGCCAGGCCCTGGCGCTTACCCCGTTTGCCCGGGAAGAGTTCGAAGCCAGCTACGTCGAAACAACCGATCCGCTCGAGCGCGCGCGGCGGATGGTTATCCGAAGCTTGCAAGGTTTCGGTACCGCAGCTGCGTCCGGCGAACGTACAGGGTTCCGCTCAACCTCGACCAGATCCGGTACCGGACCTGCACTGGACTGGCGCAACTACCCCGACACGCTGACCGCGATAACAGAACGCCTGCAGGGCGTGGTGATCGAGAACCGCGACGCCCTCGCGCTGATGGAGTATCACGACCGGCCGAATACGCTGCACTACGTGGACCCGCCCTACGTCCACTCGACCCGCAGCACGAAGGTGCGCCACAACGCCACCGGCAAGTCGTACCGGTACGAAATGGACGACAACCAGCACAAGGAGCTGGCGGCACTCCTCAAACGGCTGCGCGGCATGGTGGTGCTCTCCGGATATCCCTGCCCCCTCTACGACGAGCTCTACATCACCTGGCACAGAGTCGACCGCCACGCCTATGCAGACGGCTCCAGAGAGCGAATCGAATGCCTCTGGCTCAACAGCGCAGCGCTTGAGGGGTTGGCACAACTGGACTTCTTCCAGGCCAGTAATGCGTCTCCATCGCCCTCATTCCAGACCACGGCCGCTCATTACTGAGCGATCTGCAGGAGAACAACATGAAGAACGTTACTTCGATCAGCCGCAAACACGCAGAAGACAAGTTTGTTGTACGCATGCCGCAAGGGCTCCGCGATCAGCTCAAGCAAAAGGCCGCGCATAACCACCGCTCGGCCAACAGCGAGATCGTCTACCGACTGGAGCGCAGCAACGCGCTCGAGGAAGAACTCGCGCGAGCAAACCGAATGGTCGACGAGCTCCTCGCCAAAAATCAGCGCCTGCAGGCAGAGCTGGCGGCGGCGAACGCGCCTCAGGTGGCGGAGGCATGAGTATGGCCAAGATCAACCCGCAAGATCTGAAAGACCGGCTACTTGCCCCTGGTTTTACCGCGCCGCCCAAGGTTCTGGAGCAGCTGTCGGACCCAGTCAGCGACACGCCCATGGTCCTGACGCTCGACCAGGTCCTCCCCTGGCACGATAACCCCCGGACCACTCGAAACCCGAAATACGATGAGTTGAAAGAATCGATCCGGCATCGAGGCCTCGATACGCCGCCACCAGTGACTCGACGCCCTGGGGAAGACAAATACCGCATTCGCAACGGCGGAAACACTCGCCTGGAAATTCTCAACGAGCTCTACAAAGAGACCGGCGACGAGCGTTACTTCCGCTTCAACTGCCTATTCCGCCCCTGGGATCAGCAGCGCGGCGAAATCATCGCGCTCACCGGTCACCTGGCCGAAAACGATTTGAAGGGCGACCTCAAGTTCATCGAGCGGGCCGTCGGCATTCAGAAAGCGAAAGCCTGGTATGAGGAGGAGAAAGGAGAACCGGTCGGCATCCGCGAGCTATCTCGGAAGCTCACCGATGACGGCTATCCTGTTTCACCCTCACACATCAGCAAGATGTTGGATGCCGTTGAGATACTGCTGCCAGCCATCCCTGTGATGCTGTATTCGGGACTCGGCAAACCTCAAATCGAAAAACTCCTGTCACTCAGAAAGTCAGCCTCTTCCTGCTGGACACGTCTATACGCCGGCGAAGGCATCGACTTCGAGATGCTGTTCCAGGACACCCTGGCAATCTTCGACAGTAGCCCTGACGAATTCATATTCGACCGATTCCAGGACGAACTCATCGACCAGATGAAGCGTCCCTTGGGCCTGCGTTATGACCAGATCCTGCTCGAGATCACCAACGGGCAGCAGGAACAACGCCGCAGCACTCTGGTCGACCTGCCCACACCTGCCGGGCCACCTGAAATTCCACCAGTTGGGCAGGAAAACCCTGCTGCGTCGTCTACTGGGCAAGCACAAATACAGAGCCCCGCTACCGGCCTCCAAACGTCCAAGACCAAGAGCCCCCCGGGTACATCTACCCTGCCAGCTCCGCCGCCACCAGTCCAACAACAGCAACTGACCGACGAGGAGCGTGCAGCGGTCTTGGCAGGCCATATCGTGAGCCCGGTATCGACCAGGATCCAGCAGACTCGCCAACGGCTTGCCGGCCTTGAGGGTGAACATCTACCTGTCTTCGATGAAACAGCCCTGCAGGCAATCCCAGTGCAAGTCGGCGGTCTGCACCCGATCACCGACCTCTGGTACATCGAGCGGTCGATCGATACCCCCGAGATCTTGCGACAGCACATCGCTGACCTGGCTGAAGAGATCGCTCTGCACGTCGGCGCCCCAGGCGAGATCGTCAGGATTCAGGGCGGTGTGGGTTACACGTATCGCGAGCCCAATGAAGACCGTGAGATTACTGATTCAGCGCTGCACCTCATGACGTTGCTTCAAGCGCTCAGCGGCCAGGTCCAAGTCGTTCTGAACACTCACGATCAACAGACCTGCCGCGATGCACTGGGTGAATTCCAGTTCTCAGCTGGCCTAGCTCAGTTGCTGCTGGGCCAACCCACCACAAGCGATCAGCCATCCAGCCAGGCAGGCCGTCTCAATGACGAAGCCCTGGTGAAACTGTTCCGGATCATTCGTCTTGCCCGACGCCTGGTTGACCTTGAGCTGCCGCCGACCGCCTTCGAGCAAGCAGCTACCGACCAGTGATTTCGCACGATTTGGGGAGAGATCGACATGTCGAAGTCGTTGATCAATGAAGCGGTCCTGACGCAGGTGCTCAACCACCTGCGCAACGGCCAGCTCAGGCGTTGTGCCGAGATGGGGCTGCGGCCGGAGATTCTGGCTCAGCTCCAACAGCCTGCTGTCATGAGCATCCTGACCAATACCCCGGTTTCCTGGGTAGACGTCAGAGTGAACATCGACGTCATGGAGAAGATCCTGGCCACAGCCGAGCGCAGCGCGCAGGAAGACCTGCAGATCGAACGCGCACTGAAGCTGGGAGCCACCACAACGATGATCCAGAGCTTTTTCGGTCTGTCGCCGGAGGACACCGCCACCAAGCGCTTGATGCTGGAGATCCACCCGCGCCGCGGTCGCTGGCGGCAGCTCGATGAACAGATCGAGCGCCAGATTTGGTTCCGCTGGGAGCACCTGATGCATGAAAACCAGGTCCGCCTCGAGGACAGCATGGAGTTGCTGGACATCGCGATGATCCTCACCGAGGAAATCAACGCCGGAATCGAACAAGACAGTCCAGAATTCATCAGCCTCGCCATTGTGTGGTCTCTCATCCAGAGCTGGTTGAAAGACAACCTCTATCAACCAAACAGGAAAGGACAGGCCAAGCCCACCACCCTTTACCTGGCCAGCGTCAGCGCTCACCTCCCCTCGCCTGCGGCTCACCCGCCACAGAGTCCCGCCCTGGAGATTGAGCCTGCGCAGCAGCAACTCCTCAACCTGGTTCAGTCGGAAGGCGATACGACACCATGACAATGAGGCTGTCGCGCTTTCCCATTTCGACCTTGCTGGACTCGGCCTCGGGACATCTCGAGGACCACTTGTTTAAGAAGCGGCTCGCTGCCGAAAGCGGCGAACCGCTGGCTCAACAATATTCCGGTATCATTTTCAGCGGCAACCCGCATGAAACCGTTCCTCGGCGCCTGCTGCTGGATAAACGCCTCACCCCGCTGGAGCGGAACTGCTGGCAAGTGTTCCGCCTGCTCATCAACGACGACGGGCTGACCGCGTTCCCGACATACGAGCAACTACGCCCCTACCTCGGTATGCAGCCGGGCAAGATCGCCTCGCGCGAAACCATCGCCAAGGCACTCACGGTCCTTCGTCTGACCCGCTGGCTCAGCCTCGGCCGACGCCTACGCAACGACCTCAACGGGCAAGTACAGGGCAACGTCTACATCCTCCACGACGAACCGGTATCCCCGGCAGAGGCCCTGGAGCTGGACGCCGACTACATGCAGTTGCTGAGCCAGTCCACCGGCCACAGCAACCGAGCCATACGCGAAATCGGCCAGATCACCTGGCGGGAATTCAGGGATGACCCGGACGTGGGTCGCCGCCTCCCAACCCATCTGGAGAAGCTCGAGGGACGATTGAACCACCAGCAATGGGCTATCGATAGTCAGCTCGAAGCGGATCCAGCGGCAGAGTTCGGCATCCGAACTCTGCCCGATCTACCTCATTCAACCCCGAGTTCGGATGCCGAACTCAGTGAAATCAGCAACAAGCAATGCGCTTTACCGCTGAGTTCGGATGCCGAACTCAGACAGAATCCGCCGAGTACGCCCTTGGTTCGGATGCCGAACTCATATAGTACGTATACATACAAACAAGATTCTGTATATAAAAAGCCAGTACAACCGCGAACACGCGAGGAAGCACATCCGAACTGGCAGGGCCTCTTGCACGCACTGGAGGCCGAGCAACGGATCCAAGCCGTAAGCGCGCTCCGACGGGTGTCCGAGGATCTTCGGCTACCCATCATCGAGCAGTGGCAGCACCGATGTGCCGGCGGAACCGTCGGCAATCCGTTCGGCTACCTCATGACGCTCATCCAGCGTGCAGTCCAGGGCAAGTTCAACGCTTCTTGGACTCCGGAAGAACCGGCTGAGCGAACCATCCCCGCAACGGAACGCCCCATTCGTGCTCCGGCACCATCAAGCCCCATAGCGCCTACACAGCCTCAGGTCCAGCCCAGGGGGGATACCCGGACAGGGAGCGAGGTCCTCAGCCGGCTCAAGGACCTCATTCGGCCCAGGCACGGATCGAGCGTGCCATCCGAGCGGGGTGATGAGCCATGAGAAAGTCTCGGTCGGGCGTCGTGTTTTTTAGTGTTGCGGCCCGCATCACTCTGCCAAGGAACGACCTCGGCGCCGACGGCGAGCTGGGTGTTTCCACTGGAAACACTCTGCCAAGGATCGACCTCGGCGCCGGCGGCGAGTTGGGTGGTTCCACTGGAACCACTTCACCAGGAACTGACTTCGGCGCCGACGGCAAGCTGGGTGATGCCACTGGAAACACTCTGCCAAGGATCGACCTCGGCGCCGACGGCGAGCTGGGTGTTTCCACTGGAAACACTCTGCCAAGGATCGACCTCGGCGCCGGCGGCGAGTTGGGTGGTTCCACTGGAACCACTTCACCAGGAACTGACTTCGGCGCCGACGGCAAGCTGGGTGATGCCACTGGAAACACTCTGCCAAGGATCGACCTCGGCGCCGACGGCGAGCTGGGTGTTTCCACTGGAAACACTCTGCCAAGGATCGACCTCGGCGCCGGCGGCGAGTTGGGTGGTTCCACTGGAACCACTTCACCAGGAACTGACTTCGGCGCCGACGGCAAGCTGGGTGATGCCACTGGAAACACTCTGCCAAGGATCGACCTCGGCGCCGACGGCGAGCTGGGTGTTTCCACTGGAAACACTCTGCCAAGGATCGACCTCGGCGCCGGCGGCGAGTTGGGTGGTTCCACTGGAACCACTTCACCAGGAACTGACTTCGGCGCCGACGGCAAGCTGGGTGATGCCACTGGAAACACTCTGCCAAGGATCGACCTCGGCGCCGACGGCGAGCTGGGTGTTTCCACTGGAAACACTCTGCCAAGGATCGACCTCGGCGCCGGCGGCGAGTTGGGTGGTTCCACTGGAACCACTTCACCAGGAACTGACTTCGGCGCCGACGGCAAGCTGGGTGATGCCACTGGAAACACTCTGCCAAGGATCGACCTCGGCGCCGACGGCGAGCTGGGTGTTTCCACTGGAAACACTCTGCCAAGGATCGACCTCGGCGCCGGCGGCGAGTTGGGTGGTTCCACTGGAACCACTTCACCAGGAACTGACTTCGGCGCCGACGGCAAGCTGGGTGATGCCACTGGAAACACTCTGCCAAGGATCGACCTCGGCGCCGACGGCGAGCTGGGTGTTTCCACTGGAAACACTCTGCCAAGGATCGACCTCGGCGCCGGCGGCGAGTTGGGTGGTTCCACTGGAACCACTTCACCAGGAACTGACTTCGGCGCCGACGGCAAGCTGGGTGATGCCACTGGAAACACTCTGCCAAGGATCGACCTCGGCGCCGACGGCGAGCTGGGTGTTTCCACTGGAAACACTCTGCCAAGGATCGACCTCGGCGCCGGCGGCGAGTTGGGTGATTCGGCCCGAAACACTCTGCCAGGTCCTGGCCTCGGCGCCGCCGGCGAACTGGGTGTTGCCACTGGCAACAGTCCGCTAGGACCTGGCCTCGGCGCCGAGGGCTATCAACCTCTCCCACTCAATAGGAACCGAAAAGATGTGCGACTCAATCGTGTATGCCCCTATGGACGAACTCGAATTCGAGCGGCTGCTAGGGCTGGCAACCCTATTCAACGACAACGATGAATGGCCTATCGACTTTACGGAGCTGCAGGAACTGAGCGAGCTGCTCGGCAAGCTCAAAAGTTGCGTCGACGTAGCGATAGACAACACACCTGAGGCGGCCAAGAGCTGAAGGAGGCCAACCTCCATGAGCCGCAGGCGGGATGATGATGAACCCGCACTGCCAGCGGAAATACCCCAGCGGCGAACCATGTATTTCCTACTGCGCGCTCCTACCCCGATCAGCACGATGTGGCCGAACCCCTTCCCTATATAGGAACCCTGCACCATGGCTGAAACCCATCGGCTTCAGATCGGCTCTCTCCGCAGCGATGTCGCCCTGACGCTTCACACCTATCACGCCGCCCGCATCTGGACAGGCCGGCAGAAGTCGGATGCCAAGCACAGCATCCTCGGCCTCTCCGGCTTCTGCGCCTACGTGAATCGCATGCACCGCGGGGCAGCACAGGACGATCCGTACTCCGACTGGTGGCTGGTTCAGATCGAAGAGAAAGTCGAGAGCTGCCAAGCCGCGCTCAAGGCCATCGACCAGCGCCTGGATGACGTAATGGCCAAGCTGCCAGCGACCCTCGATATCTCCGAGAACTTGTCCGTCACACCGGTCAAGGTCCCGTTGTTCATCTCCAACCCTCTCGGCTTCAAGGCGGTCTATCTCCTGACCAACTACGACGAACTCGCCCGCCGAATCCTGCTGGCCCAGCACGTCGGACTGGTCGGTCGCCGCGACATGGAGGTCTGGCTCGACGAAGGTGCGTCGGTGCTGCGCAGCCTCTTTGGTCTGGCTCAGAGCTACCAGTTCACGGGCGCCACTCGCGACGACTTCGCCGCGAACAACGCTCGCGCCGAAGCCGCGCGGAAGATGTACGAGAAGTTCGGCGAGATCCCGCAGGACATCCTGGAGGGTACCCGACGCTCGAACTTCGCTCCGCCGATCACTCGGGGCCGCTCTGACGGTGATGCCGATGATGACGCTGACCGTGTCGAGCTCGAGGACTGATCGGAATGCGGCAGCTCGATAAGGACCAGCAAGGCGCTCTGCAACAAAGTGCCTTCCGCCCACTGCAACAAACTGCCTTCCAGGCGCTGCAACACAGTGCCTCACTAAAAGGCCTTTTAAAGCCTTTTAAAGGTAAGGGGGAGCTGGCCCAGTTGGCGGAGCAATGCGAAGTCCTGGAGCAGGGATTGCTTGAGCTTGCCCAGGGACTGCTGGCCCAGGTTCGTCGCCCGCCCTTCACTCTTCTGCCCACCCGACTCATCGAGCAGCGCACATCCGCACGCACCACCTTTCTTCGCTGGCAGCACATTGCAACCCGGCGGATGGGCGTCGGGGTGTGGGCGGAAATGCTGCGCCAGGACAAGACCCCGGAATACCTGCTGCAAGACCTCTACGAGATGGAGCTGCAGCGCATCACCCTCAACATGCAGATCAGCCTGATCCACTCCATCGGCAAGCAGGCCGCCGAGTGTGCGGAAAAGATGGGCCAGGCCGAGGCCGAGTTCATGGGCCGACTGCAGCAGAGTCAGACCCGCCCTGGTTCCGTGGGCATGTAGCTGTACCGCTCTACCTTCGACGAAACGATCACCAACGGAGAGACAACATGAGCAACATCAGCAGCAAGACCGTTTCCAACACCAAAGCCCAGCCCTCCACCGAGGTCAGCGTCGAGATCATCGGCGGCAAGCCCACCACGACCAGCCTCGACGTCGCCAAGCATTTTCGGAAGAGGCACGACAACGTGTTACGGGATATCAAAAACTTGGAATGTCCCGAGGATTTTGCACTCCTCAATTTTGAGGAGTGTTCCCGCACGGGAGCGAACAACAGGCCAGAGCCATACGTGCGCATGACTCGCGACGGCTTCACCCTTCTCTGCATGGGGTTCACTGGCAAGGAAGCTATGCACTGGAAGGTCGCTTACATCAACGCCTTCAACAAGATGGAACAGGCGATCATCGAGCAACCCGAGATCCTCAGCCACAACCACCTGCTCCAGTTCGCTATCAAGACCCTCGACCTGATGCGCGACCACACCCTCGGCGAGCCGGCCCGACCCAGGACAGAACAGGTCGTATGCAACTACCTGGCCGTCGAGTCCTTGGACGCGGCGAATCCCGAGCAGATCAAGCAGGCCCTGAACTTCCTCCAGGGGCAGATCATCGGTGAAGGTGTGGCCGCCAAGTCCTTGCCCAGCGTGGCCGGCTCCTCCATCGCCAAGGACCTGCTCTACGGCTTGCTGCGCTCCGCTCATGACGCGGAGCTGCTGTTCAACTCCCTTTACGACAGCGGCGTCGAAAAGCTGGCCAGCGAAGTGTTCAAGGAGCACATGGCCAACACCTTGGCTGCAACGTCTCGGCAAACCCGTGAACTGCTCGGGTACGTGGCCAGCCGCGCCACTCGCTCCCCCTTCAAACCACGCTCCACCCACTAACCCCCGACTCAACCGACTGGAGATTCATCATGGCTACCCCCGTCTTCTGGGAAGGCAACATCGGCTCGGCGCCGGAGCACCGCAGCTTCCCCAACGGCAACAATCCCCCGCGGCAGTTGCTGCGTCTCAACGTGATGTTCGACAACTCGATTCCCGATGGCCAGGGTGGCTACAAGGATCGCGGCGGCTTCTGGTGCAGCGTCGAGTGGTGGCATCAGGATGCCCAGCGTTTCGCCGAACTGTTCGCGAAAGGTATGCGCGTCAAGGTCGAAGGCCGGGCGATCATGGACCGCTGGCCGGACAAAGAGTCTGGCGAAGAAGTACAGGCGCTGAAGGTCGAAGCCTCGCGCATTTCCATCCTTCCGCATCGCCTGGCCGAGGTCACCCTGTTGCCGTCGACCAATGGCCAGGCGACCCAGCATCAGCAGACTCGGCAAGTCTCGCAGCAGGACTACGACAGCGCCTTCGACGACGACATCCCCATGTAGCAGGCGGCTTAATTTTTGTCCGCCCATTCGTGAAGCTGCGGGTGGCAAGCACTACTCGTCGCCGCCCGCAGCCTCTACAAAGACTCGCCCGACAGGAAATCCACCATGAACAGGAAAGATGACCAAGCAGGTTCACATTGCCCATTTCGGGATCGCGATGAGCCGTTGACCAGGCAGCCCCTCAGCGCCGGCGAGATTTCAGTTCTGGAGTGCATGGCGCTTATGGAGGAAGAAGATCGCGCGGCCTTCATCCGAATGGCTCAGGGCATTGCCGAAGCGACGGTGAAACGCCGGTCTTAATTTTCCGCGCCCACTCGTGAAGTTGCAGGTGGCTAGAACCATTCTTCGCCGCCCGCAGCCTCGACAAGCATGCCAGCGACTGGAGCAACCGCAATGAACAGCTTTGCCGGCAAAATGCTGTTAAACCAGCATCCTTAATTTTGGCCGCCCGTTCGCGAAGTCTCTGGTGGCAAGAACTTCCGATTCGGAAATCTCGACCAGTACGAGGTGCAGTGTGTCAAAGAAAGCGACCCATACCGACAAGCTGGACAGGCGACATTACAACGATCCCCACCGGACTGTACGGGCTCTTGGCGCTGAGGCCGCGCGGAAAGGGCTACGGGTGTTCGACTGCCCTTACAGTCATCCTGCGATGCGGGCGTCCTGGTTGAAAGGGTTTGCCCAGGAGCAGCAACAACAGCTCGACTTCTGATCGATCCCGCTCTACAGCACCTCCCGAAAACTGCAACAACGCACCGTTCATTTCTCATTGTTGGCCCGCTCTCTGACCGCGACAGTTCGACCGACTGTTCCGAGAGATTCCGCCGATGCACCTCGTAATCATTGAAGCCCCGGGCAAGCTGAAAAAGCTGCGGTCCCTTCTCCCCTCCATTCGTCCCGACGTGACCTGGCAGGTCGAAGCGACTGCCGGTCATATCAGAGACCTACCCGTTCACGGCCAGGATCCGCAGATGCTCACCGTCGGCGTAGGCCAGGATTTCAAACCCCACTACCAGATCCTTTCGGGCAAGGAAAAGACCGTCGCACGGCTGAAGGAGCTGCGGCAGAAAGCCGTGGAAGTCTACGTCGCATCCGACCCGGATCGGGAAGGCGAAAGCATCGGCTGGCACATCCTCCAGGCTGCCGGGATCAAGAACTACAAGCGCGTTGCCTTCAAGGAAATCACCAAGTCGTGCATCAGCGCCGAGCTCAGCTCACCACGCCGTCTGGACCTCCCGAAGGTCGCCTCGCAGGAATGCCGTCGCGTCATCGATCGCCTGGTGGGGTATCTGGTCACGCCAGAGCTGCGGCGTGTGATGGGTAGGCCAACCACCGCCGGGCGCGTGCAGTCCGTCGCGGTGTACCTGGTGGTCCTGCGAGAGCGGGAGATCCGCGCCTTCACAGCAATCAAGCACTTCGGGGTGGAACTGACCTTCGTTTCGCCCAGCGACGGCCGTACCTGGACGGCGGAATGGGATCCAGTGCCCGTGTTTGCCAGCAAGGAGTTCCCGTATGTCCAGGATCGTCAACTCGCAGAACTGGTGGGGGCTATACGCAATGTCATCGTCGAGACCTGCATTGATGGCGAAGAAACCGATACGCCTCCGGCACCGTTCATCTCCTCCTCGCTCCAGATGGCCGCCGGGAATGCGCTGAAGTGGTCACCCGACAAGACGATGAAGGTCGCCCAGCGGCTGTATGAACAGGGGCTCATCACCTACCACCGGACGGACAACCCCAATATTTCGAAGGACTCGATGCCGGATATCCGTGCTGTCGCCAAAGCCTTGGGGCTGAAGTGTGTAGAGCAACAGCGGATGTTCAAAGCGGACCAAGACGCCCAGGAAGGGCACCCCGCCATCACCCCTACCGACTGGATGGCCGCTTCCGCCGGTGAAACTGCTGATGAGCAGGCGCTGTACCAGCTCATTCGAGTCCGTGCGCTTGCCAGCCAGATCGAAGCTGCCGTGTACGCAGTGAGAACCATCACCCTCCTGGGCGTCGGCCCCGACAAAAAGCCGCTGCGCTTCGGCGCCAAAGGGAAGCTGTTGAACGTGCCTGGCTGGAGAAAACTGCTGCAGGGCGATGACGCCGAGGAGCAGAAGAACGAAACGCCTTCAAACCCCATCCCGGCGCTGGAGCCAGGCCAGATACTCAAGGTCTACAGCGGCGAGGTCCTGGAGAAGAAAACCACCCCTCCCAAGCGATTCACCGACGCCAGTCTGGTGGGCGAGATGAAGCGCCGCGGGATTGGTCGGCCATCATCCTACGCCTCTATCGTGAAGAACATCATCGACAAGGGCCAGGTGCAGATGAAGGGGCGAAGCCTGATCCCCGGCGAGCTGGGAGAGGCCACCATCGCGCTCCTGGAGCACAACTTCAGCTTCCTCAGCCTCGACTTCACCCGCAACCTCGAGGTCGCCTTGGACCGGATCGCCAACAGCGAGGATACCTACATGAACGTGGTCCAGCAGTTCTACCAGCTACTACAGACAGAGCTGCAGACACTCCGCGCGCTCCCCAGCGCACAGGACGAACCACGCGCAAGCTCCACCGCCAGTATCTCCTCGGCGCCGACCAGCGACTTCCTTTGCGGCAAGTGCGGTCTGCCGCTGGTCCACCGCAAGAAAGCCGGCAAGGGCGGCTTCGACTTCTGGGGTTGCAGCGGCTTTCGCACCACAGGGTGCAAGGTCAGCTACCCCACCAAGAACGGCCAACCTGACTTCGACAACCCGCGCGGGCTATAGGTAATACATGAACATGCAAACCAGCATCGACAGGAACCTCAATTTCGACTTTGTGCGCAGGCAAGTCGAGCAACCGCCAGCTTGGGCCTCTGAGGTCCTGCTGTCATGGGAGGAAGCCTACCCCCAGGAAAAGCACGCCTTCCTTCAAAGCCACTACTGGACCGAGACGGGATCGATCAATGTGTTCCGCGTCGTGGGTACGGACCACTGGGATTACCAAGGAAAGTCCTGGCTCGACTTCCTCACTGGCGGCAAGCGAATGCAGCGAAACCTGCAGGCCTTGCTGGACAACCCGAGCTACTACCTGCAGCCAACGGAGCGCAGGCCCGCGATCCACTACAACACGCTCGATGGCTTGAGCTTCTATGTCGGATCCGACGGCAACCACCGCACCTGTATTGCCCGATTCTTCCTGGCCGAACAGCAGAAAAGCCAGCTTCACGACGTGACGCTCAACCACTACCAGGTCAACGACAGCTTCTACCGCCTGTACGGGCAACTTCGGCAACTGCTCCTGCTACAGGGGCTACCTGTGCAAATCCATCCGGAGCGTGTGCAGTTGGGCCGGGAAGATACTGCTGGCTGGAAGATGGATACCTACCAGACCACATTGAACTGGTTGAACCTCAAGACCCAGGAGGAAATATCTCTGAACGAAGCCCAGACACGGGAGCAACTCATCGACCTCATGCGGGGAAAACCATCTGAAGAGCAATCGCGAGGCTGGAAGACAAAGCTGAAATGGCTCATTTCAGGCTGAGCTCGCAGTCAGACTTGCATCGCTATTCGGGCCAGCTACGCTCTGCCATACACGCTGTATATCCCCGGCGTGTTCCCCGCCCCCGACACCCTGTTCCCGCACACAGGCCTGTCGGGGGCTCTTTTTGAGCTCAGTGGCCATGAAGGTCATGATGTTCATCGTCACCTGACTCTCAGAGTCCACTTGGTGTTCCTGGTCTCGTAATCCAAGGAAATACAGGCCGAGTGGCCTGAACATTTCCCATCGATCCGAAGCACACCGACCAGCCACAGTGCTGCTCGCTTACACAGGAGCATACGCGTGGCACCACTCGACAACGCCTCCCCTAGCGGGCCGCTACAGGATCCATCCCTGGCCCGCTACAGCGAGCGGCAGCTCGCCGTCGCCAACACCTGGGCAACACATTTCTCCCTCGCAGGGACAGCTCGAACCAAGTTCATCCGTCACTACCTGCGCAGCACCTCTACGACTAGGTGCTGGTGCATCACCGTCGCGGCGGACAACGGTATTCGCTACACCATCATGCGTGCAGGGCCACTACTCCAGGTGTTCGACGGTCAACTGATCGGTGCGTGGGAGTGCAAGCCTGCCCATCGTGTCCCGGCAAGCACGCCGTCCCCGGCAGGGGCGTTGAAGCTGTTACAGCGCCTTGAGAAGTTCGACGACGCAGTTGCTGTACTCAGCTCATACACCAAGCGAGCGCACGACCTAGCCACTCAGATGGCCAGGGACGACCTCGGACTTCCGCATCGCCTCGTGTATCCGAGCCACAGCAACAAGCGCTACTACGCGCCAAGGCACCAGTTCTACTTGAAGCAGATCGGAGCGGTCTTGCGAACCTTCAGACAGGTCCTGGACCAAGACCTGCTGTTCGCCATCCGCTCGGTTCGGTGCCTCTCGCCCCAGCTCTACAACTGGCTGGCTCAAGGCAACCAGGTGCGCCGACTGCAAATGCTGAAGGCTCAGCCGGTCTTGACGCCGCTACTGGTGGATTGCGAGGAGGGAGTCTGGCCTCACACGACGACCAATGACAACGGCGAGAGCATCCACCATTACCTTCCTTGCCCCTTTTCCCTGATTGATAGTGAACGACCGCAGGCCGCAGCCATGCCATGCGGTTTTTACCTCGATATGGGCCGTATTCTTGGGCAGGTCGCGGACGAAGGGATCTCGGTCATCAACTTTTTCGCCTGGCTATTTCAGGCGCCACGGGCCTCGATTCGATTTCTTAGTCACGTCAGTCCCGGCCGTGCGGGAGGCGCTCTCTTCCATCGCAAACGGGAAGGC
Organism: Pseudomonas sp. KBN12P06040; assembly: GCF_037574965.1. Classification (NCBI taxonomy): domain Bacteria; kingdom Pseudomonadati; phylum Pseudomonadota; class Gammaproteobacteria; order Pseudomonadales; family Pseudomonadaceae; genus Pseudomonas; species Pseudomonas sp. KBN12P06040. Next base: position 5,211,625 of record NZ_JBBELS010000001.1, read on the forward strand.
CGATATTCGGGATGGCATGCTCTCCTACTGGCTGCATCGCTAGGTAACCGGCGGCCGATCACTCGCGCTCAATGGACAGCATTCTATGCCGCCTACAATGCGATCCCCTGGCAAATTCACAACGCCAAGCCCGACTACAACCGTCTATTCAATGGCTGCCCGTCGGATTGGCAGGATCCGGCATGGCTTGCAATCACTGCACGGCTGAGCGACATCAAGGAGTTCTATTCCGCCCTCGACCAGGGGAACTCACAGGTTGTTCGGCAGGCGCGCAGCGCCCTGAAAGCGTATCTGGGTCATTGTACCTACCGACAGGCTGGCAAGCTGGTGGACGACTACCACCAGGTCCAGAGGGAGCTGCGTGCCGCAGTGCAGAGCAGCCTGCCCGATCTGGTCGACACCGACGAGTACACCACCTGGGAGGGAATGCTGTCTGTCGGCCTTGTCAATTGCCCTAATGGCCTGCAGATCGTCGAGCTCCGCTGTCCTGCCGACCTATATGCCGAACATATCGCTCTGGCACATTGCATCGATAGCTACGACCAGGCCGCCTACCGAGGAGACTGCCGACTGCTCTCAATACGTGAGGCTGGTCGTCCGCTGGCCTCTGCCGAACTGGAGCTCAGGCGTGAGCATGGCGAGCCACTAGGTAGGCCCTGGAATCCCCAGCACCTTTCTACGGTGCAACTGCGCAAACTCGATAATGACCCCGTACCGGCAGACTCCCCTGCCGGCCAGGCTTACCGCTGGTTCATGGAACGGATTCGCTCTGGAGCCATAGCGACGAACCTGAACTGGCCCGACATGACCGTCCACATGACACGCTTCGCCGATGGTCGCTGGAAGGCGGGCCTCGCCGAAGCCACGGCGAAGTGGCTGCTCACTCGGTTGGAAAACCGATGAGCCGTCCACGCCTGGTCAACCGTACCTCCGCGACTCCTTCGACGCTTCTGCAGCGGGCTATCTTCGACGGCTACGACTTCGGCTTGAAGATCCCCTACATCGCAGGCAGCAACCGCGCGCTGCTGGAACTGTCCGGCTTCTTCATCAGCGCCCGGGAGCATCCGTTGCACCGCTACTGGCGGGTCCCCAAGGGCAAGTTGCTGCCCGAACTGGACTCGCTGTACAACCGACTCGCCGAGCTCGCTGGAGGCCTCCACTCACAGTCCTGGCGGGACTTCAGCGGCATGGTCGAATCTGCACAGGCCTCGCTTGACCGACAGGCCTTCACCTGGGGTTTGCTGCTGCGCATCGCGCCGCTGGCCGAGGGCGGCGTCTTGCTGTCAGGCGAGTTCCATCCCGGTGTGGTGGCGGTGGCTCGGCGGATGCGCGGGGTGTTCCTGCGCCCATCGAGCTCCTGGCGCATCGACGCCACACCTGAGCTGCTCCGCAGCAACCTGATCCTGGAGCTTGGCCTCGCCGAGGAACAATTCGAGATACTGGATACCGTCCAGGAGCTGCTCAGCGACGGTAGCTTCGCGCCGGCGACCGAGCTGCCCAGCATGAGCATCGGCGGTCCACAGCAGGAACCGGCAGCGCCATCCCTGGAGGACGAGTCAGCTTGTGACATCTACCTCGCCGCGGTGCCAGAGATCGAGCGCACCGAGTACAGCTCGGCTGATATCGAGGCGGCGCTTCAGGGCTACTCGCTACTGGCCCACCAGCCTGCCGGCATCGCTCACTTGCTGCAGAGAACCAGCGCCCTGTTGGCCGACGACATGGGATTGGGCAAGACCCGCCAGGCGGTCATCGCCGCTTCGATCCGAGCGGCGGGCAGGCCAATTCTGGTCATCACCCTGGCCACCCTGTTGATCAATTGGCAGCGCGAAATCCAGGAGGTCTATCCCTCGGCCACCGTGGCCATCCAGCAGGACAACCCAGAGGCGCAGTGGATCCTGGTCAACTACGAGCAGTTGAGCCCCTTCGTCGCCAACGCTTCGCGCTTCGCCGTGATGGTCATCGACGAGGCGCAGCGGATGAAGGAACCGACGGCGCAATGCACGCGGCACGGTTTCGACATTGCCGCCCAAGTGCCGAACCGCTACCTGCTTACCGGCACGCCGGTGCTCAACCGTGAAACCGAGCTGCACACCCTGCTTCGCCTCTCAGGCCACCCCATCGGACAACTGCCGCTGAAAGAGTTCTGCGACCGCTTCGCCGGCAACCCGGAGTTCCGCCAGAGTCTGCGGGCGGAGCTGGGTGACTGGATGCTGCGCAGGCGCAAGGATGTGCTGCCCAGCCTCAAGGGCAAGCAGCGGCAGTTGCTGAAGGTGGCCCTCTCCACCGAGGAACGGCAGCAGTACGACGTGCTGCGCCTCGAGGACCGACCGATTTTCGCGCGACTCGGCGCGCTGCGGCGTTACCTGGAAACGGTGAAGGTTCGCGTGGCGATGGACCTGCTGAGCGAGCTCGACGCCGAGGACAAGGTGATCCTGTTCTGCGAGTTCAAGCCGACCGTGGCTGCGCTGAAGGAACTCTGCGAGCAGGCCGGGCTCGGCTGCGTCACGCTGGTGGGCAATGACTCGCTTACCAAGCGGCAGAAGGCGATCGATCGCTTCCAGCAGGATTCCGACTGCCGGGTGTTCATCTGCACCACGGCGGCCGCCGGGACGGGCAACAACCTCACTGCGGCGAACTACGTGTTTTTCCTCGGTCTGCCCTGGACTCCCGGTCAGCAGGAACAAGCCGAGGACCGCGCGTACCGCAACGGCCAGCTCCGCATGGTCGTGGTGAAGATCCCACTGGTCGAGGCCACGATCGACGAGCAACTGTGGCAACTGCTCAACGCGAAACGCCAGGTTGCCCAGGACCTCATCGAGCCCGAGCAGGTCGACGGAAACCGTGCGCTTTTGGCCGCAAGCCTTGCCGAACGCTGATTACTCGGGTTGAACCAGCCGCTGATCGACACAGTAAAAAAACTACTCTCACCAACCGAGCACTTCCTGCTGCAACACGGAGGAGCAGGAAGCAAGCTCGATCACAACGACACGACTGTTCAGCAGGAGATGCCCCAAAAATGAGATTCGAGCAGCCCTCACCGACTATCGACTACAGAAGAAATATGGTGCTGCAAGCGTTGCTGAAGATCGAGGCGCTCTACGAGCTCGCACATGCCGCCTCTCCAGAGCTGCTAGCGAACATTAAGGAAGCGCTGGCCGACCCAGATAGACTTTGCGAAATGGCGACAGCAATCGCCTTATATTACCTTCACCGGGAACCTACAGTTCCAGCGCTATACATAGAACTCGTCGAGGATGAAGTTGCACGCTACCCCTTCACCTATGACGAGATAGAGTCAGTGATGGATTCAAAGATTAGGGAAGTCCTATTCCCTAGGTATGAGCGATACCACGATACATGAGTGAGCCCAGCAACTCGATTCACCAGTAATAGCCAAGGATCGGGAGAGGGAACTCTAACTGGACGAGTTCTCACTGAGCATGCGGGCGGGCGGTCAGATCAACGCCCAGAGCTCGCATTACTGCCAGCATGGTTTTCAATGTAGGGTTCCCGCGCTCACTAAACGATTTGTAAAGCTGCTCCCTGGCCAAACCCGTTTCCTTGGCCAACTCCGTCATCCCCTTGGCGCGGGCCACGACTCCCATAGCCTTAGCGATATAGGCGGTGTCTCCAGTATCCAAAGCGTCTGCGATGAACAGAGCCATGGCCTCCGGGCTGTCCAGCGCTTGCGCGGGGTCATAATCATAAATTTGCTCGGTCATTGCGGCCTCCACTCATTTGCCAGGCGTTTCGCCATTTCTATATCCCTGGCCTGGCTGCTCTTGTCTCCACCACATAGCAGGATGACGATTTCCGTCCCGCGCTGCTGGAAGTACACCCGATAGCCTGGGCCATAGTGAATCCTCAACTCGCTCACACCCTGGCCGACTGGTGACACATCGCCGGGTAGTCCATTCGCCAATCGGAAGATACGGGCGGCGATCACGGCCTTTGCCCGCCGATCCTTTAGCTTGCTTTCCCATGCCATGAAAGTGGCGGTTTGTTTGACTTCGACCATGGGTCAACTGTGACTTATAAATCACAAACAGTCAATCGCACGCAGCCTTAGCACACGCTTTGTTCCAAATTCTGTTGGCTCCCCTTGAAGCACAATCCTGCGGGTGGGCAAAAGAAATCCCCTACCCTGTTGCCGAGTATTTCCTGCTGAGGCATGGCGAATGGCCTGCCACTGTGTGCCCCATCATCAAAGGGGGCCTCAATGACCAGGCAGTTGACCACTCTCACGCTGTGCCTGCTGCTCGCCAGTTGCACGACCCACAAGGCTGAGCCGGCCAGGCCCGCCTTCGACAGCAGCCGCAATCCAGACCTGCTCTCTCCGGACCTGTACCCGAATGGCGTACAACCGGAGAAGGAGCCCGTCGTGCGCTACGGGCGCTACACCCTGGTCAGCACCCAGCCTGATGCCGGTCAACGCGACCTGATGGCCCAGATCATCGACGTAACCATCCCGTCGAGCATGAACCCGAGTGTCAAGGACGCCATGCAGTACGTGATGAGCCGCTCGGGTTACTCGCTGTGCCCGGCAGAGGCCGGTCATGTGAACATCCTCTACACCCGGCCGCTGCCGGCGGCTCAGTACAAGCTCGGCCCGATGACCCTGCGCAACACCCTCCAGGTCCTCTCCGGCCCTGCCTGGCAGGTGAAGGTCGACGAGGTCGCGCGGCAGGTCTGCTTCGTGCTGCGCCCGGGCTATCAACTTCCCCCGGTGCCAAGGCCGAAACCGGTCCAGCAACTGTATGCGAAGCCCGCTGCCCCAACTCCAGCGGCGGTAACGCAACCCTCCTCCACGGAAAAAGTCAGCACGCTGGAGTCGCCCGTCGTGGTCGCCTCGGTGCCAACGCCGGCGCCGATCACAACCAGCCCCGCTCCGACCAAGAAGCCTGAATACACCACTGTGCTCCCCCCAGCCGCACCGGCCAAGGATGGCCACTCCTCTTCTCCTCCCGCGGCTTCGGCACCGATCAAGCTTCCGGCCTCCGCCGTGAAGTCCACGCCGCCCACTCCGGCCACCGTGGCTTCCACTCCACCGGACAAGGCGCTCCCTTCGGCGGAGCCGAGTCGGCCGCTGACACAGGCCTGGTCGGCCGAGACGGGATCAACCCTGCGCGACACCTTGGAAGCCTGGGCCAAGCGCGCACGCTGGACCGTCCGCTGGGAGCCGCAGGATCTCAACTATCCGATCGAAGCTCCTCTGACCTTCCACGGCTCCTTCGAGGACGCGGTATCCGAGCTGTTCCCGCTGTATGACGCTGCCGAACGGCCCTTCCTGGTGAACGCCAGCCGGCCGCAGTCCCTGATCATCATCAAGGAGCGCAAGAACTGATGCGTGCCCCCCTGAAGAACCTCTTGCCTTGCCTCCTGATCCCCGCGCTGGCCAGTTGCTCGGTCGCACGGGTGAACGAGTCGGCGGATCGTGTCGAAGCTACGGCAGATTCCGCGTCGACGATCGCAGCACAGATGCGCAACACCCGACCGGATCGCCGCGATACGGTGGTGTTCTCCGACAAACCCTGGGTCAGCACGAAGCCCCTGAGCGTTTCGCACACCTTGTCCAGTGACTGCATCGTGACGTGGCGCCCTGCAGGCGCAGCGTCGCTGCAGGAGGCCGCCCAGGAAGTCATCAACCAATGCCACCTGGCGGTCAGTATCACGCCCGACGCGCTGAACCCGGCCGCTTTTGCCCTGCAACCTCAGCAGCGCGCGAGCAACGCCCCGCCGCCCATCCAAGGCGGCCAGGACATGGCCACCATGCTGTTTCCTGCCTCCGTCGCCAACGGCATGTCCCTAGGTGCCGGCGGCAGCATGGGATCGAGCTTCGGGTCCTACGGCCCGCGGTCGCTGTACAACATCAAATGGAACGGCAAGGTCAGCGGGTTCCTCGATCTCATCGCCGCCCGCGCCGGCGTGTCCTGGCGCTACAACCCAACCGAGAAACGGGTCGAGTTCTACTACCTGGACACTCGGACCTTCCGCATCTACGCCTTCGACGACGTCAACACGGTGGACTCCACCGTGCGTTCCGGTATGACGACGGCCGCCGGCATCAGCGGGGATGGCTCCGGATCCACTGGACAGAATGGCAGCTCCGGCATCAGCGGCGACTCCGGCAGCAAGCAGACCACCAGCTCCGAGCTGAAGACCTCGATCCTCAGCGACATAGAGAACAGCATCAACTCGATGCTGACGCCGAGCATGGGACGCATGTCGCTGTCGCGTGCCACGGGCACCCTGACCGTCACCGACCGACCAGAGGTCCTCAACCGCGTCCAGCAGTTGGTCAACCGGGAGAACGAGAGCATCACCAAGCAGGTGCTGCTGAACGTCAACGTGCTCTCGGTCGCCCTGACCGACAAGGATCAACTGGGGATCGACTGGAACCTGGTCTACAAGTCGCTCAACAACAAGTGGGGCATCGGCCTGAAGAACACCATGCCAGGCATCGATCAAAGCGCGATCTCCGGCTCCGTGAGCATCCTGGATACCGCCAACAGCGCCTGGGCAGGATCCAAGGCCATGGTCCAGGCGCTGGCCCAGCAGGGTCGCGTCTCGACCGTCCGCTCCCCGTCCGTGACCACGCTCAACCTCCAGTCGGCGCCGATCCAGATCGGCCGCTACGACAGCTACCTGGCCTCCAGCCAGATCTCCAACGTCGCCCAGGTCGGCAGTACCACCTCGCTGATCCCGGGCGCCGTGACCAGCGGCTACAACATGAGCCTGCTGCCGTTCGTGATGGAAAGCGGCGAGATGCTGCTGAAGATCAACATCAACATGACCTCCCGGCCGACGTTCGAAATGCAGACCAGCGGGGACTCCAAAGCCCAGTTCCCGAGCTACGACATCCAGCTGTTCGACCAGAAGGTGCGCCTGCGCAGCGGCGAGACCTTGGTGCTCTCCGGCTTCGACCAGACTACCGAGGACACCAACAAGGTCGGCACCGGCGACGCCGGATTCTTCGGCCTTGGCGGCGGGCTGACCCGCAATACCAAGCGCGAGGTCATCGTGGTGCTGATCACCCCCGTCGTGCTGGGCTGAACCATGGAGAAGCCTGACCTCGGCAGCCGTGGACCAGACGTCTCGATCCTGAGCTACCACGGCAACAAGTTCGTCAGCGGCCTGTTCTGGCGGCCGCTATCCAGCCAGCGGCAGTACATGAAGGAAGCGCGCAAGCTGGGCAAGGAAGAGCATCTGGACATCGTTGCCATCCGCCATTCGCCGACAGTGATCCAGGCCGGCTTCGTTTCGAAGTCGCAAGGCGCAGTCAAGGGCATGTACTCCCTGGCCTCGGCGCTTTCAGGCCAGTTCGAAGGCGACTTCCTGGCCTGCTGGAAGGTCGACGAGGACCGCTACGCACTGGTCGCCACGCTCGATGGCGCGATCGTCCCCGGCCAGGACCTGGTCACCACCTTCGACGAAGCCAGGGACCGGGTCAGGAAGCTCTCTACGCGCGGCGTGCTTCGAAACGCACAGGTCTTCGTTCCCGAAGGATTCGAATTCCCCGTCAAGGACTTCGACATCGAGGAACTGCTCGCGCCGAAGCGCCTGCGGCGCGACTACCGCCTCCGGCAACTCACCTTCGGCTTGTCCGCCAGGGAGTGGACGGCAGTGGCCCTGCTCGGTTGCTTGGTAGGCGGGTCGCTAACCGCCTACTACCTATGGAATGCCCACCAGCAAGAGCTCGCCAGACAAGCCGCGCTCCTCGAGGAGCAGAGGCGCCTCGCCGAGCTGGCCGAGAAGAACGCCCAGGCCAAGCAGCCGCTGGACCTGGCGTCATTGCAGAAGCCTTGGACGCTCATGCCTGACCTCGAGGACATGCTACGCGCCTGTAGCAAGGCAACTGGGGTACTGTCGCTGTCGATCCAGGGCTGGCTCTTCGAATCCAGCAAGTGCGACGGCAGGGTCCTGGTCGCCACCTACCACCGTACCGGCAACAGCACGGCAGCCGACCTCACAGCGGCCAGCCAGCACCTGTTCGCCGACCGCCCCGCCTTCGTCATCGACAACGGCAACACCGCGGCCCTGAAGGTCGACCTGAAAGTCGCCATCGGTAGCGATGAGCCGCTGCAGCCAGCCGACGACGTGCTGCAGGCGCTCACCAGCCATCTGTACCGTCAGGGTGTCGAGCCCAAGCTGTCGATCAGTCAGGAGACAACTCCGCCCCTTCCTGGCGCGGAAGCGGCGACGGAGCAGCAAGTGGTGTTGCCCTCCTGGAAGAAATTCACCTTCAGCGCCCAGACCAGGCTCCCGGCAGACCTGACCTTCCAGGGGCTGCCCGCCGCCGGGGTCCGCATCACCAACCTCGAAACCACGCTCAAGGACAGCCAGTTGGACTGGACTGTCACAGGAGAAATCTATGCGAACTGAGCCGATCGGCATGGCCGTGGCCGTGCTCTTCCTCCTCGCGTCCGGCCAGGCCTGCGCCGGCACCGTTGGCGAACTGGCGGAGATCCAGGCCCAGGCCATCCTCACCGAGGCCAAGGTGCGTCTGGCCACGGCGCAGCGGCAACTGGAGGGCAAAGGCGAAACCGGCCAGGTCGTCAGCGCCCAGGGGCAGACGTTCGCCATGCCGGTGCCGGCGCCGCCGCCGACGATCACGCAGCCGGTTCCGCCGGTGGTGCGGACCATCTACGGCGCCGGCGGCAAGATGACTGCCACATTCTTGTTCCCGGGCGGGTACGAGGTGGACGCCGCCAGCGGCGCGGAGCTGCCGGGCAACTACCGCGTCGAGTCGATCTCCCTGGACCAGGTCGTACTCACCGACAAGGACGGCAACCGCGTGCCCGTGGGCTTCTCCAGCGTTGCCCCGACCCAAGCCGCCTCCTCGGCCCAAGGCGCCTCCGTTCCGCCGGCGCTGCCCGGGGCGGTACCGCAGCCGTTCATCCAGTAGGTACCGCCATGACGAACCTTCAGATTGCCGCACTTGCGCAGCCCTCCATGGTGACCCAACTGCTCACCGCCGACGGTGGTGAATGGGAGGTATCGAAGTTCCTGCAGGAAATCATGGCCCTGGCCGCCGACGGCACGCTCTATCTATCGGAGAGCCACCAGAACGACATACACGTTCTGTCGTTCATCGACCGTCTCGATCGCCGTGGCTTCCAATACCAGCTCAACCTCACCGACCTGCAGACCATTCACCAGCTTTACCGCGCCGTCGCCATTGACGGCCTGGTCGATAGCGATGGCCAGCGCGCCACCCAGATGCAGGAGCGCGTGGTCAAGATCATTCGTAAGGCCACTGAGCTGCGCGCCAGTGACGTGCATTTCGTCGTGAGTCCCGCCGGCACCGGCAGCAAGATCCGTTTCCGCGTCGACGGCCTGCTGAAGACCGTCGAGCAGTTCCGCAGCCAGGAGCTGCACGAACTCTGCGCCACCATCTACCAATCCATGTGCGACGTGGCCGAGCCACTTTTCAAGCCGCAACTGGACCAGGATGCGCGGATGAGCCAGACCTTCGTCGAGAAGCTCAACCTGTTCAGTGCCCGGATCGCTACCCGCCCGCGTGCCGGGGGGTTCTTGATGATCCTGCGGCTGCTCTACGACGACACCGGCCTCGACAGCCTGGAGCAGCTCGGCTACCTGCCCGAGCAGAACGCACTGTTCGATCGCATGATGCGTATGCCCTACGGCATCAACATCCTGTCCGGCCCCACCGGGTCAGGGAAGTCGATGACCTTGAAGGTCACCATGGAAGGCCTCGACAAGCTCCATGGCGGATCCAAGCACATCCTGACCATCGAGGATCCGCCGGAATACCGCATTCGCGGCGAAGGCATCAACCAGACCCCACTGGTCTACGACGCCACCGACCCAGACGCAGAACGCCAGGCCTGGGCCGCAGGCATCGCCAACGGCATGCGCCTGGATCCGGACTACATGATGATCGGCGAGGTACGCGACCTCTTCGCCGCTGTCGCCGCGTTCCGTGGTGCGATGACCGGGCACGGCCTGTGGTCGACCCTGCACACCAACAGCGCGATCGGCATTGTCCAGCGCCTGAAGGACCTGGGCGTCGACCCCGGCTTGCTGTTCGATCCGGCCCTGCTGACCGGCCTGATCAACCAGAGCCTGCTGCCCAAGCTCTGCCCCCACTGCAAAGTGCGCTTCCAAGACCACCAAGACCAGCTCGCGCTCGACCTGGTCGAACGGGTCCAGCGCTTGACCGATGTTTCCCAGGTGTACGTCAAGGGGCCTGGCTGCCAGGCCTGCCGTGGCTCCGGGGTCAACGGCCGCTCGATCGTCGCCGAGGTGGTGCTGCCCACCCTGGCCTTCATGCGTGTGTTCGCCAAAGGCGGCCCAGCCGAGGCACGCAACTACTGGGTCAAGACCATGCAGGGCATCACCAAGCACGCCCACGCCATCCGCCGCATCAACGAGGGCATGTTCGACCCGCAGATGGTCGAGGATTTCATTGGGCCACTCGACTTCGATGAGCATCTGCTCGACGACAGCTTCTACTCGCAGGAGGCGTGCTGATGGGGGGCTTCTGGGAGCAGTTGCAGTTCGCCTTCTACAGCAAGCAGTTCGGCCGCAAGGAACGCCTGCAGTTCTACGAAAGCATGTCCACCCTGCTCGAAAACGGGGTCCCGCTGAAGGACGCTGTGGCAGAGGTACACAAGATCTTCGCTCATGAGGGACAGCATCCGTTTCATCCGGTGGCCATCGCCAGTCGCGAAGCGCTGATGGGGCTGTCCAACGGCAAGCGTCTGGCCACCGCCATGGCGCTCTATCTACCCGCCCAGGAGCGAGCGCTGATCGAGGCCGGCGAGATGAGCGGCAACCTGGTTCAGGCCATGGGCGATGCCGTCTCCCTGGTCGAGGCCCAGGCCAGGATCCGCGCCACCATCTGGCAGGCGCTGCTCTATCCCTCGGCGCTGTCCGCCATGATGGTGTTCCTGCTGTGCATCGTGGCCTATCGCATGGTCCCCAGCCTGGCCAGGCTCTCCGACCCAGTCACGTGGACCGGCCCGCTCGCCACGCTCAACGCCATTGCCAGCTTCGTCACAGGACCTGGTATCTACGTTCTGGTCGCCGTAATCACCCTCACGGTGGTGGTCATCGTCACGTTGCCGACCTACCGCTGGAAAGGCCGGGTCTGGCTGGACCGGATGCTGCCGCCCTGGTCCATCTACCGCATGCTCCAGGGCACCACCTTCCTGCTGAACATGGCCGTCATGCTCAACGCCGGCATACGCCCCTACGACAGCCTGGCCAGCATGATCAAGATCTCCCCGCCCTGGCTGAAGCAGCGCTTGGAAGCTGCTCGCTACGGCGTGGGCCTGGGCCAGAACCTGGGAGTCGCCCTTCGCAGCGCCGGTCACGATTTCCCCGACCGACAGGCCATCCAGTACCTGTGCATCCTCGCCAACCGGGGAGGCCTCTCCGAAGCGCTGGTCAAGTTCAGCCGCCGCTGGCAGGAGACCAGCCTCAAGCAGATCGAGCTGGCCGCCGGGCTGGTGAAGAACTTCGCCCTGATCTTCATCGGCGCGCTGATGATCCTGGTCCTGCTCGGCGCCTACCAGGCACAGCAGCTCATCCAATCCATGAACCACTGAAACCTCACCAAGGAGCGCTCCATGAGCACTACGCAACGCACTTCCCGTCCGACGCAGGGCGGTTTCGTTTCCATCGAGATGATCATCGTGCTGATCATCATCGCCATCGGAGTCGGCCTGGGGCTGGCCGCAGCGGCAGGGATGTTCAGTTCGTCCAACGCCAACGAGGAACAGCGCAACATCAGCGTCATTGCGGCCAACGCACGTGCCCTGAAGACCTCTTCGGGCTACGGCTCCAGCGGTACCAACCTGATCCCGAGCCTGATCGCAATCAACGGCGTGCCGAAGAACATGAGTGTCTCCTCCGGCGTCGTCTACAACGTCTACGGCGGATCGGTCACTGTCTCGTCCACCGGCATGGGCTTCTCGATCACCACCAGCAAGCTGCCCAAGGATGCCTGTATCACCCTGGGCACCAAAATCGCGAAGAACACCTTCGAGCAGACCAAGATCAACAGCGGCACCGCTATCACTGGTGAGGTCACCACTGCGGCTGCGACCCAGGCCTGCAGCAGCGATAGCAACAGCATTACCTGGACCTACAGTTCGTGAGTGTGAACCCGATCATTCAGGCTCAGTTCGTCGACCTTTACCTCGGTGAAGGCTTCGCCGACGTGAAGGGCCTGGCCGGCGTCGGCGCGCGCCGAGTCGAGGTGCCTCGCGAGTGGGAGTCGCACGCCCAGGAACTGCTCCAGCTCTGCAGGCAAACGCTGGAGGAGCTGCAGGATCCCGAGTTCGCCATCGTCGTCGACGGTGTGCTGCTGCGCGTCACCCAACTGGAAGATGCTTTCAACGGCGGGAGTGTCTTCGTGCTGCGCCGGTCGACAGCCCAAGTTCGAAGCTTCGAGGATATCGGCTATCCGAGCGAGGTGGTCGCTACGCTCCTGAACCCGCAACTGCAGGGCTTGATCCTGTTCTGTGGCGATATGGCGACCGGCAAGACCAGCTCCGCCGCCTCGCTGATTCTCGCCCGACTGCAGACCCTGGGCGGGGTTGGCTTCACAGTCGAGGATCCACAAGAAACCAATCTCAGCGGCCAACATGGACTCGGCCGCTGTATCCAAGTCAGAACCTCACGACGCTCGGGAGGCTACAGCGAAGCCCTGTTGCGCACCCTGCGTACCGGAGCCGACCTGATATTGATCGGCGAGATCCGCGACGAAGACACCGCCTATCAGGCTTGCAAAGCTTCGCTGAACGGCAACCTGGTCATATCGACCATCCACGCCAAGAACTGCCCGCAAGCCATCGAACGGCTGATCACCCTGGCCAAACCCCTCGCGTCCAATGCCTACGACGTCGTGGCTGAAGGCATTCAGGCCGTGATCTGCCAGGAGTTGGTAAGTGATGGCGGCGCTCGAAGACTGCACGCAGAACCGTTGCTTTTCACCGGAGTGGACTCCGTCGCCATGCGCGATAAGATCCGCCGGCAGCAGATTCATCTACTTGAGGACGATGTGAATCGCCAGGCTCGCAAAAGCCTGTGGGAGCCTATCTATGAATAACCTCAAGCTCAGCCGCGGCTTTATCTCAATTGAATTAATGATCGCCTTGATCGTTATCGCCATCGCGACTACCGGCGGGATTTCAGTCTTGATGAGCTATCTAGACGGCCTGAATGAACAGCACGCGGCCCAGCAGCAACAGCAGGTGGCCAAGGCAGCGGAGAAGTACCTGAAGGACAACTTCAGCACGGTTCTGGCCAGCGCCGGCGCCACGGCCCCGGCGGTGATCACCGTCCCGATGTTGCGCAACACCCGTTACCTGCCCGCAGGCTTCCGCGACACCAACATCTACGGCCAGCAATACCAGGTACTGGCCCGCAAGCCGGCGGCCAACCAGCTCGAAACGCTGATCGTGACCACGGGTGGACAGGTAGCTTCCGAACTCTCGATCCGCCGGATCGCGCAGCTCATGGGAGCCACCGGGGGCTACATCTCGAAAACCAACACCAGTGTCGCCCAGGGCGCCGCCTGGCAGGTGGCCTTGAGCAATTTCGGTAGCGCTCCCGGCGCTGGACACCTGGCGACGGCGCTGTTCTTCCAGGACGGCGCCATTGCCAACGAGTACCTCTACCGCAATGCCGTCCCGGGTCATCCCGAGCTCAACCGGATGAACACGGCATTGAATATGGGCGGCAACAATATCGCCGCAGCCGGAGCGGTCACCGCCAGCGGAAACATCACGACCAGCGCGGACATCAGCGCGCGCAACGTGACAGCCACTGGCACGGTGAAAGCCGGCACTGCTGACGTCGCCGGCGAGACGTACACCGGAGGCTGGTTCAGGACCCGCGGTAACTCAGGTTGGTACAACGAACGGTGGGACGGTGGCTGGTATATGAGTGACAGCACATGGGTCAGGTCGTGGATGAACAAGAACGTTTATACCGGCGGAGAATTGAGAGGGGGAAAGCTCAGCTCCGAAGGTAGAACGACCGTCGGCGAGTACCTTCAGATCAATGGTTTGGCGGCAGAAAATGCAGGATGCGCCCCCAATGGCCTGGTAGGCAGAGACAACAGCGGCCCCCTATTCTGCACCGATGGGCTGTGGAAACGGCCCAGTGGCGTGAATATCGCCACCCCTGTGGTGCTGGCACAGTATCCCGCCGATAACCGACCCCGCACCCACTGCCAAGCGGTATCCAGGGACGCGCTGATCAATGGCTCCGGCCCCGGCGTTCTGCGCCTGGAAGTCGATGGCGTGATCGTTGGTCAAGCGCGCTCCACCGCTGGGCGATACGCTGACGTAGTTGAAGACGCCTCGATCTCCGCCATGGTGAAAGCCGGACACCGGTTCTGCCTTTACAGCACCGTTGTGCTCGCAGGATTCGGCAACTCCGCCGGCATGCGTGTGACGGCCACCTACCTCAACTAGGGAGTCCTCCAGATATCATGCCGCTGCTCTGGATTGCCCTATTGCTCACCCTGCTCACCGGAACCTGGCTGAGTGTACAAAGCGACCACGCGACCTCGAGCGCCGAACTGGCCGAGGTCGATACCCTGGCCAGGAGCTTGCTGCTCTACCGCTCCAGGCTGGCGGAGTACGCACACGCCAACCCCGGTTTCAGCGGTTCGCCGGCGGACTCCGCTCTTGGTTTACCGGCCTGGTTCCGCAAGCCAGCGCGGCTTCAGGGCTACATCGCCGCCGGCACCAGCTACGCCTTCATCGCCTCGCCGCCGGCAGGGCTGGCGGCGGCCGTGGATGCCGGTACGGAATCCGACCTGGTTGGCGTCAGGCGCAACGGCCAGTTAGTCACGCGCCGCCTAGGAGCCACTGCCATTGTGCTCCCTGCGCCCATCCCCGAGGACGCGGTGGTCGCGGTCAAATAACCTCCATAGGCCAGTAAACCCCGGCGCAGCTTGATAAACCGGCCTTCTGAACACATAATGCCATCAACTTTGATTTCACCCCGCTGGCTACTGACGGTCATCAGTAGCGCCCTGGTGATGCAGGTTCGCCTCATTACCAAACCGTAAGCACGCTACAACACCGGGTGGGGCGTGCGGATCTGGTTGAGAATTCTCCCTGTGTCTCCCTGTTCTTTTGCTTGTCATGCAGCCGTCAACTCGTGTCGAGCGAGTTTAAAGGCACATAGGGTTCTCAAGAGGTTCGGTGTACCCTCGATTTAAGGGTCGTACTGGTGTTACGGCCCCTCCTTTTCCCCTCTCCATGGGTAGCCTGATGCTCCTGCTCCAGGACTATCAGGCTACCCATCGGGATCCTTCTCCCTGCCGGTGGCCCGCCGGTGATACGCAGGGCTCCCTTTGTACGCGGATGCGTGCCTACTGTTTGCTGGCCAAGCCACGATAATGGCCGGGTGATGGGATCGAGACGATCAATGCCCAGGGATCGACGATTCAACCACAGGTGGCTCACTTGACTCCCCTTCCAGACACGGCTGGGGAAACCTTTGACAGGGTTTCTACCAGCCGCGCTCTTCCGCCCTCGCTCTCCGCCCGCTGCATCCGCTCCCCCTCCTGCTTGACCTTGACACTTTCGCCCCCCGCTTCGATGATGAACGCGTGATCTGCTGACGTTGTCAGCGACATGCCCCCATGCAGCTTGGATCCGAAAGGCTGCAGCACCGTCCAGCGTGTCGATCCTCCCCCAAGTCCGCACAGCGCTCGGCAGCGCGGAAACAGCAGCTTCTGCTGGAGCGCCTCCTCCCCCTCTTGATGGGAACACCCTCCCATCAAGGAATCGGTGTTCTCCATCGTGCCCGCAACACAGGAGATCCACCATGCTCGACCCTTTCTGACGCCGCTCGCCACAATCTCACTACGCTCGCCCCATTGGGATGCCCTCATCATCCACCAAGAGAAATTCAATGGCCCAATATGACAGCGCCTACAAACTCCTATTCTCCCACCCCGACCTGGTCCGCGACCTGCTCCGCGGCTTTGTCCCCGAACAGTGGGTCCAGCACCTGGACTTCAGTACCCTGGAAAAAGTCAGCGGCCAATTCGTCTCCGACGACCTGCGCGACCGACACAACGACCTGCTATGGCGCGTTCGCCTCGACAATGACCACTGGATCTACCTCTACCTGTTGCTCGAGTTCCAGAGCACCGACGACTACTGGATGGCCATTCGCCTGATGACCTACATAGGTCTGCTTTACCAGGACCTCGCCCGACAGAGGGTCGTCTTGCCTGGACAGCCTCTACCACCGGTCTTCCCTATCGTCCTCTACAACGGTAGCCCCCGATGGAGCGGCCCGCTCGACACCGCCGACCTGTTCGAGATCCCTGCGGACTCGCCCCTGGCCGCCTATAAACCCAAACTGCGCTATTTCCTGCTCGACGAACGACACCTGGATGTCACAACCTTGCCCAAGGACGACAACCTGGTAGCCCAAGTCCTGCACCTGGAAAACAGCGCTCACCCACAACAAGCGATCCGCGCCGTCGAAACGTTGCAAAAGCTGTTGCACGCCCCCGAATGTGATAGTGTAAGGCGTGCCTTCAACGTCTGGATCCGGCATACCGTCGCCGAAAAACTCAACCGGCAAGCCAACCAGCTACCGTCGACCGAAACCTTGGAGGACATCTACATCATGCTCACCGAACACACCGGACAATGGTCCGAAACCTGGAAGCGCGAAGGTCTTCAGCAAGGTCTTCAGCAAGGTCTTCAGCAAGGACGCCAGGAAGGTCAGGCGGCACTATTGACCCGATTGGCGGAGCGCCGCTTTGGCCCGCTGTCGGCTGCCGATCGCGCCCGGCTGGAAGCCGCCACCCAGGCCCAGCTCGAAGCCTGGGCCGACGCCATCCTCACCGCCCAGAGCCTGGCTGAGCTGTTCACCGCTCACTGATTTCGCCTGGCTCCCGCCCGACAGCCCCTTCACAGGGGCTGTCGTTTATCCGCCCCTTGACGCCCACGCTCAACGCGTACAACCTCCTCCCATGTCCTGCTGACGTTGTCAGCGACATGCCCCCATGCAGCTCGGATCCGAAAGGCTGCAGCACAGCCCACCGTGTTGATCCAACCCAAGACCGCATAGCTTCTGGTAGCGCGGTCGGTCGGCCTCGGTCGATAGAAGCTCCCTTCCGCAACCCAGCGGGGAATCCACTTCCCCGCCAGGGCCAGTGTTTTCTCCGCACCCTCAACCTGCAGGAGAAACACCATGTCCAAGCAATCCACCAGCTTCGAAATCGGCTTTGCCCTCGGCAGTGTTGTGCGTGAGTTCCGCAGAGCGCTCAGTCGCCCTCCGGTCGTAGTGCAAGCACAAGCGCCGGTTGCGTTGAGCGTCCAGCGCATCGATCCTGCCTTCCTGGCCGGCCCGACCGCTGGCGAGCTAGAACACATCAGCGACATCCCAGCCATCGTCCGGCTGAAGAATATCAACCTGAATGACTGGTATCTAGCCAATACGCGCGAGGTGCAAAAGCCCAAGCGCGCACGCAAACCCAAGCCGGCCAAGGCGACCGCCAAAGCTGAAACGCCAGTCAGGAAGGAGCTCAAGATGGGTTCCCTCGACCATTTGATTGCACCCAACTCCGAAAGCGAAATGGGGAGGCCCCCTCTCCAGTTAGAGTCCCTGAACGATCATGAGATTGCTCTTTTGCCAGCACCTCCTGGTAGCGCAGTCTCTTGGGAACTCCATCGGCGTACTCAGGAGCAATACCACCAACGCTGGCAGGACTACTTGTCCACCATGACGGATGAACAAGTAGCTGCTCTCGGCCGCTAATAGCCACTGCTACCACTCCCAACCCTGCCGGGAACCATCCCGCAGGGTGGTTTTCCGGCATTTTTCGAGGAAAACCATGAAATCGAAACGTTCTGCATTCGCAGACGATCTCCGAAAAATCGGTACCACTGCCGTTGCGGCGAGCCTGGTGGGCATCTTCCTCAGCGAGCACCGCTTGCTGACGGCATATGCTTTCGTCATGGGTATGGTAATCTAGCTCATAGGTATCGCTCTCACCGAGGAGGAGGAGTGAAATGTCCCAGACCGAGTTCGGCATGATCATCATGACCAGCCTGGTGGTTATCTGCTCCGGCATAGCCCTCTGGTTCAGTTGGCCTCAGGTCAAGACCTGGTGCCAAAAACATCGGATTCTTCCCCGTCATCATTGACCATGAAAGCGCCCAACACTGGGCGCTTTTTTCATTTCATGGGTATTGACATTCATTTTTCCCCTGCCCATCCTTTACCCCGTGAGCTGCTGACGTTGTCGGCAACCCTCCCCCAGTAGTCATGATCTGAAAGACTACGACACGGACTTCCGTGTAGATCGAACCCAAGATCGCACCAGCTTCCGGTAGCGCGATCAATCAACCCACAGGTTGATGGAAGCCCTCTCCCTCTGATTTACCTCCCAATACCGACCCATGCGGGGAATACTTTTCCCTGACGGGCAAGGTGTTTCTCCGCTTTCGCTTACGAAACTGGAGAATCATCATGAGCAACAACACCCAAGCCCAAGAAGCCAAATATTTCGACCTGCACACCACCGGTATCGGCTACCTCAATCGCATCCGCGAGGTACCGATCCGCCGAGGTGAACCATTCCTCGCCGTAACCGTCGCAGCCCTCCATGGCGCGGCAGACAGCGTGGAATACTCCTACATCGACTGCAAAGTGGTCGGCGCCCAGGCTGAAAAGCTTGTCCGCCGTTGCAAGGAAGCAGTCGAGGCCGAGAAGAAGGTGCTGATTTCCTTCCGTATCGGCGACATCTGGGCGGATCCCTTCACCTACGAGAAAGGTGAGAAAAAAGGCCAGTCCGGCGCAAGCCTCAAAGGCCGGCTGCTCTTCATCTCCTGGATCAAAGTGGATGGCACCACCGTCTACGATGCGAAGGAAGAAGCTGAAAAAGCCCAGCAAGGCCAAGGCGAACCGCAAGGTGAGCCCGCAGCTCCTGCTGAGCGCGCTGAACAAGCCGCTGCTTGAGCACGGCTTGATCGAATACCGGCCCTCATCCCGAGGGCCTTTCACTACCTACGCTATGCGCCACTCTTCATCGCATACCCATCCGGGGGGCACCATCTCCCCCAGGGCGTGGTGTTCTCCATTATCTGGAGATCATCATGAGCAATATCCAAATCGTAGATCTGCCCGCTCTGCCGGAAGTTGAAGAGGTTTGCCTCAGCGACGTCGAGGAAGAGCTGCTGCTCAGCAGTCATTTCTGCAACTTCGCCTGGCTGTTCCTGGCCAGCAACAATACTCAGGTATCTGCCCTGGCCTAATCGCCAAACATTTCCCATTTAGGGGGCCACAGTCCCCGTGGGACTGGTGTTTCCTACCGAAAGGAGAATCACCATGCACTACGGAAAGCGGGCACTCGCCCATCTTCGTCTCGAACTGCCGCTGCAGGTTCTTATGTCCAACGCCGGCTTTTATATCGGCACCCTTGATGAAGAAGTACCAGCCTCGCGCGAGTCGGTTGAATATTACCCCTCCCGCGAACTTGCCCAACAGGCATTAGACAACGGCACTTGGACGCAACGGGAATATTAAGAAGACCTATCGCGTTAACTGCAACAACTCCACACCCTCAGGGCGCTTCGGCGCCCCTTACTTCCCCTGGAGGTCCATAGCCTCCAAGGGCATGGGCTTCCGATTTCCGGAGATATCCCATGACTCAACTCAATCCGTTTATCCGCGGCTATAGCAACTTCAGGATCGAACGCACCCTGCAGATAACCTACGAAGATGATTGCGCCCCCTGCTACCGTGCGTTGCACCCGACGCAGCAATCTCTCTCCGATGCACAACTGCAGTGCTTCCCCTGCATCTTCAATGACGACTTCGCGCTAATCACCGAGGGTCAAGAGATCGGTGAGGGGCTTGAGGACCGCTGCCCTAATGATGGCCTGGTCCGCAACGTGATCTACGGCATCTTTGCCGAACAGGCTGGCGGCCAACAAAAGCACATCGGCGATCAATATTCGTTGTCCGAGGCCGAGAGTGTCATTCGCTGCTTGTCGTTTGGCGACGGTCACTGACGATTGAGCAATCCGGCCGGCGGGAAATCCCGCCAGCCCCCGAATTCGAATTGGCTCGCTGTCGTTGACAGCGCCTCCCAAGGAGCCAGGGTTTAAGGCTCCGGCGCGCAAGCGCTAACCCACCCAAGACCGCTACAGCACTCGGCAGCGCGGTCGCATCACGCAAGTGATGGAGTGCATCCTACCCACCCACGCGGGGACCTCATCCCCGCGGGAGAGGCCTGCGTATTCGGAGACCTCTCATGACCTCTCTCAACAACCACTCCAGCGCAGGCCACACTGCTGCGTACCTCAAACTCCCGATCGTTCTCACCAACGCGGCCTGGCTGCGCCTGGTCTATCTCGCCAACCCTGCCAGGGTCGACGAGATGGGCACCCGGCTGGCCAGTGTCGTTCAAACCGCCTGGCAGGAGCTTTCGCTCCAGCCGACCGCGAAGCACATCCAATTCCACCTGTACCACAAGGAGGAAGAGGGGCAGGACCGCGCGCTCGCGCTGCTAGTCCTCTCGATAGTCGAGCCGTCCGATGAGCCTTCCTACCTGCGCATCGAGCTGCAGGAAGAAAGCCTCCAGGGCAACCCGGATACCGAGTAGTTCTCCCCTCACCACGATCCCGCTTCGGCGGGATCATCCTTTTCGCAGGTCACGCCATGATCAACATACCCGGCCAGTTGGCCATTCGAACCATCAACGGTCGCAATGGCGAGTTCAACGTGGGAAAGCTTTCGACCTCGATCGGGGAGTTCGTCATCAAGGACGCTCTCCTGGACCAGCACATCGAAGGCAAGTACCGCGGTGATTTCGCCATCACCGAGATCCGTCCCTCGTACTACACCACCGGCGGCCGGCTGGTCGTCGAGATCCGCGCCAAGCTGGACAGCATGACGCTGGACGACGTGGACAACCTCAGCGACGAGGAGGCAGAGCGCCTCTCTGGCAATGAGGTCGATCCGCTCGACGAAGTGCCCGCGATCCAGCAACCCACTGTCGCACCGGCGGCACCGCCGAAGTCGCCCCAGAAACCGAAGCCTCTGCGCCCCGTCGCAACCGGGGACGACGCGCCTTTCGGTATGGACCCTCCGGCTCCTGCAGCGCAGGCCGCCTCTCTGGACACAGACGCGGATGCAGAACTGTTCGGGACGGTCTGGCCGCTAGGCGAAATCGTCAAGCTGGACACCACGGTCGACCGCAAGCGACTGCGCCAACAGTGCGTGCGACTCGGCGCGCTGGGCTATGAGCTCGACTTCAAACAACAGGTGTGGACCCGCAAGGAGGCCGCATGAAATCGATCTACAACACCCCAGGCTTCAGCGAGGAGTTGTTGCTGGTTTGCGCCTCGCTGCGCGAGGTCGGACTGGACAATCTGTCTGATCAGTTCCGCGATGCAGTGTTCGACCGATCCGTCGTCGACCAGGCCATCATCGCACTGCGTGAGCGGGTGAAGACCCCTTCGTCGGAGCATGCGGCCGACAACGAGCCATGGCTGTACTGCGACTGGCAGGCCAGGCAAACAGCTTACCGGCTCCTCCAGCGCCTTGAGCGCGCAACACGCTGAAGCAACACCCTACCCACCCCTGCCGGGTTCTCCCGTCAGGGAGACCTGGCCAACCACAGGAGCACACCTATGGGATGGCTTTTCTCACATCAGACGAAGGAAGACCTGCTGCGTGAGCTGCTGGCCCCAACCAGTACCTTCGCAGGCAGCACCGAGGTGCTGGCACACGCAGTCTCCGGCAATGAACTTTGGACTGTCGTAAAACGAACCTTCCACCTTGCCGGATTCTATTTCGGCAAGCCGGCCGGTCACTCGATCACCATGATCGAGCTGCACTTGCTGGACTGCTCGGCCGGGCAATGGGGCTACAAGACCATTCCGGAGAAAGCAGGCCCGTTCTACTACGGCTGTCCGCTGGAGTTCCTGGACCTGGCTCACGATGAGACCAACCAGGAGTGGCGAGACCGTCTGACGCAAGAACACCAAGCCTGACCGCACCAACCACTTCCCTTGAGGGGCTCCCTCAAGGGCGCTCCTCGTCTACCACCAGGAGCACACCATGAACCCACTGTTCACCAACCTCACCCAGGAAACCCTCGCCTACCTCGAGGATCAACTGTCCAACAACGACGTCGCCGGCGACGACGAGCTCATCGACCTGTTCATCGAGGAGCTGTCGCTGACCTTGGAGCAGGCGGAAGCGGCTGTCGCGCTACGCGATCAGTACCTCTGCCAGGTCTTCCTGAACGGCCAAGGGCCGCTGCACCAAGACGATGGGCTGAGCTTCGACCCTCACACCAAGAGCGTTCGGTAACCACCACGCTCCCCTGCACCAGTTGGACTACACCCCCGAGGGGCTTCACCGCCCCTCGAGGGCGGCGTGGCTCCTCCTTCCAGGAGGTTCCTATGCCCAGTCCCACCCCGCTCTACCAGATCGAAGAGTGCCCAGACCTGTACGTCGACGCCTGCGTGTGCGACGAGCAGCGCAACCTGGTCTTTCTTTCGGCCTGGGGCCGCGACACCGTGACACAAGAGTTCCTGGCCAGGCTGACGCTGGGCCGGGAAGAAAATGGCATCGACCATTTCCACATCATCGTGGACGGCCGCCGCTTACCTGTCTTCCCAAACCAGGATCTCCTGGAGAAACGCACCACCCGCCAGTTCCGCGGCACGTTGTTCGGCAGCCTGCTCAATCTTTGGCTGTTCGATCGGCGCGCCTCGGCGCCCGACCGAGGCAATCACCTCGCCTTCGCACTCCTGCAGCGCGATGAGGATCCACACCAGAGGCTCTGGCCGCTGGTGATGGAAACCTGTCCGCTCCCCCTCCTGCAGCACTGGCGCGAGCCGGTGATGGAGGTCCTCACCCAGCACCAGATGTTGACGGCCCTACCCGGGACGATCGGCAACGTCTGCGCCTGGCGACTCGCCCTGCGGGTCGACGTGCTCGAGCCCACTCTCGGTGAGCTGATCCGCGAAAGCATTCTTACCACCGATGCTCAGGCGCAAGCCTGAGCCATCCCTCTCAGACTCAAGGAGGCCCCATGGCCCTCATGTTCCCGCGCTTGGCGCGCAACTTTGCACGCAACGGCTACTTCCCTACCGATGAGGTCACCCTCGAACGCGCTCTGCAGGCCCTCGCTCCCGCCCCGTCGGGCAGGATGAGGATCTGTGATCCCTGCGCCGGTGAGGGGGTTGCCCTGGCTGAGGCAGCACACATCCTCGGCCGCGACAAGGTCCAAGCCCTCGCTGTCGAGTACGACCGCGAGCGCGCCGACCATGCTCGAGGCTTGCTTGACCGAGTGCTGCACAGTGACCTTTTCGACACCATGATCAGCAGGCAGTCGTTCGGACTGCTCTGGCTCAACCCGCCTTATGGCGACCTGGTGGCGGACCACTCCGGTGCGTCGCAGTACCAGGGCAGCGGCCGCAGGCGTCTGGAGAAAGCGTTCTACCAGCGCTGCCTGCCGTTGCTGCAGTACGGCGGCGTCATGGTCCTGATTGTTCCTCACTACGTCTTGGACGATGAGCTGACCGGCTGGTTGAGCAACCACTTCACCGGCCTGCGCATATACGCAGCCGCGGATCCTACCTTCAAACAGGTGGTGATCTTCGGCATCCGGGTCCGTCGACAGGACCTGGCCCGGGCGGACGCCAATCAGGTGAGGTCTCGCCTGCAGGCGATCGGCGCGGGCCAGGAAAAGGCCGAGGAAATTCCAGCGGCTTGGCCGTGTGAACCCTATGTGGTTCTGCCGGCCACCAGCGAGCTGGAGCACTTCTATCGAGTAACCCTGGAGCCGGAGCAGTTCGCCGGCGAGATCCAGCGGCTGCGAGGTCTCTGGCCTGACTTCAACCTGCACTTCGCGCAAGCGGGGCTGCAGCCCCGCCCACCAGTCCGCGAGCTGTCTCGCTGGCACCTGGCTCTGGCCTTGGCCGCCGGCGCGATTTCCGGCGTCGTGCGCTCGAAGTCGGGCCGCATCCTGGTCGTGAAGGGTGACACCTACAAGGACAAGGTCCGCAAGACCGAATTCACCGAAGACGAAGACGGCAACATCACCGAGGTGAGGATACTCACAGACCGTTTCATCCCGATCA
The DNA here is from genome assembly GCF_037574965.1 of Pseudomonas sp. KBN12P06040. NCBI lineage: Bacteria > Pseudomonadati > Pseudomonadota > Gammaproteobacteria > Pseudomonadales > Pseudomonadaceae > Pseudomonas > Pseudomonas sp. KBN12P06040. The sequence goes on from NZ_JBBELS010000001.1 coordinate 5,235,738, forward strand.
TCCGGGCATGGGAAATGACACCCTCCTCGGTCAATCAGGGCCGCGTGCTGACCATCAGCTCGTCGGCTGCGACCACGGAAGAGGCTGAAGAGCCCCAACCTGAGCCGGCCCCCGAACCGCTGCTGTTCAGCCCTGGCCAAGTCGTAATGACCGCTGCCGTGAGCCACCTGGTGGAAACCGGTCAACTCAACCCAGCGCCTTTGCTGAACCGCCATCTGGCGGGAGATTGGGGGACGCTGGACCAGGAAGACTGGAACACCAACCAGAGAGCCCTGAAGTTCGGCGATAGGCTGCTGTCGTCCTACGACATCGACGCCGGCGGCGAATCCAGGCTCTGGATCATCACTGAGGCCAATCGCAGTTCGACCACCCTGTTGCTCCCTAGCGACTACTGACCTCGCCCCCACGGCGATTCCTTCCACTCCCCCCTGCAGGGTATGCCGATACCCGAAAGGGACGTGCATGCCCTGCTTTCTTCCTTCATCCGCAGGAGATGCACATGAACGCTCAGACCCAACCGGCCGCCCTGGCCGCCTTCCCCCTGAACATCAACCTGACCGACTTCATCGACGAGTTCGGCGACGAGCTCCTGGAGTCGCTCAATCGCTCCAACCCCCCGGTCTATACCGGCTCCGATAACGCTCACCGCCAGTTGGTGATGGACCGACTCAAGCGCAAGCCCTTCGCGGCCCAGGCCGAGGTCGTCCAGGCCATCACCGCCCTGCTGCTGGACCGTAACGAGCAGGCCGGGATCATCAACGCCGAGATGGGCACCGGGAAAACCATGATGGCCATCGCTGTCGCAGCGGTCATGCACGCGGCCGGCTATCGCCGGACCCTGGTTGTCTCTCCGCCGCACCTGGTCTACAAGTGGCGCCGCGAGATTCTGGAGACCATCCCAGCCGCCCGCGTCTGGGTACTCAATGGCCCAGATACTCTGCTCAAACTGCTCAAGCTACGAGATCAGATGGGCGACGCCTACGACGGACGCCAGGAGTTCTTCATCCTCGGCCGCGTGCGGATGCGGATGGGTTTCCATTGGCGGCTCGCCTGCTGGAAGAAACGCGCCGCCGGCGGCCAACTGCTCGCTGCGTGCCCGGATTGCGGCCAGGTCCTCGAGGACCTGGAAGGCAACCTGGTCACGGTGGAGGAGTTCGAGCGTGGTGACCGTCGACGTACCTGTTCCTCCTGTCGTGGGGCGCTCTGGACGCTGATCCGGCCAGGTAAGCCTGACGGCGGCAACCGGCGCGCAACGATCCTCAAGTCGATGTGTCGGATTCCAACCATCGGCCCGGTCAGGGCGGAGCGCCTGCTGAACGACTTCGGCGAGGACTTCCTGGCCACGATGTTGGTGGACAACGTCTCGGAGTTCATCAACCTGATGGACGCCAAGGGCGACTTCGTCTTCAGCGATCGGCAGGCCAAACGCATGGAGCGATCGATGGCGAACATCGAGTTCGGCTTCGGCGAAGGCGGCTACCAACCGACCGAGTTCATAAAAAGACAACTTCCCAACGGCTACTTCGATCTGTTGGTGGTGGATGAGGGGCATGAGTACAAGAACAGCGGTTCGGCCCAGGGCCAGGCCATGGGCGTTCTCGCAGCCAAGGCACGGAAAACCGTGCTGCTGACCGGAACGCTCATGGGCGGCTACGCCGACGACCTGTTCTACCTCCTGTTCCGCATCCTCACCCAGCGCATGATCGAGGACGGCTATCGGCCCAACGCGCGCGGCAGCATGGCTCCCGCAGCTATGTCGTTCATGCGCGACCACGGTGTGCTCAAGGATATCTACACCGAGCGCGACGGTGATTCGCACAAGACAGCGCGGGGCAAGAAGCTCTCGGTACGCACGGTGAAGGCTCCCGGCTTCGGCCCGAAGGGCATCCACCGCTTCGTATTGCCGTTCACCGTGTTCCTGAAGCTCAAGGATATCGGTGGCAACGTACTGCCCGACTACCAGGAGGAGTTCGTCGACGTGCCGATGGCGCCTGATCAGGCTTCGGCCTATCAGCGCCTGGCGGCCACGCTGACAGCGGAGCTCCGCCAGGCTCTGGCGCGACGAGATACCACGCTCCTGGGCGTGGTCCTCAACGTGCTGCTGGCTTGGCCGGACTGCTGTTTCCGACCGGAGATCGTCAAGCATCCGCGAAGCCGGGACACACTGGCCTTCGTGCCAGCGATCTTCGGCGACGAGCAGTTGATGCCCAAGGAGCAGGCGCTGGTGGACCTCTGCCTCGAGGAGAAAGCGAAGGGCCGCAAGGTTCTGGCATACACCGTCTACAGCGGGACGCGCGACACCACGTCCAGGCTGAAGAAAGTGCTCGAGCAATCCGGGCTGAAGGTGGCAGTGCTACGTGCTTCGGTCGATACCGCTCGACGCGAGGATTGGATCCTCGACCAGGTCGATCGCGGCATCGATGTGCTGATCACCAACCCGGAGCTGGTGAAGACCGGGCTGGACCTGCTGGACTTCCCGACCATCGCGTTCCTGCAGACGGGGTACAACGTGTACACCTTGCAGCAGGCCGCGCGGCGGTCGTGGCGGATCGGGCAGAAGCACCCGGTGCGGGTGGTGTTCTTCGGCTACGCCGGCAGCTCGCAGATCACCTGCTTGCAGTTGATGGCGAAGAAGATCGCTGTGGCTCAGAGCACGTCGGGAGACGTTCCCGAGTCAGGTCTCGATTCGTTGAACCAGGACGGGGACTCGGTGGAGATGGCGTTGGCACGACAACTCATTGCAGCATGAACTCATAGGCCACCTTCGGGTGGCCTTTTTTTATATCAGCTTGGACGTACAGCGCCCTTGAGTAACTGCCAAGACAGTAAGACAGCATCATCCGCCCCAACCTCCTTTGCCGCCCAGCGCTGGACTGCCTCAATGTCAGTGTCGTATTCGATGGGGAATTCAATGTCTATTTGTCTCGTATGCCTGTTGGAAAGCCCCTTCCCCTGGCGCACGGACATGAAATGGACGTGGTATCGCGGCATGGCCCTTTTCTCTCCTACCTAGTGACCGTTTTATATTCAGCGAATAGATCGCCAGCAAACTCACGTCGCTTCCCTCAATCAGTTTGCCGCTGCTGGCGATGGTATGCGCCGGTATTTTTCGGCCTCGTCCAGCTGTTTGGCCAGGAGCATAACATCGGCCTCATACTCTGCGATTACCTTGTCACGCACGGCCACCGGGCCGAACCACAAGATAGCGAACGTGAAAATACAACCCAGGACGAAGGCCGGCATTGCGACCATGAAAACCCAAGCCTGGCGGCTTGGCTCTTGGTTCTTATTTTCCGTGAGCCTGGGGTAGAACTGCTTAGTCATGAGCATTTTCCTCGGTAATCAGACCTTTGCCAACTCGCCCTCCAGAACTCGCAAATGAGTGGGTCGATGAGGCAACCACGCCCGAACGGGCAGAGCAGATGGTACTGCAGGAAAGTGAGGCTCCAGAAGTGTTCACCTGGTATCGCGTCGACCGCGCGGTCGGCAATGTTCGCAATCAAGGGGTACACCTCATAGAGCCTCAGCGGACCGGGTAGGCTTAGTTCAACTATCGGCTGCCAGGAATTGCAGGAGGAAGTATCTGGCGATGAATCGGGGCGTTATCCTTCCCCTGTCGCCAGCGACGAAGGTCCTCGCTCACCCAATCATTCAGTGAGGCCGCGGACAAGGTTCCCCCATTCTTCAGGTAATATGCAACCTCCGCCATAGCTTGGTGATAGCCGCGCCGGTAAGTACCCTCTATTTGTGAATCGGCAGGACCAATATCTGAGCCTGGCCCCAACTTACCATTAACCATCCTCTCGAGAAGACTGTTTTCACCACTCATAATAACCCCCTATGGTTATAAATCAGTTTTACAAGCTTGATACAACCAAGGAACCTTAACCATTTTTCTCAATGTTCTTCAAGTGCATCAAGGGAGCAATTCGTCATAGCTTAATTCCTAGGAATAGCCTTTCAGTCAACCTATAGGCAACTGGCCGAGCACCAAAAGCGTGCTCAGTGCATGGTAGCGAGCCAGGTATTCGCTCCATGCCTCATCGACGTGCGCGCTCTCAATCCCTGCCTCCCTCTTGCGATAAAAAGCAGCCACGGCGGCCAGTTCCTGGCGCGCTATATCGATGATGGTTTGTTCGAGCTGGGGAAGGTCTGTATTCATGGCCTAGGGCTTCCTCGAAGCAGTGTTAACCAGAAATGACGCAGCCTGGATGCGTGTGAAGGGCACCCAGAGTCGACTGATCTTCGCATAGCGAATCAGGCCCGGCGATTCGCCAGAATCCTATCCAAAAAAATCCCACCCCCACTCACCGAGTATTTCCTACTGCCTCAATGGGGGCAGTCTGAGAGGGTGTCTCTGGCTTCGCGCGAGGACACTCATGAAACGCCCATCCCCTGCATCAATGATTCTTGGCCTCTGCTTGACAGCAATGGCCGGCCTGCTGGGCTACCAGCAGTACCAACTCATTCAGCTCCGATCAGGCGTGGACAGTGCCGCGGAAAAGACCTCGCTAGAGGCGATCCTGGCGCGCTTGAATCGAGTCGACGAGCGCCTCGACGCCGTGGATGGACAGCACCTGGTCAGCAACGAGGACTTCCGCTCAGGCCAGCAGGCGCTGTCCAACCGCATTGACGCCGCGCAGGCCTTCGCCAAGCAGGCCTCCGACGCCGTCGAGAACCTGGCTCAAACCACCGCCTCGGCCGGCGATCTCCTGGTGCTCAAGGCAACAGTGGAGACGCTGGACGGTTCTGTCCGCACGCTGCAAGAGAAGCAAGCCAAGGCTCCGCCGCTGATCGTGCCTCCACCGAAGCGCGGTGCCTTCCCTGTCAAGCCCAAGCCGAAACCCAAGCCGATCGAGCCTCCGCCCTTCTCAATCCTCGGCGTGGAGTATCGCGGGGGCGAACGGTTTCTGTCGGTTGCACCTCCGGGATCCACCCAGCTCAGCCAGATCTACCTCATTCGCCAGGGCGATGCCGTCGCCGGCACGACCTGGCGCCTGACCGACCTTGACGATCGTACCGCGCACTTCGACGTCGCCGGCGCCTCGCGCAGCGTCCGCATCCAACCATAGGACCCCGCACATGAACAGAACCGTATCGCTCCTGTCCGGCCTGGTGCTGCTGAGTTATCCCGCAGTCGGTCAGGAGGCTGCGGCAAGCCGAGAGACCAGCAGCCAGCTGTCCGGTAGCCAACTCGGCACGCTGAAACAGCAGACATCTCAGAGCGACCTGGCCCAGGAGTGGGGACTGAACCAACAGGAATGGACCCGCTACCAGACGCTCATGCAAGGCCCCAGGGGCGTGTACTCGCCTGGCATTGACCCGCTGACTGCGCTGGGCATCGAGGCGCGATCGGCAGAGGAACGGCGGCGGTATGCCGATCTACAGGTCCAGGCCGAACGGCGCCGGGTCGAGAAGGAACTCGCCTACCAGCGCGCATACGACGAAGCCTTCGCCCGCGCCTATCCAGGCGAGGGGGTGATCCGCCTCACCGAAAGCAGCACGGCCAACCCGTCGGGCACCCCGAACATGAGCCCAGCGTTGCAGAGCAGCGGGCGCCTGGCCCTGTTCGTCCAGGACAACTGCACCGCCTGCATCCAGCGGGTCCGCGACCTGCAGCAGCAGAACAAGGAGTTCGACCTCTACTTCGTCGGTAGCCAGAACGACGCAGAGCGAGTGCGGCATTGGGCAATCCTCGCCGGCGTCGACCCGAAGAAGGTTCGCAGCAAGCAGATCACGCTCAATCATGACGAGGGCCGCTGGATGGCCCTGGGACTGGGCGGGGCCCTTCCCGCCCTGGTCCAGGAGGTGAACGGCCGATGGCAACGTCTGTAATCCGCGCCCTCCAACTGGCCGCCCTGCTGGTCCTGGCCAACATCGCTCAGGCCGCCGTGGATCCTCCGCCGGCGTACAAGCAGATCGCCCTGCCCAAAGGGGTTCCGGCCGAGGTGCTCTATTCGGTCGCGCTGACCGAGAGCAAGGTCCTGCTGCGCGGCGAATACGTTCCCTGGCCCTGGACATTGAACGTCGCCGGGAAATCCTACTACTACGCGACCCGCACCGCCGCCTGCACAGCGCTACTCGCGGCAATCAACCTCTACGGGGCCAAGAGCGTCGATTCCGGCCTCGGCCAGGTCAATATCGGCTGGAACGGACATCGTTTCTCCAGCCCCTGCGACTCCCTGGATCCGTACAAGAACCTGGACGCCACCTCCGACATCCTGATCGAGCAGCGGGACGCCCTGTATGCATCCGCCCCGGGAAGACCGGTGGACTGGATCCAGGTTGCCGGCCGCTACCACCGCCCCGCCGGCGGCGCGCCTGCCGCCAAATACCGTAGGACGGTATCCCGCCACCTTAGCCAAGTCCTCGGCGTCAACCTACTGGTGACCAATCCATGAAGAAGATCCTTGCCACGCTGGCATTTTGCACGGCGTTCGCGACTCAAGCCTGGGCCGCCGGGCTGATCGTTGTCGAAGACCTCGGCGGAGCCTCAGCGCTCCCCTACTACCAGGGCCTGGATCCGCAGCCATCCGCTGCCACACCAGGACCTGGCGACCTGGGTGTCCGTGGCTCAGGTGCGTTTCCAGTTCGCTCGGCACGCCTTTCGCCAGGCCAGGTTCAGGGGCGCGCCATCAACGCCCCAGGCCTGCAACCTCTGTTCCTCGTCGGCGACGACACGCTGTCTCGAACCTGGCTGAAAGAGCGAGGCGACGAGCTCCGAGGCCTCCACGCTGTGGGCCTGGCAGTGAACGTGGCCAGCGAAGCGCGCCTGACGGAAATCCGTGCCTGGGGGAAAGGACTTCAGATATTGCCGGCGCCGGCGGACGACCTGGTCGACCGGCTCGGACTGCGGCACTACCCCGCCCTCATCACATCCACCGCCATCCAGCAGTAGGAGTCCTCATGACTACTCACCTGATCACCCTGGTCATCAAGCAGCCGAGCGACGCTCAGGCACGCCAACTCATGTACCAGGAGTTGCTCGGCCTGATCTCACGCTACGGCGGTGAGGTGACGTCCACGGCCCTCGAGGACGAATCGACCCTCTGTGAGCTGCTGGAGCAGATGCTGCCCGATCATGAGGTAGAGCAAGCCAGGAAACAGGTGCTCGAACTTCATGCCAAGCGCCGCCGACCGGGCCGCCTGCACTCGCCGGCAAGCCTGAAGGTGTAACCCATGGCTGGCCAGTACCCGCTGGAAGCGCTCTTGCGGCCTGCCGTGGAGCTCTACACCACCACCGTGTGCTTCACCGCGGCCGCGCTCTGCATCGTCGCGCCGTGGACGTTCGCCCTCACTCCGCTGTTCGGCATCGTGGCCGCGCTGGGCTTCGTCTGGCTGGGCGTCGTGCGGCTGAAGCAGGCCGGCGTGGTGCTCCGCTACCGGCGGAACATTCGCCGACTGCCGAAGTACACGATGACCAGCGCCGAAATGCCGGTCAGCAACGAACACTTGTTCATCGGCAAGGGCTTTCGCTGGACGCAGAAGCATACGCAGCGCCTGGCAGATACCTACCTGCCCCAGTTCGCCTCCTACGTCGAGCCCTCGCCGCTCTACGAGCGCGCGCGCCGGCTGGAGAAGCAGCTCGAGTTCGCCCCCTTCCCCCTGAAGCTGGTCGCCAAAGCCACTGCCTGGGACGTGGCCTGGAACCCCGCACGGCCGCTGCCGCCCGTGGGCGGTTTGCCTCGGCTCCATGGCATCGAGCCGCGCGAACAGGACGTAGGCCTGCAACTGGGCGAGCGCGTCGGCCACACACTGGTACTCGGCACTACGAGGGTAGGTAAGACGCGACTCGCGGAGCTGTTCATCACCCAGGATATTCGCCGCACCCACTGCCGGGGCCGACGCCGGCGGGCGAAGATGGGTCGGCGGACCCAGACGGTTCACCACGGCTATCGGCGCCGGCGCGCAGAGGAGCAGCCGGACTACGAGGTGGTGATCGTCTTCGACCCGAAAGGCGATGCTGACCTGCTCAAGCGTATGTACGTGGAGTGCGAGCGTGCCGGCCGCCTGGATGAGTTCTACGTGTTCCATCTCGGTCATCCTGACCTGTCGGCACGCTACAACGCCGTCGGCCGGTTCGGCCGGATCTCCGAGGTCGCCACCCGCGTCGCCGGCCAGCTCTCCGGCGAAGGCAACAGCGCGGCGTTCCGTGAGTTCGCCTGGCGGTTCGTCAACATCATCGCCCGCGCGCTGCACGCGCTGGGTATCCGCCCGGACTACCAGCAGATCCTCCGCCACGTCGTGAACATCGATGCGTTGTTCGTCGAATATGCCCAGAAATACATCAGCGAGCACGATCCCAGGGCCTGGGACACGATCATCCAGATCGAGGGCAAGCTCAACGACAAGAACATCCCGTTCAACATGAAAGGACGGCCCCTGCGGGTCGTGGCCATCGACCAGTACCTGACACAGAAACGCATCGCCGACCCGGTCATGGAAGGCCTGAAGAGCGCAGTGCGCTACGACAAGACCTACTTCGACAAGATCGTGGCCTCGCTGCTGCCGCTGCTGGAGAAACTCACCACTGGGCGGATCTCGGAGCTGCTTTCGCCCAACTACGCGGACCTCAACGATCCGCGGCCGATCTTCGACTGGATGCAGGTCATCCGCAAACGCGCCGTGGTCTACGTCGGCCTCGACGCACTATCGGATACCGAGGTCGCCGCCGCGGTGGGCAACTCCATGTTCAGCGACCTGGTCTCGGTGGCGGGTCACATCTACAAGCATGGTGTCGATGACGGCCTGCCCGGCTCGCTCGCTGGCGGCAAGGTCCGCATCAACCTGCATGCCGACGAGTTCAACGAGCTGATTGGCGACGAGTTCATCCCCATGGTCAACAAAGCGGGCGGCGCCGGCGTGCAGGTGACGGCCTACACCCAGACCATGAGCGACATCGAGGCCAAGATCGGCTCCCGCGCGAAGGCCGGTCAGATCATCGGCAACTTCAACAACCTGTTCATGCTGCGGGTGCGCGAGACCGCCACGGCCGAACTCCTTACCAATCAGCTCCCCAAGGTCCAGATCTACACCAGCACGCCGGCGAGCGGCGCCAACGACGCGATCAACAACAAGAAGGCAGCCTTCACCTCCAGCTCGCACGACCAGGTGCAGATGACCAGCGTGCCGATGCTCGAGCCGGCCCACATCGTTGGTCTGCCCAAAGGACAGGCGTTCGCGCTACTCGAGGGCGGCAATCTCTGGAAGATCCGAATGCCGCTGCCGGCGGTCGATCCCGACGAGGTGATGCCGAAAAGCCTGCAGGAGCTGGCTGCCGGTATGCGCAAGGGCCAGGCCGCCAACAGCGAGTGGTGGGAGGCGCCGGGATACTCCGCCCTGCAGGATGGTCTGCCCCAGGACCTGGTCGACGATTTCCGTCACCTCGGCGCCGGTGAGGATGCCGCCTGATGGCTGAAGTCACTCAACGTGCAGAGCAGCAACAAGAGAGCCAGAAGACCCTTCTCGGCACCATCATCAGTACGCCCTTCCAATTTCTCGGCGTGATGTTCGGGTCGCTGATCGGCGCAATCATCGTGGAGTGGGTTTGCCTGTATTTCTTCTGGCCTGACGCGGGCTGGAAGCATGCCCAGGCCATGTTCGAGTACGAACTCAGTTGGCTGTCGCAGGGGCTGTTACACAGCGTCGTCGTGCAGGAGCCAGGTCGAACCGCCACCTGGCTGGCCCAGTTGGCCTATGACTGGTTGTTCGTGAAGACCGGGATGGTCGACTGGATGACCAACATGACTACCATCGCGCAGGCCGGGCCACGGAGCCCGCTGGACGTTCGCTATCTCACCGCCCAGGGTGTCTCCACGCTGCAGAACTACGGCCTGGCCGCGCTGTACACGGTGCTGACATTCGTTGTGCGCCTGGTGATCCTGGTCATGACGATCCCGTTGTTCCTGATGGCCGCGTTCACCGGCCTGGTGGACGGCCTGGTGCGCCGGGACCTGCGCAAGTTCGGCGCCGGCCGGGAGTCCAGCTACCTCTACCACAAGGCGCGCGGCAGCATCATTCCGCTGGCGGTCGTCCCCTGGACCCTCTACCTGGCGATCCCCATCAGCATCAATCCCCTGCTCATCCTACTGCCCTGCGCCGCGCTGCTCGGCGTAGCGGTGTGCATCACAGCATCCACCTTCAAGAAATACCTCTAGTCCTCGAGGAGACGCTCATGGCCCTACCGCTGAAACACCTCTTGCCTTCGCGCGACACGGCTCTACACGCCAGTTGGATCACGCTGACTGTCCTTGTACTGCTGCTTTCAGCGGCTGTACTCATGACGATGGGCAGGCTCAAGGAGGCCGGCACGTATTGGCAAGTTCTCGTTGAAGTCGCCCTGGTATTGCTGTCAGTCCAATGGTTGCTCACCGCAACCTGGGTTCGAGTGGGTACTCGTCGTGGTCCATGGACCAGACAGGCCGTTTTAACTCCGCTCGCCTGGCTCAGCGTGACCTCGATGCTATACGTCTATGCCGTGGCACAGGTGATAAATCGGTTGATTCCAACAATGGAGACGGTAGCCCCCCACGCTACTACAGGGGCCGCCGAGGGCGCGGCATTTCTCACGCTATGTGCCGGATTCTCACTATGCCTGGCAACTATGACAATGGTCATTACGCACCTTTGCTACCTGTGTATTCGGCACCGGCGCACTATCGGTTGAGCACCTCGAACCAGTGAGTCAACCAAGGCACAGCGTGTGATCTCAACTCACTAGATGAGAACCACGCGACAGCAAAAAGCAGAATCAAAAAGATCAACGCGAAACGCCAAATTTTCATTTCGATGCCTTCAGGGTGACGAACGACAAATGATGCCATGCCCTGACTAGCTCCACAGCCGCAGCCCCTGTTTAACCAGACACTTACCAATCTGGAAGCCCTCGTATCTCCGGAGACACCTATGCAGTGGACTCACGAACAGTCACCGATCATCCAGTCGAAGGCATCGAAGATCCTGGTGCGAGCCTTCGCCGGCACTGGCAAGACCACCACCCTGGTGGGCTTTGCCAAGGCGAACCCTACCCTGAGAATCCTCTATCTTTGCTACAACAGCTCGGTGGAGAAAGCCGCGAAGGGCAAGTTTCCCCGCAACGTAGTGTGCAAGACCGCCCACAGCCTGGCTCATGCGGTGTACGGCATCCAGTACGCCCACAAGAAGACGAAGAACCTGCGTCTGACCGATATCGCCCGCGGACTCGATACCCAAGACTGGGAGTTGGTACGTGACGTGCTGGCCACGCTGAACAACTACATGGCTAGTGCCGACGCAGAGCTCGGCCGACCGCACTTCCCGCGCTTCCGCGACAAGGCGTTCCTCACCAGTGCCCAGGAACGCTTCCTCAAGCAGGGCCTGGACATGGCGCGAGTAGTCTGGAGGCGCATGGTCGATCTCCAGGACACCGGCATGCTGATGCCCCATGACGGCTACCTGAAGCTGTATCAACTGAGCAAGCCCGATTTAAGCCAGCGCTTCGACTGCATGCTCCTGGACGAGGGGCAGGACATCAACCCAGTGATTGCGGACATTGCCCATTGGCAGCGCATCAGAATGGCTATCGTCGGCGATCCCCATCAGCAGCTCTACCGGTTCAGGGGCGCAGAAGATGCCCTGAACAGCGACTGGATGGCCGGCGCCGAGGAGCACTACCTGACCCAGAGCTGGCGATTCGGCCCCGCGATCGCACACGTGGCCAACATCATCCTCTCCTACAAGGGCGAAACACGGAAACTTCAAGGACTGGGTCCGCAGACGCTGGTGAAAAAGTCCCTCCCGCCGGACCTTCCTCACCGCACTTTCATTCACCGCACCGTTATCGGCGTCATCGAGAATGCCCTGCAGTTGGTCCGCAATCATCCGGAGCCCAAATTCCACTGGGTAGGTGGTATCGACAGTTACTCGCTGCGCGACCTGGAGGATCTATACGCATTCAGCCGAGGCCTGCGCCAAAACGTCCAGAACAAGAAACTGCTCCGTGACTACCGCGACTACACCCAGTACGTGGAGATCGCCGAGATCAGCCAGGACGGTGAGATGCTTCGCTCGATCAAGATCATATCGACCTACCCTGATCTGCCTGCGCGGATCCTTGAGCTTCGCTCACTGACCCTTGACGATGAGCTGGACGCAACAATCACCCTGACCACCGCACACAAGGCCAAGGGGCTGGAATGGGATTTCGTTTGCCTGTACGACGACTTCAACGCGGACCCGCTGGCCCCCGACACCGACCCAGGCAAGCGCGACGATGAGTTGAACCTGATCTACGTCGCAGTGACCCGCGCGATGAAGGTCCTCGCCATCAACAGCCTGGTGCTGTCGATCATGCAGCGGTACGTGGACGAGAGAAAGCTGAAGGAGCTGGTGGTCAGTAATAGGGAGTAAAGCGAAACTGCAGAAATCCACGGTACCCAGTAAGGGTATTTTCGATTGAAGCCCTCCCCCTGCCCCTGAAACGGTGCGGTTTTCCCCGAACCGATCCAGGAGCACACCATGAGCATAAAACAGTCCTTCGAATACCATGTCGAGAACATCGTCATTCCCTACAAAACCCTCACCAAGGGCGTCGCGATGTTCAAACACAAAGAAGACACCTTGGAACCCGACGACCACGCCTTGCTCAACCCTCTGCGCTGGGCCGAGGTCGTGCGTCTGGGCCAGGAAGGCTGGGAGCTGGTGAGCGTTCAGCCACTCATGCGGGGCGTAACCGAGATCGGCAATCAAAACGCCCAAGGCTGGGCTTGGGGCGTCGCTCTGCCCGTCAGCTACCTGCTGTTTTTCAAGCGCGCAACCTCATAAAAAAATACCCCGAACCCGCGCCGAGTATTTCTTGCGGAATGGAATCAGGGCGATCGGCAAGCTGATCGCACCCTGATCTGCAAGAGATTCGCCGTGAACACTCCACATCCATCCCTTCGCCGAAGCTGCCTGGCCGTCTTGGCCTGCAGTGCGCTGGTCGCACAGGGAGCTTTCGCAGCGAGCGCCTCCGAGCAGGCGAACCTGGAGGTGATGATCCGGCAGCTCAACGCCCTCGAGGACACCGCCCGCCGCAGTGCCCAGAGCGCCGATGAGCCCGGACAGCGCTTCTACTTCGACTACTCACGCCTGGCCGCTGACCTGCAGCGCATCCGCCAAGGCCTGCAGGACTACATGACCCCCAGCCGCGCGCAGCCGCGTGACCCTTCCGACTTATCCGGGAATTACACCCTGCGCGGAGGGCCGATGCCGTGAGCATGAGCGGAGCCCAGACATCAGCGTTCCAGGCCGCCGCTGGCTTTCCCCCATCGGCCGGCGAGGGGCTGTTCATTGGAGCAGCGATGACCTTTCTCCTGCTGTGGTCCGCCTGGGCGATGTACAGCACCTGGCGCGGCTGGGCCACCAACAACCTCGACAGCGCCACTGCCGGCGTTTCCGCGATACGGATCGTGGTCCTCCTCGGCATCACCTCTTTCTTCCTCCTCAGCTGACCCATACGGAGACACTCATGCTGAAATTCACCCTCCAGAAACTGTCCGCCCTCTACCGGAGCCTGGCTGCCATCTCTTTGGCGCTCCCCGGTGTCGCTTTGGCTGCACTCCCCAAACCCGAGGCACCTAGCCGTGGGGAGGGATCGGGCATCATGCAAACCATCCAGAACTTCGGCTATGACGGAGCGATGCTCCTCGCGCTGCTCATCTGCGCGGCTGTCTTTCTGGGGGTCGCTTGGCATACCTACGGCACCTATCACGCCATCCATGACGGGAAGAAGAAGTGGTCGGATCTCGGAGCGGGCGTAGCCGTAGGTGTCGGCCTGCTGATCTTGATCATTTATCTCGTCACCAAAGCCACCGCCATCATGTAAGGGCCTTCCCATGCCCGAAGAACATCTGTTTCAGGATGGCACCCTCAGCTTCCTGCCGACCCGTTTGAACCGGCAACCGGTGGTCATCGGCGGCCTGACCGCAGACGAAATGTGGATCACGGTCTTCACCAGCGGAGCAGCCGGGTTCGTTCTTGGCATCCCGGCTGCCTTGGTCGCAGGTAACGCTGCCTGCATTCCACTGGGCGCGCTGCTGGTCGGCGCCCTCGGCCTGGGTATCGGCAGCCGCGTCCTGCGGCGGATGAAGCGGGGGCGGCCTGACACCTGGTTCTACCGCCAGGTGGAGCTGGCCCTCTCGCTGCGCCTTCCCGTCTTCGGCAACCGTCGCCTGGTTACGCGCTCCGGCGCCTGGACCAGTCGACGCACGGAGTCCCCATGAGTTTCAGAAAACACACTGCACAACAGCAGGCACACATCAACACCTTCCGGTTCATCACCGGCTTCCTGTGCATGGTCATCGTTGTGCTGGCCTACTGCGTCTGGGAAGCCCGCAAGGACCTGTGGATCCACATTCCGCCCGACTTGCGCTCAGGAAGCACCCGGTTGTGGTGGGACATTCCGCCAGAGAGTGTCTATGCATTCGGTCTCTACATCTTCCAGCAGGTGCAACGTTGGCCCAAGGACGGCGAGGTGGACTACAAGGGAAACCTGTTCCGCTACGCCGCCTACCTCACTCCCTCCTGCAAAGTCTTCCTGGAGAAAGACTTCGAGTTTCGTCGTAACGCCGGCGAGCTCAGGGGGCGAGAGCGCACCACCTCGGAAATCCCCGGTCGGGGCATTGGCGAGAGCGATGGCCGCGTGATCCAACACTCGATCAATGACTGGACCGTCAACCTGGACATGGACAGCACGGAGTATTACGCCGGCGAAAAGATCAAGCGCGCGCTGGCCCGCTACCCGTTGCACGTCATCCGCGCCGACGTCGACCCGGAGACCAATCCCTTCGGCCTGCAGTGGGACTGCTACTCCGATACGCCTCAACGTATCGAACTAGAGGAGCCGGTCGCCCCCATCAAGCGGGAGGGAGGTCTATGATCCGGAAGTCGACAGGCTCGCTCTTGCTAATGCTTGCCCTACCCACACTGGCCCACGCGGTGGAGATTCTGCGCTGGGAGCGCATTCCGTTGGCCATTCCGTTGACGGTCGGCCAGGAACGCATTGTATTCGTCGACAGGAACGTGCGAGTCGGCGTTCCTCGGGACCTGCAGGGCAAGTTGCGCGTCCAGAGTACCGGCGGCGCGCTCTACCTGCTCGCCAACGAGCCGATTCCTCCGGCGCGCCTGCGTCTGCAGGACGCAACCAATGGCGAGCAGATGCTCATCGATATCGCCGCCACCGAGGCAGCGGCCGACCAACAGCCGCGCGAGCCAGTCAGGATCGTCGCCGGCGAGCCCGTGGCTCCGCACTATGGCCAGTCCCGGGAAGCCCAGCCATCGGCAGCAGCGAAACAGACCGAGCAGGCAGAAGCACCGAAGGCCGTGCCGCGCGAAACGCCCGTCCCCGTGGTTCTGACGCGCTATGCGGCGCAGATGCTCTATGCCCCGCTTCGCACGGTGGAGCCGGTGGATGGCGTCGGTCAGGTGCGCGTCAAGCGACAGCTCAACCTGACCACCCTGCTCCCCAGCCTACCCATCACGGCTACCGCCTTGGGCGCCTGGCGGCTGGACGACTACTACGTCACGGCGGTGAAGCTGCAGAACGCCAGCGCCCAGCACCTGGCCCTGGATCCCAGGGACCTGATGGGCAATTTCGTCGCCGCGACCTTCCAGCACCCGTACTTGGGGGTCCGGGGCGACGCTTCCGACACTACTACCGTGTATCTGGTGACACGCGGCCGCGGCCTTGCCGACGCGCTCCTGCCCTCCTCCATCAGCCAGATCGATCCCAAAGGAGGCCGTCGTGGCGCTGACCGGTAATCCCCTCCTGAAATTGCTGGTCATCCCCGTCGTGATCGGCGCCATCCTGATCGGCGTGAGCATGATGGGCAAGAAGGAAAGCGCGCAATCACAAGGCGCCGCAACCCCGACGGTAACGTCGGAAGAAGCGGCAACCCTGGGCATCGACGGCGACACGCCCGCCGACACACTACGCACCATCGTGGCAGAAAGCCGGCAGCTCAAGGAGCAAATCAGCAAGGTGATCCAGGAGAATGACTCGCTCAAAGCCGCCAATGAGAACCTGCAGGGCCGCCTGCGCAACATCGATCAGAACATAGAGCAGAAGCTCAACAACACCGCCCAGGAGCTGCAGCAACAGCAGGAGAACCGTAGCCAGACGATCCTGGACCAGGTACAGAAACGGCTCGAGAACTTAACCCACATTCCCGAGGCCGGCGACACCGACCTGCCCGTAGGATTCGGCGTGCGACCAGAGGATGGCCAGCACTTTCAGGGAGCGGGCTCGTCGTCATCGGACATCGTCTGGATCGAGCCCCAGGACGCCCGCGCGGTCGATGCCAATGGCCAGCCGCTGGCCGCCGGCTCCACCACCCAACCGAGCGGATTCAGCTTCCCGACCTCCTTCGGCAACGCGGTCGATCGCGGCCAGAACGCGCTGGAGCGGATCGATGACGGGCTGCACCCCGTCGGCCAGCAGCGATCCGACCTGGAAAACCGCAAGCTCGTCCGCAAGACCTACACGCTGCCGCAGAACTCGACGCTCATGGGCTCGGTGGCCATGTCTGCGCTGATCGGTCGTGTGCCGGTCGACGGGACGGTCAATGATCCTTACCCGTTCAAAATCCTCATCGGCCCGGACAACCTCACCGCTAACGGCATCGAGCTGCCGGACGTCGCCGGCGCGGTAGCCAGCGGGACCGCCTCGGGCGACTGGACACTCTCCTGCGTGCGTGGGCAGATCCGTAGCCTCACGTTCGTGTTCAACGACGGGACCGTGCGCACCTTCCCGGCGCCGGCCGAAGAGGTGAATGACAACCAGAGCAACAACAACCAGACCGCCAGCGCCGACCAGAAAACCATCCAGGGCGGCCTCGGCTGGATCAGCGACCCCTACGGCATCCCCTGCATCGCCGGTGATCGCCGATCCAATGCCAAGGAGTACCTGGGCAATCAGAGCCTACTCACGGCTGCCGGGGCCGGCATCGCCAAACTCCTGGACGCCGACGAGAACAACACCAGCACCGTCTTCAGCGGCAACGGCACCAGCTTCGGGACGACCGGAACCAACAGCAACTCGGCCCTCAACAGCATCCTCTCCGGCGGCGTCAGCGACATCCGGCAGTGGATGAACAAGCTGTACGGCGAGGCCTTCGCCGCCGTCTACGTGCAACCTGGCGCGCGGGTCGCCGTGCATCTCGATCAGCAACTGGCGATCGACTACGAACTCAAGGGCCGCAAGGTCGACTACAGCTCTGGAGCCGCTCATGCAACAGCAGATCTGGACTAACTCCCTTCTTCGCCTCTGCGCCGGCCTGGCCTGCGCGCTGACCCTCTCAGCGTGCTCCACCAGCTCGGAGGAGATGCTGCCCCACGGCGAGGCCAACATGCTCGACGTCTGGGAACAAGGTGCAACCAGCTCGATAGGCAACAGCCGTGGCCGGCTACTCCTCGATGCCAGGCAAACGCTGCGGCGCCCGATCGATCCGCAGCAGGTTGCCTCCGCGAACGACCAGGCCGACTACACCCGCACGGCCAGCAACGAGATCCACAGCCAGTTCAAACGACTGCCCAATCCCGACCTGGTCATGTATGTGTTCCCGCACCTGGCCGGCAGCGATCCCGCCCCGGTACCGGGCTATACCACCGTGTTCCCCTTCTACCAGCGAGTCCAGTACGCCATGCCGGGCGAGCGCACGGAGGACTACTGATGGGCCTTTTTCAAACCCTTCTGCGCGGTCGCACACAGCCTCAGTCGGTACCGGCTGACGCTCCCGAAGATTCAGGAGCGCTGGACGTAGCGGCTGCGGAAGAAGCGACTGAGCGCTATCTGGCGCGACTGGCCGCCACGGGTATTCCTCTGCCCAACACCGGGAGCAAGAATGGCGCCACGCAGGCTGAAGCGTCACGCATCTACGATCACGACCCATCGTTCGTCGACCTGCTGCCCTGGGCTGAGTACCTGCCCGACGAGCAGGTGATGCTCCTGGAAGATGGGCGTTCGCGTGCCGTCTTCTTCGAGCTGGTGCCCTTGGGCACCGAGGGCCGCGACCCCAATTGGATGCAGAACGCCCGGGACGCACTAAAGGAAGCCCTGCAGAACTCCTTCGACGAGCACGAAACCTCGCCCTGGATCGTCCAGTTCTACGCCCAGGACGAGATCAGCTGGGACAATTTCCAGGAGCAGTTGAGGCAGTACGTCCATCCTCGAGCGCGAGGATCGGCCTTCAGCGAGATGTACCTGGCGCTCATGAAGCATCACCTGGAGGGAATTTCGAAGCCGGGCGGACTGTTCGTCGACACCGCCGTCAGCAAGCTGCCCTGGCGAGGACAGCAGCGCCGCGTGCGGATGGTCGTCTACCGCCGGATCCGCAAGGCGGATGCGCAGATTCGCGGACAGGACCCGGCGGCGTATCTGAAATCCATCTGCGAGCGTATCCAAGGCGGCCTGGCGAACGCCGGCATCGTCGCTTCGCGTATGGGCGGACAGGAGATCAGGAACTGGTTGATCCGCTGGTTCAACCCGCACCCGGATCACCTCGGCAAGACCGATGCGGATCTACGTCGCTTCTACGAACTGGTCTGCCGGCCGGACGAACCGATCCTGCAGGACGAGTTGCCGCTGGCCGACGGCACCGACTTCTCCCAAAACCTGTTCTATCGGCAGCCTGTTTCCGATGCCACCCAGGGCGTATGGCTCTTCGATGCCATGCCGCACCGAGTGATTGTGGTCGACCAGTTGAACAAGGCGCCGCTGACAGGCCACTTCACCGGCGAGACGCTCAAAGGTGATGGCCTCAACGCCCTGTTCGATCGAATGCCCGAGGACACGCTGCTGTGCATCACCATGGTCGTGACGCCGCAGGACATGCTGGAAGGGCATCTGCAGCAGCTCTCGAAAAAGGCCGTTGGTGACACCCAGGCCTCGATCCACACCCGCGAGGACGTGGCCACCGTTCGCCGCCTGATCGGCCGGGAGCACAAGCTCTATCGCGGTTCGATCGCTCTGTTCGTGCGCGGCCGCGACCATACCCAGTTGGAGGAGCGCTGCATCACCCTGAGCAACGTGCTGCTCGGCGCCGGCCTGGTGCCGGTCGAACCGCAGAACGAAGTGGGACCGCTGAACAGCTACCTGCGCTGGCTGCCCTGCAATTTCGATCCGAACGAGAAGCGAGCGCTGGAGTGGTACACCCAGATGATGTTCGCGCAGCACATCGCCAACCTGTCGCCCATCTGGGGGCGCACCACCGGTACCGGACACCCTGGCTTCACGCTGTTCAACCGTGGCGGCGCGCCGTTGACCTTCGACCCGTTCAACAAGCTGGACCGGCAGATGAATGCCCACGGCTTCATCTTCGGGCCAACTGGCTCCGGCAAGTCGGCGTCCCTGACCAACCTCATCTGCCAGATGCTCGCCATGTACCTGCCGCGGATGTTCGTCGCGGAAGCGGGCAACAGCTTCGGCCTGCTGGCCGACTTCGCCAAGCGGTTTGGCCTCTCGGTCCACCGGGTCCGCCTCGCCCCGGGCTCCGGCGTCAGCCTGGCGCCGTTCGCGGACGCCATCAAGCTGGTCGAGAGCCCCGACCAAGTGAAGGTCCTGGACGCCGAAGACATCGAGGCCTCGGACTCGGTCCAGGGCAGCAAGGCCGACCTCGAGGACGACCAGCGAGACATCCTGGGCGAGATGGAGATCGTCGCCCGCCTGATGATTACCGGCGGCGAAGAGAAGGAAGACGCGCGCCTGACCCGTGCCGATCGCAGCGCCGTCCGCCAGGCGATCCTGGCGGCGGCCAGGACCTGCGCCGCCGCGAACCGCACGGTACTGACCCAAGATGTGCGCGATGCGCTCTACGAGGCCTCCAGGAGCGATGGCACCGCGCCAGAACGGCGCGCGCGCCTGGCCGAAATGGCGGAAGCCATGCAGATGTTCTGCATGGGTGCCGACGGCGAGATGTTCAATCGCGAAGGCACGCCCTGGCCTGAAGCCGATCTCACCGTGGTGGATTTCGCGACTTACGCGCGCGAAGGCTACGCCGCCCAGCTCGGGATCGCCTACATCTCGCTGCTGAACACCGTGAACAACATCGCCGAACGCGACCAATTCAAGGGCCGGCCCATCGTCAAGATCACCGATGAGGGGCACATCATCACCAAGCACCCGCTGCTGCTGCCCTACGCCATGAAGATCACCAAGATGTGGCGGAAACTGGGCGCCTGGTTCTGGCTCGCCACCCAGAACATCGACGACATCCCAGCCTCCGGGGCACCGATGCTGAACATGATCGAGTGGTGGCTGTGCCTGAACATGCCCCCCGACGAGGTAGAGAAGATCTCCAGGTTCCGCGAGCTGTCGCCGGCGCAGAAGTCGATGATGCTCTCGGCCCGCAAGGAAAGCGGCAAGTTCACCGAGGGCGTGCTCCTGGCCAAGGGCAAGGAGTACCTCTTCCGTGTGGTTCCCCCGAGCCTCTACCTGGCCCTGGCAATGACCGAGAACGAAGAAAAGAACCAGCGCTACAACATCATGCAAGCCACCGGCTGCGACGAGCTCGAGGCGGCCTTGCAGGTCGCAGCGGATCTCGACAAGGCGCGCGGCCTGCCACCCTTCCCCATTGTTTTCCCAGACCAACCGGCAGTGGAGTGCCAGGACGAATGAGAGCTCTGAATTCGCTGACCCAGAACCTGATCGACAACCTGACCCAGATCCTGCAGAACCCCGAAGAAGATGCCCTGCAGACGCTCAGGATATGCGCTCCTGTACTGATCGAGGAGCTGCAGCAGATTCAACTGAGGGCGGTCGATCGCCGGGACATTGTCCCGCAGATAAAGCAGCTCCTGGATGAATGGCTGCAACAGCATCCACAGCCTGATACGGCCCAACAGGCGCTCATCGAGGCCGTGGACCGTGCGGAGATCCTACAGCGGAGGCAAGCGTGAGACTGTTGAAGGGCGGCTGGGCAGCGAAACGATTTCAAGGTCCCGCCCTGCCCTGGGCGGGGCTGCTGCTGATCTTGCTGGCTGCATCCGCCATAGGGGTAGAGCTTCTGGTGAAGGGGCTGCCAGCCAACCACAGCCTCTACGGCGATGCGAAAGCGCGCTGGACGATCAATGAATACGCTGACCTGGAGTGCCCCTTCTGCAAGGTCTACACCCCACGACTGAAGCGCTGGGTAGACAGCCATCCGGACGTGAACCTGGTTTGGCGGCATCTTCCCCTGCAGATGCATGGCGAGGCGGCCCGCCACCAGGCTCGCCTGGTGGAGTGCGCGGGGATCCAAGGCGGCGCCAAAGCCTTCTGGAGCGCTATCGATGCGATCTTCGCTCAGTCGGCCGGCAACGGGGGCGGACTGCCTGGCGGCACATTGGACTTTCCTGAACTGGACCAGTCTCGACTGGAGAAATGTGCGAAAGACAACGAGCTGGTTGACTCATCCATCAAGTCGGACATCGACATTGCACGGTCGAAGGGCATTACAGCGACCCCGACCCTCGTCATCCAAGACAACCAGACGAAACGAAGCGTGAAGCTGGAGGGCATGGCCGACGAAACCACCTTGCTGTCGGCGATAGACTGGCTAGCGACCTTAGAAGCGAAGAGTGACTGAAGCGAAACACGGATGCCGGACCATGTTGGCTGGTAAGCCTGATGCATCACGAAGCCTACGTACACTAGTACCGGAGCCAGCCCGGAGCGTGAAGCACGTGCATCCCGTAGGCGAAGTACGTATGCTACGCGCCAGGATGATTTAGGAACCACAGGATGCGACGAGTAAGATATCCCGCCTTCATTGCTGGCTCACAACGAAGAAAGAAAAAAAACTTTAATTTTGTCAGCTTATTTTCTGGTGCTGGCATAGGAGATTACGGCCTACACCTTGCAGGCGGAGTGTGTTTGGCTGCCTGCGAGATAGACACCCAAAGAGCTGCCGTACATACTGCCAACTTCAAAAAGCATGTATGGGGTGACATCCGCAAAGAAAAAGTCAAGATAGTAGAAAGTCTTAAAGATAAAAACATAGACCTAATTATTGCGACCCCTCCCTGTCAAAGTTTCAGCACTGCAAACTCCAGAAGGGGACTTAGAGATGATGCAGAGCATGCAAAAGGAGATGAGAGAAACAGCCTTTTTTTCGAAGCACTTTATATAATAAGAGAACTAAACCCCTCGTTCGTTCTATTTGAGAACGTACCAAATTTTCTAATGAAGAAAATAAAATGCGAAGAGGAAAAAGTAACAAGCAGAGTTCATGAATTCATCGAAGCCTCGTTGCAAGACTATCAATCTTGGCAAGGTAATATTTGCTTTTCAAAATTTGGCGTTCCGCAAACACGAAAAAGATCACTTGCATTCTTCGCTAGACGAGACTTGAAAATCAACAAGGACCAGCTCGCACCGAACAACTGGCTTGCTAAAATAGATGGAGCCCCAAGCTGTATTCTGGAAGCAATAAGTGACCTCTCGCCTCTTGACGGGATTTCTCCAACTGTGGCGAGGGATGAGTCTGACCCTTTGCACCAAGTACCTGTATACTCGCACAAACACTACTCATGGATAGCAGGCATACCGGCGGGAAGTGGAAAGTCTGCTTGGGAGAATAACTGCTTAAACTGCGGCTTTAGTGCAGCACCTATATTCACAGTTCATTGCCCTTCCTGTCTTGAACCTATGAAAAATAGGCCACACGTAGAAAGTAAAAACGGCGAGATACGGGCTATCAAGGGTTTCAAGACAAGTTACAAGCGAATGAAGCCAAATGAGCTTGCAAACACTATTACCACATCCAGCGGCACATTCAGCAGCGACGTAAAACTTCATCCACTTCAGAATCGTGTATTAAGTGTAAGAGAGTGCGCCAGGCTCCAGACTATACCCGACAGTTTTAAATGGCCACAAGTCTTAGAGTACCGAAAGGCTCACCTTTTTCGAGAGATGATAGGTGAGGCAGTACCACCACTCGTCACCTATCAACTTGGCCTTACGCTGCAAAGCTTAATTTCACTTAAGACTTCTTGACCGCCTTTACAATCTCGTCAAGCTCAGGGGATGTTTTGGCCATTTGAGCAAGAAAACCAGTAACGCTATGTCCACCAAGGTCACAGACTTGTCTGACTCGAACATCGTTCGGGTCAGCATCTGCCCCTGCAAGCAACCCTCCGAGCAACTGCATGTGGTCTCGACGCGAGAGTTTTAATACATCCTGCCACTTCACATATTCCATGGCATTACTTTTTTGCTCTTGAATTCCAGGGTCAAACTCTCTGGCCAATAATACGCCACGAACTTTTTTAGAAGAATCTCTAGATTGTAAGTATGTCATATATGAGTGGAGCTGCTCGAACTCTGGCCAGCTAGCTACAGCATCCGGACCTTTCAGCTCAACAACCAAGATATGAGTATCTGCAGAGTCCACAAAAAACACAAAATCAGGCTTAGTATAGTCAGCAGGGGAAGCAACATGTACGGGCCTCGCAGTAAAAATCCCCTGCTGCTGCGCCTCCTCACAAATAGTTTTCAGCGCCCGCCGTGGAATGTAGCTTTCGTACTTCTTATCAAGAATCCATGGAAACTGTTCTATTAGAAATTGTAGCTGAGTTTCTTGACCACGCATTATATGGCCTTCAAGCTGCGTCAAAGCGAACACTCGTTGCGAAAAAACCACAGCAAGAGAAAGGCTCTCTGGCACCAACTGCTCGACAAGCCTGTCCATAATTAGGCTAAACTTCTCAGCATCAAATAGCGCAGCTTCCTCCCAAAGCTTCTTAATAAGTCTACGAGCTGGCTCATGCACCCAAGCCTTAACAGTTGCCTCTACTAAACGCTCTTGACTTTCGCCATCTCCTTGCATCCTTGGTGTAATCTCACTCAATAGGTCAACCAAGTGTTCTTTTTCAGAAGGTCTAACGTATAAGCTTTTATCCACAACCACCTTATCTATTAATTTACCACCCTCTTCCTTAGCTGAAAGCTTTAGAGCCTTCTGATACTCTTTAACCCAATCCTTAACGCTACTCGCTCCCCAACTATAGAACCCTTCGAAATTTGGATCATCCCAATTAATGGATGTTCGATCAGTCGAAATTGCATCATACTCTAACTCATCTATCCAATCCGCCTCCACTACGGCATACATATATCTTGAAAATATCTCACTTCCTTTAACTCCAAAGAAAAAAGCTCTGTCCTGAGCAATTTTACCGTGAGCATATACTCCTACACCCGCCTGCTCCTGAGGCCAAGAAGCCTCTTTCACAAAGCCTACCCAATAACTAACTTCTCTACTTCCGTCAGGGGTTTGAACTACTGCTGTTTTTGAACCGCTCTCTGGTATACGTAAATACCAGGCAGGGAAAGCATGACTTTCCTGTAGCTCCTCACCATTAACCCATACTTTAAAATCCGGCCTACATAACGTAACAGTGAAACGTCGACCGAGAGATTCCATTAGATCAGCAGCCAGTATAGCCCTCCGCAGAGTAAGGTCTCCTGCAAGTATTAATGTACCCGATCCATCATCCCCCAGACGCCTCTTAAACGACTCAACGTATTTAGCCCCCTCTCCAGCCAGCGATGAGTCTACCGACGCCAACGGTACATTACTAGCCAAAATATCAGGCTTATATTCTGAGAAGGACTTGTAATCCCCTTCAGACTTAAGCATTCCTTCGTAATTGAACGTAAGCCAAGTCGCCATCCCCTCGGACACCGTTATGAGGCTAACAAGGCGAGCAACTCCAAAAGGAGCAAGTTTTCCAATACCTTTTCGCCCCATCGGCTTACGTTCAGCGAAACCTTCCCTTACACCCTTATTAACTTCACCCTCGTCTCTTTTTGGCTTTCCAACAACTAGGTAGTTATCCCTCAACGATGTGTGTGTCATTCCATGACCGTCGTCGGCTACGGCTATTAGTCTTGGCGCCCCTCCGGAGGTATTGGAAATGTCAATCCATACATTATTTGCGTAAGCATCCCATGAGTTAGAAACCAACTCAGCCAGAACATTCGTAGGCTTATTCTGATAGAGCTTTAAACCTAAATGCTCTAATACATTATGGGAGAATCGGAGTACCAACTCCTCTTGCAAGTCACCTTCAAAAGCTGTCATGGCTTCCCTCCATGAAGATTAAATAGATATCCAACCAAATCTGTTCGAAGAACATGCTCACGAAATAGAGCGTCGCAATCCGCCGATGCCAAGTGGCCACCCGCACGCTGGATTATGCCCTCCGCTACTAAGCTAGTCACCAGAGCGTTCACCTCACATTTTGCGAGTTGAAAAAATACTCTGTCGGCAGGATGATGATTTCCTGCTGCCCCATCGCAAGCGATCCTGTCTCCTGTCTGTACCTTCCTCGAACCGGTACAGACCCATGCCTCTTCATCACTCTCCCCCTGGCTGGCGGCCACAAACGCTGGTCGTTGGCTTACTACTGGTACTGCTGAGCGGCGCGAGCCAGGCCGAAACCTGGGTCATCACCGACAAGGCTCATCCGGTCACCGCCACCGGATCATCGCGAGTCCTGCTCCTGGATGCCCAGCAGCACCTTGAGGAGCAGCTGACTGACGCTCTACCCAAGGATCCTCAACAAGCTCAGGCAGCATTTCAGCAGTTACTACAAAGCCCTGCGGGGCGACGCCTGCAGGCAGAACTGGTTAAGGCACAACAAGACGTCGCCGATGCGTGGAGTCTCGGTGTCGAGAAGATCCCTGCCGTGGTAGTCGACAGGCAGTACGTGGTCTACGGCGAGCCGGATGTACCGCGCGCGCTTGAGCTGATCGCCAAGGCCAGGAGGTCGCGCTGATGACCAGCCACAACCTCCGCCGCCTGGCAGCGGCGGCCGCCACCTTCAGCCTCTCGTTCACGGCCTCGGCCGCGATCAACAGCGCCGCCATCGTCTCCTCCACCCTTTCGCCCCAGTGCCTCGAATACAAGGTCGTCGGGATCTGCTACTGGCTGCTCTGCGGCCCACATGGCTGCAAGGTGAAGACGTCGGTCAAGGTCCGCCACTACGTGCCTGACGCAGTCGTCTCCAGCTATGCGAATACCGGGAGCAACCCCTGGACGGAAGTGTCGGCGCTGGGCACACCGAATCCCCTCGCCCAGGCCGGCAATGACGCGACCACCAACTACAAGGCCGAGAACAGCATCGGCCGCTTCAAGGAAGCGGATGTGATCGGCCATCCTGGCGGGGCCACGTTCAGCCGGTTCGCCAGCGCCTCTGGGTACGTTTGCCCTGGCGCCACCTTCCCGCTGGTGCCGTACTTCCTCAGCACACTGGACGCCATTGGCTGGCGGCATGGCATTCCCGAGCAGGTGTACCCCGAAGCGTTGGTCCCAGGGCTGCGCGAGGTGGGTGGAATCTTCTCCGGCGACATGTGGGGGAACCTCTATCCGCGCAGCGGATTCCTGCACCAGACCGACGACTACAAGACGGCGGCCGTCATCGCCCAGCGCGCCGGCGACATCACCACGCGAATCGGCCAGCTCCACGTCTACCTCCCCATGCGCGCAGCACCCAAGGACGGCTACTGGCCGGCGGGCGAGCTGAAAGAGGGCGATGCCTCGACCGGGAAATGGCAGGAGCTGACCCCGTCCCTGAGCCTCAACTGCGCGGTGTTTCCCAACTCAGGGCCGAAGACGCAAGCCGTCGACGGCGATTACGCCTGGGCGCTCTGGCGTCCCTACTCCTGCTGCCAGCGCAAGGGGCAGATCTTCCTCGGCAGTACCGACTTCCAATAAGGACACGGAGACGAATCATGCGAATGAACATCACCTCGGTCGCGCTGACGTGGCTGCTCGCAGCGCAACTTGCCCAGGCCGACGACCCAATCAACGTGTCCAAGACCGGCACGGTGCTCAGCGACGAGGTCCTATACAGCATTGGCGGCGGCAGTGCGGTGAGCATGGGCAGCGCCGGCCAGATGGACTCGATCGGCGTCGGTTTCGGCTGGAACAACGACCTGATGTGCGGAAACATGAACCTGAGCACCACCCTGGAGAACCAGCTCAACGGTGCCACACAGGGTTTCCAGAACATCATGGGCTCAGTCATCCAGAACGCGACCGGCGCGGTCATGTCGCTGCCGGCGTTGATCATCCAGCGCGCGAACCCTCAGCTCTACAACCTGATCACCAATGGCATCCTGCAGGCGCGGATCGACTACGACCGCTCGAAAGGGACTTGCAGAGCGATCGCCGAGAAGATGGCTGACATCGCTGGCGAGCAGACCGGCTGGGGGAAAATCGCCGAAGGCCAGGCCCTGGGTGCCACACTGGCCTCTGGCGGGAAAGACGCCGTATCCGCCCTCGAAGCAGTGGAGAAGAAGGGCGGCAACGATGGCATAACCTGGGTCGGTGGAGACAAGGCCGGCGGCTCCGGCCAGAAGCCCATTCGCATCGTCAACGACGTGACCCGGGCGGGCTACAACCTGTTGACCAGCCGCTCAGTGAATGACTCGTCGAGCGTGCCTTCCGCCACTTGCAACAGCGGCCTGGTCTGCAACACCTGGTCCTCCCCCCAGGAAGCCGCCGCGTTCGCCACCCGGGTTCTGGGCGAACAACAGCAACAGACCTGTGAAGGCTGTCAGAAGACGGTGACGGCGGCAGGCGTCGGCCTGACCCCGCTGATCCAAGAGACCTACGACAAGAAGCTCCAGTCGCTGCAGGAGCTGCTGTCGAAAAGTAAGCCACTGACCGCCGAGAACCTGGCTGCGGCCGGCACCGATGCCTTGCCGATCACCCGCGGCGTCATCGAGGCGCTGCGCGACGAGCGTGACCAGGACGTCCTGGCGCGCCGCCTGGCGTCCGATGTCTCCCTGATGGACGTGCTCAGCAAGGCCCTGTTGTTGCAGCGCCTGATGTTCGCCGGCGCCAAGGAGCCCAACGTCGCCGCCAACGGCCTGGCCACCCAAGCCGTCGATCAGCAGACCAGCCTCCTGCAGCAGGAGATCTCCAATCTCAAGACCGAACTGGAACTCCGTCGCGAGTTGGCCAGCAATTCCCCCATGCGGGTCATCGAGCGCGGGCAACAACGCGCCTCAGGATCCAGTGGCGTGTTCGAGTCGGCGCCCGATGCTGATCGCCTCGATCGCCTGCAGGCCCCCTCTGCCGCCGGCGGCAAGTCGGGAGGGAGACCGTGATGGCAGATACGCTCACCACCCGAAAGCTTCTCGGCCAACTGCTGGTCGGAGTGCTGATGGTCATCGGCCTGGCAGTGGTCGGTACGCTGCTCAGCCTCTTCGCCCTGAACCACTTCGGTGGCATCCAGGGCCTGGAGGCCTGGCGGCAAAGCAACTACTGGAGCTTGTTCGCCTGGCGGGCGCTGCTGTACTGCGCCCTGGCCATCGCCTGGTTCCGGCTCAAGCAGCGCAAGGAACTGAGCGCGCATGAGCGGCAGCGCATTCGGCGGATCGAGATCCTGGTGCTGTTGCTGGTCCTGCTCATCGAATTCAGCAAAGCCTACTTCCGCACGGGAGGCGCAGCATGACCTTCATGACCAATGACTACCTGGAGTATTACCTCACCCTCCTCGGCTGGATCATCAACAACGGGATCTGGAACATGATCTCGGACACGGGCCTGTTCGCGGTGCCCTTCGCTGCCATCGTGATGCGCGAATGGCTGAAAGTTCGCGGGGAAGGCGCCGACGAGGGCAACAAGGGAGTGTTGTCTCTGGCCCGCATCGAGACGCATATCTACGTCGGCTACATCGTGGTCGCCCTGGCGGGGATCCCGGTCGTCAACGTGAGCTTCGACACCATCGAGTTCGACCAGGCCCGCGCCCAGCAGTGCCAATACAATCTGCCGGCGCCGGCAGACACCGGCTGGTCGACCTCCTTCAGCAGCCTGGCCGGCAAGAGTGCGCAGATGCCGCTCTGGTGGGCGATGATGCACGCCCTGTCCAAGGGCTTCACCAGCGGCGCCATCGCGGCCATTCCGTGCGGCACGGATCTGCGGCAGATGCGAATGGAAGTGGACAACACGCGCGTGAACAACCCGCTGCTAGCACAGGAAATCGCTGATTTCTCCAGGGACTGCTACGGGCCCTCCCGTGCGCGGCTGTTCATGCGGCAACCCGACCTGGGCTCCGTCGCCGAGGACAACAAGGCGTTGCAAGACCTGAACTGGATCGGCTCCCGATTCCTGTTGAACACCCCGGGGTACTACGACACCGACTACTCGAAGAGTCCCCGTCAGTCGTGGCCCTACAACGCCACCCGCGATGCCGGCCTGCCTCAGGTGGGCGGTGGTGGCGGCTACCCAACCTGCAAGCAGTGGTGGGCTGACTCAGGGATCGGCTTGCGTGATCGGATCAAGGACCAGGTGGATCCGGACCTGATGACCAACTTCCTCAAGTGGGCGAAATGGTTGAACCAGGACGAGGTGACCGAGGCTGTCATTCGCCAGGTGATCTCACCCTCCAGCCAGGTCAAGGGTAACGTCTACACCGATTACGGCGGGCAGGTGGGCGGTACCGTCTGGAATGGACTGGCTCGTGCCGGAGGCACCCTGGGAGTGGCAATGGGCAGCCTGGCCTACTTCCCGGCGATGGATATGGTCCGCCAGGCACTGCCGATGGTGATGTCGTTCCTGAAGATGGCAATGGTCATCTGCATTCCGATGGTCCTGGTCATCGGCACCTATCAACTGAAAGTTGCCATGACGATGACGGTCGTCTTCTTTGCGATGATGTTCGTCGATTTCTGGTTTCAGTTAGCCAGATACATCGACAGCACGATCCTTGATGCCTTCTATGGTTCGGGATCACCACATCTTTCATTCAACCCAGTCATGGGGCTGAATACGGCGACTCAAGATGCAATATTGAACTTCGTAATGGGGGCAATGTTCGTTATATTGCCCATGCTGTGGATAACTGCTATAGGCTGGGCAGGCGTCCAAGTTGGAGCTCTCCTCAGCGATCTCAGTAACGGGGTCAAAGGGGTCCAACAGGCAGGAGCACAGGGTGGTGGCGTAGCTAAGCAGGCAATATCGTCGTTCTCCCCCAAAGGGGATTGACAGAAAAGGGGCTATAAGGCCCCTTTTCTACTAGTCTTCACGAGAAAGAACTCCATCATCTCGTCGCCCCATCCAATCCAACTCATTACCGAAAACATCTCGGCCATATGGAGCTGCTTGGGCTTCATCTTTTTCCAACTGTTGGAAGATCGAAAAGTCACCTTTAACCAACACCCACCCAATCAACCCAAACGACAATAAGGTCATGAAGGCGCTGGCAAGCCAGGTAAAGTTCTGAGCAAAGATAACGAACAGCACCACGACCAGGCAGGTCCGCTTGACCCACCGCACTGCAGGCCGACGATCATGCAGGCAGAAACGCACAAGCGTACCCAAACCAAAACCGATCCGGGAGGCAAAACCTTTGTTGGTGTGCGCGTTCATCATCAATCTCCTGGCTCCCAGAGGGAGGCATCCTGCTATCACCTATACGCCAAAAAAGATGATCTGGCAAGCCTTATGGCATATTATGCCACTAGCTATCTGCCGACTGGAGTACCTCATGGCAACGCGAAACGTCGTCCTTCCCGATCCGCTGGAGCAGGATATCAACGAACTGGTGGAGACCGGCCGCTATCAAAACCGCAGCGAAGTCATCCGGGCAGGGTTGCGCCTGCTGCTGCAACAGGAAGCCCAGAATAGCGCCAAGCTCGAAGCCCTCCGCAACGCAACATCCAGTGGGCTGATGCAACTGGAACGCGGCGAGTACGACGAGATCACCAGCGACGACCTGGCCCAATACCTCGACGAGCTCGGCAACCAGGCGAGCCACTGAAGCATGGCCAAGTACCGCATCTCCCATGATGCTCAGGCGGACATCTTCGACATCCTGCGCTTCACCCACAACCGCTTCGGCGATGCCGCGCGCCGACGTTACCAGGCACTCATCGGCGCGGCGCTGGAAGCAGTTGCGTCAGACCCACAACAGGTAGGCAGCATCAGCCGTGAAGAACTGGGAGCTGGGCTGCGCAGTATCCACCTCGTTTACTGCCGCTCGATGCCCAACGTCGGTAAGGTTGTTCGGCCCAGGCACTTCGTCTTCTACCGGGTTGCGACTGACCAAGTGCTCGAGGTGGTTCGCGTGCTTCACGACTCCATGGATCTGGATCAACACCTGCCTCGCAACCGATGACTTCCAAGCTGAATATCAGCTCCGGTTCATCCGGCGGGCAGCAAGTCACCCAGCACCCGACGCGCCGCCTCGACCAAACCGCTGTCTCTATGTGGATGATCCTCGGGCAAAGCAATCAAACGTTGGAAATACTGGCGGTTAAATACAATCGACTTCGTATATATATCGATAGCCTTTCCTTTCCGCTCTGTGGAAACCAGCATTTCCATCCCCTCGGTCAGCTCACCCTCAAGGCTGTCCTTACGAAACCGGTGCTTCACAAAGCACATATTGAGATCGAAATACTCCTTTCTCCCTGACTCATCCACCTTCGAGGAGACTCGGCCATACTTATCAACTGAGGCTGCCGGCACTTCAGCGGAGACTGCCTTGACAAGGTCATCATCGAGTAAAAGCTGTCCAAAAAGACTCTGAGAATCAGCCATATAGGCAAATATCCAGGGAATATTGGTCAGGGTTGCCCCAGTATAAAGATATCCTCTCTCCCTTCTGTATTGTTCCAGCATCCGGATAGCCAAGTTTTGAGAGATATTCACGCCCAGTTCTTTCCGCAGCAGGTAGATAACCCTGTCGAACTGCTCGATCAGTATTTTTAGTATTTTCAGAGGCGTGCCGTTTACCGAGGCTTTCCGCTCTGTCTTTTGGTGTACCCTTGGTTTGAAATAAGGGCAGTTCTCTCGCGCCTCCTCATCCGCTTCGGCAAGGTCTCGAACCGAACGAGCGTAATGACGCCCATAGGGACGAGCCACATTGGCGGGCAAATGATAAAGGCCTATGATTTGTACTGGATTGTCGCAGGCGGGACAGACAGCGAAATGTCCCTCCGTGCCATTTTCAGAGGTGGAGAACCAAGGCTCCTGGCGTCGCGTTTCTTCTTCGAAACGTTCGCGCTCGATTGGTCGCTCATCGGTTTCCTCTGGCTTCAACTTGTAGACATCCATAGCGCACCGCTCTCCATGAAAATAATCAATTTAGCCTGTATCGATTAGCCATCCGGCTCCACCAGCCCTCGGGAAGTTCGGGGACCGCCCCTTCATGCTCGGCCATTCTCAAGCACTGAAGAACGGTGCTCAAGCCAAGGGAGAGGACGTGATGTTTATCCTGCAGCGCAAAGATGAGTTCGTCATGGCACAGGCTCCCGCTGTCATCCCCGTTTTGCTCTTGGAGTAGCTCCGCCCGGTTATTCAGTATGTCGTCATGGTTCATCGTATCCATCTCCTGTCTGACTCGGCCAGATTGGCCAGGTCCGCAACGAGAGGGTGCCCGGTTACAGGGTGCAGCGCCTCGAAAAAACCAAACCTGACCCATGAAGTATTTTTCCGTCGACACCGGAGCACAAATGGCCAAAGGGTGAAATGGGCTTGAAGGGCGAAGGGAATGGTTCACAAGGGTAAAAGCCCTACCCGAAAGGGCCTGCCGGAAGGCAGAAAGGGCTGCGTTCGCGCCGGCGAACACGAAAAGGCTACGGGTGAACATCCACCAGCAGGTGCCCAATGGTTAAGCCTGGCCCAGTTCCTCCCAGGCAAAGCACAAGACGGGCCTGTCAGTAATTTCGTGTTTGGGGCATAACATGAGGTCAAGGAGTGTCTATGTCTCGCAAACCAAGAACCCAGCCGGCAGCGTTGCCTGTGATTCCTTCCGAGTTGCTGGAGTCGTTTGGTGACGGCTCGATGACGGCCGAAGCTATCAATGCGGCGTCCCTGGCTTTCAAGAAGGCCCTGATCGAGCGGGCCCTGGCCGGTGAGCTGAACCATCACCTGGGCTACCCGGCCGGCACAGCCAAGCCCGAGCGGATGAGTAATCAGCGCAACGGCAAGGGGGCCAAGACGGTGCTGACC
This sequence comes from Pseudomonas sp. KBN12P06040, assembly GCF_037574965.1. Lineage (NCBI taxonomy): Bacteria > Pseudomonadati > Pseudomonadota > Gammaproteobacteria > Pseudomonadales > Pseudomonadaceae > Pseudomonas > Pseudomonas sp. KBN12P06040. The sequence continues at coordinate 5,268,698 of NZ_JBBELS010000001.1, forward strand.
CAGGAGGGGCCGATCCGTATCGACGTGCCCCGAGATCGCGAGGGCAGCTTTGCCCCGCTCCTGATCCCCAAGCATGAGCGCCGTTTTACTGGCTTTGATGACAAGATCGTCGCCATGTATGCCCGCGGCATGACGGTGCGCGAAATCCAGGGCTTTCTGCTGGAACAATACGGCACAGACGTCTCGCCGGACTTCATCAGCTCGGTCACTGACGAGGTTATGGCCGAGGTCACCGCCTGGCAGGCCAGGCCGCTCGAGCCCATGTATCCGGTCGTGTTCTTTGACGCGCTGCGGGTCAAGATCAGGGAGGATGCTGTCGTGCGCAACAAGGCCGTCTATCTGGCCCTGGGCGTGCTACCCGACGGCACACGCGATATCCTGGGTTTGTGGATTGAAGGCACCGAAGGCGCCAAGTTCTGGATGAAGGTCTTCAACGACCTGAAGACCCGGGGCGTGGGCGATATCCTGATCGCCGTGACTGACGGGTTGAAGGGTATACCCGAGGCGCTGGCCGCGGTGTTCCCGGCCACCACACTGCAAACCTGCATCGTCCATCTGATCCGCAACAGCCTCGATTACGCGAGCTGGAAGGATCGCAAGGCGCTGGCCGCCGCGATCCGACCGATCTATACCGCTGTCAGTGCTGAAGCGGCCCTGGCCGCGCTTGACGCCTTTGCCGATGGGCCGTGGGGTCAGAAGTTCCCCACCGTCTGCGCGGCATGGCGCAATGCCTGGGATCGCGTGATTCCGTTCTTCGCCTTTGCGCCGGAGATCCGCAAGGTGATCTACACCACCAACGCCATCGAGAATGTCAACTCGCAGCTACGCAAGATCATCAAGACCCGGGGCCATTTCCCTACTGACGAAGCCGCCTCCAAGTTGATCTGGCTCGCGCTGCGAAACATCACCGCCAAATGGAGCCGATCCGCTCACGACTGGAAGCAAGCCATGAACCAATTCGCTATCCTTTACGCTGACCGATTCAGTCGCCCTTCCGTGTAATTCTCTACCCGCCCTAAACACGGAATTTATGACACCCCCCACAAGACCGAGCTGGCATATTGCCAATAAAATACCCTACCCCGCTACCGTTGTTTTATCGTTGTTGCCAGCCCTGATCTGGCGGAAAAGCCCGCTCCATGAATCGTCATGGAGCCTCCCATGTTTCAACTCCTTTCCTGGATCTCCAGGAAGCCGTCCCCCAGCCAACTAACCAAAGCTGCCCCAGGGGGATTCCTCCCTCCTCTGAGCAGTATGGAGCTGCTCGGCACACCTCGGCGCCGGCAGCTACTGGAGAACATCTGGCAGCGCGCCTCGCTATCCAAGCAGCAATTCGAGGAGATCTACCGGCGGCCACTGGCCAACTATGCCGAGCTGGTCCAGCAGCTCCCTGCTTCGGAAAACCATCACCATGCCCATCCAGGCGGGATGATCGATCACGGCTTGGAGATCGTGGCCTACGCACTGAAGGTACGGCAGACCTATTTGCTCCCGATCGGCGCAGCGCCGGAGTCACAGTCAGCCCAGGCTGAAGCCTGGTCGGCCGCCGCGGCGTATGGTGCCCTGGCTCACGACATAGGCAAGATCGTCGTAGACCTGCAGGTTGAGCTGCAGGACGGCAGCACATGGCACCCTTGGAACGGACCGATCAACCAGCCTTACCGCTTCAAGTACGTGAAATCCCGCGAATACCAGCTCCACGGCGCTGCCTCAGCACTCCTCATCCACCAACTGCTACCGCGCACCGCACTCGATTGGCTCAGTCGCTTTCCAGAGCTGTGGGCTCAATTGATCTACCTGTTCGCAGGTCAGTACGAGCACGCCGGGATCCTCGGCGAGATCATCGTGAAGGCAGACCAGGCCTCCGTCGCGCAGGAGTTGGGAGGTAATCCGGATCGAGCGCTGGCTGCACCGAAGCAGTCGCTGCAGCGGCAGTTGGCAGACGGCCTTCGCTTCTTGGTGAAGGACAAGTTCAAGTTGAATCAACCTAGCGGCCCGTCCGATGGATGGCTGACTCAGGACGCACTCTGGCTGGTGAGCAAGCCCGCGGCCGATCAGTTGAGAGCCTACCTGCTGGCTCAGGGAATCGAAGGGGTCCCCTCCTCCAACGCGCCATTCTTCAACATGCTCCAGGACCAGGCCGTCATTCAGACGAACGCCGAAGACAAGGCCATCTGGACGGCCACGATAGACAATGGTGCTGGGTGGAGAAACAAGTTCACGCTCCTCAAGATCGCTCCAGCCTTGATTTGGGCTGACCCTGCCGAGCGGCCTGATTCCTACAGCGGATCACTCGTCATTGAAGAGGGCAACGCCTCCCCTGAAAAGCCGGAAACGACCTGCGAAATCCCCAACGATCCGATTGAACAGCAGCAAGCACCAGAAACCAAGATGACGCTCCGCCAACCTTCGCCGAGCGTTGCGAAACCGTCAAAGGAGATACGGGCGATTGCGAACCCGTCAATTGATGATCAGGAAGAAACGGACGACTTATACGCGCTTCTTGGTAATATCACTTCGCCACCAAGCGGGCTAGACACTACTAGCCACGCCTCACCGGCTGCTTCTCCTACGAACACTCGCGGGGAGGAGAACCTGCAGCAGCCATTAGGAACCGCGGAGCCAGCAGATTGCGCTCCTGAAACAGTTGAAGACGTATTTATGCCTAGCAGAAGCACTGATCTGGGACAGGGATTCGTTGGCTGGATGAAAGCTGGCATCGCGGCCCGTCGCCTGTTCATCAACGACACCAAAGCCTTGATACATACCGTCGACGGGACCGCCATGCTGGTCACACCAGGAATCTTCAAGCGTTATGTCCATGAGCATCCAGAGCTCGAAAAGCTGGCCCAGGCCAAGGAGACGACCGGCTGGAAGCTGGTGCAACGCGCGTTCGAGAAACAGGGTCTTCACCGAAAGACCAATAAGAACCTGAACATCTGGACCATCAAGGTTTCTGGTCCTCGCAAGACGAAAGAGCTCAAGGCATACCTGCTCCAGGATCCCAAACTGCTGTTCCCTGTGCAGCCTCTGGACAACCCAAGCCTCACGGTCATCACCGATGCCGAAGGGGGTGTGGAATGACCCCACTTCAATTGACCGAGGAATATCTCTTCGCACACGACCTCAGAGAGGCCAGCCAGAAGACCTATCGAGCAGCAACCAGAGCGCTCATGAAGCACTTCGGCAGCACAGTCACCGTGCAGGAAATCACTCATCGGAGTGTATTGGAATGGAGACGAAAGGTATTGGAGCAGGGGCTATCCAAACGCAGTTGGAACACTTACTCGAGCCACCTGCGCACCGTTTGGGGATATGCCATTGAGTACGAACTGCTGACCCACAGCCAAATCAATCCTTTCAAGAAAACCGGAGTGACGCCGCCAAAGCGGCCGAGCAAGACAGTAGCACTCGATGCCATACAAAGCGCTCGCTCCTGGCTGAAAGTGCTAGATAGCTCCGAGCACTGCACGGGGGAACGCGCACGAATCACTCCGGTTTGGTTCTGGCGGTGCGTATTCGAGACATTCTACGAAACCGGCATCCGTCTGAATGCGCTGCTGTGCATTCGTAAGTGCGATGTGGACTGGAAAAGAAAAATGATCCTGATCCGGGCTGAGACAGAGAAAACCCACCGAGAGTTTTCCGTCCCCATCACCGATGGGATAGCCCCCCATATACGGCGGCTACTCCAGGAAGCCGAGCAGGTAGGCATGAGCCACCACGACCAGCTATTCAATGTGAATCGTTTCTCACGCCACTATGCACGCAAGGAAATGAATGCCGACCAAGTCGAGGCGATGTACAGAAAGTTGACCGAGAAGACCGGGGTACGAATGACGCCCCATCGATTCAGGCACACCCTGGCTTCCGACTTGATGAAGCAGCATGAGCGCAATATCCATGTCGCCAAGGATCTACTCAACCACTCCAACATCCAAACAACAATGAGCTATATCGAGACGGATCACGATCAGATTCGGGCAGTGCTTAACGAGCGAAGCCTAGCTCAGGGCGCCGTGGCACAGACCCGAAAGGTCGATTACAGTGGATCGCCGCAGAAGGCGGCTCATTCAAGGCCGGCGCTGCCACGCCCAACTCAGAGAGGAAGCAGTCCGTCGACACAGGTACCCACAGCAGAAGTGACGAGTACGGGGTCTGATCAGGAGATTCAGGCTTACAACTCACCACCCTTCTGTACTCAAAGAAGAGCCGACGCGGTACCCCCACCAGCGGACAACTCCGAACAGGACTTGCTGTTCGCGCTGCTGGCCCAACACCTGTTGCGACAGGCAAGCCTGACGACAACCGAGGGCAACTGCGCTCCTAGATGGGGTACCGTTGTCGGAAAGAAAGCAAGCCCCCCGTTGGCCGATCGGTAGGCCGGTAGGGAAAATCTGAAATAAGCGAGGGCCTCTGCACATCAACGCCGGCGCACTCGCAGAGCCCTGAATTCTCGCGGCTATCACCGCATGACCCTCTGTAATCGCAGATTACGTCGGAGGTGCTTTGCTACGCCTACAGATAGGTATGAGCGGCCAGCTCAGGGCCAATCCCATGGCTTCAGGGCCTTAGAAACAGAAAAGCCCACCTAAATAGGCGGGCTATTCCATATTGACATCACGTCAATGCGGGCCTAATGTTCGGCCCAGACGGCTGCTAGACAAGAACCGGCGTAACACCCCTTCCTAGACCTATGCAACTCGCCCCGTCGAAAATGGTGGGTCGTGTAGGATTCGAACCTACGACCAATTGGTTAAAAGCCAACTGCTCTACCGACTGAGCTAACGACCCAAGTATGAGGTGGTCGGGGTAGAGAGATTCGAACTCCCGACATCCTGCTCCCAAAGCAGGCGCGCTACCGGACTGCGCTATACCCCGATTGGAAGTTGGCTCCGCGACCTGGACTCGAACCAGGGACCCAATGATTAACAGTCATTTGCTCTACCGACTGAGCTATCGCGGAACGTCTTTCTTCCAACCCTGGACGCTTCCGGTGTTGCTGGATTCGCGTCTCAGAGGCGCGCCATTTTACGGATGCGCGCGGGCATGTCAACCCTCTGATCCAAAAAGTTTTTCTTCTTTTTCCACGAGCGACAAAACGGCCCTTCCACTGCATGCGGCAGCGCTCTCGCGCCTACCGGACGCCCATGAAAAAGCCCCGCCGAAGCGGGGCTTTCCCTGTCCGCCCCCGAAGAGGTCAGGCGAAGACGATCTCGTCGCCTTCCACCTTCGCCGAGATACTGGCACCCGGCGCGAATTTGCCGGCCAGGATCAGTTGCGCCAGCGGGTTCTCGATCCAGCGCTGGATGGCCCGCTTCAGCGGGCGTGCGCCATAGACCGGGTCGAAGCCGACGGCAATCAGCTTGTCCAGCGCCTCCTGGCTCAGTTCCAGGCTCAGCTCGCGCTCGGCCAGGCGCTTGCGCAGGCGACCGAGCTGGATCTCGGCGATGCCGGCGATCTGCTCGCGAGCCAGCGGCTCGAACACCACCACTTCGTCGATCCGGTTGATGAATTCCGGACGGAAGTGCGCATTGACCGCGTCCATCACTGCGGCACGTTGCGCCTCGCGGTCGCCGGCCAGCTCCTGGATCTGCGCCGAACCGAGGTTGGAGGTCATCACCACCACGGTGTTGCGGAAGTCCACCGTACGCCCGTGACTGTCGGTCAGGCGTCCGTCCTCGAGCACCTGGAGGAGAATGTTGAATACATCCGGATGGGCCTTCTCCACCTCGTCCAGCAGCACCACCGAGTAGGGCTTGCGGCGGATCGCCTCGGTCAGGTAGCCGCCTTCCTCGAAGCCGACGTAGCCCGGAGGCGCGCCGATCAGGCGGGCCACCGAGTGTTTCTCCATGAACTCGGACATATCTATCCGCACCAGCGCCTCCTCGGTATCGAAGAGGAACTCGGCCAGCGCCTTGCACAACTCGGTCTTGCCCACCCCGGTCGGGCCGAGGAAGAGGAACGAGCCGCTCGGCCGGTTCGGATCGGCGAGGCCGGCGCGCGAACGGCGCACGGCGTTGGACACGGCGACTACCGCCTCGTCCTGGCCGATCACTCGCCGATGCAGCTCCTGCTCCATGCGCAGCAGCTTCTCGCGCTCGCCCTCGAGCATCTTCGACACCGGGATACCGGTCCACTTGGAAACCACTTCGGCGATTTCCTCGTCGGTCACCTTGTTGCGCAGCAACTGGTTCTCGGTCTTGCCGTGCTGGTCGACCATCTGCAGGCTGCGTTCCAGGTCCGGGATGGTCTGGTACTGGATGCGCGCCATGCTCTCGAGGTCGCCCTTGCGCCGCGCCGCCTCCATCTCCTGCTTGGCCTGCTCGATCTTCTGCTGGATCTGCGCCGAGCCCTGCACCTCGGCCTTCTCGGACTTCCAGATCTCCTCGAGGTCGGCGTATTCGCGCTCGAGCTTGACGATATCCTCCTCCAGCTTGGCCAGGCGCTTCCTGGTGGCTTCGTCGTCTTCCTTCTTCAGCGCCTCGCGCTCGATCTTCAGCTGGATCAGCCGACGGTCGAGACGATCCAGTTCCTCCGGCTTGGAGTCGATCTCCATGCGGATGCGGCTGGCGGCCTCGTCGATCAGGTCGATGGCCTTGTCCGGCAGTTGCCGATCGGTGATGTAGCGGTGCGACAGCTTGGCCGCGGCGATGATCGCGCCGTCGGTGATGCTCACCCCGTGGTGCACTTCATAGCGTTCCTTGAGGCCACGGAGGATGGCGATGGTGTCTTCCTCGCTCGGCTCGTCCACCAGCACCTTCTGGAAGCGGCGCTCCAGCGCAGCATCCTTCTCGATGTACTGGCGATACTCGTCGAGGGTAGTAGCACCGACGCAGTGCAGCTCGCCGCGCGCCAGAGCCGGCTTGAGCATGTTGCCGGCGTCCATGGCGCCTTCCGCCTTGCCGGCGCCGACCATGGTGTGCAGTTCGTCGATGAACAGGATGACCCGACCTTCCTGCTTGCCCAGTTCGTTCAGGACCGCCTTCAGGCGTTCCTCGAACTCGCCGCGGAACTTGGCACCGGCGATCAGCGCCCCCATGTCCAGGGCCAGCAGGCGCTTGTCCTTGAGGCCGTCCGGCACTTCGCCGTTGATGATGCGCTGGGCCAGGCCCTCGACGATGGCGGTCTTGCCGACGCCGGGTTCGCCGATCAACACCGGGTTGTTCTTGGTCCGCCGCTGCAGGACCTGGATGGTCCGGCGGATCTCGTCGTCGCGACCGATCACCGGGTCGAGCTTGCCTTCCTCGGCGCGCTTGGTCATGTCGACGGTGTACTTGTCCAGCGCCTGGCGCGACTCCTCGACGTTCGGGTCGTTCACCGCTTCGCCGCCACGCAGGTTGGCCACGGCATTCTCCAGCGCCTTGCGCGACACGCCCTGGCCGAGCAGCAGCTTGCCGAGCCTGGTGTTCTCGTCCATCGCGGCCAGCAATACCAGCTCGCTGGAGATGAACTGGTCGCCCTTCTGCTGGGCCAGGCGGTCAGCCTGGTTGAGCAGGCGTGCGAGATCCTGGGACAGGTTCACGTCGCCGGTCGGGCTCTGGATCTTCGGCAGCGCGTCGAGTTCTTTGTTGAGGCCGCTGCGCAGGGCGGCGATATCGAAGCCGACCTGCATCAGCAGGGGCTTGATCGAACCGCCTTGCTGCTCGAGCAGGGCGGAAAGCAGGTGCACCGGCTCGATGGCCGGATGGTCATGGCCAACGGCCAGGGACTGGGCGTCGGAGAGCGCCAGTTGCAGCTTGCTGGTCAAACGGTCTATTCGCATGGGTCGTCCTTCCTTCTATAGAGCGGGCCGGAACGATGGGTGTCCCTGATGAAGAAAAGCCCGCCGAGATGACTCAGTAGATAAGGGCGATTTTCCGCGGTTCAAGCGACCGGACCGTGACATCGGTCAGTTGCCACCGGATAACCTGCGCGGGCCTAGTCCTGGAGCCAGACCAGGCTGGCAAAACGGCCGGTACGCGACGAGCGGCGGTAGGAATAGAAGCGCGCGGTATCGCTGAAGGTGCAGAAGCCGCCGCCATGCACGGCGGTGACGCCATGGGCGCCCAGGCGGATCCGCGCGAGTCGGTAGATGTCGGCCATGAAGCGGCCCGGATTGGCGCTAGGTACGAAAGCCGAGCGCGCCTCGGCGTGCGCAGCGACGAATGCATCGCGGACCTCGCCGCCGACCTCGAAGGCCTGCGGGCCGATCGCCGGCCCCAGCCAGACCAGCAGTTCGTCGCCGGGCACGCCCAGGCTGTCCACCGTCGCCTCCAGCACGCCCGCCGCCAGCCCGCGCCAGCCGGCATGGGCCGCGGCCACGCGGGTGCCCGAGCGGTCGCAGAACAACGCCGGCAGGCAGTCGGCGGTCATGATCGTACAGGCGACGCCCGGCGTCGCGCTCCAGCTGGCGTCGGCCCTGAGCACCCGGTTCGGGTCGGCCTCCACCACCGTCACTCCGTGCACCTGTTCCAACCAGCTCGGCCGGCATTCCCGACGCTCGGTCAGGCGTCGGCGGTTTTCTTCCACGGCGCGCGGATCGTCGTCGACGTGGGCGCCAAGGTTCAGACTGTCGAAGGGTGCCTGGCTGACCCCGCCACTGCGCGTGGTCACGCAGGCCCGCACACGGGCCGGCGCCGGCCAGTCGGGGGTCAGCCAGGCGTTCATCCGACGAACGCCTCGCGATCCTGGCGCAACAGGCTGAGCAGCCAGAGGAAGTCTTCCGGCAGCGGCGACTCCCACTTCATGCGCACGCCGGTGGCCGGGTGATCCAGTTCGAGGAAGCGCGCGTGCAGCGCCTGCCGGGGGAATTCGCGAAGAGTCTGGACCAGGGTCTGGCTGGCCACCGGGGGAATCCTGAAGCGCCCACCGTAGACCGGATCGCCGACCAGGGGATAGCCAATATGGCTCATGTGCACGCGGATCTGGTGGGTACGCCCGGTCTCCAGCTTGACCCGGGTATGGGTGTGCGCACGGAAGCGTTCCAGCACGCGGTAATGGCTGACCGCCACCTTGCCGGCGTCGACCACCGCCATCTTCTGCCGCTGCACGCCATGCCGTCCGATCGGCGCATCGATGGTGCCGCCGGAGGTGATCACGCCGATCACGATCGCCTCGTAGATGCGGCTGACCGACCGTGCCTGCAGTTGCGCCACCAGCTTGGTGTGGGCCTCCAGCGTCTTGGCCACTACCATCAGGCCGGTCGTGTCCTTGTCCAGGCGGTGGACGATCCCGGCGCGCGGCACATTGGCGATGTCCGGGACATGGTAGAGCAAGGCATTCAGCAGGGTGCCGTCCTGATGGCCGGCAGCCGGATGGACCACCAGGCCGGCGGGCTTGTCGATCACCAGGATGTGCTCGTCCTCGTAGACGATTTCCAGCTCGATGTCCTGTGCGAGCCACTCGCCCTGGGCTTCCTGCTCGGCCTCCAGGACCAGTTGCGCGCCGCTGTGGACGATGTCGCGCGGGCGCAGCACGGCGCCGTCGACGGTCAGGCGACCGTCCTTGATCCAGCCGGCCAGACGGGAGCGGGAGTGTTCGGGAAAAAGCTGGGCGGCGATCTGGTCGAGACGCTGGCCACCCAGCTCGAACGGCACCTCGGCCGCGCGTTGAATCATATCGGACATGAGTAGGAGACGATGCTCAGCGCGGCTTTTGGAATCGGCTACGCGCTGTGGTTAAATACGGGGTCTTTGTCCCAGGGGTGCCTGGGGCGCCAATCATAACAGACGGTTGAGGCCAAGCCGACCGTCCCAGGGACGCAAGCCGCCATGCAAGTGAAACACCTGCTGCTGATCGCCATCCTCGCCCTCACCGCAGCCTGCTCCTCGAACAAGGAGACTGTCGACGAGAACCTGAGCGAGAGCCAGCTGTACCAGCAGGCGCAGGACGACCTCAACAACAAGAGCTACAACAGCGCCGTCACCAAGCTGAAAGCCCTCGAATCGCGCTATCCCTTCGGCCGCTACGCCGAGCAGGCCCAGCTCGAGCTGATCTACGCCAACTACAAGAACATGGAGCCCGAAGCCGCCCGCGCCGCCGCCGAACGCTTCATCCGCCTGCATCCGCAGCACCCCAACGTCGACTACGCCTACTACCTCAAGGGCCTGTCCTCCTTCGACCAGGACCGCGGCCTGCTGGCGCGCTTCCTGCCGCTGGACATGACCAAGCGCGACCCGGGCGCCGCCCGCGACTCCTTCAACGAGTTCGCCCAGCTCACCAGCCGCTTCCCCAACAGCCGCTACGCCCCGGACGCCAAGGCGCGCATGGTGTACCTGCGCAACCTGCTGGCGGCCTACGAAGTGCACGTCGGCCACTACTACCTGAAGCGCCAGGCCTATGTCGCCGCCGCCAACCGCGGTCGCTACGTGGTGGAGAACTTCCAGGAAACCCCGGCCGTCGGCGATGGCCTGGCGATCATGGTCGAAGCCTACCGTCGCCTGGGTCTCGACGACCTGGCCAGCACCAGCCTGGAAACCCTCAAGCTCAACTATCCGGATAACGCCAGCCTCAAGGATGGCGAGTTCGTCGCCCGCGAAAGCGAGGCCGACACCCGCTCCTGGCTGGCCAAGGCCACCCTGGGCCTGATCGAGGGCGGCGAGCCGCCGCCGCATATGGAAACCCAGGCCGCCAAGGACGTGATCAAGCAGTACGAGGATGCCGAGCGGGAGATCCCCGCCGAACTGAAGCCGGAAAACCAGGATCACAGCGCCGACGACGAGAAGCCGGAGAGCGATGACGACGAAGACTCCGGCCGCTCCTGGTGGAGCTACATGACCTTCGGTCTCTTCGACTGATCGCACGAAACACCGAAGGGAGGCGCAGGCCTCCCTTCTTTTTGCCCGCCGCCATGCCTCTCCCAGCGCCAAACGCCGCACAGCCTGGACCTTCCCGGCTGGGATCGAGCCGGCGGCTTGGCTAAACTGCAGCTTTCTCCAGCCTCCGAGATCACCATGGGCCTTTTCCGCCTCCTGTTCTGGATCGCCCTGATCGCCATCGCGTTCTGGCTCTGGCGTCGCTTTACCCGTCCCACTCCGCGCCAGCAGCAACGTCCGCAGGACGAGCCGAGCGCATCGCCGATGGTCCGCTGCGCCCATTGCGGCGTCCACGTGCCGCAGACCAACGCCCTCGCCCACGAACAACGCTGGTATTGCAGCCAGGCGCACCTGCGCCAGGACCAGGGCGACCGTGCGCGCTGAACGGCTACGGCTGAGCGAGGAGCAGGGGCAACGCATCCTCCGTCTGTACCACCTGTACCGCCTGACCATCGGCCTGGTACTGGTCCTGCTGATCTCCAGCGAACTGGAAGATCAGGTCCTCAAGCTCGTCCACCCTGAACTGTTCCATGTCGGCAGTTGGTGCTACCTGGTCTTCAACATCCTGGTCGCGCTGTTCCTGCCACCGTCGCGGCAATTGCTGCCGATCTTCATCCTCGCGCTCACCGACGTGCTGATGCTTTGCGGCCTGTTCTACGCAGGTGGCGGCGTACCCAGCGGCATCGGCAGCCTGCTGGTGGTGGCGGTGGCCATTGCCAACATCCTGCTGCGCGGGCGCATCGGCCTGGTCATCGCGGCGGCGGCCAGCCTCGGCCTGCTCTACCTGACCTTCTTCCTCAGCCTGAGCAGTCCGGACGCCACCAACCACTACGTCCAGGCCGGCGGCCTCGGCACCCTGTGCTTCGCCGCCGCGCTGGTGATCCAGGCTCTGGTGCGGCGCCAGGAGCAGACCGAAACGCTGGCCGAAGAACGCGCCGAGACGGTCGCCAACCTGGAGGAACTCAACGCATTGATCCTGCAGCGCATGCGCACCGGCATCCTCGTGGTCGATAGCCGTCAGGCCATCCTCCTCGCCAACCAGGCCGCCCTCGGCCTGCTCAGGCAGGACGACGTGCAGGGCGCCAGCCTCGGCCGCCACAGCCCGATGCTGATGCACTGCATGAAGCAATGGCGCCTGAATCCCAGCCTCCGTCCGCCGACGCTCAAGGTGGTGCCGGACGGCCCGACGGTGCAACCCAGCTTTATCAGCCTCAACCGCGAAGACGACCAGCACGTGCTGATCTTCCTCGAAGACATTTCGCAGATCGCCCAGCAGGCGCAGCAGATGAAGCTGGCCGGTCTCGGCCGCCTGACCGCCGGCATCGCCCATGAGATCCGCAACCCGCTGGGCGCGATCAGCCACGCCGCCCAACTGCTGCAGGAGTCAGAGGAACTGGATGCCCCGGACCGACGGCTGACGCAGATCATCCAGGACCAGTCGAAGCGGATGAACCTGGTCATCGAGAACGTCCTGCAGCTCTCCCGTCGCCGCCAGGCCGAACCGCAGCAGCTCGACCTGAAGGAGTGGCTTCAGCGGTTCGTCGACGAATATCCCGGCAGGCTGCGCAACGACAGCGAACTGCACCTGCAGCTCGGTGCCGGCGACATCCAGACCCGCATGGACCCACACCAGTTGAACCAGGTGCTGAGCAACCTGGTGCAGAACGGTCTTCGCTACAGCGCCCAGGCGCACGGGCGCGGCCAGGTCTGGCTGAGCCTCGCGCGCGACCCGGAGAGCGACCTGCCGGTGCTGGAAGTCATCGACGACGGTCCCGGCGTACCGGCGGACAAACTGAACAACCTGTTCGAACCCTTCTTTACTACAGAAAGCAAAGGCACCGGCCTGGGCCTCTATCTCTCCCGCGAACTCTGCGAGAGCAACCAGGCACGGATCGACTACCGCAATCGCGAGGAAGGCGGCGGCTGCTTCCGCATCACCTTCGCCCACCCGCGCAAACTCAGCTGACGGAAGCCGCACGCATGAGCCGACAAAAAGCCCTGATCGTCGACGATGAACCGGATATCCGCGAACTGCTGGAAATCACTCTCGGCCGCATGAAGCTGGACACCCGCAGCGCCCGCAACGTCAAGGAAGCCCGCGAGTTGCTGGCCCGCGAGCCGTTCGACCTGTGCCTCACCGACATGCGCCTGCCGGACGGCAGCGGCCTCGATCTGGTCCAGTACATCCAGCAGCGCCATCCACAGACCCCGGTGGCCATGATCACCGCGTACGGCAGCCTGGACACCGCGATCCAGGCGCTCAAGGCCGGTGCCTTCGACTTCCTCACCAAACCGGTCGACCTCGGTCGCTTGCGGGAGCTGGTGGCAACCGCCCTGCGCTTGCGCAACCCGGAAGCCGAGGAAGCGCCGGTGGACAACCGCCTGCTCGGCGAGTCGCCGCCGATGCGCGCCCTGCGCAACCAGATCGGCAAGCTGGCGCGCAGCCAGGCGCCGGTCTACATCAGTGGCGAGTCCGGCAGCGGCAAGGAACTGGTGGCGCGCCTGATCCACGAGCAGGGCCCACGTATCGAGCGGCCGTTCGTGCCGGTGAACTGCGGCGCGATTCCCTCCGAGCTGATGGAAAGCGAGTTCTTCGGCCACAAGAAAGGCAGCTTCACTGGCGCTATCGAAGACAAGCAGGGCCTGTTCCAGGCCGCCAGCGGCGGCACCCTGTTCCTCGACGAAGTCGCCGACCTGCCGATGGCCATGCAGGTCAAACTGCTCCGGGCGATCCAGGAAAAGGCCGTGCGCGCGGTCGGCGGCCAGCAGGAGGTCGCCGTCGACGTGCGCATCCTCTGCGCCACCCACAAGGACCTCGCCGCCGAAGTCGGCGCCGGGCGCTTCCGCCAGGACCTCTACTACCGCCTCAACGTCATCGAGCTGCGCGTACCACCGCTGCGCGAACGCCGCGAGGACATCCCGCTGCTCGCCGATCGCATCCTCAAGCGCCTGGCCGGCGACACCGGCCTGCCGGCCGCCAGGCTGACCGGCGACGCACAGGAGAAGCTGAAGAACTACCGCTTCCCGGGCAACGTCCGCGAGCTGGAAAACATGCTGGAGCGCGCCTATACCCTGTGCGAAGACGACCAGATCCAGCCTCACGACCTGCGCCTGGCCGATGCGCCGGGTGCCAGCCAGGAAGGCGCGGCGAGCCTGAGCGAAATCGACAACCTCGAGGACTACCTGGAAGATATCGAGCGCAAGCTGATCATGCAGGCACTCGAGGAGACCCGCTGGAACCGCACCGCCGCGGCCCAGCGCCTGGGCCTGACGTTCCGCTCGATGCGCTACCGCCTGAAAAAGCTGGGCATCGACTGAAAGTGAAAAGGCCTGTCCGAAGACAGGCCTTTTGGTTTTCGCTCCTCAGAGGCGACCAGCCGGGGCGTAGGGGGCCGGGTCGATGATCGGTTCCCGCCCGCTCATGAGATCCGCCAGCAGACGGCACGACGCCGGCGCCAGGACCAGCCCGTTGCGGTAGTGCCCGGTATTCAGCCAGAGCCCGTCGAAGCCAGGCACCGGACCGATATAGGGGATACCTTCGGGAGAGCCCGGGCGCAACCCTGCCCAGTGGGCCACCGGCTGCATGTCCGCCAGTTCCGGCAACAGTTCTGCCGCAGACGCCCTGAGGCTTTCCAGCGCCTCGTCGGTCGGCGTCTTGTCGAAGCCCGAATGTTCCAAGGTGCTGCCGATCAGGATGTGGCCGTCGCGCCGCGGAATCGCGTAGCGCCCCTTGGCCAGCACCATGCGCGGCAGGAAATCCGCCGCGCACTTGTAGAGGATCATCTGCCCTTTCACCGGTACCACGGGCAGTTCCAGGCCAAGCGGCTTCAACAACTCGCCGCTCCAGGCGCCCGCCGCCAGCAGCACCTTGTCGCCACGGATCTCGCCACGCGAGGTCGCCACGCCGACCACTCGATCGCCGTCGCGCAACCAGCCGCGCACCTCCGTCTGTTCATGCAACTCGAGATTGGCGAATTGTTGCAGGGATGCCCGCAATGAGCGCGCCAGGCGAGGATTGCGCACATTGGCCACGCCCGACATGTAGACCGCCCGCTGGAAGCCCGCGCCCAGCCCGGGCACCGCCGCGTAGGCCTCCTCGATCGGCACTTCCTTCAACGGCCGGGTGTGGTTGCGTGCCCACTGCAGTGCCTCGATCTGGTCGTCCAGGTCCAGCCAGTACAGGCCAACGGTATGGACCTCGGGATCGAGCCCAGTCTCGTCGAGCAAACGCTGCCCCAGGGCCGGGTAGAAGTCCTGCGACCAGTGCGCCAGGGCGGTCACCGCCGGGCTGTAGCGCCACGGATAGAGCGGCGAGACGATCCCGCCCCCCGCCCAGGATGCCTCACGCCCACTCTCGCCCCGCTCCACCAGGGTCACCCGCAGTCCGGCGAGCGCCAGCTCCCGGGCGGTCAACAGGCCGATGACACCAGCGCCTACCACTACTACATCTCTACTCACCACAGGGCTCCTACCGATTTGCCAGGAACAGAGAAATATCACTCAAAGGGATCAGATGCTGACGAATTGCCTGCTTCAACGAACTTAGTCGAATCTGTCCCGGTGAAAAGCCCATCATACCCGCAGAGGTATTCATCCCATGAAATCGAGCGGCTTCAACTTGGTCGAACTATCGATAGTCCTATTGATCCTTGCGATAGGCCTGACAATTGCGCTGCCCACCCTCCACGACAGAGTGAAGCGGGACATTAGCCGTGCTACTCGTGACAGCCTGACTAGTCATCTGATGGCTGCGCGGGCTAGCAGCATACAGAACGGCGTGATCATCGAGGTCTGCGGTAGCGGTGACGGCAGTACCTGCAGCGAGGAATGGCATCTCGGCTGGTTCAGCCGTAACGACAGGAGCCAACAGATACTGGCCCGGCATGAAAATACGAGTCGCACCGATATTCATTGGCGGGGCTTCGACAAGCGACTGCGCTACCTGCCTAATGGCACCAGCCCTACAGGTAACGGGCGTTTCTTCGAATGTAAGGACGATCGCATCGAGTGGCAATTGGTGCTCAATCGGCAAGGCCGCCTCAGGGTGGCGGGAAAGAGCGAAAATAAAAAGCTCTCTTACCTGTGCTCCAGGCGGTGAGAGAACTGTTTCACATACCGTTTGCCAGTCATCCCACTCTCCGCTCCGGCTGTCTCTGCTACAGGGACAATGCGCTCTCCACTAGGCAAGATTATCTGGCCCTTTTCCTTGTGGAGTACTGCATGCGCTCTATTTGTCGCAGCGCCGGCTTTTCCCTGATCGAGTTGATGATGGTGTTGGTTCTGGTCGCCATATTCGCCAGCATTGCCGTACCCAGTTTCAACGCCTTGATCGAGCGCAACCGAATCCAGACTGCCAGCGAGGAACTCTACAGCCTGCTTCAGTACGCTCGCAGCGAAGCTGTAAACCGTCATGCCAATGTGAGCATCAGGGCGACGCAGAACAATGACTGGGCAAAAGGCCTGGAAATCATCAGCGGCGCGACCACCGTGCAAAAGCACCAAGGTTTCCAGCAGGTCTCGCTATCCGCCAGCAGTGCGACTGCGGAGCTGACCTTCAACGCTACCGGCACACTTAGCAACCAGGCTGCAAACATTGACATAAAGGTCTGCTTCGCCGGTGACAAAAGTACAGGACGTCTGCTTACCGTTCAGCCCAGTGGACGCGTGATCCTGTACCCATCTTCAAAGCAACCGGACAGCTGTAACTGAGGAAAGCCCATGTCTCGAGAAACGGGTTTCAGCATGATCGAAGTACTGGTTGCTCTGGTGCTGATCAGCATTGGCGTACTGGGCATGGTTGCCATGCAAGGGCGCACGATCCAGTACACGCAGGAGTCGGTACAACGCAATGCCGCAGCAATGCTTGCTAGCGACCTGATGGAAATAATGCGTGCGGACCCAGATGCCGTACTCAATCTACGCGCCCAACTACGCGAAGACTCGGTCTACTACAAGGCCAAGGGCAGCGACTTTCCCGCAGCCCCAGCGCGCTGCGCGCCATTGCCAGCAGATGCTAAGGAACGTCTCGGCTGCTGGGCCCAACAGGCCTCGAAAGACTTGCCGGGAGCCTCCGCACTCTTGAATAGCCAATTCTACATTTGTCGCAGCCCAACCCCGGGTACCTGCGACAACACCAAAGGCTCGGCCATCGAAATCCAGGTTGCCTGGCGAGCCATGGATGGAGCGTGTTTCAACGCCTCTGACTCCACCTTGTGCACCTACAGCGTCCGCTCCGAATTGTGAGAACAAGCATGCTCTTCAGCAAAATGCAGAAAGGCCTATCGATGGTAGAACTGCTCGTGGCACTCGCTATAAGCAGCTTCCTGATCCTGGGGATCAGCCAGATCTACATCGACAACAAACGCAACTATCTTTTCCAGCAAGGCCAGGCCGGCAACCAGGAAAATAGCCGCTTCGTTCTTATGCTGCTGCAGCAACAACTGGATAAGACAGCCTATCGTCGCCTTCACGACGACAACATGGAGAATGCTTTCAAATCCGCGACATTCAATGGCTGTCGTGCATTTGTGGCTGGCGAGACTATCGCTGCGGCAACTGCCCTCAAGGCGGGTGAGTACGGTGTCTGCTTGCGCTATCAACCCGCCTACAAAGGGGAGCATGATTGCCTCGGTAATGAAATTACCGGAGTTCCGGAAAAGCCCTTCACAAATACTCCCCCTGTCGTCGTTCGCCTGGTCTACCTACCGAGCGCCGGTACCCTGAGTTGCAGTCGTCCCGATATCGCCCAGTCGAAATCGGGAGAATTGGTCAGTGGTCTCACAGACTTCCGCTTGGAAGCGGGGGTCGGGCCAGCAGATCGTAGCGAACGCAAAGTATCCAGCTTCGTCGCACTACAGGATGTCGCCGGTCGTCCTATCCGAGCATTGCGCTTCTCAATCCTGGCAGGCAGCGACAATACAAGCCTGCGCACAGGAGATGATAGCCAGGCACGCGATCGCTGGATCGTCCTTTATCCCGAGAGCAAAAGCGCCATCGAGGCCGCAGACAAAGGCCAGATTTACCAAATAGCGCGTGGTAACCAAACCATCAGGAATCTCATGCCATGACCCTGCGCCATACCTCTCGACAGCAGGGATCCACGTTGTTGATCTCGCTGGTTATCTTGTTGATGATCACGCTCCTCGCCGTTTCCAACATGCGCGAGGTGTCACTGGAAAGCCGTATCACCGGCAATCTCATCGAACAGAAGCGCCTGCGCAATGCGGGCGAAGCTGGGCTACGCGAAGGTGAACGACGCTTTTTCAATACCATCAAGCCCCCAGAGGTCGGCAGCGGATGCGCCGATAGCAATGTCAAACGGCCTTGCATACTGAACCTGAGTGCCCTCTCCGTACCCCGAGATGACGTGCACAACAATCCGGTGGCAGCCCTGAACGGCAAGACAGATAACGCCAATTCACGTGTCTGGATGCCCTACCGAGGCAGCGATCTGAATAACCCTACGCAGATCGACAAAGACCGCGCAGTCACCTGGCAGACCATCACGGTGCCCGCTGGCGAACAGAACAACGAAGCGGAAAATCCCGAGTACGGCAACATGATGCGCGGGGTCGGCACGTTCTACTACGAAACCAACAGCCGCGCCCTCAACAAGGCGGGCGGAGAGACTGTTCTACAGGCCGTTCATGCACGCCTGTATACCAACTGACTGGAGCCAGCGCATGATCCACCAGATTACCCGCGCAGGAAAAAGCCTGCTGGCTGCAGGTTGCACCCTGAGCATCCTGTTCGCCTCTGACAGTTATGCCGCCACGGCCCTGAATGTCAGCCAGCAACCCCTGTTCCTAACCCAGGGCGTTGCTCCCAACCTGCTGTTCACTCTAGATGACTCAGGCAGTATGGCCTGGGCTTACGTGCCCGACGGTATTAGCGGGAATAGCGGCAGAGCGGGACGTTCCAGCGATTACAACGCACTGTACTACAACCCCGACTATGCTTACCAAGTGCCCAAGAAATTGACACTGTCAGGCGATCAGATCATCGTTTCCGACTATCCAGTGCCACGCTTCACAGCAGCCTGGCAGGATGGCTACGCCCAAGGCTCCACCACCAACCTGAGCAATAACTATCGCCCTCAATGGGGAACCGGCTGGCTTGGTTGCATCGATAGCAGCTGCAATACCGGGAGAGCTTATTACTATACTTATAAGGTAAGCGCTAGCTGCCCTGCACAGCCGGTGAGCAGCTCCAACTCCTGTTATACCTACAATGCTCTTCCTACCAGTCAGGAAAGCAACTTTGCGATATGGTACTCCTACTATCGCAACCGCATCCTGGCCACAAAGACCGCTGCCAACCTGGCCTTTTACAGCCTGCCGGAAAACGTGCGTCTCACTTGGGGGGCCCTGAACACCTGTAGCATCGGCGCCAACAGCAGAAGCTGCCAAAACAATGCCCTGCTCCAATTCAACAAGCAGCACAAAATCAATTTCTTCAATTGGCTGGCGAACAGCCCGGCCAGCGGCGGTACTCCTCTGCATGCGGCTCTTGACCGAGCCGGACGCTTCTTGCAAACCAACGGCACAGCTTATACCACCGAAGACGGAAAGACATATTCCTGCCGGGCCAGCTATCACATCATGATGACCGACGGTATCTGGAACGGTCGGAACGTCACCCCCGGCAATCTCGACAACCAGAACCAGACCTTTCCTGATAGCACCCTCTATAGGCCACAGCCCCCTTATGCCGACAGCAATGCCAGCTCATTGGCTGACCTGGCTTTCAAATACTGGACCACAGACTTACGTCCCAGCATCGACAATGACCTGAAGCCTTTCATGGCCTACAAGAGTGGGGACGATTCCAAGGATTACTGGGACCCTCGCAACAACCCAGCCACTTGGCAACACATGGTCAACTTTACTGTTGGCCTAGGTCTTTCCTATTCGCTCACATTGAACTCTGCACCAACTTGGACAGGCAGCACCTTTGGCAACTACGAGGAGTTGATGGCTGGAAGCAAGGCTTGGCCCAGCGTCGGTAACGACGCCGCACCCGGTAACGTCTACGACCTCTGGCATGCAGCTATCAACTCTCGTGGAGACTTCTTTAGCGCGGAATCACCGGACTCTCTGGTTCAGGCTTTCAATAAGATCCTGACACGGATTTCCGAGCGCAACACCTCCTCCTCCAAACCAGCAATGACTTCCGCGCTGCAGGATGACGGAACCGGCGACAAGCTGATCCGCTACAGCTACCAGTCCAGCTTTGCCAGTGACAAGAACTGGGCGGGCGACCTTATACGTTACAAGGTGGAGTCGACTTCCACCGGTTCGACCAAAACCCAGGAATGGAGCGCCGGCGCACTGCTGGACAACCGAGCTCCCGCTACCCGTAATATTTACATCGCCAGCAATAGCGGAACCAACCGCCTTAAGCCTTTCACATGGAGCAATATTGAGGGAAGTCAGTTAGCCACTTGGCTGAACCGCAACCCGGACAAGGACAATCAGGCCGACACCAAAGGAGCACAGCGGGTCGACTTCATCCGTGGCCAGCAGAATATGGATGGATTCCGGCAACGACAGGCGGTGTTAGGGGACATCGTGCACTCGTCTCCAGCCGTGGTCGGACCGGCCCAATACCTCACTTATCTGGCCAACCCCATCGAACCCAGCGGCGACTACGGCACATTCAAGACAGAGGCAGACCAGCGCAGCCCTAGAGTTTATGTTGGATCCAACGATGGCATGTTGCATGGTTTCAACATCAAAACCGGCGTGGAAGAGTTCGCTTTCATCCCTACAGCAGTATTCGAAAAGCTTAACAAGCTTACCGGCATCAGCTACCAGGGCGGTGCCCACCAATATTTCGTCGACGCTACACCGGTCGTCAGCGATGCCTTTTTCGATGGAGCTTGGCACACTGTTCTGATCGGAACGCTTGGTGCTGGAGGTCGCGGCCTGTTCGCACTCGATGTAACCAAGCCGGACGATGTCAAGCTGCTTTGGGAATACGATAGCAGTACCGACTCGGACCTTGGTTACACCTTCTCCAAACCTACCGTAGCCAGACTGCACAGCGGACAATGGGCAGTAGTTACCGGCAACGGCTATGGAAGCGATAATGACAAGGCAGCTTTACTGCTGATTGATTTGAAAAAGGGAACGCTGATCAAGAAGCTGGAAGTCCAAAGCGAGCGCGGAATAGCCAATGGCCTATCGACGCCTCGCCTGGCTGATAACAACAGCGATGGCATTGCTGACTACGCCTATGCTGGCGATCTGCAGGGAAATATCTGGCGCTTCGATTTGATCGGCAATACCCGCAACGACGACCCAGACACAAATACCTCTATCAATCCCTTCAAGCCCGGAGATGTAGATCCTTCTGCTTTCAGAGTATCGTTCAGCGGCGCCCCGCTTTTCCGTGCTCGCGCCGACAACAATACTCGTCAGCCCATCACGGCTCCGCCTACCTTGGTACGCCATCCTAGCCGTAAGGGCTACATCGTCATCGTAGGTACAGGAAAATACTTCGAGGACGATGACGCTCAGGCCGATACCAGCCGAGCCATGACGCTCTATGGTATCTGGGATCGCCAGACCAAGGGCGAAAGCGCAAACAGTACCCCAACCATCGACCGCAACGCCCTCACAGCCCAAACCATGACAACAGAGGCGAACTCCACATTCGGTAGCGTGAACAGGAATATTCGGCTTATTAGCCAAAACCCGGTGAAGTGGTACAAAGACGGAGCAACCGGTACCGCGAACTCGGATGTGGCTAGCTATGGCTGGCGACTGAATCTGGAGGTCAATAGCAGCAAGAAAGGCGAAATGATGATCGAAGATATGTTCGCTGCCGGCCAAGTGCTTCTATTGCAGACCTTGACACCGAACGACGACCCTTGTGACAGCGGCTCTACCAGCTGGACCTACGGCCTCAATCCATATACTGGCGGACGTACCAGTTTCACCGTCTTCGATCTCAAACGTGCGGGTATAGTGGACTCTGGCTCGGACTACAACGGCTCGGTCGTATCCGCCTTCCAACAGGATGGACTAGGTGGCTTGGCCATTACCCAGAACGAACAGCGTCAATCCGAGGCTTGCACTGGTGATGAGTGCATCATCTTCAACCCCAGCGACAAGAGTAACGGACGACAAACCTGGCGGGTCGTCGAGGAGAAATGAACATGAACCCCTTACGTCTTCTCGCCACAGCTCTTGCAGCTCTAGCTCTGGCTTGCCCAACCTTTGCCTTGAGTGCCACGAATACGTTCGAGAATGTGGGCGTGGTCGAGGATGTTCATCCTGCCGCCGGTCTGGTAGTAGTCGATGGGCAGACATATCGCTTGCCCAACCGTGTCCAACAACAGGACTCGCCGGTCATATTCTTGGTACGTCAGGGACAGACAGTGTCTTTCTCCGGCAAACTCACCAGCGACCTGCCAGAAATCGAGTCGTTCTACATTATCAAGCAGGCCCCTCTCGTTCCCTTCGGATCGGAGCAGCAACAATGAAGTCGAACAGAGGCTTCACTCTCATCGAGTTGATGATCGTCGTAGTAATCATCGCTATTCTTGCTGGTATCGCCTACCCCAGCTACGACGAATACGTGAAGCGCGGGAATCGCACCGAAGGACAGGCATTACTCAGCGAAGCAGCCGCTACTCAAGAGCGCTATTTTTCACAGAACAATACTTATATCACTACCCAAGCCGACATCGGCAAGCTGCATATGCGCAACACATCGGGCACCACAGTGAAGTCCTCCACAGGCAAATACAGCCTTACCGTCGATACGGTAGCCAACGACGGAGGTTATCGCCTTATCGCCAACCAGGCATTCAACGATCTTGATTGTGGCAACCTGACCTTGACCGCCAACGGCGAGAAAGGCCGGACTGGAAGCAAGAAGAGCGTTGCAGAATGCTGGCGCTAAAGCGCCGAAACAAGAAAAAGGCAAAGCCCGGCATAAGCCGGGCTTTTTCAGGTGCGCAAAAATTCCGATTACAAAGCCTTGACCCGCAGTTCCTTGGGCATCGAGAAGGTAATGTTCTCCTCCCGTCCCTCCAGTTCCTGCTCTTCCGACGCCCCCCACTCACGTAGCTGGGCGATCACTCCGCGCACCAGCACTTCCGGCGCGGAGGCGCCTGCGGTGATTCCGATGCGACGCACACCGTCGAACCAGCCGCGTTGCATGTCCTCGGCGCCGTCGATCAGGTAGGCCGGCGTGCCCATCCGCTCGGCGAGTTCGCGCAGGCGGTTGGAGTTGGAACTGTTGGGGCTGCCCACCACCAGGACCATGTCGCACTGGTCGGCCAGTTCCTTCACGGCATCCTGGCGGTTCTGGGTGGCATAGCAGATGTCGTTCTTGCGCGGCCCCTGGATCTGCGGGAACTTGGCGCGCAGGGCATCGATGACCTTCGAGGTGTCGTCCATCGACAGGGTGGTCTGGGTCACGTAGTGCAGGGCTTCGGGCTTGCGCACCTCCAGCGCGGCGACGTCGGCCTCGTCCTCCACCAGGTAGATGGCACCGCCGTTGCTGGCATCGTACTGGCCCATGGTGCCTTCCACCTCGGGGTGGCCTTCATGCCCGATCAGCACGCATTCGTGGCCGTCGCGGCTGTAGCGCACCACTTCCATGTGCACCTTGGTCACCAGCGGGCAGGTCGCGTCGAAAACCTTCAGGCCGCGCCCCTCGGCTTCCTTGCGGACCGCCTGGGAAACGCCGTGGGCGCTGAAGATGACGATGACGTTGTCCGGCACCTGATCGAGTTCCTCGACGAAGATGGCGCCGCGCTGGCGCAGGTTGTCCACGACGAACTTGTTGTGCACCACCTCGTGACGCACGTAGATCGGCGGGCCGAAGACATCGAGGGCACGGTTGACGATCTCGATGGCGCGATCCACGCCGGCGCAGAAGCCGCGGGGATTGGCGAGTTTGATTTGCATGGCGGTCTCGTGGGCGACGCGGTGATTGGACGAATGAACCTTGCTACCGCCCTCCCCGCTTGGGAAGGGCGCAGCGACCGACGGTTCAGGCCGGCTGGACGTCAATGATCTCGACTTCGAAGGCCAGGGTCTTGCCGGCCAGCGGATGATTGAAGTCGACGGTCACCTGCTGCTCATCGAACGCCTTGACCACGCCCGGCAGTTCGGTCTTGGCCGCGTCGTTGAAGATCACCAGCAGGCCCTCGGCCAGCTCCATGTCCTGGAACTGGTCGCGCGGCATGATCTGCACGTTCTGCGGATTCGGCTGGCCGAAGCCCTGTTCGGGAAGAATGCTCAGGGTGCGCTTGTCGCCAGCCTTCAAGCCGAACAGCGCCTGTTCGAAGCCCGGCAGCAGGTTGCCGTCGCCGACCTTGAACGAGGCCGGCTGCTTGTCGAAGGTGCTGTCGACGACGTTGCCGTCCTCCAGCTTGAGGGCGAAATGCAGGGTGACGCGGCTCTCCTGGCCAATGCGGGTCGACTCAGCCATGGGCGGCTTCTCCGGATTTCTTCGATCTGAACATGTCGAGCGCCAGCATGACGGCACCGACGGTGATGGCGCTATCGGCCAGGTTGAACGCCGGGAAGTACCAGCGGTTCTGCCAGTGCACCAGGATGAAGTCCACCACGTGGCCAAGGACCATGCGGTCGTAGAGGTTGCCCAGGGCGCCGCCGAGCACCAGCGCCAGGGCGATGGCCAACCAGGTCTCGCCTTTCTTCAGGCGTTTCAGCCAGACCACCAGGATCGCGCTGACGACGATGGCGATCAGGGCGAACAGCCAGCGCTGCCAGCCCGAGCTGTCGGCCAGGAAGCTGAAGGCGGCACCGGTGTTATAGGCCAGGGTCCAGCTGAACAGATCGGGGATCACCACGATCTGCTGGTACATGCTCAGTTCGGCCTGGAAGAACGCCTTGCTGAGCTGGTCGAGGACGAACACCAGCACGGTGATCCACAACCAGGGCAAGCGCCCGAAACGATCGACGTCAGGCATAGTGGCGAACCTCGCCGCTGCCTTCGATGTTCTCGATGCAGCGACCACACAGGTCAGGATGCGCAGCGTGCTGACCGACGTCCTCGCGATGGTGCCAGCAACGACCGCACTTGGCGTGGGTCGACTTGACCACTTTCAGCTTGAGGCCGGCGACTTCGCTGTCCACCGCGTCGGCCGGAGCCGCCGACAGCGGCGCCAGGGTCGCGGTCGAGGTGATCAGGACGAAGCGTAGCTCGTTGCCCAGCTTGGCCAATTGGGCCTGCAGCGCGTCTTCCGCATACAGGGTGACCTCGGCCTGCAGGTTGCCGCCCACGGCCTTGGCCGCGCGCTGGTTCTCCAGCTCCTTGTTGACCGCGGCCTTCACCGCCATGACCTGCTCCCAGTACTGGCGATTCAACGTCACGTCGGCCGGCAATTCGCTGAGGCCGTCGTACCAGGTGGCGAGCATTACCGACTCGGCGCGCTCGCCGGGCAGGAACTTCCAGACTTCCTCGGCGGTGAACGCCAGGATCGGGGCGATCCAGCGTACGAGGGCCTCGGCGATGTGGAACAGTGCGGTCTGACAGGAGCGCCGGGCGACGCTGTTGGCGCCGGTGGTGTACTGGCGGTCCTTGATGATGTCCAGGTAGAACCCGCCCAGCTCCTGTACGCAGAAGTTGTGCACCTTGGAATAGACGTTCCAGAAGCGGTAC
Source organism: Pseudomonas sp. KBN12P06040 (assembly GCF_037574965.1). Taxonomy (NCBI): domain Bacteria; kingdom Pseudomonadati; phylum Pseudomonadota; class Gammaproteobacteria; order Pseudomonadales; family Pseudomonadaceae; genus Pseudomonas; species Pseudomonas sp. KBN12P06040. The sequence continues at coordinate 5,294,137 of NZ_JBBELS010000001.1, forward strand.
TCGCGGTACGCCTCTTCGATCTCGCGCTGCAAGAGCAGGGCGCGATCGACCGCCCAGCGATCCAGGGCCAGCATTTCCTGGGGCGGCAGCAGATCCGTGGCCGGATCGAAACCGTTCAGGTTGGACAGCAGGAAGCGCGTGGTATTGCGGATCCGCCGGTAGGCATCGGCGCTGCGCTGGAGAATCTGCTGGGATACCGCGATCTCGCCCGAGTAATCGGTCGAGGCTACCCACAGGCGCAGGATGTCGGCGCCCAGGGTATCGATGACAGTCTGCGGCACCACGGTATTGCCCAGTGACTTGGACATCTTGCGGCCGGACTCGTCGACGGTGAAACCGTGGGTCAGCAACTGGCGGTACGGCGCATGGTTGTCGATCGCGCAGCCGGTCAGCAGCGAGGAGTGGAACCAGCCGCGGTGCTGGTCGGAACCTTCCAGGTAGAGATCGGCGACCGGGCCGCTGGCATGGCCGATCCGGTGGGAGCCACGCAGCACGTGCCAGTGGGTGGTGCCGGAGTCGAACCAGACGTCCAGGGTGTCGTTGATCTTGTCGTACTGCGCGGCCTCCTCGCCGAGCAACTCGGCGGCGTCGAGCTTGAACCAGGCTTCGATGCCTTCCTTCTCGACTCGCTGCGCGACCTCTTCCATCAGCTCGACGGTGCGTGGATGCAGTTCGCCGCTGGCCTTGTGCAGGAAGAACGGGATCGGTACGCCCCAGTTGCGCTGGCGCGAGATGCACCAGTCGGGACGCCCGGCGATCATTCCGTGCAGGCGCGCCTGGCCCCAGCCCGGGACGAATTCGGTCTGGGTGATGGCTTCCAGCGCTCGCTCGCGCAGGGAAGCACCCTGCCTGGGCTGCTTGTCCATGCCGACGAACCACTGCGCGGTGGCGCGATAGATCAGCGGCGTCTTGTGCCGCCAGCAGTGCATGTAGCTGTGATTGATGGTTTCGTGGGCCAGCAGGCTGCCGACCTCTTCCAGCTTGGCCACCACGTTAGGGTTGGCCTTCCAGATGAACTGGCCGCCGAAGAACGGCAACGAGTCGACGTAGACGCCGTTGCTCTGCACCGGGCTGAGGATGTCGTCGTTGCTCATCCCGTAGCGCTTGCAGGTATAGAAGTCGTCTTCGCCGTAGGCCGGCGACGAGTGGACGATACCGGTGCCGGCATCGAGGGCCACGTAGTCGGCCAGGTAGACCGGCGACAGGCGCTCGTAGAACGGATGGCGGAAGTTGATCAGTTCCAGCGCCTCGCCCTTGGCGGTGGCGACCACCTTGCCCTCGCGCTGGTAGCGCGCCAGGCAGGACTCGACCAGGGCCTCGGCCAGCACCAGGTAGCGATCGCCGGCATCGACCAGCGCGTAGTCGATCTCCGGATGCACGTTCAGCGCCTGGTTGGCCGGGATGGTCCAGGGCGTGGTGGTCCAGATGACGATCTGCGCCGGCTTGTCCAGGGCCGCCAGGCCGAAGGCCGCGGCCAGCTTGTCGGCATCCGCCACCGGGAAGCCGACGTCGATGGTCGGCGACTTCTTGTCGGCGTACTCGACCTCGGCCTCGGCCAGCGCCGAACCACAGTCGAAGCACCAGTTGACCGGCTTCAGGCCCTTGAACACGAAGTCCTGCTTGACCATTTCCGCGAGGGCGCGGATTTCGTTCGCCTCGTTGGCGAAATTCATGGTCTTGTAGGGGTTGTCCCACTCGCCGAGCACGCCCAGGCGGATGAAGTCGGCCTTCTGCCCTTCGATCTGCTCGGCTGCGTATTCGCGGCACAGTTCGCGGGTCTTGTCCGCCGGAAGATTCTTGCCGTGGGTGGTCTCGACCTTGTGCTCGATGGGCAGGCCGTGGCAATCCCAGCCCGGCACATAGGGCGCGTCGTAGCCCGCCAGGGTCTTGGAGCGGACAATGATGTCCTTGAGAATCTTGTTGACCGCGTGACCGATGTGAATGCTGCCGTTGGCGTACGGAGGGCCATCGTGCAGGACGAACTTCGGACGGTCGCCGCCAATGGCCCGCAGCTTCTGGTACAGACCGATGTCGTTCCAGAACTTCAGGGTTTCCGGCTCGCGCTGGGGCAGGCCGGCTTTCATTGGGAAGGCGGTTTCCGGAAGGTTTAGCGTCGCTTTGTAGTCGGTCATCTCAGGGCCTGTTCAGGATCTCTTCAATCAAGCGGTTGGCCCAGCCAGTAGGCCCGGGCGGCGGCGATATCCGCGAGAATCGCCGCCTTGAGTGCCTCCAGGGAGGCAAAACGCTGCTCGTCGCGCAGCTTCTGGTGGAAGGTCACCTGCAGATGCCGGCCGTATAGATCGCCGGCGAAATCGAGCAGGTGCACTTCCAGATGGGGACGGCCGTCGCCGTTCACCGAAGGGCGGGTGCCGATGTTCGCCACCCCCTGGCAACGCTGGCCATCGACCAGCGTACTGACCAGGTAGACCCCGTTCAACGGCGCCTTGCGCCGTTTCAGTTGAATGTTGGCCGTGGGCGAGCCCAGTTGCCGGCCGAGTTTCTGTCCATGCAGGACCCGTCCGCTCAGGCTGAAGGGACGCCCCAGAAGGCGCTCGGCGAGATGCAGGTCGCCCTCGGCCAGGGCCTGGCGGACCCGCGTGCTGCTCACCCGCACGCCGTCCAGTTCGACGGTGGCGGCCGCCTCGACGGTGAACCCCTGCTCGCGACTGGCGTTCACCAGGAAGGCGAAGTCACCGGAGCGGTCGCAGCCGAAACGGAAATCGTCGCCCACTTCAAGGTGCCGCACCGCCAGTCCATCGACCAGGACCTGGCGGACGAACTCGGCTGCCGACAGCTCGCGCAAGCGGCGGTTGAAGGCCAGGCAGAGCACCACGTCGACGCCCTGCCCACGCAGCAACTCGAGTTTCTCGCGCAGGCGGGTCAGACGCACCGGCGCCGAATCGGGGGAGAAGAACTCGCGCGGCTGCGGCTCGAAAATCACCACGCAGCTGGGTACGCCCAGCTCCAGCGAGCGCTCGCGCAGACGCGCCAGGATAGCCTGGTGCCCGAGGTGGACGCCGTCGAAGTTACCGATGGTGGCGACGCAGCCCCCGGCCAGGGGCTGCAGGTTGTGTAGTCCGCGAAGCAGCTGCATAGCACGCTTATTGCTCAGAAAGTGGTCGATTATACGCGTACCGGGCGCCGGACAACAGGCAAAACGGCATGATCCCGCCGCCAGCCCGGACGCGCTTCACAGCACCGCCCGACGGGAAAAGTCGCGCAGGCGGAAACCCAGCAGCGCGAGCATACCGAAATAGGCCAGGAGACCGGCAACCACCAGCAGGCCGAGGCGCAGGAATCGCTCCAGCATGGCGCCCTGCTCCCAGGCCGGCAGCCAGTGCATCGTGGCCAGCAGCACCGCCGACATCGCCAGCACCGCGACCACCAGCTTGACCAGGAACTTCGCCCAGCCCGGTTGCGGCAGGTACAGACGCTGCTTGCGCAGTTGCCAGTAGAGCAGCCCGGCATTCAGGCAGGCCGCCAGGCCGATGGACAGGGCCAGGCCGGCATGCTGAAGCGGGCCGATGAAGGCCAGGTTCATCAGCTGGGTGGAAACCAGGGTGAAGAGCGCGATCTTCACTGGCGTACGGATGTTCTGCTGGGCATAGAAGCCCGGCGCAAGAACCTTGACCAGGATGATGCCGAGCAGGCCGACGGAGTAGGCGACCAGCGCGCGCTGGGTCATCGCCGCGTCCACCGTGGTGAACTTGCCGTACTGGAACAGCGAGACGGTCAGAGGTTCGGCGAGGATCGCCAGGGCCAGCGAACACGGCAGCACCAGCAGGAAGCACAGGCGCAGGCCCCAGTCGAGCAGGCGCGAGTACTCATGGCGATCCTTGTTCGAATAGGTCTTCGCCAGCATCGGCAGGAGGATCGTCCCCAGCGCCACGCCCAATACGCCGGAAGGCAGCTCCATCAGGCGGTCGGCGTAGTACATCCAGGACACCGAACCGGCTGCCAGGAACGAAGCGAAGATGGTGTTGATGATCAGCGAGATCTGGCTCACCGAGACCCCCAGGATGGCCGGCAGCATCAGCTTCATCACCCGCCAGACGCCGCTGTCCCTGAGGTTCAGGCGCGGCAGCACGAGCATGCCGATCTTCCTCAGGTGCGGCAGCTGATAGAGGAGCTGCAACAGGCCGCCGGCCAGCACCGCCCAGCCCAGCACCATGACCGGCGGATCGAAATAAGGCGTGAGGAACAGCGCGAAGCCGATCATTGCGACGTTCAGCAGGGTCGGCACGAAGGCCGGCACCGAGAAGCGGTTCCAGGTGTTGAGGATCGCGCCGGCCAGGGACGACAGCGAGATCAGCAATATATAAGGAAAGGTCACCCGCAGCAGGTCGGTGGTCAGGGCGAACTTTTCCGGGGTATCGGCGAAGCCCGGCGCGGTGACCCAGATAACCCAGGGCGCGGCGAGGATGCCGAGCGCCGTGACCAGCGCCAGCACCAGCGTGAGCAAGCCGGAAACGTAGGCGATGAAGGTCCGCGTCGCCTCCTCGCCCTGCTGGTTCTTGTACTCTGCCAGGATCGGCACGAAAGCCTGGGAAAACGCCCCCTCGGCGAAGATCCGCCGCAACAGGTTGGGCAGCTTGAAGGCGACGAAAAAGGCGTCGGTGGCGAGGCCGGCACCGAAGATCCGCGCCAGGATGGTATCGCGGACGAAGCCGAGGACCCGCGACAGCATGGTGATGGAACTCACCGCCGCCAATGATTTGAGAAGATTCATGGATGTCGGGCTGCCGGCATGTCGAAATTGATCCTGTCCAAGACCGCGACCGGCCGGGCCGGTTCATCGCGCGAGTGCGCCCTCGCCGCCGAACGGCGGTCCGCGAGGGCGCGCCGAGTGTAGAATGCGCGCCGGAATAAATCACCCGCAAGAAAGCAGGCGACATCCGTCGCCGATCTTTCCGGCCGCATGCGCAGCCCCTTGACAACCCCTGGAGGCGACGGCATTATTCGCGGCCTTAATTTGTTCGCTATTTACCCAGTTTTTTTCGAGGAGCTCGACGGTGGCCAACACACCTTCCGCCAAAAAACGCGCCAAACAGGCTGAGAAGCGTCGCAGCCACAACGCCAGCCTGCGCTCCATGGTGCGCACCTACATCAAGAACGTCGTGAAAGCCATCGACGCCAAGGACCTGGAAAAAGCCCAGGCCGCCTTCACCGCCGCTGTACCGGTGATCGACCGCATGGCTGACAAAGGCATCATCCACAAGAACAAGGCTGCTCGTCACAAGAGCCGTCTGAGCGGCCACATCAAGGCCCTCAGCACCGCTGCCGCCTAAGGCACGCCTTGCTCGAATAAAAAACCGGCCAATGGCCGGTTTTTTATTGCCCGCGACTCGCTCGCCTCAGCGAGCGGTCGGCCAGGGCATGAGGGGAATCGCCGTCACCGCGTTCTGCGGACTGCCCTCGATCACCCGGTCGCTGTAGACCAGATAGACCAAGGCATTGCGCTTGCGATCGAAGAAGCGCACCACCTGCATGCTTTTGAACACCAGCGAAGTGCGCTGCTTGAACACCTCTTCGCCATCCTTGAGTTCGCCACTGAACTGGATCGGCCCCACCTGGCGACAGGCGATCGACGCCTCGGCGCGATCCTCCGCCAGCCCCAGGCCGCCCTTGACCCCACCGGTCTTGGCGCGCGACAGATAGCAGGTCACGCCCTGCACCTTGGGATCGTCGAAAGCCTCGACGACAATCTTGTCGTTCGGCCCGACCCACTTGAACACCGTGGAAACCTCGCCGATCTCCTCCGCCCCGGCAAGCGCCGGCAACAGCAGCAGACCACCCAGCAACCCCGCGAGCTTGCGCATTCACCCTCTCCTCAGACCAGAACCAGATTGTCGCGATGCACCAGCTCCGGCCCATCCACGTAGCCGAGCAAGGCCTCGATGGCATCCGTCGGCTGACCGAGGATCTTCTGCGCCTCCAGCGCACTGTAGTTGACCAGGCCGCGCGCCACTTCGCGCCCGCCCTGGTCCACACAGACCACCATCTCGCCGCGACGGAAGCTGCCCTGGACCGCCTTGACCCCAACCGGCAACAGGCTCTTGTGATCCTGGCTCACCGCCTTCACCGCCCCATCGTCCAGCACCAGGGTGCCGCGCATCTGCAAGTGGCCGGCCAGCCACTGCTTGCGCGCCGCCTTGCGACTGCGATCAGGGGTCAACAGGGTGCCGAGGCGTTCGCCGGCGCGCAGGCGGTCGAGGACACGCTCGATACGCCCGCCGACGATCACCGTATGCCCGCCGGAACGCGCCGCCAGGCGCGCCGCCCGCAGCTTGGTCTGCATTCCGCCGCGCCCCAGGGCGCCGGCACTGCCGCCGGCCACCGCATCGAGCTGCGGATCATCGGCACGCGCCTCGTAGATCAGTTGGGCATCGGGATTGTTGCGCGGATCGGCGTCGAACATACCGTCGCGATCGGTAAGGATCACCAGCAGGTCGGCCTCGACCAGGTTGGCCACCAGTGCCGCCAGGGTGTCGTTGTCGCCGAAGCGGATCTCGTCGGTGACCACCGTGTCGTTCTCGTTGATCACCGGGACCACACCCAGCTCGACCAGGGTCCGCAGGGTGCTGCGGGCGTTCAGGTAGCGCTTGCGGTCGGAAAGGTCGTCATGGGTCAGCAACACCTGGGCGGTCTGCAGGCCATGCAGGGCGAAGCTGGACTCCCAGGCCTGCACCAACCCCATCTGTCCCACCGAGGCGGCGGCCTGGAGTTCGTGCATCGCGCTAGGTCGGGACACCCAGCCCAGGCGACTCATACCGGCGGCGACGGCGCCGGACGACACCAGCACCAGCTCGATGCCGGCGCAATGCAGCGCCACCATCTGCTCGACCCAAACGGCCATGGCATTGCGATCCAGCCCACGGCCATCGGCCGTCAGCAGGGCGCTACCGATCTTCACCACCCAGCGCCGCGCGCCAGTCACCTTGTCCCGCATACCCTCAACCTTAGAAGCCCAGGCTTCGACTCTTCAGCCCCGCCGGCCCGCCCGGCGGGGTATCACGCCATCAGGGAACGTAGAAGATCTCCGGACCGTCGCCGTCGTCTTCCTCATCATCGAAATCATCGTCATCCACCGCACCAGCGTTCTTCAGCCCCGAACGCCGCAGCGCGCGCGCATCGTCCAGGGCCTGCAGACGGGCCCGCGCCTCGTCCTCGATACGCCGGTCGAGTTCGGCCAGCTCCTCGGCATACTGCGGATCTTCTTCCAGGCGCAGGGTACGCTCGTCGAGATAGCGCATGATGTCCTGGCTGAGCGCCTCGGTGCCATCGCGCTCCAGGGCGGAGATCACATAGACCGGGCCTTCCCAGCCCAACCGCTCGATCACCGCCTGCTTGCGCGCCTCGCGCTCGGCCGGATCGAGGATCTGGTCCATCTTGTTCAGCACCAGCCAGCGCTCGCGCTCGGTCAGCGCCGGACTGAAGCGACCCAGCTCGCGAACGATGACCTCGGCGGCATCGGCCGGATCGCTTTCGTCCAGCGGCGCCATGTCCACCAGATGCAGGAGGATACGGGTCCGCGCCAGATGCTTGAGGAAGCGGATGCCCAGCCCGGCGCCTTCGGCGGCACCTTCGATCAGGCCGGGAATGTCGGCGACCACGAAGCTCTTGTAGCGACCGACGCTGACCACGCCGAGGTTCGGCACCAGGGTGGTGAACGGATAGTCGGCCACCTTCGGCTTGGCCGCGGACACTGCACGGATGAAAGTGCTCTTGCCGGCATTCGGCAGTCCCAGCAGGCCGACGTCGGCCAGCACCTTCAGTTCCAGCTTGAGGTCGCGCGCCTCACCCGGCTTGCCCGGGGTGGTCTGGCGCGGCGCCCGATTGGTACTGGATTTGAAACGGGTGTTACCGAGGCCGTGCCAGCCGCCCTGCGCGACCATCAGCCGCTGACCAGGCTCGGTCAGGTCGCCGATAATCTCCTGGGTATTGGCGTCGATCACGGTAGTACCGACCGGCACCGGCAGGATCAGGTCGTCGCCCTTGGCCCCGGTGCAGTCCTTGCTGCCGCCGTTCTCGCCGCGCTGGGCATCGAAACGGCGGGTGTAGCGATAGTCGACCAGGGTGTTCAGGTTGACGTCGGCTTCCAGGTAGATGGAACCGCCATCGCCACCGTCGCCGCCGTTGGGACCGCCCTTTTCGATGAACTTCTCGCGACGAAAGCTCATGAGGCCATTGCCGCCGTCACCGGCTTTCACGTGGATTGATACTTCATCGACGAATTTCATGGATATGCCTCCCACCACGAGGGCGGGTTAACAGAAAAAAAACATAGGATACAGGATGCCCCGAAAGCAGGGCATGGCCGGAAGCCGGCGCAGAAACAAAAAAGCCCCGTCGCGAGACAGGGCTTTTTCAGCGAGCTATTGCTTAGGCAGCAACGATGCTCACGTATTTGCGACCAAAGGCGCCTTTGGTCTCAAACTTGACCACGCCGTCCACTTTCGCGAACAGGGTGTGGTCCTTGCCCAGGCCAACGCCGTAACCGGCGTGGAATTTGGTGCCGCGCTGACGAACCAGGATGTTGCCAGCCTTTACAGCCTGGCCGCCGAACAGTTTCACGCCAAGGCGTTTACTTTCTGAGTCGCGGCCGTTGCGGGTAGAACCGCCAGCTTTTTTGTGTGCCATGAGTCATATCCTCCAGAAAGGAATTAGGCCTGAATGCCGGTGATCTTGATTTCAGTGAACCACTGGCGGTGGCCCTGACGCTTCATGTGGTGCTTACGACGGCGGAACTTGATGATGCGGACCTTGTCGTGACGGCCGTGGGAAACCACTTCAGCGGTAACCTTCGCACCTTCGACGACCGGCAGGCCGATTTTCACGTCTTCGCCATTGGCAACCAGCAGGACGCGGTCGAAATCGATCGCTTCGCCGGTAGCGACGTCGAGTTTCTCGACCTTGAGGAATTCGCCTTCGGTGACTTTGTGCTGCTTGCCACCGGTAACAATCACTGCGTACATGTGTATCTCCGTTAAACCTGCTCACCCGACGCTTTATAGAAGTAGGAATCGGCCGGCATGGCTGCATGGGGTCGGATCGGACGCCCGTGCAATTGCGTAAGGCAGGGTATGCCAAGGAAGTTCAGGGCCCGCGATTGTACGGAAAGGTCCAGGCCGAGGCAAGTGCCACGGGCCTTTCCTTGACAGTCCCCCCCCTGCCACCTAGCATGCCGCGCAATCTTTGTGGAGCTATTGTCACTGATGCAACCCCAGGCCTTCTACCGCGTGGTGGCGGAAGATTTCACCGCCGTCGACGGGATCATCCGTCGCCAACTCACCTCCCGCGTTCCCCTGGTGGAAAAGATCGGCGACTACATCATCTCCGCCGGCGGCAAGCGCCTGCGCCCGCTGCTGGTCCTGCTCGCCGGCAAGACCCTGGGCTACAAGGGCGACGACCTCTGCCTGCTGGCCGCCACCATCGAATTCCTGCACACCTCCACTCTGCTGCACGACGACGTCGTCGACGCCTCCGGCCTGCGCCGCGGCCGCTCCACCGCCAATGCCCTGTGGGGCAACGCGCCGAGCGTGCTGGTAGGCGACTTCCTTTATGCCCGCTCCTTCGAAATGATGGTCGAGCTGGGTTCCATGCCGGTCATGCGCATCATATCCCAGGCCACCCGGGTGATCGCCGAGGGCGAAGTGCTGCAATTGTCCAAGGTACGCGACGCCAGCACTACCGAAGAGACCTACATGGAAGTGATCCGCGGCAAGACCGCGATGCTTTTCGAGGCCTCGACCCACAGCGCCGCCGCGCTGTGCCAGGCCGGCGAGGAACAGTCCGAGGCACTGCGCCGCTTCGGCGACTACCTGGGAATCGCCTTCCAACTGGTGGACGACCTGCTCGACTACCGCGGCGACGCCGCGACCCTCGGCAAGAACGTCGGCGACGACCTCGCCGAAGGCAAGCCCACCCTGCCGCTGATCGTCACCATGCGCGACGGCACCGAGGAGCAGGCCGCGCTGGTACGCAAGGCCATCCAGCAAGGTGGCAGCCAGGACCTGGAGAGCGTCTGTGCCGCCGTCGAGGCTGCCGGCGCCCTGGACTATACCGCCAACCTCGCCCGCGACTACGCCGCCCGCGCCATCGCCTGCCTGGATACGCTGCCGGACAACGAATACCGCTCCGCCCTGGTCGAACTCAGCGAATTCGCTGTCGCCCGTACCCACTGAACCGGGCTCGACTTGTGACGAACGCCGCCGTTTTCACGGCGGCGTTTTCGTTTTGCGACGAAAGGCACGATCAAGACTTGCTATTACGATAATAAGAATTATTCTCATCTTACAGTCTTGTCACGGAGATGAGCGCCATGACTTATTTGATCGATGCCTGGCTTGATCGGCCACACCCCTACCTGCGGATCCTGCACCGGGAAACCGGGGAAATCTGCGCAGTCCTGGAAGAAGACGCGCTGGACGAACTGCGTGACCAGGGCGGCCTGGACCTGCACGAGTTGAACTCGAGCGAACCGCTGATCCTCAAGGAGCTGGTACGCAACCTGTTCCTCTTCTGCTACGCCCGCGCCCTGCGCTGAGCCTTTGCGATGACGCCAGGACGCGTCATCCGTGCGCCGCTGCCCGGGAGGCGGATCGCACGAACGGAGGCAAAGGCGCCTCCGGCCGGTTCCGGGAAGGTCACGGACGACCTTCCCGGAGTCACTTTCCTCATGTCCCGGTCTTTCCGCAACGCCTCGCCCGAGCACGCCGGCAGCCCCTCGCTGCGATAGGGATTCCTGCCTGATCCACATCAAGCCGACCTCGCCTGAAAGCCGTTACAACAGCGGCGTGACCGTCGTCCTGTCGACGGCCGCATAACGAAAAAAAGAATGGACCGTGGCCGAGGGGACCGCCCCAGGCCTACGCCTAAGGATGAGGAAATGCCTGCTTCTTTCCCGCGCCTCGGCTTGCTCGGCGCGCTGTGCTCCATCGTTCCCCTGCTCCATGCCAGCGAACCGACCACGGACGCTGCGCTCATCGAAAAAGGCCGCTACGTGGCCCAGCTCGGCGACTGCATCGCCTGCCATACCGGCCCGCAGGGCGCGCCGATGGCCGGCGGCCTGGAGCTGAAGACTCCAATGGGTACCATCTACTCGACCAACATCACTCCCGACCGGGAGACCGGCATCGGCCGCTACAGCTTCGAAGAGTTCGACCGCGCCATGCGCAAGGGGGTGACCGCCGAGGGAGTGAATCTCTATCCGGCGATGCCCTACCCGTCCTACGCCAAGATCAGCGAAGAAGACATGCGTGCGCTGTACGCCTACCTGATGCACGGCGTGCAACCCGTCACCCAGGCGAATACGCCGAGCGCGATGAGCTGGCCGTTCAACCAGCGCTGGGGCCTGTCGCTGTGGAACTGGGCGTTCCTCGACGACGCGCCGTTCACGCCCTCCAGCGACGCGGACCCGGCGATCAACCGCGGCGCCTACCTGGTACAGGGGCTCGGCCACTGCGGCGCCTGCCATACTCCGCGCGGCATCGCCTTCCAGGAAAAAGCCATGAGCGAAGCCGGTCGTTCCGGGCAGTTCTACCTCGCCGGCGAAACCGTCGAACAATGGCAAGCGCTGAGCCTGCGCAACCTGTGGACGGTGGAGGACACCGTGCAGTTGCTGAAGACCGGGCAGAACCGCTTCGCCACGGTGTCCGGCAGCATGACCGATGTCATCCACCACAGCACCCAGCACTTCAGCGACGACGATCTGCTGGCCATCGCCAGCTACCTGAAGTCCCTGCCGGCCGGCAAGGACGACCTGCCCATGCCCGACAGCGAACGCCCACTGGCAGCACCGGTCGACCTGTACAGCTCGCGGGGCGGTCTCGGCTACGCGCAGTTCTGCTCCGACTGCCACCGCAAGGACGGCAGCGGCGTCCCGGGTATGTTCCCTCCGCTGGCCGGCAACCCCACGGTCGCTTCGGCCAACCCGAGCACGCTACTGCATATCACCCTTACCGGCTGGAAAACCGCGGAGACCGCAACCCACTCGCGGGTCTACACCATGCCCGGCTTCGCCCAGCTGGAAGACCGCGAAATCGCCGAAATCCTCAGCTTCGTCCGCAGCAGTTGGGGCAACCAGGGTTCGTCGATCGATGCCGGCCAGGTGAAGAAACTGCGCCAGCAGATCGAGGCCGGCAACGGCCCGGCCACGACCTTCGTCTCTCCACGCCTGGCGGACATGCTCGCGGCGCCGAACGCCGAACAGGTGGTACGCGGCATGCGCCTGCACCTGGAGACCCGCGAGCTGCTGCCGGCGAACGTCGGCAACCAGTTGAACTGCACCAGTTGCCACCTGAACGCCGGAACCGTAGCCGACGGCTCGCCCTTCGTCGGCGTCTCGGCGTTCTTCCCCAGCTACGCGCCCCGGGCGGGCAAGGTCATCGGCCTGGAGGAGCGCATCAACGGCTGCTTCCGGCGCTCGATGAACGGTAAGCCTCTGCCGCCGGACTCTGCCGACATGCAGGCGATGGTGGCCTACTTCGACTGGATGAAGAACAACACCCGGCCGCAGGACAAGGTCGCCGGCCGCGGCGTCGGCAAGGTCGACCCGGCGCTGAAGCCCGACCCAGAGAACGGCCGCAAGGTCTACGCCCGACAATGCGCGGTGTGTCATGGCGAGAATGGCGAGGGGCTGAGGAACAGCGCCGGCGAGATGCTCTTCCCACCGCTGTGGGGCGACGAGTCGTTCAATATCGGCGCCGGCATGGCGCGGACCTTCACCGCTGCCGCCTTCGTCAAGCACAACATGCCGATCGGCTTCCAGGAACGCTTCCCGCTCGGCCAGGGCGGCCTCAGCGACCAGGACGCAGTGGACGTCGCGGAGTACTTTTCGCACCAGCCGCGCCCGGACTTCCCGGACAAGATCAAGGACTGGCCGAAGGACAAGCGTCCGCTGGATGCCCGCTACTGATGCCGCAATGAAAAACGCCCCGTCGATGCGTCGACGGGGCGTTTCACTCCTTCCTGGGGCCGATGCGCCTCAGAGGATTTCCAGCAGTTCGACGTCGAACACCAGCACGCTGTGCGGAGGAATGCTGCCGACCGCCTGGCCGCCATAGGCCAGTTCGCTCGGTACGTGCAGGCGCCACTTGGAGCCGGCGTTCATCAGTTGCAGCGCTTCGACCCAGCCGGCGATCACGCCGCCCACCGGGAACTCGGCCGGCTGGCCGCGCTGGTAGGAGCTGTCGAATACGGTGCCGTCGATCAGGGTGCCGTGGTAGTGGGTGCGCACGGTATCCTCGCGGGAAGGCTTGGCGCCCTCGCCAGTACTCAGCACTTCGAATTGCAGGCCCGACGGCAGCACGGTCACGCCTTCGCGCTTGGCGTTCTCGGCCAGGTAGGCGCGGCCTTCGCCAGCGGCGGCTTCGGCCTTGGCCTGGGCTTCGGCCTGCATGCGTTCGCGGATCACCTGGAAGCTGGCCGACAGCGCCTCGCCGGAAACCCGGCTGTCGATACCTGCGAACGCATCGGACAGGCCGGCCAGGACTGCGTCCAGGGTCATGCCTGGAACCGGATTCTCGCGCAGTTGGTCGCCCAGTTGACGGCCGATGCCGTAGCTGACACGGGCTTCGTCAGTGGTCAGGTTGAGTTCGCTCATGGCGGTGCTCCGCTGTGGGGTCGAAAAAGGGCGGCCAGCCTAGCACAGAAGGCCCTTCCCCCCTACCGGCGCAGCCGCTTGTGCTCAACCCTGGCGGATCGACAGCGGCAGCCCGCCGATAAACGAACCCGACTCGGCCAGGAGGCCACACATCTCGTCATCGACATCGGCGCACACCAACTCCACCGGAACCCTGTCCAGCCCGCGCAGTACCTGGCGCGCATGCTCCACGGAGCGCAGGCTGACCGGCTGGCCGAGATCGTCCTCCACCGGATAGGCGCGGCCGCCCATCTGCGCCTCCAGGACATAGATGCCACCCTCCAGCGACACCAGGTGCAAGGCGTCGATATGTCCAGCCTGGACCCGGCCGGCGAGATCCTGCATGTTCATCGCGAACCTCTCGAGGTTGCGCAGGCAGCGGAAGCCTCCAGGTTTCCGCCAACCGCCTCGGTCCCGACAGCGCCGGCCCGATTCCCGGCATCGTCCGGCCGCCAGGCCCCGACGATGCGAAGGACGCCCGCTCCCGGCGTCCGCCCGATATCACAGGAAAGTCTTGCCCAGGCACCAGGCAACGCAAGCCGGAAACGCCGCCGCCCGTCCGTTTTACAACGGCCGGGCGGCGCGAGCGAAACACTGGAGAGGGTCGTCAGTGACGGGTCTGCTTATCCAGGTAGCCCATGGCGAACGCCGAGAGCACGAAGGTCATGTGGATGATCACGTACCACATCAGCTTGTTGTCCGGCACATTCTTCGCGTCCATGAAGATGCGCAACAAGTGGATCGAAGAGATCGCCACGATGGAGGCGGCCACCTTGTTCTTCAGCGAGCCGGAATCCATCTTGCCCAGCCAGCTGAGCTTTTCCTTGCCTTCGTCGATGTCCAGTTGCGAAACGAAGTTCTCGTAGCCGGAGATCATCACCATGACCAGCAGGCCGCCGACCAGAGCCATGTCGATCAGCGAGAGCAGGACCAGGATCAGGTCGGCCTCGGCCATCGCGAAGATGTTCGGGATGACGTGGAATATTTCCTGGAAGAACTTGATGGTCAACGCCAGCAGCGCCAGCGACAGGCCCATGTAGATGGGAGCCAGCAGCCAGCGCGAGGCGTACATGGCGTTTTCGAAAAAGCGTTCCATGGTCTCTTGTGTGTATGTGCAGGGGGAAATGGGGCGGCGAGTATAACGCAGCGGCCGGCGGTTTTTATCCAGAAAATCTGTGGATAAATATGTGCACCGAGCCGGGATGGATCCCGCCAGCGATGATGGCACGGGGCCTTGACCGGATTGCTCAGGCTTTGCCCAGGCGCCGCTCAGGATTCCGGGCGAAACAGGTAGTCGCCGACATGCGGCCGTCGTTCGCCATTGAGTCGGCGCAGTTCGCCCTGCAGGTGCAGGCGCCAGATCGGCGGGTCGACGGCTTCGATATAGCCTTGCTGGGCCAGGCAGTCGGCAATCGCCTGCAACACCCCTTCGGCCACCAGCGGTCCGTGGAAGGGGCCCTGGGCCTTGATCGCCGAAGGCTGGGAGCCGGACATGCCGGCGGCGCAAAGCAGGGTCCAGAGTCCGTTCTCTCCGGCCAGCGGCCTGACCACGCATTCGATTCGCGTGGTCAGCCCCAGACAAGGGCGGATGAGGCAGAGGTTACGCGGCATGGCGGCATCCTCACGGGGGTTCCCAGTTTTGAGCCTACACCTGCCGCCAGGTTCCGCATAGCGCCGGCGGGAACTTGTCCACAGGGCTGAAACGCACGAGGGCGGGGCTTTCCAGCCCCGCCCTCGGCAGGTTCCGGCAACGCGCCGGACTCAGTCCTTCTTCGCCGCGGCCTTGTCCTTCGCCGCGACGGTCTCTTTCTCCGCCGGCTTGTCCTTTTCCTTGTCGTCCTCTTCCATGCCGAGTTCGGATATCTCCTGCAAGCGCGCCACGACCAGATCGTTCACGCTGCCTTTCGGGAAGCGTCCCTTCTCGTCCTGGGCACCGACCGGCTTGCCCACCAGCAGCGCCAGCGCCTCGTCCACCTCACGCACCGCGTAGACGTGGAACTGCCCGGCGCGCACCGCCTGCAATACGCGCTCGTCCAGCATCAGGGTGGTGACGTTGGCGCGCGGGATGATCACGCCCTGCTCGCCGGTCAGGCCGCGCGCTTCGCAGAGGCGGAAGAAGCCCTCGATCTTCTCGTTGACGCCGCCGACCGCCTGCACCTCGCCGAACTGGTTGATCGAGCCGGTAATGGCGAAGCACTGCTTCAAGGGCGTCCGCGACAGTGCTGAGATCAGCGTGCAGACCTCGCCGAGCGAGGCGCTGTCGCCGTCCACGTAGCCGTAGGATTGTTCCAGGGCGATGCTGGCGGAGATTTCCAGGGGGAACTCCTGGGCGTAGCGGCTACCCAGGTAGCCGGTGAGGATCATCACGCCCTTGGAGTGGATCGGCTGGCCGAGGTTGACCTCGCGCTCGATGTCGACGATGCCGCTGCTGCCCGGATAGACGGTCGCGGAAATCCGCGCCGGCACGCCGAACACCGAGTCGCCCACCTCCAGCACGGTCAGTCCGTTGCACTTGCCGACCGCGGCGCCAGCGGTGTCGATCAGGATGATCCCCGCCAGCATGTCGTCGAGGATCCGCGCCGACACTCGTCCGGTGCGGGTCTGCTTGGCCTTGAGGGCACGCTCGATGTGGCCGAGCTGGATCACCTCCTCGTTCGCCAGCTGACGGATGAAATCGGCTTCGCTGACCAACTGGAACAGGTCGCCGATCCGTGCCGAAAGCCGCCCCTGGTGCTCGGCCAGGCGCGCGCTGTAGGTCGCCAGTCGCGCCACCGCCGCGCCGCTGAGGGGCGCCATGCCCTCTTCCGAGGTGCGCGTCTTGAGCAACTGGGCGAACTGTTCGAGGCTGTCCTCGCCCAGCGGGATGTCCTCGTCGAAGTCCACCAGTACCCGGAACATCTCCTGGAAGTCCGGATCGAGGTCCTGCAGGGTGTAGTAGATCTGCCGCGAGCCGATGATGATCACCTTCAGTTGCAGCGGGATCACCTGGGGGGTCAGGGAAACCGCAGCCAGGCGGCCGAGTTCGGCCAGCGGCGACTCCATCTTCAACTGGCGCGACTGCAGGGCACGCTTGAGCGCGTCCCAGACGAACGGCTCGCCAAGCATCTTTTCCGCTTCCAGGATCAGGAAGCCGCCGTTGGCCCGGTGCAGCGCCCCCGGACGCAACTGCCGGTAGCTGGTGTAGAGCGCCCCCTGGTCGGAGCTGTACTCGATGCGGCCGAACAGGTTGTCGTAGGTCGGGTGCGACTCGAACACCACCGGCGCGCCGCTGGTCGCGTGATGGACGATGGCCTGGTTCGGCGCGTACTGCTCGATCAGCCCTTGCTTGCGCTGGGCGTCGGTGCGGCTGTCGTCGACCAGTTGGTCGACCACGGTCTTCAGCAGGTTCAGTTGCATCGCCTGCAGGTAGGCGCAGACGCCCGGGTTGTTGTTGTACTTCTCCACCAGAGGCGCCAGCAGGGGCTGCAGGGCCAGGGTGATGGTTTCCTCGTTGAGCTCGCGCAACTGGTTGCTCGACTCGCGCTTCCACTGCGGCAGGCTCGCCAGTTCCTCGTTGAGGTACTCCTCGAGGGCGGCGATATCCTTGTGGAAACGCTCGCGCTCGGCTTCGGGCAACTGGGCGAATTCGGCCTCGTCGAGGGCCTTGCCGTCCTTCATCGGGGTGAAGGCGACGTTGGCGCTGTCGCGGTACAGCGCCACGTCCTTCTCCAGGGCGCGCCGCTCCACCGAGTCCAGGGCGCGGTCGTAGCGCTGGTTGAAAGCGCGGTCGACGGCGTTCTTCTTCTGCTGGTAGGCCGGATGCTCGAAGACCGCCGGGAAGGTCGACATCAGGTTGTCGATCAGACGGTCGATGTCGGCGCTGAACTCGGTCGCGCTGCCCGGCGGCAGCTCGATCACCCGAGGTTCGCGCGGCTCGTCGAAATTGTTCAGGTAGACCCAGTCGGAGGGCGTGGCGACGCGCTTGCCCTCGGCTTGCAGGTAGCGTTTGACGAAGGAGAAGCGTCCGGTCCCCGGCTCGCCCATGACGAATACGTTGTAACCCGGACGCGGCATCGCCACACCGAACTGCAGCGCCTCGACCGCACGCTCCTGGCCCAGCACGCCGCGGAAGGGCTCCAGGTCATCGGTGGTGTCGAAGGCGAATTGCTCGGGAGCGAACGGGCGGGTCAGTTCTTCTGGCGCCAGGCGCAGGCCGGCAGCGACGGAATCGGGCATCGGGAATCCTTGCATCGGGCGGCAGATCGCCGCGGGGTGTCGTCGCCCGCATTCTCCCCCCAGCCTCGCGCCACTGACAAGGCGCGGATGGCGCTATCTCACCGATGTACCAGGTCGGCGCAGCGCAGGCAGTATTCCGCCGCAGGCAGGGCGGCCAGGCGCGCCGGTTCGATGGCCTCGCCACAGCGCTCGCACTGGCCGTAGCGACCTTCCGCCAGGCGCAGGCGGGCCAGGCCGACCTGGCGCATCCCCGCCTCCGCCTCGGCGAGCAGGCCTTCGAGCACTTCGTCGTTCTGGCGCTGCACCGCCTGCTCGGCAAAGTCCGGCGAATGGCTGCGCGCCAGGTCCCGGCGGATCGCCGCGGCGCGTGCCGCGTACTCGGTCGCCAGGGTTTCCAGGGCGGTAGCGGGGTCGAAAGCGCTCATATCCACCTCCTGCATGAGGAACGGCTGACCAAGGCCGGTTTCGCTCAGACCGACCAGAACTTTCCCAAGTCTGGACGGTTCCAAGCGGATTGCCGCTGACGCCGGTCAATTTTCGCCCGGCATTGCGCGCTGCCACCCATTCGGTGCCTTGACACCCCGGTGGCATTCCGAAAAGCTCACGGCGTCGCTGGCCCGCTCCAGATGGCTCCGATCCACCTCAAGAGAGAACAAACGATGAAACGGATTCTGCTCGGTACCCTGTTCGCCGCCGCCTCCTTCAACGCTTTCGCCGACGCTCCCGGCGGCGCCGGCTGCGGCTGGGGCAACATGCTCTTCAAAGGCCAGCGCGGCGTGGCCACCCACGTGGTCGCGGCGACCACCAACGGCACTTCCGGCAACAACACCTTCGGCATGACCACCGGCACCAACGGCTGCCATACCAACGGCGCGCTGTCCTATGGCGGCAAGCCCCTGCTGGTGCTCGGCAGCATGATGGACGAGCTGTCCGAAGACATGGCCAAGGGCAATGGCGAAGCGCTGACCACCTATGCCGTGGTGCTGGGCGTGCAACCGCAGGACCGCGAGCACTTCGCCGCCGTCACCCACGAGCATTTCTCCGAGATCTTCAACAAGTCCGACGCCACCGCCGCCGACGTCTATGCCAACACCCAGGCGATCCTGAAACAGGACGCCCGCCTGGCCAAGTACGCCGAGCAGGCCTGAGCCTCGCCGCCTGCCCGTTCGCGGGCAGGCCCCTTTCCCCAAGCATTAAGCCTTGCCGATGCCGAAACGCCTGTTGCCCTGGATGGCGCTGTGCGCCTGCTCCCCCCTTCTGGCTGCGCCCACGGTTCCCGAGGCCCGCCTCCAGCAACTGGCCGCCGATCCCTACTGGATCGCCCTCGGCCACTACGAACGCGGCAAGCTCGGCGGTTGGCGCAGCTACGTCGACGACGAGCGGTTCTTCCTCGCCGACAACGGCGAGAGCCACCCGGACGCCGAACTGGCGGCCACGCTAAAGGCGCTCTATGCCTCGCCCAGCCTTGGCGACAAGCATGCCCAGTGCGTCTACCCGGCGCGCACCCGCTGGCTGCGCCAGCAACTGCAACTCGACGACCTGCCGCAGCCGCAGTGCGGCGAATACGACAACTGGTACCGCGACATCAACCCGCACAGCGCGGTGCTGGTGTTCCCCGCGGCCTACCTGAACAGCCCGTCGTCGATGTTCGGCCACACCCTGCTGCGCATCGACCAGGCCGACGTCACCAGCAACAACACTGCCCTGCTCAGCTACGCGCTGAACTTCGGCGCCTACATCGAAGGCATGGACAACAGCATCCTCTATGCCTGGAAAGGCCTGATGGGCGGCTATCCCGGCCTGTTCGCGCTGGTCCCGTACCGGGAGAAGCTGGCCGAGTACAGCCGCCTGGAGAACCGCGACCTCTGGGAATACAAGCTGAACCTGACGCCCGAGGAGACCGGGCGCATGGTCGAACACGTCTGGGAACTCAAGCAGGTCCGCTTCGACTACTACTTCTTCGACGAGAACTGTTCGTTCCGCCTGCTCGAACTGATGGAGATCGCCCGCCCGGGCATCGAGCTGACCGAGCAGTTCCCGCTTACCGCGATCCCCACCGACACCGTCCGCGCGGTGAAGAACGCCGGGCTGATCGAGCGCATCGACTACCGGCCGTCGCGCGAGAAGGAACTGCTCGCCCGCGCCGAACCGCTCGACCATGCCGAGCGCGACTGGGCCAAGCGCCTGGCGGACGACGACAGCCTGCTCGACGCTCCCGACTTCAAGGCCCTGCCGATGCCGCGCCAGGCGCTGATCCAGGACGCCGCCTTCCGTCTGGTGCGCTACCGCGCCACCGGTCAGGCGCGTGACAGCGGCATCGCCTCGCGCAGCTACAACCTGTTGCGTGCGATCAACCGCAACCCACCGCCGGACCTCCAGGTCGAGCGCCCCGGCCAGCCGGAAGACGGCCACGAGTCACGGACCTGGCAGTTCGGCGTCGGCAGCCGCGATGACCGCGCCTTCGCCGAGTACGGCCTGCGCATGGCCTACCATGACCTCGCCGATAACGCCTATGGCTTCCCCCTCGGCGCGCAGATCGAGATCGGCCAGCTCAAGCTGCGCCAGTACGAAGGCAACCGCTGGCAGTTGCAGAATCTCGACCTGGTCACCATCCGCTCGCTGACCCCGCGCAACCAGTTGCTCAAGCCGCTGTCCTGGCAGGTCGCCGGCGGCCTGGAGCGGGTGCCGGGCGAGGACGGCGACGAAAATCTGGTCAGCCACCTCAACGGCGGCGCCGGCGGCAGCTGGATGTTCGGCGACGACCTGCTGCTCTACGCCATGGGCACCGCGCGGATCGAGAACAACAGGGACTTCGCCGCCGCCATCGCCCCGGCGGTGGGCTTCGACAGCGGCTTGCTGTGGCGCAACCCGTTGGGCAACCTGACCCTGGAGGCCAAGGGCGACTACTTCCACAACGGCGAAGTGCGCCGCAGCCTGGGCTTCGTCCAGCAGGTGGAGCTGGGCCGCGACCTCGGCCTGCGCCTGAGCGCCGAACGCGAGTTCAGCCATGTCGGCAAGCCGATCAACGAGGTCAAGCTGGAGCTGCGCTGGTACTACTACTGAGCCAGCCTCCGGCGCACCTCCATCAGGGCGAAGCCGAGCAGGTTGAGGCCTTGCCAGGTCGCCGGCTCGGCTGCCAGGGGATCGCTCGCGGCCAGGCCGATGCCCCAGATCGCGTCCACCGGGCTGGCCTCGACCAGCACCCGGTCGGCGGTGCCCAGAAGGTATTTCTTCAGCGAAGCGTTCTGGCCGAACTTGCCGAGGTTGCCTTCGATCACGATTCCCACCCGCTCGGCGTTCCAGCGTGCCTCGTCGAAGCCGGCGACTTCGCGGCCGAGGGCCTTCGCCTCGCCTGGGCTGCGCGCCGCCAGGATGCGCTCGAGCAGCCTGGAGTCGTCGAACAAGCGTGCCTTGGCCGCCATCATGTAATGCTCGGCGCTGGCGTAGCGCACCCCGTCGAGCTTGAACGAAGCCTCGTACCACTGGCTGAAACAGCTCTTGCCGACCTTGTCATCCGTCGCCGGGCGATGTCCCCAGAAATACAGGTATTTGAAGCTTTCGCCGGCCGCGCAGCGCTGGCGCAGCCGCTCGACGTCCATTATCTCGCTCATCGGCATTCGTCCCTGGAGCCCGTGAAAAGACGCCAAGGATATCCCGAAGTGGTGTTCAGGCGCGTATCTGCGCCCAGTCCAGGCCGAAACGCGCCAGGTACTTGCGCAGCCGGTCGGCGTCGTTGGGGTTGCGCTTGTCCTGGCGCGAAACGGCGAACAGCCGGCGTCCCGCCTCGGAAAGGGTCTTAGCCCCGCGGCACACCTCCAGCACCGCCTGCAGTTGCAGGCGGTCGAACAGATCCAGGGCCTCCACCCGCTGCCCCAGCAGATCAGCCAGTGGCTCCCGGCCCGCATCGAGCCCCCAGGCCTGGCGCAGGCGGAGGATCTCCTCCTCGACCAGCGCCTCGTCGATCCGCCCGCTGTCGGCCAGGGTCGCCATCCGTGTGATGGAAGCCGACAGCTCGCGGAAGTTGCCGGCCCAGCGCGCTTCGCTGGAACCGGCGAAGGCCAGGTAGCGACGCTTGGCCTCCAGGTTGAAACGCACCTGCCGCCCTTGCTCGCGGGCGTGCCGCTCCAGTTCGAAGTCGATGTTCGGCTCGATGTCCTCGCGGCGTCCAGCCAGGCCCGGCAACTCGAAGGTCCACAGGTTGATGCGGGCGAACAGGTCCTCGCGGAACAGGCCTTCGGCCACTCGTCCGCGCAAGTCGCGGTGGGTCCCGGCGATAAGCTGGAAGTCGCTCTCCACCTCACGGTCCGAACCCAGCGGGAAGAAGCGCTTCTCTTCGATCGCCTTGAGCAGCATCGCCTGTTCGTCGGCGCCCAGCTCGCCGATCTCGTCGAGGAACAGCATGCCACCGTCGGCTGCGCGCAGCAGGCCTTCGCGCGCATTCTGCGCGCCGGTGAAGGCGCCCTTGACGTGGCCGAACAGGGCCGACATCGCGCCGTCGCCGCGCAAGGTGGCGCAGTTGACCTCGACGAAACGCCCGTCGAGCTGGTGCCGGCTGCGCTTGAGTTCATAGATGCGCCGGGCGAGGAACGATTTGCCGGCACCGGTCGGCCCCACCAGCAGCATGGGTGCCCGCGAACGCACGGCGACCCGCTCGATCTGCTCGATGGAGCGGTTGAAAGCGGCATTGCGCGTGGCGATTCCCGACTTGAGAAAAGCCAGGCTTTCCTCCTGTTCGCGGCGGAACCGCGAGGCGATGCGGTCGTAGCGGGACAGGTCGAGGTCGATCAGCGTCGCCGAGCCCTCGGGATGGCGCGCCTCGTCCTTGCGCCGCGACGGCGAGGTCTGCACCAGCCGGGCCGGCAGGTAGCGCGCCTCGGTAAGGAGGAACCAGCAGATCTGCGCGACATGGGTCCCGGTGGTGATATGCACCAGGTAGTCCTCGCGCTCGGTGTCGAAGGGGTAGGCGCTGACGAAATCGTGCAGGGCGCCATAGACCTCCTCGAAGTCCCAGGGGTTGCGCAGTTCCATCTGCTGCAGGCGGACCTCGGTATGCGGCGACACCGCGGCGATGTCGGCGCGAATCCGCTCGGCCAGGCCGAGGTCGCGGGCGTCGTTGCCGTGGATCAGTTCGAGGCGGTCGATCAGCAGGTCCGGCTGCTGGCACAGGCCGATGCTCGGCCGCCACTTTTGCCAGCGCGCCGCGCCCTTGCCGAGACGGTCGAGGGTGGCGCCGATGAAGCCGATGGCGACCGTGCGTTTCATCACTGCTTATCCTTCAAGATAAAGATCGATATGAAAATATATAGAAATAGTCGGACATCTCTCCATCGAATTCGCCGACGAATCGCAATAAAAAATTTATTCACCTTTAAAATCAAATAGTTAATCAAGAAATAGTCTCATCGATAAAAACCTGGCACGCCGCTCGCTATATCCATCTCGACCGCATCGCCCATGCAGGCCGACGGGTCGGGACTCCAGTCCCGCCGGTGCCCGAGCCCACCCCTGGTGTCGGCGTCGTGCATGCCGCCCGCAACAACGACGGTCATTCGCGAATGACGGCAATGCCGCTTCGCGGTTCGATAGCTCAGCCTGGTAGAGCAACCATCCACGAAATGGTCTGTCGCGGGTTCGACTCCCGCTCGAACGTTGCCTTAACGGCAATCACTCAATGGCAACACCCGCCGGTGTGGCCGAGGCGAACTGCGCAAGCGGCCAGGAAGGCCGGAGAACGCAAGGGAGCCGAAGCCGCCGCCGGCCCGTCCGGCCCGCGGTTCGGGCACGGGGCAAGGCAGGCCGGGGATCGAGGGAATCGATCGCATGGACAGGACGTCCGCCAGGCCAACCTCCTCCGCGCTCCACCCGCGACGCTCGACGGGCCGGCAACACCGGCACCACGGAAGAATGAAAGGAATGAAGAGATGAAAATGCTGAAGCGCTTTATCGTGAAGAAGAACGAACGCGGCCTGCTGTACTCCGAAGGCGACTTCCTCGCCGTGCTCGAACCGGGCACCTACCGCCGCTTCGATCCGTACGACCGCCTGAGCCTGGAAAGCTTCAGCCTGAACACCCCGCAGTTCGAACACCGCCTGGCCGGCTACCTGCGGCAGAGCGAACCGCAACTGGTGGAGCGCTATTTCACCCGGATGGACCTGGGCGACAACGAGGCCGGCCTGCGCTACGAGGACGGCGTGCTGGTGGAGCTGCTCGCACCGGGCAGCCGCCGACTGTACTGGAAAGGCCAGACCGAGCAGCGCCTGGAGCGCATCGACCTGACCCAGGACTATCGATTGTCCGCCGCGCTGGTCGCCCAGTTGCACCAGCCGAACCTGCGCGGCCGGGCCCTGGCGGGCCTGGACGCAGTGTTGCTGGTCCAGGTGCCGGCGTTCCAGGTCGGCGTGCTCAAGGTCGACGGCGCCCTTGCCGGCCTGCTGCAAGCCGGACAATACGGTTTCTGGCGCTACAACCGGCAAGTCAGCGTGGAACTGGTCGACACCCGTATCCAGGCGCTGGAGGTCAGCGGCCAGGAGATCCTTACCCGCGACAAGGTCAGCCTGCGCCTGAACCTCGCCGCCAACTGGCGCTACAACGACGTACTCACCGCCTTCTCGCGGCTGAGCAAGCCGCTGGAGTACCTGTACCGCGAGCTGCAGTTCGGCCTGCGGGCGGCAGTGGGCACCCGTACCCTCGACGAACTGCTGGAGAACAAGCAGTCGATCGACGAAGCGGTCAGCGCCCACCTGGCCGCCAAGCTGGAAGACAGCGGCCTGGAAGTGAGCGGCCTGGGCGTGCGCGACATCATCCTCCCGGGCGAAATGAAGACCCTGCTGGCGCAGGTGGTGGAGGCGGAGAAGGCGGCCCAGGCCAATGTGATCCGCCGCCGCGAGGAAACCTCGGCGACCCGCTCGCTGCTGAATACCGCGAAGGTCATGGAGGAAAACCCGACCGCGCTGCGTCTGAAAGAACTGGAAACCCTGGAGCGGGTGGCCGAGCGCATCGACCGGATTTCGGTATTCGGTGGCCTGGACCAGGTATTGAACGGACTGGTCACGCTGAAGCAGGCCTGATCACGAACGATAGCCGCGCCGTCGACGGGACGACGCGGAGCACAAGGAAAGCACGATGAAAGACATGAATATCCTCGAAGTGGCCGGCGGCAAGCCGATCAAGCTCTGGACCCAGGGCGTACCGGTGGAGGAGGAAGCGCGCCAGCAGTTGCTGAACACGGCGAAGATGCCCTTCATCTTCAAGCACCTGGCGGTGATGCCTGACGTGCACCTGGGCAAGGGCTCGACCATCGGTAGCGTGATCCCTACCCTCGGCGCGATCATCCCGGCCGCGGTGGGCGTGGATATCGGCTGCGGAATGATCGCCGCGCGCACCTCGCTGGTCGCCGCCGACCTGCCGGACAACCTGCACGCCCTGCGCAGCGCCATCGAGCAGGCGGTACCCCACGGCAAGACCTTCGGCCGCCGCGACCGCGGCGCCTGGCACGAGGTACCGGAGGCCGCCGACCAGGCCTGGAAGGCGCTCGCCGGTCGCTTCAAGGCGATCACCGACAAGCACCCGAGGCTGGAGAAGACCAACAACCGCCAGCACCTGGGAACCCTCGGCACCGGCAACCACTTCATCGAGGTCTGCCTGGACGAGGCCGACCGCGTCTGGTTCATGCTGCACAGCGGTTCGCGCGGGGTCGGCAACGCCATCGGCAACCTGTTCATCGAACTGGCCAAGGCGGACATGCGCCAGCACATCGCCAACCTGCCGGACAAGGACCTGGCCTACTTCGAGGAAGGCAGCCGGAACTTCGACGACTACGTGGAAGCGGTCGGCTGGGCCCAGGATTTCGCCCGGCAGAACCGCGCGCTGATGATGCACGCGGTGATCGAGGCGGCGCGCCAGGTGATCCGCAAGCCGTTCGAAGCCAACCTGGAGGCGGTCGATTGCCACCATAACTACGTGCAGAAGGAGCGCCACTTCGGCCAGGAGGTACTGGTCACCCGCAAAGGCGCGGTGTCCGCGCAGAAGGGCCAGCTCGGCATCATTCCCGGCTCGATGGGGGCGAAGAGCTTCATTGTCCGCGGCCTCGGCAACCAGGAAGCGTTCTGCTCGTGCAGCCACGGCGCCGGGCGAACCATGAGCCGGACCAAGGCGAAGAAGGTCTTCAGCGTCGCCGACCAGGCCCGCGCCACCGCCCACGTCGAATGCCGCAAGGACGCCGACGTGATCGACGAGATCCCGATGGCCTACAAGGACATCGACCGGGTCATGGAAGCCCAGCGCGAGCTGGTGGAAGTGCTGCACACCCTGCGTCAGGTGGTGTGCGTGAAAGGATGACGGGCGCCCTGTGGCGCCCGCTGGGGAAGAATCGAAATGAACAGGGAAGAACGCCATCCGCTCCCCGCCGCCATGCGCGAGCGGGTACTGGATGAGCTGGAACGGATCGAACGCGAGCACGACGTAGTCGTGCTCTACGCCTGCGAGTCGGGCAGCCGGGCCTGGGGCTTCGCTTCGCCGGACAGCGACTATGACGTACGCTTCGTCTATGTGCATCAGCCCGAGTGGTATCAGCGCGTCGAGGAACCTCGCGACGTGATAGAACGCCCGCTGAGCGACGAGCTGGACATCAGCGGCTGGGAGCTGCGCAAGGCGTTGCGCCTGATGCGCAAATCCAACCCGGCCCTGCTGGAGTGGCTCGGCTCGCCGCTGGTGTATCGGGAAGAGCCTGGCGTGCGCGAGGAACTGCTCTGGCTGGGCAACGCCTTTCACTCCGTACCTGGCAGCCGCCATCACTACCTGTCGATGGCACGCAAGAACTACCGCGGCTACCTGAAGGGCGACAGCGTCCGGCTGAAGAAATACCTCTACGTCCTGCGCCCGTTGTTCGCGGTGCGTTGGCTGGATGCAGGCCTGGGCTTGCCGCCGGTGGCGTTCGAGAGGCTAGTGGAAGCCACGCTGGACGACCCGTCGCTGCGCGAAGAGCTGGATGCCCTGCTGAGCCTCAAGCGTCAGCGCGACGAATCGGCCTACGGCCCTCCGCGCCTGGCGCTGCAACGCTTCATCGAAGCGGAGTTGCTCCAGGCCGAACGAGGGGCCGCCCAACCAACCGGCGCGCGCCAGGACAGCCGACTGCTGGATCGCTACCTCCACGACAAGATATGGCAATACACAAGGGAAACCTCATGAGAAAGGACCTCATCGAACTCGACGGCAGCGAAGGCGGCGGGCAGATCCTGCGTAGCGCCCTGAGCCTGTCGATGACCAGCGGCCAGCCGCTGCGCATCCGCAACATCCGTGGCCGGCGCAGCCGTCCGGGGCTGCTGCGCCAGCACCTCACCGCGGTGCGCGCGGCGGCGGAAATCTGCGCGGCCGAGGTCGAGGGTGCCGAACTCGGCTCACGCGAGCTGGCGTTCCGGCCCGGTGCGATCCGCGCCGGCGACTACGCCTTCGCCATCGGCTCCGCCGGCAGTTGCTCGCTGGTACTGCAAACCCTGCTGCCGGCGCTGCTCGCGGCCAACGGCGAAAGCCGGGTGAGGATCAGCGGCGGCACCCACAATCCACTGGCGCCGCCGGCGGACTTTCTCCGCGACAGCTGGCTGCCGCTGCTGCGGCGGATGGGCGCGGAAGTCGACCTGGAACTGCTGCGCCACGGCTTCGTACCCGCCGGCGGTGGCGAGCTGCTGGCGCGGGTACGCCCGGCGCGCTGGCGGCCGCTGCAACTGGAGCATCCCGGCGCGGCGCTGCGGCGCCAGGCGCGGGCGCTGCTCGCCGGGATTCCCGGGCACGTCGGCGAGCGCGAGCTGGAGAGGGTCCGCCAGCGCCTCGGTTGGAGCGACGAAGAACGCCAGCTGGAGTTCCTCGCGGAGGACCAGGGGCCGGGCAACGCCCTGCTGCTGCGGATCGACTGCGAGCACATCTGCGCGACCTTCTGCGCCTTCGGCCAGGCCGGCGTCAGCGCCGAACGGGTGGCGGAACAGGTCGCGACGCAAGCCATCGGCTGGATGGAAAGCGGCTGCGCGGCGGACGAGCACCTCGCCGACCAATTGCTGCTGCCCATGGCCCTGGCCGGCGCCGGCAGCTTCACCACGCCACGGCTGAGCGCCCATCTGCAAAGCAACCGCCGGATTATCGAACGCTTCCTGCCGGTGAGGATCGGCGACCAGGCGCTGGACGGCGGCGGTCATCGCATCGTCATCACATCGGCTTGACGAATTCCTCACCAATGCCGACCTAGACTCGCGCCGGACCTGCCAGCGGGCCCGGCGCGAACCTCCGGGAGTCCCGTCCCGGCGGTCGAGGAGTCCCAGCCATGTCTTCTTCGCGTCTCGGCGTGCTTGTCCTCGCCCTGCTCCTGCTCACCGCCACCCTGCTCGGCGGCTGCGAAAACACCCACCAGCACCTGCTCGCCCAGGGCTACCCGCCCGCCTATGCCGACGGTTTCGACGACGGCTGCGGCAGCGGCCGCCAGGCGGCCGGCTCGATCAGCGGCGAATTCCGCAAGGACGTCCCCCGCTACCTGCGCGAGGCGATCTACGCCAGCGGCTGGGGCGACGGCTTCGAGCAATGCCGGTCGATGGCGCAGAGCGAAGAGCGGCGGCGCTTCGAGGAACGCCAGTGGAACGACCGCGACGACGATTGGCAGCGCGACCGCGACCGCGTGCTGGCCCGGGCCTTGCGCGAGCGCTGAAGCACGCTGCGACAACCATCCGCAGTGCCGATCCCGGTACGCTTGATCCACGTCAAGCCGGGCGCAGCGCCGCTGGCCTCTCCTCACAGGACCGGTTGTAACGCCTGATAAGGAGAAAAAAAGATGCAGTCCTCGCAACTGCTCCCGCTTGGCAGCCTGTTGCTGTCGTTCGCCACGCCCCTCGCCCTGGCCGATGCCCTGCACGACCAGGCCAGCGCGCTGTTCAAACCCATCCCCGAGCAGGTCACCGAGCTGCGCGGCCAGCCCATCAGCGAGCAACAGCGCGAACTCGGCAAGAAACTGTTCTTCGACCCGCGCCTGTCACGCAGCCATGTGCTCAGCTGCAACACCTGCCACAACGTCGGCACCGGCGGCGCCGACAACGTACCGACGTCGGTCGGTCACGGCTGGCAGAAGGGGCCACGCAATTCGCCGACGGTCTTCAACGCCGTGTTCAATGCCGCGCAGTTCTGGGATGGCCGCGCCAAGGACCTGGGGGAGCAGGCCAAGGGCCCCATCCAGAACAGCGTCGAGATGCACAGTACCCCGCAGTTGGTCGAACAGACCCTGGGCAGCATCCCGGAATACGTGGACGCCTTCCGCAAGGCCTTCCCCAAGGCCGGCAAGCCGGTCAGCTTCGACAACATGGCGCTGGCCATCGAGGCCTACGAGGCGACCCTGGTGACTCCGGACTCGCCCTTCGACCTGTATCTCAAGGGCGACGACAAGGCCCTCGACGCGCAGCAGAAGAAAGGCCTCAAGGCGTTCATGGACAGTGGCTGCAGCGCCTGCCACAACGGCATCAACCTGGGCGGCCAGGCCTACTTCCCGTTCGGCCTGGTGAAGAAGCCCGACGCCAGCGTGCTGCCCAGCGGCGACAAGGGCCGCTTCGCCGTGACCAAGACCCAGAGCGACGAGTACGTATTCCGCGCCGCGCCCCTGCGCAACGTCGCCCTCACCGCGCCGTACTTCCACAGCGGCCAGGTCTGGGAGCTCAAGGACGCGGTGGCGATCATGGGCAACGCCCAGCTCGGCAAGCAGTTGGCGCCGGACGACGTGGAGAACATCGTCGCCTTCCTGCACAGCCTGAGCGGCAAGCAGCCGCGCGTCGAATATCCGCTGCTGCCGGCCAGCACGGAGACCACGCCGCGTCCCGCGGAATAACCGGCACAAGGAAAAACGGGGCTCCCCTGGAGCCCCGTTTTTTTCCTCGATGGGACAACCTCAGACCACGCCCTGCGCCAGCATCGCATCGGCGACCTTGACGAAGCCGGCGATGTTCGCCCCCTTCACGTAGTTGACCCGCCCCTGCTCCTCGCCGTACAGCAGGCAGGCATGGTGGATCGACTGCATGATGCCGTGCAGCTTGGTATCCACCTCGCCCTCGCT
This sequence comes from Pseudomonas sp. KBN12P06040, assembly GCF_037574965.1. Lineage (NCBI taxonomy): Bacteria > Pseudomonadati > Pseudomonadota > Gammaproteobacteria > Pseudomonadales > Pseudomonadaceae > Pseudomonas > Pseudomonas sp. KBN12P06040. Next base: position 5,324,070 of record NZ_JBBELS010000001.1, read on the forward strand.
CCAGCGCAGGCGCATGGCGTTCTGCGACATTTCCAGGCCGCTCACCGCCACTCCGCCGGCGTTCGACGCCTTGCCCGGCGCGTAGAGGATGCCGGCCTCGAGGAACAGGTCGACGGCTTCCAGGGTCGAGGGCATGTTGGCGCCTTCGGCGACACAGACGCAGCCGTTGGCCAGCAGGCGCCGCGCATCCTCGGCATCCAGTTCGTTCTGGGTCGCGCAGGGCAGCGCGATATCGCAGGCCAGGCCCCAGGGCCGGCGCCCTTCGAGGAACTGCAGGGAAAACTGCTCCGCCATCTCGCGGATGCGCCCGCGGCGCACGTTCTTCAGCTCCATCAGGTATTCCCACTGCTCGTCGGAGAGCCCCGCCTCGGCATACAGGGTGCCTTCGGAATCGGACAGCGAGATCACCTTGCCGCCCATTTCCATGACCTTGCGCGCCGCGTACTGGGCGACGTTGCCCGAGCCGGAGATCGCCACCCGCTGGCCGTCGAAGCCGCGGCCACGGTCCTTGAGCATTTCCTGGGCGAAGTAGACGCAGCCGAAGCCGGTCGCCTCCGGGCGGATCAGGCTGCCGCCGTAGCTCAGGCCCTTGCCGGTCAGCACCGAGGTGAACTGGTTGGACAGGCGCTTGTACTGGCCGAACAGGTAGCCGATCTCACGCGCGCCGACGCCGATGTCGCCGGCCGGCACGTCCAGGTCGGCGCCGACGTGGCGGTACAGCTCGCTCATGAACGACTGGCAGAAACGCATCACCTCGGCGTCGCTCTTGCCCTTCGGATCGAAGTCGGAGCCGCCCTTGCCGCCGCCCATGGGCAGAGTGGTCAGGGAGTTCTTGAAGACCTGCTCGAAGGCGAGGAACTTCAGCACCCCGAGGTTGACCGAGGGATGGAAGCGCAGGCCGCCCTTGTAGGGGCCGATGGCGCTGCTCATCTGCACCCGGTAGCCACGGTTGACCCGTACCCGGCCCTGGTCGTCGACCCAGGGTACGCGGAACAGGATCGCCCGCTCGGGTTCGACGATGCGTTCGATGATGCCGGCTTCCAGGTAGTGCGGGTTGGCCTCGAGGAACGGCCAGAGGGAACGCAGCACCTCTTCCACCGCCTGGTGGAATTCGGGCTGATCGGGATCGCGCCGCTTCAGGCGCTCGAGGAAAGCGTCGACGGATTGCGTCATTTTTCTCACCGGTTTCTAGTTTTGTGAACAATTTTTTGCGCGTGACTCTAACAAGCCAGGCGGCACCTAGAAAGTGCGAAATGACGCATTGATGAATCTTTATGGTGCAAAACTGAAACTTTCCGGGTCCGCCAGAACGGCTAGGGCCAGAGCGCACGCCTGGAACCAGGTTGCCTCCCGGGGTGGCCACGCACTGTTGAAGGGCGACGAAAGCACCGTTCGCGTGCATCCCGGCGCCAGATGCGAAAGGGCCTCCCCCTGACGGGGGAGGCCCTTTCTCTGCCTACGGCCGGGTCTAGAAGTCGTAGGTCGCGGACAGGCTGAACACCTGTCCCTTGCTGGTTGCCCTGCCATCCAGGCGTCCGCCGCCGAGGCGATCCTGGTTGACCGTCTTCAACGGCACCTCCTTGACGAACTGCCGCGAGTAGGCCGCGTCGATCGACAACTCCGGCATCGACTGGAAGCGATAGCCGGCGCCCAGGGAGGCGAAGTAGCGATCGCCGTCGGGAATCCGCGGGTCGCGGGTGGCATTGTGAGTCGGCGTCTGGTCGTAGGCGACCCCGGCGCGCATGGTCCACTGTTCGGTCACCTTGTAGTCGCCGCCCACCGCCAGGGTCCAGGTGTTCCGGTAGGTGTAGGGGATGGAGACGATCGTGTTGCCGTGGGACTTGAGGGTCAGGTCCTGGAATGACGACCACTCGGTCCAGGTGGCGCTGGCGCCCAGGCTCAGACGGTCGTTGAACTGGTGTACCCAGTCCAGCGAGGCGTAGGCGGGGATATCCAGGCGCGCCGAGGCGGAAGCGCCCATGCGCAGGTCCAGGCCGGGATAGGCCAGGCCCGGAGTGCCTCCCTCGATGGCGCCCTCGGTCAGCCCACCGTCGTGGTCGTAGAGGTTGTAGTGACCCTTCAGCTTGTTGCGGATCTTCGCGTGGTAGGCGAAGCCCAGGGTGTCGCGGTCGGTCGGCTTCCACACCGCGCCGGCGAAGAAGCCGGGCGAGGTGTTGTCCACCTTGACCCGCATCAGCGCGGACGAGTTCGAGGCCGGGAACGGAATCCCGCCCATGCCCGGGGAGTTGGCGGCCGAGGCATAGAGATCGAGGTTCTGGCTGACGAAGCCGGAGGTGCGCTGGATGATCACCCCGGCGCCCAGGGAGAAGTTGTCGTTGACCTTGAACGACAGGGAGCCGGTCAGGCCGATCGTCTCGATCTTGGTGTCCACCGCGAAATCGCGGCCTTTCCAGTTCGGGTCCCAGGTACTGCGCATTCCCATCGGAACGACCTGGCTCAGACCGAAGGCGAAGCGGTCGTTGATCGGTACGACCAGGAAGCCGGTCGGCAGCCACGCGCCGAATCCGGCCTGGCCGCCATCGTTGGTAGCCAGCTCGGGAGTGCCCGGCCCATCCTGGTAGCCGCCGGTCATGGGATTGCCCTGGTAGTCGTAGGCATCGCCGTTGTACTTGATGTCGATATCGGCGTAGTTGATCGTCAACTGGGCGATCCGCTTGTCGATGAAAGCCATGGCCGCCGGGTTGTTGAACGCGGCGCTCGGATCGTTGGGAAACAGCGAGCCGCCTGCCATCGCACGGCCCCAGCCCGCCGTGTTGGTGGTCGGTACCATGAAGCCGCCGGCTTGTGCCTGGGACGTGCCGAACAGTCCGCCGACGATCAGGGCGCAGAGCAATGGCAATGGTTTTCTGGCAAACAGGCAGGAAATATCGTTTTTGTTGTTCAAGGTTTCACCCCTGGTGGCTGCTAGTGCACGGGGCACGATGGTCGGCCTGCTTGAGCGTCCTGGCGGACACCCTCCCCCAGGCCGTTTTCCATGTGCGAACGAGGTTCTGCGCCGCTTCCGGCGGAAACTCCCTCGGACCTGCCGGCCCGCGAAGGACGCCTGGCAGCGGGAGCGCGAAACCGCTGGCGCCGAAGGCGCCAGCGGCAGCCCGGATTACGGGTTGACTACGAAGGCCGGGGTCGGCTGCACACTCAGGCTGTTGATCTTGCAGTTCCCAGCCAGCGACTGATTGCTGGCGCTGAGGGTATTGGTGGCGTTGCTCCAGGAACCGTTGACGGTGCTCGGGCCACAGGTAGAGGAGAGAATCTTGAAGCCGACGCCATCGACCTTGCCGGCGGTGGTGCTGGAGACGGTCAGCTTCCACGGCAGGCCGGTCATCTGCGGCACGCTGCACAGGGTGTTGCTGCCGCTGACGGTGACGCTGTCGATCGAGGCATAGGAACCATCGGCGGCTGTCGTGCCCTTGAAGGTGATGTTGCAGGTCACTGGCAGATTGAGCGACGCCGGCGAGCTCACGCTGATGGTGCCAGGTGCGGTGAAGGCCGAGTTGACCGGGGTGATGGTGGCCGCGCTGGCCATGGACGAAACGCTCAGGCAGAGAGCAAGAGCAGCAAAGGACGGCAGGGACTTGATGGATTTCATTGTTTTGTATCCTTCCAGTGAGTTGGCAACGCTCGCGGTTGCCGAGCCTTGATCATGCGGCAGGATCGTCGCCGACCCGCCCCCACGACCACCTTGTGCCTTCCCGTCCGTTCCACCTGCCAGGCGAACCACACCACCCGCCTTGACCGTGCGTACCGGGATTCGGGAGAAGCTTTATCTCATGAGTCCTATCCGGTGCCGACGCTGACGGTCCCCACGACGAGCCGGGACAGACCGGATATCAGAAAGATCCGATAGGTTTGCCAACCCGCCGCACCTCGGAATGCCCGCCTGGCCGACCTCCGCGAACGCAGGCCTGACAGGGCTGGCAAACACCGCGAGGGGGCAGTGGACCAGTCAACGACGGGGGCCAGAGTACGGTCAGCGCGGCTCTGGAAAAGCCTAGCGAAAGAAGGGGGTTGCCCCTCCGAAGAAAGATCGGTGAATACCGTGGAGGGCGAACGAAGCGTCGTCGCGAAGGAATCCTGATACCTCTGTCAACATCCGCGTCGGGAAGAAACGCACCATGACGGGGCATACCTACCAGAATTGGCAGCTCGCGAAGCGACCCAGCCAACCCAAAGTTAGGTTGCCAACTATCGGTCGGACGAGGACGGCACGCGAACGAGACCCGGCTGCAACTCGAACACCTCCACGCCCTCCGGCGTGGAGCGTCCGATCTTGACCTGTTGCGCCATCACGCTGGCGCCGGGAGCCTGGCGAAAGTCCACGAACAGCCGGTCACCCTCGTGGCGTATCGCCTCCGGCGGCACGACGATGGCCTGTTCGTTGCGATAGGTGGTGACCGTCAGCTTGGCGCTCATTCCCAGACGAATCTTCTGCAACTGGCGGGGATCAAGCGGCGCTACCGACACCGTCACCTCGAACTGCGGGCTGCCTCCCTGGGCCATGCCGGGCAGAGCCTGACCACCGAGGGCGGCGATGACGCCCTCCAGCGTGGTGCCCTCGAAGCCGTCGCCACTGATTTCCACCGCCTGCCCTTCGCGCAACTGGTTGATATCCAGTTCGGAAACCTTCGCAGATACCTTCAGCCGCTCGACGCTGGCCAGGCCGAACAACGCCTGGCCCTGCCCCAGCTTGCTACCGGCCTGCACCGGTTCGCGGCTGCCCTGCTCGCCAGCCAGGCCGGGCGCCGCGACGACGATACCGGCAAAGGGCGCGCGCACCGTACGGCCATCCAGCTGGGCCTGCAGCGTCTCGTATTTCACGCTGGCGTTGGCCAGGTCCATTTCGGCGATCTGGCGATTCTCGCCCTGCCCCTTGGCGCGGGTCGACTCCACTTCCCGCCGGGCCGCCTCCAGGTCCATGCGCTGCTGGCTGGCCTGTTGTTCGAGATCGTCGAGTTCGTTGCGCGGGACGATCCCGCGCTGGAACAGCTCGCGGGTCTCGCGCAACTTGCGCTCGGTGCTGCTCTGCGCCAGCTGCGCGCTGCGCAGGGCACGACGGACCCGCGCCATGTCCTCGCCACGCTCCCAGTCGCGCAGGTCCTGCAGGGTGCGACGGGCCTTGAGCAACGCCGACTGTGCCTCGCGCACCTGCACGGCGATCTCGCGGGTGTCCATGCGTAGCAGCTCCTGTCCTTCCGCGACCCGCTGTCCCGGCTCCACCAGCAGCGCCTCGACATTGCCGGCGAAGGGCGCCGCCAGGGTCACCACACGCCCCGGCTCCAGGCGTCCGACCAGGCCGATCTGATGCACCAGCGGGGCCGCCCGCACGGCGACCCAGCGCTCCCCTTCCGTGCGTTTCGCGGTGCCGCCGGCGAGGACCAGCCAGGCCAGCGCCGCGACAACCGCCAGGCCGGCGGCGAGCGGCAATGCGGGCCGGCGCAGGAAGGAAAACCGGTCAGTGGTCATTGAGCGAAATCTCCCAGCTATCCAGGGTCATGCCGACGATCAGGTCGAGCTGCGTCTGCGCATTGAGAAACGAGATCAGGGCATTCAATTGGGTGTTCTCGACGTTGCGCAGGTCGGTCTCGAAGCTCAGCACCTGGAAGTTGCTCGAACGCCCGACGCGCAGCTTTTCCCGCTCGATCTCCAGCTTGCGCCGCGACAAGGCGGTGGCGCGCTGGGCGATCTGGTACTGGCGCCAGCGCGTGCCGAGGTCGCGCACCGCATCGATGACGTTCTGCTCCAGGGTCTGCCGGGCATCCTCGATCAGGATCTTCTGGTTCTCCACGTCGACCTGGGCGCGCACCTCGGCCTGCCGGCGGCTGAGGTCGCCGATGGGAATTTCCACCTGTACCCCGGCGTAGCTGTCCCAGCTGCGTGAATTGTCGCCACCGCCCTCGCTGTAGCGGTCGCGGATCTGGCTGGCGCCGCCCACCAGCGAGACATCCCACAGGCGCTGGTTCTTCGCCAGCACCAGGTTGAGGTCGGCCTGGCGACTGCCGATCAGGCGTTGCAGGTATTCCGGTTGCTGCTGCAGGGCGGTCCTGATCGCCTGCTGGCGGTCAACCTCGATCGGCGTGGCGGCCAGCGCATCGCTGGCGCGGATCTGCGTCGACAGGTCCAGCGCCAGCAGTTGCAGCAGGGCCAGGCGTGCGCTGTCGACCTGGTTGGCGGACTCCTCGACGTTGAGCTCCTGGCTGGCGACGTCGGCCTCGGTCTGCACGATCTCGAATTCGGCCATTCGCCCGGCGCGGATCATCGCCCGGTTGACCTCGAGCAGCTCCTGGGTCCGCGCCAGGGCTTCGCGAGAGATGCGCGCCTGCTCCTGGGCGCGCAGCAGCTCCCGGTAGGCACCGATGACCTGGCTGATGGTCTGCGACACGCTGGCCTTGAGTTGCAGGCGATTGGCGTCTTCGGAGAGACGTGCCAGGCGCAGCGGCGCGGTGGTGACGTCCCAGCCCGCATCGCGCAGCAACGGCTGGACGACGGTCAGGTCGAGGCCATCGCTGCGGTAGCGCCCGGCCTCGTCGGCGGTGCGGAACTGCTTCACCCAGGCCAGGCTGAAACGAGTGCCATATTCGCCAAGCAGGGTCGCGGTGGGCGAGACATTGCTGGTCCTCGTGCGGTCTTCGGTGGCGCGGTTGGCGCGATAGTCGCCGCGCACCACCAGCTTCGGGTTGAAGGCGTCGGCGGCGACCCGCAGGTCGAACTTCTGCGCGATCCGTTGCAGGTAGGCGCTACGGATTCCACGGTTGTTGCGCAGGCCAAGATAGACCGCGTCGCTCAGGCTGAGGTCGATCACCTGCTCGCTGAGCAGTACCGACCTGCCCTGCTCGCGGGCCATGCTCGGTACGTCCGGACTCAGCGCCGGGTTGACGCTGGCCGCCACCGGAAGAGCGGCGACCAGCCACAGCACGCCCAGGCCCCACCTATTCATCGCGCAGCGCCTCGACCGGTTGCAGGCGAGCCGCCGAGACCGCCGGATAGAGCCCGAAGAACAGCCCCACCAGCAGGGTACTGCCCATCCCCAGCGGCAGGGCCGCGTAGGCCAGAGAGAAGGTCCAGCCGGAGAACCTGGCGTAGAGATACGCAGCCGCCACGCCGAGCACCGCGCCCGACAGCGCGCCCGCGGCGGTCAGGGTCACCGCCTCGATCAGGAACAGGTTGCGGATGTCCCGCTGGCGCGCGCCCAGCGCCATGCGCACGCCGATTTCCCGGCGGCGTTCGGCGACACTCATCAGCATCACGTTCATCACTCCGACGCCGCCGCCGAGCAGGGAGATGATCCCCAGTCCGGCCAGCAGGTAAGTGAAGGTCCGGGTCTGCCGCTTGAGTCCATCGAGCACCTGCTGCGAGACCTGGACCTGCGCCTCGTGACCGGGCAACCGCGCCGTCAGGGCCGCGCCCAGGGCCGCGCCGACGCTATAGACGTCCGCTCCCGGCGAGACCCGCGCCACCACATGGCTGACCTCGGCGGCCGGCTGCAGGCGCGGCATGCCCGGCGCCGGCACGAACAGCGAGTCGTTGGCGGCGAACGGCAAGAGGGCGGCGCTGGCCTGCGGCTGGAGAATGCCGATCACGCGGAACAGATAGTCGTTGACCGTCAGTTGCTCGCCGAGGCGCAGCGGATCGCCGGGCGCCCCCAGGGCCTCGGCGATTGTCGCGCCCACCACCACGTAGGTGTCGTGATCGTCGAAGCGCGAGAGGAAACGTCCTTCGCGCAGCCGTAGCCTGGCGGCGGCTGCGAGCCCGGCGCTGGCGCCGACGATACTGGCGTTGCTGGTACGTCCGTGAAAGGTCACCGGGGCCGAGTACAGGCCCAGCGCCGCCAGGTGCTCCAGACCGGCCACGTCGCGGAGCAGCGGTTCGGTGTCGAGCGACGCCGGCATCGGCATCGGCGCCTGCGGGGCGAACGGGAACTGCACCACCAGGGTGTCGGTGCCCATGTCCTTGAAGATGCTCATCGCTTCGTCGGTCGCGTTGCTGCCGATGTTCAGCATCGCGATCACCGATGAACAGCCCATGACGATACCCAGCAACGCCAGCAGCGAGCGGCGCCCCAGCCCGCGAAGACTGGCGAGGGCCTCGTGAAGCAATTGCCGGGGCGACGGGCTGGCGCTCACCGGCAGGCCTCCGCCAGGTCCTCGTGCACCTCGCCATGCCGTACTGTCAGTTGGCGCCCGAGACGGGCCGCCAGGCCGGGATCGTGGGTGACCACCACCAGGGTCACCTGGCGCTCGCGGTTGAGCGTGAGAAGCAGCTCCAGCACTTCTTTCGCGGTGCTCGCGTCGAGGTTGCCGGTTGGTTCGTCGGCGAGGATCAGCGCCGGCTCGCCGACCAGCGCGCGAGCGATGGCGACGCGCTGCCGCTGGCCGCCGGAGAGGTCCGCCGGACGATGGCCGGCGCGCTCGGCCAGGCCGACCCGGGCGAGCATCGCCTCGGCCCGCTCCAGTGCCTCGCGGCGCGGCATCCCTCGATAGCTCAGGGGCAGCGCGACGTTGTCCAGCGCGTTCAGCCGCGGCAACAGGTTGAAGCTCTGGAAGACGAAGCCGATCAGGCGATTGCGGATCGCCGCCAGTCGGTCCCCGTCGACGCTGAAGATGTCGTGCTCGGCGAAGCGGTAGGCGCCGCTGTCCGGGCGGTCGAGCAGGCCGAGGATATTCAGCAGGGTGCTCTTGCCCGAGCCCGACGCGCCGACGATCGCGCAGCTTTCTCCGGGAAAGATGTCCAGGCAGACGTCTTTCAGTATCTGCAGCGGCTGCCCCCCCAGGAGGTAGCCCTTGCCGATCCCCTGCAGGGAGATCAATGATTCGTGCTTGTTTGTTGTTGGCATTCGCACCCGACCGCTCGCATCCCTTCAAGGCCCGCCCGGTCGTACCGCCGCAAGGCCGGCGATACAGGCCGAACGGCCATACTGCTGATGATGGAGACAGCGCACAAGCCGCCACCACCGGCAACGCTACCCCGAGGCGCCAGCGCCGAGCGAAGGTAGCGGCTGGTCCGCCCGGCCAATGCCGGTACTCGATTCCGCCGGGCTTCGCCATATGGCGCGGCCTCTCCGGGCAGGCGGTATTGAGCGCACGGATCGGCTGCGCAGACCACTAGCAGAGCTGACACCATCGCGGCCGTCGATGCACCCCCATCTTTAGTTAGGTGAAGGCTCAGGCATGCTGCTTGGGAGCCCCCCGGGTACCGCCGATGGAGGTGTCCTGCGCAGTTCCCATGTTCCCCTGCGCATGGCTCGTTGAATTCCAGGCATGAAAAAACCGCCGGCCGGCAACGCCGGCGGGCGGTTTCTCGAAGGCGCGCTTACGCCAGTTTCTTGTAGCGCACGCGGTGCGGCTGGGCCGCGGCGTCGCCCAGGCGCTTCTTGCGGTCGGCCTCGAACTCGGTGTAGTTGCCTTCGAAGAAGGTCACCTTGCCATCGTCCTCGTAGGAGAGGATGTGGGTGGCGATCCGGTCGAGGAACCAGCGGTCGTGGGAGATCACGATGGCAGCGCCGGGGAAGTCCAGCAGCGCTTCTTCCAGCGCGCGCAAGGTTTCCACGTCGAGGTCGTTGGACGGTTCGTCGAGCAGCAGCACGTTGCCGCCCTGCTTCAGGGTCAGGGCCAGGTGCAGACGGCCACGCTCACCGCCGGAGAGGTCCTTGACGAACTTCTGCTGGTCGGCGCCCTTGAAGTTGAAGCGACCGACATAGCTGCGCGAGGGGACTTCGTAGTTGCCGATCTTGATCTGCTCGAAACCGTCGGAAACCTGCTCCCACACGGTCTTGTTGCCTTCCAGGCTGTCACGGCTCTGGTCGACGCTGGCGATCTGCACGGTCTCGCCGATCTCGATGGTGCCGGAGTCCGGCTGCTCCTTGCCGGTGAGCATGCGGAACAGGGTCGACTTGCCCGCGCCGTTGCCGCCGATCACACCGACGATAGCGCCCTTGGGAATGCTCAGGGACAGGTTGTCGATCAGCACACGGTCGCCGTAGCCCTTGGTCACGTTGTGCAGTTCGATGACCTTGTCGCCCAGGCGCGGACCGGCCGGGATGTAGATCTCGTTGGTCTCGCTGCGCTTCTGGAATTCCTGCGACTGCAGTTCCTCGAAGCGCTGCAGGCGCGCCTTGGACTTGGCCTGGCGGCCCTTGGCGCCCTGGCGCACCCACTCCAGCTCGGCCTTCATGGCCTTGGCGTGGGAGGCTTCCTGCTTGGCTTCCTGGGCCAGGCGGGCGGCCTTGGATTCCAGCCAGCCGGAGTAGTTGCCTTCGAACGGGATGCCATGGCCACGGTCGAGTTCGAGGATCCAGCCGGCGACGTTGTCGAGGAAGTAGCGGTCGTGGGTGATCGCCACCACGGTGCCGGGGAAGTCGTGCAGGAAATGCTCCAGCCAGGCCACCGAGTCGGCGTCCAGGTGGTTGGTCGGTTCGTCCAGCAGCAGCATGTCGGGAGCCGACAGCAGCAGGCGGCACAGCGCTACGCGGCGCTTTTCGCCGCCGGACAGGTGCTCGACCTTGGCATCCCACGGCGGCAGGCGCAGGGCGTCGGCGGCGACTTCCAGTTGGCGTTCCAGGTTGTGTCCGTCGGATGCCTGGAGGATCGCCTCCAGCTTGGCCTGCTCGGCGGCCAGGGCGTCGAAGTCGGCATCCGGCTCGGCATAGGCGGCATAGACCTCGTCCAGCCGCGCCTGGGCCTGCTTGATCTGGCCGACGGCCTCTTCGACGATGTCGCGCACGGTGGCCTGCGGGTCCAGCTTGGGCTCCTGCGGCAGGTAGCCGACGTTGATCCCCGGCATCGGCCGGGCCTCGCCTTCGATCTCGGTGTCGACGCCGGCCATGATCCGCAGCAGGGTGGACTTGCCCGCGCCGTTCAGGCCGAGCACGCCGATCTTGGCGCCGGGGAAGAACGACAGGGAGATGTCCTTGAGGATTTCACGCTTGGGCGGAACGATCTTGCCGACCCGATGCATGGTGTAGACGTACTGAGCCAAAACGAGCACCTCATGAAGAAAAGGAAAAAAACTCGGCCAAGTATATGACAGACCGAGAGAAAGCTGGCCAGCCACCCCGGTTTTCGTGGGGCGAGGCGCTTTGCCGGCGAATGTTCGCCGTCCGATTCCAGGCCGCTACGGTGACGCTGAGCAGCGTACTGGCCGCCCTTACTGTCTCCGCTACCCTCGTCCTGTCAAAGGCGTTCTGCCTGAGCGAGGCGGCGACCATCGCCCCGTGCGAGGTCTGGGTGGGCCTGACACTGCTCGCGGCCATGGTGCTGCCTCTCAAGACCTGACGCGAAGCAAGGCGTGGGGAGATCCAGCCTGCTACAATTGATCCAAATCAGTCTCAAAAGAACAAAAAAAACCTCAAAAATGACACTCGCTCCCAGATCCGCCCAGCTACCCGACTCCCCGCACAGGGACAGTCTCGACCCAGCGCCAACCCCGTCGTCTCAGGACCAGCGTCTGCTCAAGGCCCTGGCCACCGCGATGGTCAATCATCCGCGCGCCACCATGGGAGAACTGGCGGAACTGGCAGGAGTGAGCAGGGCAACCCTGAACCGTCATTGCGGTACCCGCGAAGGTCTCAAGCGGCGCCTGGAAAGCCATGCCAGGAGTACCCTCGAACGCCTCACCCACAGCGCCGCCCTGCAGCGCCTGGAGCCGCGGGAAGCGCTACGCGAGCTGATCCGGGAACACCTCGCCCAGCGCGACCTGCTGGCGCTGCTGATGTTCGAGCAGAACCCGGGACGCCACGCCGGGCATGGGGACGCCAGTTGGCAGTCCTATGTCGAAGCCCTGGACGCCTTCTTCCTGCGCGGCCAGCAGAAGCGTGTGTTCCGTATCGATATCAGCGCGGCGACCTTCAGCGAACTCTTCATCGTCCTGATCTACGGCATGGTCGATGCCGAGCGCCGCGGTCGCGCGGCCAGCGCCGGGTTGTCCGCCACACTCGAGGAGCTGTTCCTGCGTGGCGCGTCGAACCCCGCACAACCTGCCAGCCCTTGAGCGGGCGGCAGTTGCCACCCGCTAGCACCGTTTCCCACACGTTTACCCGCTCAACTCCTGCCGCCTCGATGTACCACCAGGCTCCGTCCCTCGTCCCAGCCTCCGCCGAGCGCGCGGAACAGGTCGACCAGGGCGATCTGCCGCTGGGTGCTGCCGTCGATGAAGGCGATCTCGTTGAGGAAGCTGCTGCGCTGCGCATCGAGGTAGCGCAGGTGGTTGTCGACGCCACTCTCGTAGCGTGCCTTGGCCAGCTTCAGGGCTTCGTTGCTGCTGTTCGCCAGGGCGCGCAGGGCCTTCTCTTCGCGACGCAGGGTATCGCTGGCCGCCAGGGCGTCGGCGACCTCGCGGAAAGCGGTCTGGATGGTCCCCTCGTAGGCAGCCACCGCCGAATCCTTGCGCGCCTCGGCCAGGCTCAGGTTGGCACGGTTGCGCCCGCCATCGAAGATCGGCAGCGTCAGCGTCGGCAGGAAGCTCCAGGAGCGCGAGCCGCCATCGAACAGGCCGGACATTTCCGCGCTGGAGGTGCCGAAGCTGCCGGTCAGGCTGATGCGTGGGAAGAACGCCGCGCGCGCCGCGCCGATATCCGCGTTGCGCGCCCGCAAACGATGTTCGGCGGCAAGGATGTCGGGGCGTCGCTCGATCAGCTCGGACGGCGTGCCGGGAGCGATGTCCTGCAACAGCTTCGGCCGCTGCCCCGGACTCCGCGGAATCACCTGCGCGGCATCGTCGCTGCCCAGCAGCAACACCAGCGCGTTGAATGCCTGCTGTTTCTGCCGCAGGTTGCGCTCCTGCTCGGCGCGCGCCTGCTCCACCAGGCCAAGGGCTTCCTGGTAGTCCAGCGCGGTGGCGGCGCCGGCCGCGCGGCGCTGGTCGATCAGGGCGAAGGAATACTCGCGGCTGACCAGGGTCTGACGGGTCAGCGCCAGGCGCCGCAGGGCGCCGTCGTAGCTCAGGTAGGCCTGGCTGACCTCGGCGACCAGGGCGATCCGTGCCGCGCGCGCTGCCTCCTCGCTGGCCAGGTACTGTTGCAGGGCTGCGTCGGTCAGGCTCTTGACCCGACCGAAGAGGTCCAGTTCGTACTCCGGCAGGGCCAGCCCGACCTGGTAGCTGCTGGCCACTTCCGAGCGATTGCCGGCGGACAGGTCGGCCGGCTGCCGCTGGCGGTTGCCGGTGGCAGCGGCATTCAGGCCCGGAACCCGGTCGGCGCGCTGGATTCGGTACTGCGCGCGGGCCGCCTCGATATCCAGGAGGGTCTGGCGCAGCGAGCGGTTGTTATCCAGGGCCATGTCCACCAGGCGGCGTAGTTCGGCATCGACGATGAAACTCTTCCAATCCAGCGTGTCGATCGCCGCGCCCTGGCGCTGGGCGGCGGCGCCGCTCCAGCTGTCGGCCACCGGCGCGGCGGGACGTTCGTAGGTCGGCGCCATGGAGCAGGCGCCGAGGGTCAGGGCGATCAGCAGCGCCGATACGCCGAAAGCAGGTTTGCGCATCTCGTTCACTCCCCGGCCGAAGCGGCCTGTTCGATGGGTGCCGGCTTGCTGCGCAGCAGCGACAGCAGCCAGACGAAACAGATAGGTACGAACAGCACGCCGAGGAAGGTGGCGCTGAGCATCCCGCCGATCACTCCGGTGCCGATGGCACGCTGGCTCGCCGCGCCGGCACCGCTGGCCAGGGCCAGGGGTATCACGCCGAGGATGAACGCCATGGAAGTCATGATGATCGGCCGGAAGCGCAGGCGCGCGGCCTCGATGGCGGCGTCGCGCAGGCTATGCCCCTGCTCCCAGAGTTCCTTGGCGAACTCGACGATGAGAATCGCGTTCTTCGCCGAAAGACCGATGATGGTGATCAGGCCGACCTTGAAATACACGTCGTTGGACATACCGCTGACCATCACCGCGAGCACCGCGCCGATGGCGCCGATCGGCACGATCAGCATCACCGACAGCGGGATCGACCAGCTCTCGTAGAGCGCCACCAGCAACAGGAACACCACCAGGATAGCGAGGGCGAACAGGCTGGTGGCCTGCCCGGCGGAGACCTTCTCCTGATAGGACAGGCCGGTCCACTCGTAGCCGATGCCGGCCGGCAGCTGCGCGGCCAGGCGCTCCATTTCCGCCATGGCTTCGCCGGTGCTGAAGCCGGGCGCGGCGTCACCGACGATGCGGATCGACGGGTAGCCGTTATAGCGCACCAATTGCACCGGTCCCTCTTCCCATTTCACGCTGACGAAGGCGCTGAGCGGTACCAGGTTGCCAGCAGCGTTAGGCACGTATAGCTCGAGCACGCTTTCCGGGGTCATCCGGTTGCCCTGTTCGGCCTGGATCACCACCCGCTGTTGGCGCCCCGCATTGGTGAAGTCGTTGATCACCTCCGAGCCGAAGGCAGCGGACAGCGTGCCGCTGATGGTCTCGAAGCTCACCCCCAGGGCGCGGGCCTTCTCCCGGTCGATCAACAGGCGCAGTTGCGGCGCTTCGGCCAGTCCTTCCATCATCGCGTAAAGGAATTTCGGGTTGGTCTGGATCTCACCAAGAAGAGTATCGCGAGCCTGCAGCAGCGCTTCGCGGCCGACCCCGCTACGGTCCATCAGGCGCAATGCGAAGCCGCCGGAGTTACCCAGACCGTTGATCGGTGGCGGCGACACGGCCATGACCGTGCCATCGTCGGGCAGCGCGAAATGCTCGTTCAGCGCGGCGATCTCGGCGGCGGCCGACTGCTCGGCGCCTCGCTCGGACCAGTCCTTGAAGGTCGGGAAGGCCAGCGCGGCATTGTCGCCCTGGCCTGAGAAGCTGAAGCCCGAGATCAGGAACACCGAAGCCACCGCCTCGCGGGACTTGAGGAAGCGCTCGAGTTCCTCGCCGGTGGCATCGGTGCGCACGCGCGAAGCGCCAGGCGGCAGTTGCACGTCGACCACCATGTAGCCGAGGTCTTCCGCCGGCACGAAGGCTTCCGGCAGGCGCAGGTAGAAGTAGCCGAGCATGGCCACCAGGCCGGCGTACACCAGCATGAAGCGTCCGGCGCGCGCCACCAGCTTCGAGTTGAGCAGCGAATAGCGCTCGGTGACGCGGGCGAAGCCACGGTTGAAGGCGCCGAAGAAGCCGCGCTTCTCGTGGTGCCCTTCGGGAATGGGCTTGAGCAGCGTGGCGCACAGCGCCGGGGTGAAGGTCAGGGCGAGGAAGCCGGAGAACAGGATCGAGACCGCCAGCGACACCGAGAACTGCTGGTAGATCACCCCCACCGAACCGGCCATGAAAGCCAGCGGCAGGAACACCGCCGAGAGCACCAGGGTGATGCCGACGATGGCGCCGGATACCTGCTTCATCGCCTTGACCGTGGCCTCGGCCGGGGAAATCCCCTCCTCCGCCATGATCCGCTCGACGTTCTCCACCACCACGATGGCGTCGTCCACCAGGATGCCGATCGCCAGGACCATGCCGAACATGGTCATCATGTTCACCGAGAACCCCAGCAGGTACATCACCATCAGCGTACCCAGCAGGCACACCGGCACCACGATGGACGGGATCAGGGTGTAGCGGACGTTCTGCAGGAACAGGAACATCACCAGGAACACCAGGACCATCGCTTCGATCAGGGTGTGGATCACCTTCTCGATGGCCACGTCGACGAAGCGCGAGGTGTCGTAGGGCACGCTGTACTGCATGTCCTCGGGGAAGAACGCCGACAGTTCGGCGAGACGCTGTTTCACCAGGGTAGCGGTCTGGATCGCGTTGGCCCCGGGCGACAGCTGGATAGCCCCGCCCACGGTGGGCGTGCCGTTCAGTCGCGAGGAAATGTTGTAGCTCTCCTTGCCGAGTTCCAGGCGCGCGACATCGGCGAGCCGGACCAGCGAGCCGTCCTCGTTGGCGCGCAGCACTACCTGGCCGAACTCCTGCGGATCGTCCAGGGTGCCCTTCACCGCCAGGGTCGCCGTCAGCTCCTGCGCGGAACTGCCCGGTGCGCTGCCGAAGGCGCCGGCCGGCACCTGCACGTTCTGCCCGCGGATGGCATTGCTCACGTCGTCGATGGAGAGGCCGAAGCCCACCAGCTTCTGCGGATCGATCCAGACCCGCATGGCCGCCTCGGAAGAGAAGAATTGCAGCTTGCCGACGCCCGGCAGGCGCCGCAGCTCGTTGTTGATATTGCGCGCGGCGTAGTCGCCGAGGGCGGTGGTGTCGCTGCGCTGAGCGCCTTCCTTGTAGCTGAGCGCATAGATCAGCAGGAAACCGGCGCTGGTCTGCTCGACCTGCAGGCCCTGGGTCAGCACCGCCTGCGGCATGCGCGCCTCGGCTTTCTTCAGGCGGTTCTGCACGTCCACCTGGGCCAGGTCCGGATCGGTGCCCGGCTCGAAGGTGACGACGATCTCGGCGCTGCCGTTGGAGTTGTTGGTCGACTCGAAGTAGAGCAGGCCCTTGGCGCCGTTCAGCGACTCCTCGAGCACGCTGGTGACGGAGTCCACCAGCACTTTCGCCGAGGCGCCGGGATAGGTGGCGGTGATGGTGATCTGTGGCGGCGCGACATTGGGGTACTGCGCTACCGGCAATTTGGAAATGACCAGCAGGCCGGCCAGGGAGATGAACAGGGCCACCACCCAGGCGAAGTTCGGCCGCTTGATGAAGAATTCGGACATCGGAAAATCCTCGGGGCGAACCCGCCCTTACTGTTGCGGCACGGACGACTGGGCTTGCGTCTGGGCACCATCCGGCTTCGGCACGATCTTCACCCCCGGCTGCACCGCAGCCAGGCCGCCGACTATGACCCGGTCACCCGGCTCCAGGCCCTCGGTGATCTGCCAGCGCGCCCCCTGCATGACGCCGGTACCGACGCTGCGCGCCTCGGCGCGCTCGTCGGCGCCCACCACCATCACCTGGGCGCTGCCGTCGCTGGAGCGGCGCACGGCCCGTTGCGGCACCAGGATCGCCTGGTTGTCGATGCCCTGGGGCGTACGTACGCGCACGTACATGCCCGGCAGCAGGACCCCGTCGGGGTTGGTGAACTTGCCGCGCAGGGCGATCTGGCCGGTGCCGCGATCCACCTCCACGTCGGCGAACTGCAACGCGCCCTGGCGCTGGTAGGGCGTCCCTTCGACGCGCAGGGTCAGCGCCTGGCTGTCGCCTGCGGCCAAGGTGCCTTTCTTCAGGGCGTCGCGCAGGCGCAGGGCCTCGGCCGCGGTCTGGGTGAAATCCGCATAGATCGGATCGAGCTGCTGGATACGCGCCATCAGCGTCGCCTCGCCCTGCCCGACCAGCGCGCCCTCGGTCACCAGCGCGCGGCCGATGCGCCCGGAGATCGGCGCAGTGACCGAGGCGTAGCCGAGGTTCAGGCGCGCGGTCTCCAGGTCGGCCTGGGCCGAGCGGGTCGCCGCCTCGGCGCTGCGCAGGTCGGCGGTGGCGGTATCGAAGTCCTGCTGGCTGACCGCCTGGATCTTCACCAGCGGCTCGTAGCGACGCACCCGCGCCTGCGCCTCGAACAGCACCGCGCGGTTCCGCGCCAGCTCACCCTCGGCGCGCGACACCGCAGCCTTCAGCGGTGCCGGATCGATCTGGAACAGCAGGTCGCCAGCCTTGACGTCGGCGCCCTCCTCGAAGCGCTTCCGCACGACGATGCCGGCCACCCGCGCGCGCACCTCGGCGACCCGCACCGGTTCGATCCGCCCAGGCAGTTCCGAACTCAGCGCCAGGGGCTCGGCCTGCACCGTCAGGACCTCCACCGGCAACACCATTTCGGCGGCCTCCTGTCGCTCTTCCGCCGGCCCACAACCCGCCAACGCGATGGCCATAGCCAACGCCCCGATCCTTCCTATTGCACGCAAATCAGCCATGACCCACCCGACCGTTGATTGAAAACGGATCGAATGGTACTTTTTCGAGCTAATTGAGTCAATATTGTCTCAAATGATCTTTTGAAAGCTAATTCCTTTGGACGCGAGGCCAGTTTTCTGCACAATGCGCACAATCAGAAAAACCAACCGGGACCCATCGATGACCCTGATTTCCCATGACGAGCGACTCATCAAGGCGCTGGCAGTCGCTATCGTCGACCGCCCGCGAGCGACGCTGAAGGAACTGGCCGAGGCGGCCGGCGTAAGCAAGGCCACCCTGCACCGCTTCTGCGGCACGCGGGACAACCTGGTGCAGATGCTCGAGGACCACGGAGAGACCGTACTGAACCAGATCATCCAGGCCTGCGACCTGGAGCATGCCGAGCCTCTGGAGGCGTTGCAGCGCCTGATCAAGGAACACCTCACCCACCGCGAGCTGCTGGTATTCCTGGTATTCCAGTACCGCCCGGACTTCCTCGACCCGCACGGCGAAGGCGCACGCTGGCAGTCCTACCTGGAAGCGCTGGACGCCTTCTTCCTGCGCGGACAGCAGAAAGGCGTGTTTCGCATCGACATCACGGCAGCCGTGTTCACCGAACTGTTCATCACCCTGGTCTACGGCATGGTCGATGCGGAACGCCGCGGACGGGCGGCCAGCTCCAATTCCGCGCATACCCTGGAGCAGATGTTCCTCCACGGCGCTTCCAATCCGGCGCGCTCCTGACCCTTGCGCCCGCGGCGGCGCCCCTCTCGTCGCCGCATGGCACGGACCGATCCGCGTGCCGTCGACTTCGGCCGCCCGGAGGCCTGCTCGACACTCGGGAAGATCAGTCGTCACCGGTCCTGCGACAAAGTGCCTCGACAGCCGGAAAGGACCGTGACGCTCGTCGGCGATACTGGCACTTGGCCTTGCTTCCGGGCATCCTAACTGTCTACCGAATCACACCTCCCCCAGGAATTCCGGTCAGTGTCGACCCCCTCGCTAACCCCGTCGCCGCCTCCCGCCGGCGACCCACTGACCGTACCCGACCGACCGGCAGCCAAGGCTGGCCTGCTGTTGCTGGTCCTGTTGATGCTCGGCCTGCTGCTCTGGCAGATGAGCCAGGAGCTGCGCCAGCAGGAACGCTTCGAACACGAGCGAGCCGCGGCCCAGCTCGATCGTCTCAACGACCGCCTGTCCCTGACCCTCGAACTCAAGGCGCGCACCGCCCTCGCCCTGCTCCCGGGCGTGCCCCCCAGCGAGCGTGGCGAGATCCAGAACAGGCTGTTGCCACGCATCAGCGATGCGCTGCCACAGGTCCGCCAGTTGCAATGGGTGGACAGCGCCCCGCAGACGGGCAGCCCGTCGCCGGAAACGACGCTGCCCGAGCAGTTGCGCCAGCACGCCGGCTCCGGCCTCTACCACTATTGCCTCGACCCGCGCGACGGCGAATCCCTCTACCTGACCCTGCGCGAACCCGGCAGCCGCCGCGACAGTGGCTTCTGGCTGTTGCACCTGGCCAGCGACAGCCTCGCCCAGTGGAGTCCCGACCTCCCCACCGGCAACCTGCTCTGGCGCCTGGAAGACCAATACGCCGGGCGGGTGCTCTGGCATACCCCAGGGAGCACGGCGCTGCTCGACGACATGCAGACCCTCGGCGTGGAACCGCTGCGCAACAGCGACTGGCAGCTTCGCGGGCTCTACGACAGCACGCGAGTGCGGCTCGGCCTGCTGCCGGGAATCGGCGGCGAGCTGGCGATCTTCCTCCTACTGGTCGGCGTCACCGTGTACATGCTGCTGCGCCTGCACCGCGAGCAGCAAGGCCTGCGCGCCATGACCCTGGCCTCGCAGCGCAGCCTGCGCCAGGCGGCCACGGCACTGGCGGCGATCGACGAGCGGGTGCTGGTGACCCGCGCCGACGGCCGCCTCAGCTACCTCAATCCCCAGGCCGAACGCCTCTTCGGCATCAGTTCGGCCCAGGCCCGCCAGCATCACCTGCTGGGCCTGCTGCCGGACCTCGAGCCAGGCTGGCTGACGGACGCCGGTGGCGACGGCGAGACCCGTAGCGAGTTGCTGCCGCTGCGGGTACGCGGCGAGCCGCGGACGTTCACCCTCAGCCGCCATCCGCTGGCCAGCTATCCGGCGCTCGCCGACCAGGCCTGGACCCTCCGCGAGCAGATCCTCCAGGGCGGGCAGGTCTGGGTGTTGCGCGACGTCACCGAGGAACAGCACGCCCTCGGCGTCCTGGAGGAAACCCGGCGGCGCTACCAGGACATCTTCGAAGGGGTCGGCGTGGCCCTCTGCGTGCTCGACCTCTCCGCCCTGCGCCAGGCTCTGGTGGAACAAGGCCTGGACAGCTGCGCCGCACTGCGCGCCTGGCTCGCCGGCGAACCCGGGCGGCAGCAGGCGCTGCTGGAGCGGATCCGCATCACCGAGATCAACGATGTCAGTCGCCGCCTGCTGCAGATCGAGTCCACCGAACAGGCCTGGCAGCGCTTGCTCGACCACGGCCCGCTACAACCGGACAGCCTGCGCCTGCAGGTGATCGAGGCGCTCATCGAACGCCGGCCGGTACTCGAACTGGAAGCCACGCTGCGCTGCGGCAAGAGCACGCCGCGGCACCTGTGGTTGCAACTGCGCCTGCCGGAAAACCCCGGCGAATGGCATGCGGTGACCCTCAGCCTGTCCGACGTCACCAGTCGCAAGGAAGTCGAACTGTCGCTGATCGAGCGCGAGAAGTTCTGGTCGGACGCGGTCCAGGCGGTGCCCGATACCCTCTACATCCACGACCTGCACGCGCGCCGGGTGATCTTCAGCAACCATCACCTGGGCCAGCAACTGGGCTACAACCAGGAAGAACTGGCGCGGATGGGCGAGAACTTCTGGGAAACCCTGCTGCACCCCGACGACCAGGAATACTACTGGCGCATCCGCAACCTGCAGCACGTGGTCGGCGACGGCCTGCTGCTCGACAGCCAGCTGCGCTGGCGCCACCGCGACGGCCGCTGGCACTGGTTCGACATCCGCGAGCAGGCCTTCAGCCGCGACCGCAGCGGTCGCGTGGCGCGCCTGATCGGCGTGGCCAAGGACATCACCTTCACCGTCGAGGCGAACAACGCGCTGCGCGAGAACGGCCGACGCTACCGCATGCTGGCGGAAAACATCAGCGACGTGATCTTCTCCACCGACGCCGAACTCAACGCCAGCTACGTCAGC
The DNA here is from genome assembly GCF_037574965.1 of Pseudomonas sp. KBN12P06040. Taxonomy (NCBI): domain Bacteria; kingdom Pseudomonadati; phylum Pseudomonadota; class Gammaproteobacteria; order Pseudomonadales; family Pseudomonadaceae; genus Pseudomonas; species Pseudomonas sp. KBN12P06040. Next base: position 5,345,084 of record NZ_JBBELS010000001.1, read on the forward strand.
CCCTCGGTACAGCACGTGTTCGGCTACAGCCCGGAATGGGCGCTGCTCAACGGCCTCCACCAGACCGCCACCAACCCGCGCCAGCTCGGCCGCCTGAACGGCCTGCTGCGCCGCGTGCGACACGCCATCGGCGACCGCCAGAAGCTCGCCGAACTGCGGGAAAACCCTGGCCAGCATCTGTTCGCCCTCGACTGCCTGCGCGCCGACGGACGCAAGATTCCCATCGAACTGCGGATCGTCCTGATGTGGGACGAACACGACCGCTTCGAAGGCCTGCTCGGCATCGCCCGCGACATCAGCCAGCAGCGCCGCGCCGAACGCGAGCTGCGGATGGCGGCGACGGTATTCGAACACTCCACGGCGGCGATCATGGTCACCGACCCGGCCGGCTACATCGTGCAGGTCAACGATTCCTTCTCGCGCCTGACCGGCTACAGCCCGGCCGACGTGCTCGACCAGCAGCCGCGCCTGCTCACCGCCGACCGCCAGGAAGCCAACCAGCTCAAGCACGTGCTCGCCAGCCTGCAGCACAGCGGCAGCTGGGAAGGCGAGATCCTGCAGAAGCGCAAGACCGGCGAGCTCTATCCATCCTGGGTCGGCATCACCGCGGTGCGCGACGAGGAAGGCGACCTGGTCAGCTTCGTCTGCTTCTTCAGCGACATCAGCGAGCGCAAGGCCAGCGAGCGGCGCATCCACCGCCTGGCCTACTACGACGCTCTCACCCACCTGCCCAACCGCACGCTGTTCCAGGACCGTCTGCATACCGCCCTGCAACAGGCCGAGCGCAACGGCCAATGGGTGGTGCTGATGTTCCTCGACCTCGACCGCTTCAAGCCGATCAACGACTCCCTCGGCCACGCCGCCGGCGACCGCATGCTGCAGGAAGTGGCGACCCGCCTGAGCGCCTGCGTCAGCCAGGACGATACCGTGGCGCGCATGGGCGGCGACGAATTCACCCTGCTGCTGCCTTCCCAGGGCGACCGCGAGATCGCCCTGAAACGGGCGATCCAGGTCGCCGAGCTGATCCTCGGCCGTCTGGCCCGGCCGTTCACCCTGGAAGGCCGTGAATTCTTCGTCACCGCCAGCATCGGTGTGGCCTTGTCGCCCCAGGACGGCGCCGAACTGAGCCTGCTGATGAAGAACGCCGACACGGCGATGTACCACGCCAAGGAGATGGGCAAGAACAACTTCCAGTTCTACCAGGCCGAGATGAACGCCCGCGCCCTGGAGCGCCTGGAACTGGAAAGCGACCTGCGCCGCGCCCTGGAACTGGGCGAGTTCGTCCTCCACTACCAGCCGCAGTTCACCGGCGACGGCCGCCGCCTGACCGGGGCCGAGGCCCTGCTGCGCTGGCAGCATCCGCGCCGCGGACTGGTTCCGCCGAGCGAGTTCATTCCGGTGCTGGAGGAGATCGGCCTGGTGGCCCAGGTCGGCGACTGGCTGCTGGCGGAAGCCTGCAAGCAGTTACGCAGCTGGCACAAGGCCAAGGTGCGGGTGCCGAAGGTCTCGGTGAACCTCTCGGCGCGGCAATTCGCCGATGGCCAGTTGGGCGAGCGGATCGCCGCGATCCTCTACGAGACAGGCATCCCGCCGGCCTGCCTGGAGCTGGAACTGACCGAAAGCATCCTGATGAGCGACGTCGCCGAGGCCATGCAGATCCTCTCCGGGCTCAAGCGCCTCGGCCTGGCCATCGCGGTGGACGACTTCGGCACCGGCTACTCCTCGCTGAACTACCTCAAGCAGTTCCCCATCGACGTGCTGAAGATCGACCGCAGCTTCGTCGACGGCCTGCCCCACGGCGAACAGGACGCACAGATCGCCCGGGCGATCATTGCCATGGCCCACAGCCTGAACCTGATGGTGATCGCCGAGGGCGTGGAGAGCCAGGCCCAGTTGGACTTCCTTCGCGAGCACGGCTGCGACGAGGTGCAAGGCTACCTGTTCGGCCGGCCGATGCCCGCCGAGCAGTTCGGCATGCTCTACGCCAGCGACGTGCTGTTCATGTTCAACGAGGGCTGAGCCGCCGTGCGGCGCGCTTGAGCGCCGCTTGTCCGCGACATGATGGCCTTTCATGTGCCAGCACCCGCCGCATGGGTTAGAATGCGCGCCTTTTCCCAGCACCGATCCTTATGAGGACCGCCATGTTCAGCCGTGATTTGACCCTCGCCCGCTACGATGCCGAACTCTTTGCCGCGATGGAGCAGGAAGCCCAGCGCCAGGAAGAGCACATCGAGCTGATCGCCTCCGAGAACTACACCAGCCCGGCGGTGATGGAAGCCCAGGGTTCGGTGCTGACCAACAAGTACGCCGAAGGTTATCCGCACAAGCGCTACTACGGCGGCTGCGAGTACGTCGATATCGTCGAGCAACTGGCCATCGACCGCGCCAAGCAACTGTTCGGCGCCGATTACGCCAACGTCCAGCCGCACGCCGGCTCCCAGGCCAACGCCGCGGTCTACCTGGCCCTGCTGTCGGCCGGCGACACCATCCTCGGCATGAGCCTGGCCCATGGCGGCCACCTGACCCACGGCGCCAGCGTCTCCTCCTCCGGCAAGCTGTACAACGCTGTGCAGTACGGCATCGACGCCAATGGCCTGATCGACTACGACGAAGTCGAGCGCCTGGCCGTGGAGCACAAGCCGAAGATGATCGTCGCCGGCTTCTCCGCCTATTCCCAGGTCCTCGATTTCGCCCGCTTCCGCGCCATCGCCGACAAGGTCGGCGCCTACCTGTTCGTCGACATGGCCCACGTCGCCGGCCTGGTCGCCGCTGGCGTCTACCCGAACCCGGTGCCGTTCGCCGACGTGGTCACCACCACCACCCACAAGACCCTGCGCGGTCCGCGCGGTGGCCTGATCCTGGCGCGCGCCAACGAGGAGATCGAGAAGAAGCTCAACTCCGCGGTATTCCCCGGGGCCCAGGGCGGTCCGCTGGAGCACGTGATCGCGGCCAAGGCGGTGTGCTTCAAGGAAGCCCTGCAGCCGGAGTTCAAGACCTACCAGCAGCAGGTCCTGAAGAACGCCCAGAGCATGGCCCAGGTCTTCCTCGACCGCGGTTTCGACGTGGTTTCCGGCGGCACCCAGAACCACCTGTTCCTGCTCTCCCTGATCAAGCAGGACATCACCGGCAAAGACGCCGACGCCGCCCTCGGCCGCGCGTTCATCACCGTGAACAAGAACTCGGTCCCGAACGACCCGCGCTCGCCGTTCGTCACCTCCGGCCTGCGCATCGGTACCCCGGCCGTGACCACCCGCGGCTTCAAGGAAGCCGAGTGCCGCGAGCTGGCCGGCTGGATCTGCGACATCCTCGAGAACATGGGCGACGAGTCCGTGGTCGACGGCGTACGCGAGAAGGTCAAGGCGATCTGCGCCAAGTTCCCGGTCTACGGCAACTAAGCGACAAGGCAAGACGAAAGAGCCCGGCAAATGCCGGGCTTTTTCATTTCCTCCGAGGAAGGAGGCGCCGGGTAGCGTTATCGCCGGTCCTCGACATGGATCACCGCCAAAGCCTCGGCATCCTCGCCCCGCCGGGAGCGGCCGTGCATGCCGACGAGCAGCTCGCCGGCGTCCTCCTCCAGTTCCTCGCGAGGGACGAAGGTAAGGATGTCCGGGTGATGCCCGGTCACCACCCAGCCCCGGCCGTTGTCCAGGGTAATCACGCCGAAGTCGCCCGCCGGCGTGCCGACCTGTACCGCTCCCCACTCGGCCAGCAATGCCCGCGCCTGGGCCGCGAGGTCCGGCTCCGGCTGCGTGAGGATCACGCAAGTGCCCTGGGCGAACAGCACCCAGGATTTGTCCGCGCCACGGATGCAGTCCCGCCAGGCGCCGATCAATGCCTCCCTGTCCATTTCCACGCTCCTTTGGCGTCGATGCGCCTCAGCGGCCTTCGACGATGCGTTCGAAGCCCTCGCGGATACTGTCCTCCGGCAGGTTGTCGCCGATGAACACGATCACGCTCTCGCGCGCCTCGTCGTCCCGCCACTCGCTATCCCAGTCGAAGCCGTAGAGTCGCAGCACGCCCTGGAACACCAGGCGACGCGGCTCGTCGGCGATGTTCAGCACGCCCTTGTAGCGCAGCAGGGAATTGCCATGCCACTGCAACAGGTCGTCCATGAACTCGCTCAGTCTTTCGAGATCGAGCGGCGTGTCGCTGCGCAGTACCAGGGTGCCGATGCGATCGCGGCTGTCCTTGGCTGCCACCGCTCGCAGCGGGCGCAGGCCGATGCCAGGACCGAGGTCGGCGTTGAGGTTGAAGCCACGTACGTCGAGCAGGTGCGCCAGGTCGATGCGGCCGTGCTCGACCACATGCACCAGCGCCCTCCGGTTGATCCGTTGCAGGCGCTGGCCCAGGGCCTCGAAGGTGGCGGCGTCGACCAGGTCGGTCTTGCTCACCAGGATGCGGTCGGCAAAGCCGACCTGGGCCTGGGCGATGGTTTCCTGCAGGTGACGCTCGGCGTTGGCGGCGTCCACCAGGGTGATGATGCCGTCCAGCACGTAGCGCTGGCAGAGTTCCTCGTCGGCGAAGAAGGTCTGCGCCACCGGCGCCGGATCGGCCAGGCCGGTGCACTCGATCACCAGGCGGTCGAAGTCGATCTCGCCGTTGTCGCGGCGCTCCAGCAGGAGGAACAGGGCCTTTTCCAGGTCGGTGTTGATCGAGCAGCAGACGCAGCCGTTGGACAGCGTCATCACCTGCACCGGCTCGACGCCGAGCAACTGGCCGTCGATCGGCGTCTCGCTGTACTCGTTCTCGATCACCGCGATCTTCATGCCGTGCTCGGCCTGCAGCAGGTACTTGAGCAGGGTGGTCTTGCCGGCGCCGAGGAAGCCGGTGAGCACGGTAACGGGGATCGGGGCGTGGTTGTCGTTGGCTACTTCGGACATGCGCAACTTCCAGAAAAGACGCGGGCCACGTCAGACGTGGCCCGCGGAAGGATGGGGATTCAGCAGCAGCGGATCGGCCGACCCTTGCCGCCACCGTAGCGCGCCTCCTGGCGCTCGCGGAAGAACTCCTCGTAGGTCATCACCGGCTTGTCCGGGTGCTTGTTGCGCATGTGCTCGACATAGGTGTCGTAGTCGGGCATGCCGACCAGCATCCGGGCGGCCTGGCCCAGGTATTTGCCCATGCGGCTGAGGTCGTTGAACATGGCGAGTTCCTCGTTAAGGCTCCCCGGCGAACCGGGGAGCGCGGCCGGTCAGGCGTCGGGAATGGGCTCGAACGGGGTTTCCTTGTCGGTCCGCTCGCTCTTGCCCCAGGCCGCGATGCCGACCTTGATGGCGTAGAACAGTACGCTGAACACCACCAGCAGGAACAGCACGGTCAGACCGGCGTTGATGTAGGCGTTCAGCACCACGTGCTGCATCTGGCCGATATCCTTGGCCGGCGCCAGCACCTGGCCAGCATCCAGCGCGGTGGCGTACTTCTCGCCAAGGGCGACGAAGCCGACCGCCGGGTTGCTGTCGAAGATCTTGATCAGGCCCGCGGTGGTGGTGCAGATCAGCAGCCAGGCCGCCGGCAGGATGGTGACCCAGACATACTGCTGGCGCTTCATCTTGATCAGGACCACGGTGGCGAGCATCAGCGCGATGCCGGCGAGCATCTGGTTGGAAATGCCGAACAGCGGCCACAGGGTATTGATCCCGCCGAGCGGGTCGACCACGCCCTGGTACAGCAGCCAGCCCCACAGCGCCACGCAGCCGCCGGTGCCGATGATGTTGGCGGTCCACGACTCGGTCTTCTTCAGCGCCGGCACGAAGTTGCCCAGCAGGTCCTGCAGCATGAAGCGCCCGGCACGGGTGCCGGCGTCCACCGCGGTGAGGATGAACAAGGCCTCGAAGAGGATCGCGAAGTGGTACCAGAAGGCCATGGTGTTCTCGCCCGGCAGCACCTGGTGGAGGATGTGCGCGATCCCCACCGCCAGGGTCGGCGCGCCGCCGGCACGGGCCAGGATGGTGGTCTCGCCGATGTCCTGGGCGGTCTGGGTGAGTTGCTCCGGCGTGATGGCGAAGCCCCAGCTGCTGACGGTCGCGGCCACCGCGTTGACGTCGGCGCCGACCACCGCCGGCGGGCTGTTCATGGCGAAGTAGATGCCCGGCTCGATCACCGAGGCGGCGACCATCGCCATGATCGCCACGAAGGACTCCATCAGCATGCCGCCGTAGCCGATGTAGCGGGCGTCGGGCTCTCGGTTGAGCAGCTTCGGCGTGGTCCCCGAGGAGATCAGCGCGTGGAAGCCGGACACCGCGCCGCAGGCGATGGTGATGAACAGGAACGGGAACAGGCTGCCTTTCCAGACCGGGCCGGTGCCGTCGGTGAACTGGGTCAGGGCCGGCATCTTCAGTTCCGGCATGACGATCAGGATGCCGATCGCCAGGCCGATGATGGTGCCGATCTTGAGGAAGGTCGACAGGTAGTCGCGCGGCGCCAGCAGCAGCCACACCGGCAGTACCGAGGCGACGGCGCCGTAGCCGATCAGCATCCAGGTGATCTGGATTCCACTGAAGGTGAAATGCGGCGCCCATTCCGGACTGGCCGCGACCTGCCCGCCGAGCCAGATCGAACCGAGCAGGAGGAACACCCCGATGATCGAGATCTCGCCGATCCGGCCGGGGCGGATGAAGCGCATGTAGACGCCCATGAACAGCGCGATGGGAATGGTCGCGAGGACGGTGAACATGCCCCAGGGGCTGTCGGCCAGAGCCTTCACCACGATCAGCGCGAGCACCGCGAGGATGATGATCATGATCAGGAAGGCGCCGAACAGCGCGATGGTCCCGGCCACCTGGCCCATTTCCTCGCGCACCAGCTCGCCCAGCGAGCGGCCGTTGCGGCGGCTGGAGATGAACAGGACCATGAAGTCCTGCACCGCGCCGGCGAGGACTACGCCGGCGATCAGCCAGAGGGTGCCGGGCAGGTAGCCCATCTGCGCGGCAAGGACCGGACCGACCAGCGGACCGGCGCCGGCGATGGCGGCGAAGTGGTGGCCGAAGAGGATGTGCTTGTTGGTCGGGACGTAGTCCAGGCCATCGTTGTTGAGTACCGCGGGAGTGGCGCGGTTGGGGTCCAGTTGCATCACCTTGCTGGCGATGAACAGGCTGTAGTAACGGTAGGCGACCAGGTAGATGGCCACCGCCGCCACCACGATCCACAAGGCGTTGATCGCTTCGCCACGACGCAGGGCGACGACGCCCAGGGCCGCGGCGCCCACGATCGCCACCACCAGCCAGGCGAGGTGACGTAGCAGGCTATTGTTATTGTTCATAGTGTTTGGCTTCCGACAGATGGAGGGCGCAGTTCTGCAGCGAAAATTCTAGCCGCGAACCGACCAGGGGTCATACGACCTTAGTCTAGAGCGGTTACCGCACGATGGCGGTAGGCGCAATGTCGCAGGAATCCGCCGGAAAAGTCCATGGCCGACAAGGGCCGGCCAGGCGAAAACACTTCGGCGCGGCCTTGCCCTCTCCGTAGGAAGCGCCCTGGGAAAACGCCGTATGCCCAAGCCGTTCGTCTGCCGTGGCAACGGAGGCGGCAACCTCCGGCGGGCAGGCCGCGCACACGAAAAAGCCCGCCGTAGCGGGCTCTTTCCTGGGCCTGAAATCTCAGGCCGGTTGCTTGGCGTAGCGCGCCAGGGTGCCGTCGCGACTCATCACCGCCAGGGTGTTGCTCAGGACCTGCTCGCCCGTCGCATCCTTGCTCGCGAAGATCTCGCCGAAATGCTGCTGGGTGACCTGGGCGAAGTGCGCCCGGTCCTTGGCTTCCACGCCGAGCAGCACGGCATAGGCGTCGAGCGCTTCGCCCTGGCCCTTGGCCATGTCCTCGGCGATGTTGTCGAGCATCCCGTTCATGGCGAAGATCGAGCGGCCGCCGTAGCCCAGGCGTGCATTGGTGTTGCAACCGTTGGTCCCGGAGGTCATGCCGAAGGTGGCGTTGCCCGAGGTACCGTTGGTGGTGGTGGCCAGCAGGTGCGGGAACAGGCCGCGCTGGCCCTCGAACACCATGTTGCCCCAACCACAGCCATTACCGCCTGCCGCGTCGGCGTGTGCCGTCATGCTGCCCAGGCTCAGCAGCCCCAGAACCAACCCCTTGCTCAAAAGTCGCTTGTCCATGTCTGCGCTCCGCAGTTGTATTTTGGAGAAAAACGCTTTAGCAGCTTTGGCGAGACTTGACGAACTGTCAAACTCGGACACATGCCGCCGATCCAGCCGCACAGGCGAGGACGGACGGCACCGCCGATCGAATTCCGCCACTTCCCCGCCGGCATGGCTTGGCTATAGTGGTATCCAGCAGCGCGCACCGAGGGATCGCGACATGAGTGACCAGCACGACGAACGTCGACGTTTCCACCGGATCGCCTTCGACGCCGACAGCGAGATCCTCCAGGGCGAACGGCGCTGGGAGGTCTTGCTCCACGACGTCTCCCTGCACGGCATCCTGGTCGGCCAGCCGCAGGACTGGAACGGCGACCCGCAACGGCCCTTCGAGGCCCGCCTGTACCTGGGCCTGGATGTACTGATCCGCATGGAGATCAGCCTGGCCTGGGCTCGCGACGGCCTGCTCGGCTTCGAATGCCAGCACATCGACCTCGACTCCATCAGCCACCTGCGCCGCCTGGTGGAACTGAACCTGGGCGACGAGGAGCTCCTCGAGCGCGAGCTGGCCCTGCTGGTCAGCGCCCACGACGACTGAGGCGGATCACTCGAAGAGGGCGTCCAGGGCCTGCTCGAGGCGCGTCACGGCGATCACCTGCAATCCCGCCGGCGCCTCCTTCGGCGCGTTGCCGAGGGGTACGATGGCACGCTTGAAACCATGCTTGCCGGCTTCCTTCAGGCGCTCCTGGCCGCTCGGCACCGGACGCACCTCGCCGGACAGCCCGACCTCGCCGAACACCAGCAGGTCGTGCGGCAGCGGGCGGTTGCGCAGGCTGGACATCACCGCCGCCATCAACGCCAGGTCGGAGGCGGTTTCCAGCACCTTGACCCCACCCACCACGTTGAGGAACACGTCCTGGTCGTAGGTCGGGATACCGCCGTGCCGGTGCAGCACCGCCAGCAACATCGCCAGGCGGTTCTGGTCGAGGCCCAGGGTCACCCGCCGCGGATTCGCCAGGTGACTGGTGTCGACCAGCGCCTGGACCTCCACCAGCATCGGCCGCGAGCCTTCCCAGGTGGCCATCACCACGCTGCCGGGCACCGCTTCCTGGGCCCGCGTGAGGAAGATCGCCGAAGGGTTGCTCACTTCCTTCAGGCCTTTGTCGGTCATGCCGAACACTCCCAGTTCGTTGACCGCGCCGAAGCGGTTCTTCACTGCCCGCAGCAGGCGCAGGCGGCCGTCTGACTCGCCTTCGAAATACAGTACGGTGTCGACCATGTGTTCGAGCACCCGCGGGCCGGCCAGGGCGCCTTCCTTGGTCACGTGGCCGACCAGGAAGATCGCCGTGCCGCTCTGCTTGGCATAGCGCACCAGCATCGCGGCGCTCTCGCGGACCTGGGCGACGCCGCCCGGCGCCGATTGCAACTGCTCGGTGAAGATGGTCTGGATCGAGTCGATCACCATCACCCGCGGCTGCTCCTGGCGCGCGGTGGCGATGATGGTCTCGATGCTGGTCTCGGTCATCACCTTGAGCTTGTCTTCCGGCAACGACAGGCGCCGCGCGCGCATCGCCACCTGCTGCTGGGATTCCTCGCCGGTGACGTACAGCGCCGGGACGCGGCTGGCCAGGTTGCAAAGGGTCTGCAGGAGAATGGTCGACTTGCCGATGCCGGGATCGCCGCCGATCAGCACCACCGACCCGTCCACCAGGCCGCCGCCGAGAACCCGATCCAGTTCGGTGGAACCGGTCGTGAAGCGCGGCATCTCCTCGACGCTGACCTCCGCCAGGGTCTTCAGGTTGGCCTGCTGGCCGGCCCAGCCGCCGCGCCCGGAGCCGCTCGGCGCGGCCTCGACGACGGTCTCCACCAGGGTGTTCCAGGCCCCGCAGTCCGCGCACTGGCCGGCCCATTTCGGGAAGGTCGCGCCACACTCGGTGCAGCCGTACATGCGCTTGGCCTTGGCCATGGGAACTCCTCTCGCGGGCAAAGCGCAGATGATAGCCGCTGGCTTGATTCCGATCAGCCTCGATCGACCGCGCTTCGCGCGACACTGATGGCCGGACAAGGAGACTTCCATGCGCACACTGCTGTTCCTGCACCTGCTGGGTGCCGCGATCTGGGTCGGCGGCCACCTGGTCCTGGCCCTCGGCATCCTCCCCGGCGCCCTGCGCCGCCGCGATCCCCAGGCGATCCGCGCCTTCGAGCAGGTCTACGAGCGGATCGGCATCCCCGCCCTGCTGCTGCAGGTGGTCAGCGGCCTGTGGCTGGCCAGCCTGTGGCTGCCGTTCGACCACTGGTTCGGCGCCACGCCGGTGGCCCGTGCCCTGCAGCTCAAGCTGCTGCTCCTGGCGGCGACCGCCGCCCTGGGCGTGCATGCGCGCCTGCGCCTGATCCCGAACCTGAACGCCGAGAGCCTGCCGAAGCTGGGCTGGCACATCGCCGCGATCACCCTGGTGGGCCTGTGTTTCGTCGCGGTCGGACAGAGTTTCCGTTTCGGCGGCGCCTTCTGAGCATGCCCACATGAAAAAGGGCGCCGGAGGCGCCCTTTTTCATACCGTTGTCGTGAATGAATCAATGGCCTTTTCCGTTGGCCTTCCTCAGCCTCTCGGCGATTTCGTCCTTGAGTTGCACCCGTTGCTGCTTCAACCCCTGCAGCGCCAGGTCGTCGAGGGGTTCGCGACCGCCCTCGACCTCGTAGATGCGCTTGTCGAGGCTCTCATAGTCCGTCGCCAGGCGAGTGAAGTGGGCGTCGTTGCCATGAAGTTGCTTCAGTTCGGCATGAAAATCCGGAAACTCCCGGGAAAGCGGATGTTGCTCGAGCGGCATGACGGACCTCCTCTGACGTTGTATACGACACCTCCAGACTAGCCCAGCAGGCCTCCTCCGAACATTGCCCCCGATCACTTCGCCGCCGCAGTGCCGTTCAGTTCGCCGCGTCGCAGGCTTTCCACGCTGTTGCCCAGCGCATCGCGGGCGCCAAGGTCGGCACCGCGCGCCAACAGCGCCTGGAGCAGCTCCTCGCGCTTGAACAGCGCCGCGTACATGGCCGCGGTCTGCCCTGCGCCGTTGCGCTGGTCGGGGCTGCATTGCGCGCCGATCAGGCGCCGGGCGATGCGGACCTCGCCCTTGAAGATGGCGCCCATCAGGGCGGTGTTGCCGCGCGCATCCTGGACGCAGGGGTCGGCACCGGCCTCCAGCAATTGTTCCACCGCTCCGCCATGGCCGTGGTAGGCGGCCAGGATCAGCGCGGTATAGCCCTTGGCATCCTGCACATCGAGGTCGAAGCCGGCCTCGACGAATTCCTTCAGCATGGCCTGGTCACCGCGTCGGGCGGCATCGAAGAAGTAGTCGCGCAACCGCGCTTCGACCTCGACCCCATGCACCTCGCCAGCCTGCGCGGCCAGCGCCGCGAGCAGCAAGCCTGCCAGAATCCAACCTCGCATCGTCGTCATCTCCCGCCAAACCGATAGAGGAAGGGCGGCCTGGATGGCCGCCCCGGTTGCGATCAATCCTGGAGCTTCGCCGCCAGTTGCCGGACGCGCTGCAGATCGGCCCCAGCCACCTTGGCCAGGCCCGTACCGTAGTCGCTGTCAGCCTTGTAGAAGTAGGAAAGCATGATGTACTTGCTCTCGTCGTCGGTGATCGCCAACGCCCCGCCGAGACTGGCGATCAGGTCGGCCTGGTCCTTCTTGCCGTAGGAGCGGAACAGCTCGCCGGTCTGCTTGAAGTTCTGCTCGCGCTGGATCTTCGCCTGCTGGGTGGTGCCGCTCAGCGGGGTCCGCACGTAGCGGGCGCTGGCCTGCTCCTCGCGCGGATCGAGCCGGCTCGGCTGGTAGTTCACCCCGCTGGTACTGTGTCCGGCGTTCAGCGCGCCGTCCTGGTTGACGGTATTGACCTCGCTGCGCGGGCGGTTGACCGGCAGGCCCAGGCCGTTGGCGCCGACCCGGTACATCTGGGTGTCGGCGTAGGCGAACAGCCGTCCCTGGAGCAGGCGATCCTCGGAAGGCTCGATGCCCGGCACCAGGTTCGACGGCGCCATGGCGACCTGTTCGGTTTCCTGGAAGAAGTTGTCGACGTTGCGGTTCAGCACCATCTGGCCGATCTTGCGCTCGGGAATGCCCGGCCAGATCTTGGTCGCGTCCAGCGGATCGAAGTCGAATTTCGCCAGGTCCTCGGGCTTGAGCACCTGGATGTACAGGTCCCATTTCGGGAAGTCGCCCTTCCGGATCGCGCTCACCAGGTCATTGGTCATGTGGCTGTAGTCGCGACCCTGGACTTCCGCCACCTGTTTCGGATCGAGGTTCTTCTGGCCCTGCAGGCTCTTCCAGTGGAACTTCACGTAGTGCACTTCGCCCCTGGCGTTGACCAGCTTGTAGGCATGCACGCTGTTGCCGTCCATTTCCCGGTAGCTGGCCGGGGTGCCCTCGTTGGAATACAGCAGGGTCAGGGTGCGGGTCGCCTCCGGCACGTGGGAGAAGAAATCGAAGCGTCGCGAGTCGTCGTCGAGGTTGCTGCGCGGGTCCGGCTTGAAGGCATGGACCATGTCCGGGAACTTGATCGCATCGCGGATGAAGAAGGTCGGGAAGTTGTTGCCCACCAGGTCCCAATTGCCGTCTGCGGTATAGAATTTGGTGGCGAAACCGCGCGGATCGCGCAGGGTCTCCGGGGAGTGGTTGCCGTGCACCACCGCGGAGAAACGCACGAATACCGGGGTCTTCTCGCCCTTGCGGAAGACCTTGGCCATGCTCAGGTCGCTGATATCGGCGCTGGCGACGAACTCGCCATGGGCGCCGGTGCCGCGGGCATGCACCACGCGTTCGGGAATGCGCTCGCGGTCGAAACGTTGCAACTTCTGCAGCAGTTGCACGTCCTGCAGCAGCACCGAACCGTTGGGCCCGGCGGTCTGCGAGTTCTGGTTGTCGCCCACTGGCGCACCGTTGTCACGGGTCAGGGTCGCGGCCTGCACGGACAGCGACAGGAGGCTGGCGGTCAGGCTTGCCGCCACCAGCAGGCGGCCGGGACGGAAGGCGTTCAGGGAAGGGTTCATGGAAGAGCTCCTAATGGCTTGTCAGGCGTCTTGTTGCGCCCGACCAAGGTAAGGAGCGCCGCCGGCGACGCTAAATTGAAAAACCTCACCGCGCCGATTAGGAATATCAATGCGCCCATGAATCGTAAAAAGAAATAAAAAAGACCGCCAGCCGAAGAAAGCCCGCGCTGATGCACCAGGCACTCCCAGTCCGCTCGCCGGTAAACGAGTTCACCTTCTTATTTGCCTGCGAAGTTAGGTCGGAGAACCTCGCCACTCCAACTTCAACTTCCGGCATCTGCATGGCGCAGTTCCAAGTTGCCGAAGTTGCTTTGTCTTCTTTCTTGGCGAATTCCTGAAAATCGACATGAGTGTAATGTTTTTCCTCTAAACTTCGTTTCTCCCCACAAGACCCGACGCAAACGTATGCCTTGCGAATTTTCGCGTTGCCGGGGGGAACCAAAACACCAATCTTCCAGCCTGAGCAACTTGCCGAAGGCTGCATTAGACTGCCTTTACCTATTAGCGAAATACAGGGAGTGAACCCATGGGTCTTCTGAGTGAATTCAAAGCCTTTGCCGTCAAGGGCAATGTCGTGGATATGGCTGTCGGTATCATCATCGGCGCGGCCTTCGGCAAGATCGTCTCGTCCTTCGTGGGCGATGTGATCATGCCGCCGATCGGACTGCTGATCGGCGGAGTCGACTTCTCCGACCTGGCGATAACGTTGAAGGCCGCCGAAGGCGACGTGCCGGCGGTGGTGCTGGCCTATGGCAAGTTCATTCAGACCGTACTCGACTTCGTCATCGTGGCCTTCGCCATCTTCATGGGGGTCAAGGCGATCAACCGCCTCAAGCGCGAAGAAGCCGTCGCGCCGTCCGAACCGCCAGTGCCGAGTGCCGAGGAAACCCTGCTGACCGAGATCCGCGACCTGCTGAAAGCCCAGCAGAACAAGTCATGATCGCGTCGGCGGAACAATGAAAAAGGGCCCGAACGGGCCCTTTTTCATTGCCGGACAACAGGCCGGGCGGCGGCGCTATCCGCCGCTACTGCGCGGGCACACACCTACCAGTAGTTCTCCACCGCCACCTGCCCCGGGCGCCGGGTCAGACTGAGGTTCATGCCGCGAGCCTTCAGCACGGCGCGGGTGTCCTCGATCATCTGCGGGTTGCCGCAGAGCATCACCCGCGAATGCTCCGGGGTCAGTTCCAGGTCGGCGGCACGCTCTAGATCGCCGTTCTCGATCAGCGTGGTGATACGTCCGTTCAGGCAACCGGGTACCTGCTCGCGGGTCACCACCGGGATGAACTGCAGCTTGTGGGCATGCTCGGCCAGGTATTCGCGCTCGGCGAGGCCGGCGATCAGCTCGCGGTAGGCCAGCTCCTTGCTCTCGCGCACGCTGTAGACCAGCTTGATGCTTTCGAAGCGCTCCCAGACCTCGAAGTCCTGCAGGATCGAGACGAACGGCGCCACACCGGTACCGGTGGCCAGCAGCCAAAGGTCACGACCATCCACGAAGCGGTCGAGGGTGAGGAAGCCGAAGGCCTGGCGATCGACCAGCAACTGGTCGCCCTCGCGCAGGCGGCTGAGTTCGCTGGTGAACTCGCCGTCCGGGACGACGATGGAAAAGAAGTCGAGGAATTCGTCATGAGGCGCCGAAACCATCGAGTAGGCGCGCCAGACGATACTGCCGCTGGGCTTGTACACGCCGAGCCGGGCGAATTGCCCGGCGCGGAACCGGAATCCCGCGTCGCGGCTGGTACGCAGGGTGAACAGGTTGGGAGTCAGAGGCTGCACGTCGAGCAGCGTCTGGCGGGTGAATTTCTCTTCGCTGGCGGTCATGGTCCGCTCCGGATACCGATACTCCCCTAGTGTCCCGCAAAGCACCCGGCAGAAACACCCGCAAGGCTTGTGGCTATCCCCGCTGACGGGGATAGCCAGCGGCCGATCAGCGCTTGCGGTTGACCACCTGGGCCGCGCGCAGCACGTCGCTGCCGATCTGCGCCTCGTAGTTCTTCCACAGCGGCTTCATGGCGTTGCGCCAAGCCTCGTGCTCTTCCGCGCTGAGGCTGACCAGGCGGCTCTTGCCGGCGGCCAGCAGGTGCTCGCGCTCCTTCTGGTTGAGCGCTTCGGCTTCCTTGTTCACCACCAGGGTGACCTCGTCGACGATGCTCTCCAGTTCGGTGCGGGTCTGGTAGGGGATGCTGGTCCAGAATGCCGAGCTGGTGATCAGCATGTAGCTGAGCGCACCGTGATTGGTCTCGGTGATGTACGGCTGCACGCTGTCGATCTTCTGTCCGGCGAGGTTCGACCAGGTGTTCTCGGTGCCCTGCACGCTGCCGGCCTGCATAGCCTTGAGGGTCTCGGCGTAGGACAACTGCTTGGCGGTGGCGCCGAGCATGGCGAACTGCGCTTCCAGCACCGACGACGGCTGGATACGGAAGACCAGGCCCTTGGCATCGTCCGGCCGGTGCAGCTCGCGAGTGGCGGAAAGCTGCTTCATGCCGTTGTTCCAGTAGGCCAGGCCATAGATACCGTGCTTGGCCATGGAGCGCAGCAGTTCGCGGCTCTTGTCGCGCTTCTGGAAACGCTTCAGGGCCTCCAGGTCATCGAACAGGAACGGCAGGTCGAATACCTGGAGTTGCTTGGTATAGGGCTCGAACTTGGACAGTGAGGTGGCCAGCATCTGCACCTTGTTGGCGCGCAGGGCCTCGATCTCGTCGGCGTCGCCGAACAGCGTCGAGTTGGGGTAGACCTCAACCTTGACCTTGCCCGGCAGACGCTCCTCGGCAAGCTTCTTGAACAACAGCGCCCCCTTGCCCTTGGGCGTGTCGTCGGAGACCACATGGGAGAACTTGATCACGATCGGGCCGGCGTCCTCGGCATGGGCGACGGCGGAAACGGCGAACAGTGCGGCGAGCGCCACACCGACAAACGGCTTGAACATCGATGTACCTGTGCGATGGCAACGACGAGCCCCGCGACGGCTCGCACGGGTCTCGTTCGGAAAACGGGTTGGGAGACGGTCGCCGCTCGAAGTGGCGAAGGCGCCCGTCCAGGCGCTACCGGGTCATGACAGGCGCTATCGAAGCCCTAGCCCGGTTATTATTGGCGTGCCCGGCTGGATGACTCGTCGGTAAGGAAACGACTAACCAGAGCCGGGTAAAGAATTTTTCGGCATATCCGTGTGCCGCACAAGCTGGAGAACTCCAACCAGCTCTCAGTTTCGACAGATTGTTAATTGACGAGCGGGATTCGCCCCGCCGGGAACCCGATGCCTCTATTCGCCACCCCCTTCGCCCAGCTCGATTTGGTCCGCCAGCCCGAGCAGGACGGCGAGCCCCTCCAGGCGTTCGACGCCGCCGACGAATACCTGCTCAACCAGTTGCACGAACGGGGCGTGACGGCGCAATGCCGGGTGCTGGTCCTCAACGACGCCTTCGGCGCCCTCGCCGCGAGCCTGGCGCCGCACGTCCAGGTCACCAGCAGCGGCGATTCGCACCTGGGCTTCCTTGCCCTGCGCAAGAACCTCGCGCGCAACGGCCTCGACCTGGGCTCGGTGCGCTTCGTCCCGGCCAGCGAAACCGCCGTGGGGCCCTTCGATCACGTGTTGGTCAAGGTGCCGAAGACCCTCGCGTTGCTGGAGGAGCAACTGATCCGCCTGCACGGCCAACTGGCACCGGGCGCGCAGGTCGTCGCCGCGGGGATGGTCAAGCACTTGCCACGCGCCGCCGGCGACCTGCTGGAACGCTACATCGGCCCGATGCACGCTTCGCTGGCGGTGAAGAAGGCCCGCCTGCTGATCGCCGAGGCAGCGGAGCGCCCGCAACCGCGCTCGCCCTATCCGACCCGCTATCACCTGGAGCAGCCGCCGCTGACGCTGCTCAACCACGCCAACGTATTCTGCCGAGAAGGTCTCGACATCGGCACCCGCGCCTTCCTCCCGCACCTGCCGCGCAGCCTCGGCGCGCTACGCGCCGCCGACCTGGGCTGCGGCAACGGGGTGCTCGGCATCGCCTACGCGCTGCTCAACCCGCAGTCCGAGCTGACCCTGGTGGATGAGTCGTACATGGCCGTGCAGTCGGCACGGGAAAACTGGCGAGCGGCGCTGGGCGAGCGGCCGGCGACGTTCCGCGCCGACGATGGCCTGGCCGGCCAGGCGGCGGGCTCGCTGGACCTGGTCCTGTGCAACCCGCCGTTCCACCAGCAGCAGGTGGTCGGCGACTTCCTCGCCTGGCGCATGTTTCTCCAGGCTCGCGATGCCCTGGCGGCGGGCGGCGAACTGTGGATCGTCGGCAACCGCCACCTGGGCTACCACGCCAAGCTCAAGCGGCTGTTCCGCGGGGTCGAGCAGGTCGCGGCGAATCCGAAGTTCGTGATCCTGAAAGCGGGAAAATAGTCAGCCGAGCGCCGCCGGGGTGTCCACGTCGCGGAGTACGCCCGGATCGTCGCACGGTACCTCGCGCCAGGCCGGACGATGGGCCTGCAGCACACGGCGCGCGCCCTGGTCGCCGTCCAGTTGCGCAAGCGCGTCCCAGAAAGCGCGGCCGAACAGCACCGGATGGCCGCGCTGGCCGTCGTACAGGGGAAACACGATGGCTTCGGGAGTGGCCATCGCGGCCAGACGCTCGAGGGTATCGGCGGCGATCCAGGGCATGTCGCCGAGCAGGACGGCGATGGCCCGGGCCGGGCTGTTCCTCGCCGCCGCGACGCCGGCGGCCAGGCTGTGGCCCATGCCCGACGAGGCGTCGAGGCTGTGGACAAGCCGCTGTTGCGCCGGCAGGCCCAGGCTCGCCGGGGTCTCTCCGGCACGCACCACCACCCGCACCTCGGCGAACGCCTCGCGCGCCCGCGCCACGCTGGCCGCCAGCAGGGTCGTGCCATCAGCCAGCCGCGCCAGGCGCTTGTCGCTGCCGAAGCGGCGCCCCTGCCCGGCCGCCAGGACCAGGCACAGCACCTCGTCGGCGGCGACCATCAGAGCCGCTCGCGGGGAATGCCGTTGCGGATGCGAAGAATGTCCGCCAGCACCGCCAGGGCGATTTCCGCCGGCGTCTTGCTCCCCAGGTTGAGGCCGATCGGCGCGTGGATCCGCGCCAGTTCGGCATCGCCCAGGCCGCCGATGCGCCGCAGGCGCTCGAAGCGTTTCTCCGAGGTCGCCCGCGATCCCATCACGCCGATATAGAAGGCTTCGGTACGCACCGCCTCGAGCATCGCCAGGTCGTCGATCTTCGGATCGTGGGTCAACGCCACCACCGCCGTATCGGCGTGGCAACCGCCGTCGGCGATGAACAGCGAGGGCAGCTCGCGACGGATCTCGATGCCCTCCAGCACCACGCCGCGCAAGGCTTCTTCGCGCGGGTCGCAGAGGATCACCTCGAAGCCCAGGCCCTTGCCGAACTCGGCGCAGGCATGGGCGACGCTGGAATAGCCGGCCAGCAACAGGCGCTGGGCGGCACCGACGCGCAGGCGCACGCGCTCACCGTCGCGTTCCGCCCGTGGGCCGTGGCTGGAATCGTCGCGCAGGCTGCGCGCGCCGCTGCCCAGCTCGACCTCGCGGAGCAGGCGGCGCTGGCCGAGCAACGCCGACTCCAGCTCGCGCAGATGGGCCTGGACGTCGCAGTCCGGCGCCAGGTTTTCCACCAGTACGTCGAGGATGCCGCCGCAGGGCAGGCGCACGTTCGAGTTCGGGTCGTCACCCTCGCCGTAGCGCACGATCACTGAGGGCTCGGGGAAACCGCCGGCGGCGACCCGTTCGAGGAAATCATCCTCGACGCAGCCGCCGGACAGCGAGCCGATCCAGTGGCCGTTGGCGTTCACCGCCAGCAGCGATCCCGGCGCACGGGGCGCCGAGCCGTAGGTCGTGAGCACGGTACAGAACCACACCCGTTCGCCGCCCACGGACCACTTCAGCGCCTGGCGGACCACCTGTAGATCGAGGTGTTGCACGATTCACTTCACCTTGACGGTATGCACCGAAGCGCTCTCCGTCTTCAATTGCGCGACCTGTTGGGGACCGAGGTCACCGGGCAATCCGCCCCAGGTCTGGCGCAGGTAGTTGAGCAGGTCCGTGAGTTGCTCGTCGTCGAGTTTCCCGGCGAAACCGGGCATCGGTTGCATGCGTTCGAAGCCGGTGAACTGCTGTTCGACGATGCCGTCTTCGATCACTCGCAACAGATTACGCGGGTCTTGCAGGCGCAGGGTAGTGTTGCCGTTCATCGCCACCGCGATATGCGGCTTGCCCTCGCCTTCCCCGCCGTGGCAGCCGGCGCAGACGTTGAGGTACTGCTGGCGACCGCGCTTGCCGCTGTCGTTCAGCTGCGCCTCGGGTAGCGCCTGGACCACCTTGGCCGGCGGCGGCTGGTCGCCGAGCAGGTAGGTGGCCATGGCCGCCAGGTCGCCGTCGTCGAGGTGCTGGGTGCTGTGGTGCACCACCGGGAACATCTCGTTGAACATGCTGCCCTGGGCGCTCATGCCGTGCTTGAGGAAGCTCGCCAGGTCCGGCTGGGTCCAACCGCGCGCGGCAAGGTCGCCGGGCAGCAGGCTGGGCGCCAGGTAGCCGTTGAGCAGGCCGCCGCTCAGGCGCTTGTCCTGCTCCAGGGCGCCGGCCAGGTTGCGCGGGGTATGGCACTCGCCGCAGTGGCCGAGCACCTCGACCATGTACTGCCCGCGTTTCCAGGCCTCGCTGCGCCCTTCCTCCGGCTGCAAGCGCACGCTCTTGCCGTAGAGCAGGTTCCAGCCGGCCAGGCCCATGCGCACGTTGAACGGGAAGCTCAGGCTGGTCTGCGGCGCCGGCCGGGCGATCGGTTCCTGGGCCATCAGGTAGGCGTAGATGGCGTCGGCATCCTCGCGCTCGATCAGGTGATAGGAGGTGTAGGGCATCGCCGGATAGAGGTAGGCGCCGTCCTTGCGCTTGCCCTCGGTAAGAGCGGCGAAGAACTCGTCGGCGCTGTAGGCGCCGATGCCGTGTTCCTTGTCCGGGGTGATGTTGGTGCCGTAGATGGTGCCGAACGGCGACTGGATCGGCAGTCCGCCGGCGAACGGCGCGCCGCCCTCGGCGGTATGGCAGGCCATGCAGTCGGCGGCGCGGGCGAGGTATTCGCCGCGCTTGACCAGCGCCGCGTCGGCGCCGGCGGCGGAGGCCAGGAACGGCGACAGCGCGGCCAGCGCCAGGGCGAGGCCGGAAAGGGTGCGCTTCATCCTCAAGCCTCCTTGACCAGGCCGAGTTCGTCGAGCACGTCGCGGGTGGCGCTGTAGTAGCGCACGTAGCCGGTGCAACGGCAGATGTGATGGCCGAGGCTGTCCTCGATCGCCTGCTCCAGCTCGCTGCGCTTGATCGGCTGGCGCTGGGCTTTTTCCACCAGCACGGTGGCGGCGTTGACGAAGCCCGGCGCGCAATAGCTGCACTGGAAGGCGAACTGGTCGACGAACTTCTGCTGGATCGGGTTCAGCTCGCGGATGTCGCCGTTCTCGTCGCGCTGGGCATGGCCCTCGATGGTGCGAACCTTCTTGCCGTCGAAGTAGTGCGCGCCGGTGATGCAGGTGCGTACTTCCTCGCTGGTGCCGTCCGGATTGTCGACGATCACCACGCAGGCATGGCAGATGCCCTGGCCACAGCCCAGGCGCGAGCCGGTGAGGTTCTGGTATTCGTGCAGGTAGTCGATCATCGGCAGGTCTTCGGCGACCTCCACCGGACCGACGGCTTGACCGTTGAGGGTCATCTGGAGCTTGCGGTTAGCCATGGAGGGCCTCCTTGATGCGGGCGGGAGTGATGGGCAGGTCGCGGACGCGCTTGCCGGTGGCGTGCGCCACGGCGTTGGCGATGGCGCCGACCACCGGGATCATCACCACCTCGGCGATGCCCTTGGCCGGATCGGTCGGTGACAGCGGCGGGAGGATCTCCGCCGTCTGGTTCCACACCGCCACGTCCTTCGCCCGCGGCAATCGGTAGCGGTTGAAGTTCCAGTCCCCTTCCGCGGGGCCGCCCTCGTAGAGCGGCATTTCCTCCAGCAGCGCATGGCCGATACCCATGGCGATGCCGCCCTCCAGCTGGCCCTTGACCAGCTCTGGCACCAGCACCCGGCCGCACTCGATCCAGGAATGGTGATCGAGCACCTGCACCTCGCCGCTGCCCTTGTTCACCTTCAGCTCGACCAGGGTCGCCACCGGGCTGTAGTAGGTGACCATCGCGTTGTTCAGCTGGGTCGCCGGATAAGCCGGATTCTGCCGGTCGAGCAGGTGGAAGCCGGCGCTGTTCATCATCGCCTTCTTCACTCCCGGCGCGCCGTCGCCGTACTTCACCGCCATGGCGTCGAGCGGCAGGCGTTCGCGCACGCCATCGATGACGAAGTCCGCCTCGGCCCAGCTCCAGCGGTTGAAGCCGTGGACGCTGACGCCGGTGACCAGGCCCATCTCGTGGGCCTTCTTCGCCAGCTCGGCGAAGGGAATCGGCGCCAGGCCGTTGCCGGTCAACTGGCCGTCGACCCATACCGCGTTTTCGCGGCGCACCACATAGGGATTGGCCTGGCCGCCGAACGGACCGCTGCGCCACAGCGCCAGGGCCGCCGGCCACAGGCCGTGGTTGAACAGTACGCGCGCGGCTTCGCGGGTGGCGTGGCTGAAATAGAACGCCGAGTTGGTCGCCGACGACGGCGAGGCCAGCTTGCCGACCCAGCGCGGATCGCGTAGCGCGGCGTCCTGCTCGGCCTGGCTCATCAGGTAGGGATTGCCCTTGGTGGTGAGCCGCAGCTCGGGCCATTCGGTCTCGGCGGTCTTCACCTCGTCCGCCGGACGGCCGAGGAAGTCGCCGACCACGAAGGCCTGCGAGGTGGACATCCCGGTACCGATCTCGGTGCCGATGTGGCGCAGGCTGATGCGCCCGTCGGCGCTGAACTCGATGCTCGCCATCGGCGCCTCGGCGCCGGTGCCGAAGTCCTTCTGGCAAATGGCGAAGCCGACCCCATACCAGTTGTCCGGGTCCTCCGCGTCGAAGCGCTTCTTGCGTGCGTCGCGGTCCTTCCAGACCTCGTGGGCAGCGGCCTTGTCGAGGATCTCGTGCAGGCGCAGGGCACCGGCCGGGACCGCGCCCTGGGTGTTCTTCATGCCCGAGCGCAGGGCGTTGCGACGACGCAGGTCGATGGCGTCGACGCCCAGCCGGCCAGCGATCTCGTCGACCATCATCTCGGTCGCGGCCATGGTCTGCAGGGTACCGTAGCCGCGCATCGAGCCGGCCTCCACGCCGCGCGAATGATAGGCGGTGACCGCCAGGTCGTTCTGCGGCATGTAGTAGATCGACTGCGCGGCGGTGGCGCCCACCGCCGCCACCGAGGCGCTGTAGTTGGCGCGCCCGCCGCCGTCGGCGCTCATGTCGGCGCGGAAGATGCGGAAGCCGAGGTCGTTCCTGTCTACCGCCAGTTGGTAGCGGATGTCGAACGGGTGGCGCTTGATGCCGCTCTGGAACTGCTCGTAGCGGTCGTTGGCCAGGCGCACCGGCACACCCTCGCCATACAGCGCGGCGAGCGCGGCATAGAAGACGAAGATGTTGTTGTCCTTGGAGCCGTAGCCGACGGTATAGCCCGGATGGATGTTGAGCTTCTCCAGGGCGAAGCGCGACGGCTTGATCATGTGCACGCTTTCGTAGGCGACTTCGAACGGGCACTGGGTGGCGACCACGAAGTGCAAGGTCTTGCTCGCCGCGTCGTACCAGCCGTTGCCGTTGTCCGGCTCCAATGCCGCCGGCTCGATCGATGGGGTCTTGTAGCGCTCGTCGAAGACCAGCCAGTCCTGCGGCGGGTTTTCCAGTTGCTCGGCCATGCGCTTGGCATGGAACAGCCCCTGCTCGGTGAGGTCGCCGTGCAGCTTCGGCTCGCGGGTCCATACCGGTTTGCGGTTGAGGATGGTGGGGAACAGCATCGAGTCCTTCAGGCTGGAGAACTCGTCGTCCTCGTAGGGCGTCTTGCCGCCGACCCGGACGAAGCGATAGCTGCCGTAGGGATCGCCCTGGTACAGCGGGGCCTGGGCGCCATAGCGGATCGCCTTGTCGTTGAACTTGAGCTTGAGCTTGGCCCGGCGGAAGCGCTCGAAGTCGTTCCAGATCAGGATCGCCACCGGATGGCCGATGAACATCGGCACCTTGCCCGGCGGCAGGAGCGGATCGGGCGAATGCGCCTCGGGGAAGACGATGCCGTCCTTCTCCAGGTCGGCGGCGGTGACGATACGGTCCGGCTGCAACTCGGCGCCCAGCCAGGAAAGGTCGTGGCCTTCGTAGATGCGGTCGGCGCGAACAGTCTTCAGCAACATGGCGTGGCCTTGCTGCTGCGGCCAGCCGGGCATGTCCCTGGCGCGGATATCGCGGGCGAACACCTTGTTGCCGCAGACCTTGGACAAGGCGTCGTTACGGAAACGGACCTGGCCGTTGCCCGCCATCCAGCGCTGGGCGGAAACGGTCACCTGGTTCTCGAACAAGGCAGCGAACGCCTGGCTGCCGAGCGGCGCCAGGGTGACACCCACGCCGGCGATCAACCCGCCCTGGAGAAAGGCGCGCCGGGATATATCACGGTTGGACATGCAAGTTCCTCTGGGTGGTACGGTTCCCACCCATGTCGTTATTCAGGCTTGAACAGCTCGCCCGGACGGACGAGGTGGAGCACGCAGGCGGAAAAACCTGACTCAGGAGTTAATTTTAGCGACAAGTCGCACCCGAGGAAAAGTCCCGTCTACCGCTGGAAGGCCCCATGGACACTCGACTTTGGTCGTCCGCCAGGTCGGCTCCAACCTTTTCGTGCGCTTCTCCGAATCTTCGATTTCGGCAATGGCAACAGCCAAGAGGTAACCGCATGTTACTCTCCGCCCTCCTCTCGAAACGCCCGACCCCAGCATGTCCAGCCAACCCAGCTCCCTGCTCCGCCATCGTCCCTTCCTCGCCTTCTGGCTGGCCCGCGTCTGCACCGCCAGCGGCTTCCAGATGCTCACCGTGGCCATCGGCTGGCACATCTACGAACTGACCGGCAATGTCCTCGACCTGGGCCTGGTAGGCCTGGTCGAATTCCTCCCGCGGGTACTGTTCATGCTCCACACCGGGCACGTTGCCGACCGCTACGACCGACGCAGGATCGCCGCCCTCTGCCAGACCGGCCAGGCCCTGGTGGCGGTGGCGCTGGTGCTCGGCGCGGCTTCGGGAGAGATCACCCGCAACATGATCTTCGTCCTCGCCTTCGCCCTCGGTACCGCCCGCGCCTTCGAAATGCCGACCACCCAGGCGCTGCTGCCGAACCTGGTACCGGCCGGACTGTTCCCGCGCGCGGTGGCCGCTTCGGCTTCGGCGATGCAGGCGGCGACCATTGCCGCCCCGGCCCTCGGCGGCCTGCTCTATGCGTTCGGTGCCTCCTGGGTCTACGTGCCGACCGCGACTCTCTACGTCCTCGCCTGCGTCCTGACGCTCAGCCTGCCGGTACGCAACCAGCCGCTCACCCAGGGCAAGGCCACCCTCGACTCGCTGCTCGCCGGCATCCGTTTCATCCGCAGCCGACCGGACATCTTCGGGGCAATCTCCCTCGACCTGTTCGCCGTGCTCCTCGGCGGCGCCACCGCCCTGCTCCCGGTGTTCGCCAAGGACATCCTGCTCACCGGGCCCTGGGGCCTCGGCCTGCTGCGCTCGGCTCCAGCGGTGGGCGCCCTGGCGATGTCGTTCTGGCTGGCGCACTTCAGCATCGAACGCAACGTCGGGCGGATCATGTTCCTCTCCGTGGGCATCTTCGGCCTGGCAACCATCGCCTTCGGCCTGTCGAAATCGTTCTGGCTGTCCCTCGGCGTGCTGGTGGTACTCGGCGCCGCGGACATGGTCAGCATGGTCATCCGCGGCGCCTTCGTGCAGCTCGAGACCCCCGACGAGATGCGCGGCCGGGTCAGCGCGGTGAACGGCCTGTTCATCGGCGCCTCGAACCAGCTCGGCGAGTTCGAGTCCGGGCTCACCGCACACTGGTTCGGCACGGTACCGGCAGTGGTCCTCGGCGGGATCGGCACCCTGGTGGTCACCGGAGCATGGATGAAGCTGTTCCCTAGCCTGGCGCAACGCGACCGCCTGCACTGAGGCCAATGCCGTCGCGCGTCGCTGC
Source organism: Pseudomonas sp. KBN12P06040 (assembly GCF_037574965.1). Classification (NCBI taxonomy): domain Bacteria; kingdom Pseudomonadati; phylum Pseudomonadota; class Gammaproteobacteria; order Pseudomonadales; family Pseudomonadaceae; genus Pseudomonas; species Pseudomonas sp. KBN12P06040. Next base: position 5,370,304 of record NZ_JBBELS010000001.1, read on the forward strand.
CCCGACAGCGGCGTATCGGCGATAACGCCTGGGGCGTTATCCGTCCTCCCCATGGAACACCGCACTTTCTCGGCAATAAGAAAGCCCGGCATCGAGCCGGGCTTTTCTCGCACCTTGCGGCGTGATCCGCGGTGTCAGGCGGGGCGCCGCATCTCCCGATGCAGGCGGTCGACGGTGCGCTCGCTACCGTTGTCGGCCAGGCGCAGATCGACGCGCCCCATGTCCTTGTGCAGACGGTCGACGGTCTGTTCGCTGCCGTTCTCGGCCAGGCGCGCCTCGCGGCTGGTCATGTCGCGGTGCAAGCGATCGATGGTCTGCTCGCTGCCGCTTTCGGCGACCCGGCGTTCTTCCTGGACGCGCGGCGCCTGGGTCTTGCGCAGGCGCTCGAGGGTACGGTCGGAACCATCGGAGGCGATCAGTTGTTGGGCACCGCGCAGGGCGATGGATTCGACCCGCGGTGCGGCGAAGGCGGCATTGGCGGTCAGGGTAGCAAGGGCGATGGCGAGGATCAGCGGGCGTTTCATGGCAGTGGCTCCAGGTATTCGTTACGTGGGGCCATTCTCTGTTCGGGAAACTCGATTGGAAAACGAAGCGCGCCAATAGTATTCATCGACGTTTGAAATAGTGCGAATAACCGCTCTAGCACAGCAGTTACAGCAAGAATACGCCTCTCCGACCGGCCTCGACACGGATTGACGGCATCGATATGAAGAATCGAAGAAATCGAAAGTTTGAGAAAAACACTCGGAATTGAGCACGGACCTCCCTCTCCGCAGAACCGGAGAGGGGCTCCGTCAGCAGCCTCCGGAACGGAGGCCGGCAGGGTTCAGAAGCGCGCCACCACGTTGAACAGGACCCGCGTCTCGCGCTTCCCATCGCGCTGGTCGGCTGGCTCGCCGATGACCTGGCGGGCAATCTCCGGGTTGAACGACAACTGGTCGGTGAGGTTGAAGCGCACCCCGGCACCGATCGAGCCGAGCTTCTGCTGCTCGTCATCGTCCACGTCGAGGTTGTAGGTCTTGCCCCAGTCGTAGAAAGCGTAGGCCTGGTAGCTGCGCAGCCAGCTGTAGCCCACCGCCTGGCCATAGCGCGGTTCGAGCTTCAGGGCGAAGCCACGGTCACCGGTGATGTTGCCCGGGGCGAAGCCGCGACCGATCCCGCTGCCGCCAACGCCGAAGCGCTCGCTCGGCAGCAACGGGTCGAAGCTGTACTGCCATTGCAACTCGCCATACACCGACCAGGGTCCGCCGAGCCCTTGCAGACGCCCGATGTTGCCGTTGAGATAGACGAAACGTCCGTCGGCCACTTCGCGGGAACGACGTTCATCGTCCTTCTTGGTCGCGCCCCACATGTCCAGGCCGATGTTGTTGCGCACCTCCGCCAGGTTGATGCCCATCCAGCGGTCGACCCAGTCATAGGTCAGGCGTTGCTGGAACACCCGCACATGGTCACGACCGGGGTTCGAGGCGTCGCTGGCGAAGTCGCGCAGGCGGGTCTCGGTATCCTTCCACTGCAACGCCAGGCCGCCGCTCAGGTTCTGCGAGCGCGAGCGGATGAAGGGATGGTTGTAGGAAATGCTGCCTTCGGTGCTCTTGCTGACGCTGTCGAAGGGGAATACCGAGTCCGGGATGTCCGGGTTGACCTTCGAATAGGAACCCATGATCTGCAGGGTATCGCCGGCGAACATGCCGCCCAGCGGCAACGTGCCGCGCAACTGGATGTAGCGGGTGGCATCGCTGAACGGCGAGATCGCACCGAGCACGTCGATCTGCTCGTAGAAGCCCAGGCGGGAGAACTCGGTGGCGCCGAAGGCCAGGGTGGTCGGGTCGGTGTAGTGCGAACCGCGGTTGTCGAGGCTGACGAAGCCTTCGTATCGCTGCTGCTGCAAGGCCACGTCGAGGTTCGACGAGCCCAGCGCCTGACCCGGGCTGAGCACGCTCTGCACGTTGACCCCCGGCAGGTCGCCGACCAGCAGCAGGCCGCGCTCCAGGGTATCGGCATCCAGCGGACGTTTTTCGGTCAGCGGTGCGAGCAGTTCCTCCACCCGCACCCGCGGCCCATCGACGGCTCCCTTGATCTGCACGTGTTCGAGGTAACCCTCGATCACCTGCAGGCGTACCTTGCCGCCCTCGATGCTCTGCTCCGGCACCACTACCTGGGTCAACAGGTAGCCGTCCTGGCGGTACTTGGCGGTGAGGCGGTTGGCCAGGTCGACCAGTTCGGCCAGGGACACCTGCTTGCCGAGCATATGCTGGTAATAGGACTCGAGCACCGCCTTGTCATAGCGGGTGTTGCCTTCGATGCGTATCTCGCGCAGTTCGAAGCGGATCTGTTCGCTGCCTTGCGGCGCGACCTGCTTGGGCACCACCAGCGGCGCCTCGGGCTTGGCCTGCGGCTCGCTGCGGGGCTTGAAGCGTTCATCGAGCTGGGATGGCTGTACAGTCCCTGGCAACTCCACGGCGGCGGCGGAAGCTGCCAGCATCCCGCAGCCACAGAGCGTCACCCAGCGAAGCGTCCATTGCGAAGGTTTCATCATTCACCTCGGGCAGATGACGCACTACCGCCCGGAGACGATAGTGCGCATTGCGAAAAGGGTTAGAAATTCAGAGGCTTGTTGAAGCAGCTCCAGTAGTCGGCCAGGTAGCTCTGGTTCGAGCAACCCGCCCCACTCTCGGCCTCTGCCCTGAGCGGACGATCGGTGAACTGCCCCACCCGCTTGGCGCTGGCGTCCTCCGCCGGACCCGCGGCGGTAGCCGGCAGCAGGTTAGGATCGCTGACGTCCATGCCCAGAGCGTAGGCGCGCAGGAACGGGTTTTCGAGGAACGGGTTTTCCAGCGTGGTGGTGCGGTAGACCGCATCCCCGGGGGTATCCGGATCGCGCCCCTTCTGCAGTTCGCGCAAGTCGGAGAGCGCTGCCAGTTGCCCCAGGTCGCCCGGCGTGACCGGCAGCGGCAGGATGCTCAGCAGGTTGCCCTGGTAGTTGAGCTGGTAGTTGCCGCTGGTGAGGGCAAGCCCACCCTGGAGGATGTCGTACTGGCCTACGGCTTCGCCGCCCACCCGACCGAGCCCGCCGGCGAGCACCTGACCGGCGCTATCGCCATTCTTCAGGCCGGAAACCTGATAGGTCAGCGCCGGGTCGGCGGTGCCGACCTGCTTGCTCTTGGCATCGGCGAATACGTTGAGCAGCGCCTTGGTGATGGTCAGGTCATTACCCTGGTAGGCCAGGTCATAGTTGCCACTGGTCAGCACCAGGCCGCCCTGGTTGATGCCATACACACCCACGTTCTCGCCTGCGTCGCGGTTCAGCCCGCCGGTCAGGATCGAGCCGGCGCTGTCACCGTTCTTCAGGCCGCTGACCTGGTAGGTCAGGCTCGGGTCGGCGTCGCCGTAGACCTTGGTCTTGGCGTCGGCGATCACATTCAGCAGCGCCTTGGTGATGGTCAGGTTATTGCCCTGGTAGCTCAGGTCGTAGTTACCGCTGTTCAATGCCAGGTCGCCCTGGTTGATGCCGTACACGCCGACATTCTCGCCAGCCACGCGGCTCAGGCTGCCACCGTTGAGCACCGCGCCAGCGGTATCACCGTTCTTCAGGCCGCTGACCTGATAGGTCAGGCTCGGGTCAGCGTCGCCATAGACCTTGGTCTTGGCATCGGCGATCACATTGAGCAGTGCCTTGGTGATGGTCAGGTTATTGCCCTGGTAGCTCAGGTCGTAGTTACCGCTGTTCAATGCCAGGTCGCCCTGGTTGATGCCATACACACCCACGTTCTCGCCTGTGGCGCGGTTCAACCCACCGGTCAGGATCGAACCGGCGGTATCACCGTTCTTCAGGCCGCTGACCTGGTAGGTCAGGCTCGGGTCGGCATCGCCATAGACCTTGGTCTTGGCGTCGGCGATCACATTCAGCAGCGCCTTGGTGATGGTCAGGTTGTTGCCCTGGTAAGCCAGGTCATAGTTACCGCTGACCAGACCCAGGCCACCCTGCTGAATCGCATAGTTGCCTACGTTTTCGCCGGAGACACGAACCAGGCCGCCGCCATTGAGCACCGCGCCAGCGGTATCGCCGTTCTTCAGGCCACTGACTTGGTAGGTCAGGCTCGGATCGGCATCGCCATAGACCTTGGTCTTGGCATCGGCGATCACATTGAGCAGCGCCTTGGTGATGGTCAGGTTATTGCCCTGGTAGCTCAGGTCGTAGTTCGCGCTGACCAGGCCCAGTCCACCCTGGTTGATGCCGTACACGCCGACATTCTCGCCAGCCACGCGGCTCAGGCTGCCGCCGTTGAGCACGGCACCGGCGGTGTCGCCATTCTTCAGGCCGCTGACCTGGTAGGTCAGGCTCGGGTCGGCATCGCCATAGACCTTGGTCTTGGCATCGGCGATCACATTCAGCAGTGCCTTGGTGATGGTCAGGTTATTGCCCTGGTAGTTCAGGGTGTAATTGCTGCTGACCAGGCCCAGTCCACCCTGGTTGATGCCGTACACGCCGACGTTCTCGCCAGCCACGCGGCTCAGGCTGCCGCCGTTGAGGACCGCACCGGCGGTATCGCCGCGCTTGAGACCGGAGACCTGATAGGTCAGCGCCGGATCGAGGTCGCCATAGACCTTGGTCTTGGCATCGGCGATCACGTTCAGTTGCGCCGGAGTGATGCGCAGGTCGTTGCCGACGTAGCTGAGGGTGTAATTGGCCGTGTTGAGGCCCAGCCCGCCCTGAAGTATCCCGTAGTTGCCGACGTTCTCCCCGGCCACCCGGCCGAGGTTGCCGCTCAGCACGCCGGCGGCGGTATCGCTGTTCTTCAGGCCACTGACCTGGTAGGTGAGGGTCGGATCGGCGTCGCCATAGACCTTGGTCTTGGCGTCGGCGCTGACGATCAATTGCGCCGGCGTGACGGTCAGCTTGCCGTCCTGGCGCACCAGTTGGTAACGCTGGCTGAAATACTCGCTGCCATTGGCGTTACCGGTGATCGCGTACTGCCCGACGTTCGACGCCTGGGTCGCCGTGGTGCTGGCGGTCGCCTGGTAGAGGTCGTTGAACTGGCTGTTGACGTAGGCGTCGATGGCGTTGATGCCGGACATCGTGGCCGTCAGAGTCGGATTCACATCACCGTAGACGCGGGTAGCGTCATTGGCGGTCAGGGTGGCGGTCTGCTGGCGGGAAAGGATGTCGCCGGCAGTGGTGGTGGTCTTGAACATCTCCACCTGGGCGCGCTCGGCGAAGCTGTTGAACGCTCCCTCGCGCATGAACAGGTCCAGGCGAGTATCGACGCGGCTGGTCTTGCCGCCGAGGCCGAAGATCAGTTCCTCGGTCAGGCCGGTGCCGACGTCGTACTGCAGTTCGTCGGTCACGCCGATCACGCCGCCGAAGCCCTTGACGCCCCAACTGGTGCCCCAGTTTCCGGTCCAGGTGGTGACGCTGCCGTTGCCGGCGGCGACGGTGAACCCGCTGGGCGCACCGCCGTTCGGGGTGGCGGTGACGTTGCTGCCGTTGACCTGGTAGCGCAGGTTGGTCACCAGGTAGTCCGACGAGTCGTTGGTCGGGAAACTGGCGGAACCGCTGACCCGCCGATAGGGCAGCGCGGTGAACACCAGGCGGTCGAACTCGCTGTTGCCGTCGGCGGTCAGCGTGTAGTTGCCGGTGGTGCCGACGCTGTTGGCCTCGAGAATCCGCGTGCCGACGCTGGAGACGATGTTCTGCACGGTGCCGGTCATGCTCTGGTTGATGAACGGATCGAACACCGTGCCGCTCGTGGTCACGCCGGTGGCGTTGCTCTGCCGGTACTTGAGCGTACCGTTGAAGGTCTGCAGCGCCAGGTTGCCGGCGTAGTTGTCCCAGGAAGTCAGGTCGATGCTACCGGCGCGGCCGGCGAGGTTGGCGGCGATCAGCGCGGTACCGGCCTGCTGGCTGATCTTGCCGGCGGTGCTGGTCTGCATCCACAGGGTGCCGCTGCCCAAGTCGACGATGCCGCTGGTCTGCGGCGTGCCGCCGCTGAGGAAGTTGATGTTGCCGCCGGCGCGGATTGCCAGGCTGCCGTTGCGGAACAGGATCGGCGCAGAGATATCCACCGCACCGGCAGGTCCGGTGGCGATCAGCTCCAGGCCGCGACTGGCGCCGCCCAGGTTGCTGGTGATCAGCGGCGCTTCCACCGACAGCCGGTCGCTGGCGCTGAGGGTCACCTTGCCGCCTGCCAGCGCCCCGGTAACCACCGAGGCATTCACCGTCGCGTCGCCGCTGGCGCCGTTGGCGCCCCCCACCGAACCGGAGGTGCCGCCGGAGGCGACGATGCGCAGGGTGGTCGGGTCGAGCAGCCAGGTGCCACCGTTGCCGTAGGGTGCGGCGACGCTGACGTAGGCGCTGTCGGCGATGCTCAGGTTGACCTTGCCGGAGGTCTCCACCAGGCCGCCGTTGCCGCCCTGGGCGCCGCCGCGCGCGAGGATCCGCCCGTCCATGCGGGTATTGCCGTCGGACCAGACCACCGCCAGGCCGCCATTGCCCTTGCCGGTAGCCGAGACGTCGATGCTGGCGCCCTTGGCCAGCGTAGCGTTCTTCGCCCGTGGCAGCTCGCCGCGGCCCTGGAAGTCGCCGCCGATGCGCACGCTGCCGCCCTGTGCGGCGCCGCGGGCGTCGATGCTGGCGGTGCTCGCCAGGGCCACCTGCTGGCCGCTGACCAGCACGTCGCCGCCGTTCTTCGGACCGCTGACGTCGATCTTGCCGGCGATCTGGATGTCCCCGGACTTGCTTACCAGCGCCACGCTGCCCTCGCGCACCTCGGTGCCGCGAGCGAGGATCACGCCGGACAGGTTGACCGCGTTGTCGACCACCCGGGAAGCCTGCTCGGCGGTGATCAGCACGCTACCGCCGTCGGCCTGGATCGCGCCGCCGTTGCTGACCAGCGCCTGGGCATCCTGCGGCTTGCGGGTAACCGGGTCGGTCACGGCGATCGACACCAGGCCATCGCCGTAGAGGTCGATGGTCGCGGCATTGCCGGCGGCCATCGCCACGGTGCCGAGGCGGGCGTTGATCACGCCGTTGTTGGCCACGGACGGCGCGACGAAGGCCGCCAGGCCTTTCTCCGCGACGCTGATGCTGCCGTCGTTGACGATCCGCGCGTCGGGGTTTCCGGGCTGGTCGAAGATCAGCTTGCCCTGGCGGAAGTGTTCGTCGCTGATGTTCGCCGTGGTGGTGATCAGGGAGCCCACGTCGACCTTGGCCGAGCCGCTGAAGACCACGCCGTTGGAGTTGTAGATGATCACCTGGCCGGGCGCGGAGATGCGCCCGGCGATCACGCTTTCCTGGCCTGCGGTGACCCGGTTCAGGGTCGACGAGGTCACACCGGGCTGGTTGAAGCGCACCGCCTCGTCGGCGGAGACGTCGAAGCCCTTCCAGTTGATGATCGCGCGCTGGGTGCTCTGGTCGATCAGCGTGGTCTTGCCCTGCTGGCTGATCTTGATCTCGTTGGGGTTGAACTGGGCACCGGTAGGTGCCGCCATGGCCGCGTTGATGCTGGCGATGGCGAACATGAGGGTGCTGCTGGCGGCAAGGACGAAACGCCCTTCCCTACCAGCTTTCGAAGAGGTGCGCTTGCCGCGCTGGCTATCCGGACGGACCATGAAAATCTCCCTATCTGCGTGGCGCACGTCAGTTTTCCAGCACTGCATTTCGTCATTTAAATGACGAAAATCTGAGAAGCAATTCACATTGCGCCTTGTGTGCCAAAAAAATGCCTTTCAGATCAAAAATTGTCCACTTGAAAGGGCGACCGTTCGTCGGAGTGACTCAAAAATGACACTACCGAGGTTAAATATGTAATACCGTCAAAAAACCGACAATACTTTCGGGATAATCACTGTCAAGAAAACCGGAAGACCTCCCCGGCACGCGGGTTTGCTAGGCTAGGCAGCCCCCGTCCGCTGCCGCCAAGGAACCTTCCATGAGCCATGCCCTGCGCGCCGTTTTCCTCGACCATGCCTCCCTCGACCTCGGCGACCTGGACATGCGCCCCCTGCGCGCCGCCTTCGACGAGCTGCAACTGCATGCCGCCAGCCAACCGCAGGAAGTCGCCGCGCGGCTGAACGGTGCGCGGGTCGCGATCAGCAACAAGGCGCCGATCGACGCGCAATGCATCGCCGCCTGCCCAGAGCTGGAACTGATCCTGGTCAGCGCTACCGGCACCAACAACATCGATCTCGCTGCCGCTCGCGAGCGCGGTATCGTCGTCGCCAACTGCCATGGCTACGGCACGCCCTCGGTAGCCCAGCACACCCTCGCGCTGCTACTGGCCCTGGCTACGCGCCTGCCGGACTACCAGCAGGCGGTACGCAGCGGCCGCTGGCAGCAATCCAGCCAGTTCTGCCTGCTGGACTTCCCCATCGTCGAACTGGAAGGCAAGACCCTCGGCCTGCTCGGCCATGGCGAACTGGGCGGGGCGGTGGCGCGGCTGGCGGAGGCGTTCGGCATGCGCGTGCTGCTCGGTCAGTTGCCAGGACGGCCCGCCCGGGCGGACCGCCTGCCGCTTGGCGAACTCCTGCCACGGGTCGACGCCCTGACCCTGCACTGCCCGCTGACCGAGGACACCCGCGGGATGCTCGGCGCCGCCGAACTGGCGCTGATGAAGCCTGGCGCCTTCCTGGTCAATACCGCCCGTGGCGGCCTGGTCGACGAACAGGCGCTGGCCGACGCCCTGCGCGGCGGCCACCTGGGCGGCGCCGCCACCGACGTGCTCAGCGTCGAGCCGCCGAGAAACGGCAATCCGCTGCTGGCCCCCGACATCCCGCGCCTGATCGTCACCCCCCATAACGCCTGGGGCAGTCGCGAAGCGCGGCAGCGCATCGTCGGCCAACTGGCGGAAAACGCAGAGGCATGGAAGGCCGGGCGCGCCCTGCGGGTTGTCAACGCCGGCTGAGACGGCGCTGCGGGCACCGCGCACGGATGAACGGCGATCCTCGCCGACAATCCATGCGGGTATGCCAGGCCCAAGCCTGTTAAGATTTCCCATTTTTTCCGGAGCCCGCATGGACCCTCGCAGTGAAGTGCTGCTGCGCCAGCGCCACCTCTTCGCGACCCCGCTGCTGCTGGCCGGCCTGCCCGCCGACGACCTGCTCGCCGAGCTACCGCAGGCCCAGGGCTGGAGCTGGCACGCCGGCGAGCAGGCGCAGCTGGACGCCCGCTTCCCCGGCCGTAGCCGTTTCGACACGCGCGCGCCGATCGGCGCCTGGACTTCGGCCGTTCTGTTCCTGCCCAAGTCCCGCGAACTGACCGACTACCTGCTGGCCAGCCTGGCCGCCCGCCTGCCCGGCGGCGAACTCTTCCTGGTCGGCGAAAAGCGCGGCGGGATCGAGCGCGCGAGCAAGCAGTTGGCCGCCTACGGCAAGCCCCGCAAACTGGATAGCGCGCGGCATTGCCAGCTCTGGCAGGTGCGTATCGAACAGGCGCCGGCCGAGCCCGACCTGCACGCCCTGGCCCAGCGCTACAGCCTGCCGCTGGCCGATGGCGAGCTGCAGGTGGTGAGCCTGCCGGGGGTGTTCAGCCATGGCCGCCTGGATCGCGGCAGCGCGCTGCTGCTGGGGCAACTGCAAGCCCTGCCCGGCGGCCATCTGCTGGACTTCGGCTGCGGTGCCGGCGTACTCGGGGCGGCTCTCAAGCGTCGCTACCCCGCCAGTCGCCTGAGCCTGCTCGACGTCGACGCCTTCGCTGTCGAGAGCAGCCGACTGACCCTCGCCGCCAACGGCCTGGACGGCGAAGTGATCGCCGCCGACGGCATCGACGGCGCGCCGCGCGAACTCGCCGCGATCGTCAGCAATCCGCCCTTCCACCAGGGCGTGCACACCGACTACCAGGCCTCCGAGCGCCTGCTGCAACGCGCCGCCGAGCACCTGGCGCCGGGCGGCGAACTGCGCCTGGTCGCCAACAGCTTCCTGAAGTACCCGCCGTTGATCGAACGCCACCTCGGCCCCTGCCGGACACTCGCCGAAGGCGACGGTTTCCGCATCTACTCCGCCCGTCGCTCCTGATTTCTGCCTGGAACCCTGTGAATGAAGCTTTTCCTCTCCCTGCCCGCACGCCCGCAGCCAGCCCCTTCCGTGACCATCCGCCGGGAGGCCGCCGATGACTGACCTGAACGCCAGCCAGGGCCAGCAACTGCGGCGGGTGCTCAAGCCGCGCCACCTGAACATGATCGCCATCGGCGGCTCCATCGGCACCGGGCTGTTCGTCGCCTCCGGGGCCACCGTGGCCACCGCCGGGCCCGGCGGTGCGCTGCTTTCCTACGCCCTGATCGGGCTGATGGTGTACTTCCTCATGACCAGTCTCGGCGAGATGGCCGCCTACATGCCCGTTTCCGGCTCGTTCTGCACCTATGGCAGCCGGTTCGTCGAAGATGGCTTCGGTTTCGCCCTCGGCTGGAACTACTGGTACAACTGGGCGGTGACCATTGCCGCGGAACTGGTGGCGGCGCAACTGGTGATGAGTTTCTGGTTCCCCGAGGTGCCGGGCATCTACTGGAGCGCGATCTTCCTGGGCATCATGTTCGGCCTCAACGTGATTTCCGCGCGTGGCTTCGGCGAGAGCGAATTCTGGTTCGCCCTGATCAAGGTAGTCACGGTGGTGATCTTCATCGGTGTCGGCCTGGCGACCATCTTCGGCATCATGCATGGCGTGGAGTCGCCCGGCTTCAGCAACTTCACCATGGGCGACGCGCCCTTCGTCGGCGGCTTCCAGGCGATGGTCGGGGTGGCGATGATCGCCGGCTTCTCGTTCCAGGGCACCGAGTTGATCGGCATCGCCGCCGGTGAATCGGAAAATCCGCGGAAGAACATCCCGATCGCCATTCGCCAGGTGTTCTGGCGCATCCTGATGTTCTACATCCTGGCGATCTTCGTGATCGGCATGCTGATTCCCTACACCGACCCGAACCTGCTGAAGAACGATGCCAGCGACATCAGCGTGTCGCCCTTCACCCTGCTCTTCGAGCGCGCCGGCTTCGCCGCGGCGGCCGGGGTGATGAACGCGGTGATCCTCTCGGCGATCCTCTCCGCCGGCAACTCCGGCATGTACGCCTCGACCCGGATGCTCTACAACCTCGCCCTCGAGGGCAAGGCACCGCGCCTGTTCTCCCGTGTCTCGCGCAGCGGCGTGCCACGCAATGCGCTGTACGCCACTACCCTGGTCGGCGCCCTGTGCTTCCTCACTTCGGCCTTCGGCGACAGCACCGTCTACACATGGCTGCTGAACACCTCGGGCATGTGCGGCTTCATCGCCTGGCTGGGCATCGCCATCTCCCACTATCGCTTCCGCAAGGGCTACCTGGCCCAGGGCGGCCGCCTGGAAGACCTGCCCTACCGGGCCAAGCTGTTCCCCTTCGGCCCGCTGTTCGCCTTCGCCCTGTGCATGGTCATCACCCTCGGGCAGAACTACCAGGCGCTGGTGGGCGAACGCATCGACTGGATCGGCCTCCTCGCCACCTACATCAGCCTGCCGCTGTTCCTGGCGATCTGGCTGGGATACCGCTGGAAGAAGCGCGCGCGCTTCGTTCGCTACCACGAAATGGACGTCAGCCCGACCAATACCTGATTCACCCTGCCGCCCAGCGATTCCTCGCGGATCGCTGCGGATGCCGGCACGTTTCCTTGCGATCAGGCTCCCTCGCCGCCCTCCCGGACGAAAGTTTCCGTCCCGGGCTTGCCCAAGCCGCCCGGCTTGGGCAGAATGCGCCCCGTCCTAGGGGAGTAGTCTCCCGCGAGCGCCGCACCGGCCTCGCCCGGCACGCGTCAACACACTTGGTCCGCAGACCATGGCGCGCGCGACCCAAGCCTGCCCAGACAGGCCAAGGGTTTGACAAGACCTATGACACGCACGATCTGACCCGGGGCGGGCAGATGGCGCGTGTCATGGTGATTGGTCGACCCGCCCCTTAGGAAGCCTGATGGAATCGCTGTTCGTCCCCACCCTGATCGTTGCCCTCGCGGAAATCGGCGACAAGACCCAGTTGCTGGCACTCCTGCTCGCGGCGCGTTTCCGCAAGCCGTGGCCGATCATCGCCGGCATCGTTGCCGCCACCCTGGCCAACCATTTCGCTGCCGGCGCGGTGGGCGCCTGGGTCGCCAGCTTCTTCTCGGAAGCTACCCTCAGCTGGATCCTCGCCGCCTCCTTCATCGCCGTCGCCCTGTGGACGCTGGTACCGGACAAGCTCGACGACGAAGAGTCCGGACTGAAGAAATACGGCCCCTTCCTCACCACCCTGATCGCGTTCTTCCTCGCCGAGATGGGCGACAAGACCCAGGTCGCCACGGTCATGCTGGCCGCCCAGTATCCGCATTTCTGGCTGGTGGTGATCGGCACCACCCTGGGCATGCTGATCGCCAACGTACCGGTGGTACTGATCGGCAACCTGGCCGCCGATAAGCTGCCGCTGACCCTGATCCGCCGCCTGGCCGCGGCCGCCTTCGCCGCACTTGGTCTGTATGCCGCCTGGCACGCCGCGCAATTGACCGGCTGGCTCTGAAGGACTGCGCCGCCGGGCCCGGGATGGCTGGGCGGCCAATGCAAAATGCATAGGAACGGCTACAGTTCAGGCAGGCACCGGATGCCTGCCCCACCACTCGCCCACGAGAGCCGGAGATGCCCTCACACGACCTGAAACGACTCGCCCGCCATCACATCGAGCTGTCCTGGAACAAGGGCCGCATGGCGTTGGTGGAGCAGTTGCACAGCAAGGATTTCCTCTACAAAAGCTCGTTCATCGGCCATCCCCTGGATACCGCCGGCTATATCCGCCTGCTGCAGGACATCCGCACGGCGATGCCGGACCTGGAGGTCGTGGTCGAAGACTGCATCGGCGAGGAACGCAAGGTGTTCACCTGGAGCACGCTGATCGGCACCATCGTCCGGCCGACCCTGGGCTATCCGGCCAGCGACAAGGTGCTGAGCATTTCCGCGATGGGCTTCTGGGTGTTCAACCCGCAGGGCCAGTTGCAGGAGCTGTGCACCATGTTCGACATGGAGAGCTTTCGCGCCCAGCTGGGACTGCAGACCCGACCCTTCGCGGAAAAAGCGCTGCCCTAGCCAACCGTCCTAGGCATTGAAATAGCCGTTGTCGCGGAACCAGTCGATGGCGCGCAGCAGGGTGTCGTCGAGGGCGGTGGTGGAGAAGAAGCCGAGTTCCTCGCGGGCCTTGCGTCCATCGAGGAACTGCCCACCAGCCATCACCTCGATGGCGGTTTCGTCGAGCAGCGGCAACTGGCCGCTGACCCGGTAGCGCAAGCGGCCCAGGGTGGCCAGCGCGCGAGCCATGGCCATCGACATCGGCTGCGGCGCAGGCTGGCCGAGCAGCTCGGCGATGCGCCGGGTCAGGTCGGCCATTTCCAGGTTGTGCCCGGTCAGCAGGTAGCGCTCGCCGATACGCCCGCGCTCAAGGGCCATCAGCAGGCCGCGCCCGGCTTCGGCGGCATCGATGACGTTACGCTGGCCGGCGACGTAGTGGGTCATCTCGCCATTGCCGATGGCGGTGATCACGCGTCCGGTGGTCGGGCCGATGTCCAGTTCGCCGAGTACCATGCCGGGGATCCCGATCACCACCGGCAGGCCGTTGCGCGCCTGCTCCCGGGCCTGCTCGTCGAGCGCCCATTTGCACAGCACGTAGGAACTCTTGCCGCTCGGCAGGCTGTCGTAGAACAACCCCTCGTGCCCCGGTAGTCCCTGGGGATGCCGGGGCATGGCATATGCCGAACCGACGTAGAGGATGCGCGGCACCCTGGCCTGCAGGCAGGCGGCATAGAACGGGTTGGTCTGGCCCAGCGCGCTGGCCACTTCCTCCTGCCAGCGGCGCGGCCGCGAAGGATAGTAGCCGGCGCTGAAGATCACCCCGTCGAGGCCGCGCAGGGCGCGTTCCAGGCCGGCGTGGTCGAGCATCTCGGCGACCCGGCACTCGGGCTCCAGATAGGCGAGACGCTGGATCTGCGAAGAAGGACGGTGGATCAGCACCAGATCGTGACCGGCGGCCCTGATGGCGCGCGCGGCGTGATGTCCCAGCAGGCCGGTGGCTCCGAGTACGGCGTATTTCACATGAGCTCCAGGGCGTGAGAGTGGCTGTTCGTCCACGGGTCCCGCAAGCGGGTCGGCCAGCAGTCTAGGCCGAACGCCGGCGAGATACCAAACAGCAGGTTACGGAAATACACAACAGGCGTTTCCGATGGTAAGCCTGTCGGCGCGCCGGCCGCCCCCCGCGACCGCGCGCCCTGGCCTCACTTGCCGCGCCTGGCCTGCTGGTACAGCGGCATCACCTTGGGAATCGCGGCCTGGAGATTGGCCATCCGCGAACTGTCGGAGGGGTGGGTGCTGGTGAACTCGGGCTGGCTGGCACCGCCGCTGGCCTTGCCCATCTTCTGCCAGAGGGTGATCGCCGCTTCCGGGTTGTAGCCGGCGCGGGCGGCCAGCTCGAGACCGATCAGGTCGGCTTCGTTCTCGTTGGCACGACTGTTGGGCAGGGTCATCAGGTAGTCGACGCCGGTATTGGCCAGTTGCAGGCTTTCCTGGCCGAGGCCGGCCAGGGCGCCGATCTGGCTGGCCACCTGCACGCCGTAGGCCTTGGACATGGCCTCGCGCCCATGCTCGCGCAGGGCGTGAGCGATCTCGTGGCCCATCACCGCGGCGATCTCGTCGTCGGTGAGCTTCAGCTTGTCGATCAGCCCGGTGTAGAAAATGATCTTGCCGCCGGGACCGCAGTTGGCGTTGAGTTCGTCGCTCTTCACCACGTTGACTTCCCAATTCCAGCTGGTGGCGTCCGGGCGGAAGGCGGCGGTCTGCGGGATCAGCCGCTGGGCGATCGCCTTGACTCGCCGCGCGTCGGCACTGCTGGTATCGAGCACGCCGGCGCTTTTCGCCTCGCCGAGAGTCTTCTGGTACGACTGGGCGTACATCTGGTCGACTTCCTGGCTGGACAACATGCTGAACATGTATTGCTTGCGGTCGACGCCGACGGCGCCGCCGCTGGTGGTGTTCACTGCCTGGCAACCGGCGAGCAGCAGCGCGCCGGCGAGGGTGGCGAATCGGAAGGGATGAGCCATGGTCCTTTGTTCTCCTCTGAAGGCCGAGCGCATGGTAGGCCGCGCCTCGAGCGCCGGCAACAGCCGTTGGCGAGGAAATCTCCATCGGCCGATTAAGGATTTGCCGCCCTCTTGCCGATAACCTCGCCAGAGACAATTCCAACAAGGGTCGGAAGTCCCATCATGAAGCTCAAGTCGATCCAGTTTTCTGTCGCCGCCCTCGCCGGCGCCAGCGTTCTAAGCGTCGTCGTGGTGTTGGTGCTGTATGCCCTGTTCGCCGGCGCGCGAACCCAGGAACTGGTGCAGCAACGCACCCAGGGCCTGCTGGAGAAGGTCATCAACGAGCGCCTGGTGGCCCTGGCCCGCGCCCAGGTCAGCCAGATCCAGCGCGAGCTGGAGTATCCGCTGACGGTGGTCCACGGCCTGGCCAACAGCACCCGCCTGCTCGGCGAGCCGGGCGCCGACGGCATGCCGCAGCTGAACGCCAGCCGCGACGAAATCTCCGCGCTGCTGCGTAGCACCGTGCAGAACAACCCCAAGCTGCTCGACACCTTCATGGCCTGGGAAGCCAATGCCTTCGATACCGACGCCGCCTTCGCCGGGCAACCCGGCAAGGGCTACGGCCCGGATGGTCGCTACCTGCCCTGGTGGTATCGCGGCGCCGACGGCAAGCCGATCGTCGAGGCCATGACCGACAGTATCGATAGCGAAAAGCTGCTGCCCACCGGGGTGCGCGAGAACGAATTCTACGCCTGTCCGAAAGAGAACAAGCGTCCCTGCATCATCGACCCGGCCCCCTACGAAATGGGCGGCAAGACCGTGATGATGTCGTCCTTCAACGTGCCGATCATGGTCGGCGACCAGTTCCGCGGCGCAGTCGGCGCCGACCTCTCGCTGGCCTTCATCCAGGACCTGCTCAAGCGCGCCGACCAGCAGCTCTACGATGGCGCCGGGGAAATGGCGCTGATCGCCAGCAACGGCCGCCTGGTGGCCTACACCCGCGACGACAGCAAGCTCGGCGAGCCCGCCGGCAGCGTCCTCGACGGCAACGAAGTGGACAACCTGAAGAACCTCACGATCGACCAGCCGCTCTACGACATCGACGCCGAGCACGGTCACATCGAGCTGTTCCTGCCTTTCACCATCGCCGACAGCGGCGTGCGCTGGACCCTCATGCTGCAGATTCCCCAGGCGGCGGTATTCGGCGAACTGCAGCAACTCCAGGGCGAGCTGAGCGACCAGCGCCAGCAGGATATCCTCGGCATGAGCCTGGCCGGTCTGGTGGTAGCGGCCCTCGGCCTGCTGGTGGTCTGGCTGGTCGGCTACGGCATCGCCCGGCCGCTGCGCCAACTGGTCGGCATGCTCGACGACATCGCCCAGGGCGAAGGCGACCTCACCCGCCGCCTGAGCAGCGAGCGCGCCGACGAGCTGGGCTCCATCGCCAAGGGCTTCAACACCTTCCTCGGCAAGCTGCAGAACATGATCGGCCAGGTGGTGCAATCGGTGCAGAAGGTCAGCGACTCCTCGGAGCACACCGCCGACATCGCCATCCGCACCAACCAGGGCGTGCAGCAGCAACTGGCGGAGATCGAACTGGTGGCCACCGCGGTCCACGAGATGACCGCCACCGCCCAGGACGTGGCGCGCAACGCCACCCACGCCGCCGAGGCAGCCAACCACGCGGACCAGGCCGCGCACCAGGGCAAGCAGATCGTCGAAAGCAGCTCGGCGGCGATCCAGGCCCTGGCCAGCGAGATCGGCCGCGCGGTCGGAGTGGTGCAGAACCTGGCCAAGGACAGCGAAAACATCAACGCGATCCTGGTGGCGATCCGCGGTATCGCCGAGCAGACCAACCTGCTCGCCCTCAACGCCGCCATCGAGGCCGCCCGCGCCGGCGAGCAGGGTCGCGGTTTCGCGGTGGTGGCCGACGAGGTACGCAACCTGGCGCAAAAGACCCAGCAGGCCACCGAAGAAATCCAGAGCATGATCCAGCAGTTGCAGCAGGGCACCCGCGACGTGGTGAAGGTCATGCAGGACAGCCAGGAGCGCACCGACGACAGCGTGCGCCATGCGCGCCAGGCGGCCGAAGCGCTGGAGTCGATCACCCAGGCGGTATCGGTGATCAACGACATGAACACCCAGATCGCCAGCGCCGCCGAGGAGCAGAGCGCGGTGGCCGAGGACATCAACCGCAACGTCGCCAACATCGGCCAGGTCGCCAACCAGGTGGCCGGCGGCGCCGACGAGGCCTCGCAGGCCAGCGCCGAGCTGACCCGCCTGGCCGAGCAGCAGCGGCGCCTGGTGAATCAGTTCAGGGTCTAGCGTCAGGCCGGGGTCAGGCACTCCGGCCCGTCGGTTTCAGGCTTGTTGACGAAGCCGGCCAGGGCCACGCTGCGCAGGTTCGGCTGGGGCTTGGCGAGCAGGCTGATCAGCGCCGGCAGCGGCGTGTCCGGAGCCAGCCAGGCATCCTGCTCGGCCTCGTCAAGCAGCAGCGGCCGGCGGAACTCGGCGGCCGCCTGGGATACCTGGGCCACGCTGAGCCAGGTCTGTCCCTGCACCGGATAGGCCTCCCAGATGCCGGCGAAGAACAACAGGCGCTCGCCGGTGGAAACCCAGTACGGACGCTTGCGCACCCCGCGCCATTCATAGAAGCCGTTGGCCGGCAGCAGGCAGCGGCGCTGCTGGAACGCCTCGCGGAACATCGGTTGCTCGGCGAGGGTTTCCGCCCGCGCGTGGCTGGGCGTACGCGACAGGTCGGTGAGCCAGGCCGGGGTCAGCCCCCAGCGCGCCAGGTCGGCGCGGCGCGCACCGGCGTCCTCGCGAACCATCAGCACCTGGTTCGCCGGAGAAATGTTCCAGTGCGCCCGCCAATCCGCCGGAAAGCCCGGCAGGGCCGCCAGCGACGGATTCCAGCGGAACAGGGCGTAACGACCACTCATGCTTGGCACTGCCTGGTGAGGGAAAGCCGCACAGTGTAACCCGAAGCGCCACACTGGCCTTGCCGAACGCAAGCTGAATGAAACCCAATCTTAACTTGACGCGCCTATCCTCCAGGCTTAAGGTGCCGCCCGCATTCTGTAACCCACACAGGAGTCCTGCATTGGACAACAGCCCTAGTCGATTGCGACAGGTCCATCCGGCGAGCTAGTCCAGCAGAACCCTCTGCCACTGCCTCGCCGAACATGGCGGACAGTGGCGATCCGCATCCCGACCGGGATGACGCATCCCCATTTTCCCTTCGTGTCCCTTCCCTCGCGCCATCCGCGCAGCGGGAAGCCGCGGTCCTGCGCAATCCATCGTCCTTTATCCGCGCGGACCGACGGCCCGCGCCAGCTCCGGCCGTCGGCCGGCAACGAGGTGAAACATGGATTGGAAAGTATTTCTCCTGCGCGTCGCGGTCGCGCTGGTCCTGGGCGCCCTGATCGGCGCCGAACGCCAACTGCGCCAACGCCTCACCGGCCTGCGCACCAACGCGCTGGTCAGCACTGGCGCCTGCCTGTTCGTGCTGATGACCCAGGGCGTGCCCGGCCTGGCCGGCGACGCTTCGCGGATCGCCGCCTACGTGGTCTCCGGGATCGGCTTCCTCGGCGGCGGCGTGATCATGCGCGACGGCCTCAACGTGCGCGGCCTGAACACCGCAGCCACCCTCTGGTGCACCGCCGCCATCGGCGTGCTGTGCAGCATGGGCCTGCTGCTGGAGGCCACGCTCGGCAGCCTGGTGGTGCTCTGCGCCAACATCCTGTTGCGCGACATCGCCCAACGCCTGAACCGCCAGGACGTGTTGCCGGCCAGCGAGGCCGAGCAACGCTACGAAGTGCAGATCGTCTGCCGCGCCGAGGACGAGATCCAGGTTCGCAGCCTGATGCTGCACAGCCTCGGCAGCAGCGACCTGCGCCTGCAATCGCTGCACAGCGAGGATCTGGACAACCCGGCCAAGCTGGAAGTCCGCGCCGAACTGCTCGGCACCCCCGAAGCTCCGGCGCAGCTGGAACGCCTGGTCAGCCGGGTCAGCCTGGAGAAGGGCGTCAGCTCGGTGCGCTGGCAGGTCTTCGAACTGGCGGCCGACTGAGCGGCGGCCGCCTCAACACAACAGGCTGCCGGGGCCGCAGGGCTCCGGCGGCTCCTCGGCCAGCGGGGCGGCGGCGTTGTAGGCGAGGATCAGTTCCCGCGCCCGCTCCGTCTGCTCGTCCGCCACCAACAACGCCAGCAGTCCGCCAGGCGGCAGTTCGCCGATGGCGCCGACCAGGTGGCGGCCGCTGACATGGGCGGCGATCCCTTCGCTGGCGAGCATTCCCACCAGCATCTCGGCTTCCAGCAGGTCGGCCGGCTCATATACGCGCTGCATCAGTCATCCTCCCGGCGGACGTTCAGTGACCAGTCCTGCCCATCGGTGCGCAGGTCGAACAGGATCGGCCGGCAGCACACCGGGCAGTCCTCGTAGTACTGCTGGTCGCCGGCGCTCAGGTCGAGCAGCGCCTCGGCCGGTTCCCCGCAGTAAGGGCAGCTATAGGCCTGGCTTTCGAGCATCGCTGCACCCCCCTATGAGTTCCGTTTATAATCGCGCGGTTCAATTTTCGGCCACCCCCTGGGCGGCCTTCGCAGCATCCATATGGAACCAGAAAGCATGATGGGCGAGTTCGAAGCCATCCGACCCTACAGTGACGCCGAAGTCCCCGCGGTATTGCAACGCCTCCTGAGCGACGACGCCTTCCTCGGCGCCCTGGTCCGCTACCGCTTCCCGCGCCTGGCCGGTCCCCTCGGTTGGCTGCTCAAACCTCTTATAGCCCATCGCCTGGCCCGCGAGGTCACCGGCATCCGCAGCGTCGCCACGCTACAGGACAAGTTCGAGCCCTACGTCGACCACACCATCGAGAAGGCCACCGATGGCGTCACCTACTCCGGGGTCAATCGCCTCAAGCCAGGCTGCGCCTACCTGTTCATCGCCAACCACCGCGATATCGTGATGGACCCGGCCTTCGTCAACTACGCCGTGTACCACGCCGGCCTGCCGACCCCGCGCATCGCCATCGGCGACAACCTGCTGCAGAAATCCTTCGTCAGCGACCTGATGCGCCTGAACAAAAGCTTCATCGTGCACCGTTCGCTGAGCGGCCGGCGCGAGAAGCTCGCCGCCTACCAGACGCTCTCCGCCTACATCAACCACTCGATCCGCGAGGACCGCCAGTCGGTGTGGATCGCACAGGCCGAAGGGCGGGCCAAGGACGGCGACGACCGTACCGACTCGGCGATCCTCAAGATGTTCCACATGAGCCGCAAGGACGAACCCTTCGCCGAAATGGTGCGCGCCCTGCATTTCATCCCGGTGTCGATCAGCTACGAATACGACCCCTGCGACCTGGCCAAGGCCCGCGAGTTGCACACCCGCGCCAGCACCGGCGAATACCGCAAGGCGCCGGGCGAGGACGATGCCAGCATCGCCCTGGGCATCACCGGCTACAAGGGCCGCGTGCACATCAACTTCGGCGCCGAACTGGAGGGCGAGTTCAGCGACGCCAAGCAGTTGGCCGCCGAACTGGACCGGCAGATCCTCGGCAACTACCGTCTGTTCCCGGTGCACTACCTGGCCTACGAGATGAGCGAGAACCGCGACCCGGACCTCGCCGTCCCCACGGCCGAGAGCCTGTTCGGCAGCGAAGAACTGGAGAAGGCGCGCAAGGAATGGAACCGCCGCCTGGAGCAATGCCCGGCCGAGCAGCGCCCCTGGCTGGTGCTGCAATACGCCAACCCGGTACTCAACCAATACCGGATCAGGCAGCAATCCTGAAGACGAAAGCCCGGCGCCGCCGGGCTTCTCCATCGGGCAACGGCTTCGAACCCGCAGACGGTTATCCGCGTGCGGTTCGGCTCGCCGAGGCAGGCCCTCTCAGAACCGCGTGCTGGCCCAGCTGACCAGCAGCGCCAGGCCCAGGCAGGCGGCGCCGAATCGGTAGAAGAACAGGTTGATCCGCAGGGTCGCCTCGTCCATCGGCAATGCCTCCTCCCCCGCCTCGCCCTCCGCGGCCCAGCGCGCCAGGGCGCGACGCTCGCGTGCGCGGGTGGCCAGCAGCAGCCAGGCGCCGGCGACACAGAAGAACAGCGCAAGGCCGTTCACGGCCTGCGCGGGATGGGCGAGGAACAGCGCCCACAAGGCTTGCAAGGACATCGATAACCTCCGCAACAGGACAACACGCCGGGGCTACCGAGTAACGCCTTGGGTGAGCTGATGACAGGACGGACCGTCGGGGACGGCGGGGAAGGACTGGTCGAATTCTATCCAGAATGCATGAGCGACGGCCAGCGACGACCGGGTTGTCGCGACGAAGCGCAGCGGTTAGCAGCAATCCGTCTAAAAAAGGCGCGGCCTCGCCAGCGTGACCGGCTAGTCTGAAAGTGCTTTGCCGGTCACAGAACCCCACCCAGGCAAACGACAACACAGGAGAGTCGTCATGCTGGAAACCGCACCCCACGAACATAACTATCTGATCGACCACCTGGACGAGATCGAGGCCGTGATCGTCGATCTTTCCTTCAATGTCCAGGACGACCGCTGGCTGGTGTACTGCACCGCCTGCGGCCATGAACACCTCGACCTGCCTGAGACCGACGAACGCATCAGCATCGGCGAGCCGGACCCGTTCCACCAGGCCGCCTGAGTTTCCCGAGCGCATGAAAAAGCCCGGCATCCGCCGGGCTTTCTCGTTACCGCCGGCTCATTGCTGGCCGAGAGTCTGAGCGATGGTCGGGTCCTTGAACACGCGGGTCAGGGCGTCGCTGAGCACCTCGCTGACCAGCTTGCTGTTGGTCGCCTGGTTCGGCGCCATACCGAAGCGCTGGTTCAGCGAGGCGCCGTAGCGACCGGTGTAACGCCGGCTGCTGTTCTGCACGTCGGCGCGGAAGGTCGCGGTGATATCAGCCTGGGTGACGTAGACGCCGTCCTTCGGCGACTGGTACTTCAGCTCGGCCAGGGTCAGGGTCAGTTGCGGCGCGTTGTAGGCGTTGGCCGAAGGCGTGTAGCCGAGCAGGCGCACGGCCGTCTCGGCCTGGGCCTGGAGCTTGGGCACCACGTCCTCGCTACGGACGGTCAGGGTGCTGGTATCGGCGTAGAGGCCGCCGCGGGTGCCCAGGGACGGGCCGGGACGGCCATCGACCACCTTGACCACCACCGGCTGGCCATGGCCGACGGCGGTCAACGGTCCTTTAAGGACCGGTTGCGGGTCCAGTTGTTGCGGGCTCAGGGCGCAGCCGCCGAGAACCAGGGCGCTTGCGGTCATCAGGCTGAGCAACAGGCGATGCAGCATGCTCATCTCTCCATGGGTTGGGCACGAATGGCCGGCAG
Source organism: Pseudomonas sp. KBN12P06040 (assembly GCF_037574965.1). Lineage (NCBI taxonomy): Bacteria > Pseudomonadati > Pseudomonadota > Gammaproteobacteria > Pseudomonadales > Pseudomonadaceae > Pseudomonas > Pseudomonas sp. KBN12P06040. Next base: position 5,392,676 of record NZ_JBBELS010000001.1, read on the forward strand.
TATAACGGCGCCGCGAAGGCACCGCAGCATTGCCTTGGACGTTCGCCACGGGGCGCGGTTCCTCGCCTGTGGCAGGTGGCGCAGGGCACGCATGCCCGGCGTTTGGCAGATACGGCGCGGCGGATTGTCCCAGGGTGCTTTCGCCGGCGGGCACTTCGTGACCGGGAATGGGAAAAAAGTCTAAGGAGCGGGGTATTTTTTGATTTTCACCGTTATAATCGCCCCCCGATTATAAGGACGCCTCCTGATCGGGTTCCGGCCCCCGCGCCATCCCCCCACAGAGAGCCGCCAGTAGAGCGCTGCCCCATGAGGCAGACGCCCTGAAACGCCTGTAGCGAGTTTTTCGGCAAGGAATGCCGCATGACCCCGCACGATTCTGCGAAGGCATGCCCGCGACAGACGAGCCCTTCCGGCCCATGTCTCCAAAAGAGCGTGGATCGAAGGTATTTCACTACTTCACGAGAGTGTGGCGAGCAATGAAGAGTTTTGCGTCGGTAAGTGCGCCATTAGCGCTTGAAACAGCCCCCCGCAGACGCGACCGCAGCGGATACCTCATGACCAGAGCCTGACGGCCCGTTCCGTCGCGAATGTGCTTGCACGACCGGATGCCCGCATGGGCCAGCCAGGCTGCCAGATCGCCAGCCCCGCGCCCGGCATCCATAGGCGATGACGCCCGGCGTCCCGCCGTTGTTGCGAAGAATCGGACATGACGGCTCCCTCCGCCGCTGCCTGCCGGCCCGTACCGGCCTCGGCCCCGCCCCGTCTGTCGTCAATTTGGTGCTGAAGATTTTGGAGAAGCGTTAATGGCGCAAAACGATCACGAAACAGTCGACATGCTGCTGGTAGGCGCCGGCATCATGAGCGCGACCCTGGCGGTCCTGCTCAAGGAACTCGACCCCAACCTGAAGATGGAAGTCGTCGAACTCCAGGAGTCCGGCGCGATCGAAAGCTCCAACCCGTGGAACAACGCGGGCACCGGCCACGCCGGCCTGTGCGAGCTGAACTACACCCCGCAGTCGGCCGACGGCAGCATCGACATCAAGAAAGCCGTGGGCATCAACACCATGTTCGAGGTGTCGAAGCAGTTCTGGTCGCACCTGGTCGCCAAGGGCACCTTCGGCTCGCCGAAGACCTTCATCAACCCGGTACCGCACCTGAGCTTCGTGCGCGGCAGCGAAGGCATCGCCTACCTGAAGAAGCGCTTCGAATCGCTGACCAAGCACCACGCTTTCGAGACCATGGTCTACTCCGAGGACAAGGCCACCCTCGCCGAGTGGATGCCGCTGATGATGCCGGGTCGTCCGGCCGACGAAGCGATCGCCGCGACCCGCGTCGAGGGCGGTACCGACGTCAACTTCGGCGCCCTGACCAACCAACTCCTGCAACACCTGGCGCAACAGCCGGGCGCGCAGATCCGCTACAACCAGAAGGTCACCCACCTGCGCCGCGCCGATAACGGCTGGCGGGTCACCGTCAAGGACACCCGCAACGGCGGCGACCGCGAGATCCAGGCACGCTTCGTCTTCCTCGGCGCCGGCGGCGGTGCCCTGCCGCTCCTGCAACTTTCCGGCATCCCGGAAGGCAAGGGCTTCGGTGGTTTCCCGGTGAGCGGCCAGTGGCTGCGCTGCGACAACCCGGAAATCGTCAAGCAGCACCAGGCCAAGGTCTACAGCCAGGCCGAGGTCGGCTCGCCGCCGATGTCCGTGCCGCACCTGGACACCCGTGTGGTGGACGGCAAGAAATCCCTGCTGTTCGGCCCCTATGCCGGTTTCTCCACCAAGTTCCTGCGCCATGGCTCGTTCCTCGACCTGCCGCTGTCGGTACGCCCGGGCAACATCCTGCCGATGCTCTCGGTGGCCCGCGACAACATGGACCTGACCCGCTACCTGATCGGCCAGGTCATGCAGTCGCCGGAACAGCGCCTGGAAGCCCTGCGCAAGTTCTACCCCGAAGCCAGGGCCGAGGACTGGCGCCTGGAAGTCGCCGGCCAGCGCGTGCAGATCATCAAGAAAGATCCGAAGAAAGGCGGCATCCTGCAGTTCGGCACCGAGCTGGTGGCCGCCCACGACGGCTCCATCGCCGCCCTGCTGGGCGCCTCGCCGGGCGCCTCGGTGACCGTCTCGATCATGCTCGGCCTGATCGAGCGCTGCTTCCCGGAGCAGGCCCGCTCGCCGGAGTGGAGCGCCAAGCTGAAGGAAATCTTCCCGGCTCGCGAGAAAGAGCTGGAAAGCGACGCCGAGCTGTACCGCAGCGTCAGCAGCCGTTGCAGCGAGGTGCTGGAACTGACCGCGAAGAACGACGTGCAGGCCCCGGTCAACGCCGAGTGAGCCGCGCTACGGAACAAGCCGCCTTCGGGCGGCTTTTTCATTTGTGGAGTCAGGCGCCGGCCTCGCAATTGATCATCCAGGACACCCCGAAACGGTCCACCAGGGTACCGAAACAGGGCGACCAGAAGGTCTTGCCCAACTCCAGCTCGACCCGCCCGCCGTCCTCCAGCAAGGCGTCATAGCAGCGCCGCGCCTGCTGCGGGTCACGGGTATTCAGTGAAAGGGAAATCCCGGAGATCGGCTGCAACGCCGGCCCGTGCCCGTCCGAGGCCATGATCTGGCTGTCGCCGATCTGCAGGTTGGCGTGCATCACCTTGTCGCACCAGCCTTCCGGCACCACCACCGGACCGGGCGCCTCGTCGAAACGGAACAGGAAACTCACCCTGGCACCGATGGCGTGTTCATAGAAACGCAGGGCCTCTTCGCAACGGCCGTTGAAGCAGACGTAGGGCTGGACGTACATGGGAACCTCGGCAGGCTGTTTTTCCTGTGAGTGTAGAAAAGCAGCAGCCTCTCGCAGAGCGAATAAAGCAGTCCTGGCCATTCGCCCCCCCCTGTCTCCCTGGCGCTCCGCAATGCGAGAAGGCCCGTATGCCTATCGTCCCTTGCCACCGCCAGCCGTCATTCGGGTGCTGGCGTTCGCCGACGGGTGGGATTCTTCGGCGGGCCGCGCAACGAAAAAGCCCGCCGAAGGGCGGGCTTTTCACCGCATGGCCGGCTCAGGCGCCCTTGGCCGCCTGCAGCGCTTCGATGTAGGGCGCGGCCTGGCGCTGGTCGGCGACCAGGGCGACGAAGTCGTTGCCCTTGGCGTCGCGCGCATCGAGATCGTAGCCGGCCTCGCGGAAGAAGGTGAGGAAGCGCTCAAAGTCGTCGATGCGCAGGCCGCGATAGGCCTTGATCAGCTTGTGCAGCGAGGGGGGCGTGTCGTCGGCCGGCTCGACGCCGAGGAACAGCTTGATCGACTCGTCACTGATCTCTTCGCCAATGATCTGTTTCTTGTCTTTGCGCATCGCTTTCTCTCAACGGCTCTGGGGCCGGGCTCGCCCGGCGCGGGATAAGGCCAGGCAGTTTACTCCCGGCGCGCGGCGAGGCTCAACGCGCGCGTACCGCGCCGGTGTGCAGGTCGGCCCAGACATGGCCGTTGGGATAGGCGAGGAACTGGCAATAGACCGTCTGGTTGCGCAGCAGGTCGAGCAACGCCGGGTACTGCGCCAGCGGGTAGTTGAGCGTGAGGGTGCGGGTCCCGGCATCGTAGACCGGCTTCTTCAGGCTCTTGCCTTCGCTGTCGAACTGGATCAGCACCTGGGCCAGGGTCGCGCCCTTGCTCAGCGGCTTGCCCTTCAGGCGCAGCAGGGTCGGCGTGGTGATCGGGATCGGCTGCTGGTTGGACTGCCGCTGGTTGCCCAGCACCACGCTGTACTCGGTGATCTGGATCAGTTGCTGCTGCTCCGGCGCCTCCTGGCGCAACTGGCCGTCGTCGGGCGGCAGGAAGCGCGCGTGCATCGGGGGATTCTCGGCGGCCAGGCCGGCCAGACTGACGAACAGGAGCAGGGAGCCGCACAGGCTACGGGCGAACATCGGGACCTCCGGACAGGGCGAGCCGGCACTCTAGCATGGCTGCCGACCCGCCGCCGAAGCGCTCAGGCGAACTGGGCGCGCATCCAGTCCCGGTAGGCCGGCGCATCGGCGCTGCCTTCGGCAGGCGCCCAACTGGCGAACTCGCCTTCGCCGAGCGGGCGGTAAGGCCCGGCCTTGCATTCGAACAGGATGCTGTCCGGCTCCAGCACCACCAGGGCATGGAACACCCCGGGCGGCAGGTCGACACCGGGGCAGTCCCCAGCGGCGCTCAACTCGCGCTTGTCGAGGAGTTCCCCGTCCTCGGCGAAGACCAGCAGGCCGAGACGGCCCTTGAGCACGATCAGCGCCTCGGCCTTGCCCGCATCCAGGTGCCGGTGCGGCGGGATGTAGGTATTCGGCTGGAGGCCCACTGCCATGCGGTGGCAGGGCTCCTCCATGCGGTGGAAGTTGTGATGCTGGCGACCACGCGGCGCGTTGCCCGCCCCGCTCGCCAGTTCGGCGAACAATTGCTGGTCGAGGTAGCGCGGTCCGGCCATCTCAGAGCCCCTTGACCGCGAAGATGCCCGCGGCGTTGCGCCAGTAGCCCTTGTAGTCCATGCCGTAGCCGAACACGTAGCGGTCGGCGCAGTAGAGGCCGGTGAAGCTGGCCTTGAGGTCGGGCCGGGCCTTGCGCTCGTGTTCCTTGTCCACCAGTACGGCGGTGTGCACCGCGCGTGCGCCGGCATGCTTGCAGAAGTCGATGATCGCCGAGAGGGTGTGCCCTTCGTCGAGGATGTCGTCGATGATCAGCACGTCACGGTCGATGAAGGAGATTTCCGGCTTGGCCTTCCAGAACAGTTCGCCGCCGGAGGTCTCGTTGCGGTAACGGGTCGCATGCAGGTAGGACAGTTCGAGGGGGAAGTCGAGCAGCGGGAGCAGCTTGCCGGAGAAGATCAGGCCGCCGTTCATCACGCAGAAGACCACCGGGTTGGTCTCGCCGAGATCGCGGTTGATCGCCTCGGCGACGCGACCGATGGCTGCCTCGACCTCGTCGTTGTTGAACAGGCAGTCGGCTTCCGCCATGACTTGGCGGATGTGCGCGAGATCGACGGACATGGTGCTTCTCCCTGGCTGGGCTGAGAAAAAGTCGGCAAAGGTACTCATCCGGTCGCCATCGGGCAACCCCCGGCGGTCGAGTGCGAATCAGAATAATGGTCCAGACTGTGCGGAATGCATTACGCTAGCGCAATTTTTTTGCCCGCCCCCGTTGGAGACAGTCGCCCATGCCCGTACATGAGATCCGCCACCCCCTCATCCGCCACAAACTGGGCCTGATGCGCCGTGCCGATATCAGCACCAAGAACTTCCGCGAACTGGCCCAGGAAGTCGGCGCCCTGCTGACCTACGAGGCGACCAAGGACCTGCCCCTGGAACAGTACGAAATCCCCGGATGGGCCGGCCCGGTTACGGTGGAGAAGATCTCCGGGAAGAAGATCACCGTGGTGCCGATCCTGCGCGCCGGCATCGGCATGCTCGACGGCGTGCTCAGCCTGATTCCCGGCGCCAAGGTCAGCGCGGTCGGCGTCGCCCGCAACGAAGAGACCCTGGAAGCACGCACCTACCTGGAAAAACTGGCGCCGGACATCGCCGAGCGCCGCTCGCTGATCATCGACCCGATGCTCGCCACCGGTGGCTCGATGGTCGCCACCATCGACCTGCTGAAGAAGGCCGGCAGCAAGGAAATCCGCGCCATGGTGCTGGTCGCCGCCCCCGAGGGCATCGAGGCGGTACGCAAGGCCCACCCGGACGTGATCATCTATACCGCCTCGATCGACGAGAAGCTCGACGAGAACGGCTACATCATTCCGGGCCTGGGCGACGCCGGCGACAAGATCTTCGGTACCAAGCAGAAGGAAGCCTGAACATGGGCGATGCCTTCCAGGAGCCGCTCTGGCGCCAGGTGCTGTCAGGCGCGCAGATGCTGTTCGTCGCCTTCGGCGCGCTAGTGCTGATGCCGCTGATCACCGGTCTTGATCCCAACGTCGCGCTGTTCACCGCCGGCCTCGGGACCCTGCTGTTCCAATTGGTGACCGGGCGCCAGGTACCGGTGTTCCTCGCCTCCAGCTTCGCCTTCATCACCCCGATCATCCTCGCCAAGGGCCAGTTCGGCCTGGCCGCGACCATGGGCGGGGTGGTCGCCGCCGGCTTCGTCTACACCTTCATGGGCCTGGCGGTGAAGATCAAGGGCACCGGCTTCATCGATAAACTGCTGCCGCCGGTGGTGATCGGCCCGGTGATCATCTCGATCGGCCTGGCGATGGCGCCGATCGCGGCGAACATGGCGATGGGCAAGGCCGGCGACGGCAGCGAGTTGCTGCCGTACCGCACCGCGATGATGATCTCGATGCCGGCGCTGCTCACCACCCTGGTGGTGGCGGTATTCGGCAAGGGTATATTCCGCCTGGTGCCGATCATCGCCGGCGTGCTGGTCGGCTTCGCCCTGTCGTTCGTCTTCGGCGTGGTCGACACCGCCGCGATCGTCGCCGCACCCTGGCTGGAGCTGCCGAAATTCACCGCGCCGGAATTCAACTGGCAGGCGATCCTGTTCATCGTCCCGGTGGCCCTGGCCCCGGCCATCGAGCATATCGGCGGGGTCATCGCGGTGGGCGGCGTCACCGGCCAGGACTACCTGAAGAAGCCCGGCCTGCACCGCACCCTCCTCGGCGACGGCCTGGCCACCTCGGCCGCCGGCCTGTTCGGCGGACCGCCCAACACCACCTACGCGGAAGTCACCGGCGCAGTGATGCTGACCAAGAACTACAACCCGAAGATCATGACCTGGGCGGCGGTGATCGCCATCACCCTGGCCTTCGTCGGCAAGTTCGGCGCGATCCTGCAAAGCATCCCGGTACCGGTGATGGGCGGCATCCTCTGCCTGCTGTTCGGCACCATCGCCTCGGTCGGCATGAACACCCTGATCCGGCACAAGGTCGACCTCTCGGAAGCGCGCAACCTGGTGATCGTCTCGGTGACGCTGGTGTTCGGCATCGGCGGCGTGCTGATCGGCAGCGGTACCGGTCCCGACGACATCGGCCTGAAGGGCATCGCCCTGTGCGCCATCGTCGCCATTGTCCTCAACCTGCTGCTGCCGGGCAACGACGGCTGGCAGAACAAGGCGCTCGACGAACAGCACAAGGATTCGCACTGAAACCAACGGGCGGAACACTTCGCTGTTCCGTCCGTATTCCACCCGCCTCGTTATTTTCAAATCATGTAGTCAATCGCTTACTACTTTGTAATTAAACTTCCTTGCATTTCCCAAATAACCACGCCATCTGACTGGCAAAGATCTACTCGCGCTGCTATATAGCCAGTCAAACATGACTTGCGGACCGCTCTGCGCCGCGCCATCCATGAACTTATAGTTTTGCGGACATATAAGGCCGATCATTTAAAGTCGTGGGAACTTTATTTATCCGCCAACGTCCTTCTGCGCCACCGACATTCATTATCGACAGGAAGTTAGAGATGAATAAACGCACTCCGGCAGTCTTGTTGTTCTGTGCCTGCGCCAGCCTGCTGGGCACCGCCCAGGCCGCCGGTACGCTGATCGGCCAGGTCGGCGTGCAGATGGTCATCGGTGCCGGCTGCACCATCATCAACGGCAGCGTCAGCGGCGGTATCAACCAGTGGGGAACCCTGGACTTCGGCAGCCATTCCGACCTCACCAACGTGGTCGACGCGCAGACCGTCGGCACCAGCGGCAATATCCAGATCCAGTGCAGCACCGGCCTGACCCCGAGCCTGACAGTGAACGCAGGCCTGCACGCCAGCGGCGGCCAGCGCTACATGCAGAACACCACCACCACCACCAGCACCATCGCCTACAACATCTATTCGGACGCCGCGCGCAGCGCGCTGATCCAGGCCAACACACCGGTGGACATCTCCTCGGTCTCCACCGGCACCGCGGTCAACATCCCCCTCTATGGCCGCGTGGTGCCCACCGGACAAAGCACACCCACGCCGACGGCGGGGACCTACACCGACACCCTGCTGGTCACCATCGCCTGGTAAGACGCGCCGCCAGGCGCGGCGCCGGGCAGCATGGTCCTGGGGGGACCGATGAGCCTGAACCGCTACTTCACCGGAGGACTGCTCTGCCTGCTCGGCTGCAACCCGGCAAACGCGCAGACCGCCACCATCGTCCTGAGCGCCACGCTGCTCCCGGCCTGCGAGGCAGGTAGCGTCGGCAGCGGCGGCGCGATCACCTTCGGCACCCTCGACTTCGGCCAGTACGCCTCCCTGAACAACGCCATCAGCGCCACCAGCCAGCAAGGCGCAGGCTCCATCCGGGTCAAGTGCGTCAGCGGCCAGACCTATGCGATCACGCTCGACGGCGGGCTCTACGGCAGCGTCGCCACGCGGCGCATGGCGAACATCGCCAACACCGCCCTCACCCTGACCTACAACCTGTACAGCGACCGCCCCGGCGGCATCGTCTGGGACAACACCACCGGCGTTGCCGCCACCGGCAACGGCAACGACCAGTGGTACCCCATCTACGGCCTGGTGCCGGCACAGACCACGCCGGTCGCCGGGACCTACCGCGACACCGTCAACGTGACCATCAGCTGGTGATGCCGATGTCCAGCCGGCATCTACTCCTGTCGCTTCTCCTGCTCCCGCTGCCGAGCCTGGTCGCGCATGCCGATCCATCGCCGATCAGCCGCGCCTTCCAGGTCGAGGCGGTGGTCGCCAACGGCTGCGCCTTCGGCACCGCCATCAGCGACAACGCCTATGACCTCGGCACCCTGAGCTTCGGCACCCTCGGCAACCTGGCCAGTCCGGTTAACGTCGCCAGCAGCTCCGGGGCCGGCTCCATCATCCTGACCTGCACTCCGGGAATGACCGTCTCCGTCGCCCTCGACTACGGGGTCAATGGCGGCAGCAGCAGCCAGCGCTACCTGAAGCGGGTGAGCGGTAACGAGACCCTCGCCTACCAGCTCTACCAGGATGCCGCCTACTCCCAGGTCTGGGGCAACGGGGCACTCGCGCGGACCATCGCCAACTTTCCCGCCAGCACCCAGACCTACACGGTATACGCGCGCCTGTTCGCGGTCGGCAGCCTGCCGTCCGCCGGCAACTACCGCGATACCGTCACCGTCACCCTTTCGTTCTGAGCCGTCATGGAGGATCACATGCCCAGTCCACACCTACCTCTCCGCCCCGGCCGCTGGCTTGCGGCGCTGCTGGCGCTGTTCCTGGGCGGCCCGGCACAGGCCGCCAGTGCGGTGCTGATCTGGCCGATCAACCCGGCCATCGAAGCCGACCAACCAGCCACGGCGCTGTGGCTGGAGAATCGCGGCAAGCAACCGGTGGTCCTGCAGGTGCGCGTGCTCGGCTGGTCCCAGGCGGATTTCCAGGACGTCTATCGCAACCAGCAGGCAGTGATTCCCAGCCCGCCCTTCGTCAAGGTCGAGCCGGGCCGCCGGCAACTGGTCCGGCTGATCCGCCAGGGCGGCCAGCCCAGCACGCCGGAGGACGCCTACCGGGTGCTGATCGACGAAGTGCCCGACGGCAGCGCGGGGCAGACGCAACGAAGCCCCGGTCTCGCCCTGCAGTTCCAGATGCGCTATTCGGTGCCGCTGTTCGTCAGCGCCGACGGCGTCTGGACCCAGCCGCGCAGCGATGTCGAGCGCGACCCGGCCGACGCGACCCGGCCGAAGCTGGCCTGGCGGCTGGTCGAGGAACAGGGCAAGCGTTACCTGCAGGTGCGCAACGAGGGTAGCGTGCACGCCCGCCTCAGCCATGTCCGCTGGGAGGGCAACGGCCGCAGCCTGGCGCTGCTGGACGGCCTGCTCGGCTACGTGCTGCCCGGCCGGCAGATGCGCTGGCCGCTGCCGCCGGGGCTGCTGCCGGACGCCGGCATGACCCTGAAACTGCAACTGGCGGACAACGACGCGCCGATCAGCGTTCCCGGGTACTGAGGCGGACGTCGGTCCCGTGCCTCGCCCGTGTCAGCGGCGCTCTCGCCACCACCGCTCGCTACTGATCGGCCTGGCGCTGCTCTCCCCTGTCCATGCGGCGGACTACCTGGCCGGACTGCCGCCGCCGCAACCCGCTCCGTCCGGCGGCGGCAACGTCCTCTACTACCTGGAACTGGTGATCAACGGCCGCGACAGCGGCCAGGTGGTGCCGGTCAACGCCGCCGATGGCCATTACCTGCTCGACGCCGCGGCCCTGCGCGAAGCCGGCGTGCGCCTGCCTGGCAACCCCGCCGGACAGGTCGCGGTGGACGCCCTGCCCGAGGTCCGGGCGGACTATGACAGCGCCAGCCAGCAACTGCACCTGCAAGTGCCGCCGGACTGGCTGCCGGAGCAGCGCTTCGACGATCCCGGACTGGTCGCCCGCGCCCCGGCGCGCAGCAGCCTCGGCGCGCTGTTCAACTACGACCTGTACTACTCGGACCCCGCCGACGGCGCCACGCCCTGGCTTTCCGCGCTGCTCGAGCAACGTCTGTTCGACGGCTTCGGGGTGATCTCCAACACCGGCGTCTACACCCGCTATTTCGGCGACGCCGACAACCTCGACAGCCGCTACCTGCGCTACGACACCTACTGGCTGTACAACGACGAACGCAACATGCACAGCTACCAACTGGGCGACTACGTCAACGGCGCGCTGAACTGGACCACCCCGGTACGCATGGGCGGCTTTCGCTTCGCCCGCAACTTCGGCGTACGTCCGGACCTGGTCACCTATCCGCTGCTGCGCTTCGACGGCCAGGCCGCCGTACCCAGCACCGTCGACCTGTTCATCAACGGCTACAAGGCCAGCAGCGCCGACCTGCAGCCCGGTCCCTTCGCCATCAGCAACGTGCCGTATATCAACGGAGCCGGCGAAGCCACGGTGGTGACCACCGACGCCCAGGGCCGACAAGTGGTGACCAGCCTGCCGTTCTACGTATCCAACACCCTGCTGGCGCGCGGCCTGAGCGATTTCGACCTGTCCGTCGGGCGCCTGCGCGACGACTACGGCCTGCGCAACTTTTCCTATGCCGACAACGCCGCCAGCGGCATCTACCGCTACGGCGTCAGCGACCGCCTGACCCTCTCCACCCACGCCGAGGCCGCCAGCGACCTGCGCCTGCTCGGCATCGGCGGCGACATCGCCGTGGCCACCTTCGGCACCCTCAGCCTGGCGGCCAGCGGCAGCGACGGCCAGGGCGACAGCGGCCAGCAATACCTGCTCGGCTACTCCTACTATTCGCGACGGCTCGGCCTCAGCCTGCAACACATCGAGCGCAGCGCCGGCTATGGCGACCTCGGCACCCTGGACGGCGAGTACCAGTTGAGCCGGCGCACCGACCAGGCTACCGCCAGCCTGACCTTCGACGAGCAGGGCACCATCGGTGCTGGCTACTTCGACATCCGCGCCCGCGACGGCAGCCGCACGCGCCTGGCCAACCTCTCCTACAGCCGCCCGATCGGCAGCCGTAGCAGCTTCTACCTGGCGCTGAACAAAGATCTCGACGGCGACGGCTACAGCGCGCTGATGCAACTGGTGATTCCCTTCGACATCAACGGCCTGCTGAACATCGGCGTCACCCGCGACAGCGACCGGCGCTACAGCGAGCGGGTGATCTGGAGCCGCTCCACGCCGAGCCAGGGCGGCCTCGGCTGGAACCTCGGCTATGGCGGCGGCGCCAGCCGCTACCAGCAGGCCGACCTGACCTGGCGCATGCAGAACGTGCAACTGCAGGGCGGCCTCTATGGCGAGACCGGCAACTACACGCGCTGGGCCGATCTCAGCGGCTCGCTGGTATGGATGGACAACGCCGTGTTCGCCAGCAACCGGATCAACGACGCCTTCGTCCTGGTCAACACCAAGGGTTATCCACAGGTGCCGATCCGCTACGAGAACCAACTGATGGGCAGCACCGACGACAACGGCCACCTGCTGGTGCCCTGGGTCGCGGCCTACTACCCGGCGAAGTTCCAGATCGAGCCGCTGGACCTTCCGGCCAACGTCAGCGCGCCCGAAGTCGAGCAGCGCGTGGCGGTACGCCAGGGCAGCGGCCTGCTGCTGGATTTCCCGATCCGTGCCGTGGTCGCCGCCAGCATCAGCCTGGTGGACGAGCGCGGCGAACCGCTGCCGCTGGGCAGCCAGGCCGAAGAAACCGGCAGCGGCCAGCGCGCCAGCGTCGGCTGGGACGGCCAGGTCTATTTCGAAGGATTGCAAAGCGACAACCAGCTACGCGTGGTCCGCCCCGACGGCCGGGCCTGCCAGGCACGCTTCCGCCTGGACACGCGCAAACCCACCGTCAGCCAGGTCGGCCCGCTGACCTGCTCGGCCCCCATCGGAGATACGCCATGAGCCGCCACTCCACGTCCGCCTGCCTGCTCGGCTTCGCTACGCTCTGCACCAGCCCGTTGCTGCTCGCCGCCTGCACCACCAGCTCCGGCACCGGCAATTTCGGCAGCCTGAGCTCGTTCACCGTGGTCAGCACCGCACAGACCATCACCGGCACCACCGGCTTCAAGTGCACCGGCAGCCTGTTGTCGATCCTCAGCACCAACACCATCGACGCGACCATCGCCAGCACCGCCAATCCGCTGGGCACCACGCCGCGTCTGTACAATGCCGCCAGCGGCACCTACCTGCCCTACAGCATCTGCAAGGACAACGGTTGCGGCACCGTCTACAACGTCGGCTCGACGGTACGCTGGAGCAGCACCACCTTCCTCGGCATCCTCGGCCTGTTCAACGCCACCGACGGCAGCCTGCCGCTGTACCTGCGCACCGCCACCGGGGTGACCCTGCCGGCCGGCACCTATACCGATACCATCGGCCTGAACTGGGCCTGGCACCTGTGCGCGGCGGGCATCGGCCCAGTCTGCGTATACGACGACGGCACCGCCAGCAGCAGCGTCAACGTTACCCTGACGGTGCTCAAGGACTGCTTCATCGACAGCGCTCCGGACCTCAGCTTCGGCAGCGCCGCGCTGGTCTCGGCCTTCACCGCGGTGAACCAGAACATTGGCGTGCGCTGCACCCTGAACGCCACCTATACCATCGGCTTCGACAACGGCAACAACTTCAGCGGCGGCTGGCGGCGAATGCTCAGCGGCGCCAACGCGATCCAGTACAACCTCTACAAACCGGGCGACTCGACGGTCTGGACCACCAGCAACACCCAGGCAGGCACCGGTAGCGGCGCAGCGCAGAACGTGCTGTACCGGGCCATCGTCAACCCGGCACAGGGCAACGTCCCCGCCGGTACCTACAGCGATACCGTGCGGGTCATCCTCACCTACTGAGTCAGGCCGGCTGCCGGGACGCCTTCCAATCCTCGCCGCCCTCGCCTTCCCGTCGCAGGCTCCAGTCCTTCAGGTGCTCCAGGCTGGCGCGATAGGGCTTGAGGCCGATCCCCAGCAGGACCACCGCGCCGAGCACCGCGGCCAGGGTCACCAGCAGCAGCGAGTAGCGCAGCGCCATGTCGTCGGCGAAGACGAAATCGGTGACCAGCGCCACCGCCGTCGGGCCCACGCCGAGACCGAACAGGGTGACCACGAACAAGTAGATCGCCGAGGCCTGGCCGCGCATCGAGTTGGGCATGATCTCCTGGATCGCCGCCGGGGCCACGCCGAACGGCATGCTCAGGAAGAACACCGTCGGCGCCATCAGCGCCGCCGCCCAATTGGCGTTGTCCAGCAGCGGATAGACCAGGGTGAAGGGAATCACCGCCCAGGCGGCGAGCAGCCCGACGCGCATGTTCGCGTCGCTGCGCCCGCGCTTCGCCCAGTAGTCGGCCAGGCGCCCGCCGAAGACGATGCCGAGACAGCCGAACACCGCGACGATGCTGCCGTAGACCACCCCGACATGACCGGCGTCCCAGCCGTGGGTGCGGACGAAGAAGGTCGGCACCCAGGCGCCGCTGCCGTAGCCGGCGAAGGACAGGCAGGCGAAACCGAAGTTGTGGCAGAGCACGGTCTTGCGGTTGGCCCGCAGGTAGGCGCCGACCTCGCCCAGCGGCACCGCCACGCCTGCGCCGACTCCGCGCCGGGCCGGCTCGCGGATCGCCAGCAGCAACAGGCAGAAGAGCACGCCGGCGGCGCCGAGGATGAGGAAGATCAGTTGCCACGGGCGCACCTCGCCGAACAGCGGCAGGTGCACGTCGCCCTGGGCCGAGGCGAACTTGATCACCAGCCCGCCGAGCAGGAAGGCCAGCCCCGAGCCCAGGTAGATGCCCATCGAGTAGACGCTGATCGCCGTCGCCCGACGCTCGCGCGGGAAGCTGTCGGCGATCAGCGAATAGGCCGCTGGCGACAGCGCCGCCTCGCCAACCCCGACGCCGACCCGGAAGGTGAGGAATTGCCAATAGCTGCGCGCCAGACCGCAGGCCGCGGTCATCGCGCTCCACACCAGCACGCCGAACAGGATCAGACCGCGCCGGCTGCGGTTGTCGGCCATGCGTCCGAGCGGGATACCGCAAAGGGTGTAGAACAGGGCGAAGGACAAGCCCATCAGCAGGCTCATTTCCGTGTCGCTGATGGCCAGGTCGCGGCGGATCGGGCCGACCAGCAGGTTGAGGATCTGCCGGTCGATGAAGGACAGCACATAGGCGACCATGAGGATCGCCACCGTGGTCCAGGCCGCAAGGTTGGAGGGATAGCCGTTATTGTTGTTATGCATGCCGAACTCCTGGACGCCGCCGAAGCGGCGGATGCGAAGGGAGGGTCGACAGGCAGGATAAGCCGGCAACATCCGGGCTTATACCCAGGGCAAGGGACTATAGAACTGCTGAATGCGGGAAGCGGGTTCCGGCGAATGACCGCCAGGTCATTCGCCGCCGCGTGCGCTCAGAGCCTGTCCAGCATCTCGCGAGCTGGGCGGGGAAGCGGAGCTGACGAGCGGCAAATGAGCACTTCGAAGCCTTCATACCGCGCCGCGCAGCGGATCATGAACAGGCTCTCAGAGCGGCCTGGCCAAGCGCCCGCTCATGTCGGCCAGGGCGCCGACCCAGGCGGGGTGGTCGTTGAGGCAGGGAATCAGCACCAGGTCCTCGCCGCCGGCGCTGATGAACTGCTCGCGGCCGCGCATGCCGATTTCCTCCAGAGTCTCGATGCAGTCGGCGACGAACGCCGGGCACATCACCAGCAGGCGCTTCACCCCACGCTGCACCAGTTCGTCGAGCTTGGCGTCGGTATAGGGCTCGATCCACTTGGCGCGCCCCAGGCGCGACTGGAACGCCACCGACCAGCGCCCCTGCTCCAGGCCGGCGCGCTCGGCGAAGGCCTCGGCGGTGCGCAGGCACTGGCTGCGGTAGCAGAGGGCGAGGGCTTCGGGGCTGACGTTGCGGCTGTTCTCGGCCAGCAGGTCGTGGGCAGGATCCTTCACCAGCTTGCGGATGTGCCGCTCGGGCAAGCCATGGAAGCTCAGCAACAGATGGTCGTGGGGCTGCTGCAGGTACGGACGCACGCTTTCCACCAGGGCATCGAGGTAGACCGGCTGGTCGTAGAACGGCGGCAGCGTGCTGACCTCCAGGCCCAGGCGATGGGCGGCGATCACCCGGCGCACCTCCTGTTCGGCGGTGGTCGTAGTGCTGTCGGCGAACTGCGGATACAGCGGCGCCAGGGTGACCCGCCGGATACCACGGCGCGCCAGGTCGAGCAGGACCTTCTCGATGGCCGGCTGGCCGTAGCGCATCGCCAGTTCCACCGGTCCATGCGGCCAGTGCGGCTTCATCGCTTCCTGCAGGCGACGACTGAGGACGATCAGTGGCGACCCTTCGTCCCACCAGATCGAGCTGTAGGCGTGCGCCGATTCGGCCGGACGCTTGATCAGGATCAGCGACACCAGCAGGCGCCGCAGCGGCCAGGGTAGGTCGACCACGTAGGGATCCATGAGGAACTGGTCGAGATAGCGGCGGACATCCTCCACCCGGGTCGAATCCGGGGAGCCCAGGTTGAGCAACAGCAGGGCATTCTCGGTCATGCCTGATCCTTTCGTCGGGCGTCCAGGACATCGGCCAGCGCCACGTCCAGGTCGGTGAATTGAAAACGGTAGCCGGCGTCCTGCAAGCGTTGCGGCAAGGCTCGCTGGCCGCCGAGCAGCAATCCGGACATTTCTCCCAGCCCGAGGCGCAGGACGAACCCGGGGGTCGGTATCCGCGCCGGCTTGTGCAGCGCCCGGCCCAGGGCCTTGGCGAAATCGCGGTTGCGCACCGGGTTGGGAGCGCACGCATTATAGGGACCGCTGGCATCGGGCCGCCGCAAAAGAAAATCGATCAGCTCGATTTGATCCTCGATATGAATCCACGGCATCCATTGCCGGCCGTCACCCAGCGGTCCGCCCAGGCCGAGCCGGTAGAGCGGCAACAGGCGCCCGAGGAAGCCGCCCTCGGGGGCCAGCACCAGGCCGGTGCGCAACAGCACGACACGGGTGCCGAGCTTCTCCGCCTCGCGGGCGATCTGCTCCCAGGCTAGGCATAGCTCGCTAGCGAAATCCTCGCCGGCCGCCGCCCCCTCCTCGGTCACCGGGCGCTCGCCGCTGTCGCCATACCAACCCACCGCAGAACCCGATAACAGAACGCCCGGGCGCTGCTCACGAGCGTCCAGCCATTCCACCAGGCGCTCGGTAAGGCGTACCCGGCTTTCCCACAGCAGCGCCTTGCGCTTGTGGCTCCAGGGTTTGTCCGCGATCGGCTCGCCGGCCAGGTTGACCACCGCGTCGAGCGGCTGGTCGCCGTACTCGTCGAAACGATCGATGCCGCGCACGCCGACGCCGCACAGCGATTCCACCTGCTGCGGCCGCCGGCTGAACACGGTCAGCCGGTGTCCGGCCTGTCGCCAGCGGGCGCACAGGCGGCGACCCATCAGGCCGGTACCGCCGGTCAAGAGAATGTGCATGGCTGTCTCCTCGTTTTGCCTGCGTGCCCTTTCAGTCTGGACCCTGGACATCGATCTGCCCGATGACCGTGCATCCTCCCCCCATTCCGGCGTTATCCTGTGGATGGAAGATCCGTCGGCTCCGGCCGGGGAACCCTGGCGTCGTTTTCGACTCAGCCAAGGAACAGGGCTTGCATCGCACTGGTGCCTTAGTGAACGGCGCCAGCCGTCTATTCTTCAGATAACTCGGTTGATACTTCCGAACGGAACGTCTGAAGGTTCGACAGGCCAGGAAGCGAGCCGTGCGCCGCAAGCGCGCCATCGGCGCGATGCAAGGTGCGCCTCGAAGCACGCGCAATACTGTACATTAAATCAAGCTTGTACAAGAAACCTGATTCGCCTGTCCAGACGCTACACAACCAGAGAGGCATGTCATGAGCGTCCCCATCGCCATCATCGGTACTGGCATCGCCGGGCTTTCCGCCGCCCACGCATTGAGATCCGCCGGCCAGACCGTACAACTGTTCGACAAGGGCCACGGCAGCGGCGGCCGCATGGCCAGCAAGCGCAGCGAGGCCGGCACGCTGGACCTCGGCGCGCAATACTTCACCGCCCGCGACCGGCGCTTCCTCGACGCCTTGCAACACTGGCGCGAGGAAGGCTGGGTGGACGAGTGGAAACCCGCTCTCTACCAATACCGCGACGGCCAGCTGAGCCCCTCCCCGGACGAGCAGCCACGCTGGGTCGGCATCCCGCGAATGAGTGCGATCACCCGCGCCCTGCTCACCGATCTGCAAGTGGTCTTCTCCTGCCGCATCACCGAGGTCTTCCGCGGCAAGCAGCACTGGCACCTGCAGGACGCCGAGGGACAGAACCACGGTCCGTTCAACCAGGTCCTGATCGCCATCCCCGCTCCCCAGGCCACGCCGCTGCTGGCCAGCGTGCCGAAACTGGCGGCCACCGCCGCGAGCGTGGTCATGGAGCCGACCTGGGCGGTGGCGCTAGGCTTCCGCGAGGTACTCGACACCCCGGTGCAGGGCTGCTTCGTGCACGGCAGTCCGATCGCCTGGCTGGCCTGCAATCGCAGCAAGCCGGGGCGCGACACCGCCCTCGATACCTGGGTGCTGCACGCCACCAGCCAGTGGAGCCGGCAACACATCGACATGGCCAAGGAAGACGTGGTCGAGCACCTGCGCTGCGCCTTCGCCGAAGTGATCGGCTGCGCCGTGCCGGAAGCCGCCTTCAGCATCGCCCACCGCTGGCTCTATGCACGCCCGGCGGAGGCTCACCAATGGGGTGCCCTCGGCGATCCCGACCTGGGCATCTACGCCTGCGGCGACTGGTGCTCCAGCGGCCGCGTCGAAGGCGCCTGGCTCAGCGGCCAGGAAGCCGCGCGGCGCCTGCTGGAACATCTCTGAGGGGATCGGGCCGTCGCCTGGCGGCCCGATGTGACAAGAAAATACCTATACAAATACATTGACCTGTACAAGATAAGTTCTAGGATGTGTCGTATGACCGCCTGGCTGTCGAGCTGCGCGCGAACCTCCTTTCCCCTCGGGAGACGACACCGATGCACGAATCTCACCACCCTTCCCTGACGCCCCGACTCGGCATCAGCGCCTGCCTGCTCGGCGAACCGGTGCGCTTCAACGGCGGCCACAAGCGATCCGCGCTTTGCGAGGAACTGGCGCGACACGTCGAATTCGTCTCCTTCTGCCCGGAACAGGCCATCGGCCTGGGCACGCCGCGCCCGGCGATTCGCCTGGAAGGCACTCCGGAAGCCGCCGAGGCGCGGAGCCACGACGGCCTGGCGGTCGGCGGAGCGCTCGCCGAATATG
Source organism: Pseudomonas sp. KBN12P06040 (assembly GCF_037574965.1). Classification (NCBI taxonomy): domain Bacteria; kingdom Pseudomonadati; phylum Pseudomonadota; class Gammaproteobacteria; order Pseudomonadales; family Pseudomonadaceae; genus Pseudomonas; species Pseudomonas sp. KBN12P06040. The sequence goes on from NZ_JBBELS010000001.1 coordinate 5,411,291, forward strand.
CGCGGCGAGTGGCGCAACGGGCGGATACGCTGGACGGGTTCATCTTCATGCAACGTTCGCCGTCCTGCGGGCTGCAACGGGTCAAGGTCTACCCTGAAGGCGGCGGCGCGCCGCGCGCCGAAGGCCGTGGACGCTTCGCCGCAGCCCTTTGCGAAGCCTTGCCGGAGCTACCGGTGGAAGAAGAAGGCCGGCTGCACGATCCGGTCCTGCGGGAGAACTTCCTCACCCGCGTGTTCGCCCATGCCCACTGGCAGGCCCTGTGCCAGCGCGGCCTCAGCCATTCGGCCATCGTCGCCTTCCATAGCCGCTACAAGTACCAGTTGCTGGCGCATTCGCCGGAGCACTACCGCAGTCTCGGCCGCCTGCTCGGCGAAGCCGGCCACTACCAGCCGGAAGCCCTCGGCATGCGTTACTTCGGCGAGCTGATGCAGGGCCTGCGCCGCTGCGCGACCCGCGGCAGCCATGGCAACGTGTTGCTGCACCTGAGCGGCTACCTGAAACGCGACCTCGCAGCCGAAGACAGGCGTGAATTGCGCGAGCTGATCGAGCAATACCGGCATGGCAGCGTGCCGCTGGTGGTACCGCTGACCCTGCTAAAGCACCACTTCCGTCGCCACCCGCATGCATACATCGCCCAGCAGGCCTACCTGCAACCACACCCGACCGAACTCGGCCTGCGCAACGCGCTCTAGGATTTCCCGATGAACTCGCCCCACCTCGAACGCGGCGGCCTGCCGATCCGCGAAGTCACTCGTCTGACCGGCGTCCATCCGGTCACCCTGCGCGCCTGGGAGCGCCGCTATGGCCTGGTGGTGCCGCAACGCACCGGCAAGGGGCACCGGCTCTACAGCGAAGAGCAGGTCGAGCGCATCCGCCGGATACTCGTCTGGCTCGAGCGTGGCGTCGCCATCAGCCAGGTGCGCGCGCTGCTGGAGCGTCCGGAGGAAACCCCGGCGGCGGATGTCGAATCCCCCTGGGAACGCCTGCACGAACAACTGCTGGACGCCATCGCCGCGCTGGCCGAGCGACGCCTCGACGACCTGTTCAACCAGGCCGCGTCGCTCTATCCGGTAGCGACCCTCTGCGAAAAGCTTCTGCAACCCTTGCTGCAGCACCTCGAACGACGCTGGCAGGGACAATTCGGCGCGCGCATGGAGCGGGCCTTCTTCTTCTCCTGGTTGCGCAGCAAGCTGGGCGCCCGCCTTTATCACCAGCAGCGGCTGCAACAGGGCGCGCCGCTGCTGCTGGTCAACCAGTCCGAGCTGTCGCTGGAACCGAACCTCTGGCTGTGCAGTTGGTTGCTCGGCAGCGGCGAGGTGCCGCTGCAGGTCTTCGACTGGCCGCTGCCACCGGCCGAACTGGCCCTGGCCTGCGAACGCCTGGAAGCTCGCGGCGTGTTGCTGTACGCCAGTCATCGCCTCAACCCGGAGCACCTGCCGCGCCTGCTGGCAGGGGTTAGCTGCCCGGTGGTGCTGGTCGGACCGGCCGTGGAGATCCAGCGCGAAGCCTTCGAAACCCTGGCGCTAGCCGGCCTGCTGCTGGCGAGCACGCCCCTGGAAGCCCGCCGCCTGCTCGGCGAACGAGGCCTGTTGAACCCATGAACGGACTTCCGATGAACCTGATCTGGTTTCGCTGCGACCTGCGAACCACCGATAACAGCGCGCTCCTCGCCGCCGCCGATGGGCGCCCTTGCGCGGCCCTCTACCTGCTCAGCCCGGCGCAGTGGCGGGAACACGACGATGCGCCCTGCAAGGTCGACTTCTGGCTGCGCAACCTGGGCGAGCTGCAACGCCAGCTCGCCGCGCTGAACATCCCGCTGCTGGTGCGCGACTGCGGCCACTGGCGGCAAGCCCCGGAAGTCATCGGCCGGCTCTGCCGGGAGCTGGGAATCGGCGCGGTACACGTCAACCAGGAATACGGGGTGAACGAGGAACGCCGCGACCAGGCCGTCGGCCAACGCCTGCGCGAACAGGGCGTGGCCTTCCACAGCCACCTCGACCAGCTGTTCTTCGCCCCCGGCTCGGTACTGACCCGAACTGGCGGCTATTTCCAGGTGTTCAGCCAGTTCCGCAAGGTCTGCCACGAACGGCTGTACCAGGCCCTGCCGGGTGTCCGCCCGCGTCCGCAGCCCCAGCCACCGCACGCGCTGGCCAGCGACCCGCTGCCGGATGCCGTGCCCGCCTTCCCGCGGCCGGCCGATAGCTTGCGCCGCCTCTGGCCGGCAGGCGAAGAGGTAGCGCAGGAACGCCTGCGCGACTTCGCCGAGCAGCACCTGGCCGACTACCATGAACGGCGCGACTTCCCGGCGCTTCCCGGCACCAGCCAACTGTCGCCCTACCTGGCTGCCGGCGTACTCTCGCCCAGGCAATGCCTGGACGCCGCGCTGGTTGCCAACCGCGGCGAGTTCAGCGGCGGCCAGCAAGGCGCCGCGACCTGGATCAACGAACTGCTCTGGCGCGAGTTCTACAAGCACATCCTGGGCGGCTACCCACGGGTCTCCCGGCACCGCCCCTTCCGCGAGGAGACCGAAGCCCTGCGCTGGCGCCAGGCCCCGGCGGAACTCGAAGCCTGGCAACAGGGGCGCACCGGCATACCGATCATCGACGCGGCAATGCGCCAGTTGCTCGCCACCGGCTGGATGCACAATCGCCTGCGGATGGTGGTAGCGATGTTCCTCAGCAAGAACCTGCTGATCGACTGGCGCGAAGGCGAACGCTGGTTCATGCGCCACCTCATCGACGGCGACCTGGCGGCGAACAACGGCGGCTGGCAGTGGAGCGCATCCACCGGCACCGACGCCGTCCCCTACTTCCGCCTGTTCAATCCGCTCTCACAGTCCGAACGCTTCGATCCACGCGGCGAGTTCATCCGCCACTGGCTGCCGGAACTGGCCGGCCTGGAGCGCAAGGCGATCCACGATCCGTCCAGCCTGGGGCTGTTCGCCGGGGTCGACTATCCACGGCCGATGGTCGACCTGAAGGCCAGCCGCGAACGGGCGCTGGCAGCTTTCCGCAACCTGCCGCCGCGCGATGGTCGCGCGTAGGGCGCGTCAGCGAGCTATCGCCTCCCGCCAAATGGCTCGCTCTTTCCATGGGGCGGTGCGGCGTGGTGGAAGAATCGCAGGCATGAAAAAGCCGGGATGAACCCGGCTTTTTTCGACCGTGCCGACTAGATCGGGATCTTGTAGAACAGGCTGTAGGACTCGATACCGTCGTTCGGCTGTTTCAGGCCGGCGTTGGAATAGTGGATCGCCCGAATGCCGACCGACTGGCCGTTGGCGAACTTCAGGCCGGCGCCGATGCGGTCTTCGAAGTTCAGGGAGGAACCCAGGTTCTGGTCGCCGACACGGGTGCCGGAGAACGCCGCCACGCCGATACCGGCCTCGATGAATGGCTTGATCGAGTCGCCGGCGAACTCATAGACGAATACCGGAGCGAACGACAGCGAATGCTTGCCGGCGCCTTCATCGCCACCTTCCCAATAGGTGTAGCCCGCATCCCAGTAGCCGGTCAGGCGCCCGGTGGAGGTCTGCCACCAGCTCTTGTCCCAATCCCAGCTCAGGCCCAGGCGATAGGTCATGCCCGACTGGCCGGTCGCACCGACGGCGGCCGAGACGTCCGCCGCCTGGGCGGAGGCCACGTGGACGGAGGAAAGTGCGGCCAGAACGGCCAGCGGAAGTAGTTTCTTCATTGAAACGTCCTTTTCGAAAGTTGCATGAAAGCCCCCGCATTCAAGCTGCGCATTATAAGAGCGCACTTACTAAAGCAGATACTAGACCAAACGCTTTAGTTCAAAAAATCGCTGTCACGTCTGCCAGGAACGACTAAACGACTAATTTTCCTACGCTTTCCGGGCTTCCCCAGAGGATCGGCAGGATCCTTTCCATCTCCTCCGGCAGCGCGCTGGTCCAGAAACGCGGCGTTGCGGCCTGGCCAGAGGCCAGTAGCGCCCGCGCCGACAATACGCGCTCCAGCTGCCGGGCGACAGCCGCTCCCGTATCGATCACCGCCATCTCCGCCGGGATCAGCTCGGCCAGCAGGGGTTTGACGAAGGGATAATGAGTACAGCCGAGGATCAGCGTATCGCAGCCCTGTTCGAGGATGGGTGCCAGCAGGCGTTCCAGCAGTGCCCGGGTTTGCGGCCCATAGAGATCGCCGGCTTCGATGCGCTCGACCAGCCCCGGACAGGGCTGGGTGAAGACCTGTACATCGCTGGCGAAGCGGTCGAGCAAGGCGGCGAAACGCGCGCTCTTCAGAGTTCCGGTGGTGGCGAGGACGCCGACCCGACCGTTGCGGGTGGCCGCCGCGGCCGGCTTCACCGCCGGCTCCATGGCCACCAGCGGCACCTGCGGATAACGTTCGCGCAATTCCGCCGCAGCCGCTGCCGTCGCGGTATTGCAGGCCAGTACCAGAGCCTTGGCGCCCTGCTCCAGAAGGAAATCACCGATCCGCTCGCAGCGTTCGCGGATGTACTCCGCGCTCTTCTCGCCGTAGGGCACATGGGCGTTGTCGGCGACGTAGAGCAACGATTCGGATGGCAGGCGCGCACGAATCTCACGCAATACGCTGAGCCCGCCGACCCCGGAATCGAAAACGCCGACCGCGGCCGACTCAACCGCCATGGCGTTGCCCGCAGACGGCACAGGAAGGATCGCGACGCACCCGCAATTCGCGGAAGCGCGTGCCGAGGGCGTCCACCAGCAGCAGGCGGCCCACCAGCGGTTCGCCGAAACCGGCCAGCAGCTTGAGCGCCTCCAGCGCCTGCAGGCTACCGACCAGGCCCACCAGCGGACCGATCACGCCGGCCTCGCTGCAGGTCAGCTCGGCCTCGCTGCCGTGCCCGTAGAGGCAGTGGTAGCAGGGGCTTGCGTCGCAGCGGGTATCGAATACCGAAAGCTGGCCCTCAAGACGGATCGCCGCGCCACTGACCAGCGGCTTGCCGGCGCGCACGCAGGCGACGTTGACCGCCTCGCGGGTGGCGAAGTTGTCGGTGCAGTCGAGCACCAGGTCGACCGCCGCCACGGCGGCATCGAGGGAGTCCTCGTCCAGCGCGGCGCTATGGCTGACCAGGCGGATCTGCGGATTCAGTGCGCCCAGCCGGCGCATCGCCGACTCCACCTTGCCGATACCCACGCTGGCGCCATCGTGGATGACCTGCCGTTGCAGGTTGGTCAGGTCGACCGTATCGAAATCCGCCAGGTGCAGCTCGCCGACCCCGGCCGCGGCCAGGTACAGCGCCACCGGCGAACCCAGGCCGCCAAGACCGACGATCAGTGCGCGGCTGCGCTTCAGGCGCAGCTGGCCCTCGACGTCGACCTGCGCCAGCAGGATCTGGCGACTGTAGCGCAGCAGTTCCTCGTCGCTCAGCATGCCCATTGTCCGAGTGTGATCCGCTCGTTGCCGCCGAGGTCGCGCAACGTATGTACCCCGGCGAAGCCGCGGGCGCCGAGCAGTTCGCGCACCGCCGCCCCTTGATCATAGCCGTGCTCGAGCAGCAGCCAGCCTTCGTCCAGCAAATGCCGCGGCGCCTGGGCGACGATCTGGCGGATGTCGTCGAGGCCATCGCTACCCGCGACCAGCGCGCTCTTCGGCTCGAAACGCACGTCGCCCTCGCTCAGGTGCGGGTCGCTGGCAGGGATGTACGGCGGATTGCCGACGATCATCCGGAAGCGCCGGCCATCGAGGGCGGAGAACCAGTGGCTGCGGCGCACCTCGACGTTCTCCAGGAGCAGCCGCTGGCGATTGCGCTCGGCCAGCGCCACGGCCTCTTCCACACGGTCCACCGCAGTCACTGTCCACAGCGGCCGCTCGCTGGCCAGGGCCAGGGCGATGGCGCCGGTGCCGGTGCCCAGGTCGAGCACCGTAGCGGTGTCCGCCGCGAGGGTCGCCAGCGCGGTTTCCACCAGCAGTTCGGTGTCCGGGCGCGGGATCAGGGTGTGTGGCGCGACCTCCAGGTCCAGGCTCCAGAAGCCCTGGTGGCCAAGGATGTAGGCCACCGGCTCGCCGTTGCGCCGACGGGCGATCCAGTCGTCGAACCGCTCGTTGGCCTCGCGCGGCACGATGCGCTCCGGCCAGGTACGCAGGAAGCTGCGCGGCTTGCCCATCGCCGCCGCCAGCAGCAACTCGGTGTCGAGCCGGGCGCTGGGCGAATCGGGCAGTTGGGAATCCTTGAGAAGGGTACAGATAGTGGTCATATCAGTCGCCCAGGGCCGCCAGTTGATCGGCCTGGTATTCCTGCAGCAACGGCTCGATCACCTGTTCCACCGCGCCCTCCATCACCTCGCCCAGGGAGTACAGGGTAAGGTTGATGCGATGGTCGGTGACCCGCCCTTGCGGGAAGTTGTAGGTACGGATGCGCTCCGAGCGGTCGCCCGAGCCCACCAGCAGCTTGCGCGTGCTGGCGATCGCCTGCTGCGCCGCGGCCTGCTGCTGGTCGTTGAGCTTGGCCGCCAGCCAGGCCATGGCCTTGGCGCGGTTCTTGTGCTGCGAGCGCTCTTCCTGGCACTCGACCACGATGCCGCTGGGAATGTGGGTGATGCGCACCGCCGAGTCGGTCTTGTTGACGTGCTGGCCGCCGGCGCCGGAGGAACGGTAGGTGTCCACCCGCAGGTCGGCCGGGTTGATCTCGATCGTTGCCTGTTCGTCCGGCTCCGGCAGCACCGCGACAGTGCAGGCGGAAGTGTGGATCCGGCCCTGGGATTCGGTTTCCGGCACCCGCTGCACGCGGTGCGCGCCGGACTCGAACTTGAGCTTGGCGTAGACGTTGTCGCCCTCGACCCGGGCAATCACTTCCTTGTAGCCACCGTGCTCGCCCTCGTTCTCCGACAGCGTCTCGACCCGCCAGCCCTGGCGCTCGGCGTAGCGCGAATACATGCGGAACAGGTCGCCGGAGAAGATCGCCGCCTCGTCGCCACCGGTGCCGGCACGGATCTCCAGGAACACGTTGCGGCTGTCGTTGGGATCCTTCGGCAGCAGCATGCGCTGCAGGCTGTCGCCGAGGGCAGCGAGACGGCCGCGCGCTTCGGCGACCTCCTCCTCGGCGAGGTCGCGCAACTCCGGGTCGCTGTCCTTGAGCAACGCCTGGGCGCCCTCGAGGTCGGCCTGCACCTTGCGGTAGTCGCGGAACGCCAGGATCACCGGTTCGACCTCGGCGTACTCGCGGGAATAGGCGCGGAAGCGGGTCTGGTCACTGATCACCTCGGCGTCGCCGAGCAGCGCCGTCAGTTCTTCGTAGCGATCGCTGAGGACATCCAGCTTTTTCAGCAGAGAAGCTTTCATGCAGGCATAGGTACCGGTCAGTGGCGCGGCGCGCCCTCGTCGAGGGCGAACAGCTCCTGGGCCAGGGCCAGCGCGTCGATGCGGCCCTCGGCGGACATTTTCTTCATCTGCACGCTGGGCGCGTGCAGCAGTTTGTTGGTCAGGCCGCGGGCCAACTGGGCCATCACCTCGGCCGGGTCGGCACCGTTGGCCAGTTGCCGCTGGGCCTTGCCCAGTTCTTCATCGCGCAGGCGCTCGGCCTGCTGCCGATAGGCGCGCAGCACGTCCACCGCAGCCAGTTCGCGCAGGCGCTGCATGAACTCGGCGACGCCGCTGCCGACCAGTTCCTCGGCGGCCTGGGCAGCGCCCTGGCGGCTCTTGAGATTCTCCGCCACTACTTCGTGGAGGTCGTCGACGCTATAGAGGTAGACGTCGTCCAGTTCGCCGACTTCCGGCTCGATGTCGCGCGGCACGGCGATGTCGACCATGAACATCGGCTTGTGCTTGCGCTGCTTCAGCGCGCGCTCCACGGCGCCCTTGCCGAGGATCGGCAACTGGCTAGCAGTGGAGCTGATGACGATATCGCTGTTGGCCAACTCCTCGGGTATCTCCGAAAGCAGCACCGCATGGGCGCCGAACTGCTCGGCGAGCAGGCTGGCGCGCTCCAGGGTGCGGTTGGCCACCACGATGCGCTTCACGCCTTGCTCGAACAGGTGGCGCGCGACCAGGGTGATGGTCTCGCCGGCGCCGATCAGCAGCGCCTGGCTGCGGTGCAGGTCGCTGAAGATCTGCTTGGCCAGGCTCACCGCGGCGAACGCCACGGACACCGGGTTCTCGCCGATGGCGGTATCGGTGCGGACGGTCTTCGCCGTACTGAAGGTGGCCTGGAACAGGCGGCCGAGCAGCGGACCGACGGTGCCGGCCTCGCGCGCGACGGCGTAGGCCGACTTCATCTGGCCGAGGATCTGCGGCTCGCCGAGGACCATCGAGTCGAGGCCGGAGGCCACGCGCATCATGTGGCGCACCGCGTCTTCGTCCTGGTGCACATAGGCGCAGGCGCGCAACTCGTCGAGGGTCAGACGATGGTAGTCCGCCAGCCAGGCGAGCACGTCGTCCGCGGTCGGATGGTCGATCTCCAGGTAGAGTTCGCTCCGGTTGCAGGTCGACAGGATGGCCGCCTCGCGGCTGGTGGTCAGGCGGCAGAGCTGCTGCAGCGCCTCGACCATCTGTTCCGGAGTGAAAGCCACGCGCTCGCGGACAGCCACCGAGGCGGTCTTGTGATTGATGCCGAGGGCAATGAAGGCCATGCAGGATCGCTGAGCTAATCGGGGAAACGCGCAATTCTCCTACTTCGCCAAGGGCAGGACAACCATTGCCGATGTATTGACCCCATAGACAGCTTCGTCGACGCCCGTCCCGGCCCCCTTGGGCTTGCCGGACGGCTTATGTCATGATGGCGCCACCCTCGCAGGTTCAAGGCCGGCTTTCTTCCTCTATGAACAAATCCCTTGCGCTGCTGACCGTCACGCTGCTGCTCGGCGGCTGCCAGTCACTTATCCACAAGACTCCCGATGGCACCCCGCCGGTGGAAGACACCGCGGTCGAGACCAAGGCCAAGCCGGAAAAGTACGGCTCCTTCAGCGAGGACAGCCTGTATTCGCTGCTGGTGGCCGAACTGGCCGGGCAGCGCAACCGCTTCGACATCGCCCTGAGCAACTATGTGGTGCAGGCGCAGAAAACCCGCGACCCCGGAGTTTCCGAGCGCGCCTTCCGCATCGCCGAATACCTCGGCGCCGACCAGGAAGCCCTCGACACCTCCCTGCTCTGGGCGCGCAGCGCGCCGGACAACCTCGATGCCCAACGCGCCGCCGCGATCCAGTTGGCCCGCGCCGGGCGCTACGAGGAGTCCATGGTGTACATGGAGAAGGTCCTCAACGGCCAGGGCGACACGCACTTCGACTTCCTCGCCCTGTCTGCCGCGGAGACCGACCCGGATACCCGCACCGGCCTGCTGCAGAGCTTCGACCACCTGTTGAAGAAATACCCGAACAACGGCCAGTTGCTGTTCGGCAAGGCCCTGCTGCTGCAACAGGACGGCCGCCCGGACGAAGCCCTGACCCTGCTCGAGGACAACTCCGCAAGCCGCCACGAAGTCGCCCCGCTGCTGCTCCGCTCCCGCCTGTTGCAGAGCATGAAGCGCAGCGACGAGGCCCTGCCGCTGCTCAAGGCCGGGATCAAGGAACACCCGGACGACAAGCGCGTGCGCCTCGCCTACGCGCGCCTGCTGGTGGAGCAGAACCGCCTGGACGACGCCAAGGCCGAGTTCGCCGGACTGGTCCAGCAATTCCCCGACGACGACGACCTGCGTTTCTCCCTGGCGCTGGTCTGCCTGGAAGCCCAGGCCTGGGACGAAGCCAGGATCTACCTGGAAGAACTGGTCGAGCGCGACAGCCACGTCGACGCCGCCCACTTCAACCTCGGCCGCCTCGCCGAGGAACAGAAGGACACCGCGCGCGCCCTCGACGAGTACACCCAGGTCGGCCCGGGCAATGACTTCCTCCCGGCGCAACTGCGCCAGACCGACGTCCTGCTCAAGGCCGGTCGCGTCGACGAAGCCGCCCAGCGCCTGGACAAGGCGCGCAGCGAGCAACCCGACTACGCCATCCAGCTGTACCTGATCGAAGCCGAGGCGCTGTCCAACAACGACCAGCAGGAAAAGGCCTGGCAGGCCATCCAGGAGGGTCTGAAGCAGTACCCGGAGGACCTCAACCTGCTCTACACCCGCTCGATGCTGGCGGAGAAGCGTAACGACCTGGCGCAGATGGAAAAGGACCTGCGCTTCGTCATCGCCCGCGAGCCGGACAACGCCATGGCCCTCAACGCCCTCGGCTACACCCTGGCCGACCGCACTACCCGCTACACCGAGGCGCGCGAGCTGATCCTCAAGGCGCACAAGTTGAACCCGGACGACCCGGCGATCCTCGACAGCATGGGCTGGATCAACTATCGCCAGGGCAAGCTGGCGGACGCCGAGCGCTACCTGCGCCAGGCGCTGCAGCGCTACCCCGACCACGAGGTCGCCGCGCACCTGGGCGAAGTCCTCTGGGCCCAGGGGCGCCAGGACGACGCCCGAGCCATCTGGCGCGAATACCTCGACAAGCAGCCCGACAGCGACGTGCTGCGCCGCACCATCAAGCGCCTGACCGGCGCCGAGACTCCTTGAAACCATGCGTCTACGTCTTTTCCTCGCCGCCTCCGCGCTGGCCCTGCTCAGCGGCTGCGCCGGCCTGACCTCCCACGAAGCCCTGGAAGGCCAGGGCGATGCGCAGACCTGGAAAACCCACAAGCAGCAACTCAGCGAGCTGGATGCCTGGCAGATCGACGGCAAGGTCGGCATCCGCGCCCCGCGCGACTCCGGCAGCGGCACCCTGTTCTGGCTGCAGCGCCAGGGCTACTACGACATCCGCCTGTCCGGCCCGCTCGGCCGCGGCGCAGCACGCCTGACCGGGCGTGAAGGCGCGGTGAGCCTGGAGGTCGCCGGGCAGGGCCGCTACCAGGCTGAGTCCCCGGAAGCCCTGCTGGAAGAACAACTAGGCTGGCGCCTGCCGGTCTCGCACCTGCTCTGGTGGGTACGCGGCCTCCCGGCGCCGGACAGCAAGAGCCGCCTGACCCTCGACGCCGACAGCCGCCTGGCGCGCCTGGAACAGGACGGCTGGCAGATCGAATACACCCGCTACGCCGAACAGAACGGCTACTGGCTACCCGAGCGCCTGAAGCTGCACGGCCAGGACCTCGACGTCACCCTGGTGATCAAGGACTGGCAGCCGCGCCAGCTCGGCCGCTGACATGAGCGTGCGCCTCAGCCTGCCTGCCCCGGCCAAGCTCAATCTGTTCCTGCATATCCTCGGCCGCCGCGACGATGGCTATCACGAGTTGCAGACCCTGTTCCAATTCCTCGACCACGGCGACGAGCTGCATTTCGAAGCCCGCCAGGACGGCCAGGTACGCCTGCACACGGAAATCGCCGGGGTGCCGCACGACAGCAACCTGATCGTGCGCGCCGCGCGCGGGCTGCAGGAAGCCTCCGGCAGCCTGCAAGGCGTCGACATCTGGCTGGACAAGCGCTTGCCCATGGGGGGCGGCATCGGCGGCGGCAGCTCCGACGCCGCCACGACGCTCCTGGCCTTGAACCATCTCTGGCAACTCGGCTGGGACGAGGACCGCATCGCCGCCCTGGGCCTGCGCCTGGGCGCCGACGTGCCGGTCTTCACCCGCGGACGCGCGGCTTTCGCCGAGGGCGTGGGCGAAAAGCTCACCCCGGTGGATATCCCGGAGCCCTGGTATCTCGTCGTGGTTCCGCAAGTACTTGTCAGCACAGCAGAAATTTTTTCAGATCCACTGTTGACACGCGATTCTCCCGCCATTAAAGTGCGCACCGTTCTCGAGGGGGACAGCCGAAACGACTGTCAGCCGGTAGTCGAGAGGCGTTACCCAGAAGTTCGTAACGCTTTGATCTTGCTAAACAAATTTGTTTCAGCTAGATTAACCGGCACTGGAGGTTGTGTGTTTGGGAGCTTCCCAAACAAAGCTGAAGCTGATAAAGTCTCGGCCCTTCTTCCAGACCACCTTCAGAGGTTCGTCGCCAAAGGAAGCAACCTCTCGATGTTGCACCGGAAGCTGGAAACTCTGGTCTGAGAAAGGAATGCCGAAACGGCATTCGAGCAATACCACAGGGGCGTCGCCAAGCGGTAAGGCAGCAGGTTTTGATCCTGCCATGCGTTGGTTCGAATCCAGCCGCCCCTGCCATTTTCCTCTTCTGTATTTCATCCGGATCCCTTCGGTCGACACAGGTACCTGTAGCGTGTCCAAGATGATGGTCTTCACGGGGAACGCTAACCCCGATCTTGCACGACGCGTCGTGCGTCAGCTGCACATTCCTCTTGGCGATGTTTCAGTTGGCAAATTCTCCGATGGCGAAATCAGCGTCGAAATCAACGAAAACGTCCGCGGCAAGGACGTATTCCTGATTCAGCCGACCTGCGCGCCGACCAACGACAACCTGATGGAACTGGTGGTGATGGCCGATGCCTTCCGCCGCTCCTCGGCCACTCGTATCACCGCTGTCATCCCCTACTTCGGCTATGCCCGCCAGGATCGCCGTCCGCGCTCCGCCCGCGTGGCCATCAGCGCCAAGGTAGTGGCCGACATGCTGACCGTCGTCGGGGTCAACCGTGTCCTCACGGTCGACCTGCACGCGGATCAGATCCAGGGCTTCTTCGATATCCCGGTAGACAACATCTACGGTTCCCCCGTGCTGGTGGACGATATCGAAGACCAGCGCTTCGAGAACCTGATGATCGTCTCCCCAGACATCGGCGGCGTGGTGCGCGCGCGCGCCGTGGCCAAGTCCCTGGGCGTGGACCTTGCGATCATCGACAAGCGTCGTCCCAAGGCCAACCAGTCCGAAGTGATGCACATCATCGGTGACGTCGAAGGCCGTACCTGCGTACTGGTAGACGACATGGTCGATACCGCCGGCACCCTCGGTCACGCCGCCAAGGCACTGAAAGAGCACGGCGCCGCCAAGGTCATCGCCTACTGCACCCACCCGGTGCTGTCCGGCCGTGCCATCGAGAACATCGAGAAATCCGTACTGGACGAGCTGGTGGTGACCAACACCATCCCGCTGTCCGCCGCTGCCCAGGCCTGTGGCCGCATCCGCCAGCTGGACATCGCTCCGGTCGTTGCGGAAGCCATGCGCCGGATCAGCAACGAAGAATCGATCAGCGCGATGTTCCGCTGAGGCCCAGCCTCGGCGAACGCGCCTGAACGAAAACGCCCCGCTCCGGCGGGGCCTTTGAAATCGCCCGAACGCTGGTCGCAAGCGTTCGGGCGCATTGTTATTTTTGGAGATACACAATGGTCGACTTTATTCTGAATGCCCAAGTGCGTTCCGATCTGGGGAAAGGTGCGAGCCGCCGCCTGCGTCGTAACGCCGGTCTGGTTCCTGCTGTCGTTTACGGCGGCGACAAAGAGCCCCAGTCCGTAACCCTGGAACTGCGCGAAATCGCCAAGCTCCTGGAAAACGAGGCTGCCTTCAGCCACGTGATCGCCCTGAACGTTGGCGGCGCCAAGGAAACCGTACTGATCAAGGCCCTGCAGCGCCATCCGGCGAAAGGCTTCGTGATGCACGCCGACTTCCTGCGCGTGGTCGCCGACCACAAGCTGACCGCCCACGTACCGCTGCACTTCATCAACGAAGAAGTAGCCGTTGGCGTCAAGCAATCCGGTGGCGAGATCTCCCACACCATCTCCGAAGTCGAAGTTTCCTGCCTGCCGAAAGACCTGCCGGAATTCATCGAAGTCGACATGGCCAAGGTCGAGCTGGGCCAGATCGTTCACCTGTCGGACCTCAAGGCTCCGAAAGGCGTCGAGCTGGTACAACTGGCCCACGGCAACGATCTGGCCGTTGCCAACATCCACGCTTCCCGCGTGGTGAAGGAAGAAGGTAGCGAAGAAGGCGCCGCCGAGTAATTCATTACTCGATCGCCTTTTTATAGAGAGGGGCTCCCGTCGTGACTGCCGTACAACTGATCGTTGGCCTGGGAAACCCGGGTCCTGAATACGACCAGACCCGGCATAACGCGGGGGCCCTTTTCGTTGAGCGCCTGGCGCATGCCCAGGGCGTCAGCCTCGTGGCTGACCGCAAGTATTTCGGCCTGGTCGGCAAGTTCAGCCACCAGGGCAAGGACGTTCGTCTGTTGATCCCGACTACCTACATGAACCGCAGCGGCCAGTCCGTGGCGGCGCTGGCGGGATTCTTCCGGATCGCCCCGGACGCCATCCTGGTGGCCCACGACGAACTCGACATGCCCCCTGGCGTCGCCAAGCTCAAGACCGGCGGTGGACACGGCGGGCACAACGGGTTGCGCGATATCATCGCCCAGCTCGGCAATCAGAATTCTTTCCATCGCCTGCGGCTTGGCATCGGCCATCCGGGGCACAGCAGCCTGGTTTCCGGTTACGTGCTCGGCCGCGCCCCGCGCAGCGAGCAGGAACTGCTCGACACCAGCATCGACTTCGCCCTCGGCGTGCTGCCGGAAATGCTCGCCGGGGACTGGACCCGGGCGATGCAGAAGCTGCACAGCCAGAAGGCCTGAACCACTTTTCTAGCGCCTGTCTGAGCGCGAGGGACATAGCATGGGATTCAACTGCGGCATCGTCGGCCTGCCCAACGTCGGCAAGTCCACCCTGTTCAACGCCCTGACCAAATCCGGTATCGCGGCGGAAAACTTCCCGTTCTGCACCATCGAGCCGAACAGCGGCATCGTGCCGATGCCCGACGCGCGCCTGAACGCCCTGGCCGAGATCGTCAAGCCCGAGCGCGTACTGCCGACCACCATGGAATTCGTCGACATCGCCGGCCTGGTGGCGGGCGCCTCCAAGGGTGAGGGCCTGGGCAACAAGTTCCTCGCCAACATCCGCGAGACCGACGCCATCGCCCACGTGGTGCGCTGCTTCGAAGACGACAACGTGATCCACGTGTCCAACAGCGTCGACCCCAAGCGCGACATCGAGATCATCGACCTCGAACTGATCTTCGCCGACCTCGACAGCTGCGAGAAGCAACTGCAGAAAGTCGCCCGCAACGCCAAGGGCGGCGACAAGGAAGCCCTGGCCCAGAAGGCCCTGCTGGAAAAGCTCATCCCCCACTTCACCGAAGGCAAGCCGGCGCGTTCGCTGCTGAAGAACCTCGGTGACGAGGAGAAGCGCCTGGTACGCAGCTTCCACCTGCTGACCAGCAAGCCAGTGATGTACATCGCCAACGTCGCCGAGGACGGCTTCGAGAACAACCCGCACCTGGATGTGGTGAAGGCCATCGCCGAGGAAGAAGGCGCGGTGGTGGTGCCGGTGTGCAACAAGATCGAAGCCGAGATCGCCGAGCTGGAAGACGGCGAAGAGAAGGACATGTTCCTCGAGTCCCTCGGTCTCGAGGAACCCGGCCTGAACCGTGTGATCCGTGCCGGCTACGGCCTGCTCAACCTGCAGACCTACTTCACCGCCGGGGTGAAGGAAGTCCGCGCCTGGACCGTCCGCGTCGGCGCCACCGCCCCGCAGGCCGCCGGCGTGATCCACACCGACTTCGAGAAAGGCTTCATCCGCGCCGAAGTGGTCGCCTACGACGACTTCATCCAGTTCAAGGGCGAACAGGGCGCCAAGGAAGCCGGCAAGTGGCGCCTGGAAGGCAAGGACTACATCGTCAAGGACGGCGACGTGATGCATTTCCGCTTCAACGTGTAATCCCCTTCCCGTCCCAGGAAAGCCCCGGCCAAGCGCCGGGGCTTTTCGTTCCTGCCCCTCCCCATCGCCCTCTCTCCGGCGATCCGACCCCTTCCGTCTAAACGATTGAAAGATCAGAAAATTATCTAGGCCCAGGGGTTGACAGCCCCGCCCGAGATACGGAAAATGCGCGCCACTCGGCTACATAGCTCAGTCGGTTAGAGCGCAGCATTCATAATGCTGATGTCCCAGGTTCAAGTCCCGGTGTAGCCACCATATTTTTCAAGGGGTTAGCGCAAGCTAACCCCTTTTTGTTTTGGTCGGCAGACTACAAACCGACTACAAACCGTCTACGCCCCCCTTTACCGATTTACGGTTCGCATAAAAAAGCCCCGCATCCGCGGGGCTCTACGATCAACGTCACCGCTATCCCTGAGCAAGCAGCGGCTCAATCTCATGTTCGATCTGCTCGCCATTCGCCGCATAAGCAGTTGCTAACGAATACTCACTCTGGAGATTCATCCAGAACTGAGCGGACGTATCAAAGTAACGCCCCAGACGAATCGCCATATCTGCGGAGATACCACGCTGCTCACGAACGATATCATTCACTGTCGGAGCGGAGACTTTCAAAGCGCGTGCTAGAGCAGCTGGAGAGATATCCAACTCCATCAGAAACTCATCGCGCAATATTTCCCCAGGATGGATGGGGCGCATACCATTGGTAGCCATGGTCCACCTCCTCAGTGGTAATCAACTATTTCGACTTCTTCGGGACCCGCATCCGTCCAGACGAAACAGACACGCCACTGGTCATTGATCCTGATGCTATGTTGGCCCGCCCGCTTTCCCTGCAACGGCTCCAACCGGTTTCCAGGTGGAGAGCGCAAGTCTCGAAGCTCCGTAGCCGCATGAAGCATTGCGAGCTTACGCGTAGCGACTGTGAGGATCGCTCCCCACCGTCTCGAAAGACCCGTCTCAAAAAGCTGACGAGTCTCGTCGCAGCGAAAGGTCAGAATCATTCATTAACCCTTAACGTTAAGCGTTAACTTCACTACAGATTACCACAGATCCTCATGTGGTCAATTTGTAGCCAGACTGAGTAATCGGAGAAAAGCGCATCGCCGATTCCAAGTGCTCCGGCGTTAGGTGCGCATACCGCATCGTCATCGAGGAATGCCCGAGGATCCGCTGTAGGGCCACGCCATGCGCAGCGCCCCGTGTCAGGCATTTCATCTTGCTTTGGAAGCCAGGCATGCCTCATTGAAACAGTTCGAATCATTTGATAATCATTATCGATTTGTTTAGCTTTGCCGCCCATCAAAACAACAGCAACTCGGACATCTCCTCATGCCCCGCTCCATCCCTTCGCGCCCGGCTCCCCTGGCGCTTTCCCTGTCCCTCTTCGCTTCGTTTTTCGCTCCTGCGCTGGCTGCCGATCCGGTGGAGCAGCAAATGGTGGTGATCGGCTCGCGCGCGCCGACCAGCATCAGCGAGTTGCCCGGCACGGTCTGGGTGATCGAGCGCGAGCAACTGGACCAGCAGACCCAGGCCGGCGTGCCGCTGAAGGAGGCGTTGGGACAATTGATCCCGGGCCTGGATATCGGCTCCCAGGGTCGTACCAACAACGGCCAGAATCTGCGCGGACGCAGCGTGCTGGTGATGATCGACGGAGTGTCGCTGAACAGTTCGCGGGGCATCAGCCGGCAGTTCGACTCCATCGACCCATTCAACATCGAGCGCATCGAGGTGATGTCCGGCGCCAGCGCGGTGTACGGCGGCGGCGCCACCGGCGGGATCATCAACATCGTGACCAAGAAGGGCGTCGGCGGCGACACTCGCTTCAATACCGAGCTGGGCGCCCGCAGCGGCTTCCAGAGCCATGAGGACCATGACCTGCGCGCGGCGCAGTCGATCAGCGGCGGCAACGACCTGTTCAACGGCCGCCTGGCCATCGCCTACCAGAAGAACGGCGCGGCCTACGACGGCAATGGCGACCAGGTACTGACGGACATCACCCAGACCGACCTGCAGTACAACAGGTCGGTGGACCTGATGGGCAGCCTTGGCTTCACTTTCGCCAATGGCCACAGCCTCGATCTCGGCCTGCAGTACTACGACTCCGGCTACGACGGCGACCGCGGCCTCGATCTCGGGCGCAACTTCGATGCCCTGCGCGGACGGGCACCCTATTCGATCAAGGGCGGCGTCGACCTCGACCGCGAGCCGGAAAGCAAGCGCCATCAGTTCAACGCCACCTACCATGCGCCGGAAGTGCTGGGTCACGACCTCTACCTGCAGGCCTACTACCGCAACGAGAAGATGGCCTTCAACCCCTTCCCCACCATCCGCTACAGCAATAGTGGCGCAATCAACTACGGCACTTCCTACTACTCGGCCTCGCAGCAGGACACCGACTACTACGGGATGAAACTGGCCCTGGTGAAGACCTGGGAGCGCGCCAGCCTGACCTACGGGGTGGACCTGGACCGGGAAAAATTCACGTCCGACCAGATGCTCTTCAACCTGCCGCTCGCCGCCGCCAGCGGCGGGCTGGTAGCCAGCGAACAGGCCAAGCTGGGCCGCTACCCGGACATCGATACCGACAGCCGCGCCTTCTTCCTCCAGGGCAGTTGGAAGGCCACCGACGACCTGACCCTGAGCGCCGGCGTGCGGCGCCAGTCGATGAGCACCGACGTCAGCGACTTCGTTGCGGCGAACCAGCAGATCCTCATCGCCAACGGCCTCGGCAAGACCGCCGACGCGGTTCCGGGCGGGAGCAAGGACTACGACGTCAACCTGGTCAACGTCGGCGCCATCTACAAGCTGAACCTGCAACAACAGGTCTGGGCCAACTACAGCGAAGGCTTCGAGCTGCCGGACCCGGCCAAGTACTACGGTTTCGGACGCTACGGCGCAGCCGACGGCAATGGCCACTACCCGCTGTTGCAGGGGGTCAGCGTGAACGACTCGCCGCTGGACGGGATCAAGACCAAGCAGGTCGAGCTGGGCTGGCGGCACACCGACGGTGCCCTGGATACCCAGGTGGCGGCGTTCTATTCCTGGTCGGACAAGAGCATCAAGTACGACTCGAAGACCCTGGCGGTGCTGCAGCAGGACACCAAGAAGCGCAACTACGGCCTGGAGGGCCAGGCTACCTACTGGCTGGACGATCACTGGCAGGTCGGCGTCAACGGCCTGGCCATCCGCTCCCAGGAGAAGGTCGACGGCCGCTGGCTGAAGCAGGACGTGACCTCGGCCAGCCCGTCCAAGGCCGGCGCCTTCGTCGGCTGGAAGGACGACCAGCGCAGCCTGCGCCTGCAGGGCGTGCGCACCTTCAACCTGAACGACGAGCCGGGCAACAAGATCGACGGCTACACGCTGTTCGACCTGCTCGGCACCCAGGCGCTGCCGGTGGGCACCCTCACCGCGGGCATCCAGAACCTGCTGGACAAGGACTACACCACGGTCTGGGGACAACGCGCCCAGGTCTACTACGGCGGGCTCGCACCAGCGGGACTGTTCGACTACAAGGGACGGGGGCGGACCTACAGCCTGACGTATAGCGTGGAGTTCTGAAGCCCGTCCTCGACAGTTCCCCTGTCCCTCCAGGGACAGGGGAACTCGTGGGAAAGAGCTTCCGCCTCTCTCAGCAGCAACCGCCCAGCGGACTCAAGCGATACTGCGGCGGCAACTGGTCGAGGCCGCTGACGGTGACGTTGAGGTTCTTCCACAGGCCATCCTTGATCCCGTAGATGCAGCCATGCACGGACAGCGACTGGCCGCGGTGCCAGGCGTTCTGGACGATGCTGGTGTGGCTGACGTTGGCCACCTGCTGGATCACGTTGAGCTCGCAGAGGCGATCGACGCGCTCCTCCTCGGTCGGCAACTGCTCCAGGTGCTCGCGGTATTCGTAGGCGAGGTCGCGAATGCTGCGCAGCCAGCCGTCGATCAGGCCGAGCTGGTCGTTGTGCAGGGAGGCGCGCACGCCGCCGCAGCCGTAGTGGCCGGTGACCAGGATGTGCTTGACTTTGAGCACGTCGACGGCGAACTGGATCACCGACAGGCAGTTGAGGTCGGTGTGCAGCACGACGTTGGCGACGTTGCGATGGACGAACAGGTCGCCGGGCAGCATGCCGACGATTTCATTGGCCGGCACCCGCGCGTCGGAGCAGCCGATCCAGAGGTACTCGGGGGTCTGCTGGCGGGCCAGCTTGGCGAAGAAGTCCGGGTCTTCCTGCTTGATCGCTTCGGCCCAGCGGACGTTGTTCTCGAACAGTTGCTGCAAGTCGCTCATGGCATGCCCCTCGTTTGACCGGTGCAGCACCTTACGGAAGGCGATGCCCGTTTGACAAGCGTCACAGCGCGGCGTGACTACGCCACCAGCGCTGCTGCGCCAGCGGCTGCATGGCGACCTGATCATGCCAACAGGCGTGCCAGACTGCGGCGTCCTCTGCCAGGCGCGGCCAGTCGGGCTGTGCGAGGTCGGCGAAGAGTTCCCGTTCCAGCCAATCACGGCCGCTGCGCAGGAGCCGGCGGAAGGCTCGGTCGGTGAGCGCGCGGCGGTGCACCGCCTCGAAGCGCCACCAGGGGGATTCCTGTACCGCCTCGCGCGGCTGGCTGAGCACGGCGGCGCCGGAGGCCGGATCGAAGGACAGCGGCTGGAACAGTCCCAGGCACGGCGCCGAAGTACCGGTGGCGGCCAGTAGCGGGCCGTCGTCGCGCAAGCGGGCGACCAGACTGGCGGTGGTCTGCGAAGGCCGCCAGAAGCTGCCGGCGTGCATGCATACCTGGCGGTTGTTGTGGCGGCGGAAGTGGTCCCCGCGCGGGCCATGGTGGCGCAGCGCGACGAACAGCGCGTGCCAGTCCGGCTCGCCAGGCAGACTGTCGAGGAAGCGCTGGTTGATCCGACAGCGCCGGTGCGCACCGCCGACCCAGGGTAGCAGGCGGGTGTCGAAGACCCGCGCGAAGTGGAAGTCGCCGCGACCATCCCAGCAGCCCTGGCGGCGTGCCTGGTCCTCGAGGTCGCGGCTGCACAGGTCGAATTCGTGGCCAAGGGTCAGGGCGTTGGAGATGGCCCAGCGCTCGACCTTCTTCGCCGCCCACAGGTTGCCGGCGGTTTCCAGCACCCAGGCTTCGCCGGGGTCGGCGATGAGAAAGCTGTTGTCGTAGCGGATGCGCTTGTCACGGTAGCCGGCCGGGCCGCCCTGGCCGTAACGCTGCAACAACCCGGTGATCACCTCTAGCGCCTCGCGGGCGCTGGCACCGCGCTCCAGTCCCAGGCGCAGCAGGTCCATGCCGAGCAGCGCGGTGCCGCGCTGACGGGTCAGCTTGGTGAACACCGCTTCGTTGCCGATGGCCACGCCGTGCTCATTGACGCCCATTTCCGCGCCCCAGATCCAGCTCGGCTGGCTGATCACCAGCGCATGTCGCTGGGCGGCCTGGGGAATGTCGAGGTAGGTGGTGCGCAAGCGCGCTTCCGGATCGTTGCGCACCGCCGGCAGGCGCAGCAGACGCTGCGGTTCGGCGGGCTCGCGGTCGCTGTTCTTGGCGAACCAGGTCTGGCCCTGGTGGCGAAGGATCAGGGTGTCGCACATGGGGGGCTCCAGTCTGCGCATCCTGCCACCGGCCGCTGTCGACCTGACTTCGCACTCCCGCGAAGGGTTACCGCATGAAGGGACCTGCCTGCGGTATGCAGGCGAGAATCGGAATGCTGGTAAGGGTACGGCGGTGCCAGAAGGCCAGCCAGCTACTCCAAGTGATAGCTAGTTGCCGGCAGGGAAGCGGAGCAAGCCTCAGTCGAACAGGGTGCAGGCCATGACCAGGGCGTCTTCGCGCCCGCCGACGGCGGGGTAGTAGTCGCGACGGCGGCCGATCTCGTTGAAACCGTAGCGTTCGTAGAGGCGGTAGGCGGCCTGGTTGGAAGCGCGCACTTCGAGGAAGCATTCGCGAGCCTGGTGGCCGGCCGCCTCGCGCATCAGGTGTTCGAGCAGGCGCAGACCGAGGCCACGCCCCTGGCTTTCGGGCTTCACCGTGATATTCAGCAGGTGCGCCTCGTCGAGGATGATCTGGATGACGCCATGGCCGACCTGCTGGCTACCCTCGAACATCAGCCAGCAATGGTAGTTCTTCAGGCCTTCGCTGAAGATGCCACGGGTCCATGGGTGGCTGAAGGCGGCATATTCGATTTTCAGCACGGCATCGAGGTCCGCCTCGGTCATCGGGCGGAAGGAAATCGCATCGCTCATTGAATCTCGCTCGACCAGCGCTGACGGACACGGCGCATGGCGCGCCACAGCTCGCCCTTGAGGGCGGGTTCTTCCATGAGGGCTTCCAGGCCCGGCACGGCCCAGGTTGCGCCCAGACCGTCCACCTGCAGTTCGCGGAACAGGCTGCCCTCGTCGCCCTCGCCGGCGAAGCGGATCGCCGGCAGGCCGACCAACCACAGGCAGCGGCTACGCTCGCTCTCCTCCATGCGCGCGGCGACGAAGCTCTGGACGAACTCTAGGGCCGCCTGCGGCCCCTGGTCGAGGTTGCCGCGCGCCAGCAGCGGCCAGCGTACCGGTTCGCCGATCAGCCGCGGGCTGTCCGGCAGGCCGGCGGCGCGCAGCAGGTCGCGCAGCAGCAGGTAACCCGGATCGCGGCTGGCGAAGGGTTCGCCGGTGGGCAGTTCGACCAGCAGGGTGCAGGAGCCCGCCTGCAGCAGTTGCAAGGCGAAGCGCGGCGGCGGGGCCTGGACCGCCGGCGGCTCGGCCGGGGCCTCTTCGACCGGCGCGACCGGCTCGGCTTTCTTCGCCGCCGGGGCGCCCGGCTTCGGCAGGCTGATCGGAATCCCCCGGCCTTCCGCGGGCGCGGCAGGAGCCACGCTTGACGCGCTGGCCGGCGCCTCGGCTTGCGGGACGCGGGCCTGCGGCGCATCGATCGCGGCGCGCGCACGCACAGGCACCGCCGGCTCTTCCCGGGGCGGGGTCTCCAGCAACTCCGGCCGCGAGGGTGCGGCGAACGGCAACGGCTGGCGGGGCAGCCAACTGGTTATCTGCATCGCGCCCAGGAAGGCGCGGCGACGCTGTTCTTCGATCAAATCTCGGGCACCGGCAATTAGGCGATGCGCGGGGACGGTTTCGCCCCCGGCGTTCAGGCAGGCAATGATAGCGGTTCTTCGACCTCGGCGGAGCGGCTTTGTCCCGCCATGCGACGGTTCGCCCTCAACGCGGGGCGACGGTGAAGATGTTGACGTTGCCTTGCAGCTTGAGGGTGCCGTCGATGCGTGCGCTGACCAGGTTGGTCTGCACCAGCCCAGGATCGGTACCGCGCGCCTTGTTGGCGCCAGCGATGGTGAAGCGCAGGTCCTGGAAGCTGGTGTCCTTCAGGCCGACGCGCAGCACCGGGCGGTTGAAGGCAGCGCCGTCGCCGCCGAAGCCGTCCTTGATGGTCACCACGTCCAGGGTGACTTCGTCGAAGCTGAACTTGCCGCTGATATCGTCGATCACCAGGTAGTTGTTGCCGCTGCCGGCCGGCTGGATCGCCAGGCGCGCGCCGCAACCGCCGGCGCAGCGCGTCTGCGAAGGATTTTCCTGGAGATTGAGCGAGGCGCTGATGCTGATCCCGGCCTGGCCGACCACGTCGTCCAGATCGCTATCGCCCAGCGAGCGCAACTCAGCCCCGGCCGAAGCGCTGAACAGCAGCGCCAGCGCCGCGAGGATGCCGATGCCGCCTGCCAGTGGATGAGTCTGCTTGGTCATGTGCTGCGTACCTCGTTTCCCGCCGCCACCTCAGAGGTTGTGCGACGTCACCTTCAGGTAGTTGAAGCTGAGCCCGGATATCTCGTTGCGGCCCATGTTGTAGCCGCCGGTCGGTACCTGCCCGTAGCCTGGCCGGGTACCGCCGATGTTGAGGTTTTCGATCACCAGGCTGGTGCGCGGCGCATTGGCGTAGAAGTCGGCGGCGTTGGCCAGGGTCAGCTTGGGCAGTTCGAAAGTGAAGTTGCCGTCGGCGGTGACCGAGAACAGCAACGGCTGCGACTTCCCGTAGCCAAGCGCGACGCTGGCATAGGCGTTGGTCAGGTAGACGGTGCGCGCAGCCTGCTCGGCGGCGCTGACGCAACTGGGCGAGCCAGCACCGCAGGACATGATCTCGAAAGTCTTGGCGTAGAGGTTCAGGCGCATCTCGCCAACCAGTTGGCTGCGCGCGTTGGCGCCCCAGAAGCGCAGGTAGGAACCGTCCATCGCCAGTTCGGAGAAGTCCAGGTTGAGCACATCGGTGCGCGTGGAAGTGACGCCGAAGTCGAAGCGGATGCCGGCGTCGACCTTTTCGCTGGCCCGGCTCGAGCAGTTGCTGCCGGCACCGGCGTAACCAGCGATGCACGGCTGGCCGCCGGCGCCGCTCACCAGGCTGGGGAAGGCCAGTTCGATCACGTCCGCGGTGTCCGGCAAGGTGCTGACCACCCGCCCGTCGTCGAGCTGGGTGGTCAGCACCGAACCCTTGGCCAGATTCAGCTTGAACGGGAAATTGAGACGGCCGAGAGTCACCGGCGCCAGGGTGCTGCCCTTGTTGCTGCCAGTGGCGGCGACGTACAGCTCCTTTACCGTGATCGGCACGTTCTGCCCGGTGGCGGTGTTGGTCACGCCATTGATCGCGATGGTGGCCTCGTTGCCGTCGACCATGGCGCTGTCGAGGACGAAGCCGATGCCGGCACCCTGCACGTCCGACAGTTGCTCGTCGTCGAGCGCTGTCATCTCGGCATGGGCGAAGGGGGCGGCCAGCAGGGCCGCGAGCAGGCAGGCGCGACTCATCTCAGCAGCCCTTGTTCAGGCCGCCCAGGCAGGTGTCCTGCCGTGGAATGCCATTGAAGGCCTGACCGAAGTCGACCTTGATCGGCGCCGTTCCATCGGCGTTGCGCGACATGTTGAGGAAGGCACCGGCCAGCGCGGCGACCAGCTTGGAGGGATCCTGCTGGTCGCGCCACTGGACGTTCTGGCTCTGCATCGAGATGAAGAAGCCTTTCGACGAGTCGATGAAGTTCTGCGCGTTGTTCGGATCCACGGTGCCGATCGGGAACGACTGGTACTGGGCCAGGTTGAAGCAGGTCTGGGCGCCCATCAGCTTGCAGTCGTTGGAGGTGAGGAAGGGCAGCAGGACGTTCACCAGGCTGCCGATGATGGTGCTGTCGTGCATGTCCAGGGCTGTGCCGTTCTTCAGGCCGATCATGGCAGCGCGGATCGGGTCGGGGTTGCCGGAGCTGTTCACCAGTTCGGCCTGGGCGGTGTATTGGGAACTGCCGGTGAGGGTGATGGCGGTCTTCGCCGCCAGGCAGTCGAGGGCCAGCAGGCCGCAGGAAATGCTGCCTCCCAGTTGGCTGCCGGTGCCGTACAGGTCCACCGGCACGTTGCCGGTGAGGGTCTTGATATCGCCCGAGAGGTAGCCCTTGGCTTCGCCGAAACCGATACGGATGCCGACCATCTTGCTACCGTCGTAGGCGAACTCGATGTAGGGATTGCTGATGAGGAACGGGTTGATCGCGCCGGTGGCGTCGTTGACCGTGCCCAGGGCGAAGTTGTCGATGGCGATGTCGGCACTGCCGGCAAGCTCGCCGCTGCGGTTGTACTGGCCCAACTGCAGCTTCTTCATGTTCAGTTGGGTCTCGATGTCGGCGCCGAAGTTGATGCGGGTGAAGTTCAGTCCGTTGGCGGCGTCGGTGGTGAGGTTGATGAAGGCCTGGCCGACCACGTCGGAAAGCTGGTCGTCGTCCAGCGACTCCATCCTCGCCTGGGCGGTGGCAGCCAGCAGACCGGCGCCGCAGAACAGCGCGCAACGCAGCAGGAAGGGCAGACGACGGGACATGGGCTCACCTCTTGTTCTTCTCGTGGCCGACGGCAGAGACACTGCGGCCTGTAGTCACTATAGAAAGCCCCGGGCGAATCGGGGCCGACCCATAGTCGAGAAAAACCGCCGAACGACGCGGTCGCCGCGCTCGCTGCAGCGGATGAGCGGTCGCTCGGCCAGGATGGATGTTACCCATCGTCACACGGGGGTAACGTCAGCCCTTCACTGCTGGCGGAACAGGCCGATCAGATGGTCGGCAATGGCACCCTTGATGGCGTTGAGGCTGAGCAGGGAGTGTGCGCTGAGGCGGGCGGGGTTGATCCGGTGCAGGTGCAGCGAGGGCATGCGCGCTTCGTACTCGCGCAGGTCGCCCTTGACCAGGATCGGCAGGAACACGTCGTCGTGAGCCTGGTAACGCTGGATCAGCAGTTTCAACCCTTCCTGGAACGGCAATTCCTTCGACGCCACCAGGCGGTGCTCGCCGGGAATCTTCAGGTAGAGCCCGCGATAGCCCATGGTCTCGCCCGGCAGGATATGGATCCCGGTGGGCTCCACCGCGGCCAGCGGGATATCGTGGAAGGTGTCGTGCCAGGCCTGCTCGCTGGGCAGGATGGTGATGCCGCCATGGTCGCTCTCGGGAATCACGAAGCTGTAGTTGCTGTAGAGCTTCTCGACATAGGCCGAGTAGATACACAGGCGGTTCTCGAAACGTTTGAGGAAGGCGATCGCCTCGCTGCGGTTGGTGATGGCATCCAGGTCCCAGGCAAGGTCACCCTGGTTCTGCAGTTCGGCCCAGCGGGCCTCGGCGTAGGCGGCGTCGTTCAAGAGTCGGCATTCATTTGGAATAGACAGGCCAGGGGACTTCAGCAGAAAGCGTGCCAGCCCCTGGAAGCCCCCATTCCCCGGACCAGGCGGGGCAGGAAAGTCCTTACGCAGTCATAAACTGCCGCTTTTCGACACCTCGATGATAGCCAGATGCCATCCGCCGATACCGGGCCCGTACCTGCGCCGCAGACGTGTCGACGGCCTGCATCGCACTCATCGGCGGCGTCTGCGTCGCCCGTGCCTTTGCAGTACAATCGGCGCTTTTTCCACGGACCGGCCCTCCCGATGATCGACCCCCGACGCGTACTGCGTGCGCTTGCCGAACACTGGGCCCTGCTCGAGCCTCTCTGCGAGCGCTTCGATGCCGGCACCCTGAGCCTGGCGGAACTGCGCAGCCAGTTGAACACCCAGTTACCGGAAAGCAACCCGGCGGAAATCACCGCCCTGCTCGACCAGTGGATCCGCCTGGATATCCTGGTCCCGGTGGCCAAGAGCCCCAACCGTTTCGAGCTGAACGCGCAGATCCACGACTTCCTCGCCTACCTGCGCCACGAGCATCGCCTTGGTCTGTGCCTGGAGATCGAGGCCTACCTGCGCCATCTGGAGCGCCTCGCCGGGTACATCCAGGACGCCTTCGAGACCCGCGACAGCCAGGACCTGGCGCGCCAGCTGCGACTGCTCGACATGCGCGTGCGCGATGTACTGAAGAAGCTCGGCAATGACGAGCAGGCACTGATCGGCGTGGCCGAGCGGGCCAAGACCAGCGACCGGCAGATTCCCCTGGCGCAGCGCTACGCGGAGGTCCTGGCGACCTGGGACGAGTACGTCGAGCCGATGATCCAGCTGGTCAGCGCCGACGGCGCCTTCGAGCAGGGCGTGCGGCGGGTCGAACAGGTCCTGCTGCGCCTGCTAGGCGAACAGCAGCGCCTCGGCCACCTGGTCGACGACGACCTGGTGCTGCGCACCCACGCGCGCATCCTCGAGATGCAGACCAACGCCCAGCTGACCCTGCGCCGCGCCCGCGAATTATTGCTGCCGCTGCGCGAGGAAGCGCGCCGGCACAACGCGGTGACCCGTGGCGCCGCCCTGGCGCTGGCGGCGATCCGGCGCAAGGGCCTGGACGCCGTGCCGCAGGCGGCGATGCCGCTGTTCACCCGGCCGCAGAGCACCTTCCTCGGCACCGCCTCGCAGGTCGAGAGCTACGTCTTCGCCCTCGCCCGCTTCGAGCCGAAGCCGGCGCAGTTCCCCAAGTCCAGCGGCACGCGCAAGAGCAACGGGCCGGCGCGACCACCGCGGACCGCGCGGGAAATGATCGAGCGCTGCCAGGCGGCGCTGCCGCTGCCGGACCTCATGCAATGGCTGCTGGCCCAGGAACCGGACGGCGCCACCGACGAGTTGCTCTACTGGTTCTCCCGGCTGTCGCGCGACGCGCGCTTCCAGCGCGAACGCCTGCAACGCCGCGAGTACGAAACCACCGAACATTGCGTCAGCCTCTGCTCCTTCGCCCTGAACCCCGCCGCCAAGGACAAGGGCCAGGCCAGGGACGCAGACACCCTTTCCGCGAGCGAAACCCATGCATCTTGATCTCTCCGAACTGACCCAGCTCGCGCCGATCTTCCGCGAGCTGTTCAAGGGCTACCACATCAGCCACCGCGACCCCGAGCTGTACACCCAGCTGTCCTCGCACCAGGACCAGTACCGCGGCCTGTTCCGCGCCATGGGCTTCGAGCTGGTCTGCGACACCCGCGGCTTCTACTACTTCGTCCCGGAGCAGGTCGGCGCCCAGGTGAACAAGACCGCCCAACGCCTGGCGCTGTTCACCTTCATCCTCGTCGAACACCTCGCCGACCAGGGCCGCGACCCGCTGTCCGTGCTGGACGGCGGCAGCATCGGCCGCGAAGAGCTGCCGCCGCTGCTGGAGAAATACCGCGACCTGTTCCTCCAGGCCGAGGTGCAGACCCAGGAAGAACTGGAAGAGAAAGTCATGCGCCGCCTGACCCAGCTCGGCTTCGCCTCCGAGGACAGCGGCGTGTACCGCTTCATGCCGCCGATGCACCGTTTCCTCGACGTCTGCCTGTCGGTGCAGCAGGACCGCAACCTGTCCGCCAGCCTGCACGCCGACCTGCCGTTGCAGACGCCGGTGCTGGTCGATGACGGCGAGATCGAACCGCTGATGGCCAGCGACGAAGAATTGTCCGAAGAGAGCGAGGAAGACGCCCTCGCCCGTGCCATCGCCGAAGAACACGCGCAACAGGAGGCTGACGCATGAGCCAGACCCGCTACGGCATCCGCCGCTTCGCCCTGCTCAATACCGCCGGCTACAGCCTGGGTATCTTCCCGCTGGAAAACCCGCTGTCGATCTACGGCGCCAACAACCTGGGCAAGAGCGCCTCGATCAACGCCCTGCAGTTCCCGATCCTTGCCCGCCTGTCGGACATGAGCTTCGGCAAGTACAGCATGGAGCAGTCGCGGCGCTTCTACTTCGCCTCGGACACCAGCTACATCCTCCTCGAACTGATGCTGCCCCACGGTCCGCACGTGATCGGCGTGGCCGGGCGCGGCCCGGGCGGCGGCTTCGGCCACCAGTTCTTCGCCTACGCCGGCGAGCTGAGCCTGGACCACTACCAGAAGAACGGTACCTGCCTGCGCCAGCGCGAGCTGTTCGCCAACCTCGAGCGCGAAGGCATCAAAGCCTACGAGGTGAAGCCGGAAGAGCTGCGCCGCCTGCTGGTCGGCGGGCACACGTCGATCCCGCTCGACCTGACCATGATCCCGCTGCGCTCCACCAGCGAGCAGAGCCTGAAGACCTTCCGCTCGCTGTTCATCAACCTGCTGCACATGCGCGAGATCACCGCGGCCAAGCTCAAGCAGCTGTTCCTCGACGCCTTCGAGCACAGCCTGCGCTCGGGTAACGTCGACTACATCGCCGCCTGCGAGGAGGCCTTCCGCGACGTGCGGCGGATGGAGCAGGACTACCAGGCGCTGGTCGCCGCCGGCCCGCTGGTGGAAGCCCTGGCCAACGGCGTGACCCAGCGCGACGTACTGCGCGGCAAGATGCACCGCCTTTCACCGCTGCTCGACAGCCTGCTCGGCACCTGGCACGACTACGCCGGGGCGCGCCGCGAGGAACTGCTGATCCAGCACGAGCAATACCGCGCCGAGCAGGACGGCCTGCAGAACGAACAGCGTGGCGGCACCCAGGAGCTGATGCGCCTGGAGCGCGAAATCGCCGGCATCCAGCGCTGGCTCGGCGAACTGTCGGTGCTCAAGACCCGCTTCGCCCTGGTCGACGACGCCAAGGTCCTCGAACAACAGCTGCTCGCCGCCAAGGATGCCCACGACGAACTGGCCGGCGCCCTGGCCCATTCGCGGCAGTTCTCCAGCGAAGACCTGGAAGAGCGCCTGCGCGACCTGGAAAAACGCCTGAAGAACGTCCGCCAGCAGCTCGAACACGCCGACAACAACAGCTACGCACGCCTGCGCGAGGAGTTCAGCCAGCAAGACGTGGAACGCCTGATGCGTCTGTTCAACGGCGCGCTGTTCAGCCTGCCGCTCGGCGAGAACGGGGTGAACCTGGATGACGGCGACGTCTGGGTGAAGAGCGTCGAAGCCATCCTCGACCACTTCAAGGGCGAGCATTTCGAAGCCCCTGGCCTGAGCATCGACCTGTCGCACATCGAACCGCCGGCGTTGCAGGCCCTGGCCGACCGCGCCGCCCTGCGCGACCAGAAGGAGCGCCTGGAGAAGGAGCTGAAGCAGCTCAAGACCCAGCAGAGCGTCGCCGCCGACCGCGCCGCGAGCAAGGCCCAGGCAGAGAAGCTGTACCAGGACGTGCTGGATGCGCAGAAGGCCCTGGAAGACTTCCGCCGCACCCAGACGCTGACCGCCGAGGAGCCCGAGAAGCTCGCCGAACTGGCCCAGCTGGAGGCGTCCCAGGACGAACTCAAGCGCTCCAGCGACGCCTTCGCCGAGCGCGTCCAGCAACTCTCCGCGCGCCTGCAACTGGTGGCCCGGCAACTGGGCGACCTGGAGGCCAAGGAGCGCACCCTGGAAGATGCCCTGCGCCGCCGCCAGCTACTGCCGGCCGACCTGCCCTTCGGCACGCCGTTCATGGAGCCGGTGGACGACTCGCTGGACAACCTGCTGCCGCTGCTCAACGACTACCAGGACACCTGGCAGGCGCTGCAGCGCATCGACGGGCAGATCGAGGCGCTGTACGCCCAGGTGCGCCTGAAGGGCGTCGCCAAGTTCGATAGCGAAGACGACACCGAGCGCCGCCTGAAGCTGTTGATCAACGCCTACGCGCATCGCCAGGACGAGGCCCTGACGCTGGCCAAGGCGCGCCGCGCGGCGGTCACCGACATCGCCCGGACCCTGCGCAACATCCGCAGCGACTACGACAACCTGGAACACCAGTTGGCCCTGTTCAACCGCGAGATCAACAAGCGCCAGGTGTCCAACCTGCAGAGCTTCCGCATCGTCCTCGCGCCGAACAAGGATGCGCTCAAGCACATCGACCAGATCATCCACAGCGCCGGCCAGTACGAGGAAGGCGAGAACCTCTCGGTGTTCGACCTGACCCAGAGCGCCGAGCAGGACGCGAAGAACGAGGAGGCCAAGGAATACCTGGCCCGCCTGGTCGCCGCCAACCACAACCAGTTGGGCCTGAAGGACCTGTTCGAACTGGCCTTCGAGATCACCAAGGTCAACGGCCAGCCGATCATGCACACCGACATCGACGGCGCCGCCTCCAACGGCACCACCATGACCATCAAGGCGCTGACCAACATGTACCTGTTGCTGCACCTGATGGACCGCGAGCAGGCCGGGCGCGTGCGCCTGCCCTACTACCTGGACGAGGCGGCGGACATCGACGAGCGCAACCAGGCCGCGCTGCTGGAGACCAGCCTGCAACTGGGCTTCGTGCCGATCCTGGCGAGCGTGAAGCCGCAGGTTTCCGCACACGTGGCGATCGACCTGGAAGGCGGTAGCGGCCCGAACGGCATCTATATCGACGAAGCCGACTGGAAATACATCCGTCGCCGGGATGCCGCCGCCAGCGGCGAAACCCGCGCAGCCAGCGAGCCGGAGGAAGCCGGCGAACCGGCGTGAAGCGTCTGCCACGGCCCTGCCTGACAGGGCCGTGGACTTTTCCGATAGGCCCGAAGCTCCCGCGAAGATATAATTGGTTACATTCGCATTTGTAACCCACGGGGAGAATCCATGCCTGTTCGACTTCTCAACCGTTTCCGCCACGCCGCCCTGGCGTGCCTGCTCGGTTCGCTTTCCCTCAA
Source organism: Pseudomonas sp. KBN12P06040 (assembly GCF_037574965.1). Taxonomy (NCBI): domain Bacteria; kingdom Pseudomonadati; phylum Pseudomonadota; class Gammaproteobacteria; order Pseudomonadales; family Pseudomonadaceae; genus Pseudomonas; species Pseudomonas sp. KBN12P06040. The sequence goes on from NZ_JBBELS010000001.1 coordinate 5,442,768, forward strand.
TGCGGCGGCCGATCCCGTCACCCTTACCCTCTACAATGGCCAGCACGCCGCCACCGGTATCGCCATCGCCAAGGCCTTCCAGGACAAGACCGGCATCCAGGTGAAGATCCGCAAGGGCGGCGATGGCCAGCTCGCCAGCCAGATCACCGAGGAAGGCGCGCGCTCGCCGGCCGACGTGCTCTACACCGAGGAATCGCCACCGTTGATCCGCCTGGCCAGCGCCGGCCTGCTGGCCAAGCTGGAGCCAGAGACCCTGGCCCTGGTCGAGCCGGAGCACGCCGGCGGCAACGGCGACTGGATCGGCATCACCGCCCGCACCCGGGTACTGGCCTACAACCCGAAGAAGATCGACGAGAAGGATCTGCCGAAGAGCCTGATGGATCTTTCCGATCCGTCCTGGTCCGGCCGTTTCGGCTTCGTGCCCACCAGTGGCGCCTTCCTCGAACAGGTCGCCGCCGTGATCAAGCTCAAGGGCCAGGAGGAAGCCGAGGATTGGCTGACCGGCCTGAAGGCCTTCGGCTCGATCTACACCAACAACGTCACCGCCATGAAAGCCGTGGAGAACGGCGAGGTCGACATGGCGCTGATCAACAACTACTACTGGTACACCCTGAAGAAGGAAAAGGGCGAGTTGAACTCGCGCCTGCACTACTTCGGCAACCAGGACCCGGGCGCGCTGGTCACCGTCTCCGGCGCCGCAGTGCTCAAGTCCAGCAAGCACCCCAGGGAAGCCCAGCAGTTCGTCGCCTTCATGCTCAGCGAGGAAGGCCAGAAGGCGATCCTCAGCCAGTCCGCCGAGTACCCGATGCGCAAGGGGATGCAGGCCGATCCGGCGCTGAAGCCGTTCGCCGAACTGGACCCACCGAAACTGACCCCGGCCGACCTGGGTGAGGCCAGCGAGGCCCTCAGCCTCGAACGCGACGTTGGCCTGAATTGATCGGCGCCGCCTCCACGCCCGTGCGCCTGCGCACGGGCTCGCGCCGGCGAACGCCATTCTGGTTGTTCCTGCCGGTCCTGCTCCTCGCCCTGCTGGCCAGCCTGCCGCTGCTCTACGTCGCGGCCAAGGCCTGGGACGCCGGCTGGCACACCGCCTGGCAACTGCTCTGGCGCCCCTACGTATTCCGCTTGCTGGGCAACACCCTGTGGCTGATGTTCGGCGTGACCCTGCTCAGCGCCCTGCTCGGCCTGGCCCTGGCCTGGTGCGTGGAGCGCAGCGACCTGCCGGCGCCGCGCTTCTGGAACGTGGTGCTGTGCCTGCCGTTCGCCATCCCCGCCTTCGTCAGCAGTTTCACCTGGGTTTCGCTGAGCCCGATGTACGAAGGCCTCGGCGGCGCCATCCTGGTCATGACCATGTCCAAGTATCCGCTGGTCTACCTGCCGGTAGCGGCGACCCTGCGCGGCATCGATCCTTCCCTGGAGGAGTCGGCGCGGATGCTCGGTCTGTCACGGCGCCAGGTGTTCCTGCGGGTCACCCTGCCGCTGCTGCGCCCGACCCTGGCCGCCACCGGACTACTGGTGGCGCTGCACATGCTGGTGGAGTTCGGCGCGCTGTCGATCCTGCGCTACCAGACCTTCACCACAGCCATCTACCAGGAGTTCGAACTGGAGTTCAGCAACGCCACCGCGGCGATGCTCTCCTCGGTACTCCTGGCACTGTGCTTCCTGCTGCTCTGGCTGGAGTTGCGCATGCGCGGCCGCGGCCGCCTGGTACGCACCGGCCAGGGCAGCGCGCGGCGGGCCGAACGAGTCCGCCTGGGGTTCGGCAAGTGGCCGCTCCAGGCGCTGCTGGCGACGCTGGTGCTGGTCGGTACCGGTATCCCCCTGGTGATGCTCGGTTATTGGCTGTACGAAGGCTCCTCGGCCAGCTTCCCGCTGATGGAAATCGCCTCGACCCTGCTTTCCTCCCTGTCGCTGGCCTTCGGCGGGGCCCTGCTCAGTTGCCTGCTGGCGCTGCCCGTAAGCATCCTGGTGGTGCGCTACCCCGGCGCCCTGGCGCGTTGGACCCAGCGCCTGCCGTATCTGCTGCAAGCGTTGCCGGGACTGGTGATCGCCCTCTCGCTGGTGTACTTCTCGCTGCACTACCTGCCAGCCACCTACCAGACCACCGGCTTGCTGCTGGTCGCCTATGCCCTGCTGTTCATGCCGCTGACCCAGGCACCGATCCGCGTGGCCCTGGAAAAGGCCTCGCCGCAGTTGGAGGAAGCCGCCCGCACTCTCGGCCAGACGCCCTTGATGGCCTTCCTGCGGATCACCCTGCCGATCATCTCGCCGGCCATCGGCGCCGGCTTCGTGCTGGTGTTCCTCGACACCATGAAGGAACTGACCGCCACCCTGGTGCTAGGTCCCACCGGGCTGTCGACCCTGGCCACCTCGGTCTGGGTGCACACCGCCAACCTGGAGTACGCTGCCGCCGCACCCTACGCCGCGCTGCTGATCCTGATCTCCGGCTTGCCGGTGTACCTGCTGACCACCCGGGCGCATCTCAGCACTCACTGACACCCACTCCCCAGCATGCATGCATGCATGAACGAAAACGCCGCTTACCCAGGTAAGCGGCGTTTCTTTTTGCCGATCCGACAATCAGCGGCGGGCGGTTTCCTTCAGAGGAATCTTCGGCGCCCACTCCAACCATTCGTCATTGGCCGAATCGAACAGGGCGAAGGTCTGCCCCGGCTTGGCGGGCTCGCCCATCTGCGCATTGTTCGGGGTGGCGAAGGCAATGCCGCCCTCCATCAGCGCCTCCATCGACTCGGTGCGTAGCGACAGCCCCTTGAACAGGCTGGCGTCGACGCCGAAGCCGCTGGCATTCCAGAAACGGCTGCCGGTACGCACCAGCGGTACGTAGCGCGGTTCGATGAGGATGCTGATCAGCACCCGGTCGGCCTGTTCGCCCAAGGCCAGGTCGACGACCTTGCCCACCGGGATCTGCCGGTAGGTCACCAGGTTGCCCGGCTTGATCGAGCCCTTGCGCGGCGCGCTGAGGGTCAGCCGCAGGCCGTTTTCCCGGCCCAGCAGGTTGGGCGCTTCGGCGAGAGTCTGGAAGCGTGCCTGGCGCTCGCCCGGCGTGCTCGACGGCAGCGCCTCGATGTAGGGGCCGCTGACCAGGGTTCCGAGGTTCTCGGTACGCAGCAGGCCGAGCGCCGGACGCACCACCCAGAAGCGGGTTCCGCTGCGGGCGACGCGCTCGCCGGCGGAAGTCAGGCGGGCCTTCATCAGTACCCCGGAGAGGTCCGGGTTCAGCTCGACGCTTTCGATCTTGCCGATGTCCAGGCCCTTGAAGCGGATCGGCGTGCCTTCGCGCAGGCCGTCGGCATTGTCGATGCTCAGCTGGATCTCCACGCCACGGGCCATCGCCGCCTCCTCGCTGTCGAAGAGGGTGAAGCGACGCACCTTGGTCACGGTCGGCGCCTTCGGATCGAGGGTGTCGAAGGAAATCCCGCCGGTGATCAGGGTCTGTAGCGACTCGCTCTTCACCTGCACGCCGCTGAGGTTGCCGGTCAGGGTGATCCCGCTGGAGTTCCAGAAGCGCGTCGAGGTATTCACCAGGTGCGCGTACTCCGGCTCGATGTGCACACCCACCACCACTCGCTGGCGGTCGCGCGACAGCTGGTAGCTCTGCACGCTGCCGACGCGGACCTGGCGGTAGAGGATCGGCGCGCCGATATCGATCGAGCCGAGCTTGTCGCTGGTCAGCACCAGGTGCAGGCCGGGCGCGTCGGTGTTCAGCGGCGGCGCTTTCGGGCGGATGGTGAACTCGCGACTCGGCGCGCCGCTCTTGGCGAAGCGCACGTCGATATAGTTACCTTTCACCAGAGCCTCGAGGCCGGTGATGCCGGCCAGGGAGATGCTTGGCTTGACGGTCCAGAATTCGGTGCCTTCCAGCAGCATGTCCTCGACCCGCGGATCCATCGCCAGGTCGGCAGTGGCGCTGCTGTAGTCCTTGCCCATGTCGATCGACTTGACTAGGCCGACCTGCACGCCGTTGAACATCACCGGGGTGCGGCCCGGATCGATGCCGCTGACGTCGTTCATCTTCAGCTTCACGCGCAGACCGGCCTGGGCCGCGTCGTAGTCGTCGTACAGGCGGAACGGCTTGCTCGGATCGGTCGGCGGGCTGTCGGTGCGGTTCTCCGGGGTAGAGAAGGCAATACCGCCGGCGACCAGGGTCAGCAGCGACTCGCTGTGCACCTTGAAGCCGGACAGGCCGCCGGAAATGGAGATGCCGCTGGCGTTCCAGAATCGCGTGTGCTTGCGCACCAGGTCGGCGTAGGCCGGCTCGATGTGCACCTTGATCTCGATGGTCCTCTGGTCATCGCCCAGCTGGAAGCTCTTCACCTGGCCGACCTGGATCTGCCGGTAGAACACCGGGCTGCCCTGCTCCAGGGAGCCCAGGCGATCGGCCTTGAGGGTCAGGTGCAGGCCGGGCAGCTTGTCGGAAAGGGGTGGCGGCTCCTTCAACGCGGTGAAGTAGCGTTCTTCCTTCTCGCCCTTCACCGGATCGACCGCGATGTAGACGCCGGAGACCAGGGTTTCCAGGCCGGTGACGCCAGCCAGGGAAACCCGCGGCTTGACCAGCCAGAAGCGGGTGTCCTTGCTCAGATATTCCTGGGCTTCCTTCTTGATCTCGATGGTCGCGACCACGCCCTTGATGTCCTTGCTGACATGCAGGTCGGTCACCTTGCCCACCGAGATGCCCTTGTACAGCACCTCGGTCTTGTTGGCCTGGATCCCGTCGCCGCTCTCGAAGCGAACCTGGATGTCCACGCCGGCCTGGTCGAAGGCACGCCACGCCAGCCAGGCACCGATGGCCAGGGCTACCAGCGGCAGCCCCCAGATCGCCGACCAGTTCGAGGTCTTGTGTTTCTTCGGACTTGGCAGATCACTCATTCTCGTCATCCAGATTGGTGTTGTCCCAGATCAGCCGGGGGTCGAACGTCACGGCGGCGAGCATGGTGAGCACCACCACGCTGGCGAAGGCGGCGGCGCCGAGGTTGGCCTCGATGCTCGCCAGGTTGCCGAAATTCACCAGCGCCACGAGGATGGCGATGACGAAGATATCGAGCATCGACCAGCGCCCGATCCATTCGATGAAGCGATACATCAGGATACGCTGGCGGGCCGACATCGGCTGGTGCCGCTGCACCGAATAGAGCAGCAGGGCGATGCCCACCAGTTTGAAAGTAGGAACCAGGATACTGGCGACGAACACCACCATGGCGATGGGGAACATGTCGGCATGCACCAGTTCGACCACGCCCTCCATGATGGTGGCGGGCATTCCGCTGCCGAAGAGGTTGACCGTCATGATCGGCAGCAGGTTGGCGGGTATGTAGAGGATCGCCGCGGTGATCAGCAACGCCCAGGTGCGCGTGAGGCTGTTTGGGCGCCGGGCGTGCAGCACCGCACCGCAGCGACTGCAACGCGAATGCTCGTCCCCGTCGGCGCGATTCAACTGGTGGCACTCGCCGCACACCAGAATTCCGGCATCAAGCGCGCGCATCGTCGTCCTCGCCGCCCAGCGCTTCCCATACCTGGTGCGGCGACATGGTGACCTCCAGCCAGACCTGGGTGAACAGCAGCGCCACGAAACAGGCCAGGCCGACGCCCAGGCTGAGGTCGGCCATGTCGATCAGCTTGACGATGGAAACCAGGATGCCCATGAGGTAGACCTCGAGCATCCCCCACTCGCGCAGATGGTGATAGCCGCGGTAGAGCAGCATGCCGATGTGACGGGCGATGCCGAAACGCACGCTGATCATCACCAGCAACTGGCAGAGCAACTTGACCAACGGGATCACCATGCTGCACAGGAATACCAGGATGGCGACGCCCTGCATGCCACTGTCGTAAAGACCGAGCACTCCCGTCCAGACCGTATCGCTGCGGGTCTGGCCGAGCAGGCTGAGATTCATGATCGGCAGGAAATTGGCTGGGATATAGAGAAATAGCGCCGTCAGAACCAGCGCGAAGCAACGGCGTTTCCATTGATGGCGATGCGCGGCCAACTCGAAACCGCAGCGCGGACAATTGGCTTTCTCGCCCGGACCCAGGGGTTCCCGGCGCATCAACAGATCACACTCATGGCAAGCAACCAGTTCTTCCAGGGGAAGATCCTGCAGGCCACGGACATCGGTATCGGACATGAATGAGCTCGGCTGGATTTGTCGGCTATTGTAGACGAGCGCACAGTGCAAATCGCGTCTCCCATGCCCTCGGAAGTACGCCGCCCGGCAGCTCTCGAAGTTTTTCGATTATCGTCCGCAGCGCTGCTGGCTTGCCACTTTTCCGCGCGCAAAAGCAAAACCCCCGGTCATCGCTGACCAGGGGTTTTGGGATAGGAGCTTGACGATGACCTACTCTCACATGGGGAGACCCCACACTACCATCGGCGATGCGTCGTTTCACTTCTGAGTTCGGGAAGGGATCAGGTGGTTCCAACGCTCTATGATCGTCAAGCAATTCGGTTGGATATCCGTTCGCTTGGGCTTACGTCTATCCGGATTCAGGTATGTGATTTCAAGGTGTTTGCGGTTCATGCGAACTTTCGGTTCGTCGACTTCACCTTACAACACACAATCGTCAGATTGTTTGGGTGTTATATGGTCAAGCCTCACGGGCAATTAGTACTGGTTAGCTCAACGCCTCACAACGCTTACACACCCAGCCTATCAACGTCGTAGTCTTCGACGGCCCTTCAGGGGAATCAAGTTCCCAGTGAGATCTCATCTTGAGGCAAGTTTCCCGCTTAGATGCTTTCAGCGGTTATCTTTTCCGAACATAGCTACCCGGCAATGCCACTGGCGTGACAACCGGAACACCAGAGGTTCGTCCACTCCGGTCCTCTCGTACTAGGAGCAGCCCCTCTCAAATCTCAAACGTCCACGGCAGATAGGGACCGAACTGTCTCACGACGTTCTAAACCCAGCTCGCGTACCACTTTAAATGGCGAACAGCCATACCCTTGGGACCGGCTTCAGCCCCAGGATGTGATGAGCCGACATCGAGGTGCCAAACACCGCCGTCGATATGAACTCTTGGGCGGTATCAGCCTGTTATCCCCGGAGTACCTTTTATCCGTTGAGCGATGGCCCTTCCATACAGAACCACCGGATCACTAAGACCTACTTTCGTACCTGCTCGACGTGTCTGTCTCGCAGTCAAGCGCGCTTTTGCCTTTATACTCTGCGACCGATTTCCGACCGGTCTGAGCGCACCTTCGTACTCCTCCGTTACTCTTTAGGAGGAGACCGCCCCAGTCAAACTGCCCACCATACACTGTCCTCGATCCGGATTACGGACCAGAGTTAGAACCTCAAGCATGCCAGGGTGGTATTTCAAGGATGGCTCCACGCGAACTGGCGTCCACGCTTCAAAGCCTCCCACCTATCCTACACAAGCAGGCTCAAAGTCCAGTGCAAAGCTACAGTAAAGGTTCACGGGGTCTTTCCGTCTAGCCGCGGATACACTGCATCTTCACAGCGATTTCAATTTCACTGAGTCTCGGGTGGAGACAGCGCCGCCATCGTTACGCCATTCGTGCAGGTCGGAACTTACCCGACAAGGAATTTCGCTACCTTAGGACCGTTATAGTTACGGCCGCCGTTTACCGGGGCTTCGATCAAGAGCTTCGCTTGCGCTAACCCCATCAATTAACCTTCCGGCACCGGGCAGGCGTCACACCCTATACGTCCACTTTCGTGTTTGCAGAGTGCTGTGTTTTTAATAAACAGTCGCAGCGGCCTGGTATCTTCGACCAGCCAGAGCTTACGGAGTAAATCCTTCACCCTAGCCGGCGCACCTTCTCCCGAAGTTACGGTGCCATTTTGCCTAGTTCCTTCACCCGAGTTCTCTCAAGCGCCTTGGTATTCTCTACCCGACCACCTGTGTCGGTTTGGGGTACGGTTCCTGGTTACCTGAAGCTTAGAAGCTTTTCTTGGAAGCATGGCATCAACCACTTCGTCATCTAAAAGACGACTCGTCATCAGCTCTCGGCCTTGAAACCCCGGATTTACCTAAGATTTCAGCCTACCACCTTAAACTTGGACAACCAACGCCAAGCTGGCCTAGCCTTCTCCGTCCCTCCATCGCAGTAACCAGAAGTACAGGAATATTAACCTGTTTCCCATCGACTACGCTTTTCAGCCTCGCCTTAGGAACCGACTAACCCTGCGTCGATTAACGTTGCGCAGGAACCCTTGGTCTTTCGGCGTGGGTGTTTTTCACACCCATTGTCGTTACTCATGTCAGCATTCGCACTTCTGATACCTCCAGCAAGCTTCTCAACTCACCTTCACAGGCTTACAGAACGCTCCTCTACCGCGTCACTTACGTGACACCCGCAGCTTCGGTGTGTGGTTTGAGCCCCGTTACATCTTCCGCGCAGGCCGACTCGACTAGTGAGCTATTACGCTTTCTTTAAAGGGTGGCTGCTTCTAAGCCAACCTCCTAGCTGTCTAAGCCTTCCCACATCGTTTACCACTTAACCACAACTTTGGGACCTTAGCTGGCGGTCTGGGTTGTTTCCCTTTTCACGACGGACGTTAGCACCCGCCGTGTGTCTCCCATGCTCGGCACTTCTGGGTATTCGGAGTTTGCATCGGTTTGGTAAGTCGGGATGACCCCCTAGCCGAAACAGTGCTCTACCCCCCAGAGTGATACATGAGGCGCTACCTAAATAGCTTTCGAGGAGAACCAGCTATCTCCGAGCTTGATTAGCCTTTCACTCCGATCCACAAGTCATCCCCTACCTTTTCAACGGGAGTGGGTTCGGTCCTCCAGTCAGTGTTACCTAACCTTCAACCTGCTCATGGATAGATCGCCCGGTTTCGGGTCTATACCCAGCGACTAAACGCCCTATTAAGACTCGCTTTCGCTACGCCTACCCTATACGGTTAAGCTTGCCACTGAATATAAGTCGCTGACCCATTATACAAAAGGTACGCAGTCACCTAACAAGTAGGCTCCCACTGCTTGTACGCATACGGTTTCAGGTTCTATTTCACTCCCCTCTCCGGGGTTCTTTTCGCCTTTCCCTCACGGTACTGGTTCACTATCGGTCAGTCAGTAGTATTTAGCCTTGGAGGATGGTCCCCCCATGTTCAGACAAAGTTTCTCGTGCTCCGTCCTACTCGATTTCACTTCAAAGATCCTTTCGCGTACGGGGCTATCACCCACTATGGCCGCACTTTCCAGAGCGTTCCGCTAAAATCAATGAAGCTTAAGGGCTAATCCCCGTTCGCTCGCCACTACTAAGGGAATCTCGGTTGATTTCTTTTCCTCAGGGTACTTAGATGTTTCAGTTCCCCTGGTTCGCCTCTTGCACCTATGGATTCAGTACAAGATACCTAGGTTATCCTAGGTGGGTTCCCCCATTCAGAGATCTCCGGATCAAAGTCTGTTTGCCGACTCCCCGAAGCTTTTCGCAGGCTACCACGTCTTTCATCGCCTCTGACTGCCAAGGCATCCACCGTATGCGCTTCTTCACTTGACCATATAACCCCAAGCAATCTGGTTATACTGTGAAGACGACATTCGCCGAAAATTCGCGCTTGAACTCGCAAATTTTACCTTGACTTGAATGATCACCAGTGAAAGAGATCATTCAGTCTTACTTCTATCACATACCCGAATTTTTAAAGAACAGTTCTGGTGCAAAGACCAGAAATCAATGTTCATTCACGAACATTCATTTCTGAGCTTTCGACGATTGTTTTAGATGGTGGAGCCAAGGAGGATCGAACTCCTGACCTCCTGCGTGCAAAGCAGGCGCTCTCCCAGCTGAGCTATGGCCCCGTATCGGATCACGCAGCACACCAACAATTGGTGGGTCTGGGCAGATTCGAACTGCCGACCTCACCCTTATCAGGGGTGCGCTCTAACCAACTGAGCTACAGACCCAATCGTCTAACCAGTGAATCAAGCAATTCGTGTGGGAGCTTATGAAGAAGCTGAGATCTTCGATTAAGGAGGTGATCCAGCCGCAGGTTCCCCTACGGCTACCTTGTTACGACTTCACCCCAGTCATGAATCACTCCGTGGTAACCGTCCCCCTTGCGGTTAGACTAGCTACTTCTGGAGCAACCCACTCCCATGGTGTGACGGGCGGTGTGTACAAGGCCCGGGAACGTATTCACCGTGACATTCTGATTCACGATTACTAGCGATTCCGACTTCACGCAGTCGAGTTGCAGACTGCGATCCGGACTACGATCGGTTTTATGGGATTAGCTCCACCTCGCGGCTTGGCAACCCTTTGTACCGACCATTGTAGCACGTGTGTAGCCCTGGCCGTAAGGGCCATGATGACTTGACGTCATCCCCACCTTCCTCCGGTTTGTCACCGGCAGTCTCCTTAGAGTGCCCACCCGAGGTGCTGGTAACTAAGGACAAGGGTTGCGCTCGTTACGGGACTTAACCCAACATCTCACGACACGAGCTGACGACAGCCATGCAGCACCTGTGTCTGAGTTCCCGAAGGCACCAATCCATCTCTGGAAAGTTCTCAGCATGTCAAGGCCAGGTAAGGTTCTTCGCGTTGCTTCGAATTAAACCACATGCTCCACCGCTTGTGCGGGCCCCCGTCAATTCATTTGAGTTTTAACCTTGCGGCCGTACTCCCCAGGCGGTCGACTTATCGCGTTAGCTGCGCCACTAAGATCTCAAGGATCCCAACGGCTAGTCGACATCGTTTACGGCGTGGACTACCAGGGTATCTAATCCTGTTTGCTCCCCACGCTTTCGCACCTCAGTGTCAGTATCAGTCCAGGTGGTCGCCTTCGCCACTGGTGTTCCTTCCTATATCTACGCATTTCACCGCTACACAGGAAATTCCACCACCCTCTACCGTACTCTAGCTCAGTAGTTTTGGATGCAGTTCCCAGGTTGAGCCCGGGGATTTCACATCCAACTTGCTGAACCACCTACGCGCGCTTTACGCCCAGTAATTCCGATTAACGCTTGCACCCTTCGTATTACCGCGGCTGCTGGCACGAAGTTAGCCGGTGCTTATTCTGTTGGTAACGTCAAAACAGCAAGGTATTAACTTACTGCCCTTCCTCCCAACTTAAAGTGCTTTACAATCCGAAGACCTTCTTCACACACGCGGCATGGCTGGATCAGGCTTTCGCCCATTGTCCAATATTCCCCACTGCTGCCTCCCGTAGGAGTCTGGACCGTGTCTCAGTTCCAGTGTGACTGATCATCCTCTCAGACCAGTTACGGATCGTCGCCTTGGTAGGCCTTTACCCCACCAACTAGCTAATCCGACCTAGGCTCATCTGATAGCGTGAGGTCCGAAGATCCCCCACTTTCTCCCTCAGGACGTATGCGGTATTAGCGCCCGTTTCCGGACGTTATCCCCCACTACCAGGCAGATTCCTAGGCATTACTCACCCGTCCGCCGCTGAATCCAGGAGCAAGCTCCCTTCATCCGCTCGACTTGCATGTGTTAGGCCTGCCGCCAGCGTTCAATCTGAGCCATGATCAAACTCTTCAGTTCAATACTGCTTGGGTTTTGAGAAAACCCTAAACTTGGCTCAGCAATCGCATTCTCTTAAAAAGAGATAAAACTCTCGAATTCACGAGTGTTACTTGCGTTGCTGATAATCTTGCGATCACCAGTCTTACATCACAAGCACCCACACGAATTGCTTGATTCGACTTGTTAAAGAGCAGTTGGTCAAGGCTTTCGTCTCAACCGAGGCCGCGCATTCTACAGCAACCTCTCTTTCCGTCAAGCGTTATTTTCGAAAATTTTCTTTTCTACTCAACCGCTTGCGCCGACCTTCAAACCATCTTCCGATCAGCGGGAGGCGTATTCTACAGCGTTCAAACTCGCTGTCAAGCACCTCGATGAAGCTTCGTTTCGAATCCCTTTCGGGACCGAACCGCTGCGGCGGACAACCTGTCCGGAGCGCTTCACCACCCCTCGGAGGGAATCCGTAAATCCTTGATTTTCAAGCATTTACTCTTCGTCGTCGCCGGGAGTGGTGCGCATTATAGGGAGATAGAAACTGGCGTCAACACTTATTTGAAACTTTTATTACGAAACACCGGGACGAGTTCGAAGCCTGGGCAGGCGGCGAGCGATCGAGGGTAGCCGCAGCAGCATGAGCGACGCACCAACCACAGCGTACAGGGTCCACTCCTCCAGGTCTGCCCGCACCACCCAGAGCATATGCAGCAAGCCGAGCCCAAGGATCAGGTAGACCAGGCGATGCAGCTTCTTCCAGCGACTACCGAGCTTGCGCATGGCGAAGCGGTTGGAAGTGATCGCCAACAGGAACAGGCAGATGAATCCAAGCATTCCCACGATGATGTAGGGACGCTTGCTCAACTCGATGCCCAACTGCCCCCAGTCCAACCCCAGGATGAACACGCAGTAAGCGCTCAGGTGCAGCAGCACATAGGTGAAGCACCACAACCCCAACTGGCGACGCACGGCAATCCAGCCCGGCCAGCCGCTCAGCTTCTGCAGTGGCGTCATCGCCAGGGTGAGTAGCAGCAATACCAAGGCGCCCAACCCCAGTCGATCGACCAGGGTCTTGCCCGGGTCAGGTCCGAGGGCAAAGATCCAGGCTTGGTACAACCACCAGGCCGGCACTGCCAGCGCCCCCAGGAATACCGCAAGGCGCAGATACCAGTAGCGCATCAGTAGTACTTCCTCAGATCCATGCCGCTATAAAGGGAAGCGACCTCGCTCCCGTAGCCATTGAACATCTGCGTATCCCGTACATTGGGGCTGAACAAGCCACTGGGCAGGCGCCGCTCGCGAGCCTGGGACCATCGCGGGTGGTCGACCTGCGGATTGACGTTGGCATAGAACCCGTACTCGTTGGCGGCAATGCTTTCCCAGGTGGTCTTCGGCTGCTCACGGACCAGACTGATACGCACGATGGACTTGATGCTCTTGAAGCCATACTTCCACGGCACCACCAGGCGCAACGGCGCGCCATTCTGGTTGGGCAACAGCCGCCCGTACATGCCCACCGCCAGAATTGCCAGGGGATGCATCGCCTCGTCCATGCGCAAGCCTTCCATATAAGGCCAGTCGATCACCGAGAAACCGGAGCGTTGGCCGACCATCTGTTCCGGACGCTGCAGGGTTTCGAAACGGACGAACTTCGCCTGCCCATTGGGTTCGACCCGCTTGAGCAGGTCCGCCAGGGGAAAGCCCAGCCAAGGGATCACCATCGACCAGGCTTCCACGCAGCGCAACCGATAGATGCGCTCTTCCAGTTGGTAGGGTTTGACGAAGTCCTCGAGGGCATAGGTACCCGGCTTGCCGACCTCGCCGTCGATCACCACCGACCAGGGCTCGGTCTTCAGGGCCGAGGCGTTTTCCGCCGGGTCGCCCTTGTTCGGCCCGAACTCGTAGAAATTGTTGTAGTGGGTGGCGTCCTTGAATGGCGTGATCGCCTCCCCCTGGACATCCACCGCCTGCCAGCGGGTCTGCGGTAGCTTTTCGGCGAACCAGCCCGGCGCCGGCACCGGCTCGACGCCGGCATAGCGCTGTTCGTCGGCAAAGCCCAGGCGCGGCAGGCCGCTGGCCAGCGCCAATCCGGCGAAGGAAGCACCGAGCAGACGCCGACGGGACAGGTAGAGGGTTTCGGACGTGACTTCCGACTCGGAACAGTCGGAACGGGAGGGAATCTTGATCAGCATGACGGGCTCCGCAATGACCAGCTTTGTGCCAGTAGACTACGGAGCCCGTTGGAAATTACATCAGCTCGGCTGCTTCCGGCGACGCAGCTGCAGCAGGTATTGCACAGGACCGGAGGCCGCGTAGGCAAGGAACAGCAACAGGAGGATGCGCGGCGGGTCGGTAAAGACCACGGCGAAGGCCAGCACCACGATAAGGATCGCCACGAACGGCACCCGGCCGCGCAGGTCGAGATCCTTGAAGCTGTGGTATTTGATGTTGCTGACCATCAGCACACCAGCGGCGGCGACCAGCAGGGCGACGAGGAAGGCAACCTTGGCGCCCTGGATCTCGAAATCGCTGAACGCCCATACCGTGCCCGCCACCAGCGCCGCGGCGGCCGGACTGGCCAGGCCGATGAAATAGCGCTTGTCGGCCTTGCCGACCTGGGTGTTGAAACGAGCCAGACGCAGGGCTGCGCCCGCAACGTAGATGAAGGCGACCATCCAGCCGACCTTGCCGAGGCTGCCAAGCGCCCATTCGAAGGCGACCAGCGCCGGCGCTACACCGAAGGCGACCATGTCGGACAGCGAGTCATACTCGGCGCCGAAGGCGCTCTGGGTGTTGGTCAGGCGAGCCACACGGCCGTCCAGTCCATCGAGGACCATGGCCACGAAGATAGCGATGGCGGCGTTGGCGAACTGGCCGCTCATGCCATTGATGATGGCGTAGAAGCCGGAAAACAGGGCCGCCGTGGTGAACAGGTTGGGCAGCAGGTAGATACCGCGGTGACGAACCTTCCGCCCTTCGGCGTCGTGCCCTTCTTCTATATGTTCGTCGATGGGCAGCAGGCTTTCTTCGTCGGAGGCCTTGTTCGGCTCCTCGGGACGTTCACTCATGGACAATTCCTTGGGAACTGATGGGGTACGAATATGCCGACAGCACTTCTGACTAGGAAGACAACTCCGCCGGCCCAGGCTTTATACCAGATCGCCAGGCAAGAACGAAAAAACGCGGCCGGGGCCGCGTTTCTTCGTCTGTCGCCGGAGCCGCTTAGTTCTTGCTCTTGTCGACGATCTTGTTGGCTGCGATCCACGGCATCATCGCGCGCAGCTTCTCGCCGATCTGCTCGATCGGGTGAGCGGCGTTGTTGCGGCGGTAGGCAGTCATCGACGGGTAGTTGGCCGCACCTTCGGTAATGAACATCTTCGCGTATTCGCCGTCCTGGATGCGCTTCAGGGCGTTGCGCATGGCAGCACGGGACTCGGCGTTGATCACCTCCGGACCGGTTACGTACTCACCGTATTCGGCGTTGTTGGAGATGGAGTAGTTCATGTTGGCGATGCCGCCTTCGTACATCAGGTCGACGATCAGCTTCAGCTCGTGCAGGCACTCGAAGTAGGCCATTTCCGGCGCGTAACCGGCTTCGACCAGGGTTTCGAAACCGGCCTTGACCAGCTCGACGCAACCACCGCAGAGAACGGCTTGCTCACCGAACAGGTCGGTTTCGGTCTCGTCCTTGAAGGTGGTTTCGATGATACCGGTACGACCGCCGCCGACGCCGCAGGCGTAGGACAGGGCGACGTTCTTGGCGTTGCCGGAAGCGTCCTGGTAGATGGCGATCAGGTCAGGGATGCCACCGCCCTTGACGAACTCGGAACGCACGGTGTGACCCGGTGCCTTCGGCGCGATCATGATCACGTCGAGGTCGGCGCGCGGGACGACCTGGTTGTAGTGGATGGAGAAGCCGTGAGCGAAGGCCAGGGTGGCGCCCTTCTTCAGGTTCGGCTCGATCTCTTCCTTGTACAGGCGGCCCTGGAACTCGTCCGGGGTGAGGATCATGACCACGTCGGCTGCGGCGACGGCGGTCTTCACGTCGGCAACCTTCAGACCGTGCGCTTCGGCCTTGGCCACGGTGGCGGAGCCGCTACGCAGGCCCACGGTGACGTCGACGCCGGAGTCCTTCAGGTTGCAGGCATGGGCGTGGCCCTGGGAGCCGTAGCCGATGATGGCAACTTTCTTGCCCTGGATGATCGAGAGGTCACAATCTTTATCGTAGAAAACGCGCATGGGAATTCCCCTTCAGTAAGGCCTCGCGGGCCTGCTTTCAGTTCAGATGCTCAGAGTCTTGTCGCCACGGGCGATGCCGGTGACGCCACTGCGGACCACTTCCAGGATCGACGCGGTGCCGATGGCCTGGATGAAGCTGTCCAGTTTGTCGCTGGTACCCGCCAGTTGCACGGTATAGACGCTACTGGTGACGTCGACGATCTGCCCACGGAAGATATCGGTGGTGCGCTTGACCTCGGCGCGCTGGGCGCCCGTGGCCTTGACCTTCACCAGCATCAGCTCGCGCTCGATATGAGCACTTTCCGACAGGTCCACCAGCTTGACCACTTCGATCAGCTTGTTGAGGTTCTTGGTGATCTGCTCGATCACCTCATCGTGCCCCACGGTGGTCAGCGTCAGACGCGACAGGGTCGGGTCCTCGGTCGGCGCCACGGTCAGGCTTTCGATGTTGTAGTTGCGTTGGGAGAACAGGCCGACCACGCGGGACAATGCGCCTGGCTCGTTTTCCAGCAGCAGGGAAATGATGTGTCGCATGATCAGGTACGCTCCGTCTTGCTCAGCCACATGTCGCGCATCGCGCCGTCACGGATCTGCATCGGATAGACGTGTTCGCTGGCGTCCACCTGGATGTCGAGGAAGACCAGGCGATTCTTCATGGCGAACGCCTCCTCCATCTTCGGCTTCAGATCCTTCAGGTCGGTGATGCGCATGCCGACATGCCCGTAGGCTTCGGCAAGCTTGACGAAGTCCGGCAGGGATTCCATGTAGGAATGCGAATAACGGCTGTTGTACTGCATGTCCTGCCACTGGCGGACCATGCCCAGGGCACCATTGTTCAGGTTGACGATCTTCACCGGCAGGTCGTACTGCAGGCAGGTAGACAGTTCCTGGATATTCATCTGGATACTGCCCTCGCCGGTCACGCAGGCGACATCGTCGTCCGGGAAGTTGAGCTTGATGCCCATCGCCGCCGGGAAGCCGAAGCCCATGGTGCCGAGACCGCCGGAGTTGATCCAGCGATTGGGCTTGTTGAACTTGTAGTACTGCGAGGCGAACATCTGGTGCTGGCCGACATCGGAGGTGATGAAGGCATCGCCATGGGTAACCTCGTAGAGCGTCTCGATGACGGTCTGCGGCTTGATGATGCTGCCGTCGCCCTTGTCGTACGGGAACAACCCACGGTTACCACGCCACTCGTCGATCTGCTTCCACCAGGCAGCCTGGGCATCCTGGTTCGGGGTCTCGCCGATTTCCCTGACGATCGCGACCATTTCGGTGAGAACGCTGTCCACCGGGCCGACGATCGGGATGTCGGCCTTGATGGTCTTGGAAATCGACGCCGGATCGATGTCGATGTGGATGATCTTGGCGTTCGGGCAGAACTTCGCCGCGCCGTTGATGACCCGGTCGTCGAAACGCGCTCCGACCGCGAGGATCACGTCGCTGTGATGCATCGCCAGGTTGGCGGTGAAGCTGCCGTGCATCCCGAGCATGCCGAGGAACTGGCGGTCCGCGCCGGGATACCCGCCGAGGCCCATCAGGGTGTTGGTCACCGGCAGGTTGAGCATCTGCGCCAGCTCGGTCAGCGGCGCCGCGGCATTGCCCATGATCACGCCGCCGCCGGAATAGACCACCGGGCGCTTGGCGGCCAGGAGCATCTCGGCGGCCTTGCGGATCTGTCCCGAGTGACCGCGAACGGCCGGGCTGTACGAACGCAACTTGACCTTCTTCGGATAGGAATATTCGAACTTCTGCGTCGGGTCGCCCATGTCCTTCGGAATATCCACGACCACCGGCCCCGGACGACCGGACTGCGCCAGGTAGAAGGCCTTCTTGATCACCTCGGGAATTTCCGAGGGATGCTTGATGATGAAGCTGTGCTTCACGATCGGCCGGGAGATCCCGACCATGTCGGTTTCCTGGAACGCGTCGGTACCGACCATGTTGCTCGGCACCTGGCCCGACAGGATCACCATCGGGATGGAGTCCATGTACGCGGTGGCGATACCGGTGATGGCGTTGGTCGCGCCCGGGCCGGAAGTCACCAGCACGACACCGGGTTTGCCGGTGGCGCGGGCGTAGCCGTCGGCCATATGGGTAGCCGCCTGTTCGTGGCGCACCAGGATGTGGGTCACGTCGTGCTCCTTGAAGAGCGCGTCGTAGATATGCAGGAGGGCACCACCCGGGTACCCGTAGATGTACTTAACGCCTTCGTCGCGCAACGAGCGGACGACCATTTCAGCGCCAGATAAAAGCTCCACGTTTTCACCTCTAGAACGCTATACGGCCACCCAGGGGCGGGCGACCGAAATTCGGTTGGCTGCCCGGCAGAGCATGGGTGACGGTAGTCACCGGCTACGTCAACTGCCGATTGAGCAAACTTGGAAGGGCGCCTGGTGTTACGGAGCTCTTCCACCCAGCGCGAGGTAACGCGAAGCAGGGTGTAACTTTCGGCGCGGGTAGGCACCTCATGGTCTGCCGGAGAGGGGACTGGGTTGCAGACGGCCCGCTACAGCGAGCTTGGATTCTTCGCATTCGTCGAACGCAAGTCAAGCTTTATTCTGAAAATTATCAAAAAAAATTCCAAGGAAGCTGCCATACCCTTCTATAAAAAAGCTGATCAATGACCAAAAACAGATTTTATGGCTAGAAAATTCCGATTTAGAGCAAACTTTTCCAAAATGCCCATGATTCCCGCGAGGACTTGCCACGGCGAGGCCGTCTCCGGCGGCGGTTGTGATGCCGTGCAGCATGCCGCGCTGGCGGATTTGGTTATAGTTAGCCGCAGTTAGCGCATTCCAAGGACTCCGCATGCGACGCATGATCCTCCCGGCCAGCTTGTTGCTCGCCCTCTCCTCTTTCGCCATGGCCGCCCCGATCTACAAATGGGTCGACGCCGAGGGCGTCACCCACTTCGGCGCACAACCGCCGCAAGGTGCGCAAGCGACCACGGTGAATACCCAGACCGCCCCGCCGCCGGACAACTTCCCCCTGCCCCCCTCGACCCCGGCACCGACCATCCAGCAGAAACCGGCCGATCCCGAGCAGAAGGCGATCGACGACAAGGTGAAGCAGCAAGTGGCGAAGGAAGAGGCCGAGCGCAAGCAGTTCTGCGAAGAGACCCGCAACAACCTCGCGCAACTGAAGAACAACCCGCGCGTAAGGGTCGACGAAGGCAAGGGCGAACTCCGTCGCCTCGGCGAGGAAGAACGCCAGGAGCGAATCGCCAAGGCCGAAAAGGCGATCCAGGAGAATTGCCGCTGAGGCGAACACAGCCCCGTCCCGCAGCATGGGGCTGACCCGGCTCTCCGCCTTGCTTGAAGCAAAGAAAAACCCGGCCTGTAGCCGGGTTTTTCTTTACTGCCGAAGCTTCATGACGGCCCGCCGATCAGCCGGTCGAACTCGCCAAGCGCCGCCAGCAGGCCGGCGACTTCCTCGCCACGCTGCGCATAGGCCACCTCGGCCATGGCCAGGATACCCGAGGCTTGCGGCAAGGCGCTGTCGCTTTCGAGAATCAGCTTCATCCGTGGCAGGAAGATCCATTGCAGCCATTGCTCGAGCGCCAGCGTATCCACGCAGAACGGCTCGGGGCTGGCCAGCGCTTCCGGGGCGGGGCTGCTTTCGCTCCACCAGCCGAGGGCACGCAACTCACGCTCGATCAGCAACAACTGGTCGGCCAGCGCATAGACCCGTCGATCCATCAGGAGCTGACCTTGGCCTTCTGCCGGGCCAGCGCAGCGCCGGCGGAGTCTCCCTGCTTCTCCCGCGCCTGGGCGATCAGTTCCCAGAGCCCGGCCTGCAAGGCCGGCCGGCCATTGGCGTAGCTCAAGCCACGGCGCGCGACCTGCTCGGCCTGGGCCGCATCGCCCTGGGCCAGGCGCACCTGGGCCAGGCGATAGAGCACCTGCGGCTCGCGCGGAGCGATGCGCTGGGCTCGCTCGAGGCTGGCGGCGGCGCTGTTCAGGTCGCCGCTGCCCTGCTGCTGCTGGGCGGTTGTGAGCATCGCCAGGACCGGCCCGTCCAACTGCTCGTCGGCCGCCAGGCTGCCGGCCGAGCCGGAGGCCGGAATGCCGGTGGGCGCGGAACGACTTGCGCCGCTGGGCGGCATGTTGTAGCTGCCACCCAGCGGTGGCGTGGAGGCGCTGCTGGGCGGAGCCTGGTACTGGGTGCCGGTGCCGAGCGGAGCGCTGCTGATCGGCGCGGCGCCGGACTGCGCCGGGAAAGTCTGGATCGGTGCGGAATTGGCGCCCTGCGGCACCATCACCACCACACCGGAGTCGCCGCCCTGGGGAATGCCCTGGGTGGCGGCGCCTTGCTGGGTACGCGGTACCTGGGTACGGGTGATGCGGAAACCGCCGCTTTCCTGGTTGGACACCGGAGTACCGGAATCCACCACCGGGATCGCCCCGTGCTGCGGGCTGGCGCAGCCCGCGAGCACGGCACTGCCGGCAAGCGCGGCGAATACGAAAATCTTCTTCACGTCAGGTCCTCTCGGATCAATTCAGCCAGCCACGTACCCAGTCCATCACCTCGCCGGCGGGGTTCTGGCTCCCGCAGCCTGGGCCCTGGGCGGGCTCGCTGCCACGAATATAGGGCATCTGTACGGCATTCGGGCAATCCGCCGCCGAGCCCTGCCCGGTCTGCGCGTCGACCCAGGCCATCACCACGTTCTCCGGCATCGGCATTTCCAGCGATTGCGGATGCGCCTTGCGCATGAAGCTGGCCCACACCTGCAAGGCACCGGTGGCGCCGGTAAGCGGCGTCTTGCCGTTGTCGTCGCGACCGAGCCAGACCACAGCCTGGAGGTCGCCGCCGAAACCGGAGAACCAGCTATCGCGCGAGTCGTTGCTGGTGCCGGTCTTGCCGGCGAGGGTCAGCGACGACGGCAATTGACTGTACACCGAACGCCCGGTGCCTTCGCGCATGACCCGCTGCATGGCGTTCTGCACCAGGTAGACGGCGCCCGAGTCGAAGCGCTGTTCGACCTGGAACGGATAGCGCTTGAGCGGCTGGCCGTCGGCAGTGAGGACGCTGCGGATCCCCCGCAACGGCGTGTTGAAGCCGCCGCTGGCGATGGTCTGGTACATGGTGGCGACCTCCATCGGACTGAGCGAACCGGCGCCCAGCAGCATCGACGGATAGGCCGGCCAGTCACGGTTGATACCCAGCCGGGCGACGGTCTGCAGCACGTTGGGCACACCGACGTCGAGGCCGAGCTTGGCGGTGGACAGGTTGTAGGAGTTTGCCAGGCCCTGGTACAGGAAGATCGTGCCATGCGAGCGCCGGTCGTAGTTCTGCGGTCGCCAGACCTGGCCGTCCTGGCCTTTCACCGCGAAGGGCTCGTCCTGCACCCAGGTGGTCAGGGTGTACTTGCTCGGCCGCTCGAGAGCGGTCAGGTAGACAGCCGGCTTGATCAGCGAACCGATCGGCCGCACCGCGTCCAGGGCCCGGTTGAAGCCGGCGAAGCGCGGGTCGCGACTGCCGATCAGGGCCTGGATCTCGCCGGTTTCCGGATTGGTCACGACCATCGCCGCCTCGACCTGGTCGACTCCCTTGCGCCCACTGAGGCGCTTGAGCGTTTCGTTGACGGAGGTCTCGGCCTTCTCCTGCAGGATCGGATCGAAGCTGGTGAAGATGCGCAGCCCTTCCTCGGTCAGGTCCTCGTCGCGGTAGTCCTGGCGCAACTGGCGCTTGACCAGGTCGAGGAAGGCCGGATAGGAGCTGTCGGCCATGCTGCCCTGCCGGGTAACGCCGAGCGGGCGCTGCTTGGCGGCGTCGACTTCCTGCTGGGTCGCCACGCCCTGCTCGGCGAGCACGTCGAGCACCAGGTTGCGCCGCGCCAGCGCACGATCCGGGTAACGCCGCGGGTTGAAGTAGGACGGTCCCTTGACCATGCCGACCAGCAGCGCCACCTGGTCGAGCTTGAGCTCGGCCAACGGCTGACTGAAGAAATACTGGCTGGCCAGGCCGAAGCCATGGATCGCTCGTTGCCCATCCTGGCCGAGGAACACCTCGTTGAGATAGGACTCGAGGATGTCGCGCTTGTCGTAGTGCAGTTCCAGCAGCACCGCCATCATCGCTTCGTTGATCTTGCGGCTCAGGCTGCGTTCGTTGCTCAGGAAGAAGTTCTTCACCAACTGCTGGGTCAGGGTGCTGCCGCCCTGGCGCAACTGGCCGGCCGTGGTGTTGACCCACACCGCCCGGGCCACGGACTTCAGCGACACACCATGGTGGTTCCAGAAGTCGCGATCCTCGACCGCGACCAGGGTGTCGATCAGGTAGGTCGGCACCTGGTCGAGCTTGACCAGGATGCGATCCTCATGGTGCGCCGGATACAAGCCGCCGATCAGCAGCGGCTCAAGGCGCGCCACCGCCAGTTCCTTGCCGTTGGCCTGGCTCAGCCCGCTGACGTAGTTGCCGTTGAAGCGCACGCGCACGCGCTGGGCCGGTTCCGCGCCTTCGTAGAACTGGAAGCCACGGGTATTGAGTTCGACCGCGTTGGCCGCCACCGATACGGTTCCAGGGCCGCTCACGCTGGGCTCGCGACGGTAGCCGAGGGCGTCGAGTTCGCGCAGGAAGTCTTCCCTGCTCAGCTTCAGGCCGTTGAACAGCTCCAGCGGGCGGGCATAGACCTTCGCCGGGATGGTCCAGCGCCGGCCGGAGAATTTCTCCTGCACCACGGCATCGAGATAGATGGCGAAGCCGGCGAGGAGCACCAGGCCGACGAGGCCGAGCTTGAGGGCCCAGCCGAGCCATTTGTTCAGGCCGGGTGCCGGGCGTGCTTTGCTGTTACGGGAACGGGGGGATCGGGGACGCGTCATGGCGGCGCATTATACGTACTTTATCCACAGCGGACAGACACCGCATCGGCGGCATCCACGGTCTGCGCGGCCCCGGTGGATAGGCGCGGCGGCAGCGCGGCGCATTCGACCGGCGATCCGGCAAATGGTTGCTATCCGCCAGCGAGGTTTGCACTGTCACCCCTTCCCGCCATAATGCGGGTTTTCGCATATTTCAGAGGCAAGGATATCCCGTGAGCCAGACCCTGATCGCCGCCCTGCAGAACCCGGCCCTCTACCCCCACCCGGTGGAGCGCTTCGAGGTCATCGAGACGCACATCTCCTGGGTCCTGTTGACCGGTCCCTACGCCTACAAGATCAAGAAGCCGATGGATTTCGGCTTTCTCGATTTCACCAGCCTGGACAAGCGCCGCTTCTATTGCAACGAAGAGCTGCGCCTGAACCAGCGCCTCACCGACGATCTCTACCTGGAGGTCCTGCCGATCACCGGCAGCGAAGAGGCGCCGCGGATCGGCGGCGACGGCGAGGCAATCGAATACCTGCTGAAGATGCGCCAGTTCCCGCAGGACAACCTGCTGGCGGCAATCCAGGGCCGCGGCGAACTGTCCAACCAGCATATCGACGAACTGGCCGAGCAGATCGCGCACTTCCACCAGAACACTCCGAAGGTGCCGCTGGAGCACCCGCTGGGCACCGCCGAGTCCTGCATGGCGCCGGTGCGGCAGAATTTCGAGCAGGTTCGCCCGCTGCTCAAGGACAAGGCCGACCTGCAACAGCTGGATGCCCTCGAAGCCTGGGCGGAAAGCAGCTTCGAACGCCTGCTGCCGGTGCTCCAGGAGCGCAAGGCGAAGGGCTTCATCCGCGAATGCCACGGCGACATCCACCTAGGCAACGCCGCGCTGATCGACGGCAGGGTAGTGCTGTTCGACTGCATCGAATTCAACGAGCCGTTCCGTTTCACCGATGTCTGCGCCGACTTCGCCTTCCTCGCGATGGACCTGGAAGATCGCGGCCTGAAGTGCCACGCTCGACGCTTCGTCAGCCTCTATCTGGAACACACCGGCGACTACCAGGCCCTGGAACTGCTGAACTTCTACAAGGCCTACCGCGCCATGGTCCGCGCCAAGGTCGCGCTGTTCAGCCTCGGCTACCAGACCGATGCCGTGCAGCGCGCGGCGACCCTGCGCCAGTACCGCAACTACGCCAACCTGGCGGAAAGCTACAGCGCCATTCCCTCGCGCTTCCTGGCGGTCACCCATGGTGTCTCCGCGGTCGGCAAGAGCCAGGTGGCCATGCGTCTGGTGGAGGCTCTGGGCGCCGTGCGCCTGCGCTCGGATATCGAACGCAAGCGTCTGTTCGGCGAGCAGCCGGAACACGACAGGGGCCAGTTCGCCGCCGGCATCTATAGCAGCCAGGCCAGCGAAGCGACCTATGCGCACCTTCACCAGTTGGCCGCGAAGATCCTCCAGGCCGGCTATCCGGTGGTGATCGACGCCGCCTACCTGAAGCAGAATCAGCGCCAGGCCGCTTGCCACATCGCGGAAGAAACCGGCGTGCCGTTCCTGATCCTCGACTGCCAGGCGCCCGAAGCGGTGATCGCCGGCTGGCTTGCGCAACGCCAGGCGGAAGGCAAGGACCCGTCCGACGCGACTCTCGACGTGATCCGCACCCAGCAGGCTACCCGCGAGCCGCTGACAGCGGCGGAGACGGTCCAGAGCAAGCGCGTCGACACCCACGACGCGGCCAGCCTCGACGGGCTGGTCGACGGCATTCGCCAGCGCCTGCCCGGTCTCTGAACGAACTGCCATGCCGCCCGCCCCTCCAGGGCGGGCGCCGTGCCGCTGCTCTTCTATACTCACGGCGAGCCTTCTGCGCAGGACGCCGCCCATGAACTCGCCCCGTCAGCTCGACTCGCCGCTCTACCAACTGCTCCACGCCGAAGACATCGAAGGCTTCAACCGACAGAAGCCGGCCGACGGCTGGATCGACCTGGCCGGCGGCGACTTCCGCGGCCTCGACCTGCGTCTGCTGGATGCCGCCCGCGTCGACTTCAGCGATGCCTATTTCCGCGGCGCCGACCTGCGCGGCGTGGATCTGCGCGAGGCGCGCCTGGAGGGCGCCAGCCTGGCCCATGCGCAGATATCCGGTACGTATTTCCCGTTGCGCCTGGCGCCGGACGAGATCCGCATGTCGGTGAACTTCGGCACCCGCCTGCGCTACCTACCGGAGCCCTGAGAAGCGGAAGGACCACGCCAGGCCACGTTTTGCCGGGAGGCCGCTACACTTCTGGCAGGTACCCGGCCGGCTGAGGATCGGTCCCGGACCGCCTACGCCGGATCGTAAGGGCGAAGGCCGCTCGCGTCGGCCATCTCGCTCCATCGCGCCGGCCCTGTCGGCTCCGGACCGGTTCCAGGCAGTTCCGCGCCATCACGCTTCTGAGCGGCATCGCAAGGACCGACGATGAACGACGAACTGCTGAATCTGAAAAACCTCGGGAAAACCTCGACCCAATGGTTGCATGCCGTGGGTATCCACAGCGCCACCGATCTGCGTCGGCTCGGCTCGGTGGGAGCCTATCGCGCGGTCCGCGCGCGCGGCTTCCGAGCCTCGAAAGTCTTGCTCTATGCCATCGAAGGCGCACTCCTCGACGTTCACTGGAACGAGCTGTCCCCAGACCACAAGGCCGCACTGCTCGGCGAGCTGGAGACTTTCCCCGTGCGAAACAAGAGCTAGCTCACACCTGCCACGGGAAGATATTTACTCCCCCCGGGCGCCCACCTATCGTCTCGTGGACGTTCGTACCTCCTCTCCCGACCAGGCAGCTCAAGGAAATGGCCATGTATCTACTCGGCGAGCAACCGGCTTATGCCGACCAATTGATCAATCGCCTGCAGGGAATCCCTCACCGCCTGCTCGAAGGCCTGGCACCCAGCAGCCCCGCCCTGGAACTGGAACGTAGCGACGACCTGGAACGCGAGCTGCCCGCCGACCAGGTATTCCTGGTGGAAAGCGGCCTGCTGCATGCGCTGGTCGACGAACGCCCCCTGTTCTACCTCCAGGAAGGCGACCTCCTCGGCCTTCGACGCGGACTCGAGCTCCCCGCCTGCCGGCATGCCAACGAAGAGCCGATCCGCCTGCTGCCCTATTCGCGCGATGCGCTGCTCCAGCACATCCATGCTGACCAGGAACGTCAGGAACTGCTATTGCAGTACCTGATCGGACAGACTGCCCTGCTCGGCGATGCGCTGGCGCACCTGAAGCAGCCGGAAGTCCGCCCGGCCACCGGCTTCCGCCACTTCGCCGCGGGCGAGGCGCTGATCCGCCAGGGCGACGATGCGGATCATGTATTCATCATCATCGAAGGGCACGCCGAAGCGCTGGTGGACGGCCAGAAAGTCGGCGATGTGCAGAAGGACGAGATCTTCGGCGCCATGGCCGTGTTCACTCGCGAGAAACGCAGCGCCACGGTGGTCGCCAGCGAACCCTGCACGGTGATGGTGATTCCCAAGGAGCAGTTCCTCGGCCTTATGCAGAACAACCCGCGAATCGCCCATAGCCTGATCGAAGGCATGGCCCGGCGGATAGACCTGCTTAACCGGGAAGTGACCCAGCTGCGCCTGCGCCGCAGCGCCTGAGGCCCATTCCAGAGGGCTCGCGACTAGCTAGCAGAAAAGTTTGGCGAAAGCGTTTGACATGGAAATGAGAATCATTATTATGTCACTCAACTGGTCGCGAGATCAGCCGGTAAGCTGAGAGACCCACGCAGTCGGACTCTTCAGATTATCTCCTCATCAGGCTAATCACGGTTTTTGACCCGGCACTTTGCCGGGTCTTTTTTTGCCTGCGATTCGGCCGGAGACGACCGTTCATCGGCTGACGATGGAATGAATGAGAACCGGCTTGACCTGATAATGAGAATAGTTATTATTACAACAACTGGTCGCGAGGCCAGCAGGTAAGCTGAGAGACCAAGCAGTCGGACTCTTCAGATTATCTCCTCATCAGGCTAATCACGGTTTCGACCCGGCACTTTGCCGGGTCTTTTTTTGCCCGCGAAAACGTAGCGCGATACGCGGCTCCAGGCCTCGCGCCCTTCCTTCAACGCGCCTTCTTCATCTCCGCGCAATAGTCCTTGTCCGGCTGTGCCGGCGTGTACCAGGCGTAGTCGGCCTCACGCGTCGTTACCGCCTGCCCGGCCTCGACCAGCATCAGTACCTGAGTGCCCTTCTCCGCACCAAGGTCGCGCAGGTGGACCGGTACGCCGAGGTCGCGCCGGGCGTGGAAGCTGCCGGCGACGAGCATCGCCGGCCGCGGCGCATCGCGAAGACGCTCGGCCATGCGGCGGTCGCGTTGCTGCTGGACGGCGAGCATCGCCGGCAATTGATCGTCGGGAAGCATGCCGCAGTGGGATTCGCGAATCTGCGCAAGCAGCGGCAGGCGCACGCTGTCACGCCTGGAGGCCGTTCCGGGAAGCGGCGGTCGCTCCCTGTAGATGCGCATGATCTCGCTCCGCTGGAGGTTCGCCGCCAGCAACGGCGCGGGTTGCGCAACCGCCCAGGACACCAGGGGTCCGTACTGCGTCCAGTCCCAACCTTTCTGCCAGTCCAGGGCCTCCTCCAGGTTCGCCACCGGCTTGCCGTTCCCGAGTTGTGCGCGGACCGCATCCACCCGTGGTTGCTGGCCGGGATCGAGCATTTCCAGCAGCAGGCTGCCCTGCGCCCGGTATTCGCCCAGGGCCTGCGCCAGCCACAGCTCCACGGCATGATGATCGGGATTGTCGTGCTTCTCGCCGACGATCACTCGCGGCGCGGCCGCCAGGCGTGCGACCAGTTGCTGCGGGCTCAGCGTCACGCCGCTGCGCAATTCGACGATTCGTCCCGTCTGCGGATCGTCGCGCCCTTCCGGGCTCTGCCAATCAGGCAGCGGCGGCAGTTGGGACTGGCAGCCGCCCAGCAGCAGACAGAAAGCGAACAGGCGAATGCGCATGGCGACTCCTTCAACGGGCGACGATCAGCGGATGACCTCGCTCGGGATGACGCTGGACCAGGACCTCGAGGCCGAACACCGCGCGCAACGGCTCGGGGCGCAGGACTTCCTCGGGCGTACCGAGCAGGTGCGGGCGACCATTCTGCAACAGCAGCAGGCGGTCGCAATAGCGCGCGGCCAGGTTGAGATCGTGGAGGATCACCAGCACCGAGGCACCGCGGCGGGCGAAATCATGCACCGCCTGCAGGGTAGTGTGCTGGTGCAGCGGGTCGAGCGCCGAGGTCGGTTCATCGAGCAGCAACACCTGCCCCGGCTCGCCCGGCCACAGCTGCGCCAACACCCGCGCCAGGTGCACGCGCTGGCGTTCGCCGCCGGATAGCGCCAGGTAGCTGCGCCCGGCCAGATGGCTGGCGTCGGCCGCCGCCAAGGCCTCGGCGACGATCTGCACATCGCGCTCGCGGCCGCTGGAATGGGGCAGCCGACCGAAGCCGACCACCGCCTCCACCGGAAAGGCGAAGCCCAGCGACGAACTCTGCGGCAGCACCGCCAGGCGCTGCGCGCGAGCGACGCCCGGCCAGTCGTCGAGACCGCGCTCGTCGAGCAGCACCTGCCCTTCGGCCGGCTCCAGTTCGCCACAGAGAGCGCCAAGCAAGGTGCTCTTGCCAGCGCCGTTAGGGCCGAGTACGCCGAGCATCTCGCCAGGCCGCAGCTCCAGCTCGAGGCCTTCCAGTACAGTCTTTCCGCCACGGCGGATGGACAGGTTCTCCACGCGCAGCATCAGGCCCGCCCCCGCAATAGCAGATAAAGGAAGAACGGCGCGCCGATCAGTGCCGTGACGATGCCGATCGGCAACTCCGCCGGAGCCAGCGCCAGGCGCGCCAGCAGGTCGGCAAGCAGCAGGAGAATGGCGCCGGCCATCATCGAGGCCGGCAGCAACGTCCGATGATCCGGACCGGCAACCAGACGGATCAGGTGCGGCACCACCAGGCCGATGAAGCCGATCATCCCCGCCGCCGCCACTGCGGCGCCGACGCCGAGGGCAGTGCAAAGCACCAGTTCGGCCTTCAATCGCTCGACGTCGAAGCCCAGGTGACGGGCCTCGGACTCGCCGAGCAGCAGTGCGTTCAGCGCATCTGCCCGGCGCGGTAGCCAGCAGGCCACCAGCAGCGCCACCAGCAGCAGCGGCCAGAGTCGTGGGTAGCTGGCGCCGTTCAGGCTGCCCAGGTTCCAGAAGGTCAGGGTACGCAAGGTGGCGTCATCGGCGAGATAGGTAAACAGTCCGATCACCGCGCCGGACAGTGCGGTCAAGGCGATCCCTGCCAGCAACATGGTGGCCACGCTGGTCTGGCCATCGCGGCGGCCAAGCCGATAGACCAGCCAGGTCACCCCCAGGCCGCCGCCGAAGGCGCACAGCGACAGCAGGTAAGGCGCGAGGAACGCCGGCAAGCCGCCCAGCGAGGCGCCGAATACGATGGCCAGCGCCGCGCCGAGGGCCGCGCCGCTGGACACCCCGACCAGCCCTGGATCGGCCAGCGGGTTGCGGAACAGGCCCTGCATCGCCACCCCGGACAGCGCCAGCACCGCGCCCACGGCCAGGCCGAGCAGGGTCCGCGGCAGGCGGATCTGGCCGAGGATCATTTCCGCCTGGGCCAGGCCCGTTCCATCGAGCGGCAGCCCGGCCAGGCGCAGCGCGGCGCGCAGGGTATCGCCCAGCGGCAGGCTGACGGGACCGAGGGCGAGGGACAACCAGAGGACCAACACGAGCGAAATCCCCAGCGCACCGAACAGTGCGCGGGGACGAACAACCGATTTCAATGGGCGGCTTCCGTACTCAGCGGTTTCGCGGAAGGATAAAAGGCTGCGGAGAGAGCCGCCAGGCCATCCGGCAGGCGCGGACCGAGGCCGCCCACCAGGAGCGTCGGGTCCAGCACCAGCAGACGTCCGTCACGCGCCGCGCGGGTCGCGGCGAGGCCGGGGTTCTGCTTGAGCAGCGCGGCACGCGCCGCATCACCTTCGAGGCTGCGGTCGGCGATCACCACCGCGGCCGGATCGAGCGCGGCCAGGGCTTCCACCGAGATCGGCTTGTAACCCTCATGGGTAGCCAGGTTGCGTGCTCCGGCCCGGTTCAGGACCCAACCGCCGCCGGTATTGCGCCCGGCTACCAGCAACTGACCGCCGGCGTTGCCGATCACCAGCAGGACGCCCGGGGCCGGCTGGCTCTTCTGCGCGGCCGCGATCCAGTCCGCCTGGCGCCGCAGCCGCTGACGATAGTCAAGTTCGGCGGCCTCGGCGCGCTGGGGCACGCCGAGCCAGTCGCCGAGCTTCTTCAGGTTGCTTTCCAGTGCCTCCAGATCCGGCTTGGCGGAGAGGGTCTCGACCCGCACGCCGGCGCCTTCGAGCTGCTTGAGTACCGGCGGAGGCCCCATTTCCTCGGTGCCGATGAGGATATCCGGACGCAACGCCAGCACGCCCTCGGCAGCCAGTTGGCGCTGGTAGCCGACGCTCGGCAGCTGTTTCAGCGTCTGCGGATGCTGGCTGGTGGTGTCCACCCCGACCAGCTTGCTCTCGCCGCCCAGCGCCACTACCCATTCGCTCAGCGAGCCGCCCGCGCTCACCCAGCGTTGCGGCAGCTCGGCGGCCTGGGCCATGCCGGTGCCGAGCAGGATGCCCAGCGCCAACCCGTTGAATAGTCGATCGATACGCATGATCTCTCCTCAGAGCGCCTTGAAGGATTCGGCCAGTTCGCGCCAGTCGTCGCGCTCGGGCTCGCCGGGCTTGCGCGCGCCGAACAGTTGCACGATCAGTTCGCCGTCGGCGTCGAAGGCCTCCCAACTGGTTACGATGCCATCGGTGCTCGGCTTGCGCACCCGCCAAAGCTCGGCGATGCCGGTGGTCTTCAGGTGCAGGTTGAATTCCGGATCGAGCACGTTGAACCAGTCGTCCAGCCACTTCAGGTTGCACACAGGCCCGGTATGGATCTGGATGCAGTGGGCGTTGCCGACGAACACCATGATCGGCAACCCACTTTCGGCCGCCGCCTCGAAGAGTTTCGACAGCTCGCCATTGTCAAGGCGCTCGGCCCATTCGCCGCCAGCCAGGCGCAGCGCCTGGGTGCGCTGCGCGCCATGCTTCTTCAGCAGGGCGTGGAAATGATGGGTGTCCTTCAACGCGGCCCAGCCTTCGCGCAAGGCTACGGCATCGATCTGCGCATCGACGAGCGCAGCAGCCGGTGCGCGGGGTTCGCGCAGGGCCAGCACGGCATCCTGCTCGGCAGCCCGCAGGCGCTCGACCAGCGGTTCCCAGGCGCGGACGTCGCTGGCCTCGGTAAGGAACACCTTGTGCACCGCCACGCCCTGCTGGTCGAACACCTGGATGCTGCGCTGGGTACCCCGCGATGTCTCCTCGGCAATGGCGAAGACAGCGTTCCACCCCCCCAGGAACAGGCGCAGGTCGATATCCGGCGAGACCACCAGGCCCATCTGCCCATTGGCAGAGACCGTCACTTCGCGATACGGCCCCTTGCGTTCGTGGACGCAATGCTCGTTGCGGGTCAGCGCCATGATCGGCCCCAGTTCGCCGAGCGCCGGCAGCAAGGCGGCCCAGTCCGGCCGCAGGCGCACGGCATCGATGCCGACCCGGCTGGCGACCAGCTCGCCTTCGCTGACCTGCAACAGCGCGGCGGCGTCGCGCGCGCGTAGCTGCGGTCGCTCGGCGCGCAGGTCCTGCCAGGCGCGGTAAAGCTCGGCAGGGGAATGGGAAAGGCTGGGAGTGCTGCTCATCGACGGTTCCTCGGGCATATCCGGTTCGGTCGCGCTACGCGCAAAACAGGTGAACTTTGCCACAAAACGCACATCTGAATCCATTTGATAATTATTTGCATTAGCGTTTTTCTGGCAGTACCTTGTGCGCCCGACGTCCCCCTGGCTATTCGCCACCGGCCCGACCCAAGGAGTCCCACATGCCGCTCTCCCCGCCCTTCGCCCTGCGCCCCTGCCTGGCCCTGCTGTTGCTCAGCCCTTCCCTGGCTCTGGCGGGGAACGCCGTCCCGCTGACCCCGACCACCATCACCGCCACCCGTACCGAGCAGGCAGTGGATTCGGTGCCGAGCACCGTCAGCGTGCAGACCCGCGAACAACTGGACCGGCAGAACGTCAACAACATCAAGGAACTGGTGCGCTACGAACCGGGAGTCTCGGTCGGCGGCGCCGGCCAGCGTGCCGGGATCACCGGCTACAACATCCGCGGCATCGACGGGAACCGCATCCTTACGCAGATCGACGGGGTCGAACTGCCCAACGACTTCTTCAGCGGCCCCTACGCGCAGACCCACCGCAACTACGTCGATCCGGACATCGTAAAGCGCGTGGAAATCCTTCGCGGCCCGGCCTCGGCGCTGTACGGCAGCAACGCCATCGGCGGCGCGGTGAGCTACTTCACCCTCGACCCGTCGGACATCATCAAGGACGGCAAGGACGTCGGCGCCCGGCTGAAGGCCGGCTACGAGTCGGCAAGCCACTCCTGGCTGACCTCGGCCACCGTCGCCGGCCGCGCCGACGACTTCGACGGCCTGCTGCATTATGGCTACCGCCAGGGCCACGAGACCGAATCCAACGGCGGCCACGGCGGCACCGGGCTCTCGCGCAGCGAAGCCAACCCGGAAGACGCCGACAGCTACAGCCTGCTCGGCAAGCTGGGCTGGAACTACGCCGAGGGCAGCCGCTTCGGGCTGGTCTTCGAGAAGTACAAGAGCGACGTCGATACCGACCAGAAGAGCGCCTATGGCGGCCCCTACGACAAGGGCAAGCCGGCCATCCCACCGAGCATGCTGCCGGGCGGCATGTACCAGTGGCGCAAGGGCAACGACACCCTGACTCGCGAGCGCTACGGCCTGGAGCACCATTTCCTGCTCGACAGCCCGGTCGCCGATCGCATCCAGTGGAGCCTGAACTACCAGTTGGCGAAGACCGACCAGGCGACCCGCGAGTTCTACTACCCGATCACCCGCAAGGTCCTGCGCACCCGCGACACTACCTACAAGGAACGCCTGTGGGTCTTCGACAGTCAGTTGGACAAGAGCTTCGCCATCGGCGAGACCGAGCACCTGCTGAGCTACGGGATCAATCTCAAGCACCAGAAGGTCACCGGCATGCGCAGCGGCACCGGCACCAACCTGGACACCGGCGCGGACAGCCCGCGCGATGCCCTGGAACGCAGCAGCGACTTTCCCGATCCGACGGTGAAGACCTACGCCCTGTTCGCCCAGGACAGCATCAGCTGGAACGACTGGACCTTCACTCCCGGCCTGCGTTACGACTACACGCGCATGGAGCCGCACATCACCGACGAGTTCCTGCGCACCATGAAGCAGAGCCAGAACACCGCGGTCGACGAGTCGGACAAGAAATGGCACCGGGTTTCGCCCAAGTTCGGCGTGACCTACGACTTCGCCCAGCACTACACCTGGTACGGCCAATACGCCCAGGGCTTCCGCACGCCCACCGCCAAGGCGCTGTACGGTCGATTCGAGAACCTGCAGGCGGGCTACCACATCGAGCCTAACCCCAACCTCAAGCCGGAAAAGAGCCAGAGCTTCGAGACCGGGCTGCGCGGCAAGTTCGACGAAGGCAGCTTCGGCGTGGCGGTGTTCTACAACAAATATCGCGACTTCATCGACGAAGACGCCCTGAATACCGATAGCACCGGCGGCAACGGCCAGACCTTCCAGTCCAACAACATCGAGCGTGCGGTGATCAAGGGCGTCGAACTCAAGGGCCGCCTGGAGCTGGGCGCCTTCGGCGCGCCGCAGGGACTCTACACCCAGGGCAGCGTGGCCTACGCCTACGGTCGCAACAAGGACAACGGCGAGCCGATCAACAGCGTCAACCCACTCACCGGAGTGTTCGGCCTGGGCTACGACGAAGCAGACGGCAACTACGGCGGGCTGCTCAGCTGGACCCTGGTCAAACGCAAGGACCGCGTCGACGACAGCACCTTCCACACCCCGGATGGCACCGCCAGCCAGTTCAAGACCCCGGGCTTCGGCGTCCTCGACCTCAGCGCCTACTACAGGCTGAGCAAGGACCTGACCCTCAACGCCGGTCTCTACAATCTGACCGACAAGAAATACTGGCTGTGGGATGACGTGCGCGGCTACGACAGCGTCGGCGAGGCTTCGGCGCTGGCCCCGGCCAACATCGACCGGCTGTCCCAGCCAGGCCGTAATTTCGCGGTCAACCTGGTCTGGGACATCTGACCCGTTACCCCTTCGCACACGGAAGTGCCCCCATACCCAGCGCCTGGCCATGCCGGGCGCTTTCCATGCCACAGGTGAAAGCCGTCCTCCGGATCAGGGATAATGATCCCGGCAAACGGAGCGCCCATGATCCACCTGTGTCCCTCTTCCTATCTCGCCGAAGGCAACAGCCGCGGCTTCCTCGTCGATGAGCGGCGGCTGTTCGCGGTGCGTCGCGACGGCCGCGCCTACATCTACCTGAACCGCTGCCCGCATCGCGGCATCCCGTTGGAGTGGCAGCCCGATGCCTTCCTCGACGACAGCGCCAGCCTGATCCGTTGCGCCAGCCACGGCGCGCTGTTCCTCATCGAGTCCGGCGAGTGCGTCGCCGGCCCCTGCGCTGGCGAGCGCTTGCGCGCCCTGCCCTGCCGGGAAGACGCCGAGGGCCTCTGGGTGGAGCTGGACGACTGACCCAACGGGGGATGGGCGGCAAGCCGCGAGGCAACGGCTAGGCTTGCGGCACAAAGATAAAAAAGAGGAAGGAACGCGCCATGCGCCGATTCAGCCTGCGCTTCGTCCTGCTGCTCCTGTTCGGCCTGCTGCTCTATGCCTGCCGCAATGAACCGGGCCCCGTACGGCTCGCCCCTGGCGTAACAGCGGCGGATTACAGGACTTTCTTCATCCAGGCGGTACGCGCCGAGGGGCACCGCATCGACTTCGAGGAGCGTTTCGATACGGCCGTGCGCCGCGCCCTGGAGGCCAAGGGCTATCGCTACCAGGCGGAACACGGCGACCTGCGGGTGATCTACGCCCTCGGCCTGCAACGCCAGCCGGGCCTGGAAATGCGACCGGTGATCACCCAGGATGGCGTCTTCACCCAGACCCAACTGACCGAAGACACCGAGGCCAGGCTGGCGCTGCGCATCCTTGACGAAAGCAACGGCAGGGTCCTTCTGGAAAGCGTGCTGAGCCGCCAGCTGCACGATCCGGCGCTGACCCAGGAAGCGTTCGACCGCGGCGTCGCGCAATTGCTGAAGGACTTCCCGAGTCGCAGTCAACCTTGAATGTCACAGGCCGTCGAAGTCGTCCTCGCGGCGCTCGGTGTTCTCGCCGGGCGTCGACAGCCGGGGCGGCCGCCGTTGCAGCCACCACAGGGCGGCGATCCCCAGGGCAGCCATTGCGCCGCGGAACAGCAAGCCGAACAGGTTGCCGTCGGCCTCCATCCCGCCCTCGATCCAGGCAATCAATAGCCGCGACAGAGTCAGGATCGATTGCAGCAGCACTACCAGGATCAACGCCGGCTGCACCAGCGAAGCCCGGCGCAGGGCGAACAGCAGGAACAACGCCAGGGCGAACTGATGGCCGCCATAGAACACCCGCGCATCGCTGACCGCCGAAGGCTCCATCAGCAGCATGCCACTGAGATTGGCCATCTCGTAGGGACGCACCCAGTACAGCACTCCCAGCGCGCCCCATACCAGCGCCTGAACCAGCAAAACCAAACGGGCGAAGAGCATCCCCTTTCTCCTCGGGCCTGTTGCCCCCAGCGGTCAGTTCGACACCGGCGGCGAACGCCCCGGCAACCCTAAGGACAGCAGACCCAAACCGCGCCGACGAGTTCGCTGCGACAATCCGTCCCTGCCCAACGGCAACCCGGCGCGGCGGGCAGCGCATCGCTTCGTCACAAGTGGATACAGCTCACCGGCTGGGTGGCGGCGGGTGCCAGCGGTATGCTCCCGGCATTCGCTCGCAGCAAGGAGAATCCCATGCGCCGCTTCGCACCCCTGGCCGTCCTGGCCGCCACCCTGCTCCACGGTTCCCTGGTCCAGGCCGCCGAACCGCTGGCCATCGACGTCCACCGCGACGCCAACTGCGGCTGCTGCAAGGACTGGATCAAGCACCTCGAAGCCAACGGTTTCAAGGTCACCGACCATGTGGAAGCAGACATGAGCGCAGTCAAGAGCCGCCTCGGCGTGCCCTACAGCATGGGCTCCTGTCATACCGGAGTGATCGACGGCAAGTTCGTCGAAGGCCACGTGCCGGCAGCCGACATCCTCAAGCTGCGCGAACGTGCCGACCTGGTCGGCGCCGCCGTACCGGGCATGCCGGTCGGCTCGCCGGGCATGGAAATGGGCGACCGCCAGGACGCCTACCAGGTCGTCGGCCTGACCAGGAGCGGCCAGGCCTCGGTACTGGCGGAGTACCCGGGACGCTAACGAAAACGCCGTTTCCCCCAGGGGAAACGGCGTTTTTCCTTGTAGCAGGGCGTGAGGATCACTCCGCCAGGCTATCGACCTTCTTCTGCGGCGACAGCAGCCCGTCGGCGCGGAACATCGACTTGATCCCGCGCACCGCCTGGCGCAGGCGGTCGCGGTTCTCGATCAGGGCGAAACGCACATGATCGTCGCCGTAGTCGCCGAAGCCGATCCCCGGCGACACCGAGACCTTGGCGTCCTGCAACAGCTTCTTGGCGAACTCCAGCGAGCCCAGATGCGCGTAGGGCTCGGGGATCTTCGCCCAGACGTACATCGAGGCCTTCGGGTTCTCCACCATCCAGCCGGCCTCGCGCAGTCCCTTCACCAGGACGTCGCGGCGCTGCTGGTACTGCCGGGCGATATCGCGGACGCACTGCTGGTCGCCTTCCAGAGCGGCGATGGCCGCCACCTGCAGGGGCGTGAAGGTGCCGTAGTCGTGGTAGCTCTTGATCCGCGCCAGGGCCGAGACCAGCTCGGGATTGCCGACCATGAAGCCGATCCGCCAGCCGGCCATGTTGTAGCTCTTCGACAGGGTGAAGAACTCCACCGCGATATCCTTGGCACCCGGCACCTGCATGATCGACGGCGCTTTCCAGCCGTCGTAGACGATGTCGGCATAGGCCAGGTCGTGCACGACCATCACGTCGTACTGCTTGGCCAGCGCCACCACGCGCTCGAAGAAGTCCAGCTCGACGCACTGCGCGGTAGGGTTGGAGGGGAAACCGAGAATCATCATGCGCGGCTTGGGAATCGATTCGCGGATCGCCCGTTCCAGCTCGTTGAAGAAATCGATGCCCGGCACCAGCGGCACCGAGCGCACCTGGGCGCCGGCGATCACCGCACCGTAGATGTGGATCGGATAGCTCGGGTTGGGCACGAGGATGGTGTCGCCATGGTCGAGGGTCGCCAGCATCAGGTGCGCCAGGCCTTCCTTGGAGCCGATGGTGACGATGGCTTCGCTTTCCGGGTCGATCTGCACGTCGTAGCGGTCGCGGTACCAGTGCGAGATGGCCCGGCGCAGGCGCGGGATGCCGCGCGAGGTGGAGTAGCCATGGGTGTCTTCGCGCTGGGCGACGGTGCAGAGCTTCTCGACGATATGCGGCGGGGTCGGCCCGTCGGGATTGCCCATGCTCAGGTCGATGATGTCCTCGCCACGGCGACGAGCGGCCATCTTCAGTTCGGCGGTGATATTGAAAACGTAGGGGGGAAGGCGGTCGATGCGCGCGAAACGGCGCGCAGGGCGTGATTCAGCCATGCTGTCCTCGGAGTAACGTAAGCGCCCGGAACCGTCCGAGCGACGCCGGCCGCTGCGGCGGCCTGGAAAGCACCAGCCAGGCGCTTTCTTGTCGGCGAACATAAAGGCCGATAGGCTGCTTGTCGAGTCCCCCCTCGCGTTTTTCATTCCATTTCACAGGAAAAGGCCCATGTCCCGACGCTACTGGCAACTCGATGTGTTCGCCGAGCGTCCGCTCACCGGCAACGGCCTGGCCGTGTTCGACGACGCCAGCGCCCTCGATGACGCCGCCATGCAGGCCTGGACCCGCGAACTGCGCCAGTTCGAGTCGATCTTCCTGCTGCCGGGCAACGACCCACGGGCCTTCCGCGCACGGATCTTCACCCTGGAGGAAGAACTGCCGTTCGCCGGCCACCCGCTGCTCGGCGCCGCCGCCCTGCTCCATCACCTGCGCGGCGGCGACAACGAACAGCACTGGACGCTGCACCTGGCCAGCAAATCGGTGGCCCTGCGCAGCGTGCGGGCGGGCAGCGGTTTCTACGCCGAGATGGACCAGGGCCGCGCCGAATTCGGCGCCACCCCGGACGCCGGGACCTGCCGCTGGTTCGCCGAAGCCTTCTCGCTATCGGCCAACGACCTGTCCGGGCATCCACCGCGGGTGGTGAGCACCGGCCTGCCCTACCTGCTCCTGCCGGTGACCGCCGAGGCGCTGGGTCGAGCCCGTCAGGTCAACGATTTGCAAGAAGCCCTGGATAAACTCGGCGCGGCGTTTGTCTATCTGCTCGACGTCGACGGGCGCGAGGGCCGCACCTGGGACAGCCTGGGGCT
This sequence comes from Pseudomonas sp. KBN12P06040, assembly GCF_037574965.1. Classification (NCBI taxonomy): domain Bacteria; kingdom Pseudomonadati; phylum Pseudomonadota; class Gammaproteobacteria; order Pseudomonadales; family Pseudomonadaceae; genus Pseudomonas; species Pseudomonas sp. KBN12P06040. Next base: position 5,480,812 of record NZ_JBBELS010000001.1, read on the forward strand.
GGTGGAAGACGTGGCTACCGGCAGCGCTGCCGGTCCGGTCGCCGCCTACCTGGTGGAATACGGGCTTGCCGCGCGCGGCGAACCCTTCGTCCTGCACCAGGGACGCTTCCTCGAGCGGCCGAGCCGGCTCGACGTCCAGGTCGCGACAGACGGTAGCGTAAGGGTCGGCGGCCACGTCCAACTGCTCGCCCGCGCCGAGCTGCTGACCTCGGCCTGACGGTCGGGGTGGCGCTGGCGGCGGACGACGACAACACTGAAGAAGCGAAACGTACAGGAGAACCGCCATGCTCTGGCGCAAAGGACGACGCAGTGACAACGTGATTGATGCCCGGGGCGAAGGAGGCGCAGGCGGCGGTGGCGGCATGCGCATCGGCGGCAAGGGCCTCAGCCTGGGTGGGGTGGCCATCGTGGTGGTGGTCGGCCTGCTGATGGGCCAGGACCCAATGCAGATCCTCGGGTCGCTGCTCGGCCAGATGGACAGCCCGGCGCCGGCCACCCAGCAGCAGGCCGGCGGTCGGGCCCCGGCGGCCAACGACGAGCAGAGCGAGTTCGTCCGCTCGATCCTCGGCGACACCGAGGACACCTGGGAACAGATCTTCGCCAGCGGCCAGGCACAATACCAACAGCCCAAGCTGGTGCTGTTCAGCAATGGGGTGAATTCCGCCTGCGGCTTCGCCTCGTCGGCCACCGGGCCGTTCTACTGTCCGGCCGACCGCCGGGTCTACCTCGACCTGGAGTTCTTCCGCGAGATGGAACAGCGCTTCTCCGCCGCCGGCGACTTCGCCCAGGCCTATGTGATCGCCCACGAGGTCGGCCACCACGTGCAGAACCTGATGGGCATCTCGGCCAAGATCAACGCAGCCCGCCAGCGCGGCGCGCGCATGGAGGGCGCCAACGGCCTGTCGGTACGCCAGGAACTGCAGGCGGACTGCTTCGCCGGGGTCTGGGCCAACCGTGCACAGCAGCGGCTGAACTGGCTGGAGCCGGGCGACATCGAGGAAGCCCTGAACGCCGCCAACGCCATCGGCGACGATCGCCTGCAACGCCAGGGCCGCGGCATGGTGGTGCCGGATTCCTTCACCCATGGCTCCTCGGCGCAACGCATGCGCTGGTTCAAGACCGGCTTCGAGAGCGGCTCGCCGGCCAGTTGCGATACCTTCAAGGCCCAGACGCTCTGAGCCTCGCCGCCAGCCGGGCGCTTAGCGCCCCGGCTGGCTTCCCAGCGCATTCAACTGATCGGCCAGTTCCCTGGCCTCGTAGGCCGAAGCCAACCCGTCGAGATAGACCTTACCGTTGCGGATCGGCTCGCGCACCCGCGGCGCCAGGCGCAGGCGCCCGTCCACCAGTACCGCTAGAGTGCGCCCCCGGGCCTCGCCGGTCAGCGCGGCCAGGCGGCGGGCGGCCGGTTCGGTGAAGGTGACTTCGACGCCGGGTCGACCGTTCTGGTCGTACAGGACCTCGGCGCGGAGTACGTCAGCCTGGGTCAGGCTGGGCTTCAGCGCCACCAGCATGGCCTTGCCCTGCGGGTCGGCCAGGGTGCGGAACGCCGCGGAAGGCGTGCTGGCGGTGGCATAGACCCCGAAGCTGTGCTGCGGGATCGGCAGCGGATCGCTGGCGCAAGCGGCCAGCAGCAGCGCCAGGCCCAGCGGAAGGAATGCGAGTTTCGAGCGTTTCATGATGAGGTACTGCAGAAAACCTGGGCGGAGCGTCCGTCCGGACGCCAACGCCTATGTTAACGCCGCCCGCGCCGGGCGGGCGAGCAGGGCCTTCCGCGAGGCGACGATCGACTAGACTGGCGGAAATTCACCCCTCTCCCGCGAACTGGTATGATGCGCGCCTTTTCGAGCCGTATGAACCCCACGCAGGCCGCCGCGAGGCCCCTGGCGTGCGTGGGTCGTTTCATGCGGCTCGCGCATTTTCGGGACTCAGCCGTCTGCCGGGATCGTTCGCGGTACCGCGCCGACGAGACAGCGATGCAACGCCCGCCACGCGGAAATTCGGTTTTCCCTGGTCGGCGGCCGGCTCCACGGCCGGCCACTTCTGCTGGCGCCATGGGGATCGTTGCAGAGCACATTCAGGGGAATCCAACATGCTGGAAAAGCTGTTTCAATTAAAGGCGCACAACACCACGGTGCGCACCGAGATCCTGGCGGGGATCACCACCTTCCTGACCATGGCCTACATCCTCTTCGTCAACCCGAGCATCCTCGGCGAGACCGGCATGGACAAGGGCGCGGTGTTCGTCGCCACCTGCCTGGCAGCGGCCATCGGCTCGACCATCATGGGCCTGATCGCCAACTACCCGATCGCCCTGGCCCCCGGCATGGGCCTCAACGCCTTCTTCACCTACACCGTGGTGCTGCACATGGGCCACAGCTGGCAGGTCGCGCTGGGCGCAGTGTTCATTTCCGCCACCATGTTCTTCCTGCTGTCGATCTTTCGCATCCGCGAATGGATCATCAACAGCATCCCCCTGCCGCTACGCTCGGCGATCGCCGCCGGCATCGGCCTGTTCCTCGCACTGATCGCCCTGCAGAACGCCGGCATCGTGGTGGACAACCCGGCAACCCTGATCGGCATGGGCGACCTGACCAAGCCGGCACCGATCCTCGCCACCCTCGGCTTCATCCTGATCGTCGCCCTGGAGGCGCGTAGCGTCACCGGCGCGGTGCTGATCGGTATCCTGGTGGTCACCGCCATCGCCATCCTGCTCGGCGTGACCCAGTTCGGCGGCGTGGTCTCGATGCCGCCGTCGCTGGCGCCGACCTTCCTCCAACTGGACATCAAGGGCGCGCTGGACATCGGCCTGGTCAGCGTGATCTTCGCCTTCCTCTTCGTCGACCTGTTCGACAACTCCGGCACCCTGATCGGCGTCGCCAAGCGCGCCGGACTGATGGGCAAGGACGGCCACATGCCGAAGATGGGCCGCGCGCTGATCGCCGACAGTACCGCCGCCATGGGCGGCTCGCTGCTGGGCACCTCGACCACCACCAGCTACATCGAGTCCGCCGCGGGCGTCAGCGCCGGCGGCCGCACCGGCCTGACCGCCATCGTCGTCGCCATCCTGTTCCTCCTCGCGCTGTTCTTCGCCCCGCTGGCCGGCAGCGTACCGGCCTTCGCCACCGCCCCGGCGCTGCTCTTCGTCGCCGTGCTGATGGCCTCGGGCCTGGCAGAGATCGACTGGGAAGACATCACCGTCGCCGCGCCGGTGGTCGTCACCGCGCTGGCCATGCCGTTCACCTATTCGATCGCCACCGGCATCGCCTTCGGCTTCATTTCCTGGACCGCGATCAAGGTGCTGTCCGGGCGCTGGCGCGAACTGAACCCGGCGCTGGTGATCCTCTCCGTCCTGTTCGTGATCAAGCTGGGCTTCTTCAACGCATGAGCCGTCCACAGTTCGACCCCAGCGCCTACGCCGCGCAACTGGAAGACAAGAAGTCCCGCCTCGCCGGTTTGCTGGCCCCGTTCGCGGCACCCGCGCCGGAGGTCTTCGAGTCGCCGCGCGAGCATTACCGGCTGCGCGCCGAATTCCGCCTGTGGCGGGAAACCGGCAACGAGAAGCGTCACTACGCGATGTTCGAGCAGGGCGACAAGCACACGCCGATCCTGATCGAGGATTTCCCCATCGCCAGCCGCCGCATCAACGAACTGATGCCGCGCCTGAAGGCGGCCTGGGCCGACCCGGCGCTGGGCTTCAAGCTGTTCCAGGTGGAGTTTCTCACCACCCTGGCCGGCGACGCGCTGATCACCCTCTGCTACCACCGGCCGATCGACGACGCCTGGCGACAGGCAGCGGAAAAGCTGGCGGCGGAACTGGGCGTGAACCTGGTCGGGCGTTCGCGCGGCAAGCGTATCGTCGTCGGACGCGACTATGTGGAGGAGGAACTGTCGGTCGCCGGCCGGCGCTTCCGCTACCGCCAGCCCGAGGGGGCTTTCACCCAGCCCAACGGCGAGGTCAACCAGAAGATGCTCGGCTGGGCCTACGAGGCGCTCGGCCAGCGCGACGACGACCTGCTCGAACTGTACTGCGGCAACGGCAACTTCACCCTGCCCCTGGCCACCCGGGTACGCAAGGTGCTGGCCACCGAGATCAGCAAGTCCTCGGTCAATGCGGCGCTGGCCAACCTGGCCGACAACGCGGTGGACAACGTCAGCCTGGTGCGCCTGTCGGCCGAAGAGCTGACCCAGGCGCTGAACGAGGTTCGCCCGTTCCGCCGCCTGGCCGACATCGACCTGAAGAGCTACGCCTTCGGCAGTGTCTTCGTCGATCCGCCACGAGCCGGCATGGATCCGGACACCTGCGAGCTGACCCGGCGCTTCGAGCGCATCCTGTACATTTCGTGCAACCCGGAAACCCTGGCGCAGAACATCGCCCAACTGCACGACACGCACCGGATCAGCCGCTGCGCGCTGTTCGACCAGTTCCCCTACACCCACCACATGGAAAGCGGCGTCCTGCTCGAACGCCGCTGAGCGAGTGGCCGCGCCCCACGGCGCGGCCATGCCTCAGAGTCGCACCGGGAGGCGCCGCGCCAGGTGCAATCCTTCCGTCGTCACCTCGGCGCCATAGGCCAGCACCTCGACGCCCGCTTGCGCCGCCTCGCGCAACGCCTTGCCATAGGCTGGATCGATCTCGTCGGCGGGGCGCACCGCCTCGACCCCGGAAAGGTTCACGCAGTACAGCTGCACCGCGCGGATCCCCTCCCGCGCCAGCGCCGCCAGTTCGCGCAGGTGCTTGGCGCCGCGCAGCGTCACCGCGTCGGGAAAGGCCGCCACGGCGGTTTCGTCGAAGCCCAGGGTGACGCTCTTCACCTCGATGAACAGTGCGCCCGTGGGGTATTCCAGGCGAAAGTCGGCGCGACTGTTCTCCACGCCGTAGGCCACTTCCCGGCGCAGAGCGGTGAAACCGGCAAGCTCCGCGATGTCCCCGGCCAGCAGCGCCTCCTCTACCAGGCGGTTGGCCCGCGCCGTGTTGACGCAGGCCAGGCGGCCCTGCGGGGTCTCGCTCAGCTCCCAGGTCCCCGGCAGCTTGCGCTTGGGGTCGTTGGAGCGGCTGAACCAGACCCGGCAGCCTTCGCTCATGCAATTGAGCATCGAACCGGTATTCGGACAGTGGATGGTCAGGCGCTCGCCGCCGGCGCTCTCGATATCGGCGAGGAAACGCTTGTAGCGACGCAGCAGGCGGCCTTCTTCCAGTGGCTGCTCGAAACGCATCAGGGCCGCCAGTTCTTCAGGCCGCGGGCGATCCGCTCCACCGCTTCCTGCAGGCGCGGCAGGTTCTGGGTATAGGCGAAACGCACGTGGTGGCCGGCCTGGTGGCGGCCGAAATCCAGCCCCGGGGTGAAGGCAACGTGCTCGGTCTCGATGAAGTGCTTGCAGAAGGCGTAGGCATCGCCGCCGAACGCGCTGATATCGGCGTAGAGATAGAAGGCGCCTTCAGGCTCCACGGCGATTCCGAAACCCAGCTCGCGCAGGGCCGGCAGGAGGAAGTCGCGACGGCGGGCGAACTCTTCGCGACGCTCTTCGAGAATGGCGATGGTGGTCGGCTCGAAACAGGCCAGCGCGGCCTGCTGGGCCATGCTCGGCGCGCTGATGTAGAGGTTCTGCGCCAGCTTCTCCAGCTCAGGCACCGCCGCTGCCGGCGCCACCAGCCAGCCCAGGCGCCAGCCGGTCATGCCGAAATACTTGGAAAAACTATTCAGGACGAAAGCGTCGTCGTCGACTTCCAGCACCGAGGCGGCGTCCACGCCATAGGTCAGGCCGTGATAGATCTCGTCCACCACTAGGTGCCCGCCGCGGGCCTTCAAGGCGCCCGACAGGCCGGCCAGTTCGTCGCGATCGAGCAGGGTCCCGGTCGGATTCGCCGGCGTCGCCACCAGAGCGCCTACACTGTCTGAATCCCAGTGCCGCTCGATGAGATCCGGCGTCAGTTGGTAACGGCTGTCCGGCCCCACCGGCACCAGTTGCGCGGCGCCTTCCACCAGGCGCAGGAAATGCCTGTTGCACGGGTAGCCCGGGTCGGCGAGCAACCAGTGGCGGCCGGGGTCGACCAGCAAGCTGCTGGCCAGCAGCAGGGCGCCGGAGCCGCCCGGAGTGACCAGCACGCGCTGCGGGTCGAGGTCGACCCCGTAGCGTTCGCAGTAGAATTTCGCGATCGCCTCGCGCAGCGCCGGCAGGCCGCGGGCGGCGGTGTAGCGGGTATGCCCGGCGGCCAGGGCGGCGCGCCCGGCCTCGACGATCGGCTCGGCCGTGGTGAAGTCCGGCTCGCCGATCTCCAGGTGGATCACATCGTGGCCGGCGGCCTGCAACTCGTTGGCCCGCGCCAGCAGGGCCATGACATGGAAAGGCTCGATGGCCCGACTGCGCGCGCTATAGGAGGTAGCCATGGATATTCCGAACTTTGCGAGGAAAAACCGATTCTAACCAAGCCATTACGCGGGCGACACCAGCCTCGACAACCGGGAGTAGCGCCAAGGTTATCGTTCTGGTAAGTTCGCCCGCTTGCGACCGCGGGGCCGGAGAGCCGGCGAGGGAACCCTGCCGCGGACAGGATTAGCGAAAGTGAGAGGCGGCCATTCATGTCCACCAAAGCAAAACAACAGAGCAGCCAGCAGATGACCCGCGGCTTCGAACCCTATCAGGAAACCAAGGGCGAGGAGTACATGAGCGAGCGCATGCGCGCGCACTTCACCGCGATCCTGAACAAATGGAAACAGGAGCTGATGGAAGAGGTCGACCGTACCGTGCATCACATGCAGGACGAAGCGGCCAACTTCCCCGATCCGGCCGACCGCGCCAGCCAGGAAGAAGAATTCAGCCTGGAACTGCGCGCCCGCGACCGCGAGCGCAAGCTGATCAAGAAGATCGACGAGACCCTGCAACTGATCGAAGACGAAGAGTACGGCTGGTGCGACTCCTGCGGCGTCGAGATCGGCATCCGTCGCCTGGAGGCGCGCCCCACCGCGACCCTCTGCATCGACTGCAAGACCCTCGCGGAAATCCGCGAGAAGCAACTCGGCTCCTGAGCCGGACCGACGGGGCGCCAAGGCGCCCCGTTTCGTTTCCGCCGTTCCCCGCCGCACCGCCCGCGCCATGAGCTCTTCCTATGTAGGCCGCTTCGCCCCGACGCCCAGCGGCTACCTGCACTTCGGTTCCCTGGTGGCGGCCGTCGCCTCCTACCTGGACGCGCGTGCCGTCGGCGGCCGCTGGCTGGTGCGCATGGAGGACCTCGACCCGCCCCGCGAAGTCCCGGGCGCCCAGCAGGCGATCCTGGAAACCCTGGAGCGCTACGGCTTCGAATGGGACGGCGCGGTGGAGCGGCAGAGCGAACGCTTCCCGGCCTACGCCGCAGTGGTCGAGCAACTGCTGCGCAGCGGCCTGGCCTACGCCTGCACTTGCTCGCGCAAGCAGCTTGAGGGATTCGCCGGGATCTACCCGGGCTTCTGCCGCGACGCCGGGCACGCCCGCGAGGATGCGGCGATCCGCCTGCGCGTGCCGGAGCTGGAATATCGCTTCGTCGACCGCGTGCAGGGCGAAGTCCGCCAGCATCTCGGCCGCGAGGTCGGCGATTTCGTCATCCAGCGCCGCGACGGTCTCTACGCCTACCAACTGGCGGTGGTGCTGGACGACGCCTGGCAGGGCATCACCGACATCGTCCGCGGCGCCGACCTGCTCGACTCGACCCCGCGCCAGCTTTACCTCCAGGAACTGCTGGGGTTGAGCCAGCCGCGCTACCTGCACGTGCCGCTGATCGTCCAGCCGGACGGGCACAAGCTCGGCAAGTCCTACCGCTCCCCGCCACTGCCCGCCGAGCAGGCCGCCGCGCCGCTGACCCGCGCCCTGCGCGCGCTCGGCCAGCGGCCGCCGGCCGAACTGGCCCAGGCCAGCGCCAGCGAGGCGCTGGCCTGGGGCGTGGCGCACTGGGACGCCACGCGCATCCCGCACTGCGCTACCCTTCCCGAGGAACGCCTGTAGCCCGCCCGGCGGCTTGCCGGCACCCACCCGCAGCCTGTAGCCTGCCGGCCCAAGCATGAGGGAAGCGGCATGTACATCTACCGACTGGTCCTGCTCCTGGTCGTGGGCATCTATCTCTTTTCCCCCGCCATCATGGACTGGTGGATCGACCCCAACGGCGCCTGGTACCGCCCGTACCTGCTGTGGCTGATCCTCATCGTGGTCACTTTCATCCTGCAGAGCCAGCGCGATGCTGACGAGCTTTAGCCTGACCCAGCTGATCCTGATCAGCGTCGCCTACCTCTCCACCCTCTTCGGCATCGCCTGGATCACCGAGCGCGGCTACGTGCCGCGCCGGCTGGTACGCCATCCGCTGGTCTACACCCTGTCGCTGGGCGTCTACGCCAGTGCCTGGGCGTTCTACGGCACGGTAGGCCTGGCCTACCAGTACGGCTACGGGTTCCTCGCCATCTACCTGGGGATTTCCGGGGCCTTCCTGCTCGCCCCGGTGCTGCTCTATCCGATCCTGCGGGTGACACGCGCCTACCAGCTGTCCTCGCTGGCCGACCTCTTCGCCTTCCGTTTCCGCAGTACCTGGGCCGGCGCCCTGACCACGCTGTTCATGCTGATCGGCGTGCTGCCGATGCTGGCCCTGCAGATCCAGGCGGTCACCGACTCGATCAGCATTCTCACCCGCGACCCGGCCCAGGAGCGGGTCGCATTCGTCTTCTGCACCCTGATCACCCTGTTCGCGATCCTCTTCGGCGCTCGCCACATCGCCACCCGCGAACGCCACGAGGGACTGGTGTTCGCCATCGCCTTCGAGTCGCTGGTCAAGCTGGTGATGCTCGGCAGTATCGGCCTCTACGCCCTGTACGGCGTCTTCGGCGGGCCGGAAGGCCTGGAAGTCTGGCTGCTGCAGAACCAGACCGCGCTGACCACCCTGCACACGCCGCTGGCCGAGGGTCCATGGCGAACGCTGCTGCTGGTGTTCTTCGCCGCGGCCATCGTGATGCCGCACATGTTCCACATGATCTTCACCGAGAACCTCAACCCGCGCGCGCTGATTTCCGCTAGTTGGGGCCTGCCGCTGTTCCTGCTGCTGATGAGCCTTGCGGTACCGCCGATCCTCTGGGCCGGGCTGCGCCTCGGCGCCTCGACCACACCGGAGTACTACACCATCGGCCTCGGCCTGGCGGTGGACAGCCCGGCCCTGGCCCTGGCCGCCTTCATCGGCGGCATCTCCGCCGCCAGCGGGCTGACCATCGTGATGACCCTGGCGCTCTCGGGAATGGTCCTCAACCACCTGGTGCTGCCGCTCTACCAGCCGCCGGCGCAGGGCAACATCTACCGCTGGCTGAAATGGACCCGGCGCCTGCTGATCGTCGCCATCATCATGGCTAGCTACGCCTTCTACCTGCTGCTGGGCGCCGAACAGGACCTCTCCAACCTGGGCATAGTGTCCTTCGTCGCCACCCTGCAATTCCTTCCCGGCGCCCTCTCGGTGCTGTACTGGCCGACCGCCAACCGCCGCGGCTTCATCTCCGGGCTGATCGCCGGCATGCTGGTCTGGGCGATCACCATGCTGCTGCCCCTGATGGGGAACGTACAGGGCCTGTACCTGCCGCTGTTCGACGTGATCTACGTGCTGGACGACTCCAACTGGCACCTGGCGGCGCTGTCCTCGCTGGCGGCCAACGTGCTGGTGTTCACCCTGGTCTCGCTGTTCACCGAGGCCAGCGACGAGGAAAAAGGTGCTGCCGAGGCCTGCGCGGTGGACAACGTACGCCGTCCGCAACGCCGCGAACTGTTCGCCGGCTCGCCGCAGGAGTTCGCCAGCCAGCTGGCCAAGCCGCTGGGCGCCAAGACCGCGCAGAAGGAGGTCGAGCAGGCCCTGCGCGATCTCCACCTGCCCTTCGACGAACGTCGCCCCTATGCCCTGCGTCGCTTGCGCGACCGTATCGAGGCGAACCTTTCCGGGCTGATGGGTCCCAGTGTCGCCCAGGACATCGTGGAGACCTTCCTTCCCTACAAGACCAGCGAAGAAAGCTATGTCACCGAGGACATCCACTTCATCGAGAGCCGCCTGGAGGACTATCACTCCCGGCTGACTGGCCTGGCTGCCGAACTCGACACCCTGCGCCGCTACCACCGGCAGACCCTGCAAGACCTGCCGATGGGCGTCTGCTCCCTGGCCAAGGACCAGGAAGTGCTGATGTGGAACCGCGCCATCGAGGAACTCACCGGGGTCGGCGCGCAGAAGGTCGTCGGTTCGCGCCTGTCGGCCTTGCCCGAACCCTGGAAGGGCCTGCTGGAACGCTTCATCGACGCCCCCGACGAGCACCTGCACAAGCAGCGCCTGGTCTACGACGGCCACACCCGCTGGCTGAACCTGCACAAGGCGGCCATCGAGGAACCCCTGGCGCCGGGTAACAGCGGCCTGGTGCTACTGGTGGAAGACCTCACCGAAACCCAACTGCTGGAAGACAAGCTGGTCCACTCCGAGCGCCTGGCTTCCATCGGCCGCCTTGCCGCCGGGGTAGCCCACGAGATCGGCAATCCGATCACCGGCATCGCCTGCCTGGCGCAGAACCTGCGCGAGGAACGCGAAGGCGACGGCGAGCTGACCGAGATCAGCGAGCAGATCCTCGACCAGACCAAGCGCGTATCGCGCATCGTCCAGTCGTTGATGAGCTTCGCCCACTCCGGCAGCCACCTACAGGCCCTGGAACCGGTGTGCCTGAGCGAAGTCGCCCAGGAAGCCATCGGACTGCTGTCGCTGAACCGGCGTAGCGTCGAAGTAGAGTTCTTCAACCTCTGCGATCCGGCGCACTGGGTCGAGGGAGACTCGCAGCGCCTGGCCCAGGTGCTGATCAACCTGCTCTCCAATGCTCGCGACGCCAGCCCGCCGGGCGGAGCGATCCGGGTCCGCAGCGAAGCCTCGGAACATACCGTGGACCTGGTCGTCGAGGACGAGGGCAGCGGCATTCCGAAGGCGATCATGGACCAGTTGTTCGAACCGTTCTTCACCACCAAGGACCCCGGCAAGGGGACCGGGCTCGGCCTCGCACTGGTCTATTCGATCGTGGAAGAGCATTATGGACAGATAACCATCGAGAGCCCGACGGATCACCAGCGAGAAGGCGGCACCCGCTTCCGCGTGACCCTGCCGCGGCACCCTGGCCCGACGGCCGAGCTGTAGACGAGCACGTCGAGAGAGCTGAATACATGGCACATATTCTGATCGTCGAAGACGAAACCATTATCCGATCTGCATTGCGACGCCTGCTGGAGCGCAACCAGTACCAGGTCAGCGAAGCCGGCTCGGTGCAGGAAGCCCAGGAGCGCTACACCATCCCCTCCTTCGACATGGTGGTCAGCGACCTGCGCCTGCCGGGCGCCCCCGGCACCGAACTGATCAAGCTCGCCGAAGGCATTCCGGTGCTGATCATGACCAGCTACGCCAGCCTGCGTTCGGCGGTGGATTCGATGAAGATGGGCGCGGTGGACTACATCGCCAAGCCTTTCGACCACGACGAAATGCTCCAGGCCGTGGCGCGCATCCTCAAGGACCGCCAGGAGAACCGCAGCGCGGCCCCGGTCTCCGCCAACGGCGGCAAGGCCGGCGGCGAGCGCGGCGCCAGCCCGGCGGCAGCCGACGGCGAGATAGGCATCATCGGCTCCTGTGCGCCGATGCAAGAGCTGTACAGCAAGATTCGCAAGGTCGCGCCGACCGACTCCACGGTACTGATCCAGGGCGAGTCCGGCACCGGCAAGGAACTGGTCGCCCGCGCCCTGCACAACCTGTCGAAGCGCGCCAAGGCGCCGCTGATCTCGGTGAACTGTGCGGCGATTCCGGAAACCCTGATCGAATCCGAGCTGTTCGGCCATGAAAAAGGCGCCTTCACCGGTGCCAGCGCCGGGCGCGCCGGGCTGGTCGAAGCGGCCGACGGCGGCACCCTGTTCCTCGACGAGATCGGCGAACTGCCGCTGGAGGCCCAGGCCCGCCTGCTGCGCGTATTGCAGGAAGGCGAGATCCGCCGGGTCGGCTCGGTGCAATCGCAGAAGGTCGACGTGCGCCTGATCGCCGCCACCCACCGCGACCTGAAGACCCTGGCCAAGACCGGGCAATTCCGCGAAGACCTCTATTACCGCCTGCATGTGATCTCGCTGAAGCTGCCCGCCCTGCGCGAGCGTGGCAACGACGTGATGGAGATCGCCCGCGCCTTTCTGGCTCGCCAGTGCACCCGGATGGGGCGCGCGCCACTCAGCTTCGCCCACGACGCCGAACAGGCGATCCGCCATTACCCATGGCCGGGCAACGTGCGCGAGCTGGAAAACGCCATCGAGCGGGCGGTGATCCTCAGCGAGAGCCAGGAAATCCACGCCGACCTGCTGGGTATCGACATCGAGCTGGACGACCTCGAGGACGACTTCGCCGCCGACCTCGGCCTCGGCCCGGCGGGCGCCGCGGCCAGCAACCACGAGCCCACCGAGGACCTTTCGCTGGAAGACTACTTCCAGCACTTCGTCCTCGAGCACCAGGACCACATGACCGAGACCGAACTGGCCCGCAAGCTGGGCATCAGCCGCAAATGCCTGTGGGAACGCCGCCAGCGCCTGGGCATTCCGCGGCGTAAATCAGGGGCCTCGGCCGACTCGTAACACCCTGCAACCTGTTACCGCGGACGTACCGCGTAACAGAAACCGGGTTCATCGGTAACGGGAACCCGGTTTTTTTGTGCCCTCCGCCAACCCACCGAAAACCTCAACCCCTTGATTTTACTGGGTTTCGAAAAACTGGCACGGCATCTGCTTATGTATTGGCACAACAACAATAACAAGCAACGACGAAGACAATAAAAACAACACGTAACGACTCCAGCACAACAAAAACAAAATCGCGGAGGCGCAGCTAACTGATTCTTTTGGAGAGGAGTTGCTGTCGGGACCCGTCCCGCAGCCAGTCGGAAGAAGAATAAAACTGCCTCGAGGCAGCGCACAGACTGGTTGGATCGTTCGACGATCATGGCAGCATCAGCGACCAAAGCAATCCGTTTGCTATTGAACTCCCAGCCTGGGAGATATCCCTGAAGCGACTGGCTCAAGGGACGGGTCGACAAACAAAAACAACAAGCCCGAAATCATAATAAAAACAAAGCACGCACCTACTTGGGGGGGAGCTTCGGCTCCCCCAGTAGCTTCACCCCTCCCTCTGTTTTTCCCGTTTTTCCTTCGCCTTACACCATTTCCCCATCCAATGCTAGAATCCGCGCAGACTATGCGGCCATCCGCATGCCTTGCCAGATTCACCGCAGCCTTCCCGGCCCTCTCCCGCTTCGCGGGAACAGGATGTACGGCCCCTGTTCGTTTCTGTCAGGATGCATGGCGCAGTCGGTTCCGGCGCCCGGGACGCCCTGTGCGTCGCGGGGCCAAACATTCAACGGGTACAGAACACGCCTCGCCCGAGAGGTCCTGATAATGCCGCAGCATTACCCGACGTCCGTCCTGTTTGAGCAACGCAGGCGTGCAATCACCCACATCGTGCTCCCGATAACACATCCATGCTGAAAAAGCTGATCCAGACCATTCGTTCCCCCCTGCGCCGTCCGCGCGCCGTCCGTACAACCCCGGAAGTCATCGGTAACAACCAGCACTCCCTGCGCCGGGACCAGTTCAGCCGGAACGCCGTCAAGGTCGTCGAGATCCTCCAGCGGGCCGGCTACCAGGCCTACGTGGTCGGGGGCTGCGTACGCGACCAGATGCTCGGCATCGCTCCCAAGGACTTCGATGTCGCCACCAGCGCCACGCCGGAGCAGGTCCGCGCCGAATTCCGCAACGCGCGGATCATCGGCCGCCGCTTCAAACTGGTACACGTGCACTTCGGCCGCGAGATCATCGAGGTCGCCACCTTCCGCGCCCATCATCCGGAAGGCCAGGACGATGGCGATAGCCGCGCGTCCAGCAACGAAAGCGGCCGCATCCTGCGCGACAACGTCTATGGCAGCCTGGAAGACGACGCCCAGCGCCGCGACTTCACCATCAATGCCCTGTACTTCGACGTCACCAGCGAGCGGCTGCTGGACTACGCCAATGGCGTTCACGACATCCGCAATCGCCTGATCCGCCTGATCGGCGATCCGGAGCAGCGTTATCTGGAAGACCCGGTGCGGATGCTGCGGGCGGTACGTTTCGCCGCCAAGCTCGACTTCGAGATCGAGAAGCACAGCGCCGCACCGATTCGCCGGCTGGCCCCGCTGCTGCGGGAAATCCCTTCGGCGCGCCTGTTCGACGAGGTGCTCAAGCTGTTCCTCGCCGGCCGGGCCGAGCGCACTTTCGAACTGCTGGTCGAGTACGAACTGTTCGCGCCGCTGTTCCCGGCCAGCGCCAAGGCACTGCAGGCCAACCCCGACTACACCGGCAAGCTGATCCGCCAGGCCCTGGCCAATACCGATGCGCGCATTCGCCAGGGCAAGCCGGTAACCCCGGCCTTCCTCTTCGCCGCACTGCTCTGGCCGGCCCTGCCGGCGCGCGTCGCGCAGTTGCAGGAGAAAGGCATGCCGGCCATCCCGGCGATGCAGGAAGCCGCCCACGAACTGATCAGCGAACAGTGCCAGCGGATTGCCATTCCCAAGCGTTTCACCCTGCCGATCCGCGAGATCTGGGATATGCAGGAACGTCTGCCGCGACGCCAGGGCAAGCGCGCCGACCTGCTCCTGGAAAACCCGCGCTTCCGCGCCGGCTACGACTTCCTCCTGCTGCGCGAAAGTGCCGGCGAGGAAACCGAAGGACTCGGCCAATGGTGGACCGATTACCAGGAAGTCAGCGACAGCGAGCGGCGCAACATGATCCGCGACCTGGTCAGCCAGGAAGACGGCAGCGCCCCGCGCAAGCGTCGCCGCGGCGGCAACAGCGGCCGTCGGCGCCGCGGGCCGCGCAAGGAAGGCAGCGGCGGAAGCGGCGAATGATCCAGCGCGTCTACGTGGCGCTGGGCAGCAACCTGGCCGAACCGCGCGAGCAGATCCAGGCTGCCCTCGATGCCTTCGAGCGGCTTCCCGAGACCCGCCTGGTCGCCGTCTCGCCGCTCTATGTCAGCGACCCGCTCGGCCCCGCCGACCAGCCGCGCTTCGTCAACGGAGTGGCGGCCCTCGACACCACCCTGGCGCCGCTCGACCTGCTCGACGCCCTGCAGGCCATCGAACTGGAACAGGGGCGCGTCCGCGACCTGCGCTGGGGTCCGCGCACGCTCGACCTGGACATCCTGCTGTTCGGCGAACAATTGCTCGACCTGCCGCGCCTGAAGGTGCCGCACTACCACATGCAGGCGCGCGCCTTCGTGCTCTATCCCCTCGCCGATCTCGCCCCCGACCTGCGCCTGCCCGATGGCCGCCACCTGCCGGAGCTGCTCGCGGCCTGTCCGTTCGAGGGCATCGAACGCCTTCCGGGCGCCTGACCCTGCCTGCCCGCCGCTGCGCGGATACCTCGCGGCGGGCTCTTCACACTGTTACCGAAAAGCTGACGAAGGACGCCGCGGATGGGCGTACACTGCGCGCGCAACCGCAGGCGGCGCGGCGTTCGGCAGTGGCAGTAACGCCGTAACAATGCGGTAACACCTGCAATTGACTTCGAGCCACCCCATCCGGACTATAAGTGGCCGTTTGCCCCGCGCCGGCTCATCACCGGCCCAACGAGGAGCCTTTCCATGCCTGATGTAACCCTGACCACCCTGCAAGGGTTGAAGCAGAGCGGCGAGAAGATCGCCATGCTGACCTGCTACGACGCCACCTTCGCCCACACCGCCAGCCAGGCCGGCGTGGACGTGCTTCTGGTCGGAGATTCGCTCGGAATGGTATTGCAGGGTCACGACAGCACCCTGCCGGTCAGCAACGAGGAAATGGCCTATCACACGGCCTGCGTGAAACGCGGTAACAAAGGTTCCCTGATCGTCACCGACCTGGCCTTCGAATCCAGCCATTCCGTGGCCCAGACCCTTGCCGACGCGGTCCGCCTGATGCAGGCCGGCGCACACATGGTCAAGCTGGAGGGTGGGGCCTGGCTGGCGGAGCCGATCGCCCGCCTGGCACAGATGGGCGTGCCGGTCTGCGCGCATCTCGGCCTGACCCCGCAGGCGGTCAACCTGTTCGGCGGCTTCAAGGTCCAGGGCCGCCAGGAAACCCAGGCGCGCCAGTTGCGCGCCGATGCCATCGCCCTGGAGCAGGCCGGCGCCGCCATGCTGCTGCTGGAGTGCGTGCCCAGCGTGCTGGCCGAAGAGATCACCCAGGCGGTGAAGATCCCGGTGATCGGGATTGGCGCCGGTGCGGCGACCGATGGCCAGGTGCTGGTCATGCACGACATGCTGGGTCTCTCGCTGACCGGCCGCTCGCCCAAGTTCGTCAAGGATTTCATGCAAGGCCAGGAGAGCATCCCGGCCGCCATCGCGGCCTATGTCCGCGCCGTCAAGGACGTGTCCTTCCCCGCCGCCGAACACGGATTCAACGCATGAACACCGTCAAGACCGTCCGTGAACTGCGCGCCGCGGTGGCGCGCGCCCGCAGCGAAGGCAAGCGCATCGGCTTCGTGCCGACCATGGGCAACCTCCACGCCGGCCATGCCGCGCTGGTAAAGAAAGCCGGCGAACGCGCCGACTTCGTGGTCGTCAGCATCTTCGTCAACCCGCTGCAATTCGGCCCCAGCGAAGACCTCGACAAATACCCGCGAACCCTCGCAGCCGACCAGGAACGCCTGCTCGAAGCCGGCTGCCACCTGCTGTTCACCCCGACCGTCGAGGAAATGTACCCCGACGGCATGGACGGGCAGACCCGCATCCATGTTCCCGGCGTCTCCGAAGGCCTTTGCGGCGCCAGTCGTCCCGGCCATTTCGAAGGCGTGGCGACCGTGGTCAGCAAGCTGCTGAACATGGTCCAGCCGGACCTCGCGCTGTTCGGCGAAAAGGATTTCCAGCAGTTGGCGGTGATCCGCAAGCTGGTCCGCGACCTCAACCTGCCGGTGCAGATCTTCGGCGAGCCGACGGTGCGCGCCGCCGATGGCCTCGCGTTGTCCTCGCGCAACGGTTACCTCAACGAGCAGCAGCGCGCCGCCGCCCCGGCGATCTACCGCACCCTGCGGCAGCTCGGCGAACGCATCCGCGCCGGCGCCGAGGACTTCCCGGCATTGCTCGCCGACGCCCGCCAGGCCCTGGAACAGGCCGGGCTGCGCCCCGACTACCTGGAAATCCGCGAGCCGATCAGCCTGCGCCCCGGGGTACCCGGCGACCGCCAACTGGTGATCCTGGTCGCCGCCTACCTGGGCAGTACCCGACTGATCGACAACCTCTCAGTCCACCTCGATTGACGCATGCCGAGCCCCCGGCTCCCGGGGGCTTGAGCGCTCACCACGGACTCGCCATACTCTGCCGCCCCCCGCGGACCCGATAGGAGTCGCCCCATGCACGCCATCATGCTCAAAGCCAAGTTGCATCGCGCCGAAGTCACCCATGCCGTCCTCGACTACGAAGGCTCCTGCGCCATCGACGGCGATTGGCTGGACCTCTCCGGAATCCGCGAGTACGAACAGATCCAGATCTACAACGTCGACAACGGCGAGCGCTTCACCACCTACGCGATCCGCGCCGAGAACGGCTCGAAGATGATCTCGGTGAACGGCGCCGCGGCACACAAGGCCAAGGTCGGCGACCGCGTGATCATCTGCGCCTACGCACACTACAGCGAAGCCGAACTGGCCAGCCACAAGCCGCGCATGCTGTACATGGCGCCGGGCAACCAGCTCAGCCATACCAGCGAGGCGATTCCGATACAGGTCGCCTGACCTCGCCCCCTCTGGATAAAGCCCGGTTTCATCCGGGCTTTTTCATGTTCAAATAAGTGCGCCATCGAATTCCAACCAGAAGGTCAGCCATGAAGCACCACCTCACTCCGCTGGATGCCACGCAACTCGACAGTTGGCGCGCCCTGGCCGCCCATCGCCAGGAACTGCAGGACTTCAGGATGCGCCAGGCGTTCATCGACGATCCGGAGCGCTTCAAGCGGTTTTCCTTCAGCGCCTGTGGGCTGTTCCTCGACTTCTCGAAGAACCTGATTCGCCAGGACACCATCGACCTGCTGGTGAAGCTGGCCGAGGAAGCACGGCTGAGCGACGCGATCCGGGCGATGTTCGACGGCGAGGCGATCAATGCCTCCGAGCGCCGGCCGGTACTGCATACCGCGCTGCGTCGACCGATCGGCGACAAAGTGCTGGTCGATGGCGTCGACGTGATGCCGGAAGTCCACCGCGTCCTGCACCAGATGACCGAGCTGGTAGGCTACGTGCACAACGGCCTGTGGCGCGGCTATACCGAAAAGCCGATCACCGACGTGGTGAACATCGGCATCGGCGGCTCCTTCCTCGGCCCGCAACTGGTATCCGAAGCCTTGCTGCCGTTCGCCCAGAAAGGCGTGCGCTGCCACTACCTGGCGAACATCGACGGTAGCGAGTTCCATGAACTGGCCAGCCGCCTGAACGCCGAGACCACCCTGTTCATCGTTTCCTCCAAGTCCTTCGGGACCCTGGAAACCCTGAAGAACGCCCAGGCCGCACGCGCCTGGTACCTGGCCCAGGGCGGCACCGAGGAAGAGCTCTACCGCCATTTCATCGCCGTCTCCAGCAACAAGGAAGCCGCGATCGCCTTCGGCATCCGCGAGGAAAACATCTTCCCCATGTGGGACTGGGTCGGCGGCCGCTACTCGCTGTGGTCGGCCATCGGCCTGCCGATCGCCATGTCCATCGGCATCTCCAACTTCAAGGAACTGCTGTCCGGTGCCTACAACATGGACCAGCACTTCCAGACCGCGCCGTTCGAACGCAACATCCCGGTGCTGCTCGGCCTGCTCGGCGTCTGGTACGGCGACTTCTGGGGCGCGAACAGCCACGCGATCCTGCCCTACGACTACTATCTGCGGAATATCACCGACCACCTGCAGCAACTGGACATGGAATCCAACGGCAAGAGCGTGCGCCAGGACGGCACGCCAGTCACCAGCGGCACCGGGCCGGTGATCTGGGGCGGCGTCGGCTGTAACGGCCAGCACGCCTACCATCAGTTGCTGCACCAGGGCACCCAGTTGATCCCGGCGGACTTCATCGTCCCGGTGAGCAGCTACAACCCGGTGGCCGACCATCACCAGTGGCTGTACGCCAACTGCCTGTCGCAGAGCCAGGCGCTGATGCTCGGCAAGAGCCGCGAGGAGGCCGAGGCCGAACTGCGCGCCAAGGGCCTGCCGGAAGCCGAAGTGCAGCGCCTGGCGCCGCACAAGGTGATCCCGGGCAACCGACCGAGCAACACCCTGGTGGTCGAGCGCATCAGCGCCCGCCGCCTCGGCGCGCTGATCGCCATGTACGAGCACAAGGTCTACGTACAGAGCATCCTCTGGGGCATCAACGCCTTCGACCAATGGGGCGTGGAGCTTGGCAAGGAACTCGGCAAGGGTGTCTATTCGCGCCTGGTCGGCAGCGAGGAAACCCCGGCCGAGGACGCCTCGACCCAAGGCCTGATCGACTTCTTCCGCGGCCGCCATCGCGGCTGATCCGCCTCTCCCCAAAGCCCGGCCCTAGGCCGGGCTTTTTCATTCCGTCCGGCGATTGACCCCGGCGCCTTCCCCGCTCGCGCCTTTGGCACTTGAACATGGCACTCGCCTGGCCCACCCTTGGTCGAACCTGAAGAGGGGCCGCGTGCGGTCTCTCGACACCTTGCGGAGCAGAAAAACAAAGGAAACCGCCATGTTCGAGATCAGCGTCCACCCGGTGCCGGACGCCGTCCGCCAGCGTGCCTACCTGAACGACGACGACTACCAGCGCCTGTACCGCCAATCCGTCGAGAACCCCGACGAGTTCTGGGGCGAGCAGGCCAAGGCCTTCCTCGATTGGTTCAAGCCCTGGCACAGCGTCCACCACGGCGACCTGAGGAAAGGCCAGGCCACCTGGTTCAAGGGTGGCCAGTTGAACGTCGCCTACAACTGCATCGACCGCCACCTGGAACGCCGCGGCGAACAGATCGCGATCGTCTGGGAAGGCGACAACCCCAGCGAATCCGCGCACATCACCTACCGCAAGCTGCACCACAACGTCTGCCGCCTGGCTAACGTGCTGAAGAGCCGCGGCGTGGAAAAGGGCGACCGGGTCTGCATCTACATGCCGATGATTCCCGAGGCCGCCTACGCCATGCTCGCCTGCGCCCGCATCGGGGCGGTGCACTCGGTGGTGTTCGGCGGCTTCTCGCCGGACTCGCTGCGCGACCGCATTCTCGATGCCGACTGCCGCACCGTGATCACCGCCGACGAGGGCGTGCGCGGCGGCAAGTACATCCCGCTGAAGCAGAATGTGGAAAAGGCGCTGAAGGACTGCCCGGACGTCTCCACCGTGGTGGTGGTCGAGCGCACCCAGGGCGACATACCCTGGGTCGAAGGCCGCGACATCTGGTACCACGAGGCGCTCCACGCAGCCTCAGCCGACTGCCCGGCGGAAGCGATGGACGCCGAGGACCCGCTGTTCATCCTCTATACCTCCGGCAGCACCGGCAAGCCGAAGGGCGTGTTGCACACCACCGGGGGCTACCTGCTCGGCGCGGCGATGACCCACAAGTACGTGTTCGACTACCACGATGGCGACGTCTACTGGTGCACCGCCGACGTCGGCTGGGTCACCGGACACAGCTATATCGTCTACGGCCCGCTGGCCAACGGCGCCACCACCCTGATGTTCGAGGGCGTGCCCAACTACCCGGACGCCTCACGCTTCTGGCAGGTGATCGACAAGCACCAGGTGAATATCTTCTACACCGCGCCGACCGCGATCCGCGCGCTGATGCGCGAAGGCGACGCCCCGGTCCGCCAGACCTCGCGCAGCAGCCTGCGCCTGCTCGGCTCGGTGGGCGAGCCGATCAACCCGGAGGCTTGGGAGTGGTACTACCAGGTGGTCGGCGAGAAGCGCTGCCCCATCGTCGATACCTGGTGGCAGACCGAGACCGGCAGCATCCTGATCACCCCGTTGCCCGGCGCCACTGCGCTGAAGCCAGGCTCGGCGACCCGCCCGTTCTTCGGCGTGCAACCCGTGCTGCTCGACGAGAAAGGCAAGGAAATCGACGGCGCGGGCAGCGGCGTACTGGCGATCAAGGCCAGTTGGCCGAGTCAGATCCGCAGCGTCTACGGCGACCACCAGCGGATGATCGACACCTACTTCAAGCCCTACCCCGGGTATTACTTCAGCGGCGACGGCGCGCGCCGCGACGAGGACGGCTACTACTGGATCACCGGCCGGGTCGACGACGTAATCAATGTCTCCGGACACCGGATCGGCACCGCCGAGGTCGAGAGCGCGCTGGTCCTGCACGATGCGGTGGCCGAGGCGGCGGTGGTCGGCTGCCCGCATGACGTGAAGGGCCAGGCCATCTACGCGTTCGTCACCCTGATGGCCGGCAGTCAGCCCAGCGAGGCGCTGCAACAGGAATTGCTGGCCCTGGTCGGCAAGGAGATCGGCAGCTTCGCCAAGCCGGATCACCTGCAATGGGCGCCCAGCCTGCCGAAGACCCGCTCCGGCAAGATCATGCGGCGTATCCTGCGCAAGATCGCCTGCAACGAGCTGGACAGTCTCGGCGATACCTCGACCCTGGCCGATCCGGGAGTGGTGCAGGGGTTGATCGACAACCGCCTCAACCGCTGACCCGCGCAACCGTCCCGCGCCCTGCGGCGCGGGACGGTTCCAGTCGCTCCGGCGCCTGGGTTAAGCTCGTGCCTGCCCTGTCGTAGCGAGCCCTCCATGGAAAGCGTCCGTCGCCATATCGAAAGCCAGGTGCTGAGCCTTACCGGGCTCGCCGTCGGCGGTGTCGACTTCGAATCGCCGAAAGGCGATCCGGGCCTGTTCGGCCCCGATGCCGCCTGCTGGAAGGTCCACGGCGACTTCAGCAGCATGATGATCGGCGGCATCGGCGCGCTGCTTCTGCAGATGCTCCATCCGCTGGCCCTGGCGGGGGTGTGGGACCACTCCAATTTCCGCGACGACCTGCTCGGGCGCCTGCGTCGTACCGGTCAGTTCATCTCGGCCACCACCTACGGCCCGCTGGCCGATGCCGAGCGACTGATCGAGCGGGTCCGGCGCATCCACGAAAGCGTCATCGGCCAGTTGCCCGACGGCACGCCCTATTCCGCCAGCGACCCGGATCTGCTGACCTGGGTGCATGTCGCCGAGGTCAGCAGCTTTCTCAAGTCCTACCTGCGCTATCTCAATCCCGACCTGCCGGGCAGCGAGCAGGACCGTTACTACTCGGAAATCGCCCTGGTCGCCGAACGCCTCGGCGCCCGCGCGGTACCGCGCGACCGCCAGCAGATCGCCGCCTACCTGGAGGCGATGCGTCCACGCCTGCGTTGCGACGAACGCACCCGCGAAGTGGTGCGGATTCTCTTCAACGCACCAGCGCCCAGCACCCTGGCCAGGCCGTTCGGCGCGCTGATGCTGCGCGCAGGCGCCGAGCTGTTGCCGGAATGGGCCGGATCGATGCTCGACCTCCCGTTCAGTCCGCTGCAACGCCGCCTGATCCGCGGCAGCGTCAGGCGCAGCGTACCCTTGCTGCGCTGGGCGGTGCGCAACGCTTCGATGCATAGAGCCTGCCGGCGCATGGGTCTGCCGCCGGTGAGTCACTGAACTTTCGTGCCGTGACAGCAAGAATACCCGTCCAAAGGCTCTGAAACGGCGCGAATCACGGTCGGAACCTTGAGGCCGTGCCATACTCCAACGCACCGCTTAGAACGGAAAACGAAAGAGAGCCATGCCCAAAGGACTGAAACGCGCTGTCAGCGCCCTGCTGATCACCTTCCTCGTCTATTGCCTGCTGGGCTTCCTGCTCATACCCGGCATCGGGCTGCGCGTCGCCAACCAGCAACTGGCGCAATACGCCACCGTCCCCGCACGTCTCGAACGTATCGAATTCAACCCCTTCAGCCTGGAATTGACCCTCTGGGGTCTGCGCCTGGGCGAGGAGAAGAACCCCCAGCTCGCCTTCCGCCGGCTGTACGCCAACCTGCAGCTGGACAGCCTGTGGAAACGCCAGCTGCACCTGGCCGACGTCGAGCTGGAAGGTCCGCATACCGAACTGCTGTTCGACGAGAAGGGCCAGCTCAACCTGGCCAGCCTGTTCAGGATCCCGCCGAGCGAATCGCCCGAGCCTGAACAGCCGAGCGATCCGTTCCCGCTGCGCATCGACCGCATCCAACTGGCCGAGGGCAGCCTGCACTTCCAGGACCTGCGACCGAGCGAGCCGGTGGACTTCAGCTTCGATCCGCTGGGCTTCGAGCTGCACAACCTCAGCACCCTGCCCGACGACGGCGCGAAGATGACCCTGCTCGCCACCGGCCCGAACGGCGGCCGCCTCGACTGGGAAGGCGACCTGACCCTGGTGCCGATCACGTCCAGGGGCCACCTGAGCGTCAAGGATATCCAGCTCAAGGCCTGGTGGCCCTATGTCCGCGACAATGCCCCGCTGGTGCTGGAGAACGGCGTGGTCAGCCTCTCCAGCGACTATCGCCTGGACCTGTCCAAGGACACCCAGCTGCTGCTCGACAAGGCCGCGCTGAAACTCGCCGACTTCAGCATCAATTCGCCCCAGGGCAAGCCGCTGGCCAAGCTCGCCAGCCTCGACGTGGCCGCTACCACCCTGGACCTGGCCAAGCAGGAAGTGGTGCTCGGCGAAGTCCGCAGCCAGGGCCTGGAGGCCTGGGCCGCGCGCGAGAAGGACGGCCAGCTCGACTGGCAGAAACTGTTCGCCGACTTCACTCCGCCGCCACGCAAGGCGCCTGCACCCAAGCCGGCGGAAAACACCGATCCCGCCGCTGCCCCGACCGACGCGGCGAAGACCACCCGCGAACCGGCAACCGACGGTGCCGCCAAGGCAGCCGCGATAGCCTCGGGCGAAGCGAGCAAGGACAGGCCGGCGGAGAAGAACGCCAGCGTCGCCGAGACGGAAAGGGCAACGGACGACAAAGAGTCCGCCAAAGTCGCGGAAGGCGGCGCTGCCGATAAAGTAGCCAAGCAAGAGACGAGCGAGGCTCCGAAGACCGGTAAGGCAACCGGGCAGGAAACGGCCAAGACTGCGGAAGTCGACAAGGCGGCCAGCGACTCTCCGCAACAGCTCGCCGACACTGCAAAGACGCCTCCGCCGGAAAGTACGAAAGCCGCCGCGGAGACGCCCGCCAAGCCCTGGCACATCGTCCTGCGCGACGCCCAGCTGCGCGGCTACAAGGCGCACCTGGTGGATCGCCAGCCGGCCACCGAGGTCCCGCTGGAAGTCGGCCCGCTGGACCTCGACCTGCAGAACGTCGACAGCCTCGGCAAGACCCCCTTCGACCTCAAGCTCAAGACCGGCCTCGGCAACCGCGGCCAGGTCCAGGCCAGCGGCCAGGTGGTGCTCGACCCGGTCAGCGCCAGGCTCAAGGTCAGTACCCGCGACATCGACCTGCGCGTGGCCCAGGCCTACATCTCGCCGTTCATCCGCCTGGAACTGCGCAGCGGCTTCCTTGGCAGCGAGCTGGCGGTCGACCTGAAGAGCGTCGAGCCGCTGGCCTTCAGCGTCGACGGCAGCGCCGAAGTCAGCCAGTTGCATACCCTGGATACCATCAAGGACCGCGACTTCGTCAAATGGACCAAGCTGACCCTCAACGGCCTCGCCTATCGGCACGAGGACAGCCTGTCGATCCAGAGCGTGTCCTTCGAGGAGCCCTACGCCCGCTTCATCATCAACGAAGATCGCAGCACCAACGTCAGCGAGCTGATCATCCCGCAACCGGCTAGTTCGTCCGGCAAGGCCGCCGCCGAAAGCAAGAACGCGCCGGCGAGCAAGCCGCTGGGCATCCACATCGGCGGCGTACGGATCAACAACGGCTCGGCGAACTTCGCCGACCTGACCCTGATGCCGCCGTTCGGTACCGCCATCCAGCAGCTCAGCGGCGAAGTCGGCACCCTCGACACGCGCAACTCGCAGCCGGCCAAGGTGGACATCAAGGGCAAGGTCGACAAGTACGCACCGGTGACCATCGCCGGCGAACTGGACCCATTCGACCCGCTGAAGAAGCTCGACATCACCACCAGCTTCAAGCGTGTCGAGCTGACCACCCTGACGCCCTATTCCGGCAAGTTCGCCGGCTACCGCATCCGCAAGGGGCGACTCAACCTGGACCTGCACTACCAGATCGAACGCAGCCAACTGAAGGCGGAAAACAAGGTCCTGCTGGAAGGCCTGCAACTCGGCGAGAAGGTCGACAGCCCGGATGCCGTGGACCTGCCGGTGAAGCTGGCGGTAGCCCTGCTCAAGGACACCAAGGGCAACATCGATATCCAGTTGCCGGTGGCCGGCGACCTGAACAACCCGGAGTTCAGCGTCATGCCGATCGTCTGGCAGACCCTGCGCAACCTGGTCCTGCGCGCCGTGCAGGCGCCGTTCAAGTTCATCGCCGGCCTCGCCGCCGGCGGCAACGAGGATCTCGGCACGGTACCCTTCGCCGCGGGCAGCGACGAGCTGACGCCGGAAGCCCAGGCCAACCTCGACAAGCTCGCCGATGCGCTCAAGGAGCGGCCGGCGCTGCGCCTGGAAGTGGAAGGCGTGGCCTCCGCCGCGGCTGACGGTCCCTCGATCGGCGCCAAGCGTCTCGAACTGGAATACCAGAACACCTACTACCGCATGCTCCAACGTCGCGGCGACAAGGTCCCGAGCGACGCCAAGCAACTCGAGGTACCGGAGAACATGCAGGCGCCGCTGCTCGAAGGCATCTACCGGACCCGCCTGAAGCAGCAGCCACCGGCCGAGTGGAAAGAACTGGACAGCGACGAACGCACCGCGAAGATGCGCGAAGCGGTGATCGCTTCCTGGGCCAAGAGCCAAGTGCTGCTGCGCCAGATTGGCCAGGCCCGGGCCACCCGGATCAAGGATTATCTGGTGGAGAAAGGCCAGTTGCCGGACGATCGCATCTACTTGATCGACGTCAGTTTCGCCGAAGGCGAAGACAAGGGTAATGTCGACACCCAATTGCACCTGGATAGCGAGTGATACCTTGCACAAGCGATTCGCCGCCCTCGCGGCCCCCCTGCTCTACCTTACCTGCGCGAGCGCGCAGGCCGACACCATGCGTTGCGGCAGTGCGCTGGTCAGCGTCGGCGACCGGGCCTTCGAAGTACAGCAAAAGTGCGGCGATCCGGATCACCGCGACGACGTCGGCTATACCCTGGGCAGCTACGATCGGCGGGAATTCAAGGTCGAGGAGTGGGTGTACGGCCCGCGCAACGGCGTGACCTACATCCTGACCTTCGAAGCCAACAAGCTGAAACGCATCGAGTTCAAGCGTTGAATCGCTCGCTTCCGCGCACCGGGCTGGTGGCGCTGCTGTCCCTGCTGCCATTGACACATGCGCAGGCCGATTCGCTGCGTTGCGGCAGCCGCCTGGTTAGCACCGGCGACAGCAGCGCCGACGTCCTTTCGCGCTGCGGTGAGCCACGCAGCCGCGACAGCCTGGGTTATCGCGAGGTCGTCGGGGAATGGGGCAAGCGCTACGAGGTCGAGGTCCAGGAATGGATCTATGGCCCATGGAACGGCATGCTGTATTTCGTCCGTTTCGAGGGCAACCGCCTCAGCGCCATCCAGAGCCGGCGCGGCGACTGAATCCAGCGCCCATGAAAAAGCCCCGCCGGGCAATCTAT
This sequence comes from Pseudomonas sp. KBN12P06040, assembly GCF_037574965.1. Lineage (NCBI taxonomy): Bacteria > Pseudomonadati > Pseudomonadota > Gammaproteobacteria > Pseudomonadales > Pseudomonadaceae > Pseudomonas > Pseudomonas sp. KBN12P06040. The sequence continues at coordinate 5,507,494 of NZ_JBBELS010000001.1, forward strand.
CCCGGCGGGGCTTCTTTCTACCTACTCACAGGCGGTCGCTGAAGTCGCGAACTTCCTGTTCAGCCCTTTCCTTGGACCAGCCATAGCGTTCCTGCAGCTTGCCGACCAGGTATTCGGCATGTCCGTCGGCAGCCTGGAGATCGTCGTCGGTCAGATCGCCCCAACGCTCCTTGATCTTGCCGGTGAGTTGCTTCCACTTACCTTTGATCACATCGGAATTCATCGGTCTTCCTCCTGGTGACGAGGGAAAAGGGGTCGTTCGGCCCGGGCGCTTACTCGACCGATTTCAGGCCATCGGCGGAAACGGCTTTCACGCCCTTGATGCCCTTGGCGGTCTCGATCGCCAGGTCACGCTCGGCATCGCTCTTCACGTTGCCGGAAAGGGAAACCACACCTTTGTTGGTCTCGACCTTGATATCGACGCCACTGACATTCTTGTTGGCGATCAGGCTGGATTTCACCTTGCTGGTGATCCAGGTATCGGAAACCGCTTCTTCGGTTTTCTGCATAGTGTCGTTGGCCGCCAGGCTGATGGGCTGGGCAGCGAACGCATTGGCCATCGAGAAGCTCAGAGCAGTGGCAGTAGCAGCGGCAATAGCGAGTTTGCTGAATTTCATTGCGGTTTCTCCTATGGATTTCGAAAAACTGCAGCCATTCCTGGCGTCAGTTGCATAGTAGATATCGCAAGCGCTGTGCCAGTTTTCCTCTAAAATAAAATCCTTTAAAAACAATAAGTTAAAAAATAAGCTGGAAGCGAGACGGTTGCAGAATGCCGAATTGGCGATGACAGAGCTTGCAAAATGCAAGGATTCGCCCCCTTCGCCGAGAAGCGTGTCGCGGAAACGAAAACAGGGCCCGAGGGCCCTGTTTTCATCGATCACGACTCGACTTACACGCCGGAAGCTTCGGCGGCAGCCACGTCCTTGATCGACAGCTTAATGCGGCCACGGTTGTCCACGTCGAGCACCAGGACCTTCACTTCCTGGCCTTCCTGCAGCACGTCGGTGACCTTGTCGATGCGCTTGTCGCTGATCTGCGAGATGTGCACCAGGCCGTCCTTGCCCGGCAGGATGTTGACGAAGGCACCGAAGTCGACGATGCGCTCCACCTTGCCGACGTAGATCTTGCCGATCTCGGCTTCCGCGGTGATCGCCAGGACGCGCAGCTTGGCGGCCTCGGCGGCTTCCTTGGTTTCGCCGTAGATCTTCACGCTGCCATCGTCCTCGATGTCGATCGAGGCCTTGGTCTCTTCGCAGATACCACGGATGGTCGCGCCGCCCTTGCCGATGACGTCGCGGATCTTGTCCGAGTCGATCTTCATCTGCAGCATGGTCGGGGCATTCTCGGACAGCTCGGCGCGCGGCTTGGCGATGACCTGGTTCATCTGGCCGAGGATGTTCAGGCGAGCTTCCAGGGCCTGGCCCAGGGCGATCTCCATGATCTCTTCGGTGATACCGTTGATCTTGATGTCCATCTGCAGGGCGGTGACGCCCTTGTCGGTACCGGCAACCTTGAAGTCCATGTCGCCCAGGTGGTCTTCATCACCGAGGATGTCGGTCAGGACGGCGAACTTCTCGCCTTCCTTGACCAGGCCCATGGCGATACCGGCGACCGGCGCCTTGACCGGCACACCGGCATCCATCAGCGCCAGGGAGGCGCCGCACACGGAGGCCATCGAGCTGGAACCGTTGGACTCGGTGATCTCGGAAACCACGCGAATGGTGTAGGGGAACTCGTCCTGGGTCGGCAGCATGGCAGCGACGCCACGACGGGCCAGACGGCCATGGCCGATTTCACGACGACCCGGGCTGCCCATGCGGCCGCACTCGCCTACCGAGAAGGGCGGGAAGTTGTAGTGCAGCATGAAGGCGTCCTTGCGCTCGCCTTCCAGGGTATCCAGCAACTGGGCATCGCGCGCGGTGCCGAGGGTCGCGACGACCAGGGCCTGGGTTTCGCCACGGGTGAACAGCGCGGAACCGTGGGTCTTGCCGAGCACGCCGACTTCGATGCGCAGCGGACGCACGGTACGGGTGTCACGACCGTCGATACGCGGCTTGCCGTTGACGATGTTCTCGCGAACGGTGCGGTATTCCAGCAGGCCGAATACGTCCTTGACCTCGGAAGCCGGGAACTTGCCCTCTTCCTCGCCGGCGAACAGGGCCACGGCCTGGTCGCGCAGCTCGCCCAGACGGTTGTAGCGGTCCTGCTTGATGGTGATGGTATAGGCCTGGGAGATCGCTTCGCCCAGCTCTGCCTTGATGGCGTTGACCAGCACGGTGTTTTCCGCCGGGGCTTTCCAGTCCCAGGCCGGCTTGCCAGCTTCGGCGGCCAGCTCCTTGACGGCACGGATCACCGCCTGGAACTCGTCGTGGGCGAACAGCACGGCACCGAGCATCTGGTCTTCGGTCAGTTCGTCGGCCTCGGACTCCACCATCAGCACGGCGTCTTCGGTACCGGCCACGACCATGTCGAGACTGGAACTCTGCAGTTGCTCGTAGGTGGGGTTGAGGATGTAGCCGATTTCCGGATGGAAACCGACGCGGGCGGCGCCGATCGGGCCGGCGAACGGAATGCCGGAGATCGCCAGGGCGGCGGAGGTACCGATCATCGCGGCGATGTCCGGATCGGACTTCTTGTTGGTGGAAACGACGGTGCAGACGACCTGCACTTCATTCATGAAACCTTCGGGGAACAGCGGACGGATCGGACGGTCGATCAGGCGCGAGGTCAGGGTTTCCTTCTCGGAAGGACGTCCTTCACGCTTGAAGAAACCGCCGGGGATACGGCCTGCGGCGTAGGTCTTTTCCTGGTAGTGCACAGACAGCGGGAAGAAGTCGCGGCCTTCGGCCGGCGACTTGGCGCCGACCACGGTGACCAGCACGCTGACGTCGTCCATGGTGACCAGTACGGCGCCGGTGGCCTGGCGAGCGATACGGCCGGTCTCGAGAGTGACGGTCGACTGACCGAACTGGAATTGCTTGGTTACCGGGTTCACGGTGTCTTTACCTTCTATGTTGCCTTGGGGGAAATCGGTGGAATGCCGGGAGTCGGACCCGAATCGATTCCTAGAAAGCGCGAAGCTGGAAGCCCGACGCCGATACCCGCCTCGTGTGCGGGTATCGACGCCAGGCTTCCAGCTTCTTGCTTCAAGCTGCCGACCGGAGTCGCTTAGCGACGCAGACCCAGACGGCCGATCAGGGCAGTGTAGCGAGACACGTCTTTACCCTTCAGGTAGTCCAGCAGCTTACGGCGCTGGTTAACCATACGGATCAGACCACGGCGGGAATGGTGATCCTTGCCGTTGGCCTTGAAGTGATCCTGCAGCTTGTTGATGTTGGCGGACAGCAGGGCTACCTGCACTTCCGGGGAACCGGTGTCGCCTTCAGCTTGCTTGTATTCGTTAACGATCTGCGCTTTTTCTTCAACGCTCAGTGCCATGATGGGCTTCCTCTGAGTGAACAGGCCGGGAATCGCTTCCCGTGTTTTAAAAGGAGGAATGACCGTGCCTGCTGACAGCCACCCTCGTATCGGTCTTATGACCGAATCAGTCGACGCGGGGCGATACGCCCGTCGTCGGTCACTTCACCGATACCGATGAAACGACCTGTCTGATCCTGCACCCGCAACCAGCCGAACTTCGGCGCTTCCGGGGCCCGCACCGGCTGCCCGTGCAGCCAGTAGTACGCACTGTGCTCGGACAACTGCAACACCGGCCAATGCAACAGGCCGCTGTCTTCCGGCATCAGGAATTGGTCCAGCGCTTCCGGACCACCTTCGGCATGCACGCGTTCGAGCGTCTCGAGGGTGATCGCCTGGGCCAGGGCGAACGGCCCGGCCTGGGTCCGCCGCAGTGCCGCGACGTGCGCGCCGCAGCCCAGGACCCGGCCAAGATCTTCCACCAGCGTACGCACGTAGGTGCCTTTGCTGCAGGAAACGGCCAGGGTCGCACAGGGCGGCTCGAAAGAGAGCAAATCCAGGCGCGTAATAGTAACAGAACGCGCCTCGCGCTCCACTACCTCTCCTGCACGGGCGAGCTTGTACAGCGGCTGTCCGTCTTTCTTCAGCGCCGAGTACATCGGCGGCACCTGCTCTATGTCGCCACGGAAGCGCGGCAGGGCCTGTTCGAGATCGTCCCGACCGACGGTCACGTCCCGCTCGGCGAGCAGTTCGCCCTCGGCGTCGCCGGTGGTGGTGGTGATGCCCATGCGCATCACCGTCTCGTAACCCTTGTCGGCATCGAGAAGATACTGGGAGAACTTGGTCGCCTCGCCGAAGCACAGCGGCAGCACCCCGGTGGCCAGCGGGTCGAGGCTGCCGGTGTGGCCGGCCTTCTCGGCATTGAGCAGCCAGCGGACTTTCTGCAGTGCCTGGTTGGAACTCATGCCGCGAGGCTTGTCGAGCACCAGGATGCCGCTGATGGAGCGGCGGATACGCTTCACCTGGGCCACGCTCAGTCCTCGGTCTCGTCGCCGTGGCGGCGGCCGTCTTCGGCCACCGCACGTTCGATCAGCGCGGACAGCTCGGCGCCGCGGCGGATGCTTTCGTCGTAGTGGAAATGCAGTTGCGGCACGCTACGCAGCTTCATCGACTTGCCCAGCAACATGCGCAGGTAGCCGGCGGCGTCGTTGAGGATTTCCATGTTCAGGGCGATCTTGCCGGCATCGTCCTGGCCCATGACGGTGATGAACACCTTGGCGTGCGCCACGTCGCGGCTGACCTCGACACCGGTGATGGTGACCAGGCCCAGGCGCGGGTCCTTGATCTCGCGCTGGATCAGTTGAGCCAGTTCGCGTTGCATCTGATCGCCGATACGCTGGGTACGGCTGTAGTCTTTTGCCATTTTTCAACCTGCCTCCAGCGACACCCGGCCACTGGAAAAAAAAGCGACAAACGCCCGGGACAGCTGGAAGCCGGCCCGGGCGCTGTGGTTACGCACTCGCCATCAAAGGCTGCGTGCGACTTCGACCTTCTCGAACACTTCGATCTTGTCGCCGACCTTGACGTCGTTGTAGCTCTTCACGCCGATGCCGCACTCCATGCCGGCACGCACTTCGGCGACGTCGTCCTTGAAGCGACGGAGAGACTCCAGCTCGCCTTCGAAGATGACCACGTCGTCGCGCAGTACGCGGATCGGACGGTTGCGGTGCACCATGCCCTCGGTGACCATGCAGCCGGCGATCGCGCCGAACTTCGGCGAGCGGAACACGTCGCGCACCTCGGCGATGCCCAGGATGTTCTCCCGCAGATCGCTGCCGAGCATGCCGGTCAGGGCCTTCTTGACGTCCTCGATGATGTCGTAGATCACGTTGTAGTAACGCATATCCAGACCTTCGGCTTCGACGATCTTGCGCGCGCCGGCGTCGGCGCGCACGTTGAAGCCGAACAGCACCGCGTTGGAAGCCAGCGCCAGGTTGGCGTCGGACTCGGTGATGCCACCGACGCCGCCACCGACCACGCGGACCTGCACTTCGTCGTTGCCCAGGCCGCTGAGCGAGCCTTGCAGAGCCTCGAGCGAACCGCGCACATCGGCCTTGAGGACGATGTTCAGGGTCTTCTTCTCTTCCTGGCCCATGTTCTCGAAGATGTTTTCCAGCTTGCCGGCATGGGCACGCGCCAGTTTCACCTCACGGAACTTGCCTTGACGGAACAGGGCGACTTCGCGGGCCTTCTTCTCGTCGGCGACCACGGTCATCTCGTCACCGGCATCCGGCGTACCGTCCAGGCCGAGGATCTCGACCGGGATCGACGGGCCGGCTTCCTTGATCGGCTTGCCGTTCTCGTCGAGCATGGCGCGGACACGACCGTAGTTGATGCCGACCAGCACCATGTCGCCCTGGCGCAGGGTACCGTCCTGGACCAGCACGGTGGCCACCGGGCCGCGTCCCTTGTCCAGGCGCGACTCGACTACCACGCCACGGCCCGGGGCCGACGGAGTGGCTTTCAGTTCGAGCACTTCCGCCTGCAGCAGGACCGCTTCGAGCAGTTCATCGACGCCAGTACCGAGCTTCGCCGAAACCGGGACGAAGGGAGCGTCGCCGCCCCACTCTTCCGGGATCACGTCGAGAGCGGCCAGGCCGTTCTTGATGTTGTCCGGGTTGGCCTCGGGCTTGTCGATCTTGTTCACCGCGACCACGATCGGCACGCCCGCCGCTTTCGCGTGCTGCACGGCTTCCTGGGTCTGCGGCATGACGCCGTCGTCGGCCGCGACCACCAGGATCACGATGTCGGTCGCCTGGGCGCCACGGGCACGCATCGCGGTGAACGCGGCGTGGCCGGGGGTATCCAGGAAGGTCACCATGCCACGCTCGGTTTCGACGTGGTAGGCACCGATATGCTGGGTGATGCCACCGGCCTCGCCCGCGGCGACCTTGGCGCGACGGATGTAGTCGAGCAGCGAGGTCTTGCCGTGGTCGACGTGGCCCATGACAGTGACGACCGGCGCGCGGGTGACCGCCTCGCCTTCGAACTTCAGGGACTCGGCCAGTTGTTCTTCCAGCGCGTTCTCGCTGACCAGCTTGACCTTGTGGCCCAGCTCTTCGGCGACCAGTTGGGCGGTCTCCTGGTCCAGGACCTGGTTGATGGTCACCGGGGAGCCCATCTTGAACATGAACTTGACGACTTCGGCGCCCTTGACCGACATCTGGGCGGCCAACTCGGCTACGGTGATGGTCTCACCGATGTTCACTTCACGCACGATCGGTCCTGTCGGGTTCTGGAACCCGTGCTGGTTGCGCTTCTTCAGCTTCGACTTGCCACCACGACCGCCGCGACGGTAACCATCGCTTTCCTCGTCGGTGCTGCGTGGAGCCACGCGCGGAGCAGGAACCTTTTCCTTCTCCTTGACCGAGGGACGGTGCTGGGTGTGCTTGCGGTCGCGGCGGTCATCGTCCTCGTCACGCTTGGGCGCGCGGCGCGGCTCTTCCTTCTTGCGTTCTTCCACGGCGGCAGGCTTGGCCACCGGTTCGGCAGCCGCGACATCCGCCACCACGGCAGGCTCGGCACCGGCAGTAGCCGCTGCTTCCTGGGCAGCCTTGGCACGCGCAGCTTCCTCGGCCTTGCGCGCTTCCTCTTCGGCACGCTGGCGGGCAGCGGCCTCTTCGGCCTTCAGACGCTCCGCCTCTTCCGCCGCGCGCTGCTCCTCGAGTTCGCGCTGGCGCTCGGCCTCGATCTCGTCGGGGCTGCGCTTGACATAGGTTTTCTTCTTGCGAACTTCGACGCTCACCGTCTTGCTGCCACCCACTTTCAGCGTGGTAGTGGTCTTGCGTTGCAGGGTGATCTTGCGCGGCTCGCTGGCGCGATCGCCATGGCTGCCTTTCAGGTGGGTCAGCAGGGCTTGCTTCTCGCTATCCGTTACAACTTGTTCGGCACTGGTGTGCGGCAGACCTGCGTCACGCATCTGCAGCAGCAGGCGCTCCACCGGTGTGTCGACCACCTGGGCCAGTTCTTTCACCGTGACTTGCGTCATGCACTTCTCTCCTCAGGCCGCGACTGCTTACTCGAACCAATGGGCCCGGGCGGCCATGATCAACTTGCCGGCACGCTCTTCGTCCATGCCGTCGATGTCGAGCAGATCGTCGATCGATTGCTCGGCCAGATCTTCACGGGTGGTTACGCCACGCAGCGCCAGGTCCAGGGCCAGCTCCTTGCTCATGCCATCGAGGCTGAGCAGGTCTTCTGCCGGTTGTGCGTCGGCGAGCTTCTCTTCGGTCGCAATGGCCTTGGTCAGCAGGCGATCCTTGGCACGGGAGCGCAGCTCGTTGACGATGTCTTCGTCGAAGCCATCGATGCTGAGCATCTCTTCCATCGGTACGTAGGCGATTTCCTCAAGAGTCGTGAAGCCCTCTTCCACCAGTACCTGGGCCAGTTCCTCGTCGACATCCAGCTCGTCGACGAAGCGCTGCAGGATATCCCCGGTCTCGGCCTGTTGCTTGGCCTGGATATCCGCCTCGGTCATCACATTCAGGGTCCAGCCGGTCAACTGGCTGGCCAGACGGACGTTCTGGCCACTGCGGCCGATAGCCTGCGCCAGATTGTCCTCGGCGACGGCGATATCCATGGTATGGGTATCCTCGTCGACGATGATCGCCGCCACCTCGGCCGGAGCCATGGCGTTGATCACGAATTGCGCCGGGTTGTCGTCCCACAGGACGATGTCCACCCGCTCTCCACCGATCTCGCCGGATACCGCCTGGACGCGCGAACCGCGCATGCCGATGCAGGCGCCCTGCGGGTCGATGCGCTTGTCCTTGGAACGAACGGCGATCTTGGCGCGCGAGCCCGGGTCACGGGCGGCGGCCATCACGTCGATCAACTGCTCGGCGATTTCCGGTACTTCGATGCGGAACAGCTCGATCAGCATTTCCGGCGCGGTACGCGACAGGACCAGCTGAGGACCGCGGTTCTCGGTACGGATCTCCTTCAGCAGGGCACGCACGCGGGTGCCAACGCGGAAGGTCTCGCGCGGAATGATCTGGTCGCGGGCCAGCAGCGCCTCGGCGTTGTTGCCGAGATCGACGATGACGTTGTCGCGGGTGACCTTCTTCACGGTACCGGAAATGATCTCGCCGACCTTCTCGCGGTAGGCATCGACCACCTGGGCGCGCTCGGCCTCGCGGACCTTCTGCACGATGACCTGCTTGGCAGTCTGCGCAGCGATGCGGCCGAACTCGATGGATTCGATCTTTTCTTCGATGACCTCGCCGACCTTCGCGCCCGGCTTCTGCTCCTGGACGTCCTCGACGGTGATCTCGGTGGCGGGGTCCTGGTAGTCCTCGTCGGCGACGACGTGCCAACGACGGAAAGTCTCGTAGCTGCCGTTATGACGATTGATCTCGACGCGCAGGTCGACCTCGTCCTCGAAACGTTTCTTGGTGGCGGTCGCCAGAGCCAGCTCCAGCGCCTCGAAAATCACGCCGGCCGGTACGCCCTTTTCGTTGGATACCGACTCAACAACCAGCAGTACTTCTTTGCTCATTGTACGCCTCGCCTTTCAATCCATTGGATCCGCGGATTCGCGTCTCAATCAAAACGGGGAATGATGTTGGCCTTGTCGATCGAATCGATCGGCAGCAGGTACTCGTGATCGTCCACCAGGACCACCACATCCTGCTCCTCCACACCACGGAGAATGCCTTGGTAGTTACGCCGCCCCTCATAGGGCGAACGCAGCCTGATCTTCACTTGCTCGCCGGCATGCTTGGCGAACTGTTCGAGGGTGAACAGCGGCCGATCCATGCCCGGAGAGGACACCTCCAGGGTGTACTCGCCGCTGATCGGGTCTTCGACGTCGAGAATACCGCTGACCTGCCGACTGACGGCTTCACAGTCATCGATGAGGATGCCTTCGGGGCGGTCGATATAGACGCGCAACACCGAATGACGACCCTGGGAAATGAACTCGACGCCCCAGCACTCATAGCCGAGCGCCTCGACCACAGGGGCCAGCAAGGCCTGCAACTGTTCTAGCTTGCTCGACACCTGATCGCCTCGCGTATGTCGTAGAAACAAAAAATGGGCGAAACGCCCATCCCTAAATTGCCACTCGGAACCGTGGCATGGACTGTCCAGCTAACAAAAAGCCCCTAAAAAGGGGCCCTGAAAAACTGGTTGCGGGGGCTGGATTTGAACCAACGACCTTCGGGTTATGAGCCCGACGAGCTACCAGACTGCTCCACCCCGCGTCAAAGCTGGTGCAAGATTATACGACCGACACCCTGATGGGTCAACCGAACCTTGCGGAGACAAACCCCGCAGGACGGGGCTTGCTTATATGGTACCGAGGAGGGGACTCGAACCCCTACAGCCTATGGCCACTACCACCTCAAGGTAGCGTGTCTACCAATTCCACCACCTCGGCAGAAACCTTTCTCTTACTTCTGTTCAGGAGCCGCCGGTACATCGCCTGCACTTTCCGCAGGCTTGGACTGCTCCTGAAGAACCGGCACATCGTCAGCGGCCGGTGCTTTCTCTTGCTTCTGCTCCAGAACTGCCGGATCCGGCAGTCCGATGTGTTGCAGAGCATCAGACTTTTCTTTAGCGAAGTACGCTAAGCCAAGGCTGGTCAAGAAAAAAACCGCTGCCAGTATACCAGTAATCCGACTCAAAAAGGTAGCGGAACCTTGGCTTCCGAAAACAGTTGCCGAAGCACCTGCACCGAAAGAAGCCCCTGCATCCGCACCCTTGCCATGCTGAACGAGGATCAGGCCAACAAGACCCAATGCCATCAGCAGATGCACGACAATTACGACCTTTTCCAGCATCTTCAGCTTCCCGCGGCACGACAGATCGCGCCGAACTCATCCGCATTGAGGGAGGCTCCACCTACCAGCCCCCCATCGATATCCGGCATGCCGAACAACTCGGCTGCACTTGCCGCCTTTACACTGCCGCCGTAAAGGAGTCGCACACCTTTTGCGACCTCGGCATTTTCCGCTGCCAGTTGCGCGCGGATCGCCGCGTGCACTTCCTGGGCTTGCGCGGGGGACGCGGTCAACCCGGTCCCGATCGCCCAGACCGGCTCGTAAGCCACGACTGCGCGAGCAAAAGCTCCAACACCCAACTCGTCGATCACGCTTCCCAGCTGCCTTGCGACAACCTCCAGCGTCTTGCCCGCCTCGCGCTCCGCCCGGGTCTCCCCGACACACAGCACCGGCACCAGGCCGCACGACTGAGCCGCGGCAAACTTGCGACTCACAACCTCGTCACTCTCGCCGAGAATCAGGCGACGCTCCGAGTGGCCCACAAGGACCATGCTACAACCGACATCCGCCAACTGACTGGGAGCAGTCTCACCGGTCAGCGCGCCTTGCATCGGCTCGACGGCGCTGTTCTGCGCACCTACATCGATCGCCTTGCCGGCCAGGCCCTGGATGACCTGGCTGATGAACAAGCAAGGCGGCATCACAGCTACATCGACTCCGCTCGGCAACGCCAGCTGACGCAAGCCTTTGATCAACTCGGCCACACTGGAATGCGTACCGTGCATTTTCCAGTTACCGGCCACCAAGGGTCGACGCATGCTGTACCTCGCGGGGCAAAGTGGGCGCAGATGTTACTCAACAGTTCCCAGACTGGCAAGCAAAATCAAGCACATACCTCAGAAACAATTTTTGCCAGCTGTTCGGCGTGGGCACGAACGCTAGCTTCCTCGTCGCCCTCGACCATCACCCGGACCAACGGCTCCGTGCCGGATTTGCGCAGCAGGACACGACCGCGCCCGCCCATTTGCTCGGTGACGCGGACGCTGGCCTCCTTCACCGAGGGGTGCTCGAGCGGATCGTTTTCGCCCTTGAAGCGCACATTGATCAGCACCTGGGGGCACTTGCGAATCCCCTGGCGCGCCTCGGCCAGGGTCTGGCCGCGATGCTTGAGCGCCATCAGCACCTGTAGCGCCGCGATGATGGCATCGCCCGTCGTGGTGTTCTGGCAGCAGACGATATGCCCCGAATTCTCCCCTCCCAGCATCCAGTTCCGAGCCAGCAGTTCGGCCATCACATAGCGATCGCCGACCTTCGCCCGCACGAACGGGATATGCAGTTCCTGCAAAGCCAGCTCCAGGCCGAGGTTGCTCATCAGGGTGCCGACCACACCACCTTGCAGCCGCCCGCTTTCCTGCAGGTCGCGCGCGATGAGGAAAAGCAGTTCGTCGCCATCCACGACCGCACCGGTATGGTCGACCATCATCACCCGGTCGCCGTCGCCGTCGAAGGCGATGCCGAGGTCGGCATGGTGCTCGACCACCGCAGCCTGCAGGCCATCCAGGTGAGTGGAGCCGCACTTGTCGTTGATGTTCAGGCCATTCGGGCTGGCCGCCAGCACCGTCACTTCCGCGCCCAGTTCCCGGAAGACGCTGGGAGCGATCTTGTAGGTAGCGCCGTTGGCGCAGTCGAGCACGACCTTGAGACCGTTGAAGTCGGTGCTGGTCGGCACGCTGCTCTTGCAGAATTCGATGTAGCGCCCCGCCGCGTCATTGATCCGCGAAACCTTGCCGAGACGGGCGGACTCCACCACGGTCATCGGCGCATCGAGCAGTTCCTCGATCATCAGCTCGACGTCGTCCGGCAGCTTGGTCCCCTGCCCGGAGAAGAACTTGATGCCGTTGTCGTCGTGGGGATTGTGCGAAGCGCTGATCACCACCCCGGCCTCGGCGTGGAAAGTCCGCGTCAGGTAGGCGATGCCGGGGGTAGGCATCGGTCCCAGCAACAGGGTATCGGCGCCGGAAGCGGAGAGCCCGGCCTCGAAGGCCGACTCGAACATGTAACCCGAGCTGCGCGTGTCCTTGCCGATCAGGACTCGGCAGTTGCCCTGCCGGCGGAAAGCCATGCCCACCGCCCAGCCCAGCTTGAGAACGAAGTCCGGAGTAATCGGAAACTCGCCAACACGACCACGGATACCGTCAGTCCCGAAGTATTTTCTGCTCATCTTTTGTCTTCCGTGCTCAATCCGCCATTTCAACGGCGGAGATCATTCGCATCACGTCAACGGTCGCCGCCACGTCATGCACTCGAATTATCCGTGCGCCCTTGGCCAGCGCCAGGGCCGCCAGCGCGAGACTGCCGTAGAGGCGTTCGTCTACCTCCCGCCCCAGTACCTTGCCGATCATGCTCTTGCGCGAAACGCCGACCAACAACGGCAGGCCCAGGCCATGGAGCGCCTGCAGATGCCTGAACAGCACCAGGTTGTGCTCCAGTGTCTTGGCAAAACCGAAACCCGGATCCAGTAACAGCCGCTCGCGGTCGATTCCGGCCGCCACGCAGGCATCCACACGCTCCTGCAGGAACGCGCCGACTTCTGCCACCACATCCTGGTAGGCAGGCGCATCCTGCATGGTCTGCGGTTCTCCACGCATGTGCATGAGGCAGACCGCCAGGCCGCTATCCACCGCAGCATCCAGCGCGCCGTCGCGCTGCAGCGAACGGACGTCGTTGATCAGACCCGCTCCGAGACGCGCAGTTTCGCGCATAACCGCAGGCGTGGAGGTATCCACCGAAATCACGACGTCCAGCTCGCGGGCGATGCGTTCGACTACCGGAGCGACCCGCTCCAGCTCCTCCGTCGGAGAAACGCTGCGCGCACCGGGACGGGTCGACTCGCCGCCGACGTCGATGAGCGTTGCGCCTTCCCGCACCATGCGCTCGGCATGCCGCAGGGCATCGTCCAGCCGGTCGTAACGGCCGCCGTCGGAAAAGGAATCGGGGGTGACATTGAGGATGCCCATGACATGTGGGCGGGCCAAATCAAGAACCCGACTGCCGCAAGGCAGTCGGGTCGGGTATTGCGGATTGCTCATTCAGGGCTCTCAGTGCTCGCCGGCCGGCCCACCGATGGGAGGGGTGTTCTCGCGGCGGCCCGACTCTTCCAGGTTGGCCGGCGGGGTGCCGGTACCCGAACCACCCTGCCAGTCACGCGGCTCGCGCGGCACGCGACCGGCCATGATGTCGTCGATCTGGTCGGAGTCGATGGTCTCGTACTTCATCAGTGCGTCGGCCATCATCTCCAGCTTGTCGCGGTTCTCGTCGAGCAGTCGCTTGGCGGTACCGTAGCAGTCGTCGATGATGCGCCGGACTTCCTGGTCGATCATCTTGGCGGTCTCGCCCGACACATTGGCGTGCTGGCTGCCGGCGCTACGGCCGAGGAACACCTCGCCCTCCTCCTCCGCGTACATCAGCGGGCCGAGTTTCTCGGACAGACCCCACTTGGTCACCATGTTCCGCGCCAACTGGGTAGCACGCATGATGTCGTTGGAAGCGCCAGTGGTGACGCCTTCGAAGCCGAGGGTCATCTCTTCGGCGATACGGCCGCCGAACAGCGAGCAGATCTGGCTTTCCAGCGCGCGCTTGGACAGGCTGTAGCGATCTTCCTCGGGGAGGAACATGGTCACGCCCAGGGCACGTCCGCGCGGAATGATGGACACCTTGTAGACCGGGTCATGCTCCGGCACCAGGCGACCGACGATGGCGTGGCCGGCCTCGTGGTAGGCGGTGTTGCGCTTCTCCTTCTCGGACATGACCATGGTCTTGCGCTCGGCGCCCATCATGATCTTGTCCTTGGCCAGCTCGAACTCGCGCATGTCGACGATGCGCTTGTTGGAGCGCGCGGCGAACAGCGAGGCCTCGTTGACCAGGTTGGCCAGGTCGGCGCCGGAGAAACCGGGCGTACCGCGGGCGATGACGGCAGGATCGACATGGTCGCCCAGCGGCACCTTGCGCATGTGCACCTTGAGGATCTGTTCGCGCCCGCGGATATCCGGCAAGCCGACCACCACCTGGCGGTCGAAGCGGCCCGGACGCAGCAGCGCCGGGTCCAGAACGTCCGGACGGTTGGTGGCAGCGATGACGATGATGCCATCGTTCATCTCGAAGCCATCCATCTCCACCAGCAACTGGTTGAGGGTCTGCTCGCGCTCGTCGTGACCACCGCCCAGGCCGGCGCCGCGATGGCGGCCGACGGCGTCGATCTCGTCGATGAAGATGATGCACGGCGCATGCTTCTTGGCCTGGTCGAACATGTCGCGGACACGGGAAGCGCCCACGCCGACGAACATCTCGACGAAGTCGGAACCGGAAATGGTGAAGAACGGCACCTTGGCTTCGCCGGCGATGGCCTTGGCCAGCAGGGTCTTGCCGGTGCCGGGCGGGCCGACCATCAGCACGCCGCGCGGGATACGGCCGCCCAGGCGCTGGAACTTGCCCGGATCGCGAAGGAACTCGACCAGCTCGCTGACCTCCTCCTTGGCCTCGTCGCAGCCGGCGACGTCAGCGAAGGTGGTCTTGACCTGGTCCTCGGACAGCAGGCGCGCCTTGCTCTTGCCGAAGCTCATCGGGCCGCCGCGACCGCCGCCGCCGCCCTGCATCTGGCGCATGAAGAACATGAAGACGGCGATGATCACCAGGATCGGGAAGCTAGCGACCAGCAACTGGGTCCAGATGCTCTGCTGTTCGGGCTGCTTGCCCTCGACCACGACGTTGTTGTTGACCAGGTCGCCGATCAGGCCGTTGTCCTGGATCGCCGGGCGGATGGTCTTGAAGGTATCGCCGTCGCTACGCTTGCCGGTGATGACATAGCCATCCACGGTCACTCGCTCGACCTTGCCATCCTTGACCTGCTGGATGAAGTCCGAGTAGTTCAGCGTCTGTGGCTCGCTCGGGCTCGAGAAATTGTTCATCACGGTCACCAGTACCGCCGCGATGATCAGCCACAGAATCAGATTCTTTGCCATGTCGTTCAATTGACTACCCTCTGAAGCCGGCTCCGTCCTGGAAACCGCTTCACACGACGGCCAGACTCCTTCCGGCCAAAAGTACTACACAAGCGCCCGCGCACGCAGGCGTTGTCTGTAACCCTTTATGAACCCTCGCCCGTCCCGGCACAACAGGTCATCGACCAATAGACAGGCTATAGGGTCAATCATTCCAGTCTATTCCCCGCGAAAGCCGCGTGCGAGCAGATACTGTTCCCGCGAACGATCACGCGACGACAGGGGCTTGCGCATCTGTACCTTGTCGAACATTTCCCGGGCCTGCTTGTGGTACTGGTCGAAACCTTCGCCCTGGAAGATCTTGATCAGGAAATCGCCGCCCGGCCGCAGCACACGGCCGGCCAGGTCCAGCGCCAGTTCGCAGAGATACATGGCGCGCGGCTGGTCGGCGGCCCGCACTCCACTCATATTGGGGGCCATATCGGAAATCACAAGGTCTACCGGATGATCGCCGATCGCCTCGAGGATCCGCGCGAACACCGCGTCCTCGGTGAAGTCGCCCTGGATGAAGGTGACGTCGGGGATGCTGTCCATCTCGAGGATGTCCGAAGCGATCAGCCGGCCACGGTCGCCGATAACCCGGCTGGTGACCTGCGACCATCCGCCCGGCGCGGCGCCCAGGTCGACCACGGTCATGCCCGGACGCAGGATGCGGTCCTTCTCCTGGATCTCCAGCAGCTTGTAGCTGGCACGCGAGCGATAGCCATCGCGCTGGGCCATCTTCACGTAGGGATCGTCGAAATGTTCTTTCAGCCAACGCTGGCTGGTTTTGGAGCGGGCCACGGAATACCTCTTCGGGCACCCCCGGTCGGCGGGGGCAGCATCACTTGGACTAAAACTGGGGTAAAATAGACGACTTTTTCCCAGGGGTCTGATTATGGCGCTCACTCAAGAGCAGAAGAAACAGTTCAAATCTATCGGTCACCACCTGAAACCGGTATTGATCGTAGCCGAGAACGGCTTGACCGAAGGCGTTCTCGCCGAACTCGAGCGCGCACTCAACGATCACGAACTGATCAAGGTGAAACTGGCGCTGGCCGAGCGCGACGATCGCCGCGCCCTGCTCGACGAACTCTGCGCGCAGTCGCGCAGCGACCTGGTGCAAAGCATCGGCAAGATGGCGCTGGTCTATCGGAAGAACCCGAAGCCGAACAAGAATCTCTCGAACATCAGCCGTTTCGCCGGCATCTGATGCCCCATCCAACCAAGGTCGGGAAACTTCCCGACCTGGTTCAGACGCCTTCCTCGTCCCGCCCCGGTACCGGCTGCAACACCAGCAGCAGGCCACACATCGCCACCGCCAGGTAGTTGAACAGCAGCCAGCGCACCGCCTCGGGCGCCAGCCCACGCACCAGGAAATACACCAGGCAGAGCAGCGCGACGGCGAGCAACAACTGACCGCGAAGGTCTCGCCAAAGGCTCCTCGGCCCGTGGCTCGACACCAACACCAGCGCTTGCAGCACCGCACAGAATCCGGCGAAGCCGATCAGCAGCGGCGTCAACGCCGCGGCTACGGTTTCCACCAGCAGCGGCGCCAGTCCGGTCTTGGCCAACGCAGGCAGGACCACGAACTGCAGCAACCAGAGGCCGCCGACCCAGAACGTCTGGGCCAGCAGCCAACTGATCGCGCCTGCGCGCAACGGGGCGCGCTTAGATATGGCGAACCTCGACGATCTCGTACTCGACGTCGCCGCCCGGGGTTCTCACCAGCACGGCATCGCCTTCGGTCTTGCCAATCAGCGCACGGGCGATCGGCGAATTCACCGAGATCTTGCCACCCTTGATATCCGCCTCGTCGTCGCCGACGATCTGGTAGGTCACGGTCTCGTCGGTCTCGACGTTGGCGATGTCGACGGTGGTGCCGAAGATCACCTTGCCGCTGTGCGGGATGGCGGTGACATCGATGACCTGAGCGTTGGACAGCTTGGCCTCGATGTCGCGGATACGCGCCTCGACCATGCCCTGCTGTTCGCGCGCCGCATGGTACTCGGCGTTTTCCTTGAGGTCGCCCAGTTCACGCGCTTCGGCTATGGCCTGGCTGATCTGCGGGCGCAGCACGCCCTTCAGGTGTTTCACTTCTTCTTCCAGGGCGCGGGCGCCCTGGACGGTCATGGGGAACTTGCTCATGCCTTGATTCCTGCGTGGAGATCCTGCAGACGCCGAACGGTCTTCTCGGGACCGAACTTGAGCGCCTCACAGATCGCCTGCCCACCCGCAATGGTGGTGGTGCAGCAGATCTTGTGCTGCAGGGCGTTTCGACGAATGGAGTAGGAGTCAGCGATGGACTGCCGGCCCTCGGTGGTGTTGATGATCAGGGTGACCTCGTCGTTCTTGATCATGTCCACCACGTGCGGGCGACCTTCGGTCACCTTGTTCACGCGACGCACCGGCAGGCCCGCGGCCTCGATGACACGCGCGGTACCGGCGGTGGCTACCACTTCGAAGCCCAGCGCGACCAGGTCGCCAGCCACCTGGGCGGCGAACGGCTTGTCGTCTTCGCGGACGCTGATGAAGGCGCAACCGGCGGTCGGGAGGATCTCGCTGGCCCCCAACTGAGCCTTGGCAAAGGCTTCGGCAAAGCTATCACCGACGCCCATCACTTCACCAGTGGACTTCATTTCCGGGCCGAGGATCGGATCGACGCCGGGGAACTTGGCGAACGGGAACACCGCTTCCTTGACGCTGAAGAACGGCGGGATGATTTCCTGGGTGAAGCCGACCTCGGCCAGGGTCTTGCCGGCCATGACGCGGGCGGCGACCTTGGCCAGCGACTCGCCGACGCACTTGGAGACGAACGGCACGGTACGCGAGGCGCGCGGATTGACCTCGATGACGAAGATATCCTCGCCCTGCACCGCCATCTGCACGTTCATCAGGCCGACCACGCCAAGCTCCAGGGCCATTTTCTTGACCTGCTCGCGGATCTCGTCCTGGATGTGCTGCGGCAGCGAGTACGGCGGCAGCGAACAGGCGGAGTCGCCGGAGTGAACGCCAGCCTGCTCGATATGCTGCATGATCGCGCCGATCACCACGATCTCGCCGTCGCATACCGCGTCGATGTCGACTTCGATGGCGCAGTTGAGGAAGTGGTCGAGCAGCACCGGGCTGTCGTTGGAAACCTGAACCGCCTCACGCATGTAGCGCTTGAGTTCTTCTTCCTGGTAGACGATTTCCATCGCCCGCCCGCCCAGCACGTAGGACGGGCGTACCACCAGCGGATAACCGATGGCCTTGGACGCGGCCAGGGCCTCGTCTTCGCTGCGCGCGGTGGCGTTGGCCGGCTGGCGCAGGTTCAGGCGCTGGACCATCTGCTGGAAGCGCTCGCGGTCTTCGGCACGGTCGATGGCGTCCGGACTGGTGCCGATGATCGGCACGCCGGCCTCTTCGAGGGCGCGGCAGAGCTTCAGCGGGGTCTGGCCGCCGTACTGGACGATCACGCCCTTGGGCTGCTCGACGCGGACGATCTCAAGGACGTCCTCGAGGGTCACCGGCTCGAAGTACAGGCGGTCGGAGGTGTCATAGTCGGTGGAGACGGTTTCCGGGTTGCAGTTGACCATGATGGTCTCGTAGCCGTCTTCGCGCATCGCCAGCGCCGCGTGCACGCAGCAGTAGTCGAACTCGATGCCCTGGCCGATGCGGTTCGGACCGCCGCCGAGGATCATGATCTTCTCGCGGCTCGACGGGTTGGCCTCGCACTCTTCCTCGTAGGTCGAATACATGTAGGCGGTGTCGGTGGCGAACTCGGCGGCGCAGGTATCGACACGCTTGTAGACCGGCAGCACCTTCAGCTTGTGGCGATGGCTGCGCAGGTTCTTCTCGGTGACGCCTAGCAGCTTGGCCAGGCGCGCGTCGGAGAAGCCCTTGCGCTTGAGCTTGTACATCAGCTCGCGATCGATGGAGGACAGGCCGAGGGTCTTGACCTTCTCCTCGTCCTTGACCAGGTCCTCGATCTGCACCAGGAACCATTCGTCGATGCGGGTCAGCTCGAACACTTCCTCGACGCTCTTGCCGGCGCGGAAGGCGTCGGCGACGTACCAGACACGCTCGGCGCTGGGCACGGTCAGCTCGCGCTTGAGGATGCTGTCGGCCTCCGGGTCGTTCAGGTCGAGCTTCGGATCGAAGCCGGTGGCGCCGACTTCCAGGCCGCGCAAGGCTTTCTGCACCGACTCCTGGAAGGTCCGGCCGATGGCCATGACTTCGCCGACCGACTTCATCTGGGTGGTCAGGCGGGCATCGGCTTTCGGGAACTTCTCGAAGGCGAAGCGCGGGATCTTGGTCACCACGTAGTCGATGGCCGGCTCGAACGACGCCGGGGTGCGACCGCCGGTGATGTCGTTCTGCAGTTCGTCGAGGGTGTAGCCGACCGCCAGCTTGGCGGCGATCTTGGCGATCGGGAAACCGGTGGCCTTGGAGGCCAGGGCCGAGGAGCGGGAAACCCGCGGGTTCATCTCGATCACCACCATGCGCCCGGTGTTCGGGCAGATGCCGAACTGCACGTTGGAACCGCCGGTTTCCACGCCGATCTCGCGCAATACCGCCAGCGAGGCGTTGCGCATGATCTGGTATTCCTTGTCGGTCAGGGTCTGCGCCGGTGCCACGGTGATCGAGTCACCGGTGTGCACGCCCATCGGGTCGAAGTTCTCGATGGAGCAGACGATGATGCAGTTGTCCTTCTTGTCGCGGACCACCTCCATCTCGTACTCCTTCCAGCCGATCAGCGACTCGTCGATCAGCAGCTCGTTGGTCGGCGACAGGTCGAGGCCACGGGCGCAGATCTCTTCGAACTCTTCACGGTTGTAGGCGATACCGCCGCCGGTGCCGCCCATGGTGAAGGACGGACGGATGATGCAGGGGAAGCCGACCTGCTCGAGCACGCCGTAGGCCTCCTCCATGCTGTGGGCGATGCCCGAGCGCGGACAGGCCAGGCCGATATCCTTCATCGCCTTGTCGAAGCGCGAGCGGTCCTCGGCCTTGTCGATGGTATCGGCATTGGCGCCGATCATCTCCACGCCGAACTTCTCCAGCACGCCGTGGCGCTCCAGGTCCAGGGCGCAGTTCAACGCGGTCTGGCCGCCCATGGTCGGCAGCAGCGCGTCGGGGCGTTCCTTCTCGATGATCTTGGCCACGGTGGCCCACTTGATCGGCTCGATGTAGGTCGCGTCGGCCATCGCCGGGTCGGTCATGATGGTCGCGGGGTTGGAGTTCACCAGGATGACGCGGTAGCCCTCCTCGCGCAGGGCCTTGCAGGCCTGGGCGCCGGAGTAGTCGAATTCGCAGGCCTGGCCAATCACGATGGGGCCGGCACCGAGGATCAGGATGCTCTTTATGTCTGTACGTTTTGGCATGGGACTCTCGTTGCAATAATCAGGACAGGGTTGCGGTGGCCAGCTTCACACCAAAGCCGACGAACAGGGCGCCGACGCCCGAAGTGGCGCCGGCAGCCAACCGTTGCCGCCGGCGGAACCAGGCCGCCAGCCGCACACCGGTGAAAATCAGGAAGCTCAGGTAAAGGGCGCTGACCAGTTCCAGGATCACCGCCAGCACCAGGAACGACAGCCCCGGATAGGCATAGCCGGGATCGACGAACTGGATGAAGAAGGAGATGAAGAACAGGATCGCCTTGGGATTCGACAGGCTGAGCAGCAGCGCCTTGCGGAACGGCTGGTGGACATCCACCTGTTCGGCCTGCGCCGCCGTCGCCTCGGGATTGCGCAGCTTGCGCCAGGCGCCCCGCAGCATGCCGACGCCGAGATAGAACAGGTAGGCCGCACCGAGGTACTTCAGGCCGATGAACAGCATCGGCTCGGCCTTCAGCAGGGAGGCCACGCCGAGGGCCGACAGCAGCATCAGCACCGCGTCGCCGAGGAACACGCCGCAGGCGGCCCGGTAGCCGGTCGCCACGCCACGCTGGGCCGAAGTCGCGAGGACGAACAACGAGTTCGGTCCGGGCAACAGGATCACGAAAACCACACCCAGCACGTAGGTCCAGAAATCGGTTATCCCCAGGGTCGGCATGGCTCTGCTCCTCAGCGACGCTCGGCCATCGCCGAGATGAAGCGGTCGAACAGCGGGGCGACGTCATGCGGACCGGGGCTCGCCTCGGGGTGGCCCTGGAAGCTGAAAGCGACCTTGTCGGTGCGCTCGATACCCTGCAGGGTACCGTCGAACAGCGACTTGTGAGTGGCTCGCAGGTTGTCCGGCAGGGTGCTCTCGTCGACCGCGAAACCGTGGTTCTGGCTGGTGATCATCACCACGCCGCTGTCCAGGTCCTGCACCGGGTGGTTGGCGCCGTGGTGCCCGTGGCCCATCTTCAGGGTCTTGGCGCCAGAGGCCAGGGCCAGCAACTGATGGCCGAGGCAGATGCCGAACACCGGGATCTCGGTATCGAGGAATTCGCGGATCGCCTGGATCGCGTAGTCGCACGGTTCGGGGTCGCCGGGGCCGTTGGAAAGGAAGATGCCGTCAGGGTTCAGCGCCAGCACTTCGCTGGCCGGTGTCTGCGCCGGCACCACGGTCAGGCGGCAGCCGCGCGCCACCAGCATGCGTAGGATGTTCAGCTTCACGCCGTAGTCGTAGGCCACCACGTGATACGGCAGTTCACCGGCCGGGATCTCCGGATGACTGTCGCTTTCCAGGTTCCAGACGCTGGAGCGCCACTCGTAGCGCTCGGCGGTGGTGACCTCCTTGGCCAGGTCCATGCCCTTCAGGCCGGGGAAGGCGCGAGCCAGCTCCAGCGCGCGTTCCTCGGTAGCGTCGGCACCAGCCAGGATGCAGCCGTTCTGCGAACCCTTCTCGCGGAGGATACGGGTCAGGCGACGGGTATCGATGCCGGCGATGGCGACGGTGCCGTTGGCTTTCAGGTAGTCAGGCAGCGACTGCTTGCTGCGCCAGTTGCTGGCGATCAGCGGCAGGTCGCGGATGATCAGGCCGGCGGCCCAGACGCGGTTGGCCTCGGCGTCTTCCGGGGTGGTACCGGTATTGCCGATGTGCGGGTAGGTCAGGGTGACGATCTGCTGGGCGTAGGAAGGATCGGTAAGGATTTCCTGGTAGCCGGTCATGGCGGTGTTGAACACCACCTCGCCAACGGTCTGGCCGTCGGCACCGATGGCTTCACCGCGAAAAATGCTGCCGTCGGCAAGTGCAAGTATGGCTGGCTTAGTCAAGAAGACCTCCCGTAAATCAAGCCTGACTGGTCGCGCAGGTGTAAAAAAGCGGGATGACACCGTGAAGAGTCATCCCGCTTTTTTTCGATTCATGCTGCGCTGCTTTTAGTGGACACACTAAAGCTGTAGTTTACAGAATCGCGACATTCCGGTCCACCAATAAGACGACGTGCGGCAGCGTCTCAGCGTAGACCGAGCACATCCTGCATGTCGTACAGGCCGTTCTCCTTACCCTCCAGCCACAGCGCCGCACGCACCGCGCCACGGGCAAAGGTCATGCGGCTGGAAGCCTTGTGGGTGATCTCCACGCGCTCGCCCTCGGCGGCGAACAGCACGGTGTGGTCGCCCACCACGTCGCCGGCGCGCACGGTGGCGAAGCCGATGGTTTCCCGCGCCCGCGCGCCGGTCTGCCCCTCACGTCCGTAGACCGCCACTTCCTGGAGGTCCCGGCCGAGCGCCTGGGCTACCACCTCGCCCATGCGCAAGGCGGTGCCGGACGGTGCATCGACCTTGTGCCGGTGATGGGCCTCGATGATCTCGATATCCACTTCGTCGCCCAGCACCCGTGCCGCGGTATCCAGAAGCTTCAGGCAAAGGTTCACGCCGACGCTGAAGTTGGCAGCGAAGACGATCGGGATATCCTTCGCCGCTTCGGCCAGCAGCAGCTTCTCGTCGGCGCTGAAGCCGGTGGTGCCGATGACCATCGCGCGGCGCGCCTTGCGGCACTGCTCGAGGTTCTTCAGGGTTACGGAGGGATGGGTGAAGTCGATCAGGACGTCGAACTCCTCGCAGACCTTGCCCAGGTCCCCGGACAGCGGCACACCGATCCGGCCGAGACCGGCCAGCTCGCCGGCGTCCGCCCCCACCAGGGTGCTATCCGGACGATCCACCGCCGCCGTCAGCCCGGCGGCACCGCCGGTCTGCTGAACGGCCTCGATCAGGTTCTTGCCCATGCGCCCGGCGGCGCCCACTACGGCTATACGTCGCATAAAACCACTCCACGCGGAACCCGGACGCGGCTGTCAGGCCGCGCCCATGGCTTTGTTTATAGGTCGTCGAAGAAACGCTTCATGCCTTCGAACCAGCCACTGGCCTTGGGCGAATGCGAGGTGTCGCTCTGCAACGACTTGCGGAACTCCTCGAGCAGCTCGCGCTGGCGCTTGTCCAGGTTCACCGGGGTTTCCACCACCACCTTGCACATCAGGTCGCCGGCGCCGCCGCCGCGCACCGGGGCCACGCCCTTGCCGCGCAGGCGGAACAGCTTGCCGGTCTGGGTGCTTTCCGGAATCTTCAGCTTGACCCGGCCATCCAGGGTCGGCACTTCCAGCTCGCCACCCAACGCAGCGTCGGCGAAACTGATCGGCACTTCGCAGTACAGATGCTTGCCGTCACGCTGGAAGATCGGGTGCTCGCGCACATTGACCACCACGTACAGGTCGCCCGCCGGACCACCCATGCTGCCGGCTTCGCCTTCGCCGGTGAGGCGAATGCGGTCGCCGGTGTCGACGCCGGCCGGCACCTTCACCGACAGGGTCTTCTGCTCTTCCACGCGCCCCTGGCCATGGCAGGAGCCACAGGGATCGGAAATCATCTTGCCGGTGCCGTGGCAGCGCGGGCAGGTCTGCTGGACCGAGAAGAAGCCCTGCTGCATGCGCACCTGGCCGATACCGCCGCAAGTGGTGCAGGTGACCGGTGTGGTGCCGGGCTTGGCGCCGCTGCCGTTGCAGGTCTTGCAACCGACCAGGGTCGGCACGCGGATGGTGACGGTGGTGCCGCGTACCGCCTCTTCCAGGTCGAGATCCAGGGTGTAGCGCAGGTCCGCGCCGCGCTGCGCGCCGCCGCGCGAGCCACCGCGGGCGCCGCCGCCACCGAAGAAATCGCTGAACACATCGCCGAAGATGTCGGAGAAGCTCGCCCCGCCGAAACCGGCGCCAGCGCCCCCACCCATGTTCGGATCGACGCCGGCATGGCCGTACTGGTCGTAGGCCGCCCGCTTGCTGGCATCGGAGAGGACCTCGTAGGCCTCGTTGGCCTCCTTGAACTTGTCCTCGGCTTCCTTGTCGCCAGGATTGCGGTCCGGGTGGTATTTCATCGCCAGGCGACGGTAGGCCTTCTTCAGGTCCGCCTCGCTGGCGCCACGCTCAACCCCCAGAACCTCGTAAAAGTCTCGTTTCGCCATAACCTTTCCGTCTCAATTAAGGACCCTCCAGACACGCCAACGCGGGAGCAGGCTCCCGCGTGGCGGATCATGCGTACCGGCCTGGCCGGCACGCGGGGCAGAAGCAAGCCGGGGCTTACTTGTTGTCCTTGACCTCTTCGAACTCGGCGTCCACCACGTCGTCAGCGGCTTTCGCCTGCTCGCCCTGGGGAGCGTCTTCGCCCTGCTGGGCCTGTTCGGCGTACATCTTCTGCGCCAGCGGGGTGGAAGCCTGGGACAGAGCGTTCATCTTGGCCTCGATCTCGGCCTTGTCGTCGCCCTTCACCGCCGCTTCCAGCTCGCCCAGCGCCTTCTCGATGGTCGCCTTGTCCTCGGCGGTGGCCTTGTCGCCCGCCTCGGTGATCATCTTGCGGGTCGCGTGGACCAGCGCGTCGCCCTGGTTGCGAGCGGCAGCCAGTTCCTCGAACTTGCGGTCCTCCTCGGCGTTCGCCTCGGCATCGCGGACCATCTGCTGGATCTCATCCTCAGACAGGCCGGAGGATGCCTTGATCACGATGGACTGCTGCTTGCCGGTGGCCTTGTCCTTCGCCGAGACGTGCAGGATGCCGTTGGCATCGATATCGAAGGTCACCTCGATCTGCGGCACGCCGCGCGGAGCCGGCGGAATGTCGGCCAGGTCGAACTTGCCCAGCGACTTGTTCTGCGCGGCCTGCTTGCGCTCGCCCTGCAGCACGTGGATGGTCACCGCGCCCTGGTTGTCGTCGGCGGTGGAGAACACCTGCGACTTCTTGGTCGGGATGGTGGTGTTCTTCTCGATCAGACCGGTCATCACGCCGCCCAGGGTCTCGATGCCGAGGGTCAGCGGAGTCACGTCGAGCAGCAGCACGTCCTTCACGTCGCCGGCCAGGACCGCACCCTGGATGGCGGCACCGACAGCCACGGCTTCGTCCGGGTTGACGTCCTTGCGCGCTTCCTTGCCGAAGAACTCGGCAACGGTCTTCTGTACCAGCGGCATGCGGGTCTGGCCGCCGACCAGGATCACTTCATGGATATCGGAAACATCCAGGCCGGCATCCTTCAGCGCGGTGCGGCACGGCTCGATGGTGCGCTGCACCAGGTCTTCGACCAGGGACTCCAGCTTGGCGCGGGAAACCTTGACGTTCAGGTGCTTCGGACCGCTCGCGTCGGCAGTCACGTACGGCAGGTTGACGTCGGTCTGCTGGGTCGAGGACAGCTCGATCTTGGCTTTCTCGGCCGCTTCCTTCAGACGCTGCATGGCCAGCGGGTCGCCCTTCAGGTTGATGCCGCTTTCCTTCTTGAACTCGTCGACGAGGTAGTCGATCAGGCGGATGTCGAAGTCTTCGCCGCCGAGGAAGGTGTCGCCGTTGGTGGCCAGCACTTCGAACTGGTGCTCACCGTCGACTTCGGCGATCTCGATCACCGACACGTCGAAGGTACCGCCGCCCAGGTCATAGACGATCACGGTGTGGTCGCCCTTGGCCTTGTCCAGGCCGTAGGCCAGCACCGCCGCGGTCGGCTCGTTGATGATCCGCTTGACGTCGAGGCCGGCGATGCGGCCGGCGTCCTTGGTGGCCTGGCGCTGGCTGTCGTTGAAGTAGGCCGGAACGGTGATCACCGCTTCGGTGACCGGCTCGCCGAGGTAGTCTTCGGCGGTCTTCTTCATTTTCTTCAGCACTTCGGCGGAAATCTGCGGAGGCGCCATCTTCTGGCCCTTCACTTCCACCCAGGCGTCGCCGTTGTCGGCCTTGACGATGCTGTACGGCACCATCTGGATGTCTTTCTGTACCACGTTCTCTTCGAAGCGACGGCCGATCAGGCGCTTCACCGCATACAGGGTGTTCTGCGGGTTGGTGACCGCCTGGCGCTTGGCCGGCTGGCCCACCAGGGTTTCGCCATCGTTGGTGTAGGCGATGATCGAGGGGGTGGTACGCGCGCCCTCGGCGTTCTCGATGACCTTGACGTTACCGTTCTCCAGGATAGCCACGCAGGAGTTGGTGGTACCCAGGTCGATGCCAATGATTTTGCCCATATTCACTCTCCAGAAACTTTGATTCCGTGCGACCCGCCCGTGGGTCTCGTGCTCGGTTGACTACCCAGATGGGGTCGTCGCGTCGAATTTCAAGCCTGCTCGTCGATGGAAGGCGGGGTTTCCGCCGGCGCCTTGCTGACCACCACCATCGCCGGACGCAGCAGGCGGCCGTTGAGCAGGTAGCCTTTCTGGAACACCTTGAGGACACTGCCCGGCTCGGCCGAAGCACTTTCCTGCATAGCCATCGCCTGGTGCTGCTCGGGATTGAAAGGCTCGCCTTCCGGGTTCAGCGCCTCCACCTGGTAGCGGCGCAGGGTGTCGTCGAACATCTTCAGGGTCAGTTCCATCCCTTCGCGCATCGGCTTGATCGCCTCGTCGTTGGGATCGGACATCTCCAGGCCGCGCTCGAGGGTGTCGACCACCGCCAGCAGGTCGCCGGCGAATTTCTCCAGCGCGAACTTGTGCGCCTTCTCGACATCCTGCTCCGCACGCCGGCGTACGTTCTGCAGATCCGCGACCATGCGCAGCGCCTGGTCCTGGGCGGCAGCCAGCTGCTCCTCCAGTTCCTGCACGCGGGCGGTCAGGTCCTCGGCGGCGCCGGTGGGCTGCTCGGGGGTCTGTTGATCCAGGGTCTGCTGTTCGTCAGCCATGCCACTCTCCTTCAAAAATAAGCTGGCAAATACAAGGCGAACGCATAAGTTCGCAACGTTGCCGGCTATATGGGGACGGCTTTCCACGGTTCAAGGGGCGAGCGGCAATTGCCAGCCGGAAAAAATACTGTATAAATAACCAGACAAAACCCACGGAGCCGCCCGCCATGCTGGTTCACCTGTCCGTTCACAACTACGCCATCGTCGAGCACCTGGATCTCGAACTCGCTACCGGCATGAGCGTGATCACCGGCGAAACCGGCGCGGGCAAGTCGATCATGCTCGACGCCCTCGGCCTTACCCTCGGCGACCGCGCCGACAGCGGCGCGGTACGTCCCGGAGCGGACAAGGCCGACATTCTCGCCAGCTTCGACGTCAGCGCCATCGCCGAGGCCCGCGACTGGCTCGCCGAGCGCGACCTGGAACAGGACGGTCCGTGCATCCTGCGCCGGGTGATCACTGCCGAAGGTCGCTCGCGTGCCTACATCAACGGCACGCCCTGCCCTCTGGGCGACCTGAAGAGCCTGGGCGAACTGCTGATCGACATCCATAGCCAGCACGAGCACCAGTCGCTGCTGAAGAGCGAGACCCACCGGCGCCTGCTCGACGAGTACGCCGGCTGCCAGGAGCTGGCGCGCCAGGTGCAGCTCGCCGCGCAACGCTGGAAGCAGACCAGCCAGGAACTCGAACGCCTGTCGCGTAGCGGCGACGAACAGCGCGCCCGCCACCAGTTGCTCAGTTACCAGCTGGAAGAACTGGAAAACCTGTCCCTCGGCGAAAACGAACTGGAAAGCCTGGAGCAGGAGCAGAAGACCCTGAGCAACGCCGAAAGCCTGCTCGCCGCCTGCCGCCAAGTCGTGGAAATGTGCAGCGAGAGCGATGCCGGCAACGTCCTTTCCGCGCTCAATGCCAGCCTCAGCCGCCTGACCTCGTTCAGCGGCCAGCCCGCCGCCCTCGGCGAAGCGGTCAACCTGTTGTCCAGCGCGCAGATCCAGGTCGAGGAGGCGATCGGCGAACTGAACCGCTTCGTCGACCACTTCGATGCCGATCCCAATCGCCAGCAGCAGGTCGAGGAGCGCCTGGACGTCATTTATTCCCTGGCGCGCAAGCACCGGGTCCAGCCCGCCGAACTGGCCGACCTGCAGCAGCGCCTGTTCGACGAACTGGAGGCGCTGAACGCCGACGACGAAGCGGTCGGACGCCTGGGCGACGAGCTGGCCGCCTACGCCCGGCATTACCAGGAAAAAGCCGACGAACTGAGCCGCCTGCGCCAGGCCGCGGCCGCACCTCTTGCCGCCAGCGTGGAACAGGAGATGCAGCGCCTGGGCATGCCCGGAGGGCGCTTCGCCATCGTCCTGCATCCCGGCGACAGCGCCGAGCCGCAGGCCAACGGACTGGAAAGCGTGGAGTTCCTGGTCAGCGCCAACCCCGGGCAGCCGTTGAAAGGGCTGGCCAAGGTCGCCTCGGGCGGCGAACTGTCGCGGATCAGCCTGGCGATCCAGGTGATCACGGCACAGACCTCGCGCATCCCCACCCTGGTCTTCGACGAAGTCGACGTCGGCATCGGAGGCCCCACCGCCGAAGTGGTCGGACAGTTGCTGCGTCGCCTCGGCGAACGCGGCCAGGTCCTCACCGTGACCCACTTGCCGCAGGTCGCCGCCCAGGGCCACCAGCACCTGTTCGTGCACAAGGAACGCGGCAGCAGCGAAACCCGCACGGCGGTCGCCACCCTGAACAAGGCCCAGCGGATCGAGGAGATCGCCCGCATGCTCGGCGGCGTCGACCTGACCAAGGAATCCCTGGCCCACGCGAAGAAACTGGTCAACCTGGCCGCCCAGAACTGAACGTTCCTTCAATGGAAAATGAAAACGGCGACCCCAGGGTCGCCGTTTTCGCATGGAACCGTTGCGCGACTACTTCTTCTTGCGCACGTAGAGCACCAGATTGTGATCGACCAGCTCGAAGCCGCGCTCGCGGACGATTTCCTTCTGGCGCTTCTCGATTTCCGCGTCCATGAACTCGATCACCTCGCCGGTATCGACGCAGACCATGTGGTCGTGGTGGCCGCTATCGGCGAGCTCGAACACGGCATGGCCGCCATCGAAGTTGTGACGCACCACCAGGCCGGCGGCCTCGAACTGGGTCAGCACCCGATAGACGGTTGCCAGGCCCACGTCCTCGCCTGCTTCCATCAGCGCCTTGTACACGTCTTCGGCGCTCATGTGGCGTTGCTCGGCCGAGTCGAGCATCTGCAGGATCTTGACCCGCGGCAGGGTCACTTTAAGGCCGGCTTTTCGAAGTTCGCTATTTTCAACCATGTCTGCTTTCTCAGCGCGGGATGTTTCGCAGTATCCCGGAATACGGGTATGATCGGGCTTTTATTTGCCCAGCCAAGATAGTGGAAGTCGCTCACCGATGCAAAACGCCAAGCTCATGCTGACCTGTCTCGCTTTCGCGGGGCTTGCCGCACTCGCCGGTTGCTCGTTTCCTGGCGTCTATAAAATCGACATCCAGCAAGGCAACGTCGTAACGCAGGACATGATAGACCAGTTGCGCCCCGGAATGACCCGACGCCAAGTGCGGTTTATCATGGGCAACCCGCTGATCGTCGATACCTTCCACGCCAATCGTTGGGACTACCTCTACAGCATCCAGCCGGGCGGCGGTCGTCGCCAGCAGGAGCGCGTCAGCCTGTTCTTCAACGACAGCGACCAACTGGCCGGCCTGAACGGCGACTTCATGCCCGGCGTCAGCCGCGACGAAGCGATCCTCGGCAAGGAAGGCAGCACCACCGTCACCCAGCCGGCCGACCAGCAGAAACCGGAAGAGCAGAAGGAAGAGCCGCCGAAACCGGGCTCCACCCTGGAACAGCTCCAGCGCGAAGTGGACGAAGCCCAGCCGGTACCGGTTCCGACCCCCGAACCTTTGGACCCCAGCCCGCAATGACGGCTGGCGTTCCACGAAAAAGCCCGGCATTCGCCGGGCTTTTTCATTTCCGCAGGAACCCCCACGGCTAACCGCCTTCGCGCTCGCTCCGGGCCCGTGCGGCACGCTGCTTGCGTACCTCCTTGGGATCGGCGATCAACGGGCGGTAGATCTCCACCCGTTCGCCGGTCTCCAGCACCCGCTCCTCCGGGCGAGCCAGGAGCTTGCCGAAGATACCCAGCGGACAACCTTGCACATCCAGCCCTGGAAACGCCTCGGCGATGCCGGAGAGCAGCACGGCCTCGCGTGCGCTGGTACCTGCCGGCACGCTCAGGCGCAGTAACGCCTGTCGCTCCGGCAGCGCGTAGACCACCTCGACGGCGATCTCAGCCATAGAGTTGCTTGGCGCGCTGGCAGAACGCGTCGACCATGGTGTTGGCGGCCTGGGTGAACAGCGGCCCGAGGGTCGCCTTGACCAGCGGCCCGGCGTAATCGAAGGTCAGGTCGAGAGTGATCTTGCAGGCCTTCTCGCCCAGCGCCTTGAACTGCCAGACGCCATGCAGTTCGGTGAACGGTCCGTTTTCCAGGTTCATCTCGATGGAAGCTCCCGGCACCAGCACGTTGCGGGTGGTGAAGCGCTGGCTGAGGCTACCCTTGGCCACGGTCAGCTCGGCGCGCATCAGGCTTTCGCTCTCCTCCAGGACCTGGCTGGCCGAACACCAGGGCAGGAACTCCGGATAGCGCTTCACGTCGTTCACCAGATCGAACAGCGCACGGGCGGGATAAGGCAACAGCGCCGAACGCTGGATATGGGTGCTCATAGAACTCTCACTTCTGCTGTCGAGCGGGCGACTCCCCAAGCATAGCCGGCGGGACGGCGGCATCCGCCACGGCGGCGCGCTGCGCCCGCCGACCGGGGCCAGGGTTCGGCAGAAAAACGCTCAGCACAGCCTGACGCCACTTGAAGACTTTTCTTACAAAACCTTGGCCAGCGGCCAGGAAAAGAGTGGGCATTGTCCGAAATTCACCTCTATCCCTCAAGCGCGACGCCGCCCCATAGCGGTGAAGCCGGCGACTCCCTATAATGCGCCGCCTATGGCTAAGCAGAAGAAACACCCTTCGGGGACCATCGCGCAGAACAAGAAGGCTCTGCACGACTATTTCATCGAACAACGCTTCGAGGCGGGCGTCGCCCTGGCGGGCTGGGAAGTGAAAAGCCTGCGCGCCGGCAAGGCCCAACTGGTCGACAGCTACGTGCTGCTCAAGGATGGCGAGGCCTGGCTGCTCGGCAGCCACATCACGCCCCTGACCACCGCCAGCACGCACGTGATCGCCGACCCGGTGCGCACGCGCAAGCTGCTGCTGCACAAGCGCGAACTGGGCAAGCTGTTCGGCGCCGTGCAACAGAAGGGCTACGCCTGCGTCGCCCTGTCGATGTACTGGAAGAAGCACCTGGTCAAGTGCGAGATCGCCCTGGCCAAGGGCAAGAAGGACTTCGACAAGCGCCACACCGAGAAGGAGCGCGACTCCGATCGGGAGATCCAACGCGCCATGCGCCACGGCAAGGACGACTGAGCGCGTCCCTGCCCGCGCCTCGCTAGTCCTCCTGCACGCTGCGCCGGCGCTGCGAGCGCTTCATCCTGCGCGCCTCTTCCTGGACCTCCGCCAGGACCTCCTGCACATAGTGGATGTGCTGGTTGGACACCTCCCGGGCCAGCTCCGCCTGACCGCTGATGATCGCGTCGTATAGGCGCTGGTGCTGCTCCATCAGTTGCGCGCGGGTTTCCGTGCGCTGCGCGTACATCCCGCCGATATTGGTCACCACGTTGCGCCGCAACAAGTCGAACAGGCCCTTGATGGTGTGCAGCAGCACGGTGTTGTGGCTGGCCTCGGCGATCGCCAGGTGGAAGCGCGCGTCGGCGGCGCCCTCTTCCGCGCTGACCTGGTCGTTGCGCGCATAGCAGGCCTGGAGCGCCTCGAAGGCCTCGGTCAGGCGCTGGTGATCGAGGGAGGTCGCACGCAGCGCCGCGTAGTAGGCACAGGACCCTTCCAACGTGTGGCGAAACTCCAGCAGGTCGCGCTGGGCCTCCGGGTTACCCTCCAGCAGGTGCAGCAGCGGATCGCTGAAAGTCGCGCCCAGCGATTCGGTCACATAGTTGCCGCCACCCTGGCGGCTGACCAGCAGCCCCTTCGCCACCAGTTTCTGGATCGCCTCGCGCAGCGACGGCCGGGAAACCCCGAACTGCTCGGCAAGCACGCGCTCGGCGGGCAGCCGCTCGCCGGACTTCA
The DNA here is from genome assembly GCF_037574965.1 of Pseudomonas sp. KBN12P06040. NCBI lineage: Bacteria > Pseudomonadati > Pseudomonadota > Gammaproteobacteria > Pseudomonadales > Pseudomonadaceae > Pseudomonas > Pseudomonas sp. KBN12P06040. The sequence continues at coordinate 5,539,985 of NZ_JBBELS010000001.1, forward strand.
GCGTGCCCTCCAGGATCATCGCCTCCAGTTGCGCAACGATGTCATCCGACAGACGGCGCTGCCTGACCTGACCAAATTCCATATCCCGACACCCTTACCCGAAGTTTCGTCGCAAAGCCTCTGCCATGCGCCCAGCGCGAAAAAGAGAGGAAGCGTACCGAGCCGCTCCCCGCACCACAAGCGAGGCGCCACGAGCCCCGCACGAGCATCCTTAGACAAAAGTCGTAGACGGGCAAATTGACACGCCGAACGCTCGACTCTTAACCTGAGCGCTCGCTTTTGTAAATTGGTCTTACCAATTATGCGAGCTTTGCCAGGTTCGGCTGCCCAGCGCCCTTGCACACACAGGTCTTGGCGCGTGTCCGATCTGGTCACAGGCAAACCCAACAACAATTAGGGAGCCAACCCCCATGCAAGCCTGGCAACAACTCTATACCCCCCTGGGCAGTCTCGGCCTGTCGGCCGCCGCGGCCGTCATCCCGATCGTGTTCTTCTTCCTCGCCCTGGCGGTATTCCGCCTCAAGGGCCACATCGCCGGCAGCATCACCCTGGCGCTGGCCATCACGGTGGCCATCTTCGCCTTCCACATGCCCGCCGACATGGCCTTCGCCGCCGCCGGCTACGGCTTCCTCTACGGTCTCTGGCCGATCGCCTGGATCATCGTCGCCGCGGTCTTCCTCTACAAACTGACGGTGAAGAGCGGCCAGTTCGAGGTGATCCGCAGCTCGGTGCTGTCGATTACCGGCGACCAGCGCCTGCAGGTACTGCTGATCGGCTTCTCCTTCGGGGCCTTCCTCGAAGGCGCCGCCGGTTTCGGCGCGCCGGTGGCGATCACCGCCGCCCTGCTCGTCGGCCTCGGCTTCAATCCGCTCTACGCCGCCGGCCTGTGCCTGATCGCCAACACTGCGCCGGTGGCCTTCGGCGCACTGGGCATCCCGATCATCGTCGCCGGCCAGGTGACCGGTATCGACGCCTTCAAGATCGGCGCCATGACCGGCCGCCAACTGCCGTTCCTGTCGATCCTGGTACCGTTCTGGCTGGTGTTCATGATGGACGGCTGGCGCGGCATCCGCGAAACCTGGCCGGCCGCCATCGTCGCCGGCGGCAGCTTCGCCATCACTCAGTACCTGACGTCCAACTTCATCGGCCCGGAGTTGCCGGACATCACCTCGGCGCTGGTCAGCCTGGTCTCCCTGACCCTGTTCCTCAAGGTCTGGCAGCCGCAGGGCGCCAGCGAAGCGCTCGCCGCCAGCGGCGGCGCGGCCGTGGCCGGTGGCGGCTTCGGCGGGCAACGCAGCGTCGAACCGTCCGCCTACAGCTTCGGCGAGATCCTCAAGGCCTGGTCGCCGTTCCTGGTGCTCACCGTACTGGTGACCATCTGGACCCTGAAACCTTTCAAGGCCCTGTTCGCCCCGGGCGGCGAGCTCTACTGGCTGGTGTTCAACTTCGCCATCCCGCACCTGGACCAACTGGTGGTCAAGGGCGCGCCGATCGCCACCAGCGCCACGCCGATCGCCGCGGTATTCAAGTTCGACCCGATCTCCGCCACCGGCACGGCGATCTTCCTCTCGGCGCTGGTATCGATGTTCATCCTGCGCATCGGAGCGAAAATTGGTATTACCACTTTCAAGGAAGTCCTGGTGGAGCTGAAGTGGCCGATCCTGTCCATCGGCATGGTCCTGGCCTTCGCCTTCGTCACCAACTACTCGGGCATGTCCACCACCCTGGCCCTGGTCCTGGCCGGTACCGGCGCGGCGTTCCCGTTCTTCTCGCCGTTCCTCGGCTGGCTGGGGGTATTCCTGACCGGTTCGGATACGTCCTCCAACGCCCTGTTCAGCTCCCTGCAGTCGACCACCGCGCACCAGATCGGAGTCAGCGACACCCTGCTGGTGGCCGCCAATACCAGCGGCGGCGTGACCGGCAAGATGATCTCCCCGCAATCCATCGCCGTGGCCTGTGCCGCGACCGGGATGGTCGGCAAGGAATCCGACCTGTTCCGCTTCACCCTGAAGCACAGCCTGATCTTCGCCGCGCTGGTCGGACTGATCACCCTGGCCCAGGCATACCTATTCACCGGCATGCTGGTGCACTGACCGCGCCCTGATCGGCCGCGCGTCGGCGATACTGCGCAGGAAATGGCCCGGGGAGACTCGCCTACGATCGTAGGCCCGGCTCCCTTGGCCATTTCCGCCGTGTCCCGCTCCACTGCGCTCGATGCGAAACCTTTCGACACAACGGAAGAGCCCAATGATCATTTCCGCTTCCACCGACTACCGCGCCGCCGCCCAACGCAAGCTGCCGCCGTTCCTCTTCCACTACATCGACGGCGGCGCCTACGCCGAGTACACCTTGCGTCGCAACGTCGAGGACCTGTCGGCCATCGCCCTGCGTCAGCGGGTGCTGAAGAACATGTCCGAGCTGAGCCTGGAAACCCGCCTGTTCAACGAGACCCTGGCGATGCCGGTGGCGCTCGCCCCGGTCGGTCTCACCGGCATGTACGCCCGCCGCGGCGAAGTCCAGGCGGCACGCGCGGCGGCGGCGAAGGGCGTGCCCTTCACCCTGTCGACGGTATCGGTGTGCCCGATCGAGGAGGTCGCCCCGGCCATCGACCGGCCGATGTGGTTCCAGCTCTACGTGCTGAAGGACCGCGGCTTCATGCGCAACGCCCTGGAGCGGGCCAAGGCCGCCGGCGTCACCACCCTGGTGTTCACCGTCGACATGCCGGTCCCCGGCGCCCGCTACCGCGACGCCCATTCCGGCATGAGCGGCCCCTACGCCGCGCCGCGCCGCATCCTGCAAGCCATGACCCACCCGGCCTGGGCCTGGGACGTCGGCCTGCTGGGCAAGCCCCACGACCTCGGCAACATTTCCGCCTACCGCGGCAACCCGACCGGACTGGAGGACTACATCGGCTGGCTGGGCGCCAACTTCGACCCGTCGATTTCCTGGAAGGACCTGGAGTGGATCCGCGAGTTCTGGGACGGCCCGATGGTGATCAAGGGCATCCTCGACCCCGAGGATGCCAGGGATGCGGTGAAGTTCGGCGCCGACGGCATCGTCGTCTCCAACCACGGCGGCCGCCAGCTCGATGGCGTGCTGTCCAGCGCCCGCGCGCTGCCGGCGATCGCCGACGCGGTGAAGGGCGAACTGGCGATCCTTGCCGACTCCGGCATCCGCACCGGTCTCGACGTGGTGCGGATGATCGCCCTCGGCGCCGACAGCGTGCTGCTCGGCCGCGCCTTCGTCTACGCCCTGGCCGCCGCCGGCGAGGCCGGGGTGCGCAACCTGCTCGAACTGATCGAAAAGGAAATGCGCGTGGCCATGGTCCTCACCGGGGCCAAGTCGATCGGCGAGATCAGCGCCGACTCGCTGGTCCGCGAACTGGGCGCCTGAGACGCCCGCCAGAAAAGCCTGAAAACGCCCGGGGCGTGACCGTCGTCCCAGGGCCGAGGAAAGCCGATGAGCCTGCCGATTCCCTTTCTCGAGACCGTCGAGCGGCTGATACCGCGCGAACGCCGCTTCGACGACCCGCTGTCGACCCTGGCCTTCGGCACCGACGCCAGTTTCTACCGGTTGATTCCCAAGCTGGTGCTGCGCGTCGAAAGCGAGGACGAGGTCGCCGCGATCCTATCCGCCGCCTACCGCGAGCAGGTCCCGGTGACCTTCCGCGCCGCCGGCACCAGCCTCTCCGGCCAGGCCATCAGCGACTCGGTGCTGCTCGTCCTCGGCGACAACTGGAACGGCCGGGAAATCCGCGCCGACGGCGCGCAGATCCGCCTGCAGCCGGGTGTCATCGGCGCCCAGGCGAACGCCTGGCTGGCGCCGTTCGGCCGCAAGATCGGTCCCGACCCGGCCTCGATCAACGCCTGCAAGATCGGCGGCATCGTCGCCAACAACGCCAGCGGCATGTGCTGCGGCACCGCGCAGAACAGCTACCACACCCTTGCCGGCCTGCGCCTGCTGCTGGCCGACGGCACCCGCCTGGACAGCGAGGACCCGGCCAGCGTCGCGGCCTTCCGCGCCAGCCACGGCGAGCTGCTGGAACGGCTCGCCGAACTCGGCCGCGAGACCCGCGCCAACGCCGAACTGGCCGCGAAGATCCGCCACAAGTACCGGCTGAAGAACACCACCGGCCTGTCGCTGAACGCGCTGGTCGACTACGACGAGCCGCTGGACATCCTCACCCACCTGATGGTCGGCTCCGAGGGCACCCTCGGCTTCATCAGCGCGGTGACCTACGACACCGTCCCGGAACACCCGCACAAGGCCTCGGCGCTGCTGGTTTTCCCCACGGTGGAAACCTGCTGCACGGCGGTCGCGGTGCTCAAGCGCCAGCCGGTCTCGGCGGTGGAACTGCTCGATCGGCGCAGCCTGCGCTCAGTGGAGAACATGCAGGGCATGCCGGAATGGGTGAAGAGCCTTTCCGCCGGTGCCTGCGCCCTGCTCATCGAGTCCCGCGCGGCGAGCCGCACGCTGCTGCACGAACAGCTCGGGCGGATCATGGCCTCCATCGCCGAATATCCGCTGGAGAAGCAGGTCGACTTCAGCGAAGACCCGGCGGTCTACAACCAGCTCTGGCGCATCCGCAAGGACACCTTCCCGGCTGTCGGCGCGGTGCGCGAGACCGGCACCACGGTGATCATCGAGGACGTCACCTTCCCCGTCGAACGACTGGCCGAGGGAGTCAACCGCCTGATCGAGCTGTTCGACAAGCACCGCTACGATGAGGCGATCCTCTTCGGCCACGCGCTGGAGGGCAACCTGCACTTCGTCTTCACCCAGGGCTTCGACTCGCCCGAGCAGATCGCCCGCTACTCGGCGTTCATGGACGACGTGGCGCACCTGGTGGCGGTGGAGTACGGCGGCTCGCTGAAGGCCGAGCATGGCACCGGGCGCAACATGGCGCCGTTCGTCGAACTGGAGTGGGGCGAGGACGCCTATCGCTTGATGTGGCAGCTCAAGCGCCTGCTCGACCCGCGCGGCATCCTCAACCCGGGCGTGGTCCTCAGCGACGACCCGCAGAGTCACCTGAAGAACCTCAAGCCGCTGCCGGCCGCCGACGAGATCGTCGACAAGTGCATCGAGTGCGGCTTCTGCGAACCGGTCTGCCCGTCGCGCGGACTGACCCTCACGCCACGCCAGCGCATCGTCCTGTGGCGCGACATCCAGGCGAAGAAGCGCGCCGGCGTCGACACCACGGCGCTGGAGCGCGACTACCGCTACCAGGGCATCGACACCTGCGCCGCCACCGGCCTATGCGCCCAGCGCTGTCCTGTGAACATCAACACCGGCGAGCTGATCCGCAAGCTGCGCGGCGCCGACGCCCGCCACGCCGAAGGCGCCACCTGGCTGGCGCGCAACTTTGCCGGCGCCATGCGCGCTGCGCGCTTCGCCCTGCTCGCTGCCGACGGCGCCCGGCGCCTGCTTGGCGCGCCCCTGCTGGCCAGGGCCAGCCACAGCCTCAGCCAGGCCAGCGGCGGCCGCGTGCCGCAATGGACGCCGGCGCTGCCGCAGCCGGTACGCTTGGCGCCGCCGCCCGCCCCGCTCGACGACGAGCGGCCACGGGTGGTCTATCTCGCCGCCTGCGTCTCGCGCGCCATGGGCCCGGCCTTCGGCGACGAAGAGCGCGAGCCGCTGCTGGACAAGACCCGCCGTCTGCTGGAAAAGGCCGGCTACCAGGTGGTATTCCCGGATAACCTGGACAACCTCTGCTGCGGCCAGCCGTTCGCGTCCAAGGGGTATGCGAAGCAGGCCGACGACAAGCGCGACGAGCTGCTCGCCGCCCTGCTCCAGGCCAGCCGCGGCGGCCTCGACCCGATCTACTGCGACACCAGCCCCTGCACCCTGCGCCTGGTCCAGGGTCTGGACGATCCGCGGCTGCAGATCCACGACCCGGTGAAATTCATCCGCAGTCACCTGCTCGATCGCCTGGAGTTCATCCCGCAGGACAAACCGGTAGCGGTGCACGTCACCTGCAGCACCCAGCACCTCGGCGAGAGCCAGGCGCTGATCGACCTGGTCGGCCGCTGCACCCGCGAGGTGGTGATCCCGGAAGGCATTCACTGCTGCGGCTTCGCCGGCGACAAGGGCTTCACCACGCCGGAACTGAACGCTCACTCCCTGCGCAGCCTGAAGGATGCCGTGCAGTTCTGCGAGGAAGGCGTGTCCACCAGCCGTACCTGCGAGATCGGCCTCAGCGAGCACGGCGGGATCGACTACCGCGGGGTGGTCTACCTGGTGGACCGGGTGACGCAGGCGAAGGGCGCGCCTCGGTAGGGCGAATAACCGCCTCGCGGTTATTCGCCGGGCCATGCTCCGCAGAAACGGCGGATAGCGCCGCTGGCGCTATTCGCCCTACGTCAAGACTCTCACCGGTAGGGCGAATAACCGCCTCGCGGTTATCCGCCGGGCCATACTCCGCAGAAACGGCGGATAGCGCCGCTGGCGCTATTCGCCCTACGTCAAGACTCTCACCGGTAGGGCGAATAACCGCCTCGCGGTTATCCGCCGGGCCATGCTCCGCAGAAGCGGCGAATAGCGCCGCTGGCGCTATTCGCCCTACGTCAGGCGAAATGGGTGCTCCGGCGTCGTCGGCCCGCGCCGGGGCGGGCAAAAAATCCGTCGTTAAGCACCTCTTAAGTCAGCCGCGCCTATCGTGCCTTCCACCGCGAGGACATCCCTCGCCGAAACGGAAGCAGGAGGCCTTCATGGCAATTCAACCGTTGCGACTCGATCCGATCACCGTGCTCGGCAAGCAACTGGTCATCGAGCTGTTCGACTGCGTCGACCAGCGCTTCGACGATATCCAGTGGATCGAGGAAAGCATGCTCGAGGCCGCCCGCCAGGCCAACGCCACCATCATCACCTCGGCGTTCCACAAGTTCAGCCCGATCGGCATCTCCGGCGTGGTGGTGATCGCCGAATCGCACCTGGCGATCCATACCTGGCCGGAGTACGGCTATGCCGCGGTCGACGTGTTCACCTGCGGCGACGTGCTCGATGGCGCCCAGGCCGTGCGCGTGCTCAGCGAACGCCTGGGCAGCCGTCGGCACCTGATCTCGAGCATGGACCGCGGCCTCGGCGGCCATCGCCTGGGGCTGCTCAGCCGCAGCCTGGCTGGCAATGGCCCGGTCGACGAAGACAGCCCGACCCTGCGCTGGGCGCTGGGCCAGGGCACGGGGGTGGCCTGATGGATACGCCGATCGAACGCGCCCCGCTGGCTCCCGACCTGAGCCAGGCCCGTTACGCCGTCGACCTCACCGGCCTGGTGCCGGCGGAGGTCGCCGCCGGGCTGCCGCCGCTGCCGCCGAACCACTTCTATTTCTATCCGCCGGACCCGCTGCTGGAAGGCGACGGCGCAATCACCGCGATCGAGGACAGCGACCCCTTCGACCAGTACGTCTACCGCCTGCGCCGGGTGCTCTACCAGGGCCGCACGCGCTGGCAGAACGTGCTGATCGCCGACACCTACAACTACGACCGCGTGCTGATGCTCGACGGCGCGATCCAGAGCGCCGAGAGCGACGAGTCGCTGTACCACGAGCTGCTGGTGCAGCCGGCCATGCTCGCCCACGACGAGCCGCGCGACGTACTGATCATCGGCGGCGGCGAAGGCGCCACCCTGCGCGAGGTGCTGTCCCATGCCAGCGTGCGGCGGGCGGTGATGGTCGATCTCGACCGGGAGCTGGTGGAACTGTGCCGCGAGCACCTGTTCCAGTGGCACCAGGGCGCCTTCGACGACCCGCGCAGCGAGTTGCTTACCGAGGACGGCCGGGCCTATCTCGAACGCGACCCGTCGCTCTACGACGTGGTCATCATCGATGTCGTCGACATGCTCGACAACGGCCCGGCCCAGGCTCTCTATACCCGCCAGTTCTACGAACTGCTGCACTCGCGGCTGCGTCCGGGCGGGGTGATCGCGGTGCAGGGCCTGGAGTTCTCGCACAGCGACGACAAGCCCCACGCGGCCCTCGCCCGCACCCTGCGCAGCGTCTTCGCCCAGGTTCACAGCTACCGCGCCACGGTGCCGTCGTTCCTTTCCTCCTGGGGCTTCCTGCTGGCCTCCGACTGGCTCGACGCAAACCACTGGCAGGCCGATGACATCGACCGGCGCATCGAACGCAAGCTCGGCCCGCTGTGGCTCGACCACCTCGACGGCGACTACCTCAAGGCCTGCTTCGTGATGGACCGGGAAACCCGCTTCCTGCTCGCCCAGCCGGGGCCGGTGCTGGAAGACGGAGTCGCCTTCGTGGCGCCGCCGGACATCGAGGAGATCGAATTCGGCCCGGCGCAACTGCCGGCCCTGGCGAGGACCTGAACATGCCCGCCGCCCCCCTGGCCAGCGTACCGCTGGTCGCCACCGGCTCGCCCTGCCTGCTGCACCGCGTGCGCTTCCGTCCCGGCGCCAGCAGCGGCGGCCTGCCGCTGCTGGCCAACCTGCGCGATCCGCAGCCGGCGCTGGCGCTTCTGGCGCAGCGCAGCGAGCTGGGCGAAGACGCGAAACTGCCGGACACCGCCGGCGACAACGAACTGCTGGTGATCTTCGCCAGCGCCGGCCTGCAGACCGGACACGCCTGGCGTCAGCGCCTGGAAGCCTGGATGGCCGCCGGCGAGGACGAGCGCCAGCCACCCCTGGAAGCGCCCTCGTTCGGCGAGCGGGTGCTGTGGCGCCCCGGCCGCGCGCTGATCATCGGCAACCCCGAACGCTGCCAGGAACTGCTCGAGGGCCTGGCCGTCTTCGCCTGGCACGAAGGTCACCTGCGCCGCCTGGAAGACGACACCGCGGCGGCCTGGGAGCCGGCCCAGGCCGATGTCGAACTGACCCAGCTACCGCGCCGTGCCGCCCTGCGGCGCCAGGAACATGTGAACCGGCAGGTACGACGCACTACACTCTGGCGCATGGCCTACGCCCGCCTGGAGTCGCACCTGGAGAAGCCGCCGCTGCAACTGAACGGCGCTGTGCGCCGGCTCTACAACGAACTGGCCATGCAGGCCGAAGTGCACGATCGCCTGGCGACCCTGGACGACCGCATCGAAGTGCTGCAGGACCTCTACGAACTGGCCGCCGACCGCCTCGGTGAATACCGTTACTTCCGGGGCGAACTGCGGGTCGAATGGCTGATCGTCGCCATCCTCCTGCTGGAGGCCGGCCTGAGCCTGTGGGAATTGTGGAATCACTGAAACGAGGCTGCCATGAGAATACTGCTGGCCGAGGACGACCTGCTGCTCGGCGACGGCATCCGCGCCGGGCTGCGCCTGGAAGGCGATACCGTGGAATGGGTGACCGACGGCGTGGCCGCGGAGAACGCGCTGGTCACCGACGAGTTCGACCTGCTGGTGCTCGACATCGGCCTGCCGCGCCGCAGCGGCCTGGACATCCTGCGCAACCTGCGTCACCAGGGCCTGCTCACCCCGGTGCTGCTGCTCACCGCGCGGGACAAGGTGGCCGACCGGGTCGCCGGGCTCGACAGCGGTGCCGACGACTACCTGACCAAGCCCTTCGATCTCGACGAACTGCAGGCACGGGTGCGCGCCCTGACCCGCCGCACCACCGGTCGCGCCCTGCCGCAACTGGTGCACGGCGAGCTGCGCCTGGACCCGGCGACCCACCAGGTGACCCTGTCCGGCCAGGCGGTGGAACTGGCGCCGCGCGAATACGCGCTGCTGCGCCTGCTGCTGGAGAACAGCGGCAAGGTGCTCTCGCGCAACCAACTGGAGCAGAGCCTCTACGGCTGGAGCGGCGACGTCGAGAGCAACGCCATCGAGGTCCATGTCCATCACCTGCGGCGCAAGCTCGGCAACCAGTTGATCCGCACCGTCCGCGGCATCGGCTACGGCATCGACCAGCCGGCGCCCTGAAAACCGCCTACCGGAGTCCTCCGATGCCGCGTACCGCCGTCCCCTCCGTCCGCCGGCGCCTGCTGATCAACCTGCTGGTCGGCTTCGTGCTGTGCTGGCTGAGCGTGGCGGCGCTGACCTACCACCTCTCGCTGAAGCAGGTGAACCGCCTGTTCGACGACGACATGGTGGACTTCGGCGAAGCCGCCCTGCGCCTGCTCGACCTTGCCACCGAAGACCAGGCCAGCGAGGACGGCTCGATCACCGAGATCATCGAACGCAGCCGCGAGGCGATCCAGGGCCTGCCCCTGCTGCGCCGCGAAAGCGCCCTCGGCTACGCCCTGTGGCGCGACGGCCAGCCGCTGCTGTCGAGCCTCAACCTGCCGCCGGAGATCACGGCCCAGGGCCCCGGCTTCAGCACCGTGGAAGCCCAGGGCACCCACTGGCGGGTGCTCCAGCTGAATATCGACGGCTTCCAGATCTGGATCAGCGAAAACCTGATCTACCGCCAGCACACCATGAACCTGCTGCTGTTCTACTCGCTGTTCCCGCTGCTGCTGGCGCTGCCGTTGCTCGGCGGCCTGGTCTGGTTCGGCGTTGCCCGCGGCCTGGCGCCGCTACGCGAAGTGCAGGCCGAGGTCCAGCAGCGCTCCGCGCGACACCTGCAGCCGATCGCGGTGGAGGCGGTGCCGCTGGAGATCCGCGGCCTCATCGACGAACTCAACCTCCTGCTGGAGCGCCTGCGCACCGCCCTCGAGGCCGAACGCCGACTGACCAGCGACGCCGCCCATGAGATCCGCACGCCGCTGGCCAGCCTGCGCACCCATGCCCAGGTCGCGCTGCGTTCGGAAGACCCCAAGGCCCACGCCCGCGGCCTGCTGCAAGTCAGTCGCAGCGTCGAGCGGATCAGCACCTTGATGGAGCAGATCCTGCTTCTCGCCCGCCTCGACGGCGACGCCCTGCTGGAGCAATTCCACCCGGTCAACCTCGCCACCCTGGCCGAAGACGTACTCTCCGAACTGGCGCGCCAGGCCATCGACAAGGACATCGAGCTGTCGTTGCACCAGGAGACCGTGCACGTGATGGGCATCGACCTGTGGCTGAAGGCGATGGTCGGCAACCTGGTGGGCAACGCCCTGCGCTACACACCGGCTGGGGGCCAGGTCGAGATCCGCGTCGAGAATCGCGCCCAGCACGCCGTGCTGCGGGTGCGCGACAACGGCCCCGGGGTCGCCCTGGAAGAGCAGCAGGCGATCTTCACCCGCTTCTACCGCAGCCCCGCCACCAGCAGCGGCGAGGGCAGCGGCCTGGGCCTGCCGATCGTCAAGCGCATCGTCGAACTGCACTTCGGCAGTATCGGCCTGGGCAAGGGACTGGAGGGCAAAGGGCTGGAAGTACAGGTGTTCCTGCCGAAGACCCAGCCGGACGCGACGCGGCCGCCGGCCAGAGGTCCGGACAGCGGGCGGTCACATATCTGATAGCCTGCGCATTGGCCGGGAAAGGGATAGGCTAGCGGCTTCGCAACCTCCCAGGAGACCCGGATGAATATCGGTGAAGCGGCGAAGAAAAGCGGACTGACGCCGAAGATGATCCGTTACTACGAGTCCATCGAGTTGCTCCGCCCGGCCGGACGCAGCGCCAGCGGCTACCGCCACTACAACGAGAACGACCTGCATACCCTGGCGTTCATCCGCCGTTCGCGGGACCTCGGTTTCTCCCTCGACGAAGTCGGCAAGCTGCTCACCCTCTGGCAGGATCGCCAGCGCGCCAGTGCCGACGTCAAGGCCCTGGCGGCGCAGCACGTGCGCGAGCTGAACCGCAAGATCGAGGAACTCAGCACCCTGCGCGACACCCTGCAGGACCTGGTCGAGCACTGCCAGGGCGACCACCGCCCCGACTGCCCGATCCTCAAGGATCTGGCGTCTGGCTGCTGCCACTGATATCCAGCAGCGGCCAGCGCGCCGTCCAGTTCTTCTCCCGCAGGCGCCGCCGGTAGACCTCCGGCTTGCCGGCGAAATGCGCGGTGGGCCGCACCTTCAGCGCCAGCAGGTCGTCGACGCCCAGCGGCGCCAGTAGCTCCAGGCGTTCGCCGACGAGTCGCAGCGCCACCGCCGTGCACGTTTCCGCCCAGTGGCACAGCGCATCGGCGCAATCCCGGTAGGGCCGGTCGCCGTTGCGCAGGTGCATGCGCGCCTGGTTCTTCACCGACCAGGGCGCCTCGCAGCGACGGCGCAACGCGGCCTCGAAGTCGGCGTCGGCCTGCGGGTCGAGGGCCCGCGGGGCGAAATGAAGTACGTCGATGTCCGCCAGCGGCGTGGCTTCGCCGTAGCCATGCAGATGGTCCCATACCGCGTTGCGCACGAAGCCGGCGCCGATCCAGGCGCCCTCCGGGCCGACCTCGCGCAGCACGCGGAGCAGATGCAGGCGCGAGGAATCGGCGGCGATCAGCGCGAGGATGTCTTCCGCCGTTTTCATCCCAACCGCCGCACCGGCCAGGCGAAGCGTCGCAGCAGGCTGGCCGGCAACAGGGTGATGGCCAGCCCGACGAACACCAGCGCGCAGGCCAGCAGGCTGTCCAGGTCGAGGCGTTCGCCGAGCAGCAGCCAGCCGGCGAGCATGCCCGACACCGGCACCGCCAGGGCGAACGGGGTCACCAGGCTGGCCGGGTAGTGGCGCAGGAGGAAACTCCAGATGGCGAAGCCCACCGTGGTCGCGCCGAAGGCGATGTAGAGCAGCGCGCCGAAGCCGCCCCAGCTCATGTTCAGCACTGCGCGCTCGATGGCTTGCGGACCTTCGAATAGATAGGAAAGCGCCAGCAGCGGCAAAGGCGGGACCAGGCTGACCCAGCAGATCAGGCGCAGCATGTCGGTGGCCCCGGAACGCTTGGTGGCGATGTTGGCGAAGGACCAGGCCAGCGCCGCGGCAACCACCAGCAGGAATGCCAGCAGGCTGTCTCCCAGCGGCCGCTCCAGGCCGATCAGGACCAGCCCCGCCGCCGCCAGCAGGAGGCCGAACAACCCGCGCGGCGACGGCCGCTCGCCCAGCCACAGGGCGGCGATGAGGATGGTGAAGAATACCTGGCTCTGCAGCACCAGCGACGACAGCCCGGCCGGCATGCCCTGGGCCATGCCGACGAACAGCAGGCCGAACTTGACCACTCCGAGGAGCACGCCGATCAGCAGGATGCGTCCGAACGGCGCCGGCATCGGCCCGCGCAGGACCAACAGCGGCAGCGCCGCCAGGGCGAAGCGCAGGGCGCAGAACAGCAGCGGCGGGAAGTCGCCGAGGCCGACCTTGATCACGACGAAGTTCAGACCCCAGATCAGGGTCACCAGCAGGGCGAGCAGGATATGTGCAACAGGCATGGCGGCCTCCGGAAAACTTCAGGCCACGCTAGCAGTTGCGTACGCAAGGGTCGCGATACAGTTGGCGGGAAAAAACATCCGCCAGCCGCTCACTGCAACCAAGGCGGCGGCGGTTCCTCGCGCTCGCCACGCGGCGCGTCGTCGGCCTGGCGCAGCGCCTGGCGACGCGCCTCCTCGCGCTGCGCGGCCTCGATCTCGCGGAGCACCGCGCGCACGTCGGCGGCCTCTTCGGCTTCGACGAAGGTGCCGCTGAGCGGGGTTTCCGCTGTCAGCTCGCCGGCTTCGTAGAGCGCCCACATTTCCTTGGCATAGCGGGTCTGCCTGAGTTCCGGGGCGAAGCGGCCGAAGTAGGCGGCCATGTTGCCGACGTCGCGTTCGAGCATGCTGAACGCATGGTTGTTGCCGGCCGCGTCGACCGCCTGCGGCAAGTCGATGATCACCGGGCCATCCGGACCGAGCAGGACGTTGAACTCGGAGAGGTCGCCGTGCACCAGGCCGGCGCAGAGCATGGCAACGATCTGGCGGATCAGGAAAGCGTGGTGGCGCCGTGCCTCGTCGGGCTCCAGCGTCACGTCGTTGAGACGCGGCGCAGCATCGCCGTCGGCGTCCGCCACCAGTTCCATCAGCAACACGCCATCGAGGAAATCATAGGGCTTCGGCACCCGCACACCAGCCCCGGCGAGACGGAACAGGGCCGCCACTTCGGCATTCTGCCAGGCTTCCTCCTGTTCGCGGCGGCCATACTTCGAGCCCTTGGCCATGGCCCGCGCCTGGCGGCTGTTGCGGACCTTGCGGCCCTCCTGGTACTCGGCGGCCTGGCGGAAGCTGCGCTTGTTGGCCTCCTTGTAGACCTTGGCGCAACGCAGGCTGTCGCCGCAACGCACCACATAGACCGAGGCTTCCTTGCCGCTCATCAGCGGGCGCACGACCTCGTCGATCAGACCGTCTTCGATCAACGGTTCCAGGCGTCTGGGTGTCTTCATCGGTGCTACGCGGTTCCTCGGGGCCAATGTGGAAGGCAAAGGGTCTGACGTTATACGGCAAACGCCGTGCCGAGCACAGCCGGACGCGCCGGCTTTCCGCCGGACTGCGCACCGATCAGCGTACTAGGCTGGTGGCGCGGTGAGTTCGATGCTTTCCGCCACCGCCTGTTCCAGCCGCTGCATCTCCACGTCCAGCGCCTCGGCGCTGTCGGCGTAGCGCTGGGCAACCTCGGCGAAAGCGTCGGCCACGGCGACGAAGGCCTCCACCAGCCGTGGGTCGAATTCACTGTCGGCGCCGGCCTGGATCAACAGCACCGCCTCGGCGTGCGCCAGCGGCGGCCGGTAGGCGTGCCGGCTGGTCAGTTCATCGTAGCGGTCGGCCAGGGCGACGATCCGCGCCGCCAGGGGAATCCGCTCGCCCGCCAGGCCCTCCGGAAAGCCCCGGCCATCCCAGCGTTCGTGATGGCTGTAGGCGATCTGCCGGGCGAAGCGGAGGAACCCGGAAGGCTGGCCGAGCCGCCGCTCGGCGCTGGCCAGGGCGTCGCGCCCGGCGCGGGTATGGCCCTGTAGCAGGGCGGTGTCGGCGGCGTCCAGTTGCCCGGGGTTGAGCAGGACCCGGTCGGGCACCGCGACCTTGCCGATGTCATGCAACAGCGCCGACTTGCTCAGCAGGTCGACAGCCTCCGGAGTCAGCTCGTCGGCGAACGCCCGCTGCGCCGCCAGGTGCTCGGCGAGCAGCCTGACATAGCGCTCGATACGCGGAAGATGGCGGCTGCGCGGGTTGTCGCGAAGATCGCCAAGGGTCGCCAGGGCTTCGATGACGGCGTCCTGCAACTGTTGCAGCTGGCGCGTGCGACGGCGCACTTCGAGTTCCAGGTATTCGCTCTTGTCGCGCAGGAAATCGGCATTGGCCTTCAGTTGCAGGTGGGTGCGCACCCGCGCCAGGACGATCGGCGGGCTCACCGGCTTGCCCAGGTAATCCACCGCGCCCAGGGCCAGGCCCTGTTGCTCGTCGTCGCGATCGGCGCGGGCAGTGAGAAACATCAACGGGATGTCGCGGGTCAGCGGATCGGCCTTGAGCCGTCGGCAGACCTCGTAGCCGTCCATGCCCGGCATGTTCACGTCGAGCAGGATCAGGTCCGGGCGCGGCTCTTCGACGGCCGCCCGCAGCCCGGCCGGGCCGCTGCCGGCGGTGCGCACGCGGTACTGCTCCTCGAGCAGCTCGCGCATCAGCAGCAGGTTGTCCGGGGTGTCGTCCACCACCAGCACGAGTTCCTGCTCGGGCCTGTCCAGCATGCTCTCCATTGCCCCTCCGGCCTTCGCTACGGGGCCGCCTGGCGGCGACCGTCACTCCGTATTGAAGACGCTGGAGACGACTTCTGCACGCCCGGTCAGGCGCCCGGGGCGACCGTTCAGGGCGTCAGGCGGAAACGCAGTGGCGAATCCTCGGCCTCGGCGCCGTTCTCGCTCTCGCCGAAGGCCCGGCGCTCGATGGGGTCCTGGCCGAAATACTCCTTGATCGGCGACTCGATGGCCTTGCCGCCGGGGCTCACGTGACTGGCGCAACCGCCAAGGAACACCAGGACCACACCGATGACCAGCGCTTTCATCTTCGTACCCCCGTCAGCCCGGCCCATCCGGGCGCTGCGCCGCAGCATGGCGCAGCCCGCCTTAGGGATCGCTTAAGGCATTCAGGCGGCGGCGCGGCTGGCGCGCCACTGGGGCAGGCCGATGAGCACCACGGCGCTGATGATCACCAGCATCGCCAGCCCCTCGATACCGCCGATCCGCTCGCCGGCGAACAGGGTGCCGAGCAACACCGCCACCGCCGGATTGACGTAGGCATAGCTGGTGGCCGCCGCCGGCCGCACGTTGCGCAGCAGGTACTGGTAGGCGCTGAAGGCGATGATCGAGCCGAACAGGATCAGGTACACCAGCGCCAGCCAGCCGCTGGTGCTCGGCCAATGCTCCAGGCGCTCACCGCTGGCCAGACTGCCGACCAGCAGCACCGCGCCGCCGACCAGCATTTCCACGGCGCTGGCCATCGGTCCGGCCGGCAGCGACAGGCGCCGGCTCCACACCGAGCCGAAGGCCCAGGACGCGGCGGCGAACAGGATCAAGCCGGCGCCGGCAGGGCTGGCCTGGAGGTTCGAACCGAGGTTGAGCAGGACGATGCCGAACAGCCCGAGCACGATGCCGCCCCATTCCAGGGTGGTGTTGCGCTGGCCGAACAACTGGCTGAACAGCAGGGTGAACAGCGGCACCGTAGCCACCGCGAGGGCCGCCACCCCGGAAGACACGCCCCAGTGCTCGGCCACCGTCACCCCGCCGTTGCCGCAACTGAGCAGGAGGATTCCGACGATCCCCGCGCCGCGCCACTCGCGCCAGGTCGGCAACGGCGCGCCGCGCCAGCGCAACCAGGCGAACATCAGGCCGCCGGCGATGACGAAGCGCACCCCGGCCATCAGCATCGGTGGCCAGGACTCGACGCCGAAGCGGATCGCCAGGTAAGTGGAGCCCCAGATGAAGTACAGGGCGAAGAACGCACCGAAAAGCAACAGCGGAATGCGACGGGCAGGCATGGAAAGCACTCGACAGGGCAGGCGGGAGAAAGACTTCATTTTATGAGGTCGCCACCCGCCGGTTAAGGCACAGCCGCTGGTTATCGGGACGTAACACTTTTCTTTCCATGGAAATCGGCCATGCTTTCCGTCGATTCGACAACCGGGACCCATCATGGACAAATACGACCGTGCGCTCCTCGCCGCCCTGATCGACAACGGCCGCCTGACCTTCGCCGAACTGGCCCGGCGCATCAACCTGTCGCCCCCGGCGGTGGCCGACCGGGTGGCCAAGCTGGAGGCCGAAGGGGTGATTACCGGCTACCACGCCTCGGTGAACCTGGCCAAGCTCGGCCTGCCCATCGAGTGCGTCATCGAACTGCGGATCACCGAGAAGGATTGCCAGTCGGTGCTCGACGAACTGGCCCGGATCCCCCAACTGACCCTCTGCCACCGGATCACCGGCGACGCCTGCGTGCTGATGAAGGCCGCTGTGGCTTCGATGCCGGAGCTGCAGGACCTGATCGACCGGCTGATGAAGTTCGGCATCAGCAAGACCTCGATGATCCTCTCCACCCCCTTCGCCGACCGCCAGCCGGCAAGCCTGCGGGGGCAGGACGGCAATGGCGGATGTGCGGCGTGAGCCCTTCGCCGGGGTTATCCGGCAGGCGTCGGGATCCGTACCTTCATCGCCGCCACGAACCCAAAGCGTAGGGCGCATAACGCCAACGGCGTTATCCGCCGCAGCGGCACTCCCGGCCGATAGCGGAGCCGCCCTCACCCCAACTCTCTCCCTGAAGAGAGAGGGGATTCTCCGTACAAGCGTCGAATTCGCTGTCTCCAACGCCGCCGACGAACCCGAACCGTAGGGCGCCGGCAAAAAAAAGGCGGTCCCGTTCGCACGGCACCGCCCAAGTCACGGAGTTGCTTACATCGTCGAGCGACAAGGCCGCTCGCCCTATTGGATTACCGCTCGATGATCGCGGTCACACCCTGCCCACCGGCGGCGCAGATGGAAATCAGCCCGCGTCCCTGCTCCGCCACCGAGAGCAGCTTGGCCAGGTTGGCGACGATCCGTCCTCCCGTGGCGGCGAACGGGTGGCCGGCGGCCAGCGAGCTGCCCTTGACGTTGAGCTTGCTGCGGTCGATGGAGCCCAGCGGCTGGTCGAGGCCGAGACGGGTCTTGCAGTACTCGGGGTCTTCCCAGGCCTTCAGGGTGCAGAGCACCTGGGCGGCGAAGGCCTCGTGGATCTCGTAGTAGTCGAAGTCCTGCAGGCTCAGGCCGTTGCGTGCCAGCAGCCGCGGCACCGCGTAGACCGGCGCCATCAGCAGGCCCTCCTGGCGATCGACGAAGTTCACCGCCGCCGCCTCGCCGTCCTTGAAGTAGGCCAGGATCGGCAGGCCGCGCGCCTTCGCCCACTCCTCGCTGGCCAGCAGTACCACCGAGGCGCCGTCGGTCAGCGGCGTCGAGTTGGCCGCCGTGAGGGTGCCGCGCGAGCCGCGCTCGAACACCGGCTTGAGGGTGCCGATCTTCTCCAGGTCGATGTCCGGGCGCAGGTTCTGGTCGCGGGTCAGGCCGCGGAACGGCGTCATCAGGTCGTTCTGCCAGCCCTCCTCATAGGCCGCGGCCAGCTTGTGGTGGCTCTCGAAGGCCAGCCTGTCCTGCTCGTCGCGGGGAATCTGCCAGGTCTGCGCCATCAGTTCGCAGGACTCCCCCATCGACAGCCCGGTGCGCGGCTCGCCGTTGCGCGGGATGGCCGGGACCACGTGGCGCGGGCGGATCTTCAACAGGCTCTTGAGCTTGTCCAGGTTGCTCTTGCCACGGTTGGCCTCGAGGAGAATCTTGCGCAGACCCTCGTTGACCCCGATCGGCGCGTCGGAAGTGGTGTCGACGCCGCCGGCGATGCCGCTGTCGATCTGCCCGAGGGCGATCTTGTTGGCCACCAGGATCGCCGCCTCCAGGCCGGTACCGCAGGCCTGCTGGATATCGTAGGCCGGGGTTTCCGGGGCCAGGCGCGAACCGAGCACGCATTCGCGGGTCAGGTTGAAGTCGCGCGAATGCTTCAGCACGGCGCCGGCCACCACCTCGCCAAGGCGCTCTCCGTGCAGGTTGTAGCGCTCCACCAGGCCTTCCAGGGCGGAAGTGAGCATCTCCTGGTTGCTCGCCGTGGCGTACACGGTGTTCGAGCGGGCGAAGGGAATACGGTTGCCGCCGACAATGGCGACCCGGCGCAGCTGGGTCATGGAAGAACTCCTTGCTGGAATCGTTTACGCCGAGCCGAGGCTCGACCCGTTAACTGAGCGGTCAGTGGCGCACAGGCTAACCTTAGCCGGTCGCGTCGCATTGGCCGCCCTGCCGTTATCCCGGTCAGCGCGGTCAATTGCGGCGAACAGGTGGCTGCGTAGAGTTGTCCACACTGTTACCCGCGTTCCCTCGGCATCGTTGGCCGGCGGAATCCACCTTCAGCCTTGGAGCCTTTCCACCGGGAGCCCGTTCCATGACCGATCGTTACATCGCCTTCGCCAACTCCCCCGTCGGCCGCCGCCTGGTTGGCGCCGTCGGCCTTCCCTCCCCGCTGCGCCTGGAGCGCTGGCAGGCCGGCCGGGTGCGGCCGGTGGACGGCCCGCTGGTGATCGGCGGGAGCGGCGCGCTGGCCGAGGCCGTGCTGCCCTTCGCCGGCAAGCTGACCGACGCGGTGTTCGCCGCCGTCGAGGGACAGTTCGAGCTGCCGCGCTGGACCGCCGAACACAGCCCGCGGGCCAAGGCGGTGCTGTTCGACGCCAGCGGCCTGACCCGCTTCGAGCAGTTGGTGGCGCTGCGCGACTTCTTCCAGCCGGTGCTCAAGGGCCTCGACAAGTGCCCGAAGGTGGTGGTCCTCGGACGCGCCCCCGAGTCTCTCAAGGACCCGGTCGCCGCCAGCGTGCAACGCAGCCTGGAAGGTTTCACCCGCTCCCTGGGCAAGGAAATCCGTCGCGGCGGCAACGTGCAGTTGCTGTACGTCGGCAAGGGCGCCGAGGACCAACTGGAAGGCGCACTGCGCTTCTTCCTCTCGCCGAAGAGCGCCTACGTCTCCGGCCAGGTGATCCGTCTTGCCGCCAACAGCGCCCAGGTCCACGACTGGAGCAAGCCGCTGGCCGGCCAGCGCGCGCTGGTCACCGGCGCCGCCCGCGGCATTGGCGCGGCCATCGCGGAAACCCTGGCGCGCGACGGCGCGGAAGTGGTGCTGCTCGACGTGCCGCCGGCCAGGGAGGCCCTCGAAGGCCTCGCCGCGCGCCTCGGCGGCCGTGCCGTGGCCCTCGACATCTGCGCCGCGGACGCCGGGCAGCAACTGGTGGACGCGCTGCCTGAGGGCGTCGATATCGTCGTGCACAACGCCGGGATCACCCGCGACAAGACCCTGGCGAAGATGAGCAGCGACTTCTGGAACTCGGTGATCAACGTCAACCTCAATGCCCCGCAGGTGCTGACCCAGGCCCTGCTCGACGGCGGCAAGCTGCATGACAACGGCCGGGTGGTGTTGCTGGCGTCGATCAGCGGCATCGCCGGCAACCTCGGGCAGAGCAACTACGCGGTGAGCAAGGCCGGCCTGATCGGCCTGGCCCAGGCCTGGGCGCCGGCGCTGGGCAAGCGCGGCATCACCATCAACGCGGTGGCGCCGGGCTTCATCGAGACGCAGATGACCGCCGCCATTCCGCTGACCATCCGCGAGGCCGGCCGGCGGATGAACTCCATGAGCCAGGGCGGCCTGCCGCAGGACGTCGCCGAAACAGTGGCCTGGTTCGCCCAGCCGTCGTCCGGCGCGGTCAGCGGCCAGGTGCTGAGGGTGTGCGGGCAGAGCCTGCTGGGGGCCTGAGGCGGCCCCTAACTCCCCGGCGACGGGCAGGCGCCCTGCACCAGGAAAACACCGGTAGCCCCTTCGGACAGGCCCTACCCGCGCCCCTGCTGCCCGCGCCGGCGGAACTCCACCGGCGTCTCGCCGACCCAGCGCTTGAACGCGCGATAGAAGGTGCTCGGCTCGGAAAACCCGGTGCGTTCGACGATCACTTCGATGCGCTCGTCGGTCTTCAGCAGCAGTTCCTTGGCCAGTCGGCAGCGGTAGTCGGTGACCAGATCGTTGAAGCGCACCCCGGCCATCGCCAGGCGTTCGCGCAGACGTCGGGCCGGCATGCCGAGGCGCGCGGCGACCTGCTCCAGGGTGGCGCCTCCGTCCACCAGCAACTCGCCGATCAGTTCGCGGACCTGGCGCACCAGGTCCAGGCGCTCCACCTCGGCCAGTTGCCGGCGCGCCAGCGACTCGTGCATGCGCAGCAGTTCCGGGGCGGCGTGGCGCGAGGGTTTGTCCAGCACCGCGGCATCGAATACCAGCGCGTAGCGCGGCATGCCGAGGATCGTCGGGCAGCCGTAGACCGCACGGTAGCGCTCCATCGGCGCGCCGGTTTCGTTCATCAGTTGCACTTCCAGCGGCTTGAACTCGCCCTCGGTGAGCGCGCCGAACAGGCGGATCACCGCGCCGGCGAGCATTTCCGGGAAGTGGCGGTTGATCGCCGGCGATTCGCCCAGCGACAGCACCGCGCGCTCGCCCTCCACCTCCAGTTGCGCCTGCAGGGTGTCGGACAGCAGGCGTACGTAGCGCAGGGAATGGCGCAGGCCGGCGCCGAAGGTATCGCTGGAGAGGAACAGGTATTCCAGGAGCAGGCCGTGGAACGCCGGCAGGTGCTCGGCCAGGTGCAGGCCGACATGCTCTTCGCCGCACTCGTCGGCGGCGGCCTTCCAGAACAGGTTCTGTGCGGAATGGGGGAAACGGCCGGCCGGCAGGCCACCCGGCGGCAGCCCGACACGGACCAGGACCCGGTCCGGATCGCAGCCGCTGGCGCGCAGGGCGTCGATCACCGGGCGCATCAGCGCTACATCGTCGGTCAGATCACGCATGGTGTTTTTTCTAGTTATCCATGGGGCGGGCCCATCTTAGGCAGCTTTGCCATCCCCTCTCAAGGAGAGGCCATAGAAATAACCCATCCCGCATGACGGAAAAACCCTCAGATCGACTAGCCGCCGGCGTGGTCGAAAATCTCGATGCAGACGCATCCCGGAGCCGATTGACCGCCCTGCCAGCGGCGTCGGCCAGGCGGCCAATGCCTGCTGCGGGTGCTCGACTAAGCTGACAGCCACCTATTTCGAGGAGATGTCCAATGCCCACCGCCTGGCTCGACCTGCCCGCCCCACCCGCCCTGCCCGGCCTGTTCCTGCGCGCCGCACTGCGCCGCGGCATCCGCGGCAAGGCCCTGCCCGAGCGCGGCCTGCGCAGCCAGGTCACGGTGGACCCGAAGCACCTCGAGCGCTACCGCCAGGTCTGCGGCTTCCGCGACGACGGCCTGCTGCCGCCGACCTACCCGCACATCCTCGCCTTCCCGCTGCAGATGGCGCTGCTCACCGACAAGCGCTTCCCCTTCCCGCTGCTCGGCCTGGTCCACCTGGAGAACCGCATCGACGTGCTGCGCGCGCTCGGCGGCCTCGGCCCGTTCACCGTGAGCGTCGCGGTGGAAAACCTGCAACCGCACGACAAGGGCGCCACCTTCAGCATCGTCACCCGCCTGGAAGACCAGCTTGGCCTGCTCTGGGTCGGCGACAGCAAGGTGCTCTGCCGCGGCGTCAAGGTGCCCGGCGAAATTCCGCCGAAAGCCGAGCAGGAGCCGCTGCCGCTGGAGCCGGTCGACAACTGGAAGGCGCCCGCCGACATCGGCCGGCGCTATGCCCGTGCCGCCGGCGACTACAACCCGATCCACCTGTCGGCGCCCAGCGCCAAGCTGTTCGGCTTTCCCCGCGCCATCGCCCACGGCCTGTGGAACAAGGCTCGCAGCCTGGCCGCCCTCGGCGAGCGACTGCCAGCCTCGGGCTATCGGGTCGAGGTGCGCTTCCAGAAGCCAGTGCTGCTGCCGGCCAGCCTCACCCTCCTGGCCAGCGCGGCGGCGGCGGACGGCCAGTTCAGCCTGCGCGGCAAGGACGACCTGCCGCACATGGCCGGGCATTGGAGCCGGCTACAGGGCTGACGCCGGTCCGCCATGCCTTGAAGCTTCGGGCGCAAAGCCCGAAGCTATGCGGCTGCTTACCGCCACCGCGAAGAATCCCCCATGGACCTGCACGAACTCACCGCGCGCCTGCACGCCATCCGCGACCGCAACGACTGGCGCCAATTCCACAGCCCGAAGAACCTGGCCATGGCCGCCAGCGTCGAGATGGCCGAACTGGTGGAGATCTTCCAGTGGCTGACGGAAGACCAGTCGCGCACGCTGTCGGCCGAGCAGCTCGAACACGCTGGCCAGGAAGTTGGCGACATCGTCCTTTATCTGCTGCTGTTCTGCGGGGAAACCGGCCTCGACCTGGAACAGGTGGTGCGCGCCAAGCTGGCCGACTGCGAACGGCGCTTCCTGCCATGAGCGACCGCCATTTCGACGAACTGGCGACGCGCTTCGCCGAAAAGATCTATGGCGGCGCCAAGGGTGCGATCCGCCTCGCGGTACTCCAGGCCGACCTCGCCGAGGCCCTCCCGGAGCGACCTCTGCGGGTCCTCGACATCGGCGCCGGGCTCGGCCACATGTCGCTCTGGCTGGCCGCTCGCGGCCACCGCGTAACCCTCGCCGAGCCAGCGCAACCCATGCTCGACGGCGCCCGCCAGCGCTTCGCCGAAGCCGGGCAGGCCGCCGAATTCATCCAGGCGCCCTGGCAGGAACTGCTCGGCCAGCTCACCGAGCCCTACGACCTGGTGCTCTGCCACGCCGTGCTCGAGTGGCTGGCCGAACCCCATGCGATCCTGCCGGTGCTGCACCAACTCTGCGCACCCGGCGGCTGGCTGTCGCTGGCCTTCTACAATCGCGACGCGCTGATCTACCGCAACCTGCTCAAGGGCCACTTCCGCAAGCTGCGCAAGGAACGCTTCGCTGGCGAGGGGCAGAGCCTGACCCCGCAGCGCCCGCTCGACCCGCGCGAGCTGGAACAGGCGCTGGCAGCGCGTTGGCGCATCGAGGCGCGCAGCGGCGTGCGGGTGTTCCACGACTACATGCCGAGCGAGTTCCAGGCCAAGGCCGAACGGCTCGACCTGGTGGAAATGGAACTGGCCTACCGCCGCCACCCGGCCTTTGCCGGGCTTGGCCGCTACCTGCACTGGCTGTGCCGCCCGCAATGAAAGGCGCAGAATGCAGTCTGAGCCTGCAAGGGCCGCCGACGTAGCGCGGCCACGGAGCGTCGAGCATGCAATCGCGACTGTTGATCCTGCCGTTACTCGCCAGCCTGGCCGCCCTCGGTGCCTGCCAGGGCGACAATCCCTACCGTGCCAGCTCCCTGCCCTACCCGCCGCAGCCGGCCGCCGCGGCCAATCCCGGCCTCGATCCCGGGGCCTATCCGGCGGCGCCGCGCGACTACGCCCGCTACCGTAGCTGGAGCTGGGCCGCCGCCGGGGTCAGCGGCTTTCCCCAGGGCCTGGACGACAACCAGTTGCGCGACGCCGTCAGCCAGCAGCTCGACCAGCGCGGCCTGCGCCCGGCGCGGCCGGGCAGCGCGGCCGACCTGCAGGTCAGCGCGTTCCTGCGCAACGAACTGCGCACCCGCCAGGTCACCGACTACTACGGCGGCTACTACGGCAACTACGGCGGCTGGCGCGATCCCTGGTACGGCTATGGCGCCAGCTACCCGGTGACCCGCAGCTACACCGTGCAGGTCACCGTGGTCCGCGTCGAGCTGAACGACGCCCGCAGCGGCCAGCCGGTGTGGGGCAACAGCGCCGAGTTCGACTCCGGCGACTCCGCCAGCGAACAGGCCAAGGCCCTGCGCGAAGCGGTGAAACGGGCGCTGTCGAGCTACCCGCCGGGCTGATCGGCGAGCACCCGGCGGCGGATCGCCTCCATCTTCCTGGGCGAGTTGCTCATCACCGCGTCGGCGCCCAGGGCGCGCGCGGTGCGGTAGTCCTCGGCGGTCTCGATGCCGAACATCACCACCTTCACCGGCTCGCGGCGCACGCAGTCCATCGCTTTGCGCGTCCACAACTGCGCCGCCGGCACCTTGTAGGAGGACTCACCAAGGGTGAAGCGCTCGGTCACCGTCAGTTCGCGGCGCAGCTCGATGCCCATCCAGGTGCCGCCGGCCGGCGGTGCCTCGCAGCGCTCGCCGAAGGCCAGGCCGACCAGGCGGTTGCGCGTCGCATCGCGGCTTTCGAACTGTCGCGCGCGGTCCGCGTAGCGCTGCGTCAGGTAGTCGTTGGCGGCCTTCTCGGTGGAATAGAAACGCACCCGCGACCAGGCCTTCTGCCGCTCCAGCTCGCCGGCCACGGCATCGACCAGCGGCTCCACCGGCAGCGACTTCATGTCGAGGAACACCGGCACCTGCGGCGGGATCGCCCGCAGCGCCTGGCGCAGCGTAGGAATCCGCAGCGGCTTCTGGCGGTAGGGATAGCTGCCGTCCTCGGCCTTGAACATATAGCCGGCGTTCAAGCGCGCCAGCTCGGCCAGGCTCGACTGGCCGACCGCGCCGGCGCCCTGGGTCAGGACCGCCAGGTCAGCGGGGCGATAGAGCACCGGATGGCCATCGGCGCTCAACTGCACCGACAACCATAGCGCGTCGGCGCCGTTGTCCAGCGCCTTGCGGATCGCCAGCAGGGTGTTCTCCGGGTAGTCCGCGGTGCCGGCGCGATGGGCCACCAGCAGCGGGCCCGGGCCATCCGCCGGTACCACCGAGCGTGCCTCGACGCAGCCGGTCAGCGACAGGCCCAGCAGCAGGATCGCAATACTTCGATTCATTTCATTCTCCCGTCGCGCCCTATAGGGCGGGTGCTCGCCAACGTTACTTGTGGAGACGCTTCAAACCCGCGTTTCCTCTTGCCTTTCATCCGGCGCTGAGCTTGGATGTGAACTCTGACTGGAGAAAAACCATGATCCGCCGAATCCTGCTGCTCGGCCTGCTCCTCAGCCTCGCAGCCTGCGAAACCACCCAGCTCGACCGCGACTTCGACAGCTCCCGCGACTTCGCCGCCTACCGTAGCTGGAGCTGGTCGCAACCCGCCTTCGAATACCGCCCCGACGACCCACGCATCAAGAGCGACCTCACCGAGCAACGCATCCGCGAAGCCGTCGCCCAGCAGCTCGACCAGCGCGGCCTGCGTCCGGCCCAGGGCAACGCCAGGGGCGACGTCACGGTGCGCGCCTACCTGATCGTCGACGATCGCCAGGACCAGATCACCACCAACTACGGCGGCGGTTACTGGGGCGGCTACTGGGGAGGATACTGGGGCGGCCCGGCGATGGCCGAGACGCGCACCGTGAATTACAAGGTTGCCACCCTCCAGGTCGACCTGTTCGACGGCAAGGACGGCAAACTGGTCTGGCGCGGCAGCGGCGAGCAGATCATGCGCACCAGCCCGCCGAGCCCGGCCGAGCGCGAGCAGGCGATCCGCGAGACGGTGCAGAAAGTCATGTCGCAATACCCGCCGCGCTGACATGCAGCTCAGCCACCGCCCGGCGGAGACCGGTGACCTGGAGACGGTCGCCGGCTTCCCCCAGGACCGCGACGAACTCTTCTATTGCTACCCCAAGGCGATCTGGCCGTTCAGCGTCGCCCAACTGGCCGCCGCCATCGCCGAACGTCGCGGCAGCACCGTGGCCGTGCACGACGGACAGGTGGTCGGCTTCGCCAACTTCTACCAGTGGCAGCACGGCGACTTCTGCGCCCTCGGCAACATGATGGTGGCGCCCGCCGCGCGCGGCCTGGGCGTGGCCCGCTACCTGATCGGGGTCATGGAAAACCTCGCCCGCGAACAGTACAAAGCGCGCCTGATGAAAATTTCCTGCTTCAACGCCAACGCCGCCGGACTGCTGCTCTATACCCAGCTCGGCTACCAGCCGCGCGCCATCGCCGAACGCCACGATCCGGACGGCCGGCGCGTGGCGCTGATCCAGATGGACAAGCCCCTTGAACCCTGACACCCACGCCCAGCGCGTCCTCATCATCGTCTCCAGCGGCCCGAGCACCCCGGCCCGCTGCGCCGCGCCCTTCCACACCGCCACCCTGCTGGCCTGCATGGACGCCGAGGTGACCCTGTTCCTCAGCGGCGAAGGCGTGCAGTTGGCCCGCCGCGCCGTCGCCGACCAGTTGCGCGCGCTGGACGGCGGCGAGCCGCTGCGCCACTTCATCCGCCAGGCCCGCGAGGCCGGCGCGCGCCTGCTGATGTGCCGCCAACCCGGGGTGAACATCGACGAAAGCGAACTGATCGAGGAACTCGACGAAATCTCCAGCGGCGGCGAACTGGCACGGCTGATCCTCGAATCCGAGCGGGTGCTGACCCTATGAGCGCGAACCTGCACGGCCTGGAATTCCCCGACGGGCTGTTCTACGCCCCGGACTACAACCTGTGGCTGCGCGAGGAAGTCGACGGCAGCCTGACCCTGGGCCTGAGCGCCTACGGCTGCGCGTTGTATGGCGAAATCTTCGCCTTCACCCCCAAGCGCGACGGCTGGCACATCGAACGCGACCGCAGCTTCGGCGTGGTCGAGTTCGCCAAGGCTGCCTCCTCGGCCCGCAGCCCGTTGGCCGGGACCCTGCTGGCGAGCAACCCGGCGGTGGTCAAGCGCCCGGCGCTGATCAACCGGGATTGCTACGGCGAGGGCTGGATGGTGCGGCTGCAACCGGACGACTGGGCCTCGGCGCGGGGAGCGTTTCTCCAGGGAGACGCGGCGCGGGAGGCATTCGCCGAGCGCATGCGCCTGGATGGGTTCGATCTGCAGCATCCAGGGGTGCAGGCGCTGGACTTCTGAGACTCCCGGGTTTTACCCGCACCCCGCTCGCGGAAGGCGGATAACGCCGCTGGCGTTATTCGCCCTACCCCAGCTCCCCATCGCCGCCAATCTCCCGCATATCCCCGGAGTCCGCCATGTCCTCACCCCAACCGCCCCGCTTCGACGGCCAACGCTGGAGCAACGCCGACGACGACCGCATCGAGGTGCTGCCCGCCGACCCCGCCTGGCCACAACGCTTCGCCGCCGAAGCCGAGGCCATCCGCACGGCACTGGCGCTGCCCGGGCTGGGCATCGAGCATGTCGGCAGCACCGCGGTGCCCGGGCTCGACGCCAAGCCGATCATCGACATCCTCCTGCTGCCGCCGCCCGGCCACGATCCGCAGCGGCTGGTAGCCCCGCTGGAGGGCCTCGGCTACCAGTTCTGGCGCGAGAACCCGAACACCCAGCGGATGTTCTTCGTCAAAGGCATGCCGCCCTTCGGCCATGGCCGCACCCACCATGTCCATGTCATGCCCCTGGCCCAGGCCGACCGCTACCTGCTGTTCCGCGACTGGCTGCGCAACCACCCCGACGACGCCCACCTCTACGCCGAAACCAAGCACGCCCTGGCCCGCCGCTACCCCACCGACCGCGAGGCCTATACCCGTGGCAAGGACGAGGTCGTCGCAAGGATTCTCGGCCGGGCGCTGGCGGCGACGCGGCACCCAATGATACAGAGTGGCCTGGTAAGGGGAGAACGCGAAATGCACGCCAGGGAACTGCGTGAAACGCTGGTCGCCGGCGCGGAATCGACGCCAGGCGGCCCCGCCGATACAGCCTATTTCGAGTTGCTGCGCAGCCGGGTAAGCAAGCCCCAGGACTGAGGCGGATAGCGTGCTTCGCTCACTACTGCGACTGTGCGAGCACGGCTTCCACCAACCTCTCGATCACCTCCCCCACCCTCCCCGGCTCGCCAACCTCCACCCAGCGCAAATGCGCGAACCGCGGATCCTCGCGCAGGCCGGTGTATTTGCGGCGGTTGCCTGCGAAGGTGGTCCATGACCAGAGCAGGATCGAATCCCTGGAGCAGAACGCCATCCGCAGCGATTCACGGTTGCCGTGGGACAGGCGGGTGCGCAGCAGGCCCCGGGCCAGGGTGCGGCGAAGGACCCGGGAGAACACCGTCCAGCGCCCGAAATTCAGCCATACCACATGGGTGGCGCGGCCCCAGAGCAACTCGCGGACGGCGCTGTAGTTGCCGTCGGCGACCCAGCGCGGCGCCGTCGTCGCCCGCTCCACTGCGTGCTCGAAGCGTTCGTGGGGCACGGCTTGCCAGCCGGGGCCCCAGTAGAGTCGGTCGAGTTCGACATGCGTACAACCCAGCCTGGCGGCCAGCGCGGCGGAGAAGGTCGACTTCCCGGCCCCGCTGGTGCCGACCACCACCACACGCAGCGGCGCGCCTCGCCCGGCCTCGACGCAGGTCATGCCTTGACCGCGACCAGCGTGTAGCACATCGGGATCGCCAGCGGTCCGTCCTCGTAGAGGTCGTAGAGTTCCTCGCGATTCGAGTGCGGGTACTCCTTGAAGTGACTCAGGCGCAGGCCGGCGCCGAGCAGCCCGCCGAGGATGTCGCCGAGCGGGTGGACGTACC
Organism: Pseudomonas sp. KBN12P06040; assembly: GCF_037574965.1. Lineage (NCBI taxonomy): Bacteria > Pseudomonadati > Pseudomonadota > Gammaproteobacteria > Pseudomonadales > Pseudomonadaceae > Pseudomonas > Pseudomonas sp. KBN12P06040. The sequence continues at coordinate 5,569,140 of NZ_JBBELS010000001.1, forward strand.
AGTAGCTGGCGATGCCGGTATCGCTGCCGCTGCCTTCGTAGACGATGGCCTCCCGGGATACGTGGGGCGTGTCGGTGAAGTAGTCGTTGCGCAGTTCGAACGGTCGCTCCGACTCGGGTTCGAGCATCTCCAGGAACGGGTGGGTCTCATAGATCGCCAATTGCCCGCCCGGCTTCAGCAGGCCGCTCACCGAGGCGAAGAAGCGCGCGATGTCGGGCATCCAGTTGAGCACACCGATGGTGATCAGCAGCAGGTCGAACTGACCGTTCAGCTCGGCCGGCAGCTCGTAGGCATTGGCTTCGACGAAACGCGGCTGATGCGGCGAGCGCTCGGCCAGTTGCCGCGCCTGGGCGAGGAAGGCGGCGGACTGGTCGATCCCCACCGCCCGCGCGACGCCGAAGGCGTACAGCGAAAGCACTTCCCGGCCGTTGTTGCAGCCGACCTGGACCGCCGCCTTGCCGGCCAGGTCCAGATTGCGCAGCACGCCAGCCAGGGTCTCGTCCAGGCAACTGAAGCCGGTTTCCTGTACCGCCAGCGACAATTCCTGCCAGCCGCTGCCACGCAGGTGACTGTCGGCGGACGCGTCCCAGGCGCGTCGGTTGCTTTCCACCGCGTGTTCAAGATCCGTCATGCGAAAACCTCAGAAGTGTTCCCAGGAAGGCCAGCCGAGTCGCGAACCCGCAGCCCACTCAATCGCGGAATTGCAGCCCGATATGGGCTCGGCAGTCGCGTCGTTCCAGGCTGCCTTCCTGGAAAGCGCCGCAGGCGCGGTTTCTCAGAGGCAGCGTCTGTTCCACCACGGTCACCCGGCACCTCGTTCGCCGGTTGGCGCTGCTCGGCGGGTCGCGGCGCCTGACGCCGGCCGTTCAGGTTGTCGGCCCCGCCTGGCGGGATGCGCCGGCGCGTCGCGGCGATCCGCCTGCATGCTCAATAGAGACCGATGGCGCTGCCTCGCTCGAACAGCGGCACCTGGTTGGCCAGGATCATGTTGTAGCTGAGCATGAACGGCACCCCGCCGCCGCTTTCGGCGATCTGGCTTACCCAGCCGATGGGGTTGTTGAACAGCGATTCGTCGGGGCTGAGCACGCCGACGGCGGCGCTGTCCGGGTCGCCGTCCCAGATCACGTCGCCCCAGTGCCAGCCGAGGCCACGCACGTACTGCGCGCCGATCAGCGCGCCGAGGGCGAAGACCGCCTCGTCGTCGAGGCTGCGCCCCTGCTCCCTCGCATCGCGCACGTAGTCGGTGATGGCGGCGACGATCTGCGCCGGCGTCTCGTCCGCGGCGACGCCAAGCAAGGCGAGCCCCTGTGCCTGCAGCTCCGCCAGTTGCTGTTGCAGGTCCGTTGAAAGCGGATTGATCTCGGCCATCCCTGTTCTCCCGAGGCAAGCGTGCGCACCCGTCCGTCGGGCGCGCCATGAAGCGCGTTATCTTACGGCTTCGCGGCGATGAAAGCGCCCTCCCCAGCCAAACGTAGCGCAGCCGCTAATCGCCTCTTCCCGGAAATGCTGCCTTCGGCTCTACTGGCGAATTTGTGCCATCCATACCCGAGACAGCCCCATGACGCTGATCGCCGCCGCCCAGAGCTGCGCCCACCCCGCCGACCTGCCACGCAACCTCGACGACCACCTGCGCCTGATGCGTATCGCCCAGGCACGGGGCGTGCGCCTGCTGGTGTTTCCCGAACTGTCGCTCACCGGCTACGAACCCACCGCTGCCGCCGCCCTCGCCCAGCCGGCGGACACGCCCCTGCTGCAACCGCTGCGCCAGCTCGCCGAGCAGGCACGGATGACCACGGTGGTCGGCCTGCCGCTGCGCTCGCCGAAGCATGCCAAGCCGCTGATCGCCGCCCTGATCCTCGGCGCCGACGGCAGCCTCGGCGTCTATGCCAAGCAGCACCTGCACGCGGGCGAGGAACGCCACTTCTCAGCCGGCGACGGCGGCCCCCTGCTGGAGATCGACGGCCTGCCGATGGCGTTGGCGGTCTGCGCCGACTTCAGCCAACCCAGCCACCCGGCCCACGCCGCCCGTGCCGGCGCTCGCCTCTACATCGCCAGCGCGCTGATCGGAGAAAACGGCTACCCGGCCGACTCGGCCCTGCTGGCCGGTTATGCCCGCGAGCACGGAATGGGCGTGCTGCTGGCCAACCATGGCGGGCCGACGGGTGGCTGGAAGGCGGCGGGCAGGAGTGCGTTTTGGAATGAGCGGGGAGCGCTGGTCAGGGAGACGACGGGGACGGGTGAGACGCTGCTTCTGCTGGAACGGACCGAGATAGACGCTTGATCCTGTGAGACACGATGGCCGCCGAAAGCGAGCGGAGAATTGGCGGAAGGCAGTGGGAGTCGAACCCACCCAGGAACGGCTGCCGTCCCCCACCGGATTTGAAGTCCGGCCACGCCACCGGGCGTGATTGCCTTCCTCTTTGATTTGCAAGAGGTTTTCCTCGAGACGGGAGCTTATCAGGCCGGGGTCCGAAGAAGAAATGCCGGATGTCATGGAAAGTCGTTCGCACGGCCGGGCGAGCAGAGCGTAGCCCAGCCTCGGAGCACTTCACAGGCGTTTCAGGCAATGGCAGTAGACGAAGTGCTGGACCCGGCCGGCGGGAGTGACGTGGTGTTCGTCGCGGTGCTCGGTGAGCTGGAAGGCGGAGCCGAACTCGGCGTGCAGTTCGTCGGCGTCGTAGCGCATGACTGGCAGGCCGCTGCATTCGGTCGGGCCGTCGGCGGCGAAGGTGGCGACGATCACATGGCCGCCGTGGCGGACCGCCTTCATCACCTGGCGCACATAGGCGCGGCGGGCTTCGGCAGTGGTAAGGAAGTGGAACACGGCGCGGTCGTGCCAGACATCGTAGGTGGCTTCCGGCAGGTCGACGCCGGTGATGTCGCCGGCGATCCAGCGCACCTCTTCGCCGCGCGCGCCGAGGCGGTTGCGGGCGACGCGCAGGGCGGCGTCGGAAAGGTCGAGCACCGTCAGGTCGCCGAAGCCTTCGGCGAGCAGGCCGTCGACCAGGGTCGAGGCGCCGCCGCCGACATCGATGATCGCCGCCTCGCGGGGCGCGCCGATGCGTCGGATCAGGTCGAGGGACAGCGTCGCCTCGGCCTGGAACCAGCTCACCGCGTCGGACGGCTTGCTCTCGTATACCCGTTGCCAGTGCTCTCGTTCGGACATGACGACCTTCTCCGTGTTGCGCTGCGACCCATTACCCACCAAGGGCGTTAACGGCACATTAACGCCATAGGCGCTGTTGCGACAGGGCCGCTCCTCAACCGTAGGCACCGCGCAGCGACATCACGCCGCGCCTTCGCGCCGCCTGGCGGATCAGCAGTTCGCCCACGGCCAGGGCCAGCGCCACGCCGCCGACGATCTTGCCGGCGTAGGCCCAGTCCATCGGCGCGCCGGGGGTGACGACGAACAGGCCGATGCCGGCCAGCACATGCAGCGCGACGAACAGCGCCCAGAGACTGGCCAGGCGGTCGCCCAGCGGCATCCGGTAAGGCCGTGGGCGCGGGTCGGCGCGGCGCAGGCGGACGAAGGCCAGGCACATCAGCACGTAGGGCATCATGAAGACCATGGCGAAGATCGACAGCAGGGTCCAGAACAGTTCCTCGGCAGTGTGCGCCACCAGGCCGTAGAGCAGCAGCAGGACGATGCTCACCGCCGAGGCCAGCACCGCCGAGCCGATCGGCGTGCCGTGGCGCGAATGGACCACGCCGAACAGCGCCGGCAGCTCGCCGGCCTTGGCCGCTTCCACCGCGGCACGGTTGGTGCCCATGCTCCAGGTGACCATGTTGGTGAAGAGGGTGAACAGGACGAAGGCGCCGACCAGGTCGGCGAGCATCCCGCCGGCGCCGTCGTGGCCGTAGATGTTGTAGAGGGTGTGGGCGAATATCCGGGTGACGTCGGTTTCCTCGGCCGGTACCGCGGCCAGCACGCCGAGGGTGCCGAAGATGTTGAAGGCGCCGACGATCAGCCCGGAGATCAGCACCGCGCGCGGGATGTCGCGGCGCGCGTTGCGCATCTCCGCGGCGCTGCAACAGGCCAGCTCGGTCCCCATGATGCCGTAGACCATCACTCCCAGCGCGGCCATCTGGCCCGGCGAGGACGGGACGATGGAGTCCAGGCTGAAGTCGTTGGCGAAGCCATGGTTCCAGCCGAAGTGCAGGCCGCCGACGCCCAGGGCGAGCACCGCGAGCAGCTTGAGCAGCGCGCCGAGGTTCGGCAGCCACTTGCCCAGGCGCAGCGCGACCACGTTGAACGCCGCGGTGAGCAGCGCCAGGGCGATGCCGATGGCGATCTTGCCCCAGAGGCTCAGCTCGGGGAAATAGAAGGCGCCGAGCATGCTGCCGAACAAGGTGTAGACCGAAGGCATCCACAGTGCGTTGTTGACCCAGTACATCCATGACACCCGGGCCCCCCAGCGAAAGCCGAAGGCGCTACGCACCCAGTGGTAGACGCCGCCGTTGGCGGGGAAGGCGGTGCCCAGCTCGGAGGTCATCATGGCCATCGGCAGGAACAGCAGGAGCAGAACGTAGAGCCACCAGAACAGGCTCGACGGACCGAGGGAGGAAGCCAGGGCGATCTGGTCCATGAAGAGCATCGCCGAGACCGTGTAGAGCACCACATCGCGCAACCGCAGGACCTTGTTCTTGTTGTCGTCCATTGGGGTTCTCCTGAATGTTCGGGTGGGGCGCCGACGGCGCCCCGGCGCTTACCGGTGACCGGCGCGGACAAGGTCCTCCACGGTTTCCTCGATGCTCTCGCGCAGCACCCGGACCACGGTATCGACCTGTTCGCGGGTGAGGATCAGCGGCGGCGACATCACGTTCAGGTGGACGATCGGACGAACCAGCAGGCCGCGCTTCTGCGCCCGCAGGTGGACCCACTCGCCGATGTTCAGGCTTTCCGGAAACAGCGCCTTGCTGGCCTTGTCGGCGACGAACTCGACACAGGCCATGAAGCGCATCCCGCGCACGTCGCCGACGATGGGCAGGTCGCGGAGGCTTTGCAGGCGCTCCTCGAAGTAGCGGCCGACCTCGTCGGCGTGGGCGAGCAGGCCCTCGCGCTCGATGATCTCGATGTTCTTCAGCGCCGCCGCGCAGGCCACCGGGTGGCCGGAGTAGGTGAAACCATGGCTGAAGCAGCGGCCCTTGTCCGGCTCGGCGATCACCTCCCAGATGCGCCGGGAGAAGATGCACGCGCCCAGCGGCTGGTAGCCGGAGGTGAGGCCCTTGGCGGTGAGGATGATGTCCGGCTGTACGCCGAACACCGCCTGGCTGGCGAAGAAGTGGCCGAGGCGGCCGAAGGAGGTCACCACTTCGTCGGAGATGTACAGCACGTCGTAGCGCTGGCACAGCTCCCACATCCGCCGGTGGTAGCCTGCAGGCGGGACGATCACGCCGCCGGAGCCGAACACCGGCTCGGAGATGAACGCCCCCACCCGGTCGGCGCCCAGTTCGAGGATCTTGCGTTCGAACTCCTCCACCAGGCCGTCGAGGAACTCGGCTTCGCCCAGCCCTTCCGGAGCGCGGTAGTAGTAGGGACAGGCAAGGTGGTGGATGCGCTCGTCAAGGAAGTCGAACTCGGCCGGCCGGTCGGCGCTCTTGCCGCCCAGCGACATGCCGAGGAAGGTCGAGCCGTGGTAGGCGTTGATCCGCGTGATGACGTGCTTCTTGGCGCGCTTGCCGCGGCAGTTCTGATAGTAGTGCATGAGGCGGATCGCGGTGTCCACGGCGGTGGAACCGCCGGTGGTGAGGAACACGTGGTCGAGGTCGCCGGGGGCCAGCTCGGCGAGCTTGCGGCAGAGTTCGATGGCGCGCGGGTTGGCCATGTCGCAGAAGGGATTGGAATAGGCCAGCAGGCGGGTCTGCTCGGCCACGGTGCGAGCCATTTCCTCGCGCCCCAGGCCGATGTTGGTGCACCACATGCCGCCCACCGCGTCGAGGTAGCGGTTGCCGGCGGTGTCGTAGATATAGGCGCCGTCGCCGGCGGCGATGTTCAGCGAGCCGTTGACGCGGTGGTCATCGAACACGTGGTAGCCGTGCATGTAGTGGGCCTGGTCGGCACGGACCAGGTCGGCGTCGCCGAGGGGGGACGTGGCGTGCAGTCTTGCGTTCATCGGGCTGTCGCTCTTCTCGGATGGATGCTCCGAGGGTGCAAGAGCACCGCGCGGCGGGCCATACCCCATTTTGGGGTAAGCGCTGGGTGCGGCCGACGCGGCTTGCTATCCTGCGGCGACAACGACAAGAACGAGCCGTACCGTCCATGCAGGCCATCGCCCCGAACGCCCTCGACCGCTGGCACGAACACCTGGCGCTGGCGATCCGGCGCCTGCGCCAACCCGACTTCCTCGCCGCTCTGGTCGACGCCATCCACCAACTGGTGCCGATCGAGTCGAGCATGATCAGCCTGGAACGCAAGGGCCACGCGCCCACCCTGCTCTACGAGCGCGGCATCGCCGAGCGCTTCCGCGAGGCGATCATCCGCCGCTACTTCTCCCGCGGCTACCTGCTCGACCCTTTCTGCCTGGCGGTGGAGGAAGGCCTTCCGGAAGGCTTCTACACCCTCGGCGAGATCGCCCCCGACGACTTCTTCCAGAGCGCCTACTACCAGACCTACTACCTCGGCGCCGGAGCGGTGGAGGACGTCTACTACATCCTCGACCTCGGCCCCACCGAGAAGCTCTCGATCTGTCTCTACAACGGCCTTTCGGCGAGCCGCTACAGCGACGCCCAGGTCGCCGCCCTCGCCGGCCTGGCGCCGCCGGTGCTGGAGCTGGCCCGGCAGTTCTGCGCCGGGCGCGCCGACCTCTCGCCGAACCCGCAGGCCGACCTCGCCCCGCGCCTTCAGGAAGTGCTGCGCGGCTTCGGTCGCGGCGTGCTCACCGACCGCGAACGCGAGGCCTGCCACCTGCTGCTCAGCGGCCACTCGGCGAAATCCAGCGCGCGGCTGATGGACATCTCCCCGGAGACCGTGCGCATGCACCGGAAGAATCTCTACACCAAGCTGGAAGTCGGCTCGCAGTCGGAACTGTTCGCGCTGTTCATCGAGTGCCTGAGCCAGGGGCAGCGCGTCGGCCCCTGAGACTCAGGGCGAGACGCCGCCGAGCAACTGTTCGGCCAGCGCCGAGCCCTCGCGCAGGCGACGGTCGTTGCCGATGCGGCGGGTCAGGCCGATGCGGTCGAAGTGCTCGAGGATCTGGATGCTGCGCTTGCGGCCGATGCCCAGGCGGTCGCGGAATTCCGCCGGGCGGATCAGCCCGGCGGGGTCGCGGACCTGCACGGCGATCTCGGCCAATTGACGCAGGGTGGCTTCCGGGTAGAACAGGTCGCGCACCACCTGCTGCAACTGGCCCAGGCGCGCCAGCTTGCGCAGCAGGTTGCGCATGGCGGCTTCGTCCTGGCGCAGCTCGCGGGCCAGGTCGCGAACCCAGGGCGGGTCGTAGCGGCCGGCTTCGAGCAGCGGCCAGAGGCGCGCGCGCAGTTGCTCCTCGCTATCGCTCAGGCGCACTTCGTGGCCGGGCAGGTGCAGCCAGGGCCCGCTGCTGTGCACGTCGCCGCCGGCCAGGGCGGCCTCGAGCAAGGCGATGAACACCGGCCGCTCCAGCTGCGGCAGGGCGTAGCGACGCAGGCGGTCGCGGTCGGGACCGAGTTCGTCCGGTAGCTCTTCGTGGAAGCGCCGCAGGCCGGCGAGCAGTTGCTCGACCAGGGCGAACCAGCGCTCCCCGGCGAACAACCGGGGGCCGAGGCGGGTCTGCACCTCGACCACCTCTTCCGGCAGCCGCCAGTGCTCGCGCGGGCGGTTGAAGGATTGCACCAGGCGTTGCGGGTCTAGGCCGTTCTCGGCAGCGCCGAGCAAGGTCGGCAGCGCCTCCTCCAGGCTTTCCTGGCGCAGCGCCTGGAGCTGTGCCAGACGTGCCGGCGTTCGTCGGTTGCGCGCCGGCGCGGCGCCGTCGAGCACCCGCCCACCGCCAAGGGTGCGCTGCGCCGACTGGTCGCGCAGCACCAGGCGGTCGCCGTGCAGGGCCTGGATCGGCGCGTTCAGCACCAGTTGGGCGAAGGCGCGGTGGCCAGGCTCCAGTTGTTCGCCTTCGAGCAGGGCCAGGCGTCCGGTGACGTCCTGGGTGCCCAGGTGCAGGTGCACCGGGGTCCAGTGGGTGAAGTCGCGGAGTTCGTCGGGCAACAGGCGGAAGTCGATGTCGACCCGCGTGGTCGGCGCGTGCAGCGCTGCCTGCAGCAGCCAGTCGCCGCGCTGGATCTGTTCCAGCGCAAGGCGCTCGCCGGCGATGTTCAAGGCCACGCGCTGGCCGGCCCAGGCCTGTTGCGCGGGCCGGTTCTGCGCGTGCAGGCCGCGCACCCGCACCGGCCGTCCGGCGTTGCCGAGGAGCAGTTCGTCGCCCACCGCGACCTGTCCGGAGAAGGCCGTGCCGGTGACCACGATGCCGCTGCCGGCGACGCTGAAGGCCCGGTCCACCGCCAGGCGGAAGTATCCCTCGCGGCTACGCTCGCGGACTTCGCCGGCGAGCCCGCCGAGTGCTTCGCGCAACGCCGCGACGCCCTCCCCGGTGCTGCTGGAGAGCGGGAAGATCGGCGAGCGCGCCAGCGGGCCGGAGGCCAGCAGGTGTTCGACCTGGGTCCGCACCTGCTGCACCCGCTGCGGCTCGACCCGGTCGATCTTGGTCAGCGCCACCAGCGCCCGGCGGATACCGAGCAGTTCGACGATCGCCAGGTGCTCGCGGGTCTGCGGCATCAGGCCGTCGTCGGCGGCCACCACCAGCAGCACGCAATCGATGCCGCTGGCGCCGGCCAGCATGTTGTGGACGAAGCGCTCGTGACCGGGCACGTCGATGAAGCCGGTGGGGCTGCCGTCGCCAAGGTCGGCGTAGAGGTAGCCCAGGTCGATGGTGATCCCGCGTTGGCGCTCGGCCGGGCGGCGGTCGCCCTCGATGCCGGTGAGGGCACGCAGCAGCGAGGTCTTGCCGTGGTCGATGTGCCCGGCGGTGCCGACGATCACGACAGCTCGCTCCGCAGTCGCGGCAACTGGGCGAGGAACGCCGGCTCGTCGTCGAGCTGGCGCAGGTCGAGCCAGAGGGCGTCGTCGTCGAGCCGACCGATCACCGGCAGCGGCAGCCCGCGCAGGGCTTCCTCGAGGTTGCGCAGGGCGCGTCCGCGCAGGCGCCTGGGCTGCCGCGGACGCAGGCACAGCGCAGCGCTGGCCAGCCGCGCCACCGGCTGCGCGCCGCTGCCGATCATGCCCAGGGCGTCGACCGCGGCGACCTCCCAGCCCTCGCCGAGCGCCTCGCCCAGCGCCGGCGCCAGACGCTCGGCCTGGGCGCGGATCTCCGCCGCCGGGCGGCTGAGCAGGCGCAGGGTGGTCAGGCGTTCGGCGAGGCGGTCCGGATCGCGGTACAGGCCGAGCACCGCCTCGAGGGCGGCGAGGGTCAGCTTGTCGACGCGCAGGGCGCGCTTGAGCGGGTTCTTCTTGATCCGCCCGATCAGTTCGCGGTTGCCGAGGATCAGCCCGGCCTGGGGCCCGCCGAGCAATTTGTCGCCGCTGAAGGTAACGATGTCGGCGCCGTCGGCCAGGGCTTCCTGCACCGTCGGTTCCTTGGGCAGGCCCCAGCGGGTCAGGTCCACCAGGGTGCCGCTGCCGAGGTCTTCCAGCAGCGGCAGGCCGTGGCCATGGGCGATGGCCGCCAGTTGCGCGGTGGGCACGCTGGCGGTGAAGCCCTGGACGCTGTAGTTGCTGGTATGCACGCGCATCAGCAGGCCGCTGCGCGGGCCGATGGCGGCTTCGTAGTCCCTGGCGTGGGTGCGGTTGGTGGTGCCCACCTCGTGCAAGCGCACGCCGGCGCGGGCCATGATGTCGGGAATGCGGAAGGCGCCGCCGATCTCGATCAGCTCGCCGCGCGAGATGATCCCTTCCTTGCGCGCCCCCAGGCTGTTCAGCGCCAGCAGCACCGCTGCCGCGTTGTTGTTGACCACGGTGACCGCCTCGGCGCCAGTGAGTTCGCGGATCAGCCCGGCGATCAGGTCGTCGCGGTCGCCGCGCTTGCCGCTGGCCAGGTCGAACTCCAGGTTCAGCGGGTAGCGCGCGGCCAGGGTGATCGCCTCGATGGCTTCGTCCGGCAGCAGGGCGCGGCCGAGGTTGGTATGCAACACCGTGCCGGTCAGGTTGAACACCCGCCGTACGCGGCTGGCATGCTGCGCGGCGAGGCGTTCGCCGGCGCGCCCGGCGAGCACCGCCTCGCTCAGTTCGATCTCGGCGAGGGCACCGCGTCGGGCCGGCTCGCGCAGTTCGTCGAGCAGGTCGCGGAGGGTCGCCAGCAACGCCTCGCGGCCGTAGCGCTGGTGCAGGGGAGCGGCCGCCGCGCTGCGCAGCAGGCGGTCGACCGAAGGCAAGCGAACGGAACTCATGGAGAAACCTTATCCACAGGGTAGGGTCACCGACACGCCCATCATAGACGCGTCGGCGCATGCCCGCAGCGTCTTCGGCTATTCGCCGCCGGGGGCCAGCAACAGGTTCGGCGAACGCCGCAGGTAGCCGTCCTCGGCCAGGCGCATGTCCAGCGCCAGGCTGGCCAGGTCATCGGCAAGGGCATCGGCGTGGCGGTCGAACTCCAGGTAGAACTGCTTCAGGTAGCCCTGGCAACTGGGGCAGGTCTCGGCGCGCAGCACGGCCTTTTCCGCCGGCTGCCCGTCATGCTCCAGGGACAGGTAGGTCAGGTGCTTGCTTTCCTCGCAGTGGCTGCACTTGATTCGCACGTAGTGCCATTCGCAGGCGCACAGCGAGCAGCTCAGGTAGCGCAGACCGGTTTCCTTGCCGCCCTGGCGGATCATCCCGGCCATCGGCGGCGAGCCGCAGGCGGGGCACAAGGTCCGGCTCTCGGTCTCGACCACCGCGCCCTCCTCCAGTCCCAGCAGCCAATGGCTCCAGGCTACTTGCAGGGCGGCGCCGAGGAACGGCACCAGGGCCGCCGGCAGGAGGTCGAACTGACCGCTGAGCAAGGCGATGGCCCAGGCCTTGCGCTGGCCTTCGTCGGCTTCGCGCAATTGTTCGAGTGCCGCGCCGACGGCGGCGTTGGCCGGTGCCGGGTAGCCCGCGAGCAGGGCATCCAGCCAGGGCAGCCAGGCGCCTTCGCGCACCAGCAGGTCGTAGGCCAGCGGCGGCATGCCGTGCTCGCGGCTCTTGCGCAGGCGCTCGGGGTCGAGCGGGGCCAGCGCCGGCGGGTTGTCCAGCAGCGCCTGCTGGAGCCGGCAGAGACCGGCGACCAGGCGCAGGTAGTCGCCCATCGGGTGCCCCTCGGCCAGTTGCAGCAGGCGCTCGCCGCGGAGGGCGAACAGGTCGCGCGACGGCTGGTGCAGGTGCGGGGGAATGTTGGCGGCGGCTTCGATCTGCCCCGGCTGAAGAATGGTGCGTGACACGGGAACTCCTCGGGTCTGCGCCGGCGGGCCGGTGGGCCGCGCCGCAACGATCGGGCGCCCGGAGGGGCGCGGAATGAATGCAAAGGCCCCATCGCTGGGGCCTCCGGTCGGGCGATGGCGACACTATACGAGTCAGTGCTCCTCGCCCTTGCCGACTTCCTTCAGCCAGCCGTTATGGTGCTTGCGCGCCCAGGCGCGGCTGACCTTGCCGTAGAGCATCGCGCCCATCGAGCCCTTGACCCAGATGCCGGCGTAGATGTGCACGATGATGCTGGCGATCAGGACGAAGGCGGCGAAAGCGTGCAGGAGCGCCGACAGGCGTATCGCCTCGATGCCGAACCAGGCACTGAAGTACTGGCGCCAGATCACGATGCCGGTGACCAGCAGGGTCAGCATGCTCAGCAGCAGCACCCAGAACAGCAGCTTCTGCCCGGCGTTGTAGCGGCCGACTTCCGGGAGGTTCTCCTCGCGGTTGCTGACCACGTCGCGCCACTGCTTGAGCCACTGGATATCGCTCTTCTGCACCCGGTTGTGGTGAGCGAAGCGCACCACCAGGCCGAGGAAGAAGACGAACATCGCCAGCCCCAGGAAGGGGTGCAGGATACGCGTCCAGGGACCGCCGCCGAACAGGTTGGTCAGCCAGAACAGCGCCGGGTGGAACAGCGCCAGCCCGGACAGCCCGGCCATGAAGAACAGGATCGCCACGGCCCAGTGGTTGCTGCGCTCGTTGGCGTTGTAGCGCTGGATTTCATTTTTCATTTCCGACTCCTCGAGAGCGCCGCCGCTGCCGCCGGGTCGCGGAGGACCGGCGGCAACGCCCGCGCGCAGGCTCAACGACGCTCGTGCGGGTCAAAGGTGTGTACCGACGGATCGACCTGGTGCACCGGTGCCTCGGCTTGCCCGTGGTCTTCCTCGTCGTCCGCGCGGTTGGGACCGACGCGCACGTAGTGGAAGAACCCGGCGAGCACCGTGGCGCCCATGGCCAGCAGCGCCAGCGGCTTGGTCACGCCCTTCCACAGGCTGACCAGCGGGCTGACGCTCGGCTGTTCGGCCAGGCCGGCATAGAGCGACGGCTTGTCGGCGTGGTGCAGCACGTACATCACGTGGGTGCCGCCCACCCCTTCGGGGTCGTACAGGCCGGCGTTCTCGTAACCGCGGCTCTTCAGGTCGACGATGCGTTCGGCGGCGTGTTCCTTCATGTCCTCCTTGCTGCCGAAGACGATGGCGCCGGTCGGGCAGGTCTTCACGCAGGCCGGCTCCATGCCCACCGAGACGCGGTCGGAACACAGGCTGCACTTGTAGGCCTTGTGGTCCTTCTGCGAGATCCGTGGGATGTCGAACGGGCAACCGGTGATGCAATAGCCACAACCGATGCACTTGTCCTGGTTGAAGTCGACGATGCCGTTGGCGTATTTCACGATCGCCCCCGGGCTCGGGCAGGCCTTCAGGCAGCCCGGCTCGGCGCAGTGCATGCAGCCGTCCTTGCGGATCAGCCACTCGAGGTTGCCGGCCTCGTTCTCGTACTCGGTGAAACGCATCACCGTCCACGAGTCGGCCGTCAGGTCCATGGGGTTGTCGTAGGTGCCGTGGTTGTGGCCGACCTCGTCGCGCAGCTCGTTCCATTCCGAGCAGGCGACCTGGCAGGCCTTGCAACCGATGCACTTGGACACGTCGATCAGTTTCGCCACTTCCTCCTGGTTCCGCACCGAGGGCATCGGCGTGGTGGTCGCGGAGCGGGCGTGGATGTCCTGACTACTCATGTTTCACCTCACGCCTTTTCCACGTTGACCAGGAACGACTTGAACTCCGGCGTCTGGGTATTCCCGTCGCCCACGAAGGGGGTCAGGGTGTTGGCCAGGAAGCCGTTGCGCGCCATGCCGGCGAAGCCCCAGTGGATCGGGATGCCGACGTGGTGCACGGTCTTGCCATCCACCTGCAGCGGGCGGATGCGCTTGGTCACCACCGCCACCGCCTTGATGTAGCCGCGGTTGGAGGAGACCTTGACCTTGTCGCCGGCATTGATGCCCAGCTCCTTGGCCAGCGCCTCGCCGATCTCGACGAACTGCTCGGGCTGGGTGATCGCATTCAGCCGGCAGTGCTTGGTCCAGTAGTGGAAGTGCTCGGTGAGCCGGTAGGTGGTCGCCGCGTAGGGGAACTCGTCGGCCGTGCCGAACAGTTCCATGTCGTTCTTGAACACCCGTGCCGCCGGGTTGCTGATCGCCTTGCGGTTGTCGCGGTGCAAGGGGTTCACCCCGATCGGCGTTTCGAACGGCTCGTAGTGCTCGGGGAACGGGCCTTCGGCCATCTTGTCGACGGCGAACAGGCGGGCCACCCCTTCGGGGTTCATGATGAACGGGTTCATCCCGGCTTCCGGCGGTACGTCGGCCTTGTAGTCGGGCACGTCGGTGCCGCCCCAGGACTTGCCGTTCCACCACACCAGGCGCTTCTTCTCCGGGTCCCACGGCTTGCCGCTGACGTCGGCCGAGGCGCGGTTGTAGAGAATCCGCCGGTTCGCCGGCCAGGCCCAGGCCCAGCCGAGGGTCTGGCCCATGCCGTAGGGGTCGCTGTTGTCGCGGCGGCCCATCTGGTTGCCCTGCTGGGTCCAGGAGCCGGCGAAGATCCAGCAGCCGCTCGCCGTGCTGCCGTCGTCGCGCAGCAGGGCGAAGCCCGGCAACTGCTCGCCGGCCTTGGCCAGGATCATGCCGTTGGCCGGGTCGACCAGGTCGCTCAGGGCCTTGCCGTTGAACTCCCGGGCCAGTTCGTCCGGGCCCGGTTCGTCGGGCTTGAGGTAGGACCAGTCGAGACCGAGGATCGGCTCGGGGAAGGCCCCGCCGTCCTTGCGGTACATCTCGCGCAGGCGGTGGAACAGCCCGGCCATGATGGCGATGTCCGGACGCGCCTGGCCCGGCGGCTCGGCGCCCTTCCAGTGCCACTGCAACCAGCGGCCGCTGTTGACGATCGAGCCGTCTTCCTCGGCGAAGCAGGAGGTGGGCAGGCGGAACACCGTGGTCTTGATGCTGGCGGTGTCGACGTCGTTGTACTCGCCGACGTTGCGCCAGAACTCCGAGGTCTCGGTCACCAGCGGGTCCATCACCACCATCCACTTCAGGCGCGCCAGCGCGGCGCCGACCTTGGCCTTGTTGGGGAACGAGGCGATGGGGTTGAAGCCCTGGCAGAAGTAACCGTTGACCTTGCCCTGGTACATCATGTCGAAGTAGCGCAGCACGTCGTAGCCGGCGCCCGGCATGTCGAGCTTGGGCAGCCAGTCGTAGCACCAGTTGTTTTCCTTGGTCGCCGACTTGCCGAACCAGGCTTTCATCAGGCTGACGTGGAACTTGCCGTAGTTCTGCCAGTAGGACAGCTGTCCCGGGCGCAGCGGCTTGGCCGTGCGCTTGGCGATGTAGGCGTCGTAGTCCTGCTCGGCGTCCATCGCCAGGGTCAGGTAGCCCGGAAGCGAGTTGGACAGCAGGCCGAGGTCGGTCAGGCCCTGGATGTTGGAGTGGCCGCGCAGGGCGTTCATGCCGCCGCCGGGCATGCCGATGTTGCCCAGCAGCAGCTGGACCATCGCGCCGGTGCGGATCATCTGCGCGCCTACCGAGTGCTGGGTCCAGCCCAGGGCGTACATGATGGTCATGACCTTGCCCGGCTTGGAGGTCTCGGCGATTTCCGCCCAGACCTTGAGCATCATGTCCTTCGGCGTACCGCAGATGTTGCTCACCACGTCCGGGGTGTAGCGGCTGTAGTGCTGCTTGAGCAGGTTGAACACGCAGCGCGGGTGGGTCAGGGTCGGATCGACCTTGGCATAGCCGTCCTCACCGATCTCGTAGCCCCAGGAGGACTTGTCCGGGTAGGTCCGCTTCTCGGCGTCGTAGCCGTTGAACAGGCCGTCCTCGAAGCTGAAGCCTTCCTTCACGATAAACGAGACATCGGTGTAGTTGCGCACGTATTCGTGCTGGATCTTGTCGTTTTCCAGCAGGTAGTTGATCAGGCCGCCGAGGAAGGCGATGTCGGTGCCGGTCCGGATCGGCGCGTAGTAGTCGGCGACCGAGGCGGAACGGGTGAAACGCGGATCGACCACCAGCAGCCGCGCCTTGTTGTGCGCCTTGGCTTCGGTGACCCATTTGAATCCGCACGGGTGGGCTTCGGCGGCGTTGCCGCCCATGATCAGCACCAGATCGGCATTCTTGATGTCGGTCCAGTGGTTGGTCATGGCTCCACGGCCAAACGTCGGGGCAAGACTTGCCACCGTCGGGCCGTGTCAGACACGCGCCTGGTTGTCGAATCCCAGGATGCCGAGGGAGCGCATCACCTTGTGGGTGATGTAGCCGGCCTCGTTGGACGAGGCGGACGCGGCGAGGAAGCCGGTGGTCAACCAGCGGTTGACGGTCTGGCCCTGCTCGTTCTTCTCGACGAAGTTGGCGTCGCGGTCTTCCTTCATCAGCTTGGCGATGCGCTCGAGGGCTTCGTCCCACTCGATGCGCTTCCACTCGCTGGAGCCGGCCTCGCGCACTTCCGGATACTTCAGGCGGTTCGGGCTGTGGATGTAGTCCAGCAGGCCGGCGCCTTTCGGGCAGAGGGTGCCGCGGTTGACCGGATGGTCGGCGTCGCCCTCGATATGGATGATGTTCTGCGCGACGTTCTTGGCGCCGTCGCCCTGGCTGTACATGATCAGGCCGCAACCGACCGAACAGTAGGTACAGGTGTTGCGGGTCTCGACCGTGTGCGCCAGCTTGAAGTGGCGGACCTGGTCGGCGAAGGCCTCCGTGGGGGCCATCCCGAGCGCCGCAAGGCTCGATCCTCCAAGGCCTATACCGCAGACCTTGAAGAATTGCCGACGGTTCATATCCATCGTGCATCTCCTGCATCAGGCAAAGGACACCCGGGACATGGCCGGATGTCTCTGGTTAAAAGATAGCCAGCCTGGCGAGGTACGCCAGCCGGGCATGGCTACGGGGCAGCGAACCCTACACGAACGCTGGGTTTTTCTGCCTTGACCGGAGTCATTACACGGCGGCGCAAACCTTGTCCAGCAAGGTGCGCGGAATCGGGACAGGTCCGAACGCCGCGAGGCGCGCGAACAGGAGGTGATATCCAGGTGCCATTAGACCAAAGACTAATGCCGGGTCGCCTAGGGCTGCGGCGACCCGGCGAGCGGATCAGAGTCCGACGTTCCTGAGGCGATTGGCATGCTGCCGATAGACCTGGGTCGGGTCGCTCTCGAACAGGCTGACCAGGCCGAGCAACTGGTTGACTTCGTCCAGATGGTCCATCCGGTAGTTGTCCTTCACCACGCTGCCCAGGTGGCTGGAGCATTGGCCGACCAGACCGTCGTTGGCCTCGCCGAACAGCAGCCCGGTCACCGCCAGGCCGGCGGAGCTCGGGTCGAGCGCATTGGTCAGGGAGCCGGTGCCGCTCATCGAGTAGTAGCGCACCCCGGCTACCGTCTCCGCGCCCTGGCCACAGGCGCTGGCCGGGATCGCCTGCGGGAAGCGCTGGTTGAACCGCGCGGTGCCGGGAGTGTTGAGACTGTTCAGGGCAGCCAGCGCGTCGCCCTTGACCCACTCGCCGCCGTCGACGATGTCGACCACCGAGAACAGCGCCTCCACCGCCGAGGCGATCACCTCGGTGCCGATCGGCCCGAGGAACTCGCTGAAGCCGGTCACCGCGTCGGCTACCGGCGTGCCCTTGTGCGGCGTGCCCATGGTGGTGACCGAGGCCACCAGTTGCGGCGCCACCCCGGCGACGTAGCGCACGGTCATGCCGCCCTGGCTGTGGCCGATCAGGTTGACTTTCTCCGCGCCGGTCAGGGCCAGGACTTCCTCCACCTGCGCCAGTAGCTGTTCGCCGCGCACCTCGTTGCTGTTCACCGGCGACTGCGAGGTGGCGAAGACCTTCGCGCCGTCCTTCTCCAGGGCCGGCACGATAGCGTGCCAGTAGTCCACCGGGCCGACGCTCTTGAAGCCGAACAGACCGTGGGACAGCACGATGGGATAGCGCGTGCGGGTGTAGTCGGTCGCAGCGTGCACGGGAAGGCTGGCGGCCAGCGCTACCAGCGCCGCCGCGAGGAACGTCTTGTTCTTGTTCATCGTCGAGACTCCGTTCGGATTGGACAGGCAGTTGGCAAGGCACGTGCTGAGCGGGCCGGAACCCCAGCCTGACAGCGCCGCCAAAGGCGTCGAGCCGTGCTTAAGTTGGGCTCCCGGCGCACGCCATTACCCCGGGTAACAGCGCCGCCGTTCCCATTCCGCCCGCCGCGCCGCAAGTGCTGTCGGAGAGCTTTCGACGCCTGTCACCCGGGGCCACAGCGGTGCAGCGCAGCGAGCACCTATCCGATCAGCCAGTCCGCCGGCTTGACCGAAATGCCTGGCGGTTCCGGCAAGCGGGCCGCATTCGGCGGCGGCGCAACTTCCTATGGTGAAGCGTCCCTGGCTACCGGAACCGCGCCATGCGCAACCCCTACCCGCCGCTCGCCGCCGCGCCCTATCCGCACCTGCTGGCCCCGCTGGACCTGGGCTTCACCCGTCTGCGCAACCGCGTGGTGATGGGTTCGATGCACACCGGGCTGGAGGATCGTCTGTGGGACTTCGGCAAGCTCGCTGCCTACTACCGCGAGCGCGCCCGGGGCGGCGTCGGGCTGATCGTCACCGGCGGCTTCGCGCCCTGCCGCGAAGGTTGGCTGCTGCCCTTCGGCAGCAGCCTCACCAGCGCCCTGGAGGTGCCCGCCCATCGTCGCCTGACCCAGGCGGTGCATGCCGAGGGCGGCAAGATCCTGCTGCAGATCCTCCACGCCGGGCGCTATGGCTACCACCCGATGGCGGTGTCCGCCTCGCCGTTGAAGTCGCCGATCAGTTGGTTCACCCCGCGCGAACTCTCCGAGCGCGGCATCCGCAAGACCATCCGCGCCTTCGTCCGTTGCGCGCGGCTGGCCAAGGCCGCCGCCTACGACGGCGTGGAAGTGATGGGCAGCGAAGGCTACCTGCTCAACCAGTTCCTCTGCCCGCGCACCAACCGCCGCGACGACCAGTGGGGTGGCCCGCTGGAAAACCGCATGCGCCTGGCGCTGGAGATCGTCCGCGGCATCCGGCGGATCGTCGGCCAACGCTTCATCCTCTGCTATCGCCTGTCGCTGCTCGACCTGGTCGAGGGCGGCAATACCTGGGACGAAGTACGGCGCATCGCCCTGGCCCTGGAGGAAGCCGGAATCACCCTGCTCAACACCGGCATCGGCTGGCACGAGTCGCGCGTGCCGACCATCGTCACCTCGGTGCCGCGCGCGGCCTTCGCCGAGGTCAGCGCACGGCTGCGCCACGAGCTGAAGGTGCCGGTGATCGCCAGTAACCGGATCAACACCCCCGAGGTCGCCGAATCCCTGCTCGCCACCGGCAAGGCCGACCTGGTGTCGATGGCCCGGCCGCTGCTGGCCGACCCGCAGTTCGTGGCCAAGGCCGGCGCCGGCCGGGCCGAGGAGATCAACACCTGCATCGCCTGCAATCAGGCCTGCCTCGATCATGCCTTCGCCAACCGCCGCGCCACCTGCCTGGTCAACCCGCGGGCGGCCTTCGAGACCGAATTGCGCTACCGCAAGGCGCGCACGCAGAAGCGCATCGCGGTGATCGGCGCCGGCCCCGCCGGGCTCTCCGCCGCCTGCGTGGCCGCCGAGCGCGGGCATCGGGTCAGCCTGTTCGAGGCGAGCGGGGAAATCGGCGGGCAGTTCAACCTGGCCAAGCGGATTCCCGGCAAGGAAGAGTTCCGCGAAACCCTGCGCTACTTCCGCGTGCGCCTGGAACGCCTCGGCGTCGACCTGCGCCTCGGCCACCGGGTGCGTCAGGGCGAGCTGGACGGTCAGTTCGACGACGTGGTGGTGGCCACCGGCATCCAGCCACGCCGGCCAAGGATCGACGGCATCGGCGGACCGACCGTACTCAGCTACGTGGACGTGCTGCGCGGCGCGCCGGTGGGCGCGCGGGTCGCCATCGTCGGCGCCGGCGGCATCGGCTTCGACGTCGCCGCCTTCCTCGTCGCCGCACCCAGCGACGGCCAGCCGCGGGCGCTCGGCGAATGGCTCGCGGAATGGGGCGTGGACCTCGACAACAGCCAGCCCGGCGGCCTCCGCGAACCCGCTCCGACGCAGCCGGCGCGCCAGGTCTGGCTGCTCCAGCGCAAGCCCGGCGCCCCCGGCGCGCAGCTCGGCAAGACCAGCGGCTGGGTGCACCGCGCGCACCTCAGGCACAACGCCGTGCGCATGCTCGGCGGGGTGGAGTACCTGAAGATCGACGAACGCGGCTTGTTGATCCGCGTCGACGGCGAGGAACGCTGGCTGGAGGTGGACAACGTGGTGATCTGCGCCGGCCAGGATCCGCTGCGCGAGTTGCAGATCAGCCAGGCGGCGGAAAGCCTGCGCTTCCACCTGATCGGCGGGGCGCGAGTGGCGGGGGAACTGGATGCCAAGCGGGCGATTCGCGAGGGGGCCATGCTGGCGGCGCGCTTGTAGGGGGATAACGCCGTTGGCGGCATGGCGGCCGTAGGGCGAACAACCGCTCGCGATTACCCGCCGGGCGGAATCCGAGGGCGTGCGATGAGGCCCCGCGTTTTCCTCCCCCGCCCCCGCCTGGTGCATACTGTGCGACTCCCCGTACCACTCCGGCCCGTCCCTCGCCATGCGCGGGACGCGCTCGCCGTCATCGTTCCAGGAGTCTTGCATGCCCACTCCCCCCTGGTGGCTGTTCGTCCTGCCCCTGCTCGCCGGCGCCTGCCTGCCGCTGCAGGCGGGGATCAACGGCCAGTTGGCCAAGCAGGTGTCCAGCGTCCTCGCCGCGGCACTGATCTCGTTCTTCGTCGGCACCCTCGGGTTGCTCGCCCTGACCCTCTCGCAGCGCGAGTTTCCCGGCCTGGCGGCATTGCGCGGGCTGAGCTGGTGGCACTGGTGCGGCGGTTTCCTCGGCATGTTCTTCATCTTCATCGCCGCCTTCGCCGCGCCGCGCATCGGCGCGCTGATGTTCATGGTGCTGGTGCTCGCCGGCCAGTTGGGCATGGCCGTGAGCCTCGACCACTTCGGTTGGGCCGGCTTCCGCGAGGCACCGATCAGCGCGCTGAAACTGGGCGGGTTGGCACTGATCGGCGCCGGCATCTGGATGATCCGCAAGGGCTGAGTGCGTCTTGCCGCGGACGCGTCGGCCGGCCTATAGTCGGCCTCGGCGTTCTCCACGCCTCCCGTCCGCGGAAAGGGCAGCGCCCAGGCGATCCACCCCACGCATCGCGCATGCGACTCCAGGCCTGCTGGCGGACAAGGCTGCAGAGGAGATCGTATGTCCTTTTCCCGCACTCTCGGCGACGGCCGGATCAATCTCGAACAGCAACGCAAGCGCGCCAAGGAGCTGTTGCGCCAGTGGCGCCGCGACCCGGCCAGCCGTACAGGGCTTCCGGGGCAGGAGCCGCGCCTGGCCGACGCCCAGTGGCAGGTGGCGCGCGAACTGGGCTTCGCCAGTTGGCCGCGACTCAAGGCGCATGTCGACGCCATCGCCTTCGCCAGCCGCCACCCCGATCTGGTCGGCGGCGATGAGGCCGCGACCCTGCACCTGCGCTGCGGCAACGACATCGCCCACGGCCTGAAGCTCGCCGGCTTTCGCGGCGACTTCCGGATGTTCGCCGACCCGCTGACCATGGGACCGGTGCCGAACCTGCCGTTGCCCGAGTTCCTCGCCCTGCGCAGCGACTACCTGAGCCGCGCCTTCGACCTCGACCCGGCCGACGCCCAGGCCCGCCAGCGCCAGGAATACGCTGGGCTCGAGCGGCTCGGCGAATACTCGCGGGTGGCCCTCTGGTGCGAGGCGGACGCCTACGACCAGTTGTTCCTGGTCCGGGTGCTGGCCGGGATGCAGACGCCGCCGGAGCACCTGGAACTGATCGAGATCGACCGCGTGCCAGGCGTCGAGCGCTTCGTCGGCATCGGCCAACTGGCGCCTGAGCTGCTCGCCTGGCTATGGACTCGGCGTCGCCCGCTGGACGCCGAAGCCCTGACGCTGGCCCGCGCGGCCTGGGAAGCCTACCGCGATCCGGCGCCACTGCGCTGGGCGCAACTGGCCGCAGCGCCGACCCCGGCGCTACCGTTGCTGGGGCCGGCGCTGCGTCGGCAACTGCATGAACTGCCGGCCCTGCGCGACGGCCTGTCGCTGAGCGAACGGCTGACCCTGGAGATCGTCCGCGACGGCGGGCGGCCGAGCGCCGGCCAGGTCTTCGCCGAGCTGACCGCACGGCGCGAGCCGCTGCCCTATCTCGGCGACCTGATGTTCCGCGTCCTGCTCCGCGCGCTGCTGGAAGAGCCCGGTGCGCTGCTGCGCACGCCGGCGCCGGAACTGCCCTGGGAACGCCAGCCGCTGGCGCTGACCGCTGCGGGCCGCGAGGTCCTGGCCGGGCGGCGCTACCGCCTCGACCTCGGCGCCCCCGAACGCTGGGTCGGCGGCGTACGCCTGCGCGCCGGCACCGCGCACTGGGCTCTGGACGAGCAGGACCGGCCGGTATGGCGGGAGGACCCACGGCACTGACGCTCATCGCCCGGACGAGCGCAACGGGCGCGCAGCCACTATCATTGCGCGCCCGTTTTCCCCGCCCCCGCCCGCCGATGAAGAAGATCCCGCTCGCCGCCGCCGACCCCGACCGCCTGGATACCTGGGTGAAATACCGCGAAGGCCTGTGCGGCGAGTGCAACGCGACCTGCTGCACGCTGCCGGTGGAAGTGCGCATCGACGACCTGATCCGCATGCGACTGGTCGACGAGTTCGAGCGCGAGGAGCCGGCCAAGCGAATCGCCAAGCGACTGGAAAAGGATGGCGTGATCGAGCACTTCAACCACAAGCGCGAGATCTTCACCCTTACCCGCATGGCCAACGGCGTCTGCCTGTACCTCGACCGCAAGACCCGCCTGTGCACCATCTATGCCCGCCGCCCGGACACCTGCCGCAACCACCCGCGCATCGGCCCGCGTCCCGGCCACTGCGCCTACCGGCCGAAGTAGCCTCAGCCAGGCGGCGCGACGCCCTGGCATAGCTGGTACTGTCCCACCGGCGGCCGGCAGCGCAAGCGCTGGCGCACCTCGTCGGGCAAGGCGCCGAACGAACGCGAGCGGATCGCCAGCAGGGCGTCGCGACGCAACCAGCCGGCCAGTTCGCTGTCCTCCGCCCGTTGTGCCCGCCCGCCGCTGTAGAACACTGCCGAGTACGGCCGCTTCGGCCAGAACACCAGCGGCCGCTCGCGCCAGCCGGCGTCGCTGGCCAGCAGCGCGGCGGTGGACTTCTGCTCGGCGCGCGAGCCCAGCAGCAGGGAGCCGAGGAACAGCGCGAACAGCAATGGGGTCAGCGCCAGGCAGGCCAGCCCGCCACGCCGCAGCCAGGCGCTGCGCGCCAGCGGCGCGCGCAACAGGTCGGCGGCGAGCAACGCCAGGGCCGGCAGGCCGGGCAGCACGTAGGTCCAGAGGACGTTGCCGGCGAAGGTGAAGAACAGGCACGGCGCCAGTCCCCAGAACAGCCAGTAGCGCCTGCGCGAGGCGACGCCATCGACCACCTCCCCGCGCTGGCGCCAGCCCAGCCAGAGCAGCAGCGGCAACCAGAGGCTCCAGGGAAACGCGGCGGCCAGCAGGAACAGCCAGACGCTGCCGTAGGGATAGGCGTGGGCATTGCCGTAGCGGTCGCCGTCCCAGCCGGCGGTGACGAAGCGCTGCCAATGCTCGCCGAGCAGGAAGTACTCGAGGAAGCCCGGCGTCTTCAACTCCGCCAGCAGGTACCAGGGCGCCGCCACCAGGAGCATCAGCAGGCTTCCGCGGATCCATGGCAGGCCCCGCCAGAGCGCGCGCCAGCGCCACTCCAGCAAGGCCCACAGGCCGATCGGCAGTCCGGCGAGGATCAGCGTCAGCGGCCCTTTCGCCAGCAGCCCGAGGCCGAGGCCGAGGAACATCAGCCAGCCCTCGCGGCGCCGGATTCCCTCCGCGCCATGCAGGCCCAGCCAGAAGCCGCGCATGGTCAGGACCAGGGCCAGGGCCAGGGCCATGTCGGTCATCACCGCCCCGGAGGCGACGAAGAACAGCGCCGAACTGCCCAGCAGGACGCAGGCGATCCGCGCCTGCCGACGATCTTCGCGGGCCTGCCAGTCCCATACCAGCCACAGCACCAGTACGCCCAGCAGCCAGTGCGGCAGGCGGCTGGCGAACTCGTTGGCACCGAGCAGAAGCTGGCCGCCGGCGCTGAGCCAGAAGGCCAGCGGCGGCTTGCCCCAGAACGGCACGCCGACGTCGTACCAGGGCGTGATCCAGTCACCCAGTTCGGCCATCTTCCGCGCCACCTCGCCATAGCGGGCCTCGGTGGTGTCCATCAGCGGATAGCTGCCCAGGCTCAGCAGGCGGATGGCGAAGGCCAGGGCGAGCAGGAACCAGGCCAGCGGCCAGCCGCGCAGCGCCCTCACGGATTGGCCCCGCCGACCTGCGCCGGCAGGTAGCGGTCGATCAGGTAGAGCGGGCGGCGCCGCGCTTCCATGGTCATCCGCCCGAGGTATTCGCTGCACACGCCGATGGCCAGCAGTTGCAGGCCGCCGATCAGGAACAGCGCGGCGATCACCGGCCAGTGTTCGTGGATCTCCTGCTGGCCGAAGATCCCGGCGAGCAGGGTCGCCAGGGCCGCCAACAGGCTGAGCAGGCCGAGGTAGCCGGCGACCTTCAGCGGCGCGGTGGAAAACCCGGTGATGCCCTCCAGGGCGAAGTTCCACAGCCGCCAGTAGCGCCACTTGCTGTGGCCGGCGACGCGAGCGGCGCGGCTATAGGCGATATCGACCTGGCGGAAACCGACCCAGGCGAACAGTCCCTTCATGAAGCGATTGCCTTCCGGCAGCTCGCAAAGGGCATCGACCACCCGCCGGTCGAGCAGGCGGAAGTCGCCGACGTCGCGCGGGATCGGCACCTCGCTGAGGCGGTTGATCAGCCGGTAGAAGGCGCTCGCCGAGGCGCGCTTCAGCCAGCTTTCGCCGGCCCGGCTGCGGCGGCGCATGTTGACCATTTCGGCGCCGCCGATCCAGGCGTCGAGCATCTGCGGGATCAGTTCCGGGGGATCCTGCAGGTCGGCATCGATGACGATCACCGCGGCGCCGCGCGACAGCTTGAGCCCGGCGCTCATCGCCTGTTCCTTGCCGAAGTTGCGGGTGAAGCGGGCCACGCCCACCCGGCGGTCGGCGGCCTGTAGCTGGGCGAGGATCGTCGCGCTGCGGTCGGTGCTGCCGTCGTCGACATAGAGCACCTCGCAATCGTCGCCAAGGTCGCCGAGCACGGCGCCGAGGCGCTGGTGGAAGGCCGGCAGCACCGCCTCCTCGTTGAACACCGGCACTACCACGCTGAGCAGGCAGGGGGCCTCGAGCTTCGACGCCAGGGAAGGTTCGATCATCATGAGAAGGTCCAGAGTCGATGAAGGTGATAGGTCGCCAACAGCAGTGCGCCGGTCGCGGCGAGCTGGGCCAGGCGGTAGTCGAGTCCGGCGAGGTCGCCGAGCAGCAACACCAGGACGGCGTTGCCGAGTACGCAAAGCAGGCTGACGGCGAAGAAGCGCGGCAGCGAACGGAACACCGGGCCACGGTGGCGGAAAGTCTTCCGGCGATGCCCCAGGTAGGCAGCCAGAGCCCCGCAGCTTGCTCCCGTCGCGGCGGCCACGGCGGCGCCAACGGCGAAGCCCTCGACCAGGAGGGTCAGCACCAGGTAATGAACGGCGGTGGCACCGGCGCCGACCGAGACGAAACGCCCCAGGAGCATGCATGGCTTCCTCTGGAAACAACCGACGCCGGCATTCTAGGAAGGTGCGCAAAGCCCCGCGGTTAGCGCTGCGCAAGCTTCCTGACAGGTTTTCGCAGGGTTCCCCGCGGCAGGCCTGGAAGCCGCGTCGGACAAGGAATACACGGCAGGCAGAGGTCTGTTACCGGATATGAAAAACGGGTTTTCCGCAGGCCTCGCCGCCGTCGCTATACTGCCCGGCCGAACCGGAGGACCCCATGAGCCTGTTGCGCGATGCCTGGCGCCACGCCCCGACCCACCACAGGGTCTGGGCGCTGGCCGGGCCGATGATTCTGTCGAACGTTTCCGTTCCCCTGGTGCACCTGGTGGACAGCACGGTGGTCGGCCACCTGCCGCACGCCTACCAGCTCGGCGCGGTAGCCGTGGGCGGCAGCCTGTACACCCTGATGGTCGGCGTGCTCGGCTTCCTGCGCATGGGCACCACCGGCTTCGCCGCCCAGGCCGCCGGCCGCGACGATGGCGGCGCGCTGCGCCTGATCCTCGCCCAGGGCCTGGGCATGGCGCTGCTCCTGGCCCTGCTGCTCGGCGCGCTGGCCCTGCCCCTGAGCGGCTGGGCCCTGCAACTGATGCAACCGTCGGCGGAACTGACCGGCGAGGCCCGCGCCTTCTTCCATACCCGCCTGCTCGGCCTGCCGGCGGCCCTGGCCAGCTACGCACTGGTCGGCTGGTTCCTCGGCACGCAGAACGCACGGGCGCCATTGGCGATCCTGTTGACCACCAACCTGAGCAACATCGCCCTGGTGCTCTGGTTCGTCCACGGCCTCGACTGGGGCGTGCAAGGCGCGGCCCGCGCCTCGGTGCTGGCGGAATGGAGCGGCGCCCTGCTCGGCCTGGCCCTGACCCGCCGCGACCTGGCCCGGCGCCCCGGGCGGGCGCAGTGGCAACGCCTGCGCCACTGGCTGTCCTGGCTACCGCTGCTGATGGTCAACCGGGATATCTTCATCCGCAGCCTGGCCCTGCAACTGGTGTTCTTCCTGCTCACCGTACAGGGCACCCGCCTCGGCGACGCCACGGTAGCCGCCAACGCCCTGCTGCTCAACGGCCTGCTCCTGACGTCCTACGCCCTCGACGGTCTCGCCCACGCGGTGGAGGCGCTCTGCGGCCACGCCATCGGCGCCCGCGACCGAACCGCCCTGCGCCGCGCGCTGGTGGTGGCCGGTGGTTGGTCGCTGCTGGCAAGCCTGGCGTTCGCCGCGCTGTTCGCCCTGTTCGGCCACCTGTTCATCGACCTGCAGAGCGACATCGCCGGCGTCCGCGAAGTCGCCTACGCCTATCTGCCGTACCTGGCCTGCCTGCCGCTGCTGGGGATGTGGAGCTATCTGCTCGACGGCCTGTTCATCGGCGCCACCCGCGCCCGCGAGATGCGTAACGCGATGCTCGTCGCGGTGGCCGCCAGCCTGCCCCTCGGCTGGCTGTTGCAGGGGCTGGGCAACCACGGGCTATGGCTGGCGTTCCTCGCCTTCATGCTGCTGCGCGGGCTGGTCCTGGCCGCCTACGGCTGGCGCCTGACCCGCCGCGATGGCTGGTTCGCCGCTCAGGGCGCCGACAGCGGGCGATAGGCGAGCATCAGCGGGACGTCGCCAGCGTGCGCGACCTGTACCAGTTCGCTGGCCAGGCGCCCGCCGGGAAACACCAGCACCAGGTCCGGCGCGGCATCGCCGAGGACGGCCTCGCCATACTCGCGCAGGGCGTTGTCGCTGCCACTGCGCTCCGGATAATCGTAGGCGCGCGAATCCGCGCCACGCTCGCGGCACCAGCGCTCGGCCTCGTCCGGCAGGCCGCTGCCGGCATGCAGCAGGTGGCCGAGCAGCGCCACCGGTTGCAGGCCGTGGCACTGGTCGAGCGCCAGGCGCAGGCGTTCGGCGTCCTTGAAATGGCGTCCGGCGCAGATCAGGAGGCGCATGCCGATCCCTCCCCTTGCCCTGGCTCGTCCGGCCGCTTCGCCATCGGATCGATGCCGCTGCGTTCGAGCAGCGGATAGGCCAGGGCGGTGACATGATGGTGGATGCGTCGGTAGTCGCGGAGAATGCGCTGGAACACGTCACCGGACTCCACCCAGGCACCGCGATCGTCGCGCAGGCGACGGAAGCGCTCGCGACTGGCATCGGCCTCCAGTCGCTGCAGCAACTTCTTGCGCGCCACCAGGCGCAGCGCGGCGTCCAGGTCTTCGCGAAGGAACGCGCTGATCGCCAGGTGCAGGCTCTCCTCGATCGCCGCCTGCAACGGCAGCATGCGGCCCAGCTCGAACTCGCTGCCGGCGCGACTGCGCCCGGCCCAGCGCATCGCCAGGGGCAGCAGGCTGTTGGCGACGAGATCGCCGATGTGCTCGATGTTGATGGCGAACAGGAGGATTTCCTGGGCACGATCGGCGTCGCTGTCGCCGAGGCCGTCCTGGCCGAGGTCTGCCAGGTAGGCGCGGATCGCCGCACTCAACTGGTCGAGGGCCTGGTCCTGGCGACGGATTTCCGCCGCCACCTTCGCCTCCGGTCGCTGCAACAGGCCGCTGGTGGCGCGCAGCATCAGACTGGCCATGTCGGCCAGCCGCAGGACTTCGCGAGTAGCGTTGGCCAGGCCGATGTTGGCCACCTCCAGCCCGGCTTCGTCGAGGTAGCGCGGCATGCCCGGCTCGTCGGACTGTGCCTCTTCCGGCAACAGGCGCGCGAGCAGCGCCGCAAGCGGTCCGGTGAAACCGATCGCCAGCAGTGCCAAGGCCAGGTTGAAAGCACTGTGGAACCAGACCGCCGCCGCACCGCCGAGTGCGTTGGCCGGTTGCGCCAGCGCCGTCAGCCAGGGCAGCACCAGCAGGCAACCGAGCAGGCGCACCAGCAGGTTGCCCAACGGCAAGCGCCGCGCCACCCGGCTACCGGCCACCCCTAGCGCCGGCAAGGCGCCGCCGAGGTTGGCACCGAGCACCAGGGCCAGGGCGATGGGCAACGAGACCAGTCCGGCCTGGGCCAGGGACGCCACCAGCAGTACCACCGCGACACTGGAATGACAGGCCCAGGTCAGCAGCGCGGCGAGCAGCAGGGCGATCAGCGGATCGCCTTCGAGGCCGTGGATCACCGCGACAAAGGCTGGCGAGGCCTCGATCTGCTGCAGGGAATGGCCGAGCAACGCCAGCGCCAGAAGCATCAGACCGAGTCCGATCAGGCACTGGCCAAGGCTCTCCAGGCGCGGACCGTCGCCCAGGCGGAACAGCAGCAGGCCGGACAGCAGGGCCAGCGGCGCCAGCAACGAGGTGTCGAAGCTGAGCAGTTGCACCACCAGAGTGGTGCCGACGTTGGCGCCGAGCATCACTGCCAGCGCCGGCGCCAGGCCCAGGGTGCCACTGGCGGTGAAGGACGCTGCCATCAGACTGGTGGCGGTGCTGCTCTGCAGCAGGCCGGTGATGCCGAGCCCGGCGAGCAGGGCCAGCCAGCGGTTGCCCAGGTGGCGGCCGAGCCAGTTGCGCAGCGCAGTGCCGAAACCGCGCAGCACGCCGCTGGAGACCATGTGCGTGCCCCACAACAGGAGGGCCACGGCACCGGCCAGGTTGATCAGGAGGATGGTTCCCAGCATGGCGGAACTCCCGGTTCGGAATGGATCGTGAAGGGAACGGGCTCATTGACCCATGGCCAGCCTGAGCGAGGCACGGTTGAGCGCGCTCGAGCAGTCCAGCAGGTATTTCACTTCGACCTGGCTCAGGCGGCCGCTGGCGTATGCGCGCACGCTGATCACCATCAGCAGGTGCGCGGCCTTCGCCAGCAGCCGTGCTGCCAGGCCACAGAGCGCGCGGCGAGACGCGCCCAGGCATTTGCGTACGACGTTCATGGCTGCTTCCTCGGTGGAGGAGCGCGCCGCAGCGCGGCACGCCCTTGGGCTCAGAAACGCAAGGTCGCTCCCGAGACCAGCCATCGCTCGCGCTCGCCGCGCAGGTGGCCGCCGACCAGCAGGTCGAGGTCCAGCCGTTCGCCCAGGTGCAGCCTCGGTCCGGCCTGCCAGCCGCTGTCGCCGGCCGACTCGCCGAAGCGTTCGGCGATCAGGGTCAACGGCTGGCCGACGCGGTATTCCATGCCCATACCCCAGTTCCAGCGATGCCGGCGCTCGCCCTCGGCGTAGGCATGCCCCAGGCCGACCCCGGCGTTCAGGCGCAGGGCCTCGAACGGCTGGTAGCTCAGCGGCAGGTTGAAGCCGGCGCCTTCGAAGGCGTGCCGGCGGTCCAGGTAGAGATCCGCCGAGAGCGCCAGGGCCAACGCCAGGCCGAGGTCGTCGCGGGCCAGCAGCGGTGTCTTCAGCTCGGGGCTGAGGCGGCTGTGCCGATCGCCCGCGTCGCCCTCGCGCACCAGCGCCGCGCCGAGCTGCACCGATGGTAGGGCGGAGAAGGTGCAGGCGGGCGACAGCACCGACTGGTAGCGGTTGCCGTGGTGCCGTTCGCGCTGGTGCCAGGCGTCCAGGTTGCATTCGCCGACGGGGTCGATCTCGCCGTCGTCGACCCGGTAGGCGCCGCCCGCGGCGCGAGCCTCGGACAGCAGCGCCAGCAGCAGGACGCAGGCGAGCGCGGCGGCGACGAAGCCCAGGCGCCAGGACAGGGCGCGTCGCAGCGCGGCCGGCAGCGGTTGGAAAAGGGGCGCCCGCGGGCGCCGGTCGTGCAGGGTCATGATGCGTCTCTCCATGCGTGGGTCCGGTGTGCGTTGCGCGGCGCGGCGAGGCTTGCCGACGCGCCGGGAAAGGCCGGGACGAAGCCCGGCCGATCGCTCAGAACCACTGGCCGAAGCGGCGGATGTAGAGGGTCTTCATGGTCTGCGCGGTGACGCAGTAGCAGAGCAGCGTGCCCACCAGCCAGGGGAAGTACTCCCACGGCAGCGGCTGCAGGCCGACCATCGCTCCCAGCGGCGAGAACGGCACGTAGATGCCCAGCGCCATCACCAGCCCGGTCATCAGCATCACCGGCAGCGCCGCGGTGCTCTGGATGAAGGGAATCTTCTGGGTACGCAGCATGTGCACCACCAGGGTCTGCGAGAGCAGGCCCTCGATGAACCAGCCGGACTGGAACAGCGACTGCATTTCCGGGCTGTTGGCGGCGAACACGAACCACATCAGCGCGTAGGTGGTGATGTCGAAGATCGACGAGGTCGGGCCGATCCAGACCATGAAGCGGCCGATGTTCTTCGAGTCCCACTTGCGCGGCTTGGCGAGGAACTCCTTGTCCATCTTGTCCCACGGCAGCGACAGCTGGGAGATGTCGTACATCAGGTTCTGCAGCAGCAGGTGGATCGCCAGCATCGGCAGGAAGGGGATGAAGGCGCTGGCCACCAGTACCGAGAACACGTTGCCGAAGTTGGAGCTGGCAGTCATGTTCAGGTACTTCATGATGTTGCCGAAGGTCTCGCGGCCCTTGATAACGCCCTCCTCCAGGACCATCAGGCTTTTTTCCAGGAGGATGATGTCGGCCGATTCCTTGGCGATGTCGGTGCCGCTGTCCACCGAGATGCCGACATCGGCATCTCGCAGCGCGGGGGCGTCGTTGATGCCGTCGCCGAGGAAGCCGACGGTGTGTCCGTTGCCCTGCAGGGCCTTGAGCACCCGCGACTTCTGCAGCGGCGTCAGCTTGGCGAACACCGTGCGCTCCTCGGCCAGGCGTTGCAGGGTGGCATCGTCCATCAGGTCGATGTCGCGACCGAGCAGCGGCTCGCCGACGTCCAGGCCGACCTCGCGGCAGATCTTCGCGCTGACCACCGGGTTGTCACCGGTGAGCACCTTCACCGCCACGCCGTTCTCGCGCAACGCGGCGATGGCCGGGCCGGCGGTTTCCTTCGGCGGATCGAGGAAGGTCAGCAGGCCGGCGATCACCAGATCGCGCTCGTCGCTGGCGCCGTACTGGGCCTGGGACTCCGTGCGCGAGAGGCTGCGGGTGCCGAGCAGGAGCACGCGGAAGCCGTCGCGGTTGTATTGCTCGGCCAGCGCCAGCAGGGCCCGGCGGCGTTCCTCGTCGAGCGGCAGGTCGACGCCGTCCTGGTGCACGCGGGTGGCGATCTCGAGCATTTCCTCGACCGCGCCCTTGCACACCAGCAGGTGTTCGCCGTCCTTGCCCTCGAGGATCACCGAGAGACGCCGACGGACGAAATCGAAGGGCAGTTCGTCGACCTTGCGCCAGGCATCCGACGGCGTGATGCGCGGGTTCTGTTCGACGAAGGCGACCACCGCGCGGTCCATCAGGTTCTTCATCCCGGACTGGTGGAAGCTGTTCAGCCAGGCCATTTGCAGGACCCGGTCGCAGCGCCGGCCGGCAACGTCGACGTGATGCTCGAGGATGATCCGGTCCTGGGTCAGGGTGCCGGTCTTGTCGGTGCAGAGTACGTCCATGGCGCCGAAGTTCTGGATCGCGTTAAGGCGCTTGACCACCACCTTGCGCCGCGACATCGCCACCGCGCCCTTGGCCAGGTTGGCGCTGACGATCATCGGCAGCATTTCCGGGGTCAGGCCGACCGCCACGGCGAGAGCGAACATGAACGCCTCGGTCCAGTCGCCCTTGGTGAAGCCGTTGATCAGCAGCACGATCGGCACCATCACCAGCATGAAGCGGATCAGCAGCCAACTGACGCTGTTCACCCCACGGTCGAAGGCGGTCTGCGCCCGCGAACCGACGATGGAACGGGCCAGCGAACCGAAATAGGTGCGCGCACCGGTGGCGACCACCACCGCGGTGGCCGTGCCGCTGACCACGTTGGTGCCCATGAAGCAGATGTTCGGCAGTTCGAGCAGGTCCTGCTGGTCGGCGGCGATCCGCTTGGCGGACTTCTCGCGGACCGCGCCGAGGGTGTCGTATTTCTCCACCGGCAGCGCCTCGCCGGTGAGTACGGCCTGGCTGATGAACAGGTCGCGCGATTCGATCAGGCGGATGTCGGCGGGGATCATGTCGCCGGCGGACAGGCGCACGATGTCGCCGACCACCAGTTCGCCCATGGGGATTTCCCGCAGCTCGCCGCGCATCCCGCGCTCGTCGCGGCGCAGCACGGTGGCGGTGTTCCGCACCATGGCCTTGAGCGCCTCGGCGGCCTTGCCCGAGCGGTATTCCTGCCAGAAGCGCATCAGGCCGCTGACCAGGACCATGCAGAGGACGATGATGACGCCGGTGAGATCGGTTTCCTCACCGTCCTGCAGCGGCAGCCAGAAGTCGGTGAAGAAGCTGATCGCGGAGAGCGTCATCAGCACGTAGATGAAGGGGTTGTTGAACGCTTGCAGCAGTTGCACCAGGACGTGTGGCGGACGGTCGTGGGCCACTTCGTTGGGGCCGTCGGCGTGCAGCCGGGCGGCGGCCTCGGCCTGGTCGAGGCCGTCCTGGCGACCGCGGACGTTGGTGAGGGTGGTTTCCAGGCTGTTCTGCGCTTCGCGGGCGGCGCGCATGGACAGTCGGTCGTTGCGGCGCTCGGTATCGAGCTGGGTATTGCGTTGGGTCGCTACGCTCATGACTCGGTCTCCTGTCGCGAGCTGCGCGACGGCGACACGAGTCGGTTGCCGGTCAGGTGACAGGCAAAGGCGTGCCGGGTCGCGATGTTCGCGATCGGTGGGAAGAATGTTCGGCTTGTCCGGGTGAGGCCCACTGCGCGCGGCCGCTCAGGCGGCACGCAGCAGGCCGACTTGGTGGTTCGTCCATGGCAGGCTCCTTGTGCGAAGGGTTAGGCAGGAGAAAGCGTCAGCCGCGCATCGGGCGGCGTCCGCTCACAGGGTTCTCTTCGACCTGCGTCTCCAGGCGGCGATACTCCAGGCGACCGCCGGCCGGGTCGACACGCCAGGCGAGGCTCGCGGGATGGCCGTGGCCGGGAAGGATCGCGCCGGGGGATTGCGCGGCGCGCACGCGCATCTTCGCCACGAAGGCGGATACGCCGGGGGATACCGAATTCTCGAAGTTCATGACTCACCTGTACCCGGCGTGCCGGACACGGGTGAGAAGCAGTGGGTCAGCCCAGGATGCCGCTCAACCGACCGACCCGTTGCGGGTTCCGTCGTGCGTTGGTTTGGGTCATCGCACCAGCCGGCATCTGCTGGGCCGGGCGACGACTACTGGGAATACTGTCCATGGCTCTCTTCGTAGGGGGAAAGAAAGTGCCCGGCTCTGCGGGCGGGGGTTTTATAGACCTCTTGCCAGACGAGGTCAACCGAAAAAGCCGTTTCGTTCAGGCTTCTATGGAACATCGGAAAATTCCCGCAGGAGTCCGGCGAAAAGACATCGGCCAAAAGCGCTCAGGCGGAGATCAGTCCCGCCAGCCGTCGCGCCAGCGCCGGCACTTCGGAGGCCGGGTCGAGGCGCAGGCGAAAACGGGTCTGCAGGATGTCCAGCAGTTCCTCGACGTCGCGCAGTTGGCGCTGCAGCGTCTCGCCGTTGCCGGCGCGCTGGCCGAACAGCCCGTCGGCCAGGGTCAGGCGCAGGTCGCCCTCGGTTATGGCGGCCTTCAGGCCCTGGCGGAACACGCTGTGCGGGTGGGTAGAGGTGTACCAGTTGCGCGGGATGTAATCGATCCACAACTGCGGGCGCAGGTCGAAGCGGTACAGCGGCAGCCAGCCGCTGCGACCGCGCACGGCGCTTTCGTAGAGACCGGCGTGCGGGTCGACCAGGCGCACGCAATGCACCTGTCCGGCGTCCGCCTCGTCGCCCGGCAAAGGCAGTGCTCGCGGCGGATTGGCCGAGCCGAAGCCGACATCCACCAGGAACTCGCCCTCCGCCAGGTACAGACGCAGCATCAGATGCGATTGCTGGGTCAGCGGCGCGTCCTCCGGGAGCCCCCAGCGTACCCGTGCCACCAGCAGTTCCAGCTCGTAGCCGAGGGCCAGCAGCAGGCGGGCGAACAGCGAGTTGAGTTCGAAGCAATAACCGCCGCGGCTGCCCTCGACGACCTTGGCGAAAACCTTGTCGGCGTCGATCTCGATGGGGCGGTCGAGCAGCACGTCGAGGTTCTCGAAGGCGACCCGGCGCAGATGCGCGTCGATCAGTCGGTCGAGATTCGCCAGGCTCGGCGGACCGGGATCGTCGATGCCGATATGGTGCAGGTAGGCATGGGTCTGCTCGGGCGTCAGCGGGGTCATGGCGGGCTCCGGAAAATGGCCAGCTCGATTCTAGACGCATTCTCGGGGAATACCGGAAGCGCCGTCAGGCACATTGGCCCGGGGTCTGCTTGACTGTGCCCATCCCACCCCGAGGAACGCCGCCATGGCCCAGGCAATCGTCGCCTACCTGCACTACCTGTCGATCTTCCTGCTGTTCGCCCTGCTGGTGTTGCAGCACCGCCTGCTGCGCCTGCCGCTGGACCTGGAGCGCGCCCGCAGCCTGGCGGCGATCGACCGCGGCTACGGCCTCTGCGCCCTGGCGGTACTGGCCAGCGGGCTGGCGCGGGTGCTGTGGTACGGCAAGGGTGTCGACTACTACCTGCACAATGGCCTGTTCCACGCCAAGGTCGGGCTATTCGTCCTCGCTGCCCTGGTCTCGCTGTTGCCGACCGTTACCTTCCTTGGCTGGCGCGGCGCCCTCAAGGCCGGCGAAGTGCCGGCGGTGACGCCGGCCCGGGGCCGGCGGGTGGTCCTGGCGGTGCGCCTGCAACTGCTCCTGCTGCTGGTCATTCCGTTGCTGGCTACGCTGATGGCGCGCGGCTTCGGCATGCGCGGCTGAGCCCTCAGTTCTGCATGGCCCGGCCATGCACGTCCATCGCCGCCTGGCGCAGCGCCTCGGAGCGGGTCGGATGCGGATGGCAGGTCAGCGCGAGGTCCTCCGCCGAGGCGCTGAACTCCATGGCCACGCAGGCTTCGCCGATCATCTCGCTGACGCCCGGCCCGATCATGTGCACGCCGAGCACCTGGTCGCTGCGGGCATCGGAAAGGATCTTGATGAAGCCTTCGCTCTCGTGGTTGATCTTCGCCCGGCTGTTGGCGCTGAACGGGAAGCGTCCGACCTTGTACTCGCGCCTCGCCGCCTGCAACTGCTCCTCGCCGAGGCCGACGCTGGCCACTTCCGGCTGGGTGTAGATGACCGACGGAATCACCTCGGCGTTCATCTCCGCCGCATGCCCGGCGATCCGCTCGATGCAGACGATCGCCTCTTCCTCGGCCTTGTGCGCCAGCATCGGTCCCGAGGTCACGTCGCCGATCACCCAGACGCCCGGCGCCGCGCTGCGCTGTCCCTGGTTCTCCAGCATGCCACGACGATCGCTGGCCAGGCCGACCGTCTCCAGCCCCAGTCCTTCGGTATAGGGGCGCCGGCCGATGGCCACCAGCACGTAGTCCGCCTGCAGCGATTCCGTAGCGCCGCCGGCGGCCGGTTGCAGGTCGAGTTCGACGCCCTGCTCGCCACTGCGCGCGGCGACCACGCGGGTGCCGAGGCGAAACCGCATGCCCTGGCGGGTCAGGGCGCGCTGCAGGGTCCTTGCGGTTTCCCCATCCAGCCCCGGGCAGATCCGCTCGAGGTACTCCAGCACCGTGACCTGTGCGCCCAGCCGGCGCCAGACCGAACCAAGCTCCAGGCCGATCACGCCGGCGCCGATCACCACCAGGTGGCGAGGCACTTCGGCCAACTCCAGGGCGCCGGTGGAGTCGAGGATGCGCTGGTTGTCCACCGGCACGCCGGGCAGCGGCGCCGGTTCCGAACCGGTGGCGATGACGATATCGCGCGCCTCCAGTTGCGCGTGGCCGCCGTCGGCAAGGGCCACGCCGACCCGGCCCTCGCCTTGCAAGCGCGCCCAGCCCTTGATCCACTGCACCTTGTGCTTGCGGAAGAGGAATTCGACGCCACGGGTCAGGGCGGCGACGCTCTCGTCCTTCTGCTTCATCATCTGCGCCAGGTCCAGTTCCGGGCTGACCCGGATGCCGAGCCGGGCGAACTCGCCGCCGCTCGCCGCGGCGTATAGCTCCGAGGCGTGCAGCAGGGCCTTGGACGGCATGCAGCCGACGTTCAGGCAAGTCCCGCCGAGGGTTTCGCGACCCTCCACGCAGGCCACCTTCAGGCCTAGCTGGCCGGCGCGAATGGCAGCGTTGTAGCCCCCCGGACCGGCGCCAATCACGATCACGTCATAGCTTTCCATCATCCTGCTCCTCGGTTGTCCCGCCACGGCCCCCTCAGCGTAGGCGACGCCGGCGCAAATAGAGGAAACGCCGCGTAGAGGGACCGAAAGCGATTGTATTTCACTCTTCATACAAAGCTTATATGATGGCCGTAATTTTCCTGCAACCCTTTCCCACCACGACAGGAGCACCACCATGGAACAGCCCAGCCGCGAAGACCGCCTGAACGCCTGGATCGCCACCGAGCGGGCCGCCCGCGCCCGCCTCGGCGCCAGCGGAACCCTGGAGCTGGCGCAAGTCGCCGCGCTCTCCCCGCAGGAGTTCTTCGACCGCATCGGCAGCGGCGAGCTGCCCTGCCCGCCCTACGGCGAACTGGTCGACTTCGTTCCCATCGAGTGGTCCGAAGGGCGCTTCCTGTTCCAGGGCACCCCGGACCGCCGCCACTACAATCCGCTGGGTAGCGTGCACGGCGGCTACGCCGCGTCGCTGCTGGATTCCTGCATGGGCTGCGCGATCCATACCCGGCTCCAGGCCGGCCAGGGCTATACCACCACCGACCTGCGGATCAGCTACCTGCGCGCGCTGACCGACAAGGTCGGTCCGGTACGCGCCGAAGGCCGGGTGGTGCACCTCGGCCGCTCGACGGCGGTCGCCGAGGGCCGGTTGTACGATGTCGACGACCGTCTCTACGCCGTCGGCTCGACCACCTGCCTGGTCCTGCACATGGCCGGATGAACGCGGCTTCGCCAGGGAAGGCCGCCAGGCGTTAAGATGACGACCTGCATTCCAAGGTATCGAAGCCATGCGTTATCCCGAAGACCACAAGCAGAAGACCCGCCGGCGTATCGTCGAGGAGGCTGCCCGGCTGTT
Organism: Pseudomonas sp. KBN12P06040; assembly: GCF_037574965.1. NCBI lineage: Bacteria > Pseudomonadati > Pseudomonadota > Gammaproteobacteria > Pseudomonadales > Pseudomonadaceae > Pseudomonas > Pseudomonas sp. KBN12P06040. The sequence goes on from NZ_JBBELS010000001.1 coordinate 5,606,272, forward strand.
CCGCCAGGACGGCGTCGGCGCCACCGGGCTGCAACCGCTGATGAAGGCCCTGGGCCTGACCCATGGCGGCTTCTACGCGCACTTCAAGTCCAAGGACGACCTGGTGGAAACCGCGTTGCGGCATTCCGCGGCGCAACTCGACGAAATCACCGCGCCCCTGGCGGAGGCGGAACGACCGCTGGCGCTGCTGATAGAGCAGTACCTGTCGCCGCGTCACCGCGATAACCCCGGCGCCGGCTGCCCGTTGCCGACCCTGTCGGCGGAACTCGGCCAGCGCGGCACGCCGAGCCCGACCACCGACAGCATCGTGCGCAAGCGCCTGGCGATGATCGAAGCGGCCCTGGAGGGCGAGGACGCAGGCGAGCGCGCCGTGCTGCTGCTCGCTTCGCTGGTCGGCGCGCTGCAACTGTCGCGCAGCGTGCAGGATGAGGCGCTGTCGCAACGGATACTGGAAGCGACGCGCAAGAAGCTGCTGGAGCAGATGGAGCGCTAGGGCCTCAGCCGAGGTAGCGCTCGGCCGGCCGCTGCCGCGACAGATTGGGCGCGAGCCTGGCCCGCGCCGTCATCAGCGCCTGCCAATCGGCCGCATCCGGCAACGACGGGATGGTCACCGCTTCACGCCGATCGAAACCGACCAGCGCCGCCTCCACCAGGTCCTCGACCTCCATCACCATCTCCGCGGGAATCCCGGCGATTCCGGTGCCGCTGCGCTCCCAGATCTCGGTACGGGTGACGCCGGGCAGCACCGCCTGGACGTAAACGCCGCTGCCGGCCAGCTCGTGCTGCAGCGACTGGCTCAGGCTCAGCACGTAGGCCTTGGTCGCGCTATAGACGGCATTGAACAACTCCGGCGCCAGCGCCACCACCGAACCAAGGTTGACGATGGCGCCGCCGCCACGCCGGCGGAACCCCTCCGCCGCGCCGGCAGCCAGGCGGGTCAGGGCCACCACGTTGAGGGCGATCATCCGCTCCGCCCGGTCCATGTCGGCATCGGCCAGCGGACCGTTCATCGCCACGCCGGCGTTGTTCACCAGCAACGCGATCGAGGCGTCGTCGCGCAACCGTCGCTCGACCCGCAACCTATCGTCGCGCTCGGACAGGTCGGCGCGCAGGATCTCCACCCTGACCCCGTGGGCTTGGCGAAGTCGATCCGCCAGGGCTTCCAGGCGTTGCCGGTCGCGCGCCACCAGCAACAGGTCGTGGCCACGGCGGGCCAAGTGCTCGGCGTAGGTCGCGCCGATTCCGGAAGAGGCGCCGGTGACCAGGGCGACGCCATTGCCAATCTGTTCGTTCATGTGGGTTCTCGCTGGAAAAAAGCCTGACCGCTGACAGCGGCTGTTTATATTACACACTTAATATTATGACCATAATTAAAACCGTCAAGCCTTTATCCGTTCCAACGAGCAGGGAGGGATGAGGAAAACCTTCATGCAACCGTCACGGAAAACGCCAATAAAAGGTCAGGACCCACACCACCCCGACATGCCCTACCATGGCGTTGTCCATCGCGGGAGGATCATGCGTCATGTATCACGGTGAAAGACTCAATGCCTGGACCCACCTGATCGGTGCGGTCGCCGCCTGTACCGGCGCCGTATGGCTGACGGTCCAGGCGAGCCTCAACGGCAGTCCGTGGAAGATCGTCGGGGTCGGCGTCTACGGCGTCACCCTGACGCTGCTCTACAGCATCTCGACCGCCTACCACAGCGTGCGCGGGCGAGCGAAGGTGGTGATGCGCAAGCTCGACCACCTGTCCATCTACCTGCTGATCGCCGGCAGCTACACGCCTTTCTGCCTGGTCACGCTGCGCGGTCCCTGGGGCTGGACGCTGTTCGGCATCGTCTGGGGCCTGGCGGTACTCGGCATGCTCCAGGAGATCAAGCCACGCTCCGAGGCGCGAGTGCTGTCGGTGGTGATCTACGCGGTGATGGGCTGGATCGTGCTGATCGCGGTGAAACCGCTGCTCGCCGCCCTCGGCAGCGCCGGCTTCACCTGGCTGGCGGCCGGCGGCGTGCTCTATACCGTAGGGATCGTCTTCTATGCCTATGACCACCGCTTCCGCCACTGGCATGGCATCTGGCACCTGTTCGTGATCGCCGGCAGCCTCCTCCACTTCGTGGCGATCTGGCGCTACGTACTCTAGGCGCGGTCCGGCGCGAAGCAGCGGGAGCTGGTCGCGCCGGAGGCTCAGCCCTTCTTCGTCCGCGACAGCGCGATGCACGCCACCACGATCAGCACGCCGCCGGCGATGGTCAGCGCGTCCGGCACCTCGCTCCAGAACAGCCAGCCCCAGCCGGCGTTGAAGACGATGCCGATATAGCGGGTCACCGCAACGATGGTCGCGCTCTCGTGACTGAAGGCGCGGGTTAGGAACACCTGGCCGAGTAGCGATACCACCCCGATGGCCAGCAGCAGCCCCCACTCGCGCAGCGTCGCCGGCACCACGAAGTCGTTCCACATCAGCGGGATGGCCACCAGGGTGGCCACCGCCAGGAAGTAGAAGACGATCTCGTAGGTATGGTGCCGCGCGCTCAGTTGGCGGATCGCCACCGAGGCACCGGCGGCGAACACCGCACTGAGCAGGCCGACCACGGCGTATACCGAGTAGCTGGAATAGCTGAACGGCTTGACGATCATCAGCGCGCCGAGCACCACCACCAGCAACAGCCAATAGACCGCCCGGGGAATCCGCTCGCCGAGGAACAGCGCGGAGAAGAGGATGACGAAGAACGGCGACATGTGCGCCAGGATGCTCGCGTCCGCCAGCGGGATATGGGCGATGGCGTAGAAATAGCAGACCAGGTACAGCGCCCCCATCACCCCGCGCACCAGCAGCATCGGCACGCCCTGGCGCGACAGGGCGACACCGGCCTGGCGCATCAGCAGGTAGATCAGCAGGGTACCGATGGCGCTGCGGAAGAACACGATCTCGGCAGCCGGCAGGGTGGCGCTGGCTTCCTTGACCAGGGCGTTCATCACGCTGAAGGTGAAGGACGCCAGCACCGCCAGCAGCACCCCGCTCTTCAGCAGGTCGAGCACCATTGGCGATAGATGGCGTCCGCCGCCGGACGGCTGTCGATCGGATACAGGCTTGGATGGCACTGGCTCGCTCCTTGGCAATCGATGAATCGGGACACGGCGTTCTCGTAGCTCGCCAACAGGCTGCGCGCCTGCGGCATGGCCAGGTCGAAGTGGGCGGCCAGCGCGACGATCAGCGCCAGCTTGCGATAGTCCTCCAGCGGCACCCGCGGGAGCCGCCAGAGTCCATCCTCGTCGCGACTGACGCGGCGGAACGGCACGGCGGAAAAGTCGAAGTGGCGACCCTGCTCGTCGGCCGGAGAGAACGGATCGACCAGCAACGCCGCGTAGCGCACGAACAGCAGGTATTCCTGGCGCTCGGCGCCGGCCTCGGCGAAGCCGTCGATGGCCGCGCGCGGCAGCATCGTCTCGTGCACCGGGTAGTTGTCGTCGTTGAGGAACCGCAGCAGGTTCAACGGCTCGGCGCCCATCCGCCGCAACAGTTCGCTCAGCTCGCACCACAGCCGCCGCATGGCGCCAATGGCCCCGGGGGTGATAGGTCCCTCCGGGTAGAGCTTGTACATGAAACCGGGCGGCCCCTGCTCGGAAAGTATCCGGGCGAGGGCGAACTCGCCGAGAAAGAACGGACTGTGCACGTAGGTGGTGACGTTGCGGCCCTCCGCCGCTTCCGGCGTCGCCAGGGGTACCACCTCCACCCCGCTGCCGGCCAGGACTCGCCGCCAGGTCTCCCGCGCCGGGCAGTCCGGCCGGCTGGAACCCAGGTAGACCCTGCGCTTGACCGCCTTGGTCAGGGCCCGCAGCGGTTGTGTCTCGTCGATCACCTTGGTCGCCGCGTAGTAGCTGGACAGGCTCAGCACGGTCGCCTGGCACCCCGCCGGCAGGGCGCTGCGCACCAGCAGGTTGGCGCCGATGAAGGCGGACACCAGCAGCAGCGTGCGCACCCCGCCGAGTCGCTCCCAGGGCAACCCGCGGACCACGTCCAGGTAACTGTCGGCCGGCACGCAGAGCACCAGGGTCTGCCAATCGTCGCGAAGCTCAGCGGGGTCCTGGTGGAAGACGTCCAGCGCGGCGTTGCCGGACAGCCAGCGATGCTGCCCCTGCCCTTCCAGTTGCAGGCAGGCGCCGCGCGCCAGGGCCTCGGCGATCCGCTGGCTGCGCCGGCCGGGATGGTTCAGCGCGCCGAGGCGACCGGCACCGTGGCGGCGCAGGTCCAGCGCGACCTGGATCGCCACCGCGCCCAGACCGACCAGCAGGACGTTGCCCAGGCTCTCATCAGCGGCGTTCATCGACCGGCCTTCTCCAGGATCAGGGTGTCGTACAGCGGCTGGCTGACCCGCTCCGCGCAAACCCGCCAGCCCTCCAGTTCGGCCGGCTCAACCGGGTAGTTGAACAGTCCCTTGATGCCGCTGCCGTGACGCAGCAGGACCTTGGCGTCGGCGCGCATGACCTGGCGGATCTGCGCCAGTACCGCGCTTTTCTGCTGCACCAGCGAAGCGATCAGGAAATGCGTGGCATCGCGGGAAAACGCCAGTTCCGCCGGCGGCAGCGAGGAAAACTGCATGCGCGCCTCCAGCCCCTGGCAGCGGGCGATCTCGCGGGCATAGCCCAGGGCCTCCTCGTCGATGTCCAGGCAGCACAAATGTGCGCCGACCTCCCGCGCCAGCACCAGGGCCGAGGTCGGCAGGGCACCGGAGCCGACGAACAGGACCCGTGCATCAGCATCTATCCCGGCGCTGTCGAGTTCGCCGCGGATGGATTCCAGCAGGCTACCCAGGTAGCGGCCCATCTCGCCGGGTTCATGCAGCACGCCCTGGCAAAGGTGCTTCTCCAGTTCGCAGAGGGCCTGCACCGCCGCGTCGCGCAGGCGCAGGCCGAGCGCCTGCAACGCAGGGTCGTCCGAATCGGCCTGCCACTGCGCCCGGCTGCAATCCTCCCCGATCAGTCCGCTCAGACGGTCGAGCTTGCGCCTGAGGATCTCGTAGCAGCCGCAACACTCGCGGGCATAGACGGTGAGCAGGCGAATCTCGCATTCCAGTTCGCGGAGGGTTTCCAGCAGCGGTGTGCGTCCTTGCATGGCATGGCTTCCTGGCGGCGGTAGAGGGCTCAGTAGTTCAGGGTCAGGCTCATGGTCAGGTTGCGCGGCTCGCCGGGGGCGACCCAGACGTTGTTATAGGAACGCTCGTAGTAGCGACGATCGAAGAGGTTGTTGACGTTCACCCCGAGGGTCGCATTGCTCGCCAGCGGATAGTGCGCGAGCAGGTCGACGGTGGTGTAGGCCGGCAGTTCGAAGCCGCTGTCGCTGCTGTCGCCGGCGCGCTCGCCGACATAGTTGACCGCCGCGCCGGCGTCAGCGCCGTGCAGCCAGCCTTCGCGGAACTCGTAGACGCCCATCAGGCTGCCGCTGTGCTTCGGCACGTTGAGCAGGCGGCTGCCACGGGCGATGTTCTCGTCCTTGGTCACTTCGGCGTCGATATAGGCGTAGGCGCCGATCAGCCGCAACTGCTCGGTGAGTTGGCCGCTGAACTGCAGGTCGAAGCCCTGGCTGCGCGCCTCGCCGGCGGTCTGCTGGTAACCGGGATTGCTCGGGTCGGCGGTGAGCACGTTCTTCTTTTTCAGGTGGAACGCGGCGAGGGTCAAGCCCAGCCGGCCATCGAGCAGGTCGAGCTTCACCCCCGCCTCGTAGCCGCGCCCCTCCTCCGGGTCGAAGGCCTTGCCGGCCATGTCGGTACCGCCATTGGGCTTGAAGGATTTCGAGGCGTTGGCGAACAGGCCGACCTCCGGGGTCGCCTGGTACAGCACGCCGATGCGCGGGGTGGCGGCACGCTGGGTCTGCTGCGAGCTGGTGTCGCGGAAGCGGCCATTGTTCAGGCGCGTGGCGTTCATGTCCTGGCGGTAGCGGTCGAAGCGCACGCCGAGCAGGCCGCGCCATTTCTCGTTGAACTCGATCTGGTCCTGCAGGTTGAGGGCCATCGCGTCGACTTCCTCGTGGTTGCGGTCGTCGCGTCCGAAGGGTGGTTTCGGCTGGCCGTAGACCGGCCGGCGGATGTCGATGGCATAGGGGTTGCGCGACGGGATGCTACGCAGGATCAGTTCGTCGTTGTGGTAGCGCTCGTACTCCAGGCCCATCAGCAACTGGTGGCGGATCGAGCCGGTATGGAGATCGCCGAGCAGGTCGAGCTGGGTGATGCTGTCGTGCCACTCGAAGTCGCGGTAGCGGTACTCCCGGCGCAGGGTGTAGCCGTCGGCGGCGAGGCTGGAGTTCTCCGAGGCGTAGCCGTCCAGGTGGCCATGCTTGTAGTGGCTGGCCAGGCGCAGGCTCCACTGCTCGTTGAAGTGATGGCGCAGGGTGGCCTGGAGGGTTTCGTTGTTGTTGTCGATCTTGCCGTCGTCCGGTTCGCCGAAGAACCGCGAGCGCGGCAGGCTGCCCAGGTGGTTGTGCGGCGCCACGGTGCCGCGGTCGAAGACCTGGCGGTTGCGCACCACCTCGGCTTCCACCAGCAACGAGGTGTCCGGGTCCAGTTGCCAGCTGAACGATGGCGCCACCAGCAGGCGCTGGCCGTCGGCGTAGTCGCGGAAGCCCTTGCTGTCCTCCACCGCCAGGTTCATCCGGTAGAGCAGGTCGCCCTCTTCGTCCAGCGGCGTGTTCAGGTCCAGGGTCGAGCGGTAGCGGTCCCAACTGCCGGCGCTGGCATGCAAGCGGGCGAAGCGCTCGGCCTGGGGCTTCTTGGTCACCAGGTTCACCGTGCCGCCGGGATCGCCGCGCCCGTACAGGCTGGAGGCCGGTCCCTTGAGGATTTCCACGCGCTCGATGGTGGCGCTGTCCGGGGCGTTCATATAGCCGCGGTTGGCGCTGAAGCCGTCGCGGTAGAACTCCGAAGTGGTGAAGCCACGGACGTTGTACTCGAACATCGTCAGGCCGCCGAAGTTGTTCTGCCGCGAGACCCCGCCGGCGAAGTCCAGCGCCCGTTCGATACGAGCGCTGTCAAGGTCGTCGAGCACCTGGCGCGGCACCACGCTGATGGCTTGCGGGATGTCCTCGATACGGGTGTCGGTGCGCGTCGCGCTGGCCGACCGATTGGCCCGGTAGCCCTGCACCGGGCCCGCCGCGCGCTCCGCTTCGGCGGTGACAGTGAGGACCTCAAGCTCCGCGGGACTTTCCGTTTCCGCCCAGAGCGCCGGGCTGCTGCAACCGAGGCCGACACCGAGGACAAGCGACACACTGACTCTCATGGGAAATCGCACCAGAAAAGAAATGATATACTATAACGCTACCAGTTCGATTCCGGCCTCGCAATACAATGCCCGGCTCTATCTCGCGTCTCGCCGCCAGGCTGTGATACTCATCCCTCTTTTCCGACGACCAGCCCAGCCATGCCCAACTCCATCTCCAATTCCTCCCGCCTGCACAGCATCGACGCCCTGCGCGGCCTGGTGATGCTGTTCATGCTGCTCGACCATGTCCGCGAGACCTTTTTCCTGCACCGCCAGGTCGGCGACCCGATGGACGTCGCCAGCACCGAGCCGGCGCTGTTCCTCAGCCGCACCCTGGCGCACCTGTGCGCGCCGGTGTTCGTCTTCCTCACCGGCCTGTCGGCATTCCTCTACGGCGAGAAGCACCAGGGACGCCGGGCGGTCTCGGCGTTCCTGTTCAAGCGCGGGTTGTTCCTGGTGGCGCTGGAACTGACCCTGGTGAACTTCGCCTGGACCTTCCAGTTGCCGCCGACGGTGATCTACCTCCAGGTGATCTGGGCGATCGGCCTGAGCATGCTCGCCCTGGCCGCCCTGCTCTGGTTGCCGCGCCCTCTGCTCGCGGCGCTCGGCGTGCTGCTGGTGGCCGGCCACAACCTGCTCGATCCGCTGCATTTCGCTCCCGGCTCGGCCTGGCACCTGCCGTGGGCGGTGCTCCACGACCGCGGCTGGATCGAAGCGGGCGACGCCCTGCGCCTGCGCACCTCCTACCCCCTGCTGCCGTGGATCGGTGTGATCGCCCTGGGCTATGCCGCAGGCAACTGGTTCAGCGGCGCCACGCCGGCAACCACGCGCCGACGCTACCTGCTGGCGGGCGGTGGCGGGCTGCTGCTCGGCTTCATCCTGCTGCGCCTGCTCAACGGCTATGGCGAGAAACCCTGGGCCTTCGGCGAGACGCCGGCGATCACCCTGATGGGCTTCTTCAACGTCACCAAGTATCCGCCGTCGCTGCTGTTCCTCGCCCTCACCCTGGGAATCGGCCTGCTGCTCCTGGCCTGGTTCGAACGCCTGGACTGGAGCGGTCGCGGCAAGGCCCTGGTGGCGTTCGGCGGAGCGCCGATGTTCTTCTACCTGCTGCATCTCTACCTACTGAAGCTGCTGTACCTGCTGGCGCTGGCGATCTGGGGCGCCAATCGGGGCGACTACTTCGGTTTCTCCTCGGTGCCTGCGCTATGGCTGTGCAGCATCCTGCTGGCCGTGGCGCTGTACCCGGCGGTGCACTGGTTCGCTGGTTTCAAGGCGCGGCGGCGGGATATCGCCTGGTTGAAGTACTTCTGAGGCGCGGAGCATCCAGGAGCCGCTGGAAACGTCCGGCCCTTCCCCCCCCACGGGTAGGACGAATGATGCGGAGCGTTATCCGCCGGACACAGCAGGCAACCACGCCGACGTCCACCGCCGGCAGGGAAGTAGAAATGAAGGGTTGCGCGGAACTCCCAGATAACGGAAACGAAACGGCCGGCGGGCGCCTCGCGCCCGCCGGCCATTGCCTGGTTCGCTTCCCGTCGCCGACGGGCTAGCCAGTCAGGACAGGTACGCCGAGCGGGTCAGCCCCAGGCGCAGCGCATCCAGGTACTGGTTGCGCTCGCGGGCGGTGAGCTTGGCCCCGGCGACCTTGTCGCGGTAGAGGGTCATCAGTTCCTCCGGCGACAGGTGCACGTAGCGCAGCATGTCCTCGATGGTGTCGTGGGTCTCGATGCCGGCGTGATAGATGCCGCCGTCTGCGCGCTGGTAGACGTTCACCGAGTCGGTGTCGCCGAACAGGTTGTGCATGTCGCCGAGGATCTCCTGGTAGGCGCCGACCAGGAACACCCCGATCAGGTAGTCCTCGCCCTCCTTCACCTCGTGCACCGGCAGGCTGGTCTCGATGCTCTGCTCGTCGACGTACTGGGTGATCTTGCCGTCGGAGTCGCAGGTCAGGTCCTGCAGTACCGCGCGCCGATCCGGCTCCTCGCCCAGGCGGTGCAGCGGCAGGATCGGCAGCACCTGGCCGATGGCCCAGGTATCCGGCAGGCTCTGGAACACCGAGAAGTTGCAGATGTACTTGTCGGCGAGCTTGTCGTTGAGTTCGTCGAGGACCTGCCGGTGGGAGCGCTGGCGGGCCTTGAGCTGGTTGTGCAGGCGCCGGCAGATAGCGAAGTAGCACTGCTCGGCGAGGGCTTTCTGCGCCAGGCTGATCTTGCCGTCGGCATACTGCGCGGCGGCGTCGCCGATGTAGTGGGTGGCGCGCCAGTAGGTCTCGGTGACCATCTCGGCATCGGTCGGGCCGAGCAGTTCGGCCAGCCAGCGGACGATCTCCGGCTGCTCGTCGAGATCGACGATCTTCGGCACGTCGTCGTTGTGCCGCTCGACGTCGGTGACCTGGGTGATCAGCACCGCATGGTGCGCGGTCAGCGCCCGGCCGCTCTCCGAGAAGATGTGCGGATGCGGCAGGCCCTGGGCGTCGCAGAACTCCTTGAGCATGCCGACCACCACGCCGGCATAGTCATCGATGTCGTAGTTGATCGAGCTGGCGTTGCGCGAATGGGTGCCGTCGTAGTCGACGCCAAGGCCACCGCCGACGTCGATGTGATCCACCGGCAGGCCGAGCGCGCGCAGCTCGCCGTAGTAGCGGATGGCTTCCTTGAAGCCGTGCTGGTAGTCGGCCAGGTTGGCGATCTGCGAGCCCATGTGGAAATGCAGCAGGCGCACGCCCTGGTCGAGACCGGCCTGGCGGAAGCGCTCGACCACCGACAGCAGCTGGGCGGCGGAAAGGCCGAACTTGGCCTTCTCGCCACCGGTGTCTGCCCACTTCGACGAAGCCAGCGAGGACAGCCGCACACGCAGGCCGACCTGGGGCTGCACGCCGACGTTGGCGGCCTCCTCGATCACCAGCTGCACCTCGGATTCCTTCTCGATCACGATGAACACGTTGTGCCCGAGCTTCTGCCCCATCAGCGCCAGCTTGATGAACTCGCGGTCCTTGTAGCCGTTGCAGACGATGGTGCCGCCCTTCGGGGCCAGCGCCAGCACCGCCATGAGTTCCGGCTTGGAGCCTGCCTCCAGGCCGATGGAGACGTTCTCGGTGGCGATGATGTTCTCCACCACCGCTTCCTGCTGGTTGACCTTGATCGGATACAGCGCGGTATAGCGGCTCTGGTATTCGAGGCGCTCGATGTTCGCGTCGAAGGCGCCGGTGAGCTTGCGCACGCGGTCCTGCAGGATATCCGGGAAGCGCACCAGCAGCGGCAGGCTCAGGCCCGCCTCGCGCAACTGGCCGACCAGCTCGTAGAGATCGATGGGCGTCGAGTCGGCGCCCTGCGGACGCACTTCGACATTGCCGCCATCGTTGATGGCGAAATAACCCGCACCCCAGTGGCGGATGCCGTATACGCCGCGGCTGTCGGCCACGGTCCAGTTGCTGCCATCGTCTTTGCGAGTCCGTCGAGCGGCCATGCGCGGTGATCTCCTCAATGTTCGGGGTCGGGCGGGCGCCGGGATCTCCGGATGGCCCTGGGCCGGCACGCCTGTGGTGGAGGCTAGCCGGAGGATGTGACGTTGCCGTGTTGACCGCCACACTGGGCGGTAGTTTAGGAAAGCCGAGGAAATCCGCTCATGCGGGTATCCGCAGTCTCCCATCTAGGGAAAGGGCTGGCGCGGCCTTCGCGGTGCCGGACCTGCCCGCTCTCTGCAGGGGAGAACGCGGTCAGCCGCCGGACTTCTTCGCCTTGAAACCGCGCTTGAGGAGTTCGTCGATCAGCAGTTCGACATGCTCGCCCTGGATCTCCACCACGCCGTCCTTGAGACTGCCGCCGGTGCCGCAGCGCCGCTTCAGCGCGCTGGCCAGCTCCTTGAGCGCATCGCCGGCGAGCGGCAGGCCACTGATGGTGGTCACCGTCTTGCCGCCGCGGCCCTTGGTCTCGCGGCGCACGCGCGCGATCCCGTCGCCGACAGGCGCTACGGCCTGCCCGCAGATGCAGGCGTCTTTGGGTTGCTGGCAGTCCGGGCAATGCCGGCCGCCATCCGTGGAATACACCAGCCCGCCGAGGGCGGACAGGGACGAAGCTTTTTTGACCACCGGGCGTTTCCCCCAGAATGGCCTCGACGGGCCAGGTCAATAACGATGGCCGGCGGGAGCCGACCGCGACGCCCCACTCAGGCAGGGGCTGCGCAGGGGCGGCATGGGGACCGCCCGAAAAGGTCGCGCAATTTAGCAGCATTGCGAGCAAATGCTAAGAGCGAAAATGCGCCATTGATCGGTGAAATGGCGACATCCGCGGCTCAGGCATCCAGGTACAGGCGCAACGCCTGCAGGGAATCGGGGCAGTACGGCAGGCTGCGAGCCTCTTCCAGCGCCAGTTCGGGACGGATGAAGCGTGCTTCGGAGATTTCCTCCGCCTGCAGGCGCAAGGGCGCATCGGAGACAGCGGAAAACACCGCGCACCAGAGCCGGTTGCCCGGTTCGTCGAAGAAGAAGCGGCCATGTTCGCGCAGAACCGCGTCGCGGATTCCCAGCTCTTCCTCCAGTTCGCGGGCGGCGGAGTCGGCGTAGGGCTCGCCGGCCTGGACCATGCCGCCGGCGGCGAGGTCCCAGTACCCCGGATAGACCGCCTTGCTCAGGGTCCGGCGCTGCACGCACAGCTCGCCGGCGGAGTTGAACAGCAGGATGAAGGTGCCGCGACCGATCAGCCCGCGCTCGCGCAGCTCCGCGCGCGGCAGGCTACCGAGCGGGCGGTCCTGCTCGTCGACCCAGGCGATGAGTTCGGCGTCGGAGGCGGCCCGGTGGGCCACCTCTTCGGCGCTGATCGGCGCGGCCATGGGTCAGCCCTGGGAAAGCAGCTGGCGCAGGTCGATCACCGCGGCGTTGGCGCGGGAAATGTAGTTGGCCATCACCAGCGAGTGGTTGGCCAGGATGCCGTAGCCGCTGCCGTTCAGCACCATCGGGCTCCACAACGGCTCCTGCGCGGCCTCCAGCTCGCGGATGATCTGCCGCACGCTGACCGTGGCGTTCTTCTTCGCCAGCACGTCGGCGAAGTCGACCTCGATGGCGCGCAGCAGGTGCGACAGCGCCCAGGCCTGGCCACGGGCCTCGTAGAAGACGTTGTCGATCTGCAGCCAGGGGGTTTCCTGGACCACTTCCTCGACCTTGGGCGCCTCGCCCGGCTGTACTTCTTCGGGGTTCTTGATGTTGGTGTTCAGCTTGACCCGGCCGACACTCGCCGACAGGCGCTGGGACAGCGAGCCCAGGCGGGTGGCGACGTCGCCCAGCCAGTTGTTCAGGTTGTCGGCGCGGGCATAGAACTGCGCGTTGGGCTGGTTCGGGTCGGACAGGCGGGCCAGGTAGCGGTCCAGCGACTTGATGCCTTCCTGGTACTCCGACTCGGACGCCGGCAGCGCCCAGCTCTTGTTGTCGAAGTTGAAGCGCGGCTCGGCGCGAGCCAGGTCGGCGTCCTCGGTGGACTGCGACTGCGAACGGGCGAAGTCCTTGCGCAGCGCCCGGCTGATGTCACGCACCTGGACCAGCACGCCATACTCCCAGCTGGGCATGTTGTCCATCCAGATGCCCGGCGGGAAGATGTCGTTGGAGATGTAGCCGCCCGGCTTGGTCAGCAGGGTGTCGACCACTTCCTTGAGGGTCTCCACCGTGGTGTAGCCGGTGACCATCTGCCGCCCGGCGCGCTCGGCGGCGGCCTGGGCGTCCTGCTGCACGGGGAACAGGTCGGGTTCCTGGCTCCAGTACCAGCCGACCAGCATCGCCACCAGCAGGTAGACGCCCAGCAGGCCTCCCACCACGCGCACCAGCCAGGGGCCGCCGAAGTAGGTACGCACATCATCCACGGAATTGTCCACGCGATCGCGCATGGTCCCACGACGCTTCTTCCAGTCCAGCATGGCAAGGGTCCTTAAAACAGCTCGATAGATGGGGGATTGGACCATGGCGAACGCGTTCCGTGCCAAGCGCCAACCCTTCCAGGACGCCGAAAACCTCGGCATCGTCGGCTTTCAGCGTAGTGGAAGCCGGTTTTGTGCCGGAATGCTCAGTGAGAATTTTCCGAAACAGGCATAAGCATGCCGTAGTCCGTCGCACAAAGGCACCCACCAACAGGTGGGGATGACATTTGGAAAAGAAAAGGCTCCTCTCGTCAGCCGCCCAACGGCCGCTGGCTTTCATGGCGATAGGTGATAGCATAGAGCCATCATTCGCAGCGACGCTCTGCCGCGAAGACCACGAAAGAAGCGCGTCATGATGACCGAGCACGATGACCCGACCCTGGACCGCCTGAAGCACCACTTCGCCCAGCGAGTGATCAACCAGGCGCGCCAGGTTCTGGAGGTCTGGCAACGCCTGACCCGCGCGGAGTGGAACAGCGACGGCATGGAAGAACTGGCCGACGCCACCCTGCGCCTGCAGCGCTACGCCGAACGCTTCGAGCAAGCCGAGCATGCCCAGCTGGCCGGTGCCATCGACCGTACCCTGGACGTCGTCGAGGCCAACCGCGGCCGGCTTTCCAGCGAGTCGATCAGCGAACTCAACCAGTTGATGCAGCGCCTGTCGCGCACCGGCCTGCGGCATGGCGACCAGCTCGAGCACACCGTCCTGCCGCCATTGCGCAAACCGGTCTACCTGGCACTGAAGGACCGCGAACGCGCCGAGCGCCTGGCCCAGCAACTGGAGTTCTTCGGTCTGCAGGCGCTGAGCTGCGAGACCGCCGACGCCTTCCGCGCCAGCATGCGCGAACGCTACCCGGCGGCGATCGTCATGGAAGTCGACTTCGCCGGCCCCGACATGGGCCTGCGACTGGCCAGCGAGGCCCAGGCCGGCCTCGAACACAAGCTGCCGGTGCTGTTCTTCAGCGACAGCGAGACCGACACCCCGACCCGCCTGGCCGCAGCCCGCGCCGGCGGCCAGGAATTCTTCACCGGCACCCTGGACGCCTCCAGCGTGCTGGAAAAGATCGAGACCCTCAGCCGCCTGAGCTTCTACGAACCCTACCGGGTACTGATCGTCGACGACTCCCGGGCCCAGGCGCTGCACACCGAGATGGTCCTCAACAGCGCCGGGATCATCACCCGCGCGCTCACCGAGCCGCTGTCGGTGATGGCTGAGCTGAGCGACTTCCAGCCCGACCTGATCATCCTCGACATGTACATGCCCGAGTGCCTGGGCACCGAGTTGGCCAAGGTGATCCGCCAGCACGAACGCCACGTCAGCGTGCCGATCATCTACCTGTCCGCCGAGGACGACCTGGACAAGCAGCTGGACGCCATGAGCGAAGGCGGCGACGACTTCCTCACCAAGCCGATCCGCCCGCGCCACCTGATCGCCACCGTGCGCACCCGCGCCAGCCGCGCGCGCAGCCTGAAGGCGCGGATGGTGCGCGACAGCCTGACCGGCCTGTACAACCACACCCATACCCTGCAACTGCTCGAGGACGCCCGCCTGCGCGCGCGTCGCGATGGCCGTCCGCTGAGCTTCGCGATGCTCGACATCGACCACTTCAAGCAGGTCAACGACCGTTTCGGCCACCCCATGGGCGACCGGGTGATCAAGGGCCTGGCGCTGTTTCTCAAGCAGCGCCTGCGCAAGACCGACCACATCGGCCGCTATGGCGGCGAGGAGTTCGCCGTGGTCCTTCCGGACACCGATCTGGACGCCGCGCGCCTGGTGCTCGACGAGATTCGCCAGCGCTTCGCCGAGATCCACTACCCGGCGCAACCGACCGACCTGCGCTGCACCTTCAGTTGCGGCATCGCCGAGCTGACCCCGGACCTCGATATCAAGAGCATGGCCAAGCAGGCCGACGAAGCGCTGTACCGGGCCAAGCACGGCGGACGCAACCGGATCGAGGTATATCGTCCCGACGCCCGGTAATGGCTCTTTGTCATCACCTGGTAACCAAACGGAAATAACCTGCGGTCTCGCCGCTCCGTAGTCGGACGAGACCCGCCATGCGCCTCAAGCAACTCACCAATCTCAACACCCTGCTCCTGCTCACCGTCTGCCTCGCCCTGGGAATCACCCTGTGGTGGTCGCAACGCGCCATGGAGCGCCCGTTCCAGTTGCTCGACCAGTACCTGGAGCTGTCGCAGCGCTTCGACGAACAGGTCGCGCGCAACGTCCGCCAGTACCTCGGCAGCGGCGACGCCGTACGCCAGCAGGCCGCGCTGCAGGCCCTGGAAAGCCTCGCCGAGGCCTTGCCGGAGCTACCGCCGGACCTCGCCAGGACCCTCGCGCCAAGCCTCGCGGAGTTGCGCGAATTCAGCGCCGGCGACCTGCTCGCCGCCGGCAAGCTCGCCGGCGACCCGCAGGGCCTGCTGCTACAGGCCGAGCGCGACCTCGCCGGCAACCTGGAACAATGGTCCGCCTACCTGGATGCCGCGACGGAGCAGCCCCAGGCCGGCGCCTACCGCACCCCGCTGCTGCTCGCCAGCCTGCACCTGACCCGCCTCAGCCTGGCCCGCGCCAAGCTGGTGGAAAGCGCCAACCCGGCCCTGGCCGGCGACGTCGAGCGCGAACTGGCCAACCTGCGCGAGCAGGCCGGGCGGATCGAGGCCTTGCCGTTGCTCGGCGTGCTCGACGAACAGCGCTCGGCCAGCGACGACTTCGCCGCCATGATGGGGCTGGCCGGCGACGCCGAGGCTGGCGCCGGCAATGCCGAAGACCGCGGCGTGGCGCTGCGGCGCGAACTCGCCAGCCTGCTGCAACGCTATCCGGACGAGTTGCGCCGCACCCGCGACCTGATCGAGCGTCGCCAGCAACTGTCCGCCGACACCGGCGCCAAACTGGACGCGGTGCGCCAGGCCCTGGCCACCCTGGAACCGCAGGTGCGCGGCGAGCGCCAGCGCCTGCAAAGCCAGGTACGCCTGATCCAGGGTGGGATGATCGCCCTGATCCTGCTCATCGCCCTCGCCATCGACAGCCTGCAAAGGCGCCTGGCACGGGTCCTCGGGCAACTGGTGCCGGCGCTCTCGGCCTGGGCCGACGGCGACTTCTCACGCCCCATATCCCTGCGTACCCGCACCGAGGACCTGCGCAACCTGGAGGATTCGCTGAACCGCCTGCGCAGCTTCCTCGCCGAGCTGGTCGGCGCGATCCACCGCCGCGCCGAACAGGTCGCCGGCAGCAGCCAGACCCTGGCCGAGGTCAGCAGCGGCCTGCATGCCGGGGTCGAGCGCCAGGCCGGCGATACCGGGCAGATCCGCGACGCCCTCGGCGACATGGAAGCGGCGATCCAGCAGGTCGCCGGAGACGCCAGCCAGACCGCCGACGCCAGTCGCAGCGCAGGCCAGGCAGTGGAGCACGGCCAGCGGGTGATCGGCGAGAGCCTGGGCGGCCTGCGCGAGCTGGTCGACGAGGTGCAGGGCAACGCCCAGTCGATCGAGCGCCTGGCCGAGGAGTCGGCGACCATTGGCAGCGTGCTGACGGTGATCCGCTCGATCGCCGAACAGACCAACCTGCTCGCCCTCAATGCCGCCATCGAGGCCGCCCGCGCCGGCGACCAGGGCCGCGGCTTCGCCGTGGTCGCCGAGGAAGTCCGCTCGCTGGCCCAGCGCACCGCCGGCGCCACCGAGGAGATCCAGCAGCTCATCGGCCGCCTGCAACAGGCCGCGCGGCAATCGGTGGAGGCCATGCGCAGCCAGGTCGAGCATGCCGAACGCACCGCCGAACAGGCCGGCGCGGCGGAGGGCGCACTGGACGAAGTGGTCGCCGCGATCCATACCATCGGCGTGATGGCCGAACGCATCGCCGAAGGCTCGACCCAGCAGAGCCAGGCGGTCGGCGAGATTCGCTCGCACAGCGAACGCATCCACGCTCTGGGCGGGGAAAATCTGCGGCTGATCGGCCATAGCCGCGAACAGGGCGAGCAACTGCGGCAACTGGGCGGCGACCTGCGCACCACGGTGCAGGCCTTCCGCCTGTGACCCTGCGGCGACGTGCCGCAAGGCGCCAGAGGAACCGTCTGGCTTCGCACCGGTCGGATACCGCTCAGCGGAACCGGGGCAGGACCTGATCAGCCGCACGGGGCTCGATCGGGCCCGGCTTTCCGCTATCATTCCGGCTTTTGATCCGACGAGATATCCATGCGCCGCCTGCTGACCCTGATCCTCCTGCTGGTCGCCCTGCCCGCCGGCGCGGGCCTGTTCGACAGCCGTCCCGGCGCCTCCCTCGGCGGCGGCCTCGATGGCGGCGACTTCCTCAAGGTCGACCAGGCGTTCAAGCCCAGCGTCGAGCGCAGCGACGCGCAGCACGTGCTGCTGCGCTTCGTCAACGCCGAGGGCTACTACCTCTACCGCCACCGCTTCCAGTTCAAGGTCGAGCCAGCCCAGGTCAGCCTCGGCCAGGTGCAACTGCCGGCGGGCAAGCAGCACCACGACGAGTACTTCGGCGATACCGAGGTCTACTACAACATCGTCGACCTGGAGATTCCCCTGAACAACCCGGCCCGGCAGCCCTATACCCTGGTGGTGACCTACCAGGGCTGCGCCGACAAGGGCCTCTGCTACCCCCCGGAAACCAGGCGCTTCGACATCGACGGCGGTGCCGCGACGCCAGCCGCGAGCGACGCGGCCGGCAAGGGCCCGCTCGAGCACAAGGGCAAGCGCAGCCTGCTGTTCTTCTTCCTCGCCGGCCTGACCCTGACCTTCACCCCCTGCGTGCTGCCGATGCTGCCGATCCTCTCCGGAGTGGTCCTGCGCGGCCGGCCGGGCGGTGGTCGCGGCTTCGTCCTGTCGCTCGCCTACGTGCTGCCGATGGCGCTCTGCTTCGCCCTGCTCGGCGCGCTGATGGGCATGTTCGGCGCCAGCCTCAATCTCCAGGCGCAATTGCAGTCGCCCTGGGTACTGGTGCCATTCGCGGCGTTCTTCGCGCTGTTCGCCGTGGCCATGTTCGGCTTCTTCGAGCTGCGCCTGCCCGGCTTCATCCGCGAACCGCTCGACCGCCTGGCCGGCGATGCGCGCGGCGGCTCGATCCTCGGCGCGGCCACCCTCGGCGTGCTTTCCAGCCTGCTGGTCTCGCCCTGCGTCTCCGCCCCGCTGGCCGCCTCGCTGCTCTATATCAGCGCCAGCGGCGATGCCTGGGGGGGCGGCCTGCAACTGTTCGCCCTCGGCCTGGGCATGGGTACGCCGCTGGTGGTCTTCGGCGCCGGCGGCGGCGCCCTGCTGCCCAAGAGCGGAGCCTGGATGAACGGCGTGCGCAACGCCTTCGGCGTGCTGTTGCTGGCGGTCGCCGTGTGGCTGCTGGAGCGGGTGGTGTCCGGCCCGGTGGCGCTGATGCTCTGGGGCATGCTCGCCGGCGGCGCCGGCCTGGCCCTGGGCGCCCTCGAATTCACCCCGAAGAGCGCCGCACGCCGCCTGCTGCAACTGCTTGGCCTGATGTTCCTGACCTACGCGGTGGCCGCCTGGATCGGCGCCCTGCAGGGCGAGTCGGACCCGATCCATCCGCTGGGCCGCTCGGTGCCGTCGATCCACGCCGGGCCACCGAGCACGCCCGGCGAATGGCAGAACCTGACCACCCCGGCGCAGCTGGACGCCGCCCTGGCCGAGGCACGCCAGGCCGGCAAGCCGGTGCTGCTGGACTGGTATGCGGACTGGTGCATCAGTTGCAAGGTCATCGAGCGCCAGGTTCTCACCGATCCCACGGTGCAGGCACGACTGCCGGCCTACCGCCTGCTGCGCTTCGACATCACCGAAAGCAACCCGGCCCAGCGCGGCCTGCTGGACCGCTACAACCTGTTCGGTCCGCCGGCGATCCTGTTCTTCGCCCCGGGCGGTGACGAATGGAGCGACTTGCGCGTCATCGGAGAGATCGACGCCGCCGGGCTCGCCGAACGACTGCGCCGGGCCGCTACCCGGCAGTGACATGCGCTGACATACTTCTGCCGCAATTGCCGGTCAACATGCGGCGATCTACTGCAATCTAACAGTGACTGGACAGTCATACGGAAATTCCGGCATAGTGCCCGCTTGCCGTTTGCAGCCTGTACAGGACAATCAACAAGACAATGGCGACCCTCCTCGTATTGCACGGGCCGAATCTGAACCTGCTGGGCACCCGCGAGCCCGGCACCTACGGTTCGACCACCCTCGGGCAGATCAACCAGGACCTCGAGCGCCGCGCCCGCGAAGCCGGCCACCACCTGCTGCATCTGCAAAGCAACGCCGAATACGAACTGATCGACCGGATCCATGCCGCGCGCGACGAAGGCGTGGACTTCATCATCATCAATCCGGCGGCATTCACCCATACCAGCGTCGCGTTACGTGACGCGCTGCTTGCGGTGAGCATCCCATTCATCGAAGTGCACCTGTCGAACGTGCACAAACGTGAACCTTTCCGGCATCACTCCTACTTCTCCGACGTGGCGGTAGGGGTGATCTGCGGTCTCGGCGCCACAGGCTACCGCCTGGCCCTGGAATCCGCCCTTGAACAACTTCAACGCCCCTGACCTCACTGGGAGTGCTAGCGCTAATGGACATTCGTAAAGTCAAGAAACTGATCGAGCTGCTGGAAGAGTCCGGTATCGACGAGCTGGAAATCCGCGAAGGCGAAGAGTCGGTACGCATCAGCCGCCACAGCAAGACCGCCGCCCAGCCGGTGTACGCACAGGCTCCGGCCTTCGCCGCTCCGGTCGCCGCGCCGGCGCCGGCAGCCGCCGCTCCGGCCGCCGCTGCCGCGGAAAGCGCCCCGGCCGCTCCGAAGCTGAACGGCAACGTGGTTCGCTCGCCGATGGTCGGCACCTTCTACCGCGCCGCCTCGCCGACCTCGGCCAACTTCGTCGAAGTCGGCCAGAGCGTGAAGAAAGGCGACATCCTGTGCATCGTCGAAGCCATGAAGATGATGAACCACATCGAAGCCGAAATTAGCGGCACCATCGAGTCGATCCTGGTGGAGAACGGCCAGCCGGTTGAGTTCGACCAGCCGCTATTCACCATCGTCTAAGCCGCGGGGAACCTGCGATGTTGGAAAAAGTGCTGATCGCCAACCGCGGCGAAATCGCCTTGCGCATCCTTCGCGCATGCAAGGAGCTGGGGATCAAGACGGTGGCGGTACACTCCACCGCCGACCGCGAGTTGATGCACCTGTCGCTCGCCGACGAATCGGTGTGCATCGGTCCGGCCCCGGCCACCCAGTCGTACCTGCAGATCCCGGCGATCATCGCCGCGGCCGAGGTCACCGGCGCCACCGCGATCCACCCCGGCTACGGCTTCCTCGCCGAGAACGCCGACTTCGCCGAGCAGATCGAACGCTCCGGCTTCACCTTCGTCGGCCCGACCGCCGAGGTGATCCGCCTGATGGGCGACAAGGTCTCGGCCAAGGACGCCATGAAGCGCGCCGGCGTCCCCACCGTGCCGGGCTCCGACGGCCCGCTGCCGGAAGATGAAGAGACCGCCCTGGCGATCGCCCGCGAGGTCGGCTACCCGGTGATCATCAAGGCCGCCGGCGGCGGCGGTGGGCGCGGCATGCGCGTGGTCTACGACGAATCCGAGCTGATCAAGTCGGCCAAGCTGACCCGCACCGAGGCCGGCGCGGCGTTCGGCAACCCGATGGTCTACCTGGAGAAGTTCCTGACCAACCCGCGCCACGTGGAAGTCCAGGTGCTTTCCGACGGCCAGGGCAACGCCATCCACCTCGGCGACCGCGACTGCTCCCTGCAGCGCCGCCACCAGAAGGTAATCGAAGAGGCGCCGGCCCCCGGCATCGACGAGAAGGCCCGCCAGGAAGTCTTCGCCCGCTGCGTCCAGGCCTGCATCGAGATCGGCTACCGCGGCGCCGGCACCTTCGAGTTCCTCTACGAGAACGGCCGCTTCTACTTCATCGAGATGAACACTCGCGTGCAGGTGGAGCACCCGGTATCGGAGATGGTCACCGGTGTCGACATCGTCAAGGAGATGCTGCGCATCGCCTCCGGCGAGAAGCTCTCGATCCGCCAGGAGGACGTGGTCATCCGCGGCCATGCGCTGGAATGCCGGATCAACGCCGAAGACCCGAAGACCTTCATGCCCAGCCCGGGCAAGGTCAAGCACTTCCACGCCCCCGGCGGCAACGGCGTGCGCGTCGACTCGCACCTCTACAGCGGCTACAGCGTACCGCCGAACTACGACTCGCTGGTCGGCAAGGTCATCACCTACGGTGCCGACCGCGACGAGGCGCTGGCGCGGATGCGCAATGCCCTGGACGAGTTGATCGTCGACGGTATCAAGACCAATACCGAACTGCACAAGGACCTGGTGCGCGACGCCGCCTTCTGCAAGGGCGGGGTGAACATCCACTACCTGGAGAAGAAACTGGGTATGGACAAGCACTGATCCGTCAGTCGCTGCGCACAAGGGCTGCCTCCGGGCGGCCCTTGTCGTTTCCGCCTGCCGGCCGCCCCAACGGTGCTATCCTCGTCGCCCCTCCACCACCGGACTCCTGCATGGAACGCATCCGCCGCTGGTACCGCCAATCGCTGGCCGCCGCGACCGAGGCCGCGACCTGCTTCGCCCTGGGCTTCAGGGAAAGCCTGCAACCCGCCGCACTCTTCCGCTCCGCGAGCCTGTGCATTCTCGTCAGCGTGCTGTGCACCTGGCTGTTCGTGCATTTCTTCGAACCGATCATCCGCCTCTGCGGCTGGGCCGCGCTGTACACGGCATTCAGCGTGGCCAACTTCGCCCTGATCCCCAGCGGCTCGCTGATCGAGGCCGGCAGCGGTGGCCCGTACTTCGATCCGCTGGCGGCCTTCAACGGCCTGGCAGGACTGGCGCAACTGGCGTTCTATTTCGTCGGCTATGCCGCGCTGTTCTTCGTCGCCCTGTACGCCGCCAGCATCGTCTTCGGCATCCGCCTGGGCCTGCGCATCGGCCTGCTCGGACAACTGAAGGAACAGGTCCGCCAACGCTACCCGCGACTGGCACCTGCCTCCGGCGAAAGGATCTCGCTGTGGCGTGCCGCCGGCTTCCGCCTAGCACCCTGGCTGGGCGTTTCCGGATCGATCCTGGTCGGCCTGCTGGTTCCGCTCTACAACGGTGTACTCCTGCTGCTGGCGCTGGCCTACCTGAACATCCGCTTCCTGCTGCCCGCCACGCTGGCCGGGCTGGCCGATGCCGGCGAGCAGCTCGCCGTGCTTCGTGCTCGCCGCGGCAGCCTGTTGCTGTTCGGCCTGCTGATACTGCTCCTGGCGCTGGTGCCGCTGCTCAACCTGCTGCTGCCGGCGGTGCTCGGCGGCGGTACCTGCCACCTGGCCAATCGCGGCCTGGCGCAACTGCGCGGCGAGGCCACGGCAGAGAGTGGCAGCGCCGGCTAGCCTCAAGTAAGCTTGCGCGGTGGAAAACGGGTCGCCCCTGGGCGGCCCGTTTCGTTTACAGCCGCAACAGAGGTCGCCCCATGCCCTGGTTACAAGTTCGCCTGGCCATCACCCCGGAACAGGCCGAAACCTACGAAGACGCCCTGCTCGAAGTCGGCGCCGTCTCCGTGACCTTCATGGACGCCGAAGACCAGCCGATCTTCGAGCCGGACCTCGGCACCACCCCGCTGTGGTCGCGCACCCACCTGCTGGCGCTGTTCGAAGCGGACACCGACGAGACCGCCCTGCTCGCCCACCTCGCCTTGCTTACCGGCGGCGACCTGCCCGAGCACCATGTCGAGGAAATCGCCGACCAGGATTGGGAACGCAGCTGGATGGACAACTTCCAGCCGATGCGTTTCGGCCGCCGCCTGTGGATCGTGCCGAGCTGGCACGCCGCCCCCGAGCCGGACGCGGTCAACCTGCTGCTCGATCCGGGCCTGGCCTTCGGCACCGGCACCCACCCGACCACCGCGCTGTGCCTGGAATGGCTCGACGGCCAGGAACTGGCCGGCCGGCAGGTGCTCGACTTCGGTTGCGGCTCGGGAATCCTCGCCATCGCCGCGCTGCTGCTCGGCGCCGAACGGGCGGTCGGCAGCGACATCGATCCACAGGCCCTGGAAGCCTCGCGCGACAATGCCTCGCGCAACGGTATCGAGCCCGCGCGGTTCCCTGTCTACCTGCCGGCGGACCTGCCGCAGCGACAGGCCGACGTGCTGGTCGCCAATATCCTCGCCGGCCCGCTGGTTTCCCTCGCCCCGCAACTGACCGGCCTGGTACGTCCCGGCGGCCTGCTGGCGCTGTCCGGCATCCTCGCCGAGCAGGCCGAGGAGGTCCGCGCGGCCTACTCCGCACACTTCGATCTCGACCCGACCGCCGAGCGCGAAGGCTGGATCCGCATCAGCGGCCGCCGCCGCGCCGATTGATGGCGCACCGCCAGCCACCACTGATCCCGCCCCACTGCCTTCGTGCAAGAAGCTTGGGGTAGACTAGCCGCCGGATTTTTCCTACGGATCGCCGCATGAGCGAAAGCGTCATCACCCAATGTCCCCATTGCAGCACCAGTTTCCGCGTCAACGACGCGCAACTGGGCGCCGCCAATGGCGCGGTCCGCTGCGGCACCTGCCTGAAAGTCTTCAACGCCCTGCAACACCAGGTCGGTGGCGCGCCGCGCGCGAACGCTCCTTCGGCAGCCGAAGCGAAGCCGGCCGCCGCTCCGCCACCCGCGCCCAGCGTCGCGGCCGCCACCTCGGCCGCGCCCCCGGCAGCGCGCCCGCGCGACGAAACCCTGTGGATCCATGACGACCTCGATCTGGACAGCCTCAACCTCGACGAGGAACTGGCCAAGCTCGACGAATTCGAGCTGAACCAGGAGTTCTCCAGCATCGAGAAGGCCCCGCGACCGGCGGAGAGCCTGCTGGCGCGCCGCGACGACGAACGCGATCCACACGACGAACGCTGGGCCGAGGCGCTGATCGCCGATGCCGAACCAGCCCAGCCGGCGCGCGGCAATCCGCGCCAGGAACCGAGCCTCGGCGAACCGCTGGCGGAAGAGCGGGTATCCTTCGTGCCGCTGCGCCGCGCCGAGGATCCGCCGGAACTTCGCCTCAGCCTCGATGACGACGATGACGACGAGCCCCGCCTCGGCAAGCGCCGCCACGGACTGAGCGCCCTGGATGAAGACGACGAGGAAAGCGCCGAGGAACAGTCCGTCGCGCCCCTGGGCAGCGCCCGCAAGCCGGACGAGGCGCCGGTCGAGAGTCTCGACCAGTTGCGCGACGAGCCGCTGCAACTGGCCTGGGAGAAGCCCCGGCGCCAATGGCCGCGGCGTCTCGGTTGGCTGCTGCTGATCCTGCTGGCGCTGGGTGGTCTCGCCGCTCAGTACGTCGCCTACCATTTCGACGAGCTGGCGCGCCAGGACGCCTATCGCCCCTGGTTCGCCCAGCTCTGCCCGGAAATCGGCTGCACCCTTCCCTCCAAGGTCGACGTGGAGCAGATCAGGAGCAGCAACCTGGTGGTCCGCAGCCATCCCGAATTCAGCGGCGCGCTGGTGGTCGACGCGATCATCTACAACCGCGCCAGCTTCTCGCAGCCGTTCCCGCTGCTGGAACTGCGCTTCGCCGACCTCAACGGCCACCTCATCGCCAATCGCCGCTTCAAGCCCGGCGAGTACCTCGGCGGCGAGCTGGCCGGACGAACGGAAATGCCACCGCAGGTACCGATCCACGTGTCGCTGGACATCCTCGACCCGGGTCCGAAGGCGGTGAACTACAGCCTGAGCTTCCATTCCCCGGAGTGACCGGAAAGACCTCGCCGGTCGCCGCCGGGCCGCTACGCCCACCCGCTCGCGCGGAGCGCCAGGCGCAAGTGCCGCTCGTCTTCCAACTGTAAGAACTAAGGAATCGGCTGTTCAGAATTTATCCAAAACAGCCTTTATCCGGTCATCCAGAGCGGGTATCATGCCCTCCCTTTTTTCGCAGCACCGCAAGACAGGGAAGCCCCATGTCGGTGGTACGCATCGGCCCATATACACTGCCCAACAGACTGATCCTCGCGCCGATGGCCGGGGTGACCGATCGTCCGTTCCGTCAGCTTTGCCGTCGCCTTGGCGCCGGGATGGTGGTATCGGAGATGGTGACCAGCGACGTCCGCCTGTGGAACAGCCGCAAGTCGCGCCTGCGCCTGATCCACGATGGCGAGGACGAGCCGCGCTCTGTGCAGATCGCCGGCGGCGATCCGGCCATGCTGGCCGAGGCCGCGCAGCGCAATGTGGAACTCGGTGCGCAGATCATCGACATCAACATGGGCTGCCCGGCGAAGAAGGTATGCAACAAGGCAGCGGGGTCCGCCCTGCTGCGGGACGAGGCGCTGGTCGCCGAGATCCTCGATGCCGTGGTCAGGGCGGTCGACGTACCGGTCACCCTGAAGATCCGGACCGGCTGGGACCGGGACAACCGTAACGGCGTCAGCGTCGCGAGGCTCGCCGAACAGGCGGGGATCCAGGCTCTTGCGGTACATGGCCGGACCCGCGCCGACCTGTACACCGGGGAGGCGGAGTACGAGACCATCGCGGCGATCAAGCAGGCCGTGTCGATACCGGTGTTCGCCAATGGCGACATCGATTCGCCGGAGAAGGCCAGGAAAGTCATCGAGCAGACCGGGGTGGATGCCCTGCTGATCGGTCGGGCCGCCCAGGGAAGACCGTGGATTTTCCGCGAGATCGACCATTACCTGCGGACCGGCGAGCACCTGCCGGCGGCGCCGCTTCCCGAAGTGCAGAGCATCCTGCTCGAACACCTCGCGGAGCTGCACCTTTTTTATGGGGAAGAAATGGGTGTGCGGATCGCCCGCAAGCATGTGGGGTGGTATCTCGCGACTCTGCCGGGCGCAAGGGAATTCCGCGCCCAGTTCAATCGTTTGCAGGACACGGATGCGCAGTGCGCCAGCGTCAGGCAGTTCTTCGCCGAGCGCCAGAACAACGGAACAGGGGTGGCCGCATGACAACGATGACGACCGAGACTTTAGTGAGTGGAACAACGCCCGTGAGCGACAACGCCAACCTGAAACAGCACCTCACCACGCCGACGCAAGAAGGGCAGACCCTGCGCGACAGCGTGGAGAAGGCATTGCACAACTACTTCGCCCACCTCGAAGGGCAGCCGGTCACGGACGTTTACAACATGGTGCTCTGCGAAGTCGAAGCGCCGCTGCTGGAAACCGTCATGAACCACGTCAAGGGGAACCAGACCAAGGCCTCCGAGCTGCTCGGCCTGAACCGCGGGACCCTGCGCAAGAAACTCAAGCAATACGACCTTCTTTAAGAGCGGCGGCGGGCTCCGGCCAAGGGCGCGCGTCCCGGCCGGCACCCGCGGCCGGAAGCCAGCCCTCAGGACCCTTGCAATGACCGACCAAACCACCCGCCTGCCCATCCGCCGCGCGCTGATCAGCGTTTCCGACAAGACCGGCGTCGTCGACTTCGCCCGTGAGCTGGTCGCCCTCGGCGTGGAAATCCTTTCCACCGGCGGCACCTACAAGCTGCTCCGGGACAACGGCATCTCTGCCGTGGAAGTGGCCGACTACACCGGCTTCCCGGAAATGATGGACGGTCGGGTGAAGACCCTGCACCCGAAGGTGCACGGCGGTATCCTCGGTCGCCGCGACCTGGACGGCGCGGTCATGGAGCAGCACGGCATCAAGCCGATCGACCTGGTGGCGGTCAACCTGTATCCCTTCGAGGCCACGGTGGCCAGGCCCGACTGCGACCTGCCTACCGCCATCGAGAACATCGATATCGGCGGGCCGACCATGGTCCGTTCGGCGGCGAAGAACCACAAGGATGTCGCCATCGTGGTCAATGCCGGCGACTACGCCGCCGTGATCGAATCCCTCAAGGCCGGCGGCCTGACCTACGCCCAGCGTTTCGACCTGGCCCTCAAGGCGTTCGAGCACACCTCCGCCTACGACGGCATGATCGCCAACTACCTGGGTACCATCGACCAGACCCGCGATACCCTAGGCACCGCCGACCGCGGCGCCTTCCCGCGCACCTTCAACAGCCAGTTCGTCAAGGCCCAGGAAATGCGCTACGGCGAGAACCCGCACCAGAGCGCGGCGTTCTACGTCGAGGCGAAGAAGGGCGAGGCCAGCGTCTCCACCGCCATCCAGTTGCAGGGCAAGGAACTGTCGTTCAACAACGTCGCCGACACCGACGCCGCCCTGGAATGCGTGAAGAGCTTCCTCAAGCCGGCCTGCGTGATCGTCAAGCATGCCAACCCCTGCGGCGTCGCCGTGGTGCCGGAAGACGAAGGCGGCATCCGCAAGGCCTACGACCTGGCCTACGCCACCGATAGCGAATCGGCGTTCGGCGGCATCATCGCCTTCAACCGCGAGCTGGACGGCGAAACCGCCAAGGCCATCGTCGAGCGCCAGTTCGTCGAGGTGATCATCGCACCGAAGATTTCCGCCGCCGCCCGCGAGGTGGTCGCCGCCAAGGCCAACGTACGCCTGCTCGAATGCGGCGAATGGCCAGCCGAGCGCGCCCCGGGCTGGGACTTCAAGCGGGTCAACGGCGGCCTGCTGGTACAGAGCCGCGACATCGGCATGATCAAGGCCGAGGACCTGAAGATCGTCACTCGCCGCGCGCCCACCGAGCAGGAGATCCACGACCTGATCTTCGCCTGGAAGGTGG
The DNA here is from genome assembly GCF_037574965.1 of Pseudomonas sp. KBN12P06040. NCBI lineage: Bacteria > Pseudomonadati > Pseudomonadota > Gammaproteobacteria > Pseudomonadales > Pseudomonadaceae > Pseudomonas > Pseudomonas sp. KBN12P06040. The sequence continues at coordinate 5,634,046 of NZ_JBBELS010000001.1, forward strand.
CCAAGTTCGTCAAGTCCAACGCCATCGTCTACGCCAGGAACCGCCAGACCGTCGGCGTCGGCGCCGGCCAGATGAGCCGGGTCAACTCCGCACGGATCGCCGCGATCAAGGCCGAGCACGCCGGCCTGGAAGTGAAAGGCGCGGTGATGGCCTCGGACGCCTTCTTCCCGTTCCGCGACGGCATCGACAACGCGGCCAAGGCCGGCATCACCGCGGTGATCCAGCCGGGCGGCTCGATGCGCGACAACGAAGTGATCGCGGCGGCCGACGAGGCGGATATCGCGATGGTGTTCACTGGCATGCGCCATTTCCGCCATTGAGTATCACGGCGGCTGAGCGCGATGCGGTCAGCCGCCCTACCCACGAATTTCACGCAGGGCGGATAACGCGGCGCGTTACCCGCCGTTGCGCCAGGAGAACCCCATGAACGTACTCATCATCGGCAGCGGCGGTCGTGAACATGCCCTGGCCTGGAAAGTCGCCCAGGACCCGCGCGTGGCGAAGGTCTTCGTCGCCCCGGGCAACGCCGGCACCGCCACCGAAGCCAAGTGCGAGAACGTCGCCATCGACGTGCTGGCCCTGGAGCAACTGGCCGACTTCGCCGCGAAGAACGTCCAGTTGACCATCGTCGGCCCCGAGGCGCCGCTGGTGGCAGGCGTGGTCGACCTGTTCCGCGAGCGCGGCCTGGATATCTTCGGCCCGACCGCCGGCGCCGCCCAGCTGGAAGGCTCGAAGGCCTTCACCAAGGACTTCCTCGCCCGCCACCGGATCCCCACCGCCGCCTATCGCAACTTCACCGAGGTCGAGCCGGCCCTGGCCTACCTGCGCGAGCAGGGCGCGCCCATCGTCATCAAGGCCGATGGCCTGGCCGCGGGCAAGGGCGTGATCGTCGCCATGAACCTGGACGAAGCCGAAGCCGCCGTGCGCGACATGCTCGCCGGCAATGCCTTCGGCGACGCCGGCTCGCGCGTGGTGATCGAGGAGTTCCTCGATGGCGAGGAGGCCAGCTTCATCGTCATGGTCGACGGCCAGAACGTGCTGCCGATGGCCACCAGCCAGGACCACAAGCGCGTCGGCGATGGCGACAGCGGGCCGAACACCGGCGGCATGGGCGCCTACTCGCCGGCCCCGGTGGTCACCGCCGAGGTCCACCAGCGGGTGCTGGACGAAGTGATCTACCCGACGGTGCGCGGCATGGCCGAGGAAGGCAACGTCTATACCGGCTTCCTCTATGCCGGCCTGATGATCGACAAGAGCGGCGCGCCCAAGGTCATCGAATTCAACTGCCGCTTCGGCGATCCGGAAACCCAGCCGATCATGGTCCGCCTGGAGTCCTCCCTGGTCCTGCTGGTCGAGGCCGCCCTGGCCAAGGCGCTGGACAAGGTCGAGGCGACCTGGGACCCGCGTCCGACCGTTGGCGTGGTACTGGCCGCCGGCGGCTATCCGGGCGACTACGCCAAGGGCGAGGTCATCGAAGGCCTGGCCGAGGCCGCCGCGCTGGACGGCAAGGTGTTCCACGCCGGCACCGCGCTGAAGGATGGCCAGGTGGTCACCTCCGGCGGCCGCGTGCTCTGCGCCACCGCCATCGGCGAGAGCGTGTCCGCCGCCCAGCAACAGGCCTATCGCCTGGCCGAGAAGATCCGCTGGAACGGCTGCTTCTACCGCAAGGACATCGGCTACCGTGCCATCGCCCGCGAGCGCGGCGAGTCCTGACCGGGCCCGAGGCCGCGGGCGCCGCACGGCGCTTCCGCGGCCTATGCCGTTGCCACGGCCACTTGGCTATAATCCGGCCATTCACCTTCGAAGGGACTTCGCCGTGGTACGGCTTCGGATCGCCATAGGACTACTCGTCAGCTTCCTGCTGCTTCTGCTCGGTCCGATGTCGCCGGCGGTCGCGGACGACGCCGGCGTTTCCAGCGTTCCCCTGCAAACCACCGCCACTACTCCCAGCGCCAACCAGAACTGGCGCCTGCTGCGCGACGAGAGCGCGCAACTGCGGATCGCCGACGTCCTCCAGCGCAAGGAGCAGTTCCGCCCGCTGGCCAAGCGCTCCTTCATCTTCCCCGCCAGCCCCCAGGCGGTCTGGCTGCAGGTCCAGCTTCCCGCGCAGAAGGTGCCGAGCTGGCTGTGGATCTTCGCCCCGCGGGTGCAGTATCTGGACTACTACCTGGTGCAGGACGGCCAACTGGTGCGGGACCAGCACACCGGCGAGTCGCGACCGTTCCAGGAGCGCCCGCTGCCCTCGCGCTCCTACCTGTTCTCGCTGCCGGTCGACGGCAAGCCGATGACCCTGTACGTGCGGATGACCTCCAACCATCCACTGATGGCCTGGTTCGACCAGATCGACGAAGCCGGCCTGGTCGGCCTGGAGAAGCCCGCCTACGCCTTCGGCATGCTGCTCGGCGGCATGCTCCTGCTGCTGATGTACAACCTGATCCGCTTCGCCTACTCGCGCAGCGCCAGCAGCCTGTGGCTGGCGGCGGTGCACGCGGCGCTGGCGGTCTGCGCCGCGGCGAACCTGGGGCTGGTGGCGTTCTGGCTGCCGGGACTCAAGTTCAACCAGTCGCTGACCGCCGACCTCGGCGCCCTCGGCGCCGCGGTGAGCCTGCTGTGGTTCGCCTGCAGCTTCTTCCGCGGCACTGCGGAAAGCCGCCTGAACCGCCTCCTGCAAGGCGAGGCGCTGTTGATCCTGGCGGTCGGCGCGATCATCGCCTTCACCCAGCAACTCTGGTTCAGCTGGCTGATCTACCTGCTGGTGATCCTCAGTTCGCTCAGCGTCCCGCTGGTCGCGGCCTGGCACTGGTATCGCGGCTACCAGCCGGCGCGCCTGATCGTTGCCGGGATGATCGTGTTCAACGCCGGCTTCATGGTGTTCCTGCCGGTGCTGTTCGGCACCAAGCAACTCGATCCGGGCTGGCTGGTGCTCGGCGTGTTCAGCTTCGCCACCCTCGCCGGGCTGGTCCTGAGCGTCTCGCTCACCGAACGCCAGCGGCTGATCCAGCAGCTCAACCTGCAACAGCGCACCAGCGAGGCGGCGCACACCGCGGAATTGCAGACCAAGGCCGAGTTCCTGGCCAAGATCAGCCACGAGATCCGCACGCCCATGAACGGCGTGCTGGGGATGACCGAACTGCTCCTCGGCACCCCGTTGTCGGCGAAGCAGCGCGACTACGTGCAGACCATCCACAGCGCCGGCAACGAGCTGCTCACGCTGATCAACGAGATCCTCGACATCTCCAAGCTGGAGTCCGGACAGATCGAGCTGGACGAAGTGCAGTTCGACCTCAACGCGCTGATCGAGGACTGCCTGGATATCTTCCGGGTCAAGGCCGAGCAGCAGCGCATCGAGCTGATCAGCTTCACCCAGCCGCAGGTGCCGCGGGTCATCGGCGGCGATCCGACGCGCCTGCGCCAGGTGGTCCTGAGCCTGCTGGACAACGCGTTCAAGCAGACCGAGGAAGGCGAGATCCTGCTGGTGGTGGCCCTCGACGACCAGGGCGAGACACCGCGCCTGCGCATCGCCGTGCAGGACAGCGGCCACCCGTTCGACGCCAAGGAGCGCGAGGCGCTGCTCACCGCCGAGCTGCACAGCGGCGACTTCCTTTCCGCCAGCAAGCTCGGCAGCCACCTCGGCCTGATCATCGCCCGCCAACTGGTGCGGCTGATGGGCGGGGAGTTCGGCATCCAGTCCGGCAGCAGCCAGGGCACCACCCTGTCGCTGACCCTGCCGCTCGACCCGCAGCAGTTGGAGAACCCCACCGCCGACCTCGACGGCCCGCTGCAGGGCGCCCGGCTGCTGGTGGTGGACGACAACGAAACCTGCCGCAAGGTGCTGGTGCAGCAGTGCAGCGGCTGGGGCCTGAACGTCAGCGCGGTGTCGTCCGGCAAGGAGGCGCTGGCCCAGTTGCGCACCAAGGCGCACCTGCGCGAGTACTTCGACGTGGTCCTGCTCGACCAGGACATGCCCGGCATGACCGGCATGCAACTGGCGGCGAAGATCAAGGAAGACCCCAACCTCAACCACGACATCCTGCTGATCATGCTCACCGGGATCAGCAACGCGCCGAGCAAGATCATCGCCCGCAACGCCGGGATCAAGCGCATCCTGGCCAAGCCGGTGGCCGGCTACACGCTGAAGGCGACCCTCGCCGACGAACTCGCCCAGCGCGGCGTCAGCGGCGTCACCAACTACCTGCAACCGGCCAAGGAAGCGCAGGCGCCGAGCCTGCCGAGCGATTTCCGGATCCTCGTCGCCGAGGACAACAGCATCTCCACCAAGGTCATCCGCGGCATGTTGAACAAGCTCAACCTCCAGCCGGACACCGCCAGCAACGGCCAGGAGGCGCTCAGCGCGATGAAGGCGACCCAGTACGACCTGGTGCTGATGGACTGCGAGATGCCGGTTCTGGACGGCTTCTCCGCCACCGAGCAGCTCCGCGCCTGGGAAGCCCACGAACAGCGCCCGCATACCCCGGTGGTGGCGCTCACCGCGCACATCCTCAGCGAACACAAGGAACGCGCGCGGCTGGTCGGCATGGACGGGCACATGGCCAAGCCGGTGGAGCTGTCGCAATTGCGTGAGCTGATCGCCTACTGGGTCGGCGAACGCGATCGCCGCCGCCAGGGCGACGCCCTGCCCTCCTGAGGGCAGCGACGTGCTCCGGCGCTGCACCCGGCCTCCGCCACGGCGGATAACCGCACGCGGTTATTCGCCCTACGCCCCGGTGGCCCCAACTCCCGCAGGGCGCATGACGCCAACGGCGTTATCCGCCGACACAGCCACTTCCGCCACGGCGGATAACCGCACGCGGTTATTCGCCCTACGCCCCGGTGGTCCCGACTCCCGTAGGGCGCATGACGCCAACGGCGTTATCCGCCGACACCCGGCCTCGTTGTCACATGCCACGCGAACCGGCATATTGCCAACCCGCCGGACATCGCGCCGGCCCGTCGCACGCTATGCTCATGCCCACCCCCGGACCGGAAGCGCCTCCATGCATTTGCTGTTCAGCGTCTACCTGAAGATGCTGGTGCTCTATAGCCCCTTCTTCGTGCTGTCCTGCTTCATCAGCCTCAGCCGCGGCTTCGGCCCGCGCGACCGCAAGCGCATGGCCTGGCGGGTGGCCCTGGCGGCGCTGATCGCCAGCGTCGCGCTGTACCTGTTCGGCCGCTACATCTTCATCCTCTTCGGTATCACCGCCGACGCCTTCCGCATCGGCGCCGGCAGCGTGCTATTCATCTCCGCGCTGGGCATGGCCCAGGGCCGCGCGGCGGTGCAGAGCGACAACGTGCAGCAGGACGTGACCATCGTCCCACTGACCATTCCTCTCACCGTCGGCCCCGGCACCATCGGCGCGCTGCTGGTGATGGGCGTCGGCCAGGGCTGGGAGGCCAAGCTGATCTCCCTGGTGGCGATCTTCCTCGCCTGCCTGACCCTCGGCACCACGCTCTATCTTTCCGACCGCATCGAACGCCTGCTTGGCGACCAGGGCCTGCAGATCGTCAGTCGCCTGATGGGGCTGTTCGTCTGCGCGCTGGCGGCGCAGATCATCGTCACCGGCCTGAAGGGTTCGCTGTTCCCAGGCTGAGCGCACCAGCCTGAGGCGGACACCCTGGATGCCGCGCCCTGACGCACCGCAGTGGTGCCCGGGCGAAGCGGCGGCGCTCCCATGGACGCGCCGCCGGCGGTAGGGAGGGAGGTCAGCGCGACGCCTCCCCATCCGGAGCCCACGACCCCTTCTCCGTCGATATCCGGCGAAAACCCGCTGAAAACGCCGCCTTCACCGGCATAGCCAGGCCTGCTTGGCATGCTTCCCCGGCGACTCGCGGCGCCTTTTCGCCGACCGATACCGGCCAGCGCCAAGAAGAGGCACAGCCTTTGCTCTGGAGCCTCGACGAAGAGATCCAGGCCGCAGTGCGCACCCCGCCGTCCACCGGACGGATGCCCGACGACAAGCACGACGCCTCCTGAAAACTGCCGCCCCGACCGCTGGTGAATGGAGAACAACACCAATGAAACGTCGCAGTCTGCTCAAGGCCTTCACGCTGTCCGCGTCCATCGCTTCCATGGGCCTGTCCTGGTCCATCCAGGCCGCCGAAACCATCAAGGTCGGCATCCTTCACTCGCTGTCCGGGACCATGGCGATCTCCGAGACCTCGCTGAAGGACATGGTCCTGATGACCATCGACGAGATCAACGCCAAGGGCGGGGTCAACGGCAGGAAGCTGGAGGCGGTGGTGGTCGATCCCGCGTCGAACTGGCCGCTGTTCGCGGAAAAGGCCCGCCAGTTGCTGACCCAGGACAAGGTCGCGGTGGTCTTCGGTTGCTGGACCTCGGTGTCGCGCAAATCGGTGTTGCCGGTGTTCGAGGAACTCAACGGATTGCTGTTCTACCCGGTCCAGTACGAGGGCGAGGAACTCTCGCCGAACGTCTTCTATACCGGCGCGGCGCCGAACCAGCAGGCGATCCCGGCGGTGGAGTACCTGATGAGCGAGGACGGCGGCGGTGCCAGGCGCTTCTTCCTGCTCGGCACCGACTATGTCTACCCGCGCACCACCAACAAGATCCTGCGCGCCTTCCTGCACAGCAAGGGCGTGGACGACAAGGACATCCAGGAGGTCTACACGCCATTCGGCCACAGCGACTACCAGACCATCGTCGCCGACATCAAGAAGTTCGCCGCAGGCGGCAAGACCGCGGTGGTCTCCACCGTCAACGGCGACTCCAACGTGCCCTTCTACAAGGAACTGGCCAACCAGGGCCTGGAAGCCACCGAGGTGCCGGTGGTGGCCTTCTCCGTAGGCGAGGAAGAACTGCGCGGCATCGACACCAAGCCGCTGGTCGGCAACCTGGCGGCATGGAACTACTTCGAGTCGGTGAGCAATCCGGTCAACGAGAAGTTCGTCGCCGACTGGAAAGCCTACGCCAAGGCGAAGAACCTGCCGAACTACGCCACCGCGGTGACCAACGACCCCATGGAAGCCACCTACGTCGGCATCCATATGTGGGCGCAGGCCGTGGAAAAGGCCGGCAGCACCGAGGTCGACAAGGTTCGCGAGGCGATGGCCGGGCAAAGCTTCAAGGCGCCATCCGGCTACACGCTGGTCATGGACAAGAGCAACCACCACCTGCACAAGCCGGTGATGATCGGCGAGATCCAGGACGACGGCCAGTTCGAAGTGGTCTGGAAGACCCCCGAACCGCTTCGCGCGCAACCCTGGAGCCCGTTCATCCCGGGCAACGAGAAGAAGCCGGAGCATGCGCTGAAGAGCAACTGAGTTCTGCCGTGAAGAACCCTGCCCCCCTGACCAGGCGTTCCCCTGAACGGAACGGGAACGCCCCGGTCGCGCGCCGAACGGCCCCCTCGCCCTTCAGGGAGAGGGCGGGGGAGAGGGGCAACGACCGGCCACACTGCACGTCGCCCAGGAACCCCAGCATGCCCCTTGCCCTCCTCACCCGCCCGCTCCAGGCCTGTGTCCTGGTCCTGGCCGCCCTTCTCGCGGTGACGGCCTACGCCGGACCGGCGCAGGACTTCGCCGCTGCCGACAACGGCGGTCGCGCCCACCTGCTCGAACACTGGGCGGCGACGCCCGACGCCGATCGCCTGGCCTTTCTCGAAGCACTGCGCCACAACCGCATTGCGCTGGACAGCCGCCAGCAGCCATTCATCCTCGGCGCCGACCAGCGTTTCCAGGCCGCCGAAGGCGACGCCCTGCCGGACGGCGAGCCGAAGCCGCTGCGCCTGAACAATCGCCTGCGCGGCCTGCTCAACACCGCCCTGGCCAGCCACCAGTTGGTGGCCAACGAAGTGCCGCTGCGGCTGGCCGCCGCGCAGCAGTTGCAGAAAACCGCCAAGGCCGCGCAACGGCCGCTGCTCGAAGCGCGCCTGCGGATCGAGAGCGACGCTGGCGTGAAGGAAGCCCTCGGCCTGGCCCTGGCCAACCTGCAACTCGGCGATCCCGACCCGGCGCTACGCCTTTCCGCCGTGCGCCTGCTCGGCGAGTCCGGCGATCCGCTGGCGCGAACCCGTCTGGAGAACCTGCTCGACCCGACGGTAGAACCGGAGGAAGGCGTGCGCATCGCCGCCGCCACCAGCCTGGCCCAGGTCAAGCGCCGGCTGCTGGTCGGCGACCTGCTCGGCCAGGCCTTCAGCGGCCTGTCGCTGGGCTCGATCCTGCTGCTCGCGGCGCTCGGCCTGGCGATCACCTACGGCCTGCTCGGGGTGATCAACATGGCCCACGGCGAAATGCTCATGCTCGGCGCCTATTCCACCTACGTGGTGCAACTGCTGTTCCAGCGCCTGGCGCCGGAATGGCTAGCGCTCTACCCGTTGCTGGCGCTACCGGTGGCGTTCTGCGTCAGCGCCGCCATCGGCATGGCCCTGGAGCGCACGGTGATCCGCCATCTCTACGGCCGGCCGCTGGAAACCCTGCTCGCCACCTGGGGCATCAGCCTGGTGCTGATCCAGCTGGTGCGGATGCTGTTCGGCGCGCAGAACGTCGAGGTAGCCAACCCGGCCTGGCTGTCCGGCGGCATCCAGGTGCTGCCGAACCTGGTGCTGCCGTGGAACCGCATCGTCATCATCGGCTTCGCCCTGTTCGTGCTGCTCCTCACCTGGCTGCTGCTGAACCGCACGCGGCTCGGCCTGAACGTCCGCGCGGTGACCCAGAACCGCAACATGGCGGCCTGCTGCGGGGTGCCCACAGGGCGCGTGGACATGCTCGCCTTCGGTCTCGGCTCGGGCATCGCCGGGCTCGGCGGGGTAGCCCTGTCGCAGGTCGGCAACGTCGGCCCGGACCTCGGCCAGGGCTACATCATCGACTCCTTCCTGGTGGTGGTGCTCGGCGGCGTCGGCCAGCTCGCCGGCAGCGTCCTCGCCGCCTTCGGCCTCGGCGTGGCGAACAAGATCCTCGAACCGCAGATCGGCGCGGTGCTGGGCAAGATCCTGATCCTCGCGCTGATCGTCCTGTTCATCCAGAAACGCCCGCAGGGACTGTTCGCCCTGAAAGGGAGGGTCATCGATTGAACCAGCCACTCACCGTCACCCTCGCCCGCCGGGCCGGCGGCCGCGTCACCGCTATCGCGCTCGGCGCAGCCTTCGCCACGCTGCTGGCCATGCCGCTGCTGCACCTGCTGCCGGCGGACAGCGCGCTGCACCTCTCGGCCTACAGCCTGACCCTGACCGGCAAGATCCTCTGCTACGCCATCGTCGCCCTCGCCCTCGACCTGGTCTGGGGCTACGCCGGCCTGCTGTCCCTCGGCCACGGGCTGTTCTTCGCCCTCGGCGGCTACGCCATGGGCATGTACCTGATGCGCCAGGCCTCCGGCGACAGCCTGCCGGCGTTCATGACCTTCCTTTCCTGGAACGAACTGCCCTGGTACTGGGCCGGCACCCAGCACTTCCTCTGGGCGCTGTGCCTGGTGGTGCTGGTGCCCGGCGCGCTGGCCTTCGCCTTCGGCTACTTCGCCTTCCGCTCGCGGATCCGCGGCGTGTACTTCTCGATCATGACCCAGGCCCTGACCTTCGCCGGCATGCTGCTGTTCTTCCGCAACGAGACCGGTTTCGGCGGCAACAACGGCTTCACCGACTTCCGCAGCATTCTCGGCTTCCCGATCACCGCGCCGGGCACCCGCGCCGCCCTGTTCCTCGCCACCGTCGCGCTGCTCGCGGCCAGCCTGCTGCTCGGCTGGCGCCTGGCGCGGAGCAAGTTCGGCCGGGTCCTCACCGCGCTGCGCGACGCCGAGAACCGCCTGATGTTCTGCGGCTACGACCCGCGCGGCTACAAACTCTTCGTCTGGACCCTGAGCGCGGTGCTCTGCGGCCTCGCCGGCGCGCTGTTCGTGCCGCAGGTGGGGATCATCAACCCCAGCGAGATGTCGCCGACCAACTCCATCGAAGCCGCCGTCTGGGTCGCCCTCGGCGGACGCGGCACCCTGCTCGGCCCGCTGCTCGGCGCCGGCGTGGTGAACGGCGCGAAGAGCTGGTTCACCGTGGCCTTCCCGGAATACTGGCTGTTCTTCCTCGGCGCGCTGTTCATCGTCGTCACCCTGTACCTGCCGCGCGGCCTGCTCGGCCTGCTGCGCAAGGAGAAGGAGCAATGAGGACCACCCCGCACCTGATGCTCGAACCGGCCTTCCACCCCGGCCTCGATACCGCCGGCAGCGGCCGCGACGCCATCGGCCTGGGCGCCGCCACCAGCGGCCGACTGGACGCGCGCCACGGCACCATCCTCAGCCTGGAAGACATCAACGTCAGCTTCGACGGCTTCAAGGCCCTGCGCGACCTGACCCTGTACATCGGCGTCGGCGAATTGCGCTGCATCATCGGCCCCAACGGCGCCGGCAAGACCACCCTGATGGACGTGATCACCGGCAAGACCCGCCCGCAGAGCGGTACCGCGTATTTCGGCGACACCCTCGACCTGACCCGCATGAGCGAGGTGCAGATCGCCCAGGCCGGGATCGGCCGCAAGTTCCAGAAGCCCACGGTGTTCGAGGCCCTGAGCGTGTTCGAGAACCTCGAACTGGCGCAGAGGGCCGACAAGTCGGTGTGGGCCAGCCTGCGCGCGCGGCTCGACGGCACGCAGAGGGAACGCATCGAGGAGGTGCTCGCCACCATCCGCCTGCTGGAGTCGCGGCAGCGTCCGGCGGGTTTGCTGTCCCACGGCCAGAAGCAGTTCCTCGAGATCGGCATGCTGCTGGTGCAGGAACCGCAGTTGCTGCTGCTCGACGAGCCGGTGGCGGGCATGACCGATGCCGAGACCGAATTCACCGCCGAGCTGTTCAAGTCCCTGGCGCGCAAGCACTCGCTGATGGTGGTGGAGCACGACATGGGTTTCGTCGGCAGCATCGCCGACCATGTCACCGTGCTGCACCAGGGCCACGTGCTGGCCGAAGGCTCGCTGGCGGAGGTACAGGCCGACGAACAGGTGATCGAGGTCTACCTCGGTCGCTGACGCCAGCCATCCGCTCGGCGGGTAGCGCCTGCCAAGTGGCGCCCGTCGCGTAGGGCGAATGACCGCTCGCGGTTATCCGCCGAGCGAGGCTGGGGAATCGCAGTGAAGAACCATCACGGGACAAATGGAAGAGAACCATGCTGCAAGTCGACAAGCTGCACCAGTACTACGGCGGTAGCCATATCCTCCGTGGCCTGAGCTTCGAGGCGAAGGTGGGCGAGGTGACCTGCCTGCTCGGTCGCAACGGGGTGGGCAAGACCACCCTGCTGCGCTGCCTGATGGGCCTGGTCCCTGCCCGCGAGGGCCAGGTCGCCTGGGAAGGCCGTTCGCTCACCGGACTCAGGCCGCACCAGCGGGTCCGCGCCGGGATCGCCTACGTGCCGCAGGGACGGGAAATCTTCCCCCGGCTGACGGTGGAAGAGAACCTGCTGATGGGACTGTCCCGTTTCAGCGCCAGGGACGCCCGGACGGTGCCGGACTTCATCTACGAGCTGTTCCCGGTCCTGCGCGAAATGAAACAGCGCCGCGGCGGCGACCTCTCCGGCGGCCAGCAGCAGCAACTGGCGATCGGCCGCGCCCTGGCCAGCCAGCCGCGACTGCTGATCCTCGACGAACCCACGGAAGGCATCCAGCCTTCGGTGATCAAGGAGATCGGCACGGTCGTCCGCAGCCTGGCGGCGCGCGGCGACATGGCGATCCTGCTGGTCGAGCAGTTCTACGACTTCGCCGCCGAACTGGCCGACCAATACCTGGTGATGGCGCGCGGCGAGATCGTCCAGCAGGGCCGCGGCCGCGACATGGAGAGCGAGGGCGTGCGCGGGCTGGTGGCGATTTGAACGGACTGGGACACACTGCCGCTGGCGCAACCGGGGCCTGCGCTGGCAATCTCTATGCCCTCGTCTTTCCGCAGGAGGTCGAAATGACCGTCACTCTGCGCCCGGCCGTCCAGGCCGACGCGGGCTTCGCCGCGCTCTGCGTCGCCGCCGCCTATGCCCCGTGGATCGCGGTGATCGGCCGCAAGCCCTGGCCGATGACCCAGGACTACCACGAGGTGATCGCCAGCGACCGGGTCCTCATCGCCGAGCACGACGGCCAGCCGGTCGGCCTGCTGGTGACCCGGGAAACCGCCGACGGCTTCCTCGTCGACAACCTCGCCGTGCTTCCCGAATGCAAGGGCCAGGGCATCGGCCGACAGCTGCTGGAACGCGCCGAGCGCGACGCGACGAGCCTCGGCTACCGCTCGCTGTACCTCTACACCAACGAGCGGATGACGGAAAACATCGCGCTCTACGCCAGGGTCGGCTACCTCGAATACGAACGCCGCCAGGAAGAGGGATTCCGCCGCGTGTTCATGCGCAAGGCCCTGGCCTGACCCGACCGATGACCGCCGCCCTCCCCGACCTGAGCTTCCACCCCGCCTGGCACGCCCAGCTGGAGCTGGCCTACGCCCGCGCCGGCGACGCCACACGCCCGGTGACGCGGCGCCACGCCGGACCGCTGCGGGTGCAGAAGCACCTCTACGCCGAAGGCCCGGAAGTCTGCCAGCACATCCTCGTGCATCCGCCCGGCGGCATCGCCGGCGGCGACAGCCTGGCCTTCGACGTGCGCCTCGGCGAACGCGCCTGGGCCCAGCTCACCAGCCCCGGCGCGGCCAAGTGGTACCGCGCCGCCTGCCCGTCGCGGCAGACCCTGGAGATCCACCTGGAGCCCGGCGCCACCCTGGAATGGCTGCCGCAGGAAAGCATCGTCTTCGCCGGCGCCCAGGCCGAACTGGAAACCCGTATCCAACTGCGCGGCGACGCCCGCCTGTTCTACTGGGACATGGTCGCCCTCGGCCGCCCGGCCAGCGGCGAGCGCTTCGCCAGCGGCCATTTCGTCGCGGCCCTGGACATCCGCCGCGACGACCGCCTGCTCTGGCACGAGCGCCAGCGCATCGACGGCGGCGACCGCCTGCTCGACTCGCCGATCGGCCTCGCCGGGCACCCGGTGCTGGCGACCCTGGTCGCCAGCGGCGAGATCGACACCGACCTGCTGCAACGCTGCCGCGCGCTCCCCTGCGCCGGCCGCGGCAACCTCAGCCAGTTGCCCGGCGGCCTGCTGGTGGCGCGCTGCCTGGCCGACGAGGCGCTGCACGCGCGAGCCTGGCTGATCGAACTCTGGCGCCTGCTGCGGCCGGCGCTGCTCGGCCGCGAGGCCGTTCCCCCACGCATCTGGAGTACCTGAGATGGACTTGTCCCCCCGCGAGAAAGACAAGCTGCTGATCTTCACCGCCGGCCTGCTCGCCGAGCGCCGGCTGGCACGCGGTCTCAAGCTGAACTACCCGGAGGCGGTGGCGCTGATCTCCGCCGCCCTGCTGGAGGGCGCGCGCGACGGCCGCAGCGTCGCCGAACTGATGCACTACGGCACCACCCTGCTGAGCCGCGAGCAGGTGATGGAGGGCGTGCCGGAGATGATCCCGGACATCCAGGTGGAGGCCACCTTCCCCGACGGCACCAAGCTGGTGACCGTCCACCAGCCCATCGCCTGAGGCCGCCCATGAGCGCTTCGATCCGCGACGCCGGCGTCGCCGACCTGCCCGGCATCCTCGCCATCTACAACGACGCCGTGGGCAATACCACGGCGATCTGGAACGAAACCCCGGTGGACCTGGCCAACCGCCAGGCCTGGTTCGACACCCGCGCCCGCCAGGGCTACCCGATCCTGGTGGCGAGCGACGCCGCCGGCGAAGTGCTCGGCTACGCCGCCTACGGCGACTGGCGACCCTTCGAGGGCTTCCGCGGCACCGTCGAGCACTCCGTCTACGTGCGCGACGACCAGCGCGGCAAAGGCCTCGGCGTGCAACTGCTACAGGCGCTGATCGAACGTGCGCGGGCCCAGGGACTGCACGTCATGGTGGCCGCCATCGAAAGCGGCAATGCCGCCTCGATCGGCCTGCACCGGCGTCTCGGCTTCGAGATCAGCGGGCAGATGCCGCAGGTGGGCCAGAAGTTCGGCCGCTGGCTCGACCTGACCTTCATGCAACTGAACCTCGACCCGACGCGCAGCGCGCCCTGAGCCCCAAGGAGCCCCCATGATCCCCGGTGAATACGACATCCAGCCCGGCGATATCGAACTCAACGCCGGCCGCCGCACCCTCGCCCTGAGCGTGGCGAACACCGGTGACCGGCCGATCCAGGTCGGCTCGCACTACCACTTCTTCGAGGTCAACGACGCCCTCGCCTTCGACCGTCCGGCCACCCGTGGCATGCGCCTGAACATCGCCGCCGGCACCGCGGTGCGCTTCGAACCGGGGCAGAGCCGCGAGGTGGAGCTGGTGGAAATCGGCGGCGGACGGCGGGTATACGGCTTCGCCGGGCGGGTGATGGGGGACCTCTAGGGCCCATTCCCAACTGGCCAGGTCCGAGGAAAGACAGCGAACACCGACGATCGCCAAAGGAGCGTTCGATGAAAATCAGCAGACAAGCCTACGCCGACATGTTCGGCCCCACCGTCGGCGACCGCGTGCGCCTGGCCGACACCGACCTGTGGCTCGAGGTGGAACGGGACTTCACCGTCTATGGCGAGGAAGTGAAGTTCGGCGGCGGCAAGGTCATCCGCGACGGCATGGGCCAGAGCCAGCTGGGCGCGGCGCAGGTGGTCGACACGGTGATCACCAACGCGCTGATCCTCGACCACTGGGGCGTAGTCAAGGCCGACGTCGGTCTCAAGGACGGGCGCATCCAGGCCATCGGCAAGGCCGGCAACCCGGACATCCAGCCCGGGGTGAACATCGCCATCGGCGCCGGCACCGAGGTGATCGCCGGCGAGGGCATGATCCTCACCGCCGGCGGCATCGACACGCACATCCACTTCATCTGCCCGCAGCAGATCGAAGAGGCGCTGATGAGCGGCGTCACCACCATGATCGGCGGCGGCACCGGCCCCGCCGCCGGGACCAACGCCACCACCTGCACCTCCGGTCCCTGGCACATGGCGCGGATGCTCCAGGCCGCCGACGCCTTCCCGATGAACATCGGCTTCACCGGCAAGGGCAACGCCAGCCTGCCGCTGCCGCTGGAGGAGCAGGTACTCGCCGGCGCCATCGGCCTGAAGCTGCACGAGGACTGGGGCAGCACCCCGGCGGCGATCGACAACTGCCTGGAGGTGGCCGAGCGCCACGACATCCAGGTGGCGATCCACACCGACACCCTCAACGAATCCGGCTTCGTCGAGACCACCCTCGGCGCCTTCAAGGGCCGCACCATCCACACCTACCACACCGAGGGCGCCGGCGGCGGCCACGCACCGGACATCATCAAGGCCTGCGGCTTCGCCAACGTGCTGCCCAGCTCGACCAACCCGACACGGCCGTTCACCCGCAATACCATCGACGAGCACCTGGACATGCTGATGGTCTGCCACCACCTCGACCCGGCCATCGCCGAGGACGTGGCCTTCGCCGAGTCGCGCATCCGCCGCGAGACCATCGCCGCCGAGGACATCCTCCACGACCTCGGCGCGTTCAGCATGATCAGCTCCGACAGCCAGGCCATGGGCCCGGGTCGGCGAAGTGATCACGCGCACCTGGCAGACCGCCGACAAGATGAAGCGCCAGCGCGGCCGCCTCGACGGCGACGGTGCGCGCAACGACAACTTCCGCGCCAGGCGCTACATCGCCAAGTACACCATCAACCCGGCGATCACCCACGGCATCAGCCATGAAGTGGGCTCCGTCGAAGCCGGCAAGTGGGCCGACCTGGTGCTCTGGCGCCCGGCCTTCTTCGGCGTCAAGCCGAGCCTGATCCTCAAGGGCGGGGCCATCGCCGCCAGCCTGATGGGCGACATCAACGGCTCGATCCCCACGCCGCAGCCGGTGCACTACCGGCCGATGTTCGCCAGCTACGCCGGCAGCCGTCACGCGACCAGCCTGACCTTCGTCAGCCAGGCCGCCTTCGCCGCCGGCGTACCGCAGCAGCTCGGCCTGCGCAAGGCCATCGGCGTGGTCAGCGGCTGTCGTGGTGTGCAGAAGACCGACCTGATCCACAACGGCTACCTGCCGACCATCGAGGTCGACGCACAGAACTACCAGGTACGCGCCGACGGCCAGTTGCTCTGGTGCGAACCGGCGGACGTGCTGCCGATGGCACAGCGCTATTTCCTGTTCTGATTCCCACGCGACGGGGCCCGGCGCCACGCCGGGACGTCGACCGCTCCGTTCGGACAGCTTGGCTTGCCGGCGCTAGCGGCGACAATGGCGCCTCCCCGCAGCCGCCGGCAGTCCGTCCATGTCCTCCCGCCAATCGTCCCGCAACGCTTCCACCCCGTATCTGGCCAAGGCCTTCCAGGCGACGGCCATCGTCGTGGTCAGCTACTTCCTCTACTGGACCTACCAGCTCTACCAGTACGGCGAGATTCCCATCAGCAAGAAGGACGTGATGCTGCGCCAAGCCATCCTCGCGCGCTTTCCGGCGGACTACGAGGTGGAGATCAAGGGCGCCGACCTGCTCGGCTTCGGCGAGAAATTCCTGGTCGCCTACGGCAATCGGCGCTTCGTCGGCAAGGCCTTCGCCATGGACGACCAGGTCATCGAGCGCCTGGAGCGGAACCAGGGACGGACCAACCTGCCGCTGGTGAAGGTGTTCTACATCGCCGAACCCGGCCTCCTCTCCTCGCTGCTCAACCTCTCCCCGTTCCTGGATATCCAGAAGAACATGGTCGAGCTGAGCCTCCGGGAATACCGGAAGATCCAGTTGGTCCCCTTCGATCCGGACGCGAAGCGGAAACCGCGCGAGCAGTTCGAAACCGATTATGCCTTCCCCCAGCTGTTCAGCCTCAGCCAACTGGAAGTCGCCGACTACGACGGCGACGGCCGCGACGAACTGCACCTGGGCTACCTGTCCTACGCCGGCGGTTCGGGAGGGACGCGCTGGTCGGTGATCTACGACCTGAAGGACGGCGCGCTGACCGCCCATTCCGGCTATCCGGAAATGCTCGACATCGACGTCGCCCGGTTCATCCAGGCGGTCAACCTGTACGCCGGCCTCGACGGCACCCTGCCGCGCGACCAGCGTCAGCTGGAAGACGTGGTCGGCCGAGGCAGCGAGCGCTTCGCGCTGACCGCCGCGGAGCGCCAGGCACTGGTCGCCGACCCGCCGCAGCGGGACGACTACGCCAGGGTCCTGATGAGCCTTTCGCCGCGCTCGCCCTACGCCCCCGATCGCTTCATCGACCTCGGCGATGGCAGCCGACTGAGCCTGGCCCCGCGCCATACCGACGATTACTCGACCTTCCTCGACATCGGCGGGAAGAAAATCTTCGTCGAAGCCTTCTACGTCGACGACGACGCCTGCCACTGGTGCGAGCATCGCTGGCGAGTGATGGCTTTCCATTACGACGACGGTCGCTGGATCTCGGACCGCACCATCAACGGTGACAGCTTCAACGGGCAGTGGCTGCGCAACGCGGAGCCGCTGGGCCTCAACGACGTTTTCGGCACCTACCGCGACCAGGGCCCGGCGGGCCTGGCCTGGTCCTTCATCGACCCGCGCTGGACCGCCTCCAGCCAGCATGACATGGACGATCCGCTGGGCGTGGGGATGCGCACCCTGTCGCCGGTGGAGCAATGGGTGAAGGAACGCTATCGGGAAAACTGAGGCAGGCCTTCAGCGCAACTGGCTGTCCTTGCTGCCGCGGCGGTTGTAGCCGCTGAACTTCGCCTGTTCCCTGTCGTGCTCGGCCTGGCAGTTGACGCACAGGCGCACGCCGGGAATCGCCCGGCGCCGCGCCTCGGGGATCGCCGCGTCGCACTCTTCGCAATGGGTCAGGCTCTCGCCACGGGGCAACTGGCTGCGCGCACGAGCGATGGCATCCTCGATCGTGCTGTCGATCTGTTCCTGCACCGCACCGTCGTTCGCCCACCCGCTGGCCATGACTGACTCCTCTGGCTGAAACCCTGGAACCTCCAGATATGGGCGTTCGCCCGCGGCTTTGCAAGGGCGGCGCGACCATCGGCCTGGCGTGGCACAATCGCCAGCCAAGCCTGAAGGTACACCGCATGATGGGACCGTTCCGCCGCCTCGCCCACCTGATCGACCAGGGCCGCCAGCTCGACGCCGCGCTCGCCGGCGATCCGTTCGCCCTGCCGGCGCCGGAGGACCGCTATAGCGTCCGGCAACTGCACGGCCTGTATCCGCGCCGTCATCCCGGTCTCTACGCACCGCTGCTCGGCAGCCTGGCGCTGCTGCTCGGTGCCGCGCCGCTGGGTCTTGCCGCGCTGCGCCTGGCATTGCCGGAGGCTCCTTTGCGGCCGCTGGGCTGGCTCTCCGCCCTGCCGCTGCTGGCGGCCTGGCTGTGGCTGATCGCCCTGCTCTCCCGCGGCGCCAGCCTCGGCCCGCGCCTGGCCCGCGACGCCAGCCTGCTGCTGGTCGGCGCCGGGCTCCTGCTGCGCCTGGCCAGCGGCGAGACGTCGGGCCTGGTGGCGCTCGGCGGCGGCGCCTGTGCCTGGCTGCTGTTCAACAGCCGCGCGATGCAACGCTACATGGAACTGGTCTACGCCCAGCGCCTGTACCGCGCCCAGTCGGCCAACCGCCCCGGTTCGGCGCAGCGGCGCCTGGCCAACCAGGCCGCCTACCGCGAACGCAAGCGACGCGAGCGCTCCGGGCGATCCTGAACCAGACTGTCGCCCTGCGACCTTCTGCGCATTGGCGGGCGCCGCCACCAGCGCGTAGGGTAACGCGCTCTCTCTCCTCGGCCTCAAGGACGACCCGGACATGAAGATCGACTCAGCCTCCAGCTCTCCGAGCCTGGCCCAGCGGCAGCTGATGACCCGCACTCCCGACCAGGATTTCCAGCGCGACTTCCAGGCCGCCTACGCGCGCCTCGCGGTCGCCGCCGAAGGCAGCGCGGAGCAGGCCGGGGCGCTGGCCGACACCCTCGGCGCCACCCAGCTGGAATACAGCCGGGTGCGCGGCGTCAGCCTGGAAGACCAGTTGCGCTTCGCCCATGTGCTCAACCGCGCCTGCGAAAACGGCGCGCAACTGGACGCCCGCGGCTTCCTCGCCCGCCTGGGCGCCGACGACCTGCAGGCGCTGCAGCGCAACATGGGCCTGGCCGAGCCGATCCGGGTCGAGGCGCTGAGCGAGGAAGGCGCGCGCAACCTGCTGCTGCCGGAAGGCTACAGCGTCGACCTGGACGGCGACGGCATCACCGAGGTGGGCGCCGCGAAGATCCGCCACTTCCCCCCGCGCGACGCACCGCAGGCCTTCCTCGACCAGTGGCTGGCGCTCACCGCCGGCATGGACGGCGCCGCCTATTCGAACGCCCGCGACGGGTTGCAATGGGCTTTCGACATCCGCGCCATGGCCGGCCAGCCCCTGGCCACCGACCAGTTGGCCAGCTACCACACGGCGGTGGACGACTACCTGGGCATGCTCGCCGAGCACCGCCACGCCCTGGTTCCCGGCCAGTATGAACGCGACCTGCCGCTGTACCAGGCGCTGCGCCAGCGCCTGGCCTGAGGTCGCCTACTCTTTGACTTCCATGTAGTCGCGGGCCCAGGCCTGGTACTCCTCGGGGAAGGTGTACTTCTTCGACAACTCCGAGGCGGTCAGGTCCGAGGCCACCGCCCCGCGCTCCTCGCGCAGGCAGTCGTAGGTCGCCTTGATCGCGGCGAAATAGGCGGCGTGGCCGTTGACCACGACACGCACACCGAGCCGCGCCAGGCGGGCGTCGTCGCGCAGTTGCGGATTACCGTAGGTGACCAGCATCAGCGGGATGTGCAGGTGCTCGGCGATCGCCTCGAGGTGGGCGAAGTCGCGCACGCCGACCAGGCAGATGCCATCGGCGCCGGCTTCCTGGTAGGCCAGGGTGCGCTGGATCACCGCATCGACGTCGATCAGTTCGGCGTTGGTCCGGGCAATGATGGTCAACGCCGGGTCGACCCTCGCCTCCAGGGCCGCGCGAATCTTGCCGACGCCTTCCTCGACGCAGATCAGGTCGGTGGACTTGCGCCCGAACTGCGCCGGCAGCAGGGTGTCCTCGATGGTCAGCGCAGCGATTCCGGCGCGCTCCAGTTCGACCACCGTACGCATTACGTTCAGCGCGTTGCCGTAGCCGTGGTCGGCGTCGGCGATCACCGGCAGGCGCGCCACCCGGCCGATGCGGGTGGCCTGCTCGACGAATTCGCTGAGGGTGATCAGGGCGAAGTCCGGCGCCGCCAGGACCTGCAGGGAAGCCACCGAACCGCCGAGGATGCCGCACTCGAAGCCGAGGTCGGCGGCGATGCGCGCCGACATGGGATCGAACACGGAAGCGGTGTGGTAGCAACGGGAGGAGTCCAACAGCGCGCGAAACATCGCACGCAACTCATGGTGTGAGGCTCTATGCATGACGAAATCCAGGACAACACGGCAAGACGGAGTGGGAAAGCAGCGCCAACATAGCACCATGCGCGGGCCCCTTGGCAAATCCGTATACAAAGGTCGGGGCGGCCCGCACGGACGTACCAGGACGCTTCCTGCCGATCGCCGGCGGTGAAATCCGCGACGCTCTCGCATACACTGCGCGGCCGTTTTTTTCCCGGACCGTTTCGCGCCATGAACCCGAGCACCGCCGCCCGCGCCCTGGGCATCGATTTTGGCACCTCCAACTCCACCGTCGGCTGGTGGCGGCCGGAGGTCGAACCGCTGATCGAGCTGGAGGACGGCAAGATCACCCTGCCCTCGGTGGTGTTCTTCAACGTCGAGGAGCGCCGCCCGGTCTACGGCCGCCAGGCGCTCGGCGAGTACCTGGAGGGCTACGAGGGCCGGCTGATGCGCTCGCTGAAGAGCCTGCTGGGCTCCAAGCTGCTGAAGAGCGAGACCACCGTGCTCGGCAGCGCCCTGCCGTTCAAGGACCTGCTCGGCCTGTTCATCGGCCAGCTCAAGGCGCGCGGCGAGGCCGCCGCCGGGCAAGCCTTCGACGCGGTGGTGCTGGGTCGCCCGGTGTTCTTCGTCGACGACGACCCGGAGGCCGACCGCGAGGCCCAGGACACCCTGGTGCAGGTGGCCAACAAGCTCGGCTTCAAGGAGGTTTCCTTCCAGTACGAACCGATCGCCGCGGCCTTCGACTACGAGCGCGGCATCCAGCGCGAGGAACTGGTCCTGATCGTCGACATCGGCGGCGGCACCTCGGACTTCTCCCTGGTGCGCCTGGCGCCGGAGCGGCGCAACCTGGCCGAGCGCCAGGACGACATCCTGGCCACCGGCGGCGTGCACATCGGCGGTACCGACTTCGACAAGCAGCTCAGCCTGGAAGGCGTGATGCCGCTGTTCGGCTACGGCAGCCGGATGAAGAGCGACGCCTTCATGCCCACCAGCTACCACCTGAACCTGGCCACTTGGCACACCATCAACGCGGTGTACGCGCAGAAGTCGCAATTGGCGCTGAAGAACATGCGCTACGACATCGTCGACAGCACCGGCATCGACCGCCTCTTCAGGCTCATCGAGGAACGCGCCGGGCACTGGCTGGCGATGCAGGTGGAAGACAGCAAGATCCGCCTGACCGAAACCGAGCGCCTGCACCTCTCGCTGGAGCGCATCGAGGCCGGGCTCGGCGTGGAGCTGACCCGTGGGCTGTTCGAGAACGCCGTCGACGGACTGCTGGAGCGCGTGCGCAACAGCGTCGCGCAACTGCTGGCCTCGGCCGGGGTCGACCCGGACCGGGTCGACACGGTGTTCTTCACCGGCGGTTCGAGCGGCATTCCGGCGCTGCGCCGGAGCGTCTCGGCGATGCTGCCCAACGCCCGTCATGTCGAGGGCAACCTGTTCGGCAGCATCGGCAGCGGCCTGGCCATCGAGGCGAAGAAGCGCTATGGCTGAGCCGCCCTGGTCGTGCCCCTGCCCTATAGGGGGATAAGGTCACACCGGGCCCGCCATGGCGGATAACCGCGAGCGGTTATCCGCCCTACGCCAGGACCACGCCACACCCGTCCGCAGGGCGGATAACGCCACAGGCGTTATCCGCCGCCACACCGAGCCCGACGAGGGTGGGGCTCACTTCTTCAGGCAGGTGCTCATGAACGCCTTGCGTTCGTCGCCCTTGAGCGCCTTGGCGGTGGCGTCGGCGTTGCAGGTCTTCATCTTCTCCTGCTGGGTCGCCGCCTTGGCGCTGCCGCCGGCCTTCAGGCAACTGCTCATGAATGCCTTGCGCTCGTCGCCTTTGAGCGACTTGGCGCTGGCGTCGGCGTTGCAGCTCTTCATCTTCTCCTGCTGCGCGGTGGCCTTGCCGCCGGCAGGCGCGCCGGCCTTCAGGCAGCCGCTCATGAACGCCTTGCGTTCGTCGCCCTTGAGCGCCTTGGTGGTGGCCTCGGCGTTGCAGGCGGTCATCTTCTCCTGCTGCGCGGTGGCAGCGAAACCATGGGCCGAGACGGCCATGGCCAATACGAACATCGGGATACGCAGGATATTCATCGAACTCTCCTTGAAGGGCTGCACGTTCGCATGCAGGTGCGCTGAAGTCTAGCGACTGCGGCGGGCTTTGCAGGGGCTGGGAACGCGTCCTGTGCGCTTGCGACAAGCGTCATGTTTCGCGGCTAGACTGACGCTTCGCACGAGGAGGAGTTCCATGCAACAGGTCATCGCGGTGAGCCTCTGCGCCACCCACGCGTTCAGCAAGCAAGTGCGTCCCGCCATCCGCCTCCTGAAAGGCCTCGGCGTCGAGGGCGACGCCCACCACGGCGTCACCGTGAAGCACCGCTCGCGGGTGCGGCAGGACCCGACCCAGCCGAACCTACGCCAGGTCCACCTGATCCACGAGGAACTGCACGACGAGCTACGCGCCAGCGGCTTCGCCATCGGCCCAGGGACCATGGGCGAGAACATCACCACCCGTGGCGTCGACCTGCTCGGCCTGCCCACCGGCACCCGCCTGCGCCTGGGGGAAAGCGCCCTGGTCGAGCTGACCGGCCTGCGCAATCCCTGCTCGCAGCTGGACAACTACCAGCCCGGACTGACCGCCGCCGTGCTCGGCCGCGACGAACAGGGCAACCTGATTCGCAAGGCCGGGGTGATGGCGATCGTCCTGGAGGACGGCGAGGTTCGCCCCGGCGACGCCATCGATATCCAGCTGCCACCCTTGCCGCACCGGGCCCTGGAGAAGGTCTGAGGCAATCCGCCGCGATTCCGGGCGAACTCTGCGCGAGGGCCTGCGTTCCAATGTTGGCAAGCACCGCTCAACCACAAGGAGTCACAGCATGTACAAGCAGTCACTGGCGGCACTGTTCGTGATGGCAACCCTGGCCGGCTGCGCGTCGACCAAGGTGCAGAACCCGGTCAACTACATCACCTTCCGCAACGAACCGCTGGTCAAGGATGTCGAGAAAGGCATGAGCCAGCAGGAAGTCCTGCGCATCGGCGGCACGCCTTCCGGCACCCAGAAGCGCCTGATGAAACCGGGGAGCTGCAACAGCTACATCCTCAACAAGGACGGCCAGCAGCAGCCGTTCTACGTCAGTTTCGACGGCAGCGGCAAGGTCGACGGCTCGGGCTTCCTGAGCTGCTCCGAGCTGGACCGCCACGAGCGCGACGCCCGCCCCTGACGGCTCGACGCCCCGCTTCCTTACGGAGGCGGGGCGTCTGCGTTCAGGCCCGGGACAGGGCCTCGATCAGTTCGGCCTTGCGCATCGTCGAACGACCGCGGATGTCGCGCTTGCGCGCCAGCTGCATCAATTCCTCGCGGGTCATCTCGCTCACCGAGGTGCTGCCCTGACGTTTGCCACGGCTCGCCGAGCCGCGGTTGGCCGGTCTCCCTGAGCGGGCCTGGGCGGCGCGATGGGCCGAGTCCTTGCGGTCGGCGCGCTTGGCCGTCTCGCTCTTGGCGCGGCCGGAACCGCCCTTGCGCTCGCCGCCGCCGGACTGCTTGTTCACCGTCGCCCAGGCGCGCGCCTCGGCTTCCGATTCGCTCACACCCTTGGCCTTGTAGCTCTCCTCGATGTGCTCGGCCTTGCGCTGCTGCTTGTCGCTGTACTTGCTCTTGTCGCCACGGGGCATGGGGATATCTCCCTTTGCGATGGGTTCACTGTTGGGACCGGGAGGCGACGGCGGACGTTCAGAGAAAGTGCACACCGGCACAAACCCCTTGACCTTGCCCCAGGGGCAATCCGTAGTCTGCCGCTATCCCGCAGCAGGAACCGGAAATGCTCACCATCGGCCAACTGGCGCGAATCTTCGAGATCTCCACCAAGACGCTTCGCCACTACGATGCCATCGGACTGTTCGTCCCCGCGCGCACCGGTAGCGACAACGGCTACCGCTACTACCAGCCGGAACAGATCGAGCAGCTCTCGCGCATACTCGCGCTGCGCCGGCTGGACGTTCCGCTGGAAGCCATCGACCGCCTGAAACGCGATGGCGCGCTGGACGACCCGCAACGCCTGCGGCATTTCCTGCAACGACACCAGCACACCCTGCGCGAAGAGATCAGCGCCCGCCAGCGCCTGCTGGCGGAACTCGACCGAACCCTGGCGACGCTCGCCCACTGGAGGATCCGCAACATGCATGCACGAATCGTCGAACGTCCCGCCTTCAGCGTGGTGGGCATGGAATACTTCGGCAGCGCCCCCGGCGACACCATCGGCCAGCTCTGGGAACGCTTCATCCCGCGCGAGCACGAGATCGCTGGCAAGCACGATCCCGAGGTCTCCTATGGCATCTGCGCGCAGCAGCCCAACGGTGAATTCCACTACGTCGCCGGCTTCGAGGTGCAGGAAGGCTGGCCGGTGCCGGAGGGCATGGTGCGCTTCCAGGTGCCGGCGCAGAAGTACGCGGTGTTCACCCACAAGGGCACGGCGCCGCAGATCGCCGAGAGCTTCCAGGCGATCTACAGCCACCTGCTCGCCGAACGCGGCCTGGAGCCCAAGGCGGGGGTCGACTTCGAATACTACGACCAGCGTTTCCGCGGACCGCTGGATCCGAACTCGCAAGTCGACCTGTATATCCCCATCTACTGACTCAGCGCTTGCCGGCCGGCGCCTTGGCCGGCTGGCGCATGCGTTGCAGCAGGGCGGTGCACTGGTTGTCGTCGCTCTTGCTCGGCGCCACCAGAGCCAGCAGGCTGGCCGCCGGGCCCACCGCCACGCCGAGGGCGATCATTCCCGCGCCGCGCGCCACCAGCGGCCCAGCGTGGACCCCGGCGTCGGGCTTGGCGAAGGTGCCGCGCACGTACAGCGGCGAGCGCAGCGAGAAGATCCGCAGGCCCTTGCTGTGCGGGGTGACATCGAGGTCGAGCTTCTCGTTGGCGAAGTTCACCGTGCCGTCGACGTTGACCAGCGCGTTCTCGGTGTCGAAGACGAACAGCCGGCTGGTCATCAGGCCCTTCTGCAGGCCGAAGTCGGCGGCCGCGCAGTTGATCTTCACCTCGTCGTCGCCGAACAGCTTGGTCACCAGGTAGTTTCCGACATTGAGGCCGGCGATTTCGGTCAGGCCCTTGCTGATCGCGCCGTCGTTGATCAGCATCTTCAATTCGCCATCGGCGCCGCCGAGGATCTTCGCCACCGAATTGCCATTGCCGCTGAGACTGGCGTCGCCGTTCAGCTCGCCGAAGCTGGTCTGCATCGGCGCGAAGCCGGGGAACAACTGCTTCAGCTTGAAGCCCCGCGCGCTCATCTTCACTCGGCTCTGCATCGGCTGCTTGCCGCCGTCCAGGCGGATGTCCGACTCCAGCTTGCCGCCGGCCACGCCGAAGCGCAGGGGCTCCAGGCGCAGCAGGCCGTCGTTGAGCACCAGATGGGTATAGAGGTCGCTGATCGGCAACTGGTCGCTGTGGACGATACGCTTGCCGGTGAATTCCACGTCGGCGTCCATGTCGCGCCAGCGCTCGGTACGGAATTCCTCCACCGGCAGCACCTTGTCGCCCGGCTGGCGGCTGGTCTGCCCGCGCTTCTGTTTCTCGGCATTGCTGTCGGCGCCGATCAGCGGGCCGAGGTCGGCGAAGCGCAGTTGCTCGGAGGTCAGCTTTCCGGACAGCTTCGGCCTAGGCTGGCGAGCGACGAAGGTCAGGCTGCCGTGCAGGTCGCTGGCGCCGACCTTGCCGTTGAAGTTCTCGTAGCGGAACAGTGCGCCGCCCTCCTCCTTGAGCCGCGCCAGCAGGTGTCCGTCGGTGGAGTAGGCCGGAGTGTCCGGCAGGGTGATGCCGGTCAGCGGATAGAGATTGGCCATGCTGGTCCCGGACAGCTTCAGGCGCAGGTCGAGGGCGCCGAGGTTGAGCGGGTCGGTCAGGGTGCCGACCACCGCGGCACGGGTGCTGCCGGCACTGACCTCGGCCTGTAGCGGGAAGGGCTTGCTCGCATCCTGCAACGCCAGCATCCCGCCGACCTTGCCCGAGCCGGCCAGAGCCTGGCCCTTGTAGGTGCCCTTGACCTTCCAGCCGAACACATAGTCCTGGGCGTTCGCCGCATCGCCCGTGGCCAGCGCCTTGCCGGCCAACTGGCCGAACGGCACCGGCTTGCCGAGCGGGTCGACCAGCACTTCCAGGCGGGTCTTCAAACGCTGGTCGTCGAGGCTGACGCTACCCTTGTCGAAACCGATCTCGCGGATGTCCAGTTGCCAGGCGGACGGCTCGTCGCTGTCGCTGGCAGGCAGGTCGAAATCCCAGTTGGCGCGGCCGTCGGCCAGGCGCAGGAGGTCGGCGCGCGGCTGGGTCAGCTTGATCTGTGGAATGCGGATGGTCTGCCAGAGCAACGGCAACGGCGCGAGGCGGAATTCGATGCGTTCCAGGCTGGCGAACTCGCTCGCCTTGGTCTTGCCCGCCGTCCACTCCGGGTTGCCGAGGGTGATGTCCTCGGCGCTGAAGCGCGGCCAGGGGATCCAGGCGCGCCAGCCTTCCTCGCCCTCCTCGCGGCGCCAGGCCACGGCGAGGTTGCCGTTGATGGCGAACGGGCGGTTCAGCGCCGCCGAGACCTTTTCGTTGAGGGTGGGCTTGATCAGGTTCCAGTCGAAGGTGGCGATGAACACCACCAACGCCGCCAGCAGCAGGACCAGGCTGGCGAGGCTCCAGGTCAGGATCTTTCGGCCGCGCGTCATGCACAACTCCTTTTCGCCGCGTCGGTTGTCGGGCAGGCGCGGCAGCGCGCCTCGCTCAGCCCGTCAGTGTGCAGGCTGGCCCATGGACTCGCCAGCGCGAATACGCCGGCCCGTTCCGTTAGGACCGGCGAAACGCCGGCATTGCTCCCCGTCCCACGCATTTCAGGCAAAAGGCCAGTTCGGCGGCGGGTCGATAAAACTTTTTCGACCGCGCGGGACTCACACCTTAGGTAAGCAGAAAAAGCCGGCCGCAGAGCCGGCCCTTTTCACCGGATCAGCCTCAAGGAGAAAACCGATGACCACCGTTCAACTGACGGACGTCCAGACCCTTCGCGACCGTGCCCGCAAGAACATCCAGGAAGGCGCGGTCACCGAAGGCTATTCGGCCGATCGCCAGACCGTCCTGCGCCTGCTCAACGAAGCGCTCGCCACCGAGCTGGTCTGCTTCCTGCGCTACAAGCGCCACTACTTCATGGCCACCGGCCTTAAGGCGAGCATCGCCGCCGCCGAGTTCCTCGAGCACGCCAACCAGGAAATGCAGCATGCCGACCAGTTGGCCGAGCGCATCATGCAACTGGGCGGCGAGCCGGACTTCAATCCGCGCGGCCTGGAGGAGCGCTCCCATGCCGAATACGTCGAAGGCAAGACCCTGAAGGACATGGTCACCGAGAACCTGATCGCCGAGCGCATCGCCATCGACAGCTATCGCGAGATCATCACCTACCTCGGTAACGACGACCCCACCACCCGACGCATTTTCGAGGAAATCCTGGCCCAGGAAGAAGAACACGCGGACGACATGGCCGACATCCTCGACGACCTCGCCTGACTCCAGAGCAAGACCCGTCCGAGAGCCGGCGCCCGCAGCGCCGGCTTTTCTTTTCGCCTTATTTATCCAATTTATCGATTAAATAGAGAAAAGCTAACTATCCTTTACGAAATCTTCGACATCACAAAAATAATAAACTAACTTACTGATAAGTAATAAGAAAACACATAATCACCCATGTCGATAGACACTATCATCGCACTTCGTTTTTAAATCGATTTATCCGAACTGAAAATGACTCCAACGCAATCGACAACCCACTCGGAGTCACCGTCATGAAAGCTTCCCTGATCCTCGGCCTCGCCCTCGCCACCCTGACCGCCAACGCCGCCTTCGCCGCCGATGGCTCCAGCCGCACCATCGACCGGCTGCACCAGGACATGTCCAGCGTCGAACTGCGCATCGCCGACAACGGCAGCGAGCAGACCATCGACCGCCTGCACAAGGACATGACCAAGGCCGAAGCCCGCCTGGCCGACAACGGCAGCGAACAGACCGTGGACCGCCTGCATCGCAGCATGAGCCGTTTCGACCTGCGCACCGCCTGACCGCTCGTTACGCCGCAAGGCGCGAGAAAAGCCCGGCTCGATGCGGGGCTTTCCTATTTTCCCATCCCTGTCGCGCTGGGCGCATGGCCCGAGGCAAGCCGCACTCTCCCGCCTCAGACTCCGCTGAACCAGTTGTAGCCCTGGTCCTCCCAGTAACCTCCGGGATTGCTGTTGCTGACGAAGATCTCCACCACGTGCTTGGCGTTCTTGAAGCCGAGCTTGGTGGGAATCCGCAGGCGCAGCGGATAGCCGTTCTCCTCCGGCAGCGCCTGCCCGGACATCTCCAGCGCCAGCAGGGTCTGCGGATGCAGCGCGCTGGGCATGTCGAGGCTGGAGTAGTAGCGGTCGGCGCACTTGAAGCCGACGTACTTCGCCGAGGTGTCGGCGCCGACCAGCTCCAGAAAGGTGCGCAGCGGCACTCCGCTCCACTGGCCGATCGCGCTCCAGCCCTCGATGCAGATCAGTTGCGTGACCTGGCTGGCCTGCGGCAGCCGGCGCAGTTGCTCCAGGCTCCAGGGGCGCTTGTCGCGGACCCGCCCGGAAACCTGCAGGCGGTATTCCGGCAGGTCGATCTCCGGCACGTTGTAGGCCGGGTAGAACGCGTTGAAGGGGAACGGCGAGGCCACCTGCGACGGATCGAAGGTCGGCGCCAGCCGCGTACGGCTGAACAGCCAGGCCTGGACCCGGTCGTTCCAGCGCGACATGGCCCAGAGTACCTTGTCGACCGAATCGCCATCCTGTAGCCGGCACCCCGAGAGCATCGCCAGGGCGCCCAGGGACAGGCCGCCGCGCAACAGCAGGCGGCGTTGCAAATCGACCATCTGCCGCTCGCTGGGCGGGTCGATCGCGATCTTCGCGCGCTTCTTCTCCGGCCCCTTCATCCTCCGCTCCTCCGTCCGCGCCGCCACTCGCGTCCGATGATCATCGGCACCAGGGTGCGCGGCACCAACAGCACCAGCAGCAGGTGCACGACGACGAACCCGACGACCCCGGCCATGGCCAGGAAATGCACCCAGCGCGCCCCCTGGAAGCCACCGAACAGCGCGGTCAGCCCGTGCAGTTGCACCGGTTTCCAGATCGCCAGCCCGGACAGCACCAGCAGCGCACCGAGCCCCAGGACCAGCCAGTACAGCAGGCGCTGCACCGCGTTGTAGCGGCCCGGCTCATGCACCAGGCGCAGGCCGAGGGCGAGGCGCAGGTCGCGCCAGACGCCGGCCGCGCTCAAAGGCAGGAAGTCGCGACGAAAATGCCCGCTGGACAGTCCGTAGGCGAGGTAGCACAGGCCGTTGCCGAGCAGCAGCCACATGGCGGCGAGATGCCAGGCGATGGAACCGCCGAGCCAGCCGCCGAGGGTAGCCCAGGCGGGAAAACGGAAATCCAGCAGCGGCGAAGCGTTGTAGATGCCCCAGCCGCTGCCGATCAGGCAGGCCATGGCATAGGCATTGAGCCAGTGGCAGAGTCTCACCGGCCAGGCGTGCAACGCACGGTTCATGGCTTTTCTCCCAGGAAACCCGGCCGGGACGGACGCGCCGTCCCGGCGAAACCTCACATCGGCGGGGTCACGCCGTCCTTGCCGACCGAGATGGCCAGGGCGGTGAGGCTGCCGTCGGCGCCCTTCTGCGGGAACAGCACGACCTTGGCGCCAGGCTTGAGCAGGCTGCGCTCGCCCGGCTCCAGGCTGACGATGGGCACGTCGTCCGGCACCACCACAGTCTTCTCACCATCGCCGTATTTCACCGTCATGCGCCGGCCCTGGCTGACCACCAGGTTGCCGACCGTACCGTTGGTCATGGTCGAGGCGCTGCCATCGGCGTTCTCCCAGGGCCGGTGGCCTTCGCCGCTGCCGCGCAGGCTGGGGGCGAAGACATGCACCTCGAGGGCCTTCAGGGTGCCGTCGGGCTGCGGCACGGCGGCGGTACCGATGAAGCTGTCGGGCTGGATGTCCTCCGGCTTCGCCAGCGACACGGCGCGGATCGCGGTCTTGTCGGTGAGCCTGACCGTCAGTTGCTGGCCGTTGCGGGCCTTCAGTTGCAGGTGGTCGTCGGCGGCCTGCTGGATGGTGCCGCGCAGCGGCTGCAGCATGCCCGCAGTCGGTTGCGCGGCGAAGCTGGCGGCACTGGCCAGGAGCAGGCCGAAGAGCAGCGCGGGGGAAGCCTTGAGTCGAAGCATCGGTCGATCCTCGGTGGGGTTGAGCCTCGATGGTCGCCCCGCCGGCGGTACCCGGAGATGACTTTCGCATGACAAAAATGTCACCGAGTCCGCGCCGCGCGCTGGCTAGAATGGCGGCGAACGAGGGGGAACGAGACATGCGCATCCTGGTGATCGAAGACGATACGAAGACCGGCGAGTACCTGAAGAAGGGCCTCGGCGAGTCGGGCTATGCGGTCGACTGGTCGCAGCACGGCGCCGACGGTCTCTACCTGGCGCTGGAGAACCGCTACGACCTAGTGGTCCTCGACGTGATGCTGCCCGGCCTGGACGGTTGGCAGATCATGGAAGTGCTGCGCAAGAAGCACGATGTGCCGGTGCTCTTCCTCACCGCCCGCGACCAGTTGCAGGACCGTATCCGCGGCCTCGAACTGGGTGCCGACGACTACCTGGTGAAACCCTTCTCCTTCACCGAGTTGCTGCTGCGTATCCGTACCCTGCTGCGCCGCGGCGTGGTCCGCGAGGCAGAGCAGGTGCAACTGGCCGACCTGCACCTGGACGTGCTGCGGCGCAAGGTCAGCCGCCAGGGGCAGGTGATCGCCCTGACCAACAAGGAGTTCGCCCTCCTGCACCTGCTGATGCGCCGGGAAGGCGAGGTGCTGTCGCGCACCCTGATCGCCTCGGAGGTCTGGGACATGAACTTCGACAGCGACACCAACGTCGTCGACGTGGCGATCAAGCGCCTGCGCGCCAAGGTCGACAATCCCTTCCCGAACAAGCTGATCCATACCGTGCGCGGCATCGGCTACGTCTGCGAGGAGCGCCCGTGCCCGCCCGCCGCTCCCTGACCCTCTACGCGGCGCTGCTGTTCGCCGCGGTGGCGGCGCTGGTGGTCAGCGCGGTCGGCTTCTACCTGTACCGCTCGGTGGAAGAGGCGATGCTGCGGCGCAGCGACGTGATGGTCGCCGGCCGGGTCGAGCACTTCCGCAACCTGTTGCGCGACAACCTCACCCTGGCCGAGCTGAAGGCGCGCCCACGTCTGTTCGAGAACATGCTCGGCAACGAGCAGGACATCCTGCTCCTCGGCCAGCCCGGCGAGGCGCCGATCGTCGCGGTCAACCCGCGCCACGAACGCCTGCCGTCGCTACGGGTGGTCGCCGCCGGCCAGGCGTTGAATCCGTCCGTCGTGCACGCCGCACTGACCCACGACGGCATCCCGATGCGCGTGCTCGCCGCCGAGGTCCTGGTCGGCGGCCGCGAGCCGTTGCAGATCACCGCCGCGCACCTGCTGCTGGGCGAGACGCGGATGCTCGCCCAGTACCGCGACCGGGTCATCGCCGCCGTGCTGCTGGCGTTCCTCGGCACCGCCCTGCTCGGCTGGCTGGTCCTGCGCCACGGCCTGCGCCCGCTGCGCACGCTGGCGGCGAAGGCGGCGGAGATCCATCCGACCAGCCTGGATACCCGCCTCGACGTCGCCGCCGCGCCTGCCGAGTTGCAGCAGGTGGCACAGTCGTTCAACGCCATGCTCGAACGCCTAGACGACGGCTACCAGCGCCTGCAGCAGTTCTCCGCCGACCTCGCCCATGAGATCCGCACGCCCATCGGTTCGCTGATGGGCCACGGCCAGGTGGCCCTGCGCCAGCCGCGCAGCAACGAGGAGTACCAGGCGCTGATCGCCTCCAACCAGGAAGAGCTGGAGCGCATCGCGCGGATGGTCGAGAGCATCCTGTTCCTCGCTCGCGCCGACGACGTGCGGGCAGCGGTGGAGCGCAGCCGCCTGGACCTGGGCGAAGAGCTGCGGCGCCAGGCGGAGTATTTCGAAGGGCTGGCCGAGGAACGTGGGCTGAGCCTCGACATCCAGATCAGCGGCCAGCTACGCGCCGATCCGCAACTGTTCCGCCGGGCGCTGAGCAACCTGCTGGCCAACGCCATCCGCTACGCCAGCGCCGAGAGCCTGATCGAAGTGCGCGGCCTGCGCCGCTCGGGGGAATTCCTGCTGAGCGTGGAGAACGCCTGCGACAGGCTGCCGGCCGAGCCGCTGTCGCGCCTGTTCGACCGCTTCTACCGTGGCGACGCCGCGCGCAGCGACGCCCAGTCCAGCGGTCTCGGCCTGGCCATCGTCCAGGCGATCATGCGCCTGCACGGCGGCCGCGCCGAAGCGAGCGCCCCGGCTCCGGGACGCATCCGCTTCGAGCTGGCGTTCCCGGCTCAGGACTGAGCGGGCTTCTCGCCGGCGTCCGGCTCACCGTCGGAGCGGCCGATATTCGCCGGCGCCTCCACCACCAACTCCTCCGGCACTTCCTCGACGCGCGGGTCGAGGGTGGCGGCCATCGGGCTGACCGTGTCCGGCATCGCCACGTGTTGCAGCGGCGCCTCGTCGACCCGGTGTTCGCCGGTGACGCGCTTGGGCTGCACCCAGAACACCAGC
Organism: Pseudomonas sp. KBN12P06040; assembly: GCF_037574965.1. Taxonomy (NCBI): domain Bacteria; kingdom Pseudomonadati; phylum Pseudomonadota; class Gammaproteobacteria; order Pseudomonadales; family Pseudomonadaceae; genus Pseudomonas; species Pseudomonas sp. KBN12P06040. The sequence goes on from NZ_JBBELS010000001.1 coordinate 5,666,992, forward strand.
AGCACCGCGTAGCCGGACACCAGCATGTAGAACAGCCCCGGACCGAAGTGGCGCATCAGCGCGCCGGCCACCAGCGGGCCGATACAGGCGCCGACCCCGTAGGTGGTCAGCAGCATCGCCGACAACGCGACCCGGCGCGGCTGCTCGACGTGGTCGTTGGCCAGCGCCACCGCCAGCGGGTAGAGGGTGAACAGCAGCATGCCGGTAACGAACCCGTTGGCCAGCAGCAGCCAGTACGGCAGCGTCACCAGCCCCCACATCGGGATCGAGGCCAGGCACAGCAGCACCGCATTGCCGCGGATCAGCCAACTGCGGTCGAGGCGGTCGGACAGCCAGCCCAGCGGCCACTGCGCACAGAAACCGGCGACGATGCACATGCCGACGAAGAAACTCGATTGCGAGGCATCCAGGCCGTTGCGGTTGGCGTAGACCGGCGCCAGGCCGTAGAAGGCGCCGACCATCAGGCCGGCGATGAAGATGGTGCCCAGCGCCTGCGGCACGCGTTGCCAGAAGAAACGCACTTCCAGCGGCGCGGCGACCAGCTTGGCCGGGTGCACGCGACGGGTCATGGCCAGCGGGATCAGGCACGAGGCGAAGCAGATGGCGACCAGCAGCAACGGCTTGTAGTCGAGGGTCGGGCTCAGCGCCAGCAGGCCCTGGCCGAGCACCAGGCCAAGGTCGACGGCGACCATGTAGCCGGCGAACACCTTGCCGCGCTGGTGGCTCTCGGCCTGCTCGTTGAGCCAGCTCTCGATCACCATGTACTGGTTCATCATCACCGCACCGGTGATGAAGCGCAGCAGCAGCCAGACTTCCAGCTGATCGACCAGGGCATGCAGCAGCACGGTCACGGTGGCAATCCCGGCGCAAGCCACGTAGGAGCGGATATGGCCGAAGCTGGCGATCAGCTTGTGTCCGAATTTTCCACCGCAGACCAGGCCGAAATAGTAGGACGCCATCAGCCCGCCGACCCACAGGTCGCCTGCGCCTTCCTGGGTCAGGCGCAGGCCGATGTAGGTGGTGAACAGGCCGGAGCCGGCCAGCATGAGCAGGGTGGCGGTGTAGAGCGCGGGAAAGGTGACGAGCGGGCTGAACATGACGGTTCCTGGACGGACGGGCCCCACGGCCGGCATCCGCCGAGCATTGATAGGTTCGGGAAGGATCGACGCTGCTGGCCGATCGCGGGCGCAGGCCGTCCTGCGTTCGGCGAGACTCCGACGCCGCGCGGCGGCCGGAAGCCACGTCGCGGCGCACAGGGCGGCATTATCCCCGCTCCGGAGCGGCCCCGCCACGGGCGCCGCGAGCGTTCCGTCGGCTCAGCTGCGCCCCGCCGGGAGCGGCTCGCGCGGCGGCAGCCGATATACCCAGATGCGCCGCAAGACAGTGAGGAATTGCCGTCCCAGGCGTCCGCTGTTGTAGGTCTGCCCGTAGCGCCGGGCGATTTCGCGGACCTCGCGGGACAGCGCGGCGTAGCGACGCGCCGGCAGGTCCGGGTAGAGATGATGCTCGATCTGGTGGCTGAGGTTGCCGGTCAGGATGTGGAACAGCGGCCCGCCCTCCAGGTTGCTGGAGCCGCGCAACTGGCGCAGGTACCAGTGGCCACGGGTCTCCCCCTCCAGCACCGAGGGCGGGAAGACCACCGCCTTCTCGGTGAAGTGGCCGCAGAAGATCACCGTGAAGGTCCACAGGTTGCGCAGCACGTTGGCCAGCAGGTTGCCGACGAACACCGCGCCAAAGCCGCCGGCGAACAGGCCGAGAAGCGGGAACAGCAGGTAGTCCTTGGTCCACTGGCGACCCAGCTTGGCACGCAGGCGGCGTAGCAGCGGCATGAGTTCGGCCTTGTCCAGGCGCCCCTTGGCGTACTTGTCCAGGCGCAGATGCTGGATCGCCACCGCGTACTGGAACAGCAGCGCCTGCAGCGTCACCCACAGCGGTTGCCAGCGGTAGAACGGCTTCCAGCGCTGCTCCGGGAACAGGCGCACGACCCCGTAGCCGACGTCGTCGTCCTTGCCCAGCACGTTGGTGTAGGTGTGGTGGATATGGTTGTGGGTGTGCCGCCAGAAGTCGGACGGCCCGGCGATGTCCCACTCGTAGGCGCGGCCGGCGAATTCCGGATCGTTCATCCAGTCGTACTGGCCGTGCATGACGTTGTGGCCCAGTTCCATGTTCTCGAGGATCTTGCCCAGGCCGAGAAGCAGGCTGCCGAGCAGCCAGGTCGGCGGCAGCCAGCCGAACATCAGCAGCGCCCTGCCGCTCCAGCAGCAGACGCGCACCGCCGCGCGGACCCGGCGGATGTAGCGCGCGTCGTCCGCGCCGAGATCGGCCAGGGTACGCTGGCGCAGGGCGTCGAGTTCGGCGCCGAAGGCCGCCAGTTGTTCCGGGGTCAGTTCGCGGTCGTCGCGCATCGCAGGGCTCGCAGGTCGGTTCACAGGTCCAGCGCCAGGTCGCCGTGGGCGGCGCTGACGCAGAGGCGGATAGGCTGGCCGGGCTCGCTGCACAGCGCGCCGCTGCGCAGGTCGCGCACGCAGCCGCTGAGCAGGACGCAGGTGCAACTGGCACAGATGCCCTGGCGGCAACCGTGGGCCGGGCGCAGGCCGTGGGCCTCGGCCTGTTCCAGCAGGCTGGCGGCGCTGTCGCCGGAGACTTCCCGCTGCGACCGGGCGAAGCGCAGGCGCACTTCGCGCGGCGCCTCCCCGCTGCGCCAGCGCGGGACGCTGAAGGATTCCGTCTGCAAGCCGGCGAAGCGTGCCCCCAGTTGCTCGCCCACCGCCTCGACGAAAGCCGCCGGCCCGCAGGCCAGGGCCTGGCTGCGCGCCAGGTCGGCTGCCCAGCCGTCCAGGTGGCGCGGCTGGAAATGCCCCTCCAGGCAGCCATCGGCCCGCGCCCCGCGGGTCAGGCTCCAGCGCAACTCCAGGTTCGGGTGGCGCGCCGCCAGCGCCTCCAGCTCGCCGAGCCAGGCGCGCTGGCCGGGATGACGGGCGTAGTGCAGCCACAGCACGGGACCGCGATAGCCGTTCTCCAGCGCCTCGCGGAGCAGGCCGAGCAAGGGCGTCAGGCCGCTGCCGGCGGCCAGCAGGCAGACCGCCTCGGCCTGCATCGGCCAGCGCAGATCGCCTTGCGCGGGCTGCAACTCGACACGCTGGCCGACCGCCAGGTGTTCGCACAACCAGGGCGAGAGCAGCCCGTCCGGGTGACGCTTGACGGCGATTTCCAGGCGCTCGCCGACCACCCGGGTCAGGCTGTAGCTGCGCCCGACCCGCACCCCGTCGCGCTCCGCCAGCAGCTGGATGTGCTGGCCCGGCCGCGCCGGCGGCCAGCCGGGGGCGGTACGCAGGGCCAGGGCGAGCATATCGTCGGCCACCCAGTAGCGTGCCTCGACCCGCGCATAGTGGCGGTTCAGCGACGCCAGCGGATGGGCGTGGCGCAGCAGGCCGTCGACATCGGCCTCGCGCAGCCAGCCACGGGCGGCGAGACGGCGCAGGGGTGCGAGCAAGGGGGTCAGGAGAGCGAGGGGAAGCAAGGCCATCGAGAATATTTCAGTGAACGATCGTTCACAAAACTTTGCCCGTTCCGCGCAATCGAGTCAACAAGCGTTCACTGATGTATCCTTCGACCGCTGCCGTCCCCGGTTCGACCGGGTCGCGGGGCTTTTGCTACAGTCGCCGGTCCGCCAAAGGAAGCCGTATGTCCTCACCCCGCGCCGAACAGAAACAGCAGACCCGCCACGCGCTGATGAGCGCCGCGCGCCACCTGATGGAAAGCGGGCGCGGCTTCGGCAGCCTCAGCCTGCGCGAAGTGACGCGCGCCGCCGGCATCGTCCCGGCCGGCTTCTATCGGCACTTCAGCGACATGGACCAGCTCGGCCTGGCGCTGGTCGCCGAGGTCGACGAGACCTTCCGCGCCACCCTGCGCGCGGTGCGCCGCAACGAGTTCGAACTGGGCGGGCTGATCGACGCCTCGGTGCGCATCTTCCTCGACGCGGTCGGCGCCAACCGCTCGCAGTTCCTCTTCCTCGCCCGCGAGCAATACGGCGGCTCGTTGCCGATCCGCCAGGCCATCGCCAGCCTGCGCCAGCGCATCACCGACGACCTGGCCGCCGACCTGGCGCTGCTGAACAAGATGCCGCACCTCGACGGCGCGGCCCTCGACGTGTTCGCCGACCTGGTGGTGAAGACCGTCTTCGCCACCCTTCCGGAGCTGATCGACCCACCCGCCGCCGACCTGCCGCCGCACCTGATGCCGGCCGCGAAGATCACCCACCAACTGCGTTTCATCATGATCGGCGGCAAGCACTGGCACGGCCTGCCCGACTGACCCCACACCTCCCCAGCGGACCTCCGGCTCGGCGTTCGCCCGCGGACTAGACGCGCGCGCACCTTTCCGGTGCGGCAAAAAAGTCGTTGCGCACCAACCTGGCGCTCTGCAATATTTTGTTACATCCCTATGGCCCCGTTTTCCCGGTACAGGCGTCCCGCATCGACCTGGCAAGGCCCTTGCTGGTGCTTGTTGTGATTCCTTTCCTGTCGCATTGCGGAAACTGCCCATGCTGGTCATTCACCAACGCCTGCCCGCCCGCTCGCCCCGCTGGGACGAAGAACTCCACCTGACCTACGAGGCGCGCAGCAAAAGCCGCCTGCGCTGCTTCGCGGCGAGCGGCGAGGAGGTCGGCCTGTTCCTCGAGCGCGGCCAGCCGCCGCTGGCCGACGGCGACTGCCTGGAGGCCCGCGACGGTCGCCTGGTGCGGGTCGTCGCCCGCTCCGAACGTCTGCTCCACGTCACCTGCGCCAGCCCGCTGGAACTGACCCGCGCCGCCTACCACCTGGGCAACCGTCACGTCGCCCTGCAGGTCGGCGACGGCTGGCTGCGCCTGCTCGACGACTACGTGCTGAAAGCCATGCTCGAACAGCTCGGCGCCACGGTGGAGGCCATCGAGGCGCCGTTCCAGCCGGAGCACGGCGCCTACGGCGGAGGCCACCACCACTCGCACCATGGCGAGGCGGAGTTCAACTACGCGCCGCGCCTGCACCAGTTCGGCGTGCGCCGGTGAACAGCATCTGGGCGCGCCTGCGCCTGGCCAGCTCGCAGTTGCCGATCGGCGGATACAGCTATTCCCAGGGCCTGGAGGCGGCCCTCGACAATGGCTGGGTGCGCGACGCCGAGAGCGCGCGGACCTGGCTGGTCGACCAGTTGCAACTGAACCTGGCGCGCTTCGAGGCGCCGCTGCTGGCCGGCCTGCTGCGCGCCGCGTTGATCGGCGACTGGGCCGCCTGCGATGCGGCCAGCGAGCGCCATAGGGCCAGCCGCGAGACCCGCGAGCTGGCCCAGGAGAGCCGGCAGATGGGCTTTTCCCTGCACCAATTGCTGGAAGCCCTGCCCGAACTCGACGCTCCCGGCCGCGCCTGGCTGGCGCGCCAGGACCCGCCCAATCTCGCCGCCGCCTGGGCGATGGCCGCGCGCGCCTGGCGCCTGGACGCCGAGGAGGCGCTCAGTGCCTGGTTCTGGAGCTGGCTGGAGAACCAGTTGGCGGTGCTGATGAAAACCCTGCCGCTCGGCCAACTGGCCGCGCAGAAACTTGCTTCCAGCCTGCTGCCGGAACTCGACCGCGCCTGCGCCGAGGCGCTGCGACGGCCCGCCGTCGAGGGCAGCGCCGCGTTCGGCCTGGCGCTGGCCAGCATGACCCACGAAACCCAGTACAGCCGTCTGTTCCGTTCCTAGGAGAAACCCCATGACATCCCAACCCCTGCGTGTCGGCATCGGCGGTCCGGTGGGCTCCGGCAAGACCGCCCTGACCCTGGCCCTGTGCCGCGAACTGCGCGAGCGCTACAACCTCGCGGTGGTCACCAACGACATCTATACCCAGGAAGACGCAGAGTTCCTGGTGCGCAACGAGGCCCTCGCCCCCGAGCGGATCATCGGCGTGGAAACCGGCGGCTGCCCGCACACGGCGATCCGCGAGGACGCCTCGATCAACCTGGAGGCGGTGGACCAGCTCAACCGGCGCTTCCCCGGCCTCGAACTGATCCTGGTGGAATCCGGCGGCGACAACCTGTCGGCCACCTTCAGCCCCGAGCTGTCCGACCTGACCCTCTATGTGATCGACGTTTCCGCCGGCGACAAGATCCCGCGCAAGGGCGGCCCCGGCATCTGCAAGTCGGACCTGCTGGTGATCAACAAGATCGACCTGGCGCCGCTGGTCGGCGCCTCCCTCGACGTGATGGACCGGGACGCCCGGCGCATGCGCGGCGACAAGCCGTTCGTGTTCAGCAACCAGAAGACCGGCCAGGGGCTGGACGAAATCATCGCCTTCATCGAGCGCCAGGGCCTGCTGACCGCCGCCTGACGCCACTTCGCAACGACAAGGAACCGCCAATGAAACTGCCCAAGCTGCTCGCCGCCCTCGTCCTGCTCGCCGCGCCGGCGCTGGCCTTCGCCCACCCCGGCCACGGCGAACACGGCCTGGTCGCCGGCCTCGCCCATCCGCTCACCGGTCTCGACCACCTGCTGGCGATGTTCGCCGTCGGCCTCTGGGCCGCCCAGCAACAGGGAGCCGCGCGCCTCGCCCTGCCCTGCACCTTCGTCGGCACCATGCTGGTCGGCGGGCTGCTCGGCTTCGAGGGCCTGCAACTGCCGTTCATGGAGACCGGCATCGCCGCCTCGGTGCTCGCCCTCGGCCTCTGCGTGGCCCTCGCCGTGCGCCCGCCGCTGGCGCTGGCGATGGCCGCCACCGCGCTGTTCGCCCTGGCCCACGGGGTCGCCCACGGCCTGGAGCTGCCGGACCTCTCCAGCCCCTGGCTGTACGCGCTCGGTTTCGTCGCCGCCACCGCCGCGCTGCACGCCGCCGGCTACGCGCTGGTGCGCTTCCTGCCGCAGGCGGCCGCGCCCCTGGTACGTCTCGCCGGGCTGGCCTCGGCGGGCGCCGGGGTCTGGTTGCTGGCCGGCTGAGCCGCCGCGCCTCCCTCAGCGCCTGATCAGCACCCGCCGACCTTGGTGCACGAGGCGCAGGCCATGGGTCTGCGCCAGCATCGCCAGGGCCAGCGGCAGGTCGTCGATGGGAAAGGTGCCGGAGACCCGAAGCGGGTCCAGCGACGGCTCGCACTCGATGCTCTCGCCCCCGTAGCGCATCAGTTCTCCCGCCCACTGCCGCAGCGGCATGTCGTCGGCCACCAGCAGGCCCTGGCGCCAGGCCAGCGCGGCCTCGCTGGCGGACTCGACGGGGCCGATCCGCTGGCGATCGAAGCGCACCCGCTGGCCAGCCTCGATCACCCGGCCATCCGCCGCGCTCGCGGCGCCCTCCGGACGCACCTGGACCGCGCCTTCGTACACCGCCAGCACTGTCTCTGCGCCCTCGCGTCGGACGCTGAAGGCGGTACCCAGCGCGCGCATCAGGCCCTGTTCGGTGCGCACCAGGAACGGCCGCGGCGGCTCGCGCCGATCCGCCGCGGTGCGGAGGTAGATCTCTCCGCGATACAGGCGCAGCAGGCGCTGGCCGGCGTCGTAGCGCACGTCCAGCGCGCTGTCGGTGTTCATCTCGACCTGGCTGCCGTCCTCCAGCACCAGATCGCGCCGCTCGCCGACGACAGTGAGGTAGTCGGCGCCGAAGCCGTCGCGCCAGACCTGGGCGCGCCATCCCCACCAGACCAGCGGTGCGCCGCCGAGCAGCAGGGCCAGGCCGCGCAGGACCGCGCGCCGGCCGCTGCCGGACGGACGCTCGAGCGCACGCCGGGCCAACGCCGGCGGCAGCGAACCGATATTCGCCAGCAGACGCTCGGCACGCCGCCAGGCGCGCTGGTGCTCGGGGCTGCGCGAGCGCCAGGACTCCAGCTCGGCCTGCTGCGCCGGAGCCAGCGGCCCCTCCTGCATCAGCAGCAGCCAGGAGGCGGTCTCCCTGAGCACCTGCGGGGCGATCGCCTCGGCGGCCGGCGGCCCGGAAAGCTCCGTATCGCCCGCCTGCGGCGCCCGGCTGGAAGCGCGGTCATTCATCGGGCATCAGGCTCAGGCAGGTCACGTAGGCCTGGTGGATGAACTTCTTCACCGTCGGCAGCGCGACGCCCAGCGCCTGGGCGATGTCCTTCTGCTTCATGCCGTCCAGCGTCGCCATCAGGAATGCCTGTTTCACCCGCGGTCGCAGGGTGTCGAGCAGCGCGTCGATCTCGTGCAGGGTCTCGACGATCACACTCTGTTGTTCCGGCGACGGCTGCAACGGCTCGGGCAACGTGGCCAGGGCCTCCAGCCAGGCGAGTTCCAGCGATTGGCGACGGCGCCAGCTGACCAGCACGCAGTTGGCGATGCGGGTGAGGTAGGCGCGCGGCTGACGGATCGCGTCACGCTGGCCGCCATCGCGGCTGGCGAGGATGCGCAGGAAAGTGTCGTGGGCCAGGTCGTCGGCCACGCCACGTCCCCAGGAGCGAAGGCGGTAGGCCAGCCAGTTGCGCAACCAGGCATGGTTTTCACGGTAGAGCGTGGCGACGCAGTCGCGGTCCGCTTGCAGGCAGGGGCTTGGCGCATTCATCGGAGGCGCATTCATCGGAATAGTCGGCTGGCTTCAATCGCAAATGAAAACTATTATCACTAATTTTCCGCTGACCACAATGCCGACGCCCTTCCTCGACCGGCCCCGCCGAACCCGAAATATCCCTTTTCCGATCTCGTGCGACAGAGGGAATGAGAGCCCGCAATGACGGGCGCCAACCCTGCGAGCGAAGAAGTCATGTCCCTACAACGCCCTATCCCCAGCCTGGCGCGTCCCTTGTCGCGCCTCTCCCCGCTCACCCTTGCCCTGCGCTGCGCCCTGCTCGGCCTGTCGGCGGTCGGCGCCGGCCTGCTCGGCGGCGGCCTGGCCCACGCGCAGAGCGTCGGCCAGCACAGCGCGGCTACCCGCCTGGACGACGCCACGCCGCGCAGCTACGACATCCCGGCGGGTTCGCTGGGCGCCTCCCTGGGCGCCTTCGCCAGCCAGTCGGGCCTGCTGCTGTCCTTCGACCCCGCGCTGACCCGCGGCCGCACCGCGCCGGCGCTCAAGGGCCGCTACAGCGTACTGGAAGGCTTGCAGCGAGTGCTGTCGAACACCGGCCTGCAGGTCGCGGCGGGAACCTCCGGCGCCTACCTGCTGGTCGAGCCGCGCATGTCCGGAGAAGCCCCGGCCGACCTGTCGCCGGTGGTGGTCTCGGCCGCCGAGCTGGCCGATCCGCAGAAGGAAACCTATACCGCGCCGCGCTCGTCGGTGTACCTCTCCAGCGAAGACATCGACCGCTTCGGCCGGGTTTCCGTGGGTGACCTGCTCCAGGGCATCCCGGGCGTACAGATCGGCGACAGCCGCAACGGTGGCGCGCTGGACGTCAACATCCGCGGCATCCAGGGGCAGAGCCGGGTGGCGGTGCGGGTCGACGGCGCGGAGCAGGCGCTGGACGTCTACCGAGGCTACGCCGGCACCCAGCAGCGCAGCTACATCGATCCCGACCTGGTCAGCAGCGTGACCGTCGACAAGGGTCCCTCGACCCGCTCGGGCGCGATCGGCGGCAGCGTGGAAATGCGCACCATCGGCGTCAAGGACATCCTGGTGGACGGCAAGGACCTCGGCATGCGCTTCACCGGCAACGTCTGGAACAACGGCGTCGCCCCGCAGCACCGCAGCGCCAGTTCGAAGACCGAGAATCTCAGCAGCGTGCCGCACGATGACCGCGGCAGCCTGTTCGGCTCCCAGGCCAAGTCCGGCAGCGCCGCCTTCGCCTACCGCAACGAGCATCTGGACCTGGTCGCCGCCTATGCGCAGCGCAATCAGGGCAACTACTTTTCCGGCAAGAAAGGCCAGGACCGCTATCGCGTCTACAACCGCTACGGTCGCGAGGAAAGCAGCGTAGCCAAGGTCTACAACGCAGGAGAGGAAGTGCTCAACTCGTCGTCGGAGACCGAGTCCTACCTGCTCAAGGCGACCTGGCGCATCGCCGACGAGCACACCCTGGACCTCGGCTATCGTCGCTACGACGGGCGCACCGGGGAGATCATGCCGTCGGACATCTTCCGTTTCGGCACCGCCGGCATCTACCAGTACCCATTGAGCGAAGTGAAGATCGACACCTACACCGCACGCTACCGTTACCTGCCCGAGAACAATCCGCTGGTGGACCTCAGTACCGGCCTGTGGATGACCGAGGCGAAGAGCGACATGCTGACCTCGGTGCTGGCACCGCGCTCCCAGGCCTATCGCTCCGACCGCAACTGGACGCGCCAGGACAACCGGCGCATCGGCGGCGACCTGAACAACGTGGCGCGCTTCGAAACCGACTTCGGCGATTTCAAGCTCGACCTCGGCGGCTCGTTCCAGGTAGAAGACATCCAGCCGCAGAAAAGCGTGGTCACCACCCTCCACGACATCAACGCCAACCGCACCCTGAGGGACGCCACCCGCCAGGAATACGGCCTCAACGGCAAGCTCGAGTTCAAGCCGGTCGAGCGCCTGACACTATGGGGCGGCGGCCGCTACAGCCACTTCAACAGCAAGGACAACGGCATCTCCGCCTCGCCGCGGCGCGAGGATCGCGACATGCGCTTCATCACGGTGAGCAGGCCCGGCTACTACGGCTCGATGATGTGGTTCCCCGACCAGAACGGCCAGTACACCGACGCCACCGATCCGCGCCTCAACAACGGCATCGTCACCAACAACACCAATAATCCGTTCGAAGGCATTCCCTTCGACGAGTTCGGCCCGGCCAACGTGACGGTCCATCCCTCGCGGGTCACCAACGTGGTCACCGGCTACAACTACAGCAAGAAGGGCAGCAGCCGCGGCGGCGGTTTCTCGCCGGCATTCGGGATCAATTTCGAGCTGGCCCCGGATACCTTCGTCTACGCCTCCTACACCGAAGGCCTGCGCCTGCCGTCGCTGTTCGAGACCAGCCAGGGCACTCTCCAGGTCGAGCCGGGCAAGGACCTCAAGCCCGAGCGTTCGCGCAGCTGGGAGATCGGTGCCAGCGCGCTGCGCGACAGCCTGTTGGCCGACGGCGACTCGGCGGCGATCAAGCTGGCCTACTTCAACAACACCATCAAGAACTACATCACCCGCTATTACGATCCGGGCCAGATGGGCCTGATGACCTTCAGCAACACCGACAGCTACCGCACCAGCGGTCTCGAACTGCAATCGCACTACGACGCAGGGCGGGTGTTCGCCGACCTGTCGGCGACCTACTACCTGAAGACCGAGACCTGCGACGCCGCCTTCGCCGCCAGGCTGCGCGCCGGCGCCAACCGCTACCAGCGCACCGAGAACACGCCGAACTGCACACCGGGCAGCTTCATGGGCTCCTATACCAACACGCAGAACCCGCCGCGGCTGGCGACCAACCTGACCGCCGGCCTGCGCTTCTTCGACCAGGCCCTGACCCTGGGCGGGCGCATGACCTATACCTCCGGCCCCACCGCCACGGCGGACAAGCCCTGGCAGGTCGGCGCCACCACACCGCAGATCGAGTACCGCTCGGTGCAGCTGTTCGACCTGTTCCTCAAGTACAAGCTGTTCGAGCACACCGAACTGAATGCCTCGCTGCAGAACCTTACCGACCGCTATTACCTCGACCCGCTGGCACAGAGTTTCATGCCCGCGCCCGGGCGTACCCTGCGGGTGGGGATGCAGGCGAAGTTCTGAGCCGCCCTCTCCCCCTCCAGGCGTTGTCGGCGGAGCGCCGCTCCGGTAGGGCGGATAACCGCCCAGCGGTTATCCGCCGAAGCACCGGGCCTCCCGCTCCCCGTCCCTCCGGAACTGTCCGGAGGAGCGGCGAGACAGCGTCCGTCACCACGACAACGGGTAACTCACCACCAGCCGCGTCTGGTCGAAGTCGCTGTTGAAGCTGCGTCGGTTGCTGGCGTGGTTGAGGCGCACGTTGAGCCGCGCCAGCGGACCGCTCTGCACGGTGTAGCCGAGTTCGACATCGCGCTCCCATTCCTTGCCGCCGCTACCGGCCTTGGTGGTGGCGTTCGAGCCATGGCCGTAGCGGACCATGCCGATCAGGCCGGGCCAGCCGAGGCCGACGAAATCGTAGTCGTAGCGAACCTGCCAGGAGCGTTCGTCGGCGTTGGTGAAGTTGCCGTTGAACATGTCGTTGCCCATGCTCCGCCCACTGCTGCCGTAGACCGACTGCCAGCCGCTGTCGCCGCCGACCTTCTGCAGGCCAAGGTAGAAGGTGTGCAGGCCGATGCCGGCAGAAAATAGGCCGTAGACGGTATGGCTGTCGATCTCGCCGGCGCGCGCGGCGCCGTCGTCGCGGTCGACGAACAGGCCGAGGTTGGCGCCCAGGGTCCAGTCGCCGACACGCTGCTTATGCAGCAGGTTGGCGTAGCTCTGCCGGTAGACGTCCTCCAGTTGCCCGTGCCACAGGCCCAGTTGGGTGCGCTCGCGGTTGAAGCGGTATTCGGCGCCGGCGTAGTTGAAACCGTCCGATTTCTGCGTCGGCGCGCTCCAGGCCGACAGGTCCTGCATGTCCGCCGAATTGCGCAGGCTCACCGCGTCGAAGCGTCCGGCCTGCAGGGCCAGGCCCGGCAGCTCTCGGGAAACCACGGCGAAGCCGCGGAACGTCTGCGGCAGCAGGCGTCCGTCGTCGTAGCGCAACAGCGGAATGTCCGGGAGCATCTCGCCGATCTTCAATTCGCTGGCCGAAACGCGCAGCTTGGCGACCACGCCGACACGCCCATAGTCGTCCGCCGCGCGACCGTCATCGTGCAACGGAAGAAGCTCGGAATTGCTGGTGCCACGTCCGCTGTTCAGCTTCACACCGAACAGGCCGATGGCGTCGAGGCCAACGCCGACCGGGCCCGGGGTATAGCCGGAACTGAACTTGAGGATGAAGCCCTGCGCCCACTCGTCCACCAGGCTCTTGCCGGCATCGTGGTCGCGGAAATCGCGGTTGAAGTAATAGTTGCGCAGGACCAGGTCGGTCTTCGCCTCCTCCAGGAAGCCGCCCTCGGCAGCTTGCGCGGCAAGACAGGCGAGCATCGGCAGGACCGCCCCTGCATTGCGCGGGACTGCGGTTTTACGACGGATTTTCATTGTTATTGTGCTCCGTTTTTCAGGGACGACCGGGCCCCGGCAGCCTCTGCGGGCCACCTAGCGACGACGGTCGGGTCAGCGGCGGGGCGCGGGCCCCGCCGCCAGGGTCAGAACGGGTACTGGCGCGGCGCGTGCTGCACGCTGATCCAGTGGTCGGTGGTGAATTCCTCGATGGCCCAGTCGCCGTTGAAGCGGCCAAGTCCGGAGTTCTTCTCGCCGCCGAAGGGCGCGTTGGCCTCGTCGTTCACCGGAATGTCGTTGACGTGGGTCATCCCCGCGCGAAGCTGGCGGGCAAAGCGCACCGCGCGTTCCAGGTCGCGGCTGAACACCGCGCTGGACAGCCCGTATTCGCTGGCGTTGGCCAACTCCAGCGCATGCGCCTCGTCGCGCGCGCGGAGCAGGCCGACCAGCGGGCCGAAGATTTCATCGCGGGCGATCTCCATCGTCGCGCTGACCTCGCCGAATACGTGCGGAGCCAGCAACTGCCCATCGACGCCGCCCTCGTACAGCGGCTTGGCGCCTTCCTGGCGGGCCAGGCGGATCTTTTCCAGCAGGCCTTCGAGCTGGCGCGCGTTGACGATCGGCCCGACCGCGGTATCGGCGCGCTGCGGATCGCCGACGCGGAGACCCTTGACCCGCTCGACGAAGCGCGCGGCGAAGGCGTCGTAGAGGCTGTCCTCGACGATGATGCGGTTGATCGCCATGCAGATCTGCCCCTGGTGGAGGAACTTGCCGAACACCGCGGCATTCACCGCCTGCTCCAGGTCGGCGTCGCCGAGCACCACGAACGGACTGTTGCCGCCCAGCTCCAGCGCCACGTGCTTGAGGTGCGCGCCGCCGCTGGCGATGCGGCCGATGTTGCGGCCCACCGGGGTCGACCCGGTGAAGGTCACCAGGCCCGGCACCGGGTGCTCGACGAAGGCGTCGCCGATCTCGCTGCCGGGGCCGACCACCACGCTGAACAGCCCGGCCGGCAGCCCGGCCTCTTCGAAGATCCGCGCCAGCAGCAGTCCGCCGCAGACCGGCGTGTCGCTGGCCGGCTTGACCACCACCGCGTTGCCCAGCGCCAGGGCCGGGGCGATGGAGCGCTGGGTCAGGTGCAGCGGGAAGTTCCACGGGCTGATCACCCCGACCACGCCGATGGCGCTGCGGTAGACCCGGCTTTCCTTGCCCGGCACGTCGGACTCGACGATGCGCCCGTGCACCCGTGCCGGGAACGACGCCGACTCCAGGGTGATCGCGCGCGCCGCGCCCCATTCGATCTCGGCCTTCAGGCGGGTGCTGCCGGACTCGCGGATGAGCCAGTCGACGATCTCCTCGTGGCGGCGGTCGAACACCTCCACCGCCTTGTACAGCACCGCCGCGCGTGCCGAGGGGCCAAGCGCGGCCCATGCCGGCTGGACCTCGGCGGCCTTGGCGTAGGCGGCACCGAGGTCGTCGCGGTCGGCCTGCTCGATCTCCAGCAGCAGGCTGCCGTCGAACGGATTGCTCACCTTCAGCCGGCGGCCGGCCCGGCCGTGGCGCCACTCGCCGGCCAGGGGCTGGAGACCGAGGTCGGTATAACGGGAATCGCTCATCGCTCTTCTCCTCTTTCGAAAATCACAGGGGTTTCTTCGCCGTCGCGTCGACGGACACTTCCGCCGGCACGCGCGGCCGCAGGTGGATGCAGGCGATCGCCAGCGCGCCGATCACGCCAGGCGCGGCGAAGGCCAGGAAGTTCTGCTGGAACGGCAGCTCCAGGGCCAGCAGGCTGCCGCCGAGCATCGGCCCGGCGATGGCGCCGAGGCGGCCGACACCGGCGGCCCAGCCGACCCCGGTGGAGCGCACCCAGGCCGGATAGAACTGCGCGGCGTAGGCATGGATCACCGCCAGGGTGCCGATGGTGGTGGCGCCGGCCACCACCAGCAGGCCGTTGAGCAGCCAGGGGCCTGGCCCCAGGCCGAGGGCCGCCAGGGAGGCCGCGGCCAGGGCGAAGAACAGCACCAGGGTGCGGCCGGCGCCGAGGCGGTCGGCCAGCCAGCCGCCGAACAACGCACCGAGGGTCGCCCCGACATTCAGGGTGACGAGGAACGCCAGGCTCGAACCGAGGGCGTAGCCGCCGCCGGCCATCAGCTTCGGCAACCAGGTGTTGAGCCCGTAGCTCATCAGCATGCACATGGCGAAGGCCACCCACAGCAAGAGGGTGCCCAGTGCCTGGCGCCCCTCGAACAACTGGGCGACCCGTCCGCTCGGCGCTTCGGCCGCGACAGCGTTCGCCCGCTCGGCGCCGGGCCGGTAGTCGGGATCGACCTTGCGCAGCAGCGCGTCCAGTTCGGCGCGGCGGCCCTTGAGTTCGAGGAACGCCGCCGACTCCGGCAACCAGCGCAACATCAGCGGCACCGCCAGTACCGGCAGCACCGCCACGTAGAACACCGATTGCCAGCCCCAGGCGGGGATCATGGCGATCGCCAGTAGCGCCGAGAGCACCGCGCCCACCGAGTAGAAGGCCGACATCACCGTGACCAGGGTGCTGCGCCGCCCGGCCGGAGCGAATTCGCTGATCAGGTTGATCGCGCTGGGCACCAGCGCGCCCAGCGCCAGGCCGGTGAAGAAGCGTCCGGCGCCCAGTTCCAGCGGGTCGCGGGCGTGCCCGGTGAGGAAGGCGGCGAGGCTCGCCAGCAGGGTGGTGGCGATCACCAGGCGGCGCCGGCCGAAACGGTCCGCCAGCGGCGCCAGCAGGGTGCCGCCGAAGAGCATGCCGAACAGCGCGCAACTGCCGAGGGTGCCGGCCTGCACCGGGCTCAGCTGCCACTCCTGCATCAAGCGTGGCACCACCGAGCCGTAGATGACCATGTCGTAGCCGTCGAACAGCATGATGAAACACCCCCAGCCGAGGATCAGCCAGTGAGTACGGTTAAAGCGGGCAGCGTCGATCACCGCCGCAGCGGATTGCCTGTTCATACCAACCTCTCTCTTGTTCTTGTTATGGGCGCACGCGGGCGTCGGTCGGCACCGCCCACTCTGGCATGGGGCGGCGCCGTGGAACATCAGGGTTCGATGGTTTGCGTCGGCACCTCGATCAAAACCGGGCGATCAGCGGCCAGGGCATGCTTCAAGGCACCTTCGAGCTCTTCGCGGGTGGCCGCGTGGAGTGCCTCGACGCCATAGCCGCGGGCGATCGCGCAGAAGTCCAGGCCGGGCACGTCGAGCCCCGGCGCATCGGGCACCTCGAGCACCCCGGCGAACCAGCGCAGGGCGCCGTAGGTACCGTTCTTGAGGATGATGAACACCGCCGGCACACGGTATTGCGCGGCGCTCCAGAGTGCGGTGATGCCATAGTTGGCCGAGCCGTCGCCGATGATCCCGATCACCTGCCGCCGCGGCTGCGCCAGTTGCGCGCCGACCGCCGCCGGCAGGCCGAAGCCGAGTCCGCCGGCGGCCGGGAAGAAGTAGCTGCCCGGCTCGCGCATCTCCACGCGCTGCCAGAAGGCAGTCACGGTGGAAGTCGACTCCTTGACGAAGATGGCGTCGCGCGGCGCCAGCGCATCGACCACGTCGAACACGGTTTCCGGCCGCAGCGGTCCGCCCTCCTCAGCCATCGCCGGCGGTCGCGGCAGCGCCTCGGGCAACGGCCGCGCACTGGGGCGGACCTGTTCGAGCAGTGCCTCGAGGGTCAGCGCGATGTCGCCGACCAACGCGTCGCCCATCGGCGCCCGTGCTGCTTCGCCGGGATCGCAGGTGACCTGCACCAGCTCGGCGCCGGCCGGCAGGTAGTCGCCGGGGGCGAACTGGTGATAGCGGAACACCGGCGCGCCGACCACCAGGATCAGGTCGTGGCCGTCCAGCAGCCGGCTGATCCCGGCGATGGCCGCCGGCAGCACGCCGCGGAAGCAGGCATGGCGGGTGGGGAACGGACAGCGCGAGGCCGACGGCGCGACCCAGGCCGGCATCCGCAGCTTCTCCGCCAGTTGCACGGCCAGGCCGTTGGCATTCGCCCCGTCGACGTCCGGACCGAGCACCAGCACCGGGTTGCGCGAGCGCGACAGGCGCTCGCCGAGTTCGGCCAGCAATGCCGGCGCCGGCAGCGCGGCGCCGCTGACCTGGCGCGCGGCCAGGTGTTCGACGCCGGCCGGCGCCGGTTGCGCCCAGTCGTCGTAGGGAATCGACAGGTACACCGGCGCCCGCGGCGGCAGGCTGGCGGTCTGGATCGCCTGGCTCAACGCGCGCGGCACATCCTGGGCGCAGGCCGGCTCGTGGCTCCATTTCACCAGCGGCTTGGGCAGTTGTCCGGCATCGACGTTGGCGAGCATCGCCTCGACCCCGATCATCGAGCGCACCTGCTGCCCGGCGGTGATGACCAGGGGGCTATGGGAGTACCAGGCGTTGGTCAGCGCGCCCATGCCGTTGCCGGTGCCCGCCGCCGCATGCAGGTTGACGAAGGCCGGGCGGCCGCTGGCCAGGGCGAAGCCATCGGCCATGCCGACCACCGCGCCCTCGTGCAGGCCGAGGATGTAGCGGAAATCCTCGGGGAAGTCCTTGAGGAACGGCAGCTCGTTGGAGCCGGGGTTGCCGAAGACGGTGGTCAGGCCGTGGCGACGGAGGATCTCGTAAGACGCGGAATGGACGGTTTTCATGCAGGCCTTCAAGCTCGTTTCCTGGATTTGCGCTACTGTTGCAGCCGCTCGATAATCAATCAAATCGATACTCTTTCTATAAAAAATAGAACTGGTCTATATGAGTCCGATCGATCTCAACCTGATCCGCACCTTCGTCACCCTCTACGAAGCGGGCAGCGTGACCCTCGCCGCGGAGCGCCTGTTCGTCACCCAGCCATCGGTGAGCTACGCCCTGGCGCGCCTGCGCGAACTGTTCGACGACGCTTTGTTCACCCGCACCCGCGACGGCATCCAGCCGACCTTCGTCGCCGAGCAGCTCTACGGCACCTTCCGCGAGTCGCTGACGCGCATCGAGGGCGCGGTACAGAGCGTTCGCCACTTCGATCCGGCGACCACCGAGCGACGTTTCCGCATCGCCCTCACCGATCTCGGCGAAGTGGGTTTCCTCTCGCTGATCCTCGAACGCCTGACCCGCGACGCGCCGTTCGCCGAAGTGGAAGTGCTGCCGCTGCAGGTGGACGAGGTCGGCGCCTGGCTGAGCAGCGCCAAGGTCGACGCGGCGATCTGCCGCCAGCCGGTGCCCGGCGCGCGCAGCCAACGGGTCCTGCACGAGCGCTACGTGTGCCTGCTCAGCGACCGCCACCCACGGATCGGCGACAGCCTGAGCCTGGAGCAGTACCTGGCCGAGCGGCACATCGTGGTGACCCGCACCTCCGGCCACGGCATCGCCGAGGACGTGCTCGAGGCCATGCAGGTGCAGCGCCGCATCAGCCTGCGGGTGCCGCACTTCTCGGTGCTGCCGAAGATCATTCCCGGTACCGAGCTGCTGACCATCCTGCCGGCGCAGATCGCCTATCGCTTCGTCGCCGAAGGCGGCATGCGCATGCTCGAACTGCCCTTCACCCTGCCGCCGTTCGACGTCTCCCTGCACTGGCACGAGAGCAGCGAACGCTCGGCGGCGCTGAACTGGTTCCGTACCACCATCGCCGAGGCGATCATCGCCGCCCAGCGCTGAAACGCCGGCGGCCCTCACGCAGCGTCTCCCAGCGTCGGCGAGCGCTCGCGACGCCGCGCACCGAGCAGCGGCAACACGGCGGCCGCGGCGACGAACACCGCCGCGAACGCCCCATAGAGGGACAGCGGCTGCCAGCCGTCGTCGAGCAGGAGCCCGGCCACCAGCGGCGAGAGGATCGCCCCGCCGCGACCGACGCCGATCCCCCAGCCGACCCCGGTGGCGCGCACCGAAGCGTCGTAGAGGCTCGGCGCCAGGGCATACAGGCCGGCCACGCAGGCGTTGGCGCAAAGCCCGATCAGCAGTCCCAGCGGCAAGGCCGCGCCGGGCAGCCCGGCGCTCAGCGAGAACAGCGCGAGCAGAGCGGCAGTAAGCAGCATGAACAGCGCCAGCACCCGTTCCAGGCGAAAGCGCGCGGCAAGCCCGCCGAGCAAGGCGGCACCGAAGATCCCGCCGATGCTCAGCAGGGTGCCGCCGGTGATGCCCTGGGCGGTGGACAGGCCGGCGGCGACCAGCAGCTTCGGCGTCCAGCTCATGATGAAGTAGAAGCCGAACATCACCAGGAAGAACAGCGCCCAGAGCAGCAGCGTGGTGCGTCGCTGGGCGACGCAGAGCAACCGGGCGAGGCGGCTACCGTGCTCCGCTCCGCCGCCAGGCGGGCTCGGCAGTTCGGCGAGCGCCGCGCGGCCCAGGCGCCGGGCCAGCGCGTTGACCCGTTGCAACGCCCGCGGCGGCCGGCGCGCCAGGAGGAAGTCCAGCGACTCCGGCAGGCACAGGCAGACCAGCGGGATCACCGCCAGGGTCAGGCCAGCGCCGAAGACGAACACCGAGCGCCAGCCCCAGGCGCCGATCAGCCATACCGCGAGCAGTCCGCCAAGGGTCGCGCCGAGCGCGTAGCCGGTGGATTGCAGGCTTACCGCCAGGCCGCGCCAACGGCGCGAGGCGTACTCGCTGGCGATCACGTTGCTGCTGGCGAGGATGCCGCCGATACCCAGTCCGGTCAGCCCACGCAGCAACGCCAGTTGCCAGGCCGCCTGGCTCAGTGCCGAGGCGAGCATGCCCAGGCCCGACAGCGCCAGGCAGGCGAGGATCAGCGGGCGGCGCCCCCAGCGGTCGGCCCAGGGCGCGATGAACAGCGAGCCGGCGGCCATGCCGAAGAGGCCGGCGCTGAGCAGCAGGCCGATCTCGGCGCCGCCCAGGTTCCATTCGGCGGCCACCGAGGATGCGGTGAAGGCCATCACCAGCACGTCGAAGCCATCGATCAGGTTGAGCACGATGCACACAGCCACCGCCAGCCACTGGAACGGCCGCATCGGTTCGTCGTCGAGAGCGCGGCGCAAGTCCCGGTTCATGGGCGGCCCTCCCCGAGCGGACAGGAAAGAAGCGACGGCAGGCGGGAGCGAGGCGCGGGAATGCAGGAATCCATCATCGGGAAGACCCTTTTCTTGTTGTTGTAGGCACGGCAAGCGCAGGCACCCTGGCACCGTTGCGTCGATGCCGCAATCCTATTGGATCCATTTGTGCGACAAGAAAACGGATGGCCAGCGGATATCCCACTGTCAGCGAAATCCGAGAAAGGCTCTGGAACGAGATAATTGAGCAATTTTTTCCTGAAGTTTTTTATGTTCGACTATCGAACGGATTATTTTTTGTACAGAAACGGTTGACTTGGAAAAGTTGCCTCGCGAATCATTGGATCCAATTACAAAAACAACGAGAGGATCCGACGATGTTTCCGAAGAACGCCTGGTACGTGGCCTGCACCCCCGACGAACTGGCCGGCAAGCCGCTCGGCCGACGCATCTGCGACGAGCCGATGGTTTTCTACCGAGGCGAGGACGGCCGCGTGGCGGCCCTCGAGGATTTCTGCCCGCACCGTGGCGCGCCGCTGTCGCTGGGCTTCGTCGAGGACGGCGTGCTGGTCTGCGGCTACCACGGCCTGGCGATGGGCGAGGACGGTCGCACCCGCGCGATGCCCGGCCAGCGGGTCCGCGGCTTCCCCTGCATCCGTCGCTTCCCGGTGCAGGAGCGGCACGGCTTCGTCTGGGTTTGGCCGGGCGCGGAAGAACAGGCCGACGCCGCGCTGATACCCCGCCTGGAATGGGCGGAAAGCCCCGATTGGGCCTATGGCGGCGGGCTGTACCACATCCACTGCGACTATCGCCTGATGATCGATAACCTGATGGACCTGACCCACGAGACCTATGTCCATGCGTCCAGCATCGGCCAGAAGGAAATCGACGAGGCCGCGCCGACCACGCGGGTGGAAGGCGACGAGGTGATCACCAGCCGCCACATGCAGAATGTCATGGCCCCGCCGTTCTGGCGCATGGCCCTGCGCGGCAACGGCCTGGCCGACGACGTGGCGGTGGACCGCTGGCAGATCTGCCGCTTCACGCCGCCCAGCCACGTGCTGATCGAGGTCGGCGTGGCCCACGCCGGCCACGGCGGCTACCAGGCGCCGGCGGAGCGCAAGGCGGCGAGCATCGTGGTCGACTTCATCACCCCGGAGAGCGCCACTTCCATCTGGTACTTCTGGGGCATGGCGCGCAACTTCCAGGCCCACGACCAGGCGCTTACCGAGAGCATTCGCGAAGGCCAGGGAAAGATCTTCGGCGAAGACCTGGAAATGCTCGAAAGCCAACAGCGCAACCTGCTGCGCCATCCACGGCGCGACCTGCTGAAACTGAACATCGACGCCGGCGGCGTGCAGGCCCGGCGCATCATCGAGCGCCTGCTGGCGGACGAGCGCCAGGCCGCCGCCCCCAACCGCGCCCAGGCCTGACGGGAGCCTTCGCCATGATCGAGGTCATCGTCGGCGCCATCCGCCTGGAGGCGCAGGATATCCACAGCTTCGAACTGTTCCGGGCCGACGGGGCGGCACTGCCGTCCTTCGAGCCGGGCGCGCACATCGACCTGCACCTGCCCAACGGCCTGGTCCGCCAGTACTCCCTCTGCGGCCCCGCCGAACGGCCGCGCCACTACCGTATCGCCGTACTCCGCTGCCGCGACTCGCGCGGCGGCTCGGCCACGCTGCACGCCGAACTGCGGGTCGGCCAGCGGCTGCGCATCGGCGAGCCGCGCAATCTCTTCCCGCTGTCGCCGGAGCCCGGTCCGCGCCTGCTGTTCGCCGGCGGCATCGGCATCACGCCGCTGCTGGCGATGGCCGAACGCCTGGCCCGCGATGGCGCCGACTTCCAGTTGCACTACTGCGCGCATTCCGCCGAGCGCGCGGCCTTCGTCGACTATCTTGACCGGTGCGCCTTCGCCGACCGCGTGCACTGCCACTTCGACCACGGCGACAGCAGCCGCCGCGCGGACCTTCGCGCCCTGCTGGCGGCCAGTCCGCGCGACGCCCAGCTATACCTTTGCGGGCCGGCGGGCTTCATGCAGTGGATCGAAGAAAGCGCCCGCGAACTGGGCTGGGAAGCAAGCCGCTTGCATCGCGAGCACTTCGCCGCCGCGCCACGGGACGCCAATGCGGACGGCACCTTCGAAGTGCAGTTGGCGAGCAACGGGGCGCTGATCCGGGTCGCCGCCGGGCAGACCGTGCTGGCGGCCCTGCGCGAAGCCGGGGTGGACCTGCCGGCCTCCTGCGAGCAGGGCATCTGCGGCACCTGCCTGACCCGCGTGCTGGACGGCGAGCCGGAGCATCGCGACCTCTACCTCAGCGAAGAGGAGCAAGCCGCCAACGATTGCTTCACGCCCTGCTGTTCGCGTTCGCGCAGCCCACGGCTGGTGCTGGATCTCTAGTCGGCGGCGACGTCGCCGTGAAGCACGGTGACGCCCTTCCGCGCCGGATCGAAGTAGTCGGCATAGCGCAGGGTCGCGTTGGCGTGCTCGCGCATGATCGCCTCGGCGCGCGCCCCCTGGCCGTTGACCAGCGCGTCGACCACCGCGTGGTGCTGCATGTGGGCGAAGTTGAAACGGCGGAATTCCTGCTCGAGATTGTCGCGATCCACCGCCAGGGCGCTCACCGAGGCGAACGGCAGGTGGTCGTTGCGCGCCAGCGCCACGGCGATCGCCGGGTTGCCACTGGCCTCGATGATGGTGCGGTGGAAACGCATGTTCATGCGCTGGTAGCGCTCCAGCTCCTCCAGCAGGACCTGGCCGTTGGCGAACAATCGGTCGCCCTCGGCCAGGCATTCCTCCAGGGTCGCCCGTGCCTCGGCGGACAGCCCGCGCTCGGCCGCCTGGCGTGCCGCCAGGCCTTCCAGAACGCCGCGCACCTCGACCGCGCCGGCGATATCCTCGCGGGTCACCGCGCGCACCCTGTAGCCGCGCCCGGTCTTGCACAGCAGGCCTTCCTGCTCGAGGGTACGCAGGGCGATGCGCACCGGCATGCGCGAGACCTGCAGGCGTTCGGCGGTGGGAATCTCGACGATGCGCTCGCCGGCGGCGAGTTCGCCGGAAGCGATCAGCTTGCGCAGCTCGGCCAGCACGCGTTGGCCCGGTTTGCTCATGGAATTCGCTTATTCGATCGGGACGACCGGGGCATCATAGCGCGCCCCGGCCGCCTCCGCCGGTCAGCTTTCGCGGTGGATGGCGAAGCCGGCCCAGGACTGGCTCACCGGCATGATCTCGAGGCTGTTGATGTTCAGGTGGGCGGGCTGGTTCATGATCCAGAAGATGGTCTCGGCGATGTCTTCCGGCTGGATCGGATGGGCCCCGGCGTAGGTCTTGTCGTAGCGCGCCTGGTCGCCGCCGAAGCGGACCAGGGAGAACTCGCTCTCGCACAGCCCCGGCTCGAGGTTGGTCACGCGCACCCCGGTGCCCTGCAGGTCGCAACGCAGGTTCAGGGAGAATTGCTCGACGAAGGCCTTGGTGCCGCCGTAGACATGGCTACCCGGATAGGGCCACTTGCCGGCCACCGAACCCAGGTTGACGATGCTCGCCCCGGCGCCGTGGGCGATCAGCCGCGGCAGCAGCAGGCGCGTGCTGTAGAGCAGGCCCTTGATGTTGGTGTCGACCATGGTGTCCCAGTCGTCCAGGTCGCAGGACTGCGCCGGGTCGGTGCCCAGCGCCAGGCCGGCGTTGTTGATCAGGCCGCGCAGGGTGGCGAACTCTTCCGGCAGGTTGTCCACGGCCGCGCTCATCGCCGCGCGGTCGCGCACGTCCAGGGTCAGCGGCAACACCCGGGTCTTCGCCGAAAGCTCGCCGGCCAGGGCCTGCAGACGCTCCTCGCGACGGCCGGTGAGCACCAGCGACCAGCCGGCCTCGGCGAAACGACGGGCGCAGGCTTCGCCGAAGCCTGAGGTGGCGCCGGTGATGAACAGGGTGGACGACATGGGCATCTCCTCGTACGGGGCGGAAAAACGATATCCGGGGATTCTAGAGCCTCGCCGTGCCCGGTTGGCCATACAGTTGCGCACGAGTTTGCCGAGGCGTCTGCTCAAAAAACGACCAACCTCGCGGAACCCGCACCGTCCTTGGGCCGCAGCGAACAGCCACCAACTTGTCCACAGGGCGTCGCACAGTTTTCCTGAACAACTGTGGCAGCGGCATGACCACGCGCTGGGGATAAGTGCCCCGGCGCGAGCACTGATCATTTTCTGACCAGCCACGCCTAACCCTCGCCAATTCAAGGGCTTGGCGGTTCTTACCCACCTTATCCACAAGCCCCCGCACAGAAATCCTGAACAACCTCAGGCGGCGTTATCCACAACCCGGCGCGCGGCGACCAGGTCCTCCAGCGCATAACCCACCGACTTGAACAGGGTGATTTCCCCGGGATCGCCGCGCCGCCCTGCCCCGCCCAGCAAGTCGCGCAGTTCGGTGGATATCGCCTCGCGCCCGATGGCGCCTTCGGCGATCGCCTGCAACAAGTCGCCAGCCTCTTCCAGCGCGCCTGCGCGGGTATCCACCACGACCCGCGCGCGCGCCACCGCCAGGGCGTCAGTCTCGCGCATGGACGGCAGGAAGGCGCCGACCAGGTCGAGATGGACGCCCGGCTTCAGCCATGCGCCGCGCACCAGCGCTTCGCGGGAGGTGGTAACGCAACTGACGCAATCGGCCGCCTCCACCGCCGCGCGCAACCCGTCGGCCGCTCGCGCCGGGTAGCCCTCCGCGCGCAGCCGGGCGGCCAGCGCGGCGGCCTTGGCCGGATCGCGGCCCCAGATGTCGATGTGGCGATAGTCGCGCACGCAGGCGTGGGCCCGCACCATGTGCGCAGCCAGGGTTCCGCAGCCGACCACCAGCAGGCGCCGCGCATCGTCCCGCACCAGGTAGTCGGCGGCCAGCGCCGAGCTGCAGGCGGTACGCCGGGCGGTCAACTCCGAAGCCTCCAGCAACGCCAGCGGGCGACCGTCTTCGCCGTCGAACAGAGCGAACACCGCGGCCACCGCCGGCAGGCCACGCGCCCCATTGCCAGGGAACACCGTCACCAGTTTCACGCCGATCCCCTCACCGGCCTGCCACACCGGCATCTGTAGCAGCGAGGCCTGCGCCGGCAAGGCATGGCAGCTGCGTAGCGGCGCACTGCAAGGCTTGGCCAGGCCGATGCGCAACGCCTCGATCAGTTGTGGATAGGACAGGCGCTCGGCGACCTCGGCGTTGCTGAAAAAGCGCAGGCTGTGCATAAGTCGAGTTTCCTCCGTGGCTCCAGGGCAGCGCCCGCCCCGGCGGCCAGGCAGCCGGGGCGGGGCGCGCTCAATGTCCGCCGAGATAGGCGTTGCGCACCTCCTGGTTGCCGAGCAGTTCTTCGCCGCTGCCGCTCATGCGGATTTCCCCGGTGACCATCACGTAGGCGCGGTCGGAGAGCTTCAGCGCATGGTTGGCGTTCTGCTCGACGAGGAAGATGGTCATGCCGCTCCTGGCCAGCTCGCGCAGGGTCTGGAAGATCTGCGTGACCACGATCGGCGCCAGGCCCAGGGAGGGCTCGTCGAGCAACAGCAACTTCGGCCGGCTCATCAGCGCGCGGGCGATGGCGAGCATCTGCTGCTCGCCGCCGGACATGGTCATGGCGCGCTGGTTGCGCCGCTCCTTCAGGCGCGGGAACAGCTCGAACATGCGCTGCATGTCCTCCTCGGCGTGGTCCATGCCGATGGGGATGGTACCCATCAGCAGGTTTTCCTCGACGCTCATGTCGGGGAACACCCGGCGTCCTTCCGGCGACTGCGCGATGCCGTTGGACGCCACGTAGTGCGCCGACTTCTGGCGGATGTCCTGGCCGCGATAGAGGATCTGCCCGGCCGCCGCGCGCGGCTGGCCGAAGATCGACATCAACAGCGTCGACTTGCCCGCGCCGTTGGCACCGATCAGGCTCACCGTCTCGCCCTCGTTGACCTGCAGCGAGACCTTCTTCAGCGCCTGGATCGGCCCGTAGAACACGTCCACCTCACGGAATTCCAGCAACGCCGCGCTCATGACAGCTCCTCTTCGTCGGCACCGAGATAGGCGGCGATCACCTTCTCGTCATGGCGGATCTGTTCGGGGTTGCCACGGGCGATCACGTCGCCGTGGTCGAGCACGATGATGTGGTCGGAGATGTTCATCACCATGCCCATGTCATGCTCGATCAGCAGTACGGTGATCCCGTGGTGGTCGCGCAGGTAGCGGACGATGTTGCTCAGGGCGTGGGTCTCGGCCGGGTTGAGGCCGGCGGCCGGTTCGTCCAGGCAGATGAGTTCCGGCCGCGTGCACATGGCCCGGGCGATCTCCAGGCGCCGTTGCTGGCCGTAGGACATCTCGCCGGCCAGGCGGTTGGCGCAGTCCACCAGGTCGACCACCTCCAGCCAGTAGAACGCGTGGTCCAGCGCCTCGCTCTCGGCGCGGCGATAGCCGGGAGTGTTGAGGATGCCGGCGAGCAGGTTGCGGTTGACGAACATGTGCTGCGCCACCAGCAGGTTCTCCACCACCGACATGTCCTTGAACAGGCGGATGTTCTGGAAGGTCCGCGCCAGCCCGGCGCGGTTCACCAGGTGGGTGCCGCCGAACATCTTGTAGTAGAGGCGACTGCCCAGTTGCGGCGGCTTGACGAAGTCGTCCAGCTGGAACGGCTCGCCGAGCACCTGGATGACGTCCGTGGTGCGCCCCTGGGTGTTGAGCAGGATGTTGCCGCCGGTGGCCTTGTAGAAGCCGGTGAGGCAGTTGAACACGGTGGTCTTGCCGGCGCCGTTGGGGCCGATCAGCGCGGTGATCGAACCGCGCTCGACGTCGAGGTTGACGTCGTTGAGCGCCTTGATGCCGCCGAAGTGCATCATCAGGTGCTCGACGCTGAGGATCTTGTCGCTCATGGCGCCACCCCCTTGCGCGGGGCGAAGCCCACCCGGCTGATGCGGATCAGCCCGCGCGGCCGCCAGATCATCATCACCACCATGAGTATCCCGAGCAGCAGCACGCGGATGTCGGCGAAGCTGCGCAGCAGCTCCGGCGCCACGGTGAGGACGAAGGCGGCGATCACCACCCCGACCGTCGAGCCCATGCCGCCGAGCACGACGATGGCGAGGATCAGCGCCGACTCGAAGAAGTTGAACGAGGACGGGTTGACGAAGCCCTGGTAGCTGGCGAAGAACACCCCGGCCAGTCCCGCGGTGGAGGCGCCGAGCATGAACGCCGAGAGTTTCACCAGCACATGGTTGAGGCCCATCGCGCGACAGGCGATCTCATCCTCGCGCAGCGCCTCCCAGGCGCGCCCGACCGGCATCCGGGTCAGCCGGTGCTTGATGTAGAGCACCAGCAGCACGACCAGGAACAGCACCACGTAGATGAACAGGAACTTCATGTTGGGGTTGTAGGCGATGCCGAGGAACTCGTGGATCGGCACCCCGCCATCCTTGGCCCGGCGGCCGAACTCCAGGCCGAGGAAGGTCGGCGCCGGCGCCGGCATGCCGTTCGGCCCGCCGGTGAAGGACAGCCAGTTGTTCAGTACCAGGCGGATGATCTCGCCGAAGCCCAGGGTGACGATCGCCAGGTAGTCGCCATGCATGCGCAACACCGGGAAGCCGAGGATCGCCCCGGCCACCGCGGCGGTCAGCGCGGCCAGCGGCAGGACGGTCCAGAAACCCAGGCCGAGGTACTGGTAGCCCAGCGCCAGGCCATAGGCGCCAATGGCGTAGAAGGCCACGTAGCCGAGGTCGAGCAGCCCGGCGAGGCCGACCACGATGTTCAGGCCCAGGCCCAGCAGCACGTAGATCAGGCCGAGGATGACCACCGCCAGCAGGTACTTGCTGGCGAAGAACGGGAAGATCACCGCGGCCACCAGGATCAGCGGCACGATCCAGCGCAAGCGGGTCTTGTAGCCCGGCGGCAGGACGTGGACGCCGCTGCCAGCCCCCTCGAAGCGCTCCAGCACGGCCCGCCCGCCGCGGGTCTGCAGGTAGAGGCTGAGCAGGAAGCGCCCGGCCATCACGATCGCGATGATCCAGCCGACCCGCTCGTAATGCAGGTTGAAGCCGTAGCCGTCGAGGACCACGCCGACGATGGGGCCGAACACCACCAGGGCGATCAACCCGGAGAGCACGGCATCGAGGACGCACTGCTTGAGATCGATGGAAGTCTCGTTGCTCATCGTCGTCCCCTTACACCTTGGCGATCTGCGGGCGGCCGAGCAGGCCCTGGGGACGGAAGATCAGGATCAGTACCAGCAACGAGAAGGCGAACACGTCCTTGTAGTCGGTGTTGACCATCCCCGAGAACTGCGCCTCGGCCACTCCCAGCACCAGGCCGCCGAGCATCGCCCCGGGCAGCGAGCCGATGCCGCCGAGCACCGCCGCGGTGAACGCCTTGATGCCGATGATGAAGCCGGCGTAAAAGTCGAAGGTGCCGTAGTTCATGGTGATCAGCACCCCGGCCAGGGCGGCCATCGCCGCGCCGATGACGAACACGTAGGAGATCACCCGGTCGGTGTTGATCCCCAGGATCGAAGCCATCTTGCGGTCCTGCTGGGTCGCCCGGCACATGCGCCCGAGCTTGGTGTAGCGGATCACGTAGGTCAGCACCGCCATGCCGATCAGCGAAGCGATCAGGATGAACAGCTTGGTGTAGGTGAGCTGGACGAAACCGTCGCCGACGTGGAATTTCAGGGCGCCGTCGAGCAGGGTCGGGATCCCCTGCTGGCGCGGTCCCTGTGCCACCTGCACGTAGTTCTGCAGAATCAGCGACATGCCGATCGCCGAGATCAGCGGCGCCAGGCGCGTGGAGTTGCGCAGCGGCTTGTAGGCGATGCGCTCGATCACCCAGCCGTAGGTGCAGGTCACCAGCACGGTGAACAGCAAGGTGCCGAGGATCAGCAGCGGGAAGTTCTGCAGGCCGAAGAAGGCCAGCAGGGCAAGGGCGATGGCCGACAGGTAGGCGGAGATCATGTACACCTCGCCGTGGGCGAAGTTGATCATGCCGATGATGCCGTAGACCATGGTGTAGCCGATGGCGATGAGGCCGTAGACCGAGCCGAGGGTCAGCCCGTTGATCATTTGCTGGAGGAAGATGCCGTCCATTTTTCAGTCTCTTCAGGGCGAATCGCGACGGCCTTTGTAAGGCGCGCCGGCGCTCGCCGGTGAAAGCGGACGGGTGCTACTGAAACGGCCCCGGATCGCGGGACTCCAGACCGACCACACGCAGACGTCTTCGGTGAATCCGCACTACGGCGGCAAGCACGGGCGAGCACTTCAGCAGCTCCCGGACTTACCCATGCGCCGAGCCTGTGCCCGGCGCATGGCGGTCGAGCGCGATCAGGGCAACTGGTGGTACTTGCCCTTGTCGTCCCACTCGTAGACCACGTAGTCGGAGACTTTCAGGTCGCCCTTCTTGTCCCATTCCTTCTTGCCCATCACGGTCTGCACCGGATGCGACTTCAGCCACTCGGCGGCCTTGGCCGGATCGTTGGCGCCGGCGCCGTTGAAGGCCGCCGCCAGGGACTGGATCGAGGCGTAGGAGTAGAGGGTGTAGCCTTCCGGCTCGAAACCGCCGGCACGGAACTTCTCCACCACCGCCTTGCCGTCGGGGATCAGCCGCGGGTCGGCGCCGAAGGTCATCAGCACGCCCTTGACGTACTGCGGACCGCCGGCGGTGGTCGCCAGTTCGTCGGTGACCACGCCGTCGTCGGACATGAACTTGGCGGTCAGTCCCTGTTCACGCATCTGCCGTACCAGCGGACCGGCTTCCGGATGCAGGCCGCCGAAGTAGACGACCTCGGCACCGGAGGCGCGGATCTTGGTAACCAGCGCGTTGAAGTCCTTCTCGCCGCGGGTCAGGCCCTCGTAGAGAACCTCTTTCACGCCGAGCTTGTTCAGTTGCGCCCTGGTGGCGTCCGCCAGGCCCTGGCCATAGGTGTCCTTGTCGTGGATCACCGCGACCTTCTTGGCCTTCAGCACCTTGACGATATAGTCGCCGGCGACCACGCCCTGCTGGTCGTCGCGGCCGCACATGCGAAACATCCCGGAGAGTCCGCGCTCGGTGACCTGCGGGTTGGTGGAACCGGGGGTGATGGCGATGATCCCGGCCTCGTCGTAGACCTCGGATGCGGGGATGGTCGAAGAAGAGCAGAAATGGCCGACCACGGCGATGGCCTTGTCCTGGTCCACCAGGCGGTTGGCCACGGCCACGGCCTGCTTCGGTTCGCAGGCGTCGTCGGCCTTGACCAGCTTGATCTTCTCGCCGTTGATCCCACCCGCCGCGTTGATGTCTTCCGCCGCCTGGGACGCGCCGCGCCAGTATTGCTCGCCGAAGGAGGCGTTGGCGCCGGTATGCGGTCCGGCCACGCCGATCACGACGTCGGCCAGCGCATGCGTGGAAAGACCCATCACGGACGAAACCGCGAGAGCCAGGATGCCTTTTCTGAACAGCTTCTTGGACATGGGGTGTTGCTCCTGAGGATGATGTTGGCGCTCGTAACTACGATGTTGTTGTTGTGTTTCGCTCAACAGGCAGAGCAAGCGGCGTGCCATTCGTTTTTTTCCTGAGTGGCCGGCCACAAGAACTTTAGCCCTCCTTTCCGTTTTTATCTTTGTTATTGGAAATCAGTCATTTAGGCATTTCTCCGAATCCCCTTCGGAGAGCTACAGCCCAGGCCTCACAGGGCCTGAACCGTTCCTAGGAATAACTCTACAACGATATTGAAGCGGTTAGAAACTGCACGTCACTGGTGCGCTGCACGCACTAATTGAGGTCCTCTTTTTCAATGAAAGTGCAGGACAGAGCGGTTTTTAAAATTAATATGAACATGAACTTCCCGGGATTCGGTACTTGGCGGAAAAAGTCGATTCGAATACGACATGGACATATCCGTGAGCGACGCCACGTTCGGCGCAAAGCGCTGTGACGGATTCGTCATAAGCCAGCGAATGCTCTATCGCGAGACTTGCCGGCAGTAATAAGCGTCGCCCGCCACTCCGGCAAGCGAGCTTTCCTCCCCACGTCATTCCGTTTATTCATATAACGCGTTCCGCCCGCTCCACCCGCGCCAGGAAACCCGCCATGCTGAACAAACGCCGCCTGCCGTCGATGACCGCCCTGCAATGCTTCGAAGCGGTAGCCCGGCACCTGAGCTTCACCCGCGCCGCCGAAGAGTTGAGCCTGACCCAGAGCGCCATGAGCAAGCAGGTCGCGCAACTCGAGGAGCAGTTGCAGCACGCCCTGTTCCGCCGGGTGCGCAAGCGCCTGCAACTGACCCCGGCCGGCGAGCTGTACCTGGCCGAGGTACGACGCATCCTGCAGCAGGTAGAGCTGTCCACCCGCTTCCTGCTTTCCTACGGCGGCGAGACCGAAGTGCTGCGAGTGGCGACCCCGCCGACCTTCGGCGCGCGCTGGCTGATCCCGCAACTGAACGGCTGGCGCCACCGCCACCCGAACATCCACCTCGACCTGCGCCAGGAACTGGAACCGGACGACCTGCGCCAGGGCCATTGCGACCTGGCATTCTTCTTCGGCCCCGGCACCCTGCCGGGCGCCGAGTGCATACGCCTGTTCGGCGAACAACTGGTGGCGGTCTGCGCGCCATCCCTGCTGCCGGCCGGCGGACTGGACGAACCGACCCAACTGGCGGGGCTGGTGCTGCTGCAGAACGCCAGCCGCGCGGAGGCCTGGCACGACTGGTTCGCCAGCCTGGAGCGAAATTGCCAGGGTTGCTACCACGGTCCACGCTTCGACACCTTCTACATGTGCATCCGCGCCGCCCAGGCCGGTTGCGGGGTAGCCCTGCTACCGCGCTTCCTGGTCGAGGAGGAACTCGCCGAAGGCAAGCTGGCGATCGCCTGGCCGCACGCCCTGCCCAGCCAGGAGGCTTACTACCTGGCCTATCCCGAGCATGCCGCGGAAGTCCCCAAGGTGCGCCATTTCATCGAGTGGATGGTAGAGCGCCTGGAGCAGGAGCAACCCTCAGCGGGCCCCCGCCAGACGCGCCACGGCCCGGTTTGACGTTTCCGCTGCGCGGAACCATCTTTACTCTCACTCGGTTCACCTCGGAACGTCCCATGCTCACTGGCGTCACGGTTCGAATCCGCCTGCTGGTCCTGGCGTTGCTGCCCCTGACGATGCTCGTCACGGTCATCGCGATGGCGCTGGCCAACGCCAGTCGACTCGATGCCAGCTTCCAGGACCTTTTCAACAACCGGATGAAGCCCATCAGCCAGCTCAAGATCGTCGCCGACGCCGTTGCGGTCAGCGTGGTCGACGCCCTGCACAAGTACCGTGCGGGCGTCTTCGATGAAGAGCGCCTGCAGCAGGAGTTGAGTGGGGCGCTGTCGCGCATCGAGAAGTCGTGGGCCGACTATTCCGCAGACCACCGGACTGCCGCCGAGAAGGAAATCATCGAGTCGCTGGTCCCCACCCTGGAACAGGTCAAGCGGATGACCCTGGCATACGGCGAGCAGGCCAGGGCCGGAAGCCTGCGAAACGTCGAGGCCGGCACGTTCAATCGCGAGATGTATGGTGCGTTCGATCCCCTGGGAACCGCGCTGTCGACGCTGATCGACCTGCAGCTCAGCGAAGGCGCCAAGCTCAACGAGCAGATGGAGAAACGCTACGACTCCATGCGCACCACCTTCCTGCTCATCGGCGCCGCAGCCCTGGTCCTCATCGTCGCCGCGGCCTGGTTCATCAGCCTGTCGATCATGCGCCCGCTTTCCGATCTGCGCGGGGTGATCCGCCGCGTGCAGGACTCCTCGAATCTCACGCTCCGCGCCGATGCGCGCGGGCGCGACGAAGTGTCCGATACGGCGCGCGCATTCAATATGATGCTGGAAAGCCAGCAGGCGCTGCTCCGCCATCTCGCCGAAACGGCCAGGAAGCTGACCGTCACCTCGGACGAGATGAGCGCCATCAGCAACCAGGTCAGCCATGTCGCCACGTCCCAGGGCGACCAGACCGACATGGTCGCCACGGCGGTACACCAGATGAGCATGGCGGTCCAGGACGTGGCGCGGAACGCCCAGGCCGCCGCGGCCAGCGCGGAATCGGCGAACAGCGAGGCGCACACCGGAACCGGCCTCGTGCATGCGAACCTCGACGCCATCCAGGGCCTGTCGGTCATGGTCGGAGAGGCGGGAGCCGTCATCGACACGCTGCGCAACAAGACCGAGGAAATCAGCACCGTTCTGGAAGTCATCCAGAACATCGCCCAGCAGACCAACCTGCTCGCCCTCAATGCCGCGATAGAAGCCGCACGGGCGGGCGAGGCCGGACGCGGGTTCGCGGTGGTCGCCGATGAAGTGCGCAGCCTGGCCACCAATACGCACAAGGCCACCGAAACCATCCGCGAGATGATCGAAGCCCTGCAGGCAGGCGCCAGCAGCGCGGTCAGCGTGATGCAGCAGTCACGCGAGCAGGCCCAGGTCAGCGTCCAGCGCGCCCACGAGGCGGGAAAGGCGCTCGGTCTCATCGCCCAGGCGATCGAAGGCATCGCCCAGAGCAACGCGCAGATATCCACGGCGACGGAAGAACAGACCGCCACCGCGAGCGAGGTCAGCCAGAACATCGACTCGCTCAATGCCAGCATCGGTGAAGTCGCCGAGGGCGCGGTGAAGACCTCCACCTCCAGTGTCGAGCTGGCGAAGCTGGCAAACGGACTGGAGCAGCAGATCCAGCGCTTCACCGTCTAGCAAGCGCGGCAGGGAGCGGCCTCACCGGCCCTGCCGCACCCGTTTGTCAGGACGCCAGCAGGCTGCGGTCGAAAACGAAGGCGCCGCCCTGCTTCGGGGTGAAATGCAGGACGTGTTGCGGGCGCCCCATGGGCGGACGCTGGCGTTCGCCGGTGTCCTCGACCCAGCCAGCCTCTTTCATCCGCTCCAGGCGCCCGCGCAGGCTGGAATGCTGGACTTCCTGGCCGATGGCGCACTCGAAGGCCTTCAGCGCCTCGGCCACGGTGAAGCGCGGCGCCAGCAGGAACAGCGGCAGGGCGCTGTACACCGACTTGCTCGCCAGGCGCTCGCAGGCCTGCTGTACCAGTTGGGCGTGGTCGAACGGCAGGGCGAAGCGCTCGCTGCAAACGTCGCGCAGCGGCACGAAGTCGAGGTCGTCGTCCTCCACCCGGGTGTCCGGGCCGACCAGCACCAGGTAGAACACGCTCAACGACCAGCCGCGCGGGTCGCGTACCGCGTTGCCGACCGTGGCCACCTGCTCGATGTAGGCCGGCTCCAGCCGCGCCTTGTCGCGCAGGGCGCGCACCGCCGCGTCGTCGAGGCTGTGGTCGGCGCTGCGGCCGTTGACCAGCACGCCGGGCAAGGCCCACTGGCCGGCGAAAGGCGCCTGGGCGCGGCGGATCAGCAACAGCTCCAGTCCGTGCCCGGGGTTCAGGCGCAACGCCACGATATCCACGCTGGCCAATACTTCCGCTGAACTCATCGTCACTCCTCTCTTCAGACCGCCTGGCGTTCGCCGCCATAGCAGTGCAGTTCGTCCTTCACTTCCGGCAGGCACCAGGCCTCCGGTATCGCCAGTCCTTCGCGCAGGCGCTGGCGGATCATCGAGCTGTGCAGCGGCAGCCGCTCCTCCGCCACCAGCCGGCCGAAGCGCCAGCACAATTCGGCGGCGCGTTCGAAGCGCGGCAGTTCCGCCTCGTTGTCAGCGCCGATCAGCAGGGCGATCCGCGCTGACGCCAGGCCGCTACGCGCGGCCAGCGCTTCCAGCAGGTCGATGCTGTAGACCGCCGGACGATCAGGCATCAATCCTGCTTCGATCGGCTCGCAATACACCCGCCGCGGATCGATCCGCCGGGCCAGCCGCGCCAGCCAGCGGCAGCGCAGCTCGAAATCGCCCATGCGCTTGCCGAAGGCGTGGCGGTGGCTCGGCACCAGGGCGACCCGTTCGGCGCAAAGCAGCGCCCGGCGGATCACCGACTCATGGCCGGGGTGCGGCGGGTCGAACGCCCCACCATAGACCGCGAGAGCGAAGTCGGGGGCGCGTCCGCCGCTCATCCCGGCAGGCAGTCGGCGAATCCGGGAACTTATTTCATCACGCATAGAAAATACCTTCCACTGCGAAATTTTGTAGTACAAGTGCTTGACGACTTATTTCACGTGATGAATTATGTACCCACATTCAGCCCCAACCCGTCAAGCGGAGGCTTCCATGAATCGCCCCAGCAAGATCGCCAGCTTCGATGTCGACGCCCAGAAAGGCTTCACCCCGCTGTGCCCGGACGAACTGCCGGTGCCCGGCGGCGACGCCATCGGCGCCGCCCTCAACCAACTGGCCAGCCGCGCCGCGCTGCGCCTGGGCAGCAAGGACGCGCACAGCCCGAAGGCTGCCTGGGTAGTGGAAAGCGCCGAGCAGATGCTGCGGCCGCTGGCCTATCCGGATGCCGACCTGACCTGGGTGAGCCACTGCGTACCGGGTACGCCGGGCTTCGAGCTGCTCGACGAACTGCCGCGGCCGATCGACTACGACTTCTTCGTCTGGAAGGGCGTGGAGCCGGACCTGCACCCCTACGGCGCCTGCTACCACGATCTGGCGGAACGCCGCAGCACCGGGGTCATCGAATACCTGAGGCAGAATGGCGTGAGCCATGTGCTGGTGGGTGGCCTGGCGCTGGACTACTGCGTGAAGAACACCGCCCTGCAACTGCGCCGCGCCGGTTTCGAGGTGCTGCTCTACCTGCCCGCCTGCCGGGCCATCGCCGAGGACACCGCGCAGCGGGCCTGCGACGAGATGCGCGACGCCGGGGTGATCCTCTGCGCCGACCTGGAACGACTGGATAGCGCCCTCGCCGGCGCCGACAAGGAGAAGTGAACATGGCCGAAAGCGTCTTTGCCGAGCGCATCGTGCAGAACCTGCTCGATACCGATTTCTACAAGCTGACCATGATGCAGGCGGTGCTGCACAACTACCCCAACGCCGAAGTGGAGTGGGAATTCCGCTGCCGCAACGCCGAGGACCTGCGTCCGTACCTGGCGGAGATCCGCTACCAGATCGAGCGCCTCGCCGAAGTCGAGGTAACCGCCGACCAGCTCGCCTTCCTTGAACGCATCCCGTTCATGAAGCCGGACTTCATCCGCTTCCTCAGCCTGTTCCGCTTCAACCTGCGCTACGTGCACACCGGCATCGAGGATGGCCAACTGGCAATCCGCCTGCGCGGCCCATGGCTGCACGTGATCCTCTTCGAGGTGCCGCTGCTGGCCATCGTCAGCGAGGTGCGCAACCGTTATCGCTACCGCGAGGTGGTCCTGGAACAGGTCGGCGAGCAGCTCTACCGCAAGCTCGACTGGCTCTCCGCCCAGGCCAGCAGCGAGGAACTCGCGGAATTCCAGGTCGCCGACTTCGGCACCCGCCGGCGCTTCTCCTACCGCACCCAGGAGGAAGTGGTGCATATCCTCAAGCGCGACTTCCCCGGGCGCTTCGTCGGCACCAGCAACGTGCACCTGGCCCGCGAGTACGATCTCAAGCCGATCGGCACCATGGCCCACGAATGGCTGATGGCCCACCAGCAACTCGGCCCGCGGCTGGTCGACAGCCAGCAAGCGGCACTGGACTGCTGGGTCCGCGAGTACCGCGGACAGCTCGGCATAGCCCTGACCGACTGCATTACCATGGATGCCTTCCTCGACGACTTCGACCTGTACTTCGCCAAGCTCTTCGACGGCCTGCGCCACGATTCGGGCGACCCGCTGGCCTGGGCGGAGAAAGCCATCGCCCACTACCGCCGCCTGGGTATCGACCCGCTGAGCAAGACCCTGGTGTTCTCCGACGGGCTGGACATGCCCAAGGCGTTGCAGCTGTTCCGCGCGCTACGTGGCAAGATCAACGTCAGCTTCGGCATCGGCACCAACCTGACCTGCGACATCCAGGGAGTCGAGCCGATGAACATCGTCCTGAAGATGACGGCCTGCAACGGCCATCCGGTGGCGAAGATATCCGACGCCCCGGGCAAGACCCAATGCCGCGACGAGAACTTCGTCGCCTACCTCCGCCACGTCTTCAACGTGCCGGCCTAATCCTTTCGCACCTAACGGGAGCCCGAACATGCAACAGATCCAACGCGACATCGCCCAAGCCCTGCAGGTCCAGCCGCCGTTCCAGTCGGAGGCCGACGTGCAGGCGCAGATCGCCCGGCGCATCGCCTTCATCCAGCAGTGCCTGAAGGATTCCGGGCTGAAGACCCTGGTGCTGGGGATCAGCGGCGGCGTCGACTCGCTCACCGCCGGCCTGCTGGCCCAGCGCGCCGTCGAGCAACTGCGCGAGCAGACCGGCGACCAGGCCTACCGCTTCATCGCCGTGCGCCTGCCCTACCAGGTGCAGCAGGACGAGGCCGATGCCCAGGCCTCGCTGGCGACCATCCGCGCCGACGAAGAGCAGACCGTCAACATCGGTCCGTCGGTGAAAGCCCTGGCGGAACAGCTGGAAGCCCTGGAAGGACTCGAGCCGGCGAAGAGCGACTTCGTCATCGGCAATATCAAGGCGCGCATCCGCATGGTCGCCCAGTACGCCATCGCCGGCGCACGCGGCGGCCTGGTGATCGGCACCGACCATGCCGCCGAGGCGGTCATGGGGTTCTTCACCAAGTTCGGCGACGGCGCCTGCGACCTGGCTCCGCTCAGCGGCCTGGCCAAGCATCAGGTACGCGCCCTCGCCCGCGCCCTCGGCGCTCCGGAGAACCTGGTGGAGAAGATCCCCACCGCCGACCTCGAGGACCTGCGCCCCGGCCATCCGGACGAGGCTTCCCACGGCGTCACCTATGCCGAGATCGACGCCTTCCTGCACGGCCAGCCACTGCGCGAGGAAGCCGCGCGGGTGATCGTCGACACCTACCACAAGACCCAGCACAAGCGCGAACTGCCGAAGGCGCCCTGAGCCTCCCGGCCCGTGCGGCAGGCCCGTCGTCGACGGGCCTTTGTCGCGGGCGGGAATGTGCCTGTCGCAACCAGGTCTTCAAGTCCGCGCGGCGGCACGCTAGAAGGAAGCTGAATCCCTGCGAAGGCCAGCCATGCGCACCCGTCTCCCCGCCCTGCTCCTCGGTGTCCTGCTGGCCGGCCAGGCCTGCGGACACACGTCCCCGCTGCTCGCGCCGGTACGGCAGATCCACGCCTTCGGCGACAGCTATTCGGACAACGGCGAAAGCCAGCGACTGACCCGCGAGATGCTCGCCAAGGGCATCGCCGGCGCCCAGGCATTGCCCGGCGAAGTCTACTGGCAGGGCCGCTGGAGCAACGGCCCGACCGCCGTCGAGGTGCTCGCCCGCCAGCTCGGCGCACAACTGGCCGACCATGCGGTGGGCGGCGCCAAGAGCGGAGCGGACAACTACTACGGCTGGATGAGCGCCTACCGCCATACCGGCCTCGCCGGCCAGGTCGACGCCTACCTCGCCACGCTGGACGGCAAGCCGGCCGACGGCCAGGCGCTGCACTTCATCTTCGTCTCCGCCAACGATTTCTTCGAGCATGAGGATTTCGCCGGCGAGCAGACCCTGGAACAACTGGCCGGCAGCAGCGTGGCGAACATCCGCGCCGCGGTGCAGCGTCTCGGAGAGGCCGGCGCACGACGCTTCCTGGTGGTCAGTTCGACCGACCTGAGCGTGGTCCCGGCGGTGGTCGTCGGCAACCGGGTCGAGCGGGCGCAGCGCTACCTGCAAGCGGTCAACGCCAGCCTGCCGATCCAGCTCGCCGCCCTGCGCAAGACCCGCGGCCTGGAGCTGAGCTGGTTCGACCATCTCACCTTCAGCCGCCACTTGCGGCGCAACCCGGCACGCTACGGCCTGGTGGAGCTGGACGCGCCCTGCCAGCCGACCCAGCCCAGCGTCCGCCCGGCCTGCGCCAACCCGGACCAGTACTACTTCTGGGACGAGTGGCATCCGACCCGGCGCGTGCACCAACTGGCCGGCGAAGCGATGGCGGCGCGCTACGCGCGCTGAGCCCGGCGCGCGCCCATGAAAAAGCCCGGCAGCGGCCGGGCTTTTTCATGCAGCGGATCGCTCGCGCATCACTTCAGGGTCAGGGTGCCCTTCATCAGCGCGGAGTGGCCCGGGAAGGTGCAGAAGAACATGTACTGCTCGCCTTCCTTCAGCTTGGAGACGTCGAAGGTCACCGAGTCCTTCTCGCCCGAGCCGATCAGCTTGGTGTGGGCGATGACACGGCTGTCGTCGGGTTTCAGGTAATCCTTGTCCAGGCCGGAAGCCATGCCGTCGGTGACCACGCCCTGCATGTCGGCGGCGGTGCTCAGTACCCAGTTGTGGCCCATGACGTTCTTCGGCAGGTTGCCGGGGTGGGACAGGTTGACGGTGAACTGCTTGCAGCTCTTGTCGACGGTGATGGCATTGGTGTTGAACTGCATCTGGTCGTTACCCTGGATGTCCACCGAGCACTCGGCAGCCAGCAGCGGCGCACTGAGCAGGGACAGCAGGGATACCGCAGCGAGTTTACGTAGCATGGAGCAGCCTCCTAGGCAGGTTGGGCGATGAATCCTGAAAGAGCAGACTGCCCGATCGGGCACCGAGTTCCACTGATTCAGGTCAAACCCGAACCGGACGTGGCGGGGCATCGAGCGGGATCTGCCCGGCGTTTACTACGGGGAACTCCTGTTTTAGCACAGATGTGCCGCTTCGCGCCTGCGACGCAACGTCCGGCAATGCTTCGCACGGCTTGGTCGAAGCGCTCCCAGCCGCTACCCTGTGCGCCTTTTTCCACCCCCGACAGGAGTCGATCATGACCTTGCGTTCCGTCTGCGTATTCTGTGGCGCCAGCCCCGGCGCTTCCCCGGTCTACCAGGAAGCCGCCGTGGCCCTCGGCCGGCACCTGGCCGAGCGCGGCCTGACCCTGGTCTACGGTGGCGGCGCGGTCGGTCTGATGGGCACCGTGGCGGACGCCGCATTGGCCGCCGGCGGCGAAGTGATCGGGATCATCCCGCAGAGCCTGCAGGAGGCCGAGATCGGCCACAAGGGCCTGACCCGCCTGGAAGTGGTAGACGGCATGCACGCGCGCAAGGCGCGCATGGCCGAGCTGGCCGACGCCTTCGTCGCCCTGCCCGGCGGGCTCGGCACCCTGGAAGAGCTGTTCGAGGTCTGGACCTGGGGCCAACTGGGCTACCACGCCAAGCCGCTGGGCCTGCTCGAAGTGAACGGTTTCTACGACCCGCTGCTGACCTTCCTCGACCACCTGGTCGACGAACGCTTCGTCCGCGCCGAACACCGCGGCATGCTGCAGCGCGGTGCCAGTCCGGAGGCGCTGCTCGATGCCCTCGCCGCCTGGACGCCAAGCGTGGCGCCAAAGTGGGTCGACCGCACCCCGCAGTGATCCGCTCCTCTCTCAGGACGGCGGCAGCAGGCTCAGCGGGTCGAGCGGCCGGCCGTTCTGGCGGATCTCGAAGTACAGCTGCACCCGGTCGGCATCCGAGGAACCGGCCTCGGCGATCTTCTGGCCCTTGCTGACCATCTGCCCCTCCTTCACCAGCAAGCGGCTGTTGTGCGCGTAGGTGCTGGTGTACGAGGTACCGTGCTGGATGATCACCAGGTTGCCGTAGCCACGCATGTTGTTCACCGCGAACACCACCTTGCCGGCCAGCGAGGCCTGTACCGGCTGGCCCAGGGTGCCGGCGATGCGGATGCCCTTGTTGAGCTTGTCGGAACTGGAGAAGCGGCGGATCACCGGCCCCTTCATCGGCCACTGCCAGCCGCGCAGGGTCACCGACGGCGGCGGAGGCGGCGGCTTGCGCGCACGGCTGCTCGACGAGGAGCGGCTGCTGGCGACGTAGGTCGACTTGCGCCCGTCGAAGCGCACTACCTGGCCGACCTTGACCGCGTAGGGCGGGCGGATGCCGTTGGCGCGCGCCAGGTCCTTGTAGTTCCAGCCGTGCCGGGTGGCGATCGAATAGAGGGTGTCGCCGCGCTTGACGCGATACTCGCCGCGCACGACCTTCGGCACCGACGCCCCCGGGCCGGGAGCCTTGGAGCTGCACGCGGATACCGCCAGCAGGACGGCGATCAAGAGCAATCTGAAGAACACACGGAATCCTTTTCCCGATGAAACCCGGCCGGCTGCGGCGACGGTTGCAGGCCCGCACTATACCTTGTTCGCCGGGGTGCCCGTTGGACTCGCCGATGGCCCGTTTTCTCCGCGCGGCCCGCCACCCGGTCCGCGCACAAACGCCAACGCCCCGCAGGACGGGGCGTCGGTGCCGAGCGGGAAACGTCAGGCGCCGGCGGACTGCTGCACGATCACCGTCTGCGCCGGCATCGGTGCCGGGAAGTCGGCGCCGAGGGCGTCCTTGATCACCTTGTTGGTATCGAAATAGACCTGCCAGTAATGGTCGTTGTGGCAATACGGGCGCACCGCCAGCACCGGCCCGACCAGGTTGAACTCGAGGATCTCCACGTCCACCGGCGGCTCGCCGAGCACGTTGGGAATCGCCGCGACGCGCTGCTTGAGCAGGGCAATGGCCGCCTGGTAGTCGGCGGCACCGGAAAGCTGCGCCTTCAACTCGACCCGGCGGAACGGGTTGTGGGTGAAGTTCTGGATGTTGTCGCCGAATATCTTGTTGTTGCCGACCATGGTCAGCACGTTGTCCGGAGTGTTGATCGCCGTGGTGAACAGGCCGATCTCCTTGACCGTGCCGGTCACTCCGCCGGCGCAGATGAAGTCGCCGACCTTGAACGGCCGCAGGACGATGATGAAACCGCCGGCCGCCAGGTTCGCCAGCAATCCCGACCAGGCCATGCCGATGGCCAGGCCGACCGCCGCGATCAGCGCCGCCAGGCTGGTGGTCTGGATGCCGAAGAAACCGAGGATGCCCACCACCAGCAGCACGTTCAGGGTCACCGTGATGAACGAACCCACGTAGCGCAGCACGGTGGGATCGACCTTTTGCCGCTCGAGGGATTTCTGCACCATGCCGACGGCGAAGCCGATCAGCCAGCGGCCGATCACCCAGAAGGCGATGGCCGCGAGAATCTTGATGCCGAAGGCGAAGGCGTACTGGGACACCGTCGCCCAGAGCGCGTTGATCTTCTCGGTACCTACGTTGACGATCGTCGTGTCATCCATATCGCTCACCGTGCGCAAGGAAGGAGTCTGGCTCCGTACGAGAACCGCCCCTGGCACCGGAAAGGCAGGCTCCGGCCCTTGGCCCGACAACGTCCGTAGCGGATTCTGGAAAAGCTAGCACGGCGCCGCGAATTTGCCGGAGCACCGCTTCGTTGTCCCCAAACGGCGTGGGCGAGGCTGTGGACAACCTGGGTGAAAAGGTCCGGGAGTCCCGGGCGGCAGGGCCTCCGCGGAGCCGATCACTTTTTGATCAGCCGGCAGTTTCCCGTAGCGGCAGCACCGTCACCCGCACCTCCGGGTCATGGCTACCGCCACCGAGGATCACCCCGCGCAGCGGCGACACATCGGAAAAATCCCGCCCCCAGGCCAGGGTGATGTGCTCCAGGTCAGGCAACAGGTCGTTGGTCGGGTCGAAATCCACCCAGCCGTTCTCCGGGCAATACAGCGAGACCCAGGCATGCGAGGCGTCGGCACCGATCAGTCGCGCCTGCCCGGGCGGCGGGCGGGTCAGCAGGTAGCCGCTGACGTAGCGCGCCGCCAGTCCGCGCGCGCGCAGGCAGGCGAGCATCAGGTGGGCGAAGTCCTGGCAGACCCCGCGACGGCGCTCCAGCACTTCGTCCAGCGGCGTCGCCACCTGGGTGGCCTGCGCATCGAAGGCGAACTCGCGGAAGATCTTCCCCATCAGTGCCGCCGCCACCACCAGCAACGGCCGTCCGGGCAGGAAGCAGTCGGCGGCGAACTCGACGAACCGCCGCTGGATGCGCACATAGGGCGACTCGACGCGGTAGCGGCAGGCTTCCAGTTCGGCGGCGGACAGCGCCCGCCCGGAAAATGCCAGCCCGGCGGCGACGCGCTCCCATGCCGGCGACGCGGCCAGTTGCGCCGGCGCATGGGCGAACACCTCGACCTGCAGCCGCGCGCTGACCCGCAGCGCCTCGTGGGGACGCTCGAAGGCCAGCCGGCTCAGCGGATTGCCGAATGCGTCGTGGCCATCCTCGCGCCGGCTCGGCCCCGGCTCGATCAGCAGTGCCCGCTCATGACAGGCCTGCCAGGCGCATTCGCGTGGCCAGAGATGCGCCAGTTGCCGCGACAGCGAGACCGGCGTCGCATAGCGGTAATGGGTGTCGTGCAGCACCTGGTAGCGGGCGCCCTGGAGCGGAACGGAGCGAAGCGCGGGTGCGGACATCAGGTGGATACCGTTCTCTGGCTGACATCGTCGACATGGGCGAAATAGCGCAAGCCTAGCCGATCGGAGACCTGTCCGGCGCAGGCGGCGATGTCGCGCAGCAGTCGCGCCAGCCCGACGAGCACCTCGTCGAGTCCTGCCGCGCCGAACAGCGGGCTTTCCAGGGCCGCCAGATCGAAGCTGCGCAGGCGTTCGCCCAGGGTCCTGAGTTCCCGCTCGCGTGGCCCGCCGAACTCCTCGTGCAGGCGCTCCAGCGAACGCTCCAGGGCCTGCAACTGGAAGCGCAGCGAGTGCGGGTTCTGCTCGTGCAACAGGAGCAGGTCGAGCACCGGGACCAGCTGCGGCGACGCCAGGTAGCGCGAGCGGTAGGTGATGCCGCTGTTACCCAGCTCCAGCAGCCACTCCAGCGCGCCGGCGTCCCAGGCGCTACCGCCGTCGAGGAAGGCGGCGATGCTCTCGGCGAAGAAGCGCACGCGCTCGATGCGCCGGCCGATCATCAGGAAACGCCAGCCGTCGTCGCGGGTCATGTCGTCGAGGGCGAAACCGGACAACGCGGCCAGGGACATCACTAGCCGGTTGAGGAAGTCCAGCGCTTCGCCGAGGTCGGTGCGTGCCGGATCGAGCGCCTGCATGTCGCGTTGCAGCTCCAGCAAGGCCAGCCAGTTTTCCCCGGACAAGCGCCCGCGCACCTGCGCCGCCGCCCAGTGCAGGCGCCGCAGGTTGGCGCACAGGCTGGCCGGCCAGTGCTCGTCGAGCAGCGCCTGCAACAGGCGCCGCTCCAGCGGCGCGCCATCCCCGGGCAGCAGGC
This sequence comes from Pseudomonas sp. KBN12P06040, assembly GCF_037574965.1. Classification (NCBI taxonomy): domain Bacteria; kingdom Pseudomonadati; phylum Pseudomonadota; class Gammaproteobacteria; order Pseudomonadales; family Pseudomonadaceae; genus Pseudomonas; species Pseudomonas sp. KBN12P06040. The sequence goes on from NZ_JBBELS010000001.1 coordinate 5,711,034, forward strand.
CGATGCCGCCGGCCAGGGCCAGGGCGCTGCGCAGCGCCTCTTCGTCGCCATCGGCATCCACGTAGCGCGACAGCACCACCCGCAGCAGGCGCGCGTGGTCGTCGCAACGCTCGGCATAGCGGCCGTACCAGAACAGGTTTTCCACCACCCGCGACGGCAGGTAGGGATCCTCGCGGACCAGGTCGCGCACGCCGAGCCGGCGCGGCCGCCACGGCTCGCCGCCGACCGCACGCTCGGCCAGTACCCAGGTGTCCTTGCTCGCGCCGCCGCGCTGCATCGACACCACTTCAGCGTCCGCCGCCGAGGCTACGCGGGTCAGGCCGCCGGGCATCACCCAGTAGCGGCCGTCGCTGGCGGCGACGGCGAATACGCGCATGCCGATGGCCCGCGACTGCAGGCCGACGCCGGCCTTGCCGTCGCGCCAGACCGGTGCCTGGGACAACTGCGCCAGGCGTTGCGCCACGTAGGCCTGCGGGCGCTCGCGCAAGCGCTCGCCGAGGGATGCCAGGCCGGCACCGTCGAGGGCGTGGCCGAACAGCGGTTCGCAGCGCTGGCCGGGAAAGGCCGGCTTGATCACCAGGTCGGGCAGTGCCGCGAGTATCGCCTCGAGTGCCTGCGGCTCGCCGCACCAGCGGGTGTCGAGCGAGGGCAGCGCCAACTCCTCGCCGAGCAGGCGGCGACAGGCCTGCGGCAGGAAGCCGAGCAGGCCGGGCGATTCCAGCACCCCGCTGCCCAACGCGTTGGCCACCAGTACGCGCCCCTGGCGTACCGCCTCGAGCAGGCCGGGAATGCCCAGCGCCGAGTCGGTACGCAATTCCAGCGGGTCGCAGAAGTCGTCATCGAGGCGCCGCAATACCGCGTGCACCCGTTTCAGGCCGCCGAGGGTCTTGAGATAGAGGGTGGCGTCGCGCACCGTCAGGTCGTGCCCCTCGACCAGCGGGAAACCGAGCTGGCGCGCCAGGTAGAGATGCTCGAAGTAGGTTTCGTTGAAACGTCCGGGAGTCAGCAGCACCACCAGCGGCGTCTCGCCGTCGCCGGCGGCCTGGCTGGCGAGGGTCTCCTGCAGGGTGCGGAAATACCCGGCGAGATGCTGCACACGCAGGTCGCGATAGAGTTCCGGCAAGGCCCGCGAGACGATCTGCCGGTTCTCCAGCGCATAGCCCGCGCCGGACGGCGCCTGGGTGCGGTCGGCAAGGACCTGCCAGCGTCCGTCGGCATCGCGCGCCAGGTCGACGGCATAGCTGTGCAGGAAAATCCCGCCGGGCGGCCGGATGCCGAGCGCCGGCCAGAGGAAGTTCGGATGGCCGAAGACCAGTTCGCTGGGCAGCAGCCCTTCGGCGAGCAGACGCTGCTCGCCGTACAGGTCGGCCAGCAGCGCGTTGAGCAGCCGAGCACGCTGTGCCACGCCGGCGGCGATCGGCTGCCACTCGGCGGCGGACAGCAGGTTCGGCAGAAGGTCCAGCGCCCAGGGGCGGTCGGTACCCTTGGGATCGGCGTAAACGTTGTAGGTGACGCCGTTCTCCTGGATCTGCCGTTCCACCAGGGCCTGGCGCTGGCGCAGTTGCTCAGGGCTGCTGCGCTCCAGTTGGCGGAACAGCCGCTGCCAATGGGGACGCACGCCACCCTGGCGATCGAGCAGCTCATGGTAGGCCGTATCGGTGAACGGATAGTGGGCAAGCAGCTCGGGCATCGAAGGCTCGCGGGGCTGGGGTTGCGGTCACTGTAGCGGAGTCGGCGACGCGCCGCCGGAGCGAAGCGACGAGGCGTTGCCGGGTCCGCCAGCGCGGTTCTCCGCGAAGACCGGGTTGCCCCGGAAGCGCAAGACTTGTGCCAGCGCCGCCAGGCCCGGGAGGCCAGGAGGTCGCGCCACGGCGATGCACCGCGACGGTGCGCGACCGCTGGCCGGGTTGCAGCCACGCACCCTTTGCGGGCGGCAGGGCCGCCCCGGCGATCAGCGCGGGATGTTCGGCTGGCGCGACTTCTTCTTGCCCTTGGCGAAGGCCGTCGCCTTGTTCTGCTGGCCCTTGCTCCACGGCTTGCCGCCGTCGCTGGCGCGGGGTGGCAGGCCGGTATGCTGGGTCAGCAGCTTGCCGGCCTTCTTGCTGCCGGCCGGCGTCGAGTTCTTCCGCCGGGCGCTCTGGTATTCGCCGGTATCCGGCTGGTAGGTCGGGACCAGGTGGTGCTTGCCATTGCCGATCAGGTCGGCGCGCCCCATCCGCTCCAGCGCCTCGCGCAGCAGCGGCCAGCCTTTCGGGTCGTGGTAGCGCAGGAAGGCCTTGTGCAGGCGCCGCTGCTGGTCGCTCTTGACGATGGTCACGCCATCGCTCTTGTAGGTGACCTTGCGCAGCGGGTTCTTGCCCGAGTGATACATCGCGGTGGCGGTGGCCATCGGCGAGGGATAGAACGCCTGGACCTGGTCGGCGCGGAAGCCGTTGCGCTTGAGCCACAGGGCCAGGTTCATCATGTCTTCGTCGGTGGTCCCGGGGTGGGCGGCGATGAAGTACGGGATCAGGTACTGCTCCTTGCCGGCTTCCTTCGAGAACTTCTCGAACATCTGCTTGAAGCGGTCGTAGGTGCCGATCCCCGGCTTCATCATCTTGTCCAGCGGACCGCGCTCGGTGTGCTCCGGGGCGATCTTCAGGTAGCCGCCGACGTGGTGGGTCACCAGTTCCTTGACGTACTCGGGCGACTCGACGGCGAGGTCGTAGCGCAGGCCGGAGGCGATCAGGATCTTCTTCACCCCCGGCAGCGCCCGGGCCTTGCGGTACAGCTCGATCAGCGAGCTGTGGTCGGTATCGAGGTTCTCGCAGATGCCGGGGAACACGCAGGACGGCTTGCGGCAGTGCCGCTCGATGTCCGGGCTCTTGCAGGCGATGCGGTACATGTTCGCCGTCGGTCCGCCAAGGTCGGAGACCACGCCGGTGAAGCCGGGCACCTTGTCGCGCATCTCCTCGATCTCGCGGATGATCGAGTCGTGCGAGCGGTTCTGGATGATCCGTCCCTCATGTTCGGTGATCGAGCAGAAGGTGCAGCCGCCGAAGCAGCCACGCATGATGTTCACCGAGAAGCGGATCATCTCGTAGGCGGGAATCTTCGCCTTGCCGTAGGCCGGGTGCGGTACGCGGGCATAGGGCATGCCGAACACGTAGTCCATTTCCTCGGTGCTCATTGGAATGGGCGGCGGGTTGAACCAGACATCCACTTCGCCGTGCTTCTGCACCAGGGCACGGGCGTTGCCCGGGTTGGTCTCCAGGTGCAGCACGCGGTTGGCGTGGGCATAGAGCACCGGGTCGTTGCGCACCTTCTCGAAAGACGGCAGGCGGATCACGGTCTTCTCCCGGGTCAGCCTGGGGTTCGCCAGCAACTGCACGACCTTGGCTTCCTGCGGGTCCTCCTGCACGCCCTTTTCCTGCTCGATGGCGCAGGCGGCAGTGTCCTGGGTATTCACGTAGGGATTGATGATCTTGTCGATCTTGCCCGGCCGGTCGATCCGCGTGGAATCGATCTCGAACCACCCCTCCGGGGTGTCGCGACGGACGAAGGCGGTGCCGCGCACGTCGGTGATCGCGCTCAGCGGTTCGCCCTGGGCCAGGCGCTGGGCGATTTCCACCACCGCACGCTCGGCGTTGCCGTAGAGCAGGATGTCGGCCGTGGCGTCCATCAGGATCGAGCGGCGGACCTTGTCCTGCCAGTAGTCGTAATGGGCGATACGGCGCAACGAGGCCTCGATCCCGCCGAGGATCACCGGCACATGGCTGTAGGCCTCCTTGCAGCGCTGGCTGTAGACCAGGCTGGCGCGGTCCGGGCGCTTGCCGGCCAGGCCGCCGGGGGTGTAGGCGTCGTCGGAACGGACCTTCTTGTCCGCGGTGTAGCGGTTGATCATCGAGTCCATGTTGCCGGCCGCCACGCCGAAGAACAGGTTCGGCTCGCCGAGCTTCATGAAGTCGTCCTTCGACTGCCAGTCCGGCTGGGCGATGATGCCGACGCGGAACCCCTGGGCCTCCAGCAGGCGGCCGATGATGGCCATGCCGAAGGACGGGTGGTCGACGTAGGCATCGCCGGTGACGATGATGATGTCGCAGGAGTCCCAGCCGAGCTGATCCATCTCTTCCCTACTCATAGGCAGGAAGGGCGCCGGACCGAAACACTCGGCCCAGTACTTGGGATAGTCGAACAGCGGCTTGGCGGCTTGCATCACGGGCACCAGGGGGTATCTCTAGGAATAGGGGGTCGCGAAAACGCGGGCGCGGAATATAGCACAAAAAATGAGCAATTCCGACGTTTTCACTGGGTATTGCCTGCCGTCGGCCGGCTTCGAAAAAATGCCATCATTTCGCCACCTTCTTTCTATACTCCATTCATCGTCATCTCACCCGGCCTCTAAGGCAGGCCCCCGGGAGAGTCATCGTGCGCCATCCTCTTGCCCTGCTCGCGGTCATCTTCCTGCTACTGGCCAGCGCCGTTTCGCGCGCCGCGCCGGAGTTTCCAGCGCCCCCGGCCAGCGGCGCCTGGTTGAACGGCTCGCTGGACCTGCTCGAAGACCCCGATGGCAACCTGGCGGTGGAGGACCTCGAACAAACGGAGCAGGCCGGCCGCTTCGTCGCCGCCGCCGGCCGCACCAGCGTCGGCCTCAGTCGCAGCGTCTGGTGGCTGCGCCTCGACCTGCCGAGACGCGAGGCGGTATCCGGCGGCTGGTGGCTGGAAGTCGCCAGCGCCAGCCTGCACGACCTGCGCCTGTACCTCCCCGACGAGCGCGGCGGGTTCCGCGAACATCGCAGCGGCGAAGCGGTGCCCTTCGCCGAGGGCCGCGACCACGCCTATCGTCATCCGCTGTTCCAGCTCCCTCCCGGCGATGGGCCGTTGCGCGTCTACCTGCGCAGCTACGATCCCGGCGGCAACGCCTTTCCGCTGAGGCTCTGGAGCCACGACGAACTGCTGGAATACCGCAGCCAGGGCAACCTGCTGTTCGGCATGGCCTACGGGCTGATCCTCGCCCTGCTGCTGTACAACCTGTTCCTCTTCACCAGCCTGCGCGATCGCGCCTATTTCTGGTACGTGCTGACCGCTGCCAGCGCGCTGGTGCTGACCCTGAGCATCAGCGGCCATGGTTTCGAGTATTTCTGGCCCGAGCGGGCGGTGCCCTGGTGGCTTGACCGCCTGGCGCTGCTGGCGATCTGGGGCATCTGCGTGATCCGCTTCAGCCAGAACCTGCTGCAAAGCCGGCAGCACGCACGCTGGGCCCATCACCTGCTGAACGCCTGTTGCCTGCTGTTCCTTGCCTGCCTGGCGTTCAACGCCGCCGGCTGGCGCTGGCAGGCGGCCGGCGTGCTGGCGCTGACCCTGCTGGCCAACCTGCCGATCGCCATCGGCCTGGCAGTGCAGCGCTGGCGCCAGGGTTCGGCCACGGCGCGCCTGTACCTGATCGGTTTCGGCCTGGTGCTCGGCAGCGTCAGCCTTGGCGTGATGCGCGCCACCGCGCTGGTCCAGCCGACCTCGGCCAACGCCATGGTCTTCCCCCTGGCGCTGACCCTGGAGGCCCTGCTGTTTTCCCTGGCGCTCGCCTCGCGCATCCAGGACCTGAAGCAGGAAAGGGCCCTGGCCCTGGACCAGGCCGACCAGGAAAAGAATGCGCGCCTGGCCCTGCTGCACAGCGCCCAGCGCGACCTGGCACGCGCCGTGGAAGTCCGTACCAACGAGCTGAGCGAGGCCAATCGCCAGTTGCAGATGCGCGAAGCGCAACTGCAGTACGCCGCCCATCACGACCCGCTGACCGGGCTTGGCAACCGCAGGCACCTGATGGAGTTCGCCGAAAGTGCCCTGGACGACGCGCGCCGCCACGGCAACAGCATGGCGCTGCTGCTGATCGATCTGGATCACTTCAAGCCGATCAACGACACCCATGGCCACGATGCCGGCGACTTCGTCCTGCAGAACGTGGCCCAGCGGCTGCGCCATTGCGTGCGCACCGAGGATTGCGTGGCACGCCTCGGCGGCGACGAATTCGCCGTGCTGGTCGGCGGGTCGAATGCCGAGCAGCATGCCCGCGACATCGCCGAACGCCTGCTGCGAGAACTGGCGAAACCGGTGGAGTTCGCCAAGCAGTGGCTGGTGATCACACCGAGCATCGGCGTCGCCCTGTTTCCCGGCGACGCCCTGCAGTTCGGCAAACTCTACAAGGCCGCCGACCAGGCGCTGTACCGGGTCAAGGGCGCCGGGCGCGCCGGCTATGCGATGGTCCAGGAGCTACAGTTGGAGCAAGCCATGGACAGCCTTCGAACTTACAAATGAAGCCTGGAGACAGCCCACATATCGAGCTATCCTACAATTCCTTTGAAAGATGATTTCCAGACCTGCGAGTAAAACGCTCAAAACGAGTAGAAATATAAAAATCGACTCGATATCACGAGAACACCTAGACCCCTACAATCATAAACCAACCTAAAAAACCATAAAAATGCGAAGAAGCCTCCTCCAATTTAAAAATTTTCGAAAAACCCTAAAAAAAAATATAAAGAACCGTCTCGCGCTTCTTTCTCTTGCGCTCCTATATGATACCTCGCTGGCCACTGCGAAGCCTCAGGAAAACTGCAACTTTCTCTGGGGAACGGCCTCAGCGGCCTATCAGGTAGAGGGCGGTTGGAATCTGGACGGGAAAGGACCTTCGAACTGGGACGACTTCACCCATAGAGGCATTACCAAGTATCTTATCGGAGAGAGCCACACTGGCGATGTTGCCACGAACCAGATATCCAGAGACGTCTATCTAAAAGACATAGATCTGATGCGCAAACTCGGAGTCAACTTGATCTTGCCCAGCAGCCGTGGACACGGGTTTAAGCACACATCCTGGCCTCGAAGGCCTCTGGGCTGATGTGCCCCAGCGTGCTGTGTCGCCGCTGGCGGTTGTAATCGGTTTCGACGTATTCAAACACGGTTTCACGCATCTGGGCGCGGCTCGTGAAGCGCTCGCCGTGGATGCACTCGACCTTCAGGCTGTGGAAGAAGCTCTCTGCACAGGCATTGTCGTAGCAGTTGCCTTTGGCGCTCATGCTGCATCGCAAGTGATGGGCGCGGATCAGCTCCTGGTAAGCCGCTGAGCAGTACTGGCTGCCGCGGTCGCTATGCACGATCACGTCATTAGGCTGCCTACGTCGCCACAGCGCCATGTGCAAGGCATCGCAAACCAAGTCGGCCGTCATGCGTTCGTTCATGGCCCAGCCGATCACCATCCGTGAATACAGATCGATGACCACTGCCAGATACAGCCAGCCTTCCTCCGTATACAGGTAGGTGATGTCACCCACCCATTTCTGATTTGGCGCAGATGCCTTGAAATCCTGCTTGAGCAAGTTCTCTGCCACTGGCAGGGAGTGCTGAGAATTGGTCGTGGCCTTGAACTTCTTGGCGGCCTTGGCACGCAGTCCTTGCCGTTGCATCGAGGCGGCTACCGTCTTGCGATTGCAGGGTAGGCCGGCTTCCCGCAGGTCGTGGCAAAGCCGTGGAGCCCCGCTGCGGCCCTTGCGTGCGCTGTATGCCTGAGCGACCTGCCGATCCAGTTCGGCTCTTCGCCGCTGGCGCATTGACGGCCTGCGAGAGCACCAAGCGTAGTAACCGCTGCGGGCAACGCCCAACACGCGACACATGGCCTGGATCGAGAAATGCGCGGTATGAGTCCTCATGAAGGCGTACTTCACTTGAGGCTCTTGGCAAAGTACGCGGCGGCCTTTTTTACGATGGCCAGCTCCTCGGCGTGCTCGGCCAACAGCCGCTTGAGTCGGGCATTCTCGTCGGCCAGCGACTGCTCGCGCTCGCTGCCGGACTGAGTCTGGTGCTTCTTGCTCCGCCAGCCGTAGAGCTGGGAAGCATGCAGGCCGAGCTGTTCGGCAGCCTTGCTGACGCCAATGCGCTCGGCCAAAGCCAGCGCTTCGTCCTTGTAGGCTTGGGAATGGCGGGTGCGGGTCTGTTTCATTGGGGTTGCTTGTCTTGCCATGATTCACCTCGTTGCAGTTTATCGCTTAACGGGGTGTCCACTGGGACTGGGCAAGATCAACTCGTACCGTTTCTCGATAAGCTGGGCACGAGTGCTGCCCGATGGCCAGACGATAAACCCCAAAGGGCTCGAGTACTACAAGATACTCATACAAGATTTGAAGGAAGCCGGAATAACTCCAATTGTAACACTTTACCACTGGGATATGCCCTTAGCTCTTTACAAGAAAGGTGGATGGTACTCCTCTAAATCGCCCGACTGGTTCGCTGGCTACGCAAAGCTCATTTTCAGCAATTTTGGCGAAGAGGTACCTTACTTCATAACTTTCAATGAGCCGGAGGGCAATATCTTTACCCTGACGCCCTTGGTAGAGAACTTCCTCACCGAGACCCCCTCACCCTATGAGAAAGTACTATCCGTAGAGTCACGCGCAGCTCAGGCAGAGGCCATGCACAACCTCCTGCTGGCGAACTCGCTAGCGGTTACCTCATACAAGGAAGCAGGGTACAAGGGACGAATCGGTATTGCCCTGAATCTATCCCCCTGTGTCGATAATGAGAACCCGAACAGCGCAGCCAAGAGGAACTGTAACTCTGTGCACAATGCCTGGGTTCTGGACGCGCTTTACAAAGGAAACTACCCGAAAGATATAAAAACTCTCTATCAGAAGTACGCACCCGCGTTCCAGCCCTCTCAGGATGATATGAAAAAGATCATGCAGGGAAGACCTGACTTCATCGGCGTAAACTTCTACTCTCCCACCCTGGTGAAAGACGATCCAAGCCAACCCTTCGGAATAGCAAATCGCCCAAATCCAGACCAGTATCCTTCCTATAACGGCCCCGTCTCTCCTTCTCATCTGGTCGAACTACTAATGCAGATAGACAAAGAATACGACCATCCTACTCTGATCATAACGGAGAACGGAGCCGGTTTCGGAGTGGACGATGAAAAACTCACTGAAAATAGGGTGCTAGATCCACTCAGGGCAAAGTATCTCTCTGACCACATTGATGCAGTGCTCTCAGCCAGGCATGCAGGAGTGAAAGTAGAAGGGTATCTATTCTGGAGTCTTCTGGACAACTTCGAGTGGCTGTTCGGCTACAGAAATCGCTTCGGAATGATTGGGGTCGACTTTGAAAGCCCACAACTAGCGAGGACACCAAAATCCAGCTATTACAAATACCAAGAGAAAATCAGGGATTATAAAGAGCGTAACAAGTGCCTGCCCCAGCAAAGCCGGCACTCAGGTTAACGACTTCAAAAAAAGACCTGGCGCTATAGGCGGCCAGGTCCGTACTGGAAGGCACGCGGAACCCGCGCACCAACCTTGCTCAGAAGCTCGTAGCCGAGGGTGCCGCAGGCACGGGCGACCTCGTCCACCGACAACCCGGCGCCCCACAACTCCACCGGGTCGCCAACGCGAGCCTCCGGCAGGTCGGAGAGGTCGACCGCCAGCATGTCCATCGAGACCCGCCCGGCCAGGGTCGCGCGGCGTCCCCCGACCAGTACCGGAGTCCCGGCTGGCGCGGTGCGCGGGTAGCCGTCGGCGTAGCCGCAACTGACCGTGCCGATCCGCGCCGGCCGCTCGGCGATCCAGGTGGCGCCGTAGCCGACGCTCTCGCCCACGGCCACCTCGCGCAGCGAAATCAACTGCGCGCCCAGGCTCATGGCCGGCCTCAGGCCCAGTTCGGCGGCACTCAGGTCGGCCAGCGGGGTCGACCCGTAGAGCATGATCCCCGGCCGTAGCCAATCCATGTGGGCGGCCGGGATGGTCAGCACCGCCGCCGAGTTGGCCAGGCTGCGCTGGTCGAAATCCAGGTCGAGCAGGCCGAGGAAACTCTCCAACTGCTGCTCGGTGAGCGGATGGTTGCGTTCGTCGGCGCAGGCGAAATGGCTGATCAGGTTCAGTTCGCGCACACCGGGATGGTTGCGCAGGCGCGCATGCCAGGCGCGCAGCGCGACGGGATCGAAGCCCAGGCGGTGCATGCCGGAGTCGAGCTTGAGCCAGACGTTGAGTGGAATATCCAGGCCGGCGGCGAGGAACGCCTCGCCCTGTTCCGCGCCCTGGATCACCAGGTCCAGGCGCAATTGCCCGGCGAGGGCGTATTCGCTCGCCTCGAAGCAGCCTTCCAGCAACAGGATGCGCGCGCTGGCGTGCAAGGCGCGGACTACCGCGGCCTCCTCCAGGCAGGCTACGGCGAAGCCATCGGCATCGTCGTGCAACGCGGTAACCACTTCGCGCGCACCGTGGCCATAGGCGTTCGCCTTGACCACCGCGAACGCCTGGCGCTGCGGCGCGCAGCGCTTGGCCAGGGCATAGTTGTGGCGAATGGCGGAAAGGTCGACGGTGGCAACGAGGGGACGCATGGCATCGGGTCCTGCAACTGAAACGGGTGCCTATGGTAAGGCGCCCGCCGGGCAAGACCCAAGCCGGGTCATTCGTCCTCGAAGTTGTACATGCCGGCGGCAAGGTTCTCGAAGCGCGTGTATTTGCCGATGAAGGCCAGGCGCACCGTGCCGATCGGACCGTTACGCTGCTTGCCGATGATGATTTCGGCGACGCCCTTGAACTCGGTCTCCGGGTGGTACACCTCGTCGCGGTAGACGAACATGATCACGTCGGCGTCCTGCTCGATCGCCCCGGATTCGCGCAAGTCGGAGTTCACCGGGCGCTTGTTGGGTCGCTGCTCCAGGGAGCGGTTGAGCTGCGACAGGGCGATCACCGGGCAGTTGAATTCCTTCGCCAGGGCCTTCAGCGAGCGGGAGATCTCGGAAATCTCGTTGGTCCGGTTGTCGCCGCTGGAGCCGGGTATCTGCATCAGCTGCAGGTAGTCGATCATGATCAGCGCCAGGTCGCCGTGCTCGCGCACCAGGCGACGGGTCCGCGCACGCATTTCCGAGGGGCTGATGCCGGCGGTGTCGTCGATGAACAGCTTCTTGTCGTTGAGCAGGTTGATCGCCGAGGTCAGGCGCGGCCAATCCTCGTCGTCGAGCTTGCCGGAACGGACCTTGGTCTGATCGATGCGACCGAGCGACGAGAGCATACGCATCACGATCGAGTCGGAGGGCATCTCCAGGGAGTACACCAACACGGCCTTGTCGGTGCGCATCACCGCATTCTCGACCAGGTTCATGGCGAAGGTGGTCTTACCCATCGACGGACGCCCGGCGACGATGATCAGGTCGGCCGGCTGCAGGCCGCTGGTCTTCTCGTCGAGGTCGGTGAAACCGGTGGACACCCCGGTCAGCGCCTCGCTGGTGTTGAACAGGTAGTCGATGCGGTCGATGGTCTTGACCAGGATATCGCTGATCCCCACCGGCCCGCCGGTCTTCGGTCGCGCTTCGGCGATCTCGAAGATCTTCCGCTCGGCCTCGTCGAGGATCTCGTTGGCGCCGCGCCCTTCCGGGTGGAAGGCGCTGTCGGCGATCTCGTTGCTGATGCCGATCAGTTGGCGCAGGGTGGCGCGCTCGCGGATGATCTGCGCGTAGGCCTTGATGTTGGCGACCGACGGAATGTTCTTCGCCAGTTCGCCGAGATAGGCCAGGCCGCCGACCTGGGCCAGTTGTCCTTCCTTCTCCAACTGCTCGGAGAGGGTCACCACGTCGATCGGCTGGTTGGCCTCGGCCAGCTTGTAGATGGCGCGGAAGATCAGGCGATGGTCATGGCGGTAGAAATCGCCGTCGGACACCGAGTCCGACACCCGCTCCCAGGCGTTGTTGTCCAGCATCAGGCCACCCAGCACGGCCTGCTCGGCCTCGATCGAGTGCGGCGGCACCTTCAGGGCTGTGGTTTCCAGGTCGTATTGCTCGGGGCTGGTGATCTCGTTCATAGACTCGACGCAAGAAAAAGGAACAGCGGAAAAAACAACGGGCACGGTGCCGTTGCCGGTACCGTGCCCGATGTTAGCGGACTGCCGCGGACACGCATATGCCCGCCCAGCCCTACCGATCGGATCGCTTACTCAGCGACGATGATCAGCTTCAGAGTGGTTTCCACGTCGGTGTGCAGGTGCACGGCGACGTCGAACTCACCGGTGTTGCGCAGCGCGCCGTTGGGCAGGCGAACTTCGGCTTTTTCCAGCGGGTAACCGGCAGCGGAAACGGCTTCGGCGATGTCGCGGGTGCCGATCGAACCGAACAGCTTGCCTTCGTCGCCAGCGTGGGCGCCGAGGGTTACCACCAGCTCGGAGAGCTGGGCAGCACGGGCTTCGGCAGCGGCCTTCTTCTCGGCGGCAGCCTTTTCCAGCTCGGCGCGGCGGGCTTCGAACGCAGCGACGTTCTCGGCGGTGGCGACGGTGGCCTTGCCCTGCGGCAGCAGGAAGTTACGGGCGTAACCGCCCTTGATGTTCACCTTGTCGCCCAGGTTGCCCAGGTTGGCGACTTTTTCCAGCAGGATGACTTCCATTTGAGTCTTACCTCTTAACTTTTAACCTTCACCGTTCGTGGAACCCTGGCGCCGGGCCAGGCGTCCACGAAAATCAAACAGACTGTCGACAACCGCCAAAAGACAGATCAGGTTCCCCAGCAGCAATACAGCCAGGTACAGGCCCACCAGCCAACCACCCGCGAGGCGCTTCAGGGCGATCAGGCCATGCCCGAGCGCCACGCCGGCGATGATCAGCGGCACGCTGCACAACGGGCCGAGCACCGCGGCCTGCACTTCCAGCGCCGGGACCACGACGGCCCCCAGCAGCAGGATCACGGCAACCGCCGGCGCCAGCCGCAAACTCCGGAATTCGCGGCCGAAGCCGCCCGGGTTGTACAGCGAAGCCTGCCAGTACCGCGCGAGCATCAGGCAGAGCAGGCAGGTCACCTGCAGCGAGGAAGCCATGACCCCGGTCAGGGTCGGCACCAGCGCCACCTGCAACTTGTCCAGCTCTTCGCCCGACAGCTGGGACTCCCCACGAAGCTGGGTCAGGACCTTGGTGACTTCCGTCGCCAGGGCGCCGATCAGCTCGCTGGAGGTATGCCCCAGCACCAGCGCGAATACCACGCCAACTGCAACACTGCCCAGCAGCACATGGCTCCAGGACGTACTGGCGCGCAGGATCTGCGCCAGCGTCAGGGTACCGAGCAGGACCAGAAGGATGCTCGGATCGCCCAGGTACCACCAGAACATCGCCGGTAGCACCGCCCAGGCCAGGACGCCGAAGGCGTCGCCGAATCCGCGCCGCAGCAGCACCAGGCTACCGGCGGCGGCACTCAGCCAGAACAACAGTGGAACAACCGCGGAGCCTGCCACGGCGAGCGTGGCCTGCATGCGGCCGCGCATGGTGAACTCAGCCAGTGCGCGCATGCGATCTATCCCTTACCAGCGTTCGACTGCCCGATCTCAACGGCCGTGGCTGTCGGTGTAAGGAAGCAGGGCCAGGTAGCGGGCGCGCTTGATAGCGGTCGCCAGCTGACGCTGGTACTTGGCCTTGGTGCCGGTGATACGGCTCGGAACGATCTTGCCGGTTTCGGAAACGTAGGCCTTCAGGGTGTTGAGATCCTTGTAATCGATCTCTTTCACGCCTTCGGCGGTGAAGCGGCAGAACTTACGACGACGGAAGAAACGTGCCATGTGATTGGCTCCTCAATACTGGTCCGGAATTACTCGTCAGCGTTATCGCTATCGCTGTTGTCGTCGCCATCGGCGCCTTCAGCGTTATCGTTCGGACGCTCACGACGCTCGCGACGCTCGTTGCGGCTTTCTTCAGCCTTGAGCATCTCGGACTGCTCGGTGACAGCTTCGTCGCGACGCATGACCAGGTTACGGATCACGGCATCGTTGTAACGGAAGTTGTCTTCCAGCTCAGCCAGGGCCTTGGCGCTGCACTCGACGTTCATCAGAACGTAGTGGGCCTTGTGCACGTTGTTGATGGCGTAGGCCAACTGACGACGGCCCCAGTCTTCCAGACGGTGGATCTTGCCGCCGTCTTCTTCGATGGCCTTGGTGTAACGCTCGACCATGCCACCGACTTGTTCGCTCTGGTCCGGGTGAACCAGGAACACGATTTCGTAATGACGCATAAATGCTCCTTACGGGTTGCAGCCTGCCGCAGAACGGTCAGGCAAGGAGTGAATGTTTTCTTGGCTTGCCTGGCGGAGAGGCGAACGAACGCCTGCCCGCGCGGCAAGGGGCGACATTCTAGAGAAGGGCAACCGGCGAAGCAAGGAAGATTGGCGAATATTTGTACAGCGGATGGAATGGCGCGGGGCCGCGCCACGGCGGCCCCGCACGCGCTCACTCCAGCGGGGTGCGCTGGCGGAGGATCTCGAACAGGCAGACGCCGGTGGCGACCGAGACGTTCAGGCTGCTGACGCTGCCGGCCATCGGCAACCTGGCGAGGAAGTCGCAGTGCTCGCGGGTCAGCCGGCGCATGCCCTTGCCTTCCGCGCCCATCACCAGCACGGTCGGCCCCTTGAGGTCGAGCTGGTAGAGGGTCTTGTCCGCCTCGCCGGCGGTGCCGACCACCCACAGGCCGCGCTGCTGGAGCTTTTCCAGGGTGCGCGCGAGGTTGGTCACCGCCACCAGCGGGATCACCTCGGCGGCGCCGCAAGCGACCTTGCGCACGGTGGCGTTGAGGGTCGCGGACTTGTCCTTGGGCACGATCACCGCCTGCACCCCCGCCGCATCGGCGGTACGCAGGCAGGCGCCGAGGTTGTGCGGATCGGTGACGCCATCCAGGGCCAGCAGCAGCGGCACGCCCTCGCTCCGCTCGAGCAGTTCCTCGAGCATGTTTTCGCCCCAGACCTGGCTGGGGCTGACTTCCGCGACCACGCCCTGGTGGACGCCTTCCGCCCACTCGTCGAGTTCGCGCCGGTCGCGCTGCCCTACCGGAATACGGAACCCGGCGGCCAGCTCGGTGAGCACCTGGACCCGCGGATCATGCCGCCCCTCGGCCAGCCACAACTGCTTGACCCGCTTCGGGTGATGACGCAACAACGCTTCCACGGCATGCACGCCGTAGACCTTTTCCCACTGACTCATGACTTGGCCTTACGTTTGCGCGCCCCGGTGGCGGCCGGAGCGTTGTCGGCCTTCGGCTTGGAAGGCCCCTTGCGATGCTTGGTCGGCTTTCCCGGCTTGGCGGCAGCGGCGGGCTTGCCGCCCTTGGCCTTGCCCTTCGCGCTCTTGCCCGCAGGAACGACCTTGCCCTTCTTCCCGCCCTTGTCCTTGCCGCCGCCGACGCGCGCCTCGGCGAGCAGCGCCTGCTTCACCTCGCGACTCTTGCGCACGTCGGTGTTGCCGAGCATCTCCGCGGCCTGCGCCAGCAGCTCCGGCGCGACCGGCGGCAGCGCCTGCACCTTGCCGGCCTTGCGCCGCGGCACCACCGCGGCGTCGGGACTGGCCAGCGCCGGCTCCAGGTCGACCTCGGGCACGGATGCGCCCTTGCGCCCCTTCGGCGCCTTGCCGGCGTTCGCCGACTTGTCGCCGTTGCGCTTCTTGCGTCCGATCGGCGCGCTCAGCACGTTTCCGGCCAGCTCGAAATCGATCTTCCGCTCGTCCAGGTCGACCCGCGCCACTACCACTTCCGTGGTGTCGCCGAGACGGAAGCTGCGCCCGGTGCGCTCGCCGCTGAGGCGATGGTGCACGGCGTCGAAATGATAGTAATCGCCGGGCAGCGCGGTCACATGGACCAGGCCTTCGACGAAGATGTCGGTCAGCTCGACGAACAGACCGAAACCGGTGACCGCGGTGATTACGCCAGGGAAGGTCTCGCCGACCCGCTCGCGCATGTATTCGCACTTCAGCCAGTTGGTCACGTCGCGGGTGGCCTCGTCGGCACGCCGCTCGGTCATCGAGCACTGCTCGCCCAACTGGTCCAAGCGCAATTCGTCGTACGGATAGATGCGCGCCTTGGGCATGCTCGCCGCGCCGGCCCGCTGCACGTGCGGAGTCTCCGCCTTGGAGCGGATCACACTGCGGATCGCACGATGCACCAGCAGGTCCGGGTAGCGCCGGATCGGCGAGGTGAAGTGGGTGTAGGCGTCGTAGTTGAGGCCGAAGTGGCCATTGTTGTCCGGGCTGTACACCGCCTGGCTGAGCGAACGCAGCATGACCGTCTGGATCAGGCGGAAGTCGGCGCGGTCGTGGATCTTCTCCAGCAACTCCTGGTAGTCGCCCGGGGTCGGCGCGGCCTTGCCGCGGCCGAGGCTCAACCCCAGCTCGCCGAGGAACTGGCGCAGGTTGTTGAGCTTCTCCTGCGGCGGGCCGTCATGCACCCGGTACAACGCCGGGATGGCGTGCTTCTGCAGGAAGCGTGCGGTCGCCACGTTGGCGCAGAGCATGCACTCTTCGATCAGGCGGTGCGCATCGTTGCGCTGGGTCGGGCGGATTTCCGAGATCTTCCGGTCGGCGCCGAAGACGATGCGGGTTTCCTGGGTCTCGAAATCGATCGCGCCGCGGACATGGCGGCCGGCCAGCAGCGCTTTATACAGCGCATACAGCTGCTGCAGGTGCGGCACCACGCCGGGCAACTGCTGGCGCAGGTTCTCGGCCTCGACGCTGTCGGGATGCTCGAGCAACTGGCTGACCTTGGTGTAGGTCAGGCGCGCATGGGAGTGGATCACCGCTTCGTAGAACTGATAGCCGGTCAGCTTGCCGGCCTTGGACAGGGTCATCTCGCAGACCATGGCCAGCCGGTCGACCAGCGGATTCAGCGAGCAGAGACCATTGGACAGCACCTCCGGCAGCATCGGGATCACCCGCTCGGGGAAATACACCGAGTTGCCGCGCCTGGCCGCCTCTTCGTCCAGCGCCGAACCGACCTTCACGTAGTGCGAGACATCGGCGATCGCCACGAACAGGCGCCAGCCGCCGCCGCGCTTGGCCTCGGCGTACACCGCGTCGTCGAAGTCGCGGGCATCCTCGCCGTCGATGGTGACGAAGGGCACCTGGCGCAGGTCGATACGCTTTTCCTTGTCCTTCTCCGCCACTTCCGGCTTGAGCTTGGCCGCTTCCTTCTCCACCGCGGCCGGCCAGACGTGGGGGATATCGTAGCTGCGCAGGGCGACTTCGATCTCCATCCCCGGCGCCATGTAGTCGCCGAGCACCTCGACGATCTCGCCCTGGGCCTGGCGGTGGATGCTCGGCCATTGCTCGATGCGCACCTGGACGAACTGGTTGTGCCTGGCCTTGCCGGCCTTGCCCGGCGGGATCAGGACTTCCTGCTGGATCTTCGGGTTGTCCGCGACCACCACGCCGATGCCGCTTTCCTCGAAGTAGCGGCCGACCACGATCTCGTGGGCCCGCTCGATCACCTCGACCAGTTGGCCTTCGCGGCGTCCGCGCCGGTCATGGCCGGACACCCGTGCCAGGGCGCGGTCGCCGTCGAACACCAGGCGCATCTGGGTGGGGCTGAGGAACAGGTCGTCGCTGCCATCGTCGGGGATCAGGAAGCCGAAGCCATCGCGGTGCCCGCTGATGCGGCCGCGGATCAGGTCCAGCTTGTCCACCGGCGCGTAGGCGCCACGACGCGTATAGATAAGCTGCCCGTCGCGCTCCATGGCGCGCAGGCGACGACGCAAGGCCTCTTCCGGCTCCTCGCCGGCGAGCCCGAACTCGTCGAGCAACTGGGAGCGAGTCGCCGGAGCGCCTCGCTCGGATAGGTGAGCCAGGATCAGTTCCCGGCTGGGGATGGGGTTTTCGTACTTTTCCGCTTCGCGAGCGGCCTCGGGATCGAGGTTTTGCCAATCGGCCATTAGAGGTAGGTCACCTTTTCTTCTTTAGCGTTTGCTGCCATTGCTCTATTGAAGCGCGAAAACGCTTCGTCGGTCAGCTTCGGCAGCAGAATAATTTTTATCGCATCAGGGGTTTACAAGCAGAATACGTACTCGTATAGTTCGCGCCCACAACGTTGCTGAGACGTTGTAACACGGAAACGATGAGCGATCATCGACTCCAGTGCCCAGGTGGCGGAATTGGTAGACGCACTAGGTTCAGGTCCTAGCGGTGGCAACACCGTGGAAGTTCGAGTCTTCTCCTGGGCACCATATTTCAGACAAAGCCGGACATTAGACCGTTTTTGTTTCAGCAGTTCAGCCACTACCAGGCATTGAAACTGCGACAAGGTTTGCAACACCCAAGTCGATGAGCGATCATCGCACAATGCTGAAAAGCATGCCCAGGTGGCGGAATTGGTAGACGCACTAGGTTCAGGTCCTAGCGGTGGCAACACCGTGGAAGTTCGAGTCTTCTCCTGGGCACCATCTTCAAGACAAACAGCCGAGCATCGCTCGGCTTTTTGTTGTCCGCGATTTTTCCCTTCGAGCCACGCCCCCTCCCCCGCTCGCCGCGGCGCCGACCCCAGAAATGAAAACGGGCCGCATGCGCAGCCCGTTCCGTCATCGCCCCGCTATCCGACTCAGGCGAATGGATGGCGCAGGATGATGGTTTCGTTGCGGTCCGGACCGGTGGAGATGATATCGATCGGCGCACCCACCAGTTCTTCCACGCGCTTGATGTAGGCGCGGGCGTTGGCCGGCAACTCTTCCAGGGTCTTCGCACCCACGGTCGACTCGCTCCAGCCGGGCATTTCCTCGTAGACCGGCTGCAGGCCGATGTAGCTGTCGGCATCGGTCGGCGCTTCCAGCACATCGCCATCGGCATTCTTGTAGCCGACGCACAGGCGCACCACGTCCAGACCATCGAGCACGTCGAGCTTGGTCAAGCACAGGCCGGAGATGCTGTTGATCTCGATGGCGCGGCGCAGGATCACGGCATCGAACCAGCCGCAGCGACGAGCGCGACCGGTGGTGGCACCGAACTCGTGGCCGCGCTTGGCCAGGTAGGCGCCGACGTCGTCGAACAGCTCGGTCGGGAACGGACCGGAGCCGACGCGAGTGGTATAGGCCTTGGTGATACCCAGTACGTAGTCCAGGTACAGCGGGCCGAAGCCGGAACCGGTGGCGGTACCGCCAGCGGTGGTGTTGGAACTGGTCACGTAGGGATAGGTGCCATGGTCGATGTCCAGCAGCGATCCCTGGGCGCCTTCGAACATGATGTCCTTGCCGTGCTTGCGCAGGTCGTGCAGGGTCGCAGCGACATCGGCCATCATCGGCTTGAGCAGCTCGGCATACTCCATCGCCTCGTCCAGAGTCTTCTGGAAGTCGATGGCCGGCTCCTTGTAGTAGTGCTGCAGGACGAAGTTATGGTAGTCCAGCAGCTCGCCCAGCTTGGCGGCGAAGCGCTCGCGGTGGAACAGGTCGCCAACGCGCAGGCCGCGACGTGCCACCTTGTCCTCGTATGCCGGGCCGATACCGCGACCGGTGGTGCCGATCTTGGCTTCGCCGCGGGCCTTCTCGCGCGCCTGGTCGAGGGCGACGTGATAGGACAGGATCAGCGGACAGGAAGGACTGATGCGCAGGCGCTCGCGCACCGGCACGCCCTTCTCTTCCAGCTTGGTGATTTCGCGCAGCAGCGCATCCGGCGCCAGCACCACGCCATTGCCGATCAGGCACTGCACGCCTTCGCGCAGGATGCCCGATGGAATCAGGTGCAGGACGGTTTTCTCGCCATCGATCACCAGGGTGTGGCCAGCGTTGTGACCACCCTGGTAGCGAACTACGGCAGCCGCCTGCTCGGTGAGCAGGTCGACGATCTTGCCCTTGCCCTCATCACCCCATTGGGTGCCCAGGACTACGACATTCTTACCCATAACACTTGTCCCCATCGTGGAAGTTCGATGCCGGCCGCGGCCGGCGGAATCTCAGGACGCCAGCGGCGCCACCTGCCAATTGCCATCGCGCAGCGCCAGCTGCCGGTCGCAGCCCGCCTCGCGCGCAGAAGCCGCATCCTGCCCGGGCAGAGCCTGGACGACACGCTGCCCGTCGCGGCGCAGTCGTTGCACCGCCTGCCAGAGCCCGGCCCCTTCGGCCGGCGCCCAGATACCCGATACAGCCTGGTCCAACCGGGCCTGGCCGAGAGTGACCAGGCTTTTCAGATCGGTGGAGAAACCGGTGGCCGGGCGGGCGCGCCCGAAATCGGCACCGATATCATCATAGCGACCGCCCTGGGCGATGGACTGGCCAACGCCGGGCACGAAGGCCGCAAACACCACGCCGGCGTGATAGTGATAGCCACGCAGCTCGCCGAGGTCGAAATACAGCGGCAAGCCGGGGAAACGTCCAGCCAGCGAATCGGCGATCTCGATCAGCTCGTTCAGCGCCACCTGGACATCGGCCGGCGCCGCCGCCAGACGGGCACGGCCCTGCTCCAGCGCATCGCGGCCGCCGCATAGCTCGGCCAGCGCACGCAACATGCCGCGCAGCTCGGCAGGCAGGTCGGCAGTCAGCGCCTCGACCTCGTCCACCGCCTTGCGCTGCAAGGCATCGAACAACTGCTGCTCGACTTCGCCGGACAGCCCTGCCGCGCGCGCCAGGCCGCGGTAGATGCCGACATGGCCGAGGTCCATGTGCACGTCCGGCACTTCCGCCATCTCGAGCATTTCCAGCATCAGGCTGATCACCTCGACATCGCTGGCGGGGCTCGGATCGCCGTACAGCTCGGCGCCCAGCTGGATCGGACTACGCGAAGTGGACAGCGCGCGCGGCTGCGCATGCAGCACGCTGCCGGCATAGCACAGGCGGCTCGGTCCCTCGCGGCGCAGGCTGTGCGCATCCATCCGCGCCACTTGCGGCGTAATGTCGGCACGGAAACCCATGAGCCGGCCGGACGCCGGGTCGGTCACCTTGAAGGTGCGCAGGTCAAGATCCTGTCCCGCACCGGTGAGCAGCGACTCCAGGTATTCGATATGCGGGGTCACGACGAACTCGTAACCCCAGCGGTGGAACAGATCCAGCACCTGACGGCGGGCTGCTTCGATGCGCGCCGCCTCCGGGGGCAGCACCTCTTCGATCCCATCTGGCAGCAGCCAGCGGTCTACCGTTGCCATTTCGCCTCTCCCCTTTCAGCCGGGCGGCACATCATCAGTGAATCCAGTAAAGAAGCAGGGTGCCGAGCAGCATGCTGCCCAGCCCCACGAGACGCAGGTGACGGTCGCTCAGCCGGCCGATGCCGGTGACCGCCTCGCGCCATTGTCGCGGACACAGGAACGGCAGGATGCCTTCCAGCACCAGCACGAGACAAAAAGCGATGCCGAATTCCTGCCACATGATTCTCGCGGACGCAAAAAAGCCGGGATTTCCCGGCTGGCTCATCATAACACGATTTCTCCGGCGGGCGCTGCCGCCCGCCGGAGAACCGAGTATTACTTGTTGGCCTTGTTCAGATAGCGGAAGAACTCGCTGCTCGGATCGAGCACCAGTACGTCGCGCTTCTCGGCAAAGCTTTCGCGATACGCCTTCAGGCTACGGTAGAAGGAATAGAACTCCGGATCCTGGTTGTAGGCCTTGGCATAGATCGCGGCAGCCTTGGAGTCGCCGTCACCGCGGGTCTCTTCCGACTCGCGGTAGGCTTCGGCAACGATTACCCGGCGCTGGCGATCGGCGTCGGCACGAATGCCTTCGGCCAGTTCGCGACCCTTGGCGCGGTGCTCGCGGGCCTCGCGCTCACGCTCGGTGCTCATCCGCTCGAAGACGCTGCGATTGACTTCCTTCGGCAGGTCGATGGCCTTGACCCGCACGTCGATCACCTCGATACCCAGCTCCTTCTGCGCCATGCGGTTCAGCGAAGCGGTGATGTCGCCCATCAGCGCGTCGCGCTCGCCCGATACCACTTCATGCAGGGTACGCTTGCCGAACTGGTCGCGCAGACCCGCTTCGAGACGCCGCGACAGGCGTTCGTCGGCGATCTGCTTGAGGCCCGAGGTAGCGGTATAGAAGCGCTCGGCATCCGCCACCCGCCACTTGGCATAGGCATCCACCATCACCGCTTTCTTTTCCAGGGTCAGGAAGCGCTGGGTCGGGGCATCCAGGGTCAGCAGGCGAGCGTCGAACTTGCGCACCTGGTTGACGTACGGGATCTTGAAGTGCAGGCCCGGCTTGACGTCGGACTCGACCACCCGGCCGAAGCGCAACATGACCGCGCGCTCGGTCTGCTGGACTACGTAGACGCTGTTCCACAGGACGATGGCGGCGACGACACCGACGATCAGAGCGATCAAAGACTTGTTGCCCATCAGCGGCTCTCCCTCGTACGCGCGTCTTGCTGGCGCAGATCGTTGACGATCCGCGACCCCAGGTCGGAAGCGCTGGCGCTGCCACCACCGGCGGAAGCACCGGCACCCGTAGCGGGTGCGGCGTTACGACCATCGATCATCTTGTCCAGCGGCAGGTAGAGCAGGTTGTTCTGCCCCTGCTGACCGGTCACCAGCACCTTGCTGGTCTGGCTGAAGACTTCCTGCATGGTGTCCAGGTACAGACGCTCGCGCGTCACTTCCGGAGCCTTGCGATATTCCACCAGCAGCTTGGAGAAGCGATCCGCCTCACCCTGGGCGCGCGAAATCACCTCGTCGCGGTAACCGTTGGCTTCTTCGATGATGCGCTGGGCCTGGCCACGCGCCTCCGGCACCACGCCGTTGGCATAGGCTTCGGCCTGGTTCTTCTCGCGCTGCTCGTCCTCGCGGGCCCGGATCACGTCGTCGAACGCTTCCTGCACCTCACGCGGGGCCTGGGCGCTCTGGATGTTCACCTGGGTCACGGTGATACCGGTCCTGTAGGTATCCAGGAAGCGTTGCAGGCGCTCGCGCACCTCGGTCGCCATCTGCTCGCGGCCTTCGGTGAGGATCCGGTCCATGGTGGTGGAGCCGGCGACATGCCGCAGCGCGCTCTCGGTCGCCTGCTGCAGGCTGACCTCGGGCTGGTCGACGTTGAGCACGAAGTCCTGCAGGTTGCTGATCTTGTACTGCACGGTCAGCGGCACTTCGACGATGTTCTCGTCCTCGGTGAGCATCTGCCCCTGCTTGCTGTACGCACGCTCGCGGGTGACGTTCTCCTGGAAGCGCTTGTCGATCGGCGGGAAGTAGAAGTTCAGGCCGGGACCGACCGTCTCGTAATACTTGCCGAAGCGCAGGATGACCGCCTGCTCCTGCTCGTCCACCACATAGATGGCGTTGTACAGCCAGAGCACGGCGAGGATCGCCAGGCCGATACCGAACAGGCCCAGGCCACCGCCCTTGCCGCCGGAACCGGAGCCGGAACCGTTGCCACTGCGTTTTTTTCCACCGAACAGCCCGTTCAGGCTGTCCTGAAGCTTGCGGAAAGCCTCATCCAGGTCGGGCGGCCCCTTGCGGTCACCACCGCCGCCACCACCACCGCGGCGGCCTCCCCACGGGTCTCGATCGTTGTTGTTCGAGTTGTCACCCGGCTCGTTCCAAGCCATAGCGCTCTCCATCTAGTAACGCGAAACGCGCCTGCGGCGCGGCCACCCATGCTACCGAATGCCCTGCCCGCTGCCAAAAGCAGCGATACGGGCTTTATTGCAAAGTGTGTTGCGCAACGAACTCCGCCGGCTGCCAGCCAGCGCGGCTCGCCAGGCGGTTCAACTCGGCCCGCGGCAGGCGCACCTGCAGCAGGGTACAACCTTCCTCATCGTGCGCCTCGGACTGCACCGCGCCCAGTTCGAACAACTGGGCGCGCAGGCGCCCGAGCCGCTGGGGCAGGCGCAAGGTCCCGACGAAGAGGTCCTCGCCGAGCAGCTCGGCGATGGCCTGGCGCAACAGGTCGAGGCCTTCGCCGGTCTGCGCCGACAGCCAGACGCGCACCGGCTTGCCGGAGTCGTCGCGCTGGATGTGCGGCTCGACCGAGGGTAACAGGTCGACCTTGTTATAGACCTCGAGCATCGGCAATTCGTTGGCGCCGATCTCGCCGAGCACCGCCAGCACCTGCTCGACCTGCGCATCCCGTTCGGGCTCGTAGGCGTCGATCACGTGCAGCAGGAGGTCGGCGTTGCTCGATTCTTCCAGCGTAGCGCGGAAGGCCTCCACCAGCTTGTGCGGCAGGTGACGGATGAAGCCCACCGTGTCGGCCAGCACCACCGGCCCGAGATCGTCCAGTTGCAGGCGACGCAGGGTGGGGTCGAGGGTGGCGAACAACTGGTTGGCGGCATACACCTCGGAGGCGGTGAGCGCATTGAACAGGGTCGATTTGCCGGCGTTGGTATAGCCGACCAGGGAGACCGCCGGGATATCCGCGCGCTTGCGCCCGCGTCGAGCCTGCTCGCGCTGGCTGCGGACCTTCTCCAGGCGCTGCTTGATCTGGCGGATGCGCACGCGCAGCAGGCGTCGGTCGGTTTCCAGCTGGGTCTCACCCGGACCGCGCAGGCCGATACCGCCTTTCTGCCGTTCGAGGTGGGTCCAGCCGCGTACCAGCCGCGTGCTCATGTGCTCCAGTTGCGCCAGTTCCACCTGCAACTTGCCTTCGTGGGTACGTGCGCGCTGGGCGAAGATGTCGAGGATCAGCCCGGTCCGGTCGAGTACGCGGCACTCGAACGCTCGCTCGAGGTTGCGCTCCTGGCTGGGCGTCAAGGTGTGGTTGAAAATCACCAGCTCGACGTTTTCGGCCTTGACCAGGTCGTGCAACTCCTCGACCTTGCCACTGCCGATAAGATATTTGGCGCTCGGCTGGTGGCGGGAGACGCTGACGAATGCCACCGTTTCCGCGCCGGCCGAACGCACCAGCTCCTGGAACTCCTGCGGGTCTTCACGCGCCTCGGGGTTCTGCCCTTCCAGATGCACCAGAACAGCCTGTTCCCCACCACCTGGGCGCTCAAAGAACAAAGCGGACTCCCGTCAAGCGTTGCCCGGCTCGGCCGGCTGGTCACCGCTCGGCAGACGCACCGGACGGCTCGGTACCACGGTGGAGATCGCGTGCTTGTAAACCATCTGGCTGACGGTGTTCTTCAGCAGGATGACAAACTGGTCGAAGGACTCGATCTGGCCTTGCAGCTTGATGCCGTTGACCAGATAGATGGAAACCGGGACGCGTTCTTTCCGCAGGGTATTGAGGTAAGGGTCTTGTAGCGAATGCCCTTTTGACATGTGCCGCACTCCTTTAAGGATCGTAGTTTGAAGTAGTCGAATAGGGTGACTTGGCGCCGTCCAAACTCCGGTCTCGCTCCGGAAACAGACGGACAAATTAAGGTCTCAGGCCAATATGGAGACCGTTTTCAGGTATTTCAAGGCACGCGGCAGATTGTCACCTGCTAGGCTGTCCATCCAGTGTAGATGGCTCCAGCTTCGCAGCCAGGTGAACTGGCGCTTGGCCAACTGGCGGGTAGCGATGATGCCGCGTTCGGTCATTTCAGCGTAGGACAGCTTGCCATCCAGGTAATCCCACACCTGACGGTAACCCACGGCTCTAATAGACGGTAATCCTGCATGCAAGTCACTTCTGGCATGCAGTGCTTCGACCTCGGCGATGAAACCCTGTTCCAGCATCTGGCGAAAACGCTGCGCAATCCGCGCGTGCAACACCTGGCGCTGCTCGGGAGCAATCGCCAGCTGAGCGACAGTATACGGCAATTGATTCCTGCCTGACGCGTCAAAATCCGCCTTTTCAGCGCTTTGCCGGCGACGCAGGTCGCTCATCGACACCCCGCCGAGGCGATACACCTCGAGCGCCCGCATCAGTCGCTGCGGGTCGTTGGGGTGGATGCGCGCAGCCGACTCCGGGTCGACCTCGGCGAGTTGCCGGTGCAGCGCCTCCCAACCTTCGGCCAGGGCCTCGGCCTCGATCGCCGCGCGCACCTCGGGATCGGCGCCGGGCATGTCGGCCAGGCCCTCGAGCAACGCCTTGTAATAGAGCATGGTGCCCCCCACCAGCAGGGGAATCCTGCCGCGCGCGGTGGCCTCGGCCATCGCCGCCAGGGCGTCGGCGCGGAATTCCGCGGCCGAATAGCTCTCCGCCGGGTCGCGGATATCGATCAGGCGGTGCGGATAGCGCGCCAGCAGCTCCCGGGAAGGCTTGGCCGTACCGATATCCATGCCGCGGTAGATCAGCGCCGAGTCGACGCTGATCAGCTCGCAGGGCAGCACATCGGCCAGCGCCATCGCCAGGTCGGTCTTGCCGGCGGCGGTCGGCCCCATGAGAAAGATGGCGGGAGGCAGGGAAGACATCGGAAAGCTCTTGGACAAAGCACATAGCTTCGGGCTTTGCGCCCGAAGCTGCAAGGCTCAGCGTCCGCGCAGGAAGAGCTTGTCCAGCTCGTCCAGGCCCAACTGGGTCCAGGTCGGACGCCCATGGTTGCACTGGCCGCTGCGTTCGGTGATTTCCATGTCGCGCAACAGGGCGTTCATTTCCGGCAGGGTCAGGCGCCGGTTGGCGCGCACCGCGCCATGGCAGGCCATGGTGCCGAGCAACTCGTTCAGGTGTGCCTGGATACGGTCGCTGGTGCCGTACTCCAGCAGGTCGGCGATGACATCGCGCACCAACTGGGTCGCCTCCGCCTGCTTGAGCAGCGCAGGGATCTGCCGGATCGCCAGGCTTTCCGGCCCCAGGCGCTGCAGCTCGAAGCCCAGGCGCTGGAACCAGCTGGAATGCTCTTCCGCGCAATCCGCCTCGCGCTCGCTGACCGCGATCGACTCCGGCACCAGCAACGGCTGCCCACGCAAGCCTTCGCTGGCCATCGCCACCTTGAGGCGCTCGTAGGTGATCCGTTCGTGGGCCGCGTGCATGTCCACCAGCACCAGGCCGTGGGCGTTCTCGGCGAGGATGTAGATGCCCTTGAGCTGCGCCAGGGCGTAACCCAGCGGCGGGATGTCCTGGGCGCCCTCGGGCAACGCGGCTGGCGCCTCGCCCGCGGGCAACGGCGCGAAGTAGGCCTTGTAGGCGCCACCGGCCTCGGCCAGAGAAGGCGGCGCCTCCGGCCGGGTATAGGCGGAATAGCCGGAGGAGCCGCCGGAGGCCGACGAGCCGCCACTCCAGCCCACCCGTGCCGCCGGACTCTCCAGCACGCTCTCGGCCAGGCGCATCTCGCCCTGCGGGCCGAACTCGCCGGCGGCAGCGCCGGTCGGTCGCGGCTCGGTCAGGCTGGTCGCCCCGGGCGGCGCGAGCTGGTCGTCGGGACGGACCTCGCCCAGCGCACGATGCAAGGTGCCATAGAGGAAGTCATGGACCATCCGGCTGTCACGGAAGCGAACTTCGTGCTTGGTCGGGTGCACGTTGACGTCCACCACCGCCGGATCGACTTCGAAGAACAGCACGAAGGTCGGATGCCGGCCGTTGTACAGCACGTCGCGATAAGCCTGGCGCACCGCGTGGGCGACCAGCTTGTCGCGCACCATGCGCCCGTTCACATAGAAGTACTGCAGGTCCGGCTGGCTGCGGGAGAAGGTCGGCAAGCCGACCCAGCCCCACAGGTGCAGGCCGTTGCGCTCGACCTCGATCGGCAGCGCCTGCTCGAGGAATGCCTGGCCGCACACCGCGCCGACCCGGCGCGCGCGGGCCAGCTCGTCTCGCGCCTCGTGCAGGGCGAAGATGGTCTTGCCGTTGTGGCGCAGGTGGAAAGCCACGTCGAAGCGGGCCAGCGCCAGGCGCTTGATGACCTCCTGCAGATGGTCGAACTCGGTCTTCTCGGCGCGCAGGAACTTGCGCCGCGCCGGGGTGTTGAAGAACAGGTCGCGAACCTCGACGCTGGTCCCCACCGGGTGCGCCGCCGGCTGTACCCGCGGCTGCATGTCGCGGCCCTCGGTTTCCACCTGCCAGGCTTCGCCCGCGTCGGCGGTACGCGAGGTCATGGTCAGGCGCGCTACCGAGCTGATCGAGGCCAGCGCCTCGCCACGGAAGCCGAGGCTCATCACCCGCTCCAGGTCTTCCAGCTCGCGGATCTTGCTGGTGGCGTGGCGAGCCAGGGCCAGCGGCAGGTCGTCGGCGGGGATGCCGCGACCGTCGTCGCGCACTCGCAGCAACTTGATGCCGCCCTGCTCGACCTCCACGTCGATGCGCCGGGAACCGGCGTCAAGGCTGTTTTCCAGGAGTTCCTTGGCCACCGAGGCGGGACGCTCGACCACCTCACCGGCGGCGATCTGGTTCGCCAGCCGCGGACTCAGCAGCTGGATACGCGGTGCTTCACTCATCACTGGGCCGCCAGGGCGGTGCTCGGGATGGACAGGGCCTGGCCGACTTTCAGGTTGTCGCTGGACAGGCTGTTGCTGCTGCGCAGCGCGGCCATGCTCACTTCATAGCGCTGGGCGATCATCGCCAGGGTCTCTCCGGGCCGCACCACGTGCTCGCGCGGCCCCATGGAGAGCTTGCCCTGGGCGCGCAAAGAGGCGATGTAGGTGCCGGGCGGCGGGCTCTGCTGGAAATACTGGCGGATGCCGCTGGTGATCGAACGCGCCAAGGCCTGCTGATGGCTGGCGCTGGCCAGCTTGCGCGACTCGTTGACGTTCGAGATGAAGCCGGTTTCCACCAGGATCGACGGGATGTCCGGCGACTTCAGCACCATGAACCCGGCCTGCTCGACACGACGCTTGTGCAGCGAAGTGATGCGGCCGACATTGGTCAGCACCTTGTGGCCGACGTCCAGGCTCGACGAGAGGGTGGCGGTCATCGACAGGTCGAGCAGCACGCCGGCGAGCATCTGGTCCTTGTCGCCGAGGCTGACGCTGCCATCGCCGCCGATCAGGTCGGAACGGTTCTCGCTGTCGGCCAGCCAGCGCGCGGTTTCCGAAGTGGCGCCGCGGTCGGACAGGGCGAACACCGAGGCACCGAAGGCGCTGCGGCTCGGCGCGGCGTCGGCATGGATCGAGACGAACAGGTCGGCGCCCTTCTTGCGGGCGATCTCGGTGCGCTTGCGCAGTGGGATGAAGTAGTCGCCGGTACGGGTCAGCTCGGCCCGGTAACCGCGCACCTGGTTGATCTGGCGTTGCAGCTCGCGAGCGATCGACAGGGTGATGTTCTTCTCGTGCAGCCCGCCCGGGCCAAGGGCGCCAGGGTCTTCACCGCCGTGGCCGGCGTCGATGGCGATGACGATATCGCGGGTACCGCCCTTGGTCGGCAGCGGCAGCTTGGCCACCGGCAGGGTCGGCGTCACCGGAGTGACCGGCACGCTCGGGGTCGGCGTCGCGGGTACGTCCGGGGTCAGGTCGGCGCCCTGGTCGTAGAGATCGACCACCAGGCGGTTGCCGTATTGCTGGTTGGGCGGCAGGACGAAGCTTTTCGGGGTGACCTGCGCCGACAGGTCGAGGACCATGCGCAGGTCGTTGGGCGTGCGCTGGGCGGAGCGCACCGCGGTGATCGGGGTGTTGCCGAGCTTGAGACCGTTGAGCTGGGTCGCCAGCTGGGCGCCGCTGACGTCGATGACGATACGGTTGGGTGCGGCCAGGGTGAACAGGCTGTGCTGCACCGGACCGGAGAGATCGAAGACCAGACGGGTGTTGTCCGGAGCGCGCCAGATCCGCACGCTCTTGATTTGCGCGGCGGCCAGAACCTCGCCGACCTGGCAGGCCAGCAGAATCATCACCCCAGTCAACAACGTCCGCAGACGCAAGCCCCAACCCATCGTTTTTCTCATGCTCCCATGGTCAGGGTGGCACACCAGGCTTCGCCCCGCGCACCGTGCGGTACCAGGCGCAGTGTCCGTCCACCCGCTTGGGCAGTAATGGTAATGTCCAGATCGGCGGTTGGCAAAACGCCCGCACCGCGCTCGGGCCACTCGATCAGACAGAGTGCGCTGCCGTCGAAATAGTCGCGGATGCCGAAGAACTCCAATTCCTCCGCATCGGCGAGCCGGTACAGGTCGAAATGGTAGGCGCGCAGCTCGCCGATTTCGTAAGGCTCGACCAGGGTAAAGGTCGGGCTTTTCACCGAGCCGGCATGGCCGAGGCCGCGCAGGATGCCGCGCGAGAGGGTGGTCTTGCCGGCGCCGAGGTCGCCATGCAGGTAGATCACCCCCTGCCCCCCGCTGACCCGGGCGATGCGCCCGCCCAGTTCGAGCATCGCGTCTTCCCCTTCGGCGGACAGGATCACTTCAGACACGGACTGCACTCCTCGAGCAACTGACGAACGGTAGGTATGAGATCGGTCGCCGCCAGCCCGCGACCCTGGGCGCCGAGCCGCTCACCGGCGGCGGCATGCAGCCAGACAGCCAGGCAGGCCGCCTCGAACGCCTCCACGCGCTGGGCCAGCAAGGCACCGGTGATGCCCGACAGCACGTCACCCAGGCCGGCGCCGGCCATCGCCGGATGCCCCTGGGAACAGACGGCGAGTCGTCCGTCGGGCGCGGCGATCAGGCTGCCGGCGCCCTTCAGCACCACCACCGCCTGGTAGCGACGCGCCAGTTCCAGCGCCGCCGCCGGACGATCCGCCTGCACCTCGGCGGTCGAGCGACCCAACAGGCGCGCGGCCTCGCCGGGATGCGGCGTCAGAATCCATGTCTGCGGCCCTGCTCCGACCGGTTCCAGGGCCAGCAGGTTCAACGCGTCGGCATCCCAGACCTGCGGCAACGGTCGCGACCGGACAGCGCTCAGCAGGCTGCGACCCCAGGCGCGCTGGCCAAGCCCGGGACCGAGCACCAGCACGCTGGCGCGTTCGGCAAGGGCCAGCAGTTGGTTCGCCGACGCCACGCCATGGGCCATGACCTCGGGACAACGGCCCAGCAACGCCGGCACATGTTCGACGCGGGTCGCCGCCGAGACCAGCCCGGCGCCGCAGCGCAGGGCGCTTTCCGCGGCCAGTAGCACGGCCCCGCCCATGCCGGTGTCGCCGCCGACCACCAGCAGGTGGCCGAACAGCCCCTTGTGTGCGGTCCGCGGCCGCGCTGCCAGCCTCGGCAGGGCATTTCGCGCCAGGCGGCGAGCCCGGGGCTGGAGCGCTTGCAGCACGACGGCGTCGCTACCGAGTTCGTCGAACACCAGCTCGCCGACCCGTGCCGGCGCCTCGCCAGTGAACAGCCCGATCTTCAGGCCGATGAAAGTCACTGTCAGATCCGCCCTGATCGCTTCCCCCAATACCGCGCCGGTGTCGGCGCTCAAGCCGGAAGGAATATCCACCGCCAGCACCGGCAGGTCGGCGGCGTTGGCCAGGCGGATGGCCTGCGCAAAGGGCTCGCGCACGGCACCTGCCAGGCCGGTGCCGAGCAATGCATCCACTACTACGCCCTCGAGCACGGCGCACTCGCTCCAGGGCTCCACCACGACCCCGGTCGCCAGCGCGGCGGCATGCGCCTGCGCCGCGTCGCCGGCAAGCCGCTGCGGCGCCGCGACCGCCAGCACCCGCACTCGCCAACCCGCACGTTGCGCCAGCGCCGCGATCAGGTAGCCGTCGCCGGCATTGTTGCCGTGCCCGGCGAGCACCGTCAGCGCCGCGGCCTCCGGCCAACGGCGGCGCAAGGCACGCCAGGCGGCGTGGGCGGCGCGCTGCATGAGTTCGAAGCCCGGCGTGCCGGCAGCGATCAGGCGCGCATCCAGGTCGCGCACCTGGGCGGCGGAATAGAGGGCGAGTGGCAGGTCGTCGTGCTGGAAGGTCATGGTCATCGGATCGATTCGGCGTCAGGCGCGCAGTCTGGCAGAATTATACCTATCCCATTTCGCTTTCCCTCGTCTTCGTTGCCTCCCATGACTCCCCAACCTCTGGCCGACAACCTTTCCCCGCCGGACCCCGCCCGCCTCGCCCAGTCCATCAAGGACTGGGGCCGCGAGCTGGGGTTCCAGCAGGTCGGTATCAGCGACGTCGAGCTGGGCGAGCACGAAGCGCACCTGCAGCGCTGGCTGGAGGCCGGCTACCACGGCGAGATGGACTACATGGCGGCGCACGGCAGCAAGCGCTCGCGACCTGCCGAGCTGGTTCCCGGCACGCTGCGGGTGATCTCCCTGCGCATGGATTACCTGCCCGGCGACACGCGCATGGCGCAGGTCCTCGCGACACCGGAAAAAGCCTACGTCTCGCGCTACGCCCTCGGCCGCGACTACCACAAGCTGATCCGCAAGCGTCTGCAACAACTGGCCGAGCGCATCCAGGCCGAAGTCGGCCCGTTCGGTTTCCGCGCCTTCGTCGACAGCGCGCCGGTGCTGGAAAAGGCCATCGCCGAACAGGCCGGCCTCGGCTGGATCGGCAAGAACACGCTGGTGCTCAACCGCAAGGCCGGCAGCTACTTCTTCCTCGGCGAGCTGTTCGTCGACATGCCGCTACCCGTCGACCCGGCGATGGACAGCGAGCATTGCGGACGCTGCTCGGCCTGCCTGGACATCTGCCCGACCGCGGCCTTCGTCGGCCCCTACCGGCTGGACGCGCGACGCTGCATCTCCTACCTGACCATCGAGTACAAGGGCGCGATTCCGCTGGAGCTGCGGCCACTGATCGGCAACCGGGTATTCGGCTGCGACGACTGCCAGATCGTCTGCCCATGGAATCGCTTCGCCCGCCCCACCGGGCAGGGCGACTTCCAGCCGCGCCACAGCCTGGACAACGCCGAACTCGCCGAACTGTTCCTCTGGAGCGAGGAGGAGTTCCTCGGCCGCACCGAGGGTTCGCCGCTGCGCCGCGCCGGCTACGAACGTTGGTTGCGCAACCTGGCGGTGGGGCTGGGCAACGCGCCCTCGACCATCCCGGTGCTGGAGGCGCTGAAGGCGCGCCGCGGGTTCCCTTCGGAGCTGGTCCGCGAGCACGTGGAATGGGCCCTGCGGCGCCACGGGGAAACCTAGCCCAGCCGGCGCCTGCCGCCCGGCCCGGACGGATCAGAGCTTGATGAAGTGGTCGCGATAGTGGCGCAGCTCGGCGATCGACTCGCGGATATCGTCCAGCGCCAGGTGGGTGTTGCCCTTCTTGAAGCTCTCGCGGACCTGCGGCGCCCAGCGCGCAGCCAGCTCCTTGAGGGTGGAGACGTCGAGGTTGCGGTAGTGGAAGTAGCCTTCCAGCCTGGGCATGTGCCGATAGAGGAAGCGGCGGTCCTGGCAGATGCTGTTGCCGCAGATCGGCGAGCTGCGCTTGGGCACCCACTGCTCGAGGAAGGCCAGGGTCTGCGCCTCGGCCTCGGCCATGCTCACGGTGCTTTCCCGGACCCTCTGGGTCAGGCCGGATTGGCCGTGCTGGCGGGTATTCCACTCGTCCATGCCGGCGAGGATTTCCTCTGGCTGGTGGATGGCGATCACCGGTCCTTCGGCCAGGGTGTTGAGGTCACTGTCGGTGACGATGGTGGCCATCTCGATGATGACGTCCCGGTCCGGATCGAGGCCGGTCATCTCCAGGTCGATCCAGATAAGGTTCTGCGGGTTCTGCATGGGGAGTCGCTCCAGTCGCTATGCCGTGCATTCTAGCGTGGAACGCCGCCGCGCGAATGATGGCCGCGCGCCCATGTTAAACTCGCCGCCGATTTTTCATGCGGACGCATCATGGCCAAACGCCACTTGACCCGCCGGCAGAGCTGGCGCATCGAAAAGATCCAGGAAGAACGCGCGGCCCGAGCGGCCCGTCGCGAGTCGCGTGCCGTGGAAGAGCTGGAGGGCGGCGACCTGGGACCGGAGCAGACCGGCCAGGTGATCGCTCATTTCGGGGTTCAGGTAGAGGTCGAGTCCGCCGACGGCCAGGTTTCCCGCTGTCACCTGCGCGCCAACCTGCCGGCACTGGTGACCGGCGACCAGGTGGTCTGGCGTGCCGGCAACCAGGGCATCGGCGTGATCGTCGCGCAATTGCCACGTCGCTCCGAGCTGTGCCGCCCGGACATGCGCGGGCTGCTCAAGCCGGTAGCGGCCAACGTCGACCGCATCGTCATCGTCTTCGCCCCGCGTCCCGAACCGCACGCCAACCTGATCGACCGCTACCTGATCGCCGCCGAACATGCCGGCATCCAGCCGTTGCTGCTGCTGAACAAGGCCGACCTGGTCGACGAGAGCAATGCCGAAGGCATCGATGCGCTGCTGAATGTCTACCGCACCCTGGGTTACCCGCTGATCGAGGTGTCGGCCTTCAATGGCCTGGCGATGGACGAACTGCGCGGCGCGCTGGACGCTCACGTGAGCGTCTTCGTCGGACAGTCCGGGGTGGGCAAGTCGTCGCTGGTGAATGCCTTGTTGCCAGGTGTCGACACCCGTGTCGGCGACCTCTCCACGGTGACCGGCAAGGGCACCCATACCACCACCACCGCGCGACTGTTCCATTTTCCCGGCGGCGGCGACCTGATCGACTCGCCCGGCATCCGTGAGTTCGGCCTGGGGCACGTGTCGCGAGACGACGTCGAGGCCGGTTTCATCGAGTTCCGCGACCTGCTCGGGCATTGCCGCTTCCGCGACTGCAAGCACGACCGCGAACCAGGTTGCGCCCTGCTCCAGGCCCTGGAGGACGGGCGCATCATGCCGCAACGCATGGCCAGCTACCGGCACATTCTGGCAAGCATGCCGGAAACGGACTACTGAACCTCAGTCGCCCTTGATCTGCTCCAGCTTCAGGCTGCCGCCGTCGTCGAACAGGTTGAGCTTCTTCTGCACCTCGTCCGCCGGTAGCGAAGGTTGCGCGCCCGCCGCCGGTGCCTCGGCAGCCGGCTTCGGCTGCTCGCCCGGGGCAGCCGCGGGGGCGCTGGCTTCGGGAGCGCCGGTCTCGCCTTCGATGGCCTTCTGCGCCTTGCGGGTCAGGACCACGATGTCGATCCGCCGGTTCACCGGGTTCAGCGGGTCCTTGTCGTCGAACAGGCGTGCCGAGGCATAGCCGACAACCTGGGCGATCTGCCCTTCCGGATAGCCGCCGGCGACCAGCGCACGGCGCGCGGCGTTGGCGCGATTGGCCGATAGCTCCCAGTTGCCGAAGTCGCCGTTGCCGGCATAGGGCTTGGCGTCGGTGTGGCCGCTGATGCTGATCTTGTTCGGCACCTGGCGGATGGTCTCGGCCATGGCCAGCAGGATGTCCTCGAAATACGGCTGCAGGCGCGCGCTGCCGAGGTCGAACATCGGCCGGTTGGCGGCGTCGACGATCTGGATGCGCAGGCCGTCGCGGGTGATCTCGAAGTGGATCTGGTCCTTGAAGTCCTTGAGCATCGGATTTTCGTCGACCTTGTTCTGCAACTCCTGCAGCAGCAGCGCCAGGCGCTCTCGCTCAACCTGCTCGGCGAGGTTCTCGGCCTGGTCGGCGTTGACCTGATGGTCCTGCTCGGGGCTGATCCGGCTTTCGTTGGAGTCCGGCTGGGCCTGGACCTGCGGATTGAGGGTCTTGTCCGGCGCCGGCGTCGGCGTGCCGCCGAGGTCGATGACGTAGGGGCTGGCGCTTTCGCTGAAACCGATGGGGTCCTGGAAGTATCCGGAAATCGCCTTCTTCTGCTCCGGGGTGGCCGAAGACAGCAGCCAGAGCACCAGGAAGAACGCCATCATCGCCGTCGCGAAGTCGGCGAAGGCGATCTTCCACGAGCCGCCGTGGTGGCCGGCGGCATAGCGCTTGACGCGCTTGACGATGATCGGCTGGTTATTGTCCATCTATCGACAGTGCCTCCACTCAGCGGCCACGCACGGCCTGCTCGAGCTCGGCGAAGGTCGGCCGATGGGCGGGCAGCAGCACCTTGCGGCCGAACTCGACGGCCAGCGAAGGCGGCATGCCGGAAGCGGAAGCGACCAGGCAGGCCTTGATCGCCTCGAACATGTTCAACTCTTCCTTGGCATCGTGCTCCAGCGCGACGGCCAGCGGGCCGACGAAGCCGTAGGCGGCGAGAATCCCGAGGAAGGTACCCACCAGGGCGGCGGCGACGTGGTGGCCGATCTCCGCCTGGCTGCCTTCGCCAAGCAACGCCATGGTGATGACGATGCCGAGTACCGCGGCGACGATACCGAAGCCCGGCAGGGCGTCGGCAACCTTGGTCACCGCGTGGGACGGATGCTCCAGGTCCTCCTTGAGACTGGACAGCTCCATGTCGAACAGGCCTTCCAGCTCGTGCGGCGCCATGTTGCCGGAGGACATGATGCGCAGGTAGTCGCAGACATAGGCGGTCATCCGCTCATCCTTCAGCACGCCGGGGTACTTGCTGAAGATGGGACTGGCCGCGGGGTCCTCGATGTCCGCCTCGATCGCCATCATCCCTTCGCGCCGGCTCTTGTTGAGGATCTCGTAGAGCATGCCCAGCACCTCGAGGTAGTAGGTCTGGGTAAAGCGGTTGCTGAACATCTTCGGCGCTTTCTTCAGCACCACCATGAACGTGCTGCCCGGGTTGGCCTGGAGGAACGCCCCCAGTGCCGCACCGCCGATGATCAGGACCTCGAAGGGCTGGATGATGGCGCCGATCTTGCCGCCGGAGAGCAGGAAGCCCCCGAGGACACTGGCGAAAACGACGATGATGCCGATGATTTTTGACATGAGGACCGGACGTGCGAAATGAACAGGATAAGGAGGGGGACTGCTAGGCTCCCTCTTGTTATCGGTTGCTAGCCGCAAGACTATAGTCCGAATACTCGAAAAGCCAGTTCGCCGCCTCGCCGACACCGAGCCCGACACCCATGACAGACCGCCTCGCCGCCTGGCTCGAAGAGCTCGACCGGCAACCCCTGCCGATCCCCGCCAGCCACTATGCCGGCCTGCACGCCGCGCTGAGCGACAGCCGCCGCTCGCTGCGCGAGATCGCCGACCAGTTGCAGGGCAGCCCGACGCTGGCGTTGTCCATCCTGCGCGAGGCCAATCGCGCCGAGAGCGCCCGCGACAACCCCGCGGAAAGCCTGGAGGTGGCCCTCAGCCGCCTCGGCCTGGCGCGCGCGAGCCAACTTCTGAAGACCCTGCCGAGCATCCAGGATGCGGAGATGCCCAGGGTCCTCGGGCAGATGCTGCTGATCAGCCAGCACGCCATGCAGCAGGCCAGCGGCCTGTTCGGCGCGCGCCTGGCCAGGCTCTGGCAGGAAATTCACTGGGGCAGCCTGCTGACCATGGCTCCGGTCTGGGCGCTGGCCAACGCCCGCCCGCAGTTGCTGGAGCAATGGCAGCAACGCGTGCTGGTACAGGGCGAACCGACCCTGCGAGTGGAGCGCGAACTGCTCGGCATGCGCCTGCTACCGATCTGCCTGGCGCTGGCCGAACGCTGGCGGCTACCGCAGTGGGTCATCCAGGGCTATCGCCTGCTCGCCTGCGACCGTCGCCTGCTGGTTCGAGCCCTGCGTATCGCCCGCGACCATCAGTCGCCCCTGCTCCAGCAACAGCAACTCGATGCCCAGCCCGATCTCGCCCGCTGGCTGACCCAGCCGGCCAACTGCACTCTCCTCGCCAATGGCCTGGCCATCGCCGCGCACCAGAGCTGGGACGGGCCGCACATGCTGCGCTGGCAGCGCCTGACCGGCCTGTACCTGGGCCAGCCGCTGACCGAAGTCCAGCAGCAGGTGCACATGCTCGCCGCGCAAAGCGCGCGCCTGCACGCCCGGCCGCCGCTGTGGCATCCGGCGGTGGCCTTGATCTGGCCCTGGCAGGCCAGCCGCTGGCGTGCCGAAGCGGCGCCCCCGCCGCCGCCCTCGGCGGAAGCCCTGGCCGAGTGGCGGCAGCATTGCGCCGAGTTGCTCCGCGAGCCCAGCCCGTTCAGCAACGTCGTGCAGCTCACCGCCTGTGCCCGCGATGCGCTGCGCGCCTGCGGCCTGCAAAGGATGCTGCTGCTGGTGGCCGATCGCACCCAGGTACACGTGCTGGCGCAGCAGAGCGCCGGACTCGAACCGGGCCAGGAGAAATTGCAACTGGAGATTGCCGGCAGCCCGCTGCTGAAGAAACTGTTCCAGCAGCCTGCCCTGCTGCGCATCGGCCCGAACAACCAGGACCAGTTGCTGCCGGCCCTCGGCGAACCCTTGCGCCAACTGTTCCCCGGGCCTCACCTGCTGCTGCGCTCGCTGGGCAACGGCTCGCGGGTGGTGATGCTGGTCCTGGCCGACCTCGGCGGCCAGCCGTTCAGCGACCTGCATGCCCAGGCCTTCGCCAAGACCGCCCAGTGCACCGAGCGCGCGATCCAGCAGTTCGGCCGCCAGCGCCGCACGGAATGAGGGACATGCCCGGCACACTGGTCGGGCGCGCTTTCCGTTAAACTGCTGCCCTTCTTCAACCCGGGGGTACTCGCATGTCCGTCTTCTCCGACCTGCCATTGGTGATCGAGCCCAGCGATCTCGCGCCGCGCCTGGGCGCGCCCGAGCTGATCCTGGTCGACCTGACCAGTGCCGCCCGCTACGCCGAAGGGCATATCCCCGGCGCGCGTTTCGTCGACCCCAAACGCACCCAGTGGGGACAACCCCCGGCACCCGGCCTGCTACCGGCCAAGGCCGACCTGGAAGCCCTGTTCGGCGAGCTGGGCCACCGCCCGGAGGCGACCTACGTGGTCTACGACGACGAAGGCGGCGGCTGGGCGGGCCGCTTCATCTGGCTGCTGGACGTGATCGGCCACCACCGCTACCACTATCTCAACGGCGGCCTGCCGGCCTGGATCGCCGACGCCCAGGCGCTCGACCGCGAGGTCCCGGCGCCTGTCGGCGGCCCGCTGCCGCTGACGTTGCACGACGAGCCCAGCGCGACCCGCGAATACCTGCAAAGCCGCCTCGGCGCCGCCGATCTGGCGGTATGGGATGCGCGCAACCCCAGCGAATACGCCGGTACCAAGGTGCTCGCCGCGAAGGCCGGGCATGTGCCCGGCGCGATCAATTTCGAATGGACCGCCGGCATGGACCCGGCTCGCGCCCTGCGCATCCGCGCGGATATCGCCGAAGTCCTGGAGGCCCTCGGCATCACGCCGGACAAGGAAGTGATCACCCACTGCCAGACCCACCATCGCTCCGGCTTCACCTACCTGGTGGCCAAGGCGCTGGGCTACCCGCGGGTCAAAGGCTACGCCGGCTCCTGGTCGGAATGGGGCAACCACCCCGATACCCCTGTAGAGGTTTGAGGAATGTCGTTCAAAGATCGTCTGTTCATCTGCAGCCAGTACCTGCTGCCGCACCACCTGCTGTCCCGGCTGATCGGCTTCGCCGCCGACTGCCGGGCGACCTGGTTCAAGGACCGCCTGATCGCCTGGTTCGCCCGGCGCTACCAGGTCGACATGCGCGAAGCACAGGTCGAGGACCTGCAGGCCTATGAACATTTCAATGCCTTCTTCACCCGCGCCCTCAAGGATGGCGCCCGCCCGCTGGCCCAGGAGCCCGGCGCGGTGCTCTGCCCGGCCGATGGCGCGATCAGCCAGCTCGGCCCGATCGAGCACGGGCGGATCTTCCAGGCCAAAGGCCACAGCTACAGCCTGGCCGAACTGCTCGGCGGCGACGCCGAACTGGCCGCGCCCTTCATGGGCGGCGACTTCGCCACCGTCTACCTGTCCCCCCGGGACTACCACCGCGTGCACATGCCGCTGGCCGGCACCCTGCGCGAGATGGTCTACGTTCCCGGCCGGCTGTTCTCGGTGAACCAGACCACCGCGGAAAACGTTCCCGAGCTGTTCGCCCGCAACGAACGGGTGGTCTGCCTGTTCGACACCGAGCGCGGTCCGATGGCCGTGGTGCTGGTGGGCGCGATGATCGTGGCCTCCATCGAAACCGTCTGGGCCGGCCTGGTTACGCCGCCGAAGCGCGAACTGAAGACCTTCCGCTACGACGAAGCCGCCCGTGCGCCGATCCGCCTGGAAAAAGGCGCCGAGCTGGGTCGCTTCAAGCTGGGCTCCACCGCCATCGTCCTGTTCGGCCCGCAGCAGGTCGCGTTCAACGACGGCCTCGGGGCAGCGAGCCCGGTGCGCATGGGCGAATGCCTGGCCCTGCCGAAACAGGCCTGACCTCGCCGGGACGGAGCGCCCCGAGCGTCTCCGTCCCATCTCTCCCCGCCGCCGGAACCTCCCGGCGGGATCGTGGCGTCCGAAGGCTGCGGGTCCATTTCGATGCTGCTAGAGTTCGGAAAGGTCCTATCGAGCCTGTGCCGACCCCTCGGTCAGGAAAGCGGACTGCCGCACAGTTCCTGTCCTGGCCACGACGATGAACCCGCCTCCCGTGTTAAGAAAGAGGAGGCGCAGCCGCGGCGATCGGAAGTCCGGCACCTCTCCGGGGCTTCATCCCCCCGTAGAGCCTTTTCAGTAGCGGAGCCGTCTAACCCCCCATGGAAAACCAGAGCCCCCACCTCTCGTTGCGCGTCCCCACTCCGACGCAGCAGAACCTGAGCTTCTGCGACGCCACCCCGAAGGATATCAAGTACTGGCTGGCGCACCTGCCCAAGGCCAACCTCGGGGAAACCGCGCGCCAGCTCTACCAGGGCCTGATCGAACTCAACCAGTTGGTGCTGCCCGTCGAGGCCCGCCTGCAACTGCTCGAACTGTTCCGTCCAGAGGTGCATTTCGTCTGCGCCCACCTGGAACGGCACTTCCTCAACCAGGCCATCGTCCTCGACGAACGGCCGCGCAAGATCGCCAACCTCTGCCAGGCCCTGCAGAACCACCTGGCCATCGGCTACAAGCTGATCGTGGTCCAGGAAGCGCCGCGCAACAGCCGCGACCGCGCGCAGTTGCTCGCGGTCGGTATCCAGCGGGCGATCCGCAGCCTGTGCGGCCCGCTGATCCGTGCCAGCCAGTTGTACTGCCCGGTCCCCGAGGGGCTTTGGCTGGAACTCCACCAGCTGTACCAGTTGGCCAGCCAGCGCGGTGTGCATCGTCTCGCGGTGCGCGACGAACTGGCCAAGCACACCCCCGGCCTGAGCGTCGAGCAGGCCTACCTGATACCGCTGCTGCTCGGCTGCGCGCGCTGCAACCAGATGCGCCAGAACAACATTGCACGGCTCGCCGAGGTGCTCGAACCCTGGAGCCAATTGCTGTCGATACAGAGCGCGGCGCTGCCCGGCTCGCTGTTCATCGCCGTGCCGCAGATCGACGGCCCGCCGCGCTACCGCTCGCTGTACCCGGAGACCCAACTGGCCAATGCCCTGGGCATCGACACCCAGCCGCTGGTCGAACTGATCCGCGAATACCTGCTACAGCCCGAGGCCGAGCGCGCGAAGGCGCGCCTGCCGCTGATCGAAGGGGTGACCCTGGACCTGCTGCAACATCTCTCCTCGGCCTGGGGTGACATCGCCGAACGTACCTTCCAGCGCACCCAGGGCCAGGGCCAGTTGACCCTGTGCATCGGCATGAGCGCCCTGCACTACTTCCTCGCCGGGCGCCGCCCGTTCAACGAGGTCCTGCAGATCCAGGAAGCGCCCGAGGCGCCTCGCTTCAAGGCCGACGTCCAGGACGCCTGGGCCGGCGCCTTCGATGCGCAGAAGGTCACCGACTGGCAGCCCGGCATGCCGCTGGAGGAAATCGAGTACCGGCCGCACCAGTCGCCCCGCGGTGGGCAGCCCGATCACCCGCAGGCCCACGCACAGACTGACGCCACCGAGGACTATCCGACCTACGCCCTGCCCATCGTCAACCACAGCCCCGGCGGTTATTGCCTGAGCTGGCCAAAGGAGGTGCCCGCCCAACTGCAGGCGGGCGAACTGGTCGGCCTGCAGGACCTTCCCGGCCAGGCGTGGAGCATCGCGGTGGTGCGCTGGATCCGCCAGGTGCGCAATGGCGGCACGCAGATGGGCATCGAGATGATCGCCCCGGCGGCGCAGCCCTGCGGCCTGCAACTGCTGCGCAAGACCGAGCAGAGCAGCCACTACCTGCGCGCCCTGCTGCTGCCGGAAATCGCCGCGATCTCGCGGCCGGCGACGGTGATCACCCCGCGCCTGCCGTTCCAGGAGGGCAGCCGGGTGCAGATCAACCTGCACGGCGAGGAGCGGCGCGCGGTGCTGAATCGCCGGCAGGCCTCGACCGGCAGCTTCAGCCAGTTCGAATACCGCTCGGCGGAACCGGTGAACACCCCGAGCGATAAGCCGGTCACAGCGCCAGTGGCCCGGCCGCCTGCGGGGGAGGAAGATTTTGACTCGCTCTGGAAGTCTCTGTAGATTGCCCCGACACCTCCATTCGCCGTCTTTTCGCGCCCGCCCGGACGCGGACTGAGCCCTTTCCATGGCCATCGAAAAGAAAACCATCCGCCTGCTGATTCTGGAAGACTCGCAGAACGAAGCCGAACGCCTGGTCAGTCTGTTCCGCAATGCCGGCCACGCGACCCGCGTACATCGACTGACCTCTCCCGAGGACCTCGCCGAGACCCTCCAGCAAAGCTGGGACCTGCTGATCGCCGCGCCGACCAGCGAGTGTCTCGAGCCCGGCGAGGCGCTCGCCACCTTGCGCCGCCAGTCGCGCGACATCCCGTTCATCCAGCTGGTGGCCGACAACAGCTCCGACGCCATCACCGACGCCTTGATGCTCGGCGCCCAGGACGCCCTGCCGCAAGGCGAGGACGAGCGCCTGGTGCTGGTCGCCAACCGCGAGCTGGCCGGCCTCGCCGAACGCCGCGCGCGCCGCGCCGCCGAACTGGCCCTGCGCGAGGCGGAAAAACGCTGCCAGTTGCTGCTCGACAGCTCGGTCGACGCCATCACCTACGTCCACGACGGCATGCACATCTACGCCAACCGCTCCTACATGGCGCTGTTCGGCTACGAGGACGCCGAGGAACTGGAAGGCCTGCCGGTCATCGACCTGATCGCCTCCTGCGACCAGGGCGCCTTCAAGGATTTCCTCAAGGGCTACCAGAACGACCAGCGCCAGACCGAACTGGTTTGCACCGGGGTCAAGCTCGACGGCCAGGAATTCAAGGCGCGCATCAGCCTCTCCGCCGCCACCTACGACGGCGAACCCTGCATCCAGGTGGTGATCCGCGGCGAGGTCGACAACGCCGAACTGGAAGAAAAGCTCCGCGAAGTCAGCAGCCAGGACCCGGTCACCGGACTCTACAACCGCAGCCACTTCCTCGACCTGATGGATGCCGCCGTGCAGCAGGCGGTGACCGCCCGCAAGCCGTCGACCCTGGCCTATATCCATCTCAACGGCTACCCCTCGCTCCAGGCCGACCACGGGCTTTCCGGGATCGACCTGCTGCTCGGCCAGTTGGCCGGACTGATGCGCGAACAGTTCGGCGAGGAAGCCGACCTGGCGCGTTTCGGCGATTCGATCTTCGCCGCCCTGTTCAAGGGCAAGACTCCCGAGCAGGCGCAAGCGGCACTGCAACGACTGCTGAAGAAAGTCGAGAACCACCTTTTCGAGCTGAACGGCCGCAGCGCCCAGGCCACCCTCAGCATCGGCGTCGCCGGTCTCGACGAGAAGACCGCCAAGGCCCAGGACGTGATGAACCGTGCGCATCGCTGCGCCGATGACGCGGCACGCAAGGGCGGGTCGCAGATCAAGCAGTACAACCCGGCGGAAGAGCTTGCCGCCGCCGCCCAGCGCGGCGACGTCATCGCGATCCTCCAGCAGGCGCTGGAGACCAACAGCTTCCGCCTGCTGTTCCAGCCAGTCATCAGCCTGCGCGGCGACAGCCACGAGAACTACGAGGTGCTCCTGCGCCTGCTCAATCCGCAGGGCCAGGAAGTGCCGCCGGCGGAGTTCCTGCATGCCGCCAAGGAAGCCGGGCTGGCGGAGAAGATCGACCGCTGGGTGATCCTCAACTCGATCAAGCTGCTCGCCGAGCATCGCGCCAAGGGGCACCAGACCAAGCTGTTCGTCCACCTGTCCAGCGCCAGTCTGCAAGACCCCGGCCTGCTGCCCTGGCTCGGGGTGGCGCTGAAGGCCGCGCGCCTGCCGCCGGAGTCGCTGGTGTTCCAGATCAGCGAAGCCGACGCCACCAGCTATCTGAAGCAGGCCAAGCAACTGACCCAGGGCCTGGCCA
The DNA here is from genome assembly GCF_037574965.1 of Pseudomonas sp. KBN12P06040. Lineage (NCBI taxonomy): Bacteria > Pseudomonadati > Pseudomonadota > Gammaproteobacteria > Pseudomonadales > Pseudomonadaceae > Pseudomonas > Pseudomonas sp. KBN12P06040. The sequence continues at coordinate 5,754,555 of NZ_JBBELS010000001.1, forward strand.
CCCTGCATTGCCAGGCGGCGATCAGCCAGTTCGGCTGCTCGCTGAACCCGTTCAACGCGCTGAAGCACCTGACCGTACAATTCATCAAGATCGATGGTTCCTTCGTCCAGGACCTCAACCAGGTGGAAAACCAGGAGATCCTCAAGGGCCTGATCGCCGAACTGCACGAACAGCAGAAGCTCAGCATCGTCCCCTTCGTCGAGAGCGCCAGCGTCCTCGCCACCCTGTGGCAAGCCGGCGCCACCTACATCCAGGGCTACTACCTGCAGGGGCCGAGCCAGGCGATGGACTACGACTTCTCCTCGGGAGACGAATGAAGAACGGGCGCCCTGGGCGCCCGTTGCTTTTCCGCTCTACCAACCTGGTTCGTGGCTGCCGGGCCGGCAAGAGGCGCCCGCCGGCCTCAGGCTCGCCCTTCGCGGTCGCGGTAGCCGAGCAGGTAGAGGATGCCGTCCAGGCCCAGGGTCGAGATCGCCTGCTTGGCCGACTGCTTGACCAGCGGCTTGGCGCGGAACGCCACGCCCAGGCCGGCCAGGCCGAGCATCGGCAGGTCGTTGGCGCCGTCGCCGACGGCAATGGTCTGCTCCAGGCTCAGGCCTTCCTTCGCCGCCAGTTCGCGCAGCAGGTCGGCCTTGCGCTGGGCATCGACGATCGGCTCGACCGCCACCCCGGTGACCTTGCCGTCGACGATCTGCAACTCGTTGGCGAACACGTAGTCGATCCCCAGCTTCGCCTGCAATTGACGGGCGAAATAGGTGAAGCCGCCGGACAGGATGGCGGTCTTGTAACCCAGGCGCTTGAGTTCGGCGAACAGGGTTTCCGCACCCTCGGTCAGACGCAGCGAGGCGCCGATCTCCTCCAGTACGTCTTCCGACAGTCCCTGCAGCAGCGCCAGGCGCTCCTTGAAGCTGGCGCGGAAGTCCAGTTCACCGCGCATCGCCCGTTCGGTGATCGCGGCGACCTTCTCGCCGACGCCGGCGGCCTTGGCCAGTTCGTCGATGACTTCCGCCTCGATCAGCGTCGAATCCATGTCGAACACCGCCAGCCGGCGATTGCGGCGGAACACGCTGTCCTGCTGGAAAGCGATGTCGACGTTCAATTCCTGGGCGACGCTGAGGAATTCCGCACGCAGCGCCGCCGGATCGGCCGGTTCGCCGCGTACCGAGAACTCGATGCAGCCCTTGCCCTGGTCGGCGGGCATGTCCAGCGGCATGCGCCCGGAGAGACGGTCGATGTGGTCGATGTTCAGCGCGTACTTGGCGGTGATCGAGCTGACCCTCTGCAGTTGCTCGGCAGTCACCCGGCGGGTGAGCAGGGTCACGATGTGCCGCGCCTTGCCCTGGCCGTCGACCCATTGCCGGTAGTCCTCTTCCGAGACCGGGGTGAAGCGCACCTGCTGGTCCAGCTTGTAGGCGGTGAACAGCACGTCCTTGAGGACCGAGGAACCGGCCTCGGTATCCGGGATTTCCACCAGGATGCCGAACGACAGGGTGTCGTGGATCACCGCCTGGCCGATGTCGAGGATGTTCACCCCGCCCTGGGCCAGTACGCCGGTGATGGCCGCGGTGAGACCGGGGCGGTCTTCCCCGGTGATGTTGATCAGGACAATTTCGCGCAAGGCGTAAGCTCCGCCAGGTAAAAGACGCCATTCTACCCGCTTTCCCGCACACCCGAGAGACGCAGAGCCGGGCATTTGCCATCACCACCGGTCGGAACCGACCGGGAAAACCCGCGAAACCGCCGCGCGGCGGCCTGGAAAGCGCGTCAACGGCCCTTTGCCCCTCGGGGGGCGCTGGTTATACTGCGCGATACCTCTATTTCAGAAGACCGAGCCCCCTGTGACCCGGCCCACGTCCGTCAAGCCCGACAATTTCTTCCTCCTGCTGTTTCGTGCCTTGCGCCAGCGCCGCGTCCCGATCGCTCTGCGGCTCGCCAGCCATAGCCTGATCCTGGTGGCCCTGGCCCTGCTGATCTACGCCTGGGTCATGGGCATGCAGTTTCGCCAGGCCATGCAGCAGCAGGCCGATGCCCTGGGCCAGAGCCTGATCACCCAGACCGCCGCGTCCGCCACCGAGTTGCTGGTGTCCAACGACATCCTTAGCCTCAACGTGCTGCTGAACAACCTGGTGAAGAACCCGCTGGTGGCCCATGCGGCGATCTACAGCGTCGACCAGCGCATCCTCGCCGAGGCCGGCAGCCGTCCGAAGCAGAGCCTGCTCGGCGCCACCGAAGGCCTGTACTCGACGCCGATCACCTTCCAGGAAGTGATCGCCGGGCACCTGCGCATCAGCCTGGACATGCAGCAGTTCCAGCAGCCGATGATGATCAGCCTGCAGAGCATGGGCCTGATCAGCCTGATCCTGCTAATCCTCGCCCTGTATTTCAGCCTGCGCCTGGGGCGGCAGATTTCCACACCCTTGTTGCAATTGCGTGTCTGGTTGCGCGATCCGGACAATCCGGCCCCCGGCGCCGAACTGCAGAACGAGCTGGGCGACCTGGCGCGCGACCTGGAAGAGCGCCTGGTGCCGGAGAAGCCGCCGGCGCCGGAGCCGGAAGAAGCACCGCTGCCGCAGAACTTCGACGACATCCTGCTGGAGGACGACGAAGCCGACCTGCGCAGCCGCAAGGTCGAGGCCTCGGCCTTCGAGGAAGACGACATTCCGCTGGGCGACGCCCTGCTGGACGAGACCAAGCCGGTGGAATTCACCTCCATCGACGAAGACCCGCTGGACCAGGACGCCTTCGACGAGAACGGAGCCGAAGCCGGGGACCAGCCCGCGGCGCCCGCCGCTGCGCGCGAACCGCAACACAGTGCGGTGCTGGCGATCCAGCTCGGCGCCCAGGAACAGTTGCGCCGGTTGCCACGCAGCCGTCTGGTGGACCTCCTGCAACGCTATCGCGACTGCCTGGAACAGGCCGCCCGCCAGTACAAGGGCAGCCTGCACACGCTCAGCGACGGCGGCAGCCTGATTCTCTTCCACAGCCGCGACAACCGCGCCGACTACCTGACCAACGCGCTCTGCTGCGGTGAACTGATGCGCGCGCTCGGCCATGCCCTGCAGATCGAGGTTGCCGACAGCGGCATCACCTTGCAGTTGCAACTGGGCCTGAGCCTCGGCGAAGACCTCAGCGAACAGACCCAGGCCGACCTGCTGCTCAACGAAACCGTGCAGAACGCCCTCGCCCTCAACCAGCACAGCCGCAACCTGCTGCTGGTCGAACGCAGCATCGCCGACGACGCGGTGGTCCGCGAGCGCGCCCGTATCCGCGCCATTGCCAGTCCGGAAGGAGCCTGCTGCGTCGAGCGTCTGCTGGAGCCGTATCCGTCGATGCTCGAGCGCCAACTGGCGCGCATGCACGACCGCGCCCGCCCGTGACCACCCTGATCACCCACCCGCTGCCGGTCCTGGCGGTGGGATTGGCCCTTGGCAGCCGGGTGATCCCGCCACGCCTGCTGCTGGCAGGCATGCTCGCCGCCTGCCTGCCGGACTTCGACGTGATCGCCTTCAAGCTCGGCATCGCCTATCACGATGCCTTCGGCCATCGCGGCTTCAGCCATTCGCTATTGTTCGCCGCGATCCTCGGTGCGCTCGCCGCCCTCGCCTGCCGGCCGCTGCATAGCGGACCGCTGAAAGCCGGGCTGTGGGTGGCGCTGGCCACCGCCTCGCACAGCCTGCTGGACGCGATGACCAACGGCGGGCTGGGCGTCGCCTGGTTCTGGCCCTGGAGCGACGCCCGCTACTTCATGCCCTTCCATCCGATCGCCGTGTCGCCGATCGGTCTGTCGCGCTTCCTCAGCGAACGCGGATTGCTGGTGCTGCAGTCGGAGGCGCGCTGGGTCTGGCTACCCTGCCTGCTGCTGGCGCTCGCCGGCATGGCCCTGCGCTTCCTGTTGCGCCGCTCACGCTGACGCCGAAACGAAAAAGCCCCGCTTCGGCGGGGCTTGTTCCTGGTCGGCTCTCGACAATCAGAACCGATAGACCTCGGCATCGGTGCGAATCGGCACCACCAGCGGCATTTTCGGACCTTCCTCTTCCTTGGCCTTCGGCTTGGCCACCGGCTTGCGCGCGGTCGCCGGCGGCGGCGCCTCGGCCGCCACGGCGATCGGCTTGACGTCCTTGGCCAACTGCGCCGCCAGGCGCTTGAGCAGGTCGCTCTGGGCACGGATCTGGTCGCCGATGCTGCCCTGGTGCCGTTCTTCCTCGTGGAACACCCGGCTATCCTTCAGGTCGCCCTTCTGGTCCAGCAGGCGCCAGCGCGCCTCGATCACCGCCGGCTGCTTGGGGCCGGAGTCGAGGCGACTGATGGTCAGCATCACCTGGACCTGGGGGGTGAAACCAGGTTTTTCCGGGAACAGCGCCAGGCGGCTGCTGCCCAGCTCGCTGGACATCTGCCGCAGCAGTTGCTGGCTGACATTGGTCTCCAGGTTGCCGGCCCAGCGTGCGTCGGTGGACAGGCTGAGAATACCGTCGGCCTGCCGCTGCACCATCACATCGCGCTTGAGATAGTCGGCCAGTTGTACCGGGCCGAGCAGGACGGCCGCACCGCCATCCTTTTTCGGTACTGCGGCGGCACCGACGTCCAACTGGTAGAGCTGGGCCGGCGGATGGACCGCACAACCCGTCAGCCCGAGCAGGCTGACGAGGGAAAGACATGCGAAGACGCGCCACGCGCTCATCGAGAACCACCGTATTTCGCCGAAGATCGGCACTACTGATGCAAGACTTGAATTCTACTGGCCACCCGCCATCGGAAACGGCGGCCGAAGGGGCGTATCATCCCCTAACCAGCGCCATAGCTCCAGAGGCAGAGCGTATTCCGAAACCGGTTTCGGACCACCTGCGTCAGGGGAAAACCCGGCGGAACCCGCCAGGGAGACGACATTCCCCCGGAAAGCCGGCCTCGGAAGAGGCCGCTTTCGCCATTCCCTTGCGGATATGCGAGAGATCGGAGACCGGTAACGGCTCATTTCAATCCTGTGTCGGAATATCCACCAGCAGGCTGTCGACGCGCTGGAAACCGCGCGGCAGCTTGTTGCCTCGCCGGCCCCGCTCCCCCTTGTAGTGTTCCAGGTCGTCGCCCTTGAGCGACAGGGTACGCTTTCCAGCCTGCAGGACCAACGTCGCCCCGGCTGGCAGAACAGCCAGGTCGGTGAGGTACTCCTCGCGGCTGGCCACGCGTTCGCCGGGGATGCCGATGATCTTGTTGCCCTTGCCCTTGCCGAGCTGCGGCAGGTCGGAGACCTTGAACAATAGCAGACGGCCCTCGGTCGTCACGGCCGCCAGCCAATCCTGCTCCACATCGCGCACCGGGCGCGGCGCCACCACGGCGGAGCCGTTGGGCAGGCTGAGCAGGGCCTTGCCGGCCTTGTTCTTGGCTTGCAGGTCCTCGCCCTTGACCACGAAACCATAGCCGGCGTCGGAAGCGATCACGAACAGCGCATCGTCGTCCGGCAGCAGCACGCATTCGAAGCTGGCCCCCGGCGGAGGCGTCAGCCGGCCGCTGAGTGGCTCGCCCTGGCCTCGCGCGGACGGCAGGCTGTGGGCCGGCAGCGAGTAGCTGCGCCCGGTGGAGTCGATGAACACCGCATACTGGTTCGAGCGTCCCGGCGCGGCGGCCTTGAAGCCGTCGCCGGCCTTGTAGGAGAGGCCGGCGGCGTCGATGTCGTGGCCCTTGGCGCAACGCACCCAGCCTTTTTCCGAGAGCACCACGGTCACCGGTTCGGTGGGCATCAGCTCGGTTTCCGACAGCGCGCGGGCCTCGGCGCGGGCGACGATCGGCGAACGGCGGTCGTCGCCGTAGGTCTCGGCGTCCTTGATCAGCTCCTCGCGCACCAGCTTCTTCAGCTTGGCCTCGCTGCCGAGCAGGGTCTGCAGGCGCTTCTGCTCCTTCAGCAACTCTTCCTGCTCGCCGCGGATCTTCATCTCTTCCAGGCGTGCCAACTGGCGCAGGCGGGTGTCGAGGATGTAGTCGGCCTGCACCTCGCTGAGTTCGAAGCGCTCCATCAGCACCGCCTTGGGCTGATCCTCGGTGCGGATGATGTGGATCACCTCGTCGAGGTTGAGGAAGGCGATCAGCAAGCCATCCAGCAGATGCAGGCGGCGCTCGACCTTGTCCAGGCGGAACTGCAGGCGTCGACGCACAGTGCCGATGCGGAACTGCAGCCACTCCGAGAGCAACTGGCGCAGGTCCTTGACCTGCGGCTTGCCGTCGAGGCCGATGATGTTCAGGTTGACCCGGTAGCTGGTTTCCAGGTCGGTGGTGGCGAACAGATGGGTCATCAGCTCTTCGACATCGACCCGGTTCGAACGCGGGATGATGACGATGCGGGTCGGGTTCTCGTGGTCCGACTCGTCGCGCAGGTCGGCCACCATCGGCAGCTTCTTGGCCTGCATCTGCCCGGCGATCTGTTCCAGCACCTTGGAACCGGACACCTGGTGCGGCAGGGCGTGGATGACGATGTCGCCGTCCTCGACGCGGTACACCGCGCGCATGCGCACCGAACCGCGGCCGGTCTCGTAGACCTTCTGCAGGTCGGCGCGCGGGGTGATGATCTCGGCTTCGGTGGGGAAGTCCGGGCCCGGCACGTGTTCGCACAATTCGGCGACCGTCGCGCCCGGCTGGTCGAGCAGGCGCACGCAGGCCGACGCGACTTCCCGCAGGTTGTGCGGCGGCACGTCGGTGGCCATGCCCACCGCGATGCCGGTGGTGCCGTTGAGCAGCAGGTTGGGCAGGCGGGCCGGCAGCACGGCCGGCTCGTCGAGGGTGCCGTCGAAGTTCGGTACCCAGTCCACGGTACCCTGGCCCAGTTCGCTGAGCAGCACCTCGGAATAGCGCGACAGGCGCGCCTCGGTATAACGCATGGCGGCGAAGGACTTGGGATCGTCCGGCGCCCCCCAGTTGCCCTGGCCGTCCACCAGCGGATAGCGATAGGAGAACGGCTGCGCCATCAGCACCATGGCCTCGTAGCAGGCCAAGTCGCCGTGCGGGTGGAACTTGCCGAGCACGTCGCCGACGGTGCGCGCCGACTTCTTGTGCTTGGAATCGGCATCCAGCCCCAGTTCGCTCATGGCGTAGACGATGCGTCGCTGCACCGGTTTCAGGCCGTCGCCGATATGCGGCAGGGCGCGGTCCATGATCACGTACATGGAATAATTCAGATAGGCCTGCTCGGTGAACTCGGCCAACGACCGGCGTTCGACCCCTTCCAGGCTCAGATCGAGGGATTCGCTCATGCGTACCTCACGGAGAAGTGTTTTGGCGCAGCACCAGGGTGCCGTCGCGCTGGGTGAATTCGAGTTGTTTCAGGGCGCTCATGCCGAGTAGCACCTCATCGCCGTCCATGCCCGGCGCAATCAGCGCCGCGACCCCGGACAGGCGGATATCGCCGAGTTGCAGCTGGTCCAGCCGCGTGCGCCAGCCCGTGGCGCGGCCGTTGGCCGTGCTCAGGGTGATCGGCGCGCCGCGCTCCAGCGCGAGTCTTGCCGCCAGGGCTTCCGGCACCGCCACCTGGGTCGCCCCGGTATCGAGCAGGAAGGTCACGCCCTGGCCGTTGATCTGCCCGTTCAGCAGGTAATGGCCCTGGCGGCTGCTGGCCAGGCGCAACTCGACGTAGCCGTCGCCATGGATCGATTGCGGCGCCTGGTTCGGGTTGCGCTGTCGATCTTCCCAGACGCCGAAATAGCGCGTCGCCAGCGCCAGCCCGGCGACCCAGGCCAGCACCAACATGATCCGTCCCAGCCGCTGACCGGGCGCCTGTTGCGTCACTTGTCCCCCAACCAGCCGCCGGCGGGCGCGGCGAAGCGCAGGACGAAGGGCCGCACGTCGCCATCGGCGCGCGCATGGTCGCCATTGTCGATGCCCAGCCAGGCGCCCTTGTCGTCCAGCGACAGGGCTTCCGCGACGCCATAAGGCAGCTCGTAGCGACGCTCCGGCGCCAGGACCGCCGAGGCGAACGACCAGCAGCGTTCGACCTTGGCCTGGGCCAGGTCGCGGCGGCAGATCTGATGCGCCAGGCGCTCCAGGGTGAACAGCTTGCCGCGGTAGAAGGCGAGGTCGGAGAAATCCTTCGGCAGCTTGCGCGCGCTGCCCAGTTCCGGCGGCGGCTCGATCTTGCCGCCCTCGGCGAGCAGTACGCAGCTGCCCTCGCAGCGCCAGGCACTGTTGTCGCGGTGGGCCACCAGCAGGCCGCGGCGCTCGCGCTCGGCAGCCAGCCAGAGGCGCTTGCCCTCGGGGTCGACGGCGATCCCTTCGAACAACGCGTTGAAATTCATCAGCATGCCGCTGGCCCGCGCTTGCGGCAGCAGGCCGGGCGGCAGGCGCAGCCAGTTCGGCGCGCCGCTCACCGGCAGTTGCAGGACCGCCGCGTGCGCCTCGCTGACCAGGTAGCGATTGCCGGCGGCATCGCAGGCGATGCCTTCGAAGTCGAGGTTGCCGCCGCGCACCAGGCCACTGAGCCAGACCCGCGTGCTCATGCCCCAGGGCAACCCGCTGTCCGGCGGGGTCGGAGCGATGAAACTCTCGGCCTCGGCCTGCCAGGGCTGGTCGGAGCCTTCGGCCGAGGGTTGCAGGCGATACAGGCGGTCGTCGTCGCGGTCGGAAACCGTCCACAGCGCGCCGCCACACCAGGCCAGCCCGGAAAGGTTGCCGCCGCGCATGCCCTCCACCGCATGTTCGGAGATGAAGCTCAAGGCTGCCGGAACCGGTGGCTCTGGCGGCGCCTCGGCCGCCTGGACCAGGCCCCCGAACAGGCCGAGGATGGCCAGCAGGCGGCGCATCAGACCAGCACCTCGGCCAGGTTGCCCTTGCTCTCCAGCCAGGACTTGCGGTCACCGGCGCGCTTCTTGGCCAGCAGCATGTCCATGATCTCCAGGGTACCGGTGGCGTCCTCCAGGGTGAGCTGGACCAGCCGCCGGGTATTCGGATCCATGGTGGTCTCGCGCAGTTGCAGCGGATTCATTTCGCCAAGGCCCTTGAAGCGGGTGACCTGCGGCTTGCCGCGCTTCTTCTCGGCGGCCAGGCGCTCGAGGATGCCGTCGCGCTCGGCTTCGTCGAGGGCGTAGTAGATTTCCTTGCCGAGGTCGATGCGGTACAGCGGCGGCATCGCCACGTAGACGTGGCCGGCCTCCACCAGCGGGCGGAAATGACGGACGAACAGCGCGCAGAGCAGCGTGGCGATGTGCAGACCGTCGGAGTCGGCATCCGCGAGGATACAGATCTTGCCGTAGCGCAGCTGAGCCAGGTCGCTGGCGCCCGGATCGACGCCGATGGCTACCGCGATGTCGTGGACCTCCTGGCTGGCGAGCACCTCGCCGCCGTCCACTTCCCAGGTGTTCAGGATCTTTCCGCGCAGCGGCATGATCGCCTGGAATTCCTTGTCCCGCGCCTGCTTCGCCGAGCCGCCGGCGGAGTCGCCCTCGACCAGGAACAGTTCCGCGCGCATCGGTTCCTGTCCGGCGCAGTCGGCCAGTTTGCCGGGCAGCGCCGGCCCCTGGGTGATCTTCTTGCGCTCGACCTTCTTGCCCGCCTTGAGGCGACGCCCGGCATTGCTGATCGCCAGTTCCGCCAACTGCAGGCCGATCTCGGCGTGCTCGTTGAGCCACAGGCTGAAGGCGTCCTTCACCACGCCCGAGACGAACGCCGCCGCCTCGCGGGACGACAGGCGCTCCTTGGTCTGCCCGGAGAACTGCGGCTCCTGCATCTTCATCGAGAGGACGAAGGCGATCCGCTCCCAGACGTCCTCGGGCGCCAGCTTGACGCCGCGCGGCAACAGGTTGCGGAACTCGCAGAACTCGCGCATGGCGTCGAGCAGGCCCTGGCGCAGGCCGTTCACATGGGTGCCGCCCTGGGCCGTGGGAATCAGGTTGACGTAGCTTTCCTGCACCGACTCACCGCCCTCGGGCAGCCACAGCAGGGCCCAGCTCACCGCTTCCTTGGAACCTTCGAGGTTGCCGCAGAAGGGTTCGTCGGGCAGGCGCGGCAGCTCGGCGACCGCGTCGGTCAGGTAGGAGCGCAGGCCGTCCTCGAAGTGCCACTCGACGCGCTCGCCGGTGTTCTTGTCCTCGAACACCACGCTCAGGCCCGGGCACAGCACCGCCTTGGCCTTGAGCACATGCTTGAGGCGGCTGACCGAGAACTTCGCCGAATCGAAATACTTCGGATCCGGCCAGAAATGCACGCTGGTACCGGTATTGCGCTTGCCGACCGTGCCGATGACTTCCAGGTCGCTGTCCTTGAAGCCGTCGGCGAAGGTCATCCGGTACTCGTTGGCGTCGCGCTTGACGCGTACCTCGACCCGGGTCGAGAGCGCGTTCACCACCGAGATGCCGACCCCGTGCAAGCCGCCGGAGAACTGGTAGTTCTTGTTCGAGAACTTGCCGCCGGCATGCAGCTTGGTAAGGATCAGCTCGACGCCCGGCACGCCCTCTTCCGGGTGGATGTCCACCGGCATGCCGCGGCCGTCGTCGATGACTTCCAGCGAGTTGTCCTGGTGCAGGATCACCTGCACGCTCTTCGCGTGGCCGGCCAGGGCTTCGTCGACGCTGTTGTCGATGACTTCCTGGGCCAGGTGGTTGGGGCGGGTGGTGTCGGTGTACATCCCCGGGCGCTTGCGCACCGGGTCGAGGCCGGAAAGGACTTCGATGGCGTCTGCGTTGTAAGTAGCCATGGGGTCTCTATTCAGTCAAAAGTCGAAAAATCGGTGTCGCGCCACAGCGCCGACGGGTAGCCGGCGAACGCCAGCAGCGCCGGCAGGTGCCGGGCGAAGCCCTGGAAGCCGTGGTCGCCGCCGGCCTGGATGCGTAGCGCGCAGGCTCGGTAGAAGGACTGCGCGGCGCGATAGTCGAGGGTTTCGTCGGCGGTCTGCAGCCATACCTGGTAGCGCTCGGGACGTTGCAGGCGCGTGACTTCCAGTTCGGCCAGCGCCGCCACGTGGTCCTCGGTGAGTTCCCAGGTCTCGCCGCTGTAGTGGTTGGTCTGCGCGCCCAGGTAGCCGTCGAAGGAGCGATGCGGGGCGACCGCCGGATTGACCAGGATCGCCGCCAGGCCATGGCGCTCCGCCAAATGGGTCGCATAGTAGCCACCCAGGGAGCTGCCGACCAGCACCGGTCGCCCGAGCTCGGCGATGGCCCGCTCCAACTGGGCGATAGCCTGCCGTGGGTGATGGTGCAGGGCCGGGACGCGCAGGCCTTCGGCCAGGCCCAAGTGGCCGAAGGCCGCCTGCAACTGACGCGCCTTGTGCGATTCGGGCGAACTGTTGAAGCCGTGGATATACAGCAGGGATGGGCTGGTCGCGGTCATCGGGAACGGGCTAATGGGCTTCAACTCGGTAGGGAAAGCCGAACGGTACCAGCTTCCAGGCTTCATCTTCCAGCCTGCGCGCCGATCGGCAACGACGCACGCGGCCGCGGCATCCCGCGACCGGGGGGCATGTCAGTATCCGGCGGTGTCGTAGTCCACTTCGAAGACGACGTCGTCGACCCGCGAGATCCCCGTTTCCAGGCGCCCGTCGTCGTGCAGGCGCAACCAGCGGTAGCCCGGCGCCAGGCGGTCGAGGGTGAAGTCGCTGCTGCCGGGGGCGAACTGCACGCAGGTGGACGGCGAGGCCAGCAGGCGCAGCGGGCCGCGCTGGCGGTCGAACTCCTGGTGAATGTGCCCCCACAGCAGGCAGCGCACCTGCGGATAGGGCGCCAGCAGGTCGAACAGCGCCTGCGGGTTGCGCAGGCCGATGGGGTCCATCCAGTCGCTGCCGATCGGCACCGGGTGATGATGGAAGGAAACCAGCAGGAAGCGTTCGCCGGCGCTGTCGATGGCGCGCCGCAGCAGGTCGAGCTGGTCGTCCTCGAGATAGCCCGGCACCGCGCCGGGAATGCTCGAGTCGAGCAACACCACGCGCCAGTTGCCGACGTCGACGACCTGCTCCAGCAGGTCGCTGCCTTCGGTCGCCCGCTGCATCGGCTCGCGTTCGTCGTGGTTACCGGCGAACCAGCGCAACGGCGCGGCCAGCGGCGCGCTCAACCTGCGGAAGCGTGTGTAGGAATCCAGGCTGCCGTCCTGAGAGACGTCGCCGGTGGCGAGGATCAGGTCGATCCGCGGTTGCTCCCGGGCGACCCGCTCGACCACCTTTTCCAGGCTATGGGCGGTGTCCATGCCGAGCAGGCGCGCGCCGTCCTCGGCGAACAGGTGGCTGTCCGAAAGCTGCACCAGCAGTACGGAGGCGTCGGTGGCGGGAGTGTTCGAATGGCGTGACAAGGGGCCGTCTCCTGAAGGCGAGGCGTCCGCGGTGAATGGGGTGATTATGGTGACCGACGAAAGTGGCGGCAAACCCGGAAAGCGGAACAGATCACAGTTGCGAGGACTACTTTTGGCTTGATGCCATTCAACTGGCCTTTTGCCTGCAACCGCTCAGCGCTGGGCCACCGGCACCATCTCGTGGCCGCAGGCCAGACAGTGGGCGAGCCACTCGCCGAGGAACAGGTTGAGCTGGTTCTTCTCGTCGGGCTGGTGCATCGCCTGGTTCGGGTAGGGATAGATCGCCATCAGCCGCCGCGCCTGTTCGGCGCCGATCACCTCGGCCATCCGTGCATCGTGGTAGACCCGCACTTCCAGCCGCGGCGCCGGCAACCAGGGCAGGCCCAGTTCCTGGCGCACCTGCAGGGTGGTGGTGTACGGGCAGGCCTCGGTCACTTCCAGCGCCAGGACGCCGAGCAGCCGCTCCCCTTCGCTCAGCGCGACCCGGCGCGAGGCCTGTGCCTCGCGCATGTCCGGGAGCAGGCGCATGAGCCGCGCGTAGTTCGCTTCACAGGTCGCCTGCAGGCTGGCCAGGTCGACCCGGTAGCGCTCGCGCAGCAGGTTCAGGCCCATAGCCCACGCACCTCGGCCCGGTTCAGGGCCAGCCACTGCAGGGCGATGATGCTCGCCGCGTTGTTGATCCGCCCGTCGCGCACGGCCTGCAGCGCATCTTCCAACGGCCAGACATGGACGCGGATGTCCTCGCCCTCCTCCGGCAAGCCATGCACGCCGCCGACGCCTTCGCTGTCGCAACGGCCGACGAACAGGTGCACCACCTCGTCGGTGCCGCCCGGCGACGGCAGGTACTGGGTTATCGGCCAGAGCGCACCGAGGGTCAGCCCGGCCTCCTCCATCGCCTCGCGATGGGCCACTTCCTCCGGTTGCTCGTCCTTGTCGATCAGGCCGGCGACCAGCTCCAGCAGCCAGGGGTTGGCGAGCTTCTGCATCGCCCCGACGCGGAATTGCTCGATGAGCACCACGCAATCGCGCTGCGGGTCGTAGGGCAGCACGCAGACCGCGTCATGGCGGACGAACAGTTCCCGACTGATTTCCCGGCCCATGCTGCCGTCGAACTGGCGATGCCGCAGGCGCAGGCGATCGAGACGATAGAAGCCGCGGAAGCATTCCTCGCGCTGCACGAGCTCGACGTCACCGGGGGCGGGTTTGAAGGTTTCGGACATCCTCGACTCACTTCACTCGGGTATGTGGGTTTCGCGCCATCCTATCGCGGCCCGGCGCAGGGCGCAGCCACTTTCAGGACAGCTCGGGAAAACTTCGTGGCGCTCGCCGCGCGGGCGTGTTTCCCGGCCACGGCTAGGCCATACTTGGGGTTTGCGCGGGCCGAACTCAAGCGTGGCGCCAGGGTCGAAACGGACTGGTCGACGCTTCGAGCCCGCCCATCCACCGTCGCAAAAGGAATCCCATGCGCCTTCTGAAATTCGCCGCCCTCGGCAGCCTGGTCGTTCTGCTGAGCGCCTGCCAGAGCTTCTTCAAGCCCGGCCTCGACGACCCGCTGCCCACCGAGCGCCTCGCCAGCGAGCACCTGAAGCCCGGCTGCCAGGGCGAACAGTGCCCCTTGGTAAACATCGACACCCTGAAGTTCCCCGACGAACCGCAGCTGGACCCGATCGTCGAGCGCGCCCTGCTGGAAATGACCCGGGAAAACAACGAAACGCCCCTGCCGGCATCGCTGGCGGCCTACGAACGGCAGTTCCTGGACAGCGCCGAACCGGGCTGGAGCAGCTACCTGCAAGCCAAGGTGCGCGAACAACATGACGGTCTGGTGATCATCGAGCTTTCCAGCTACCTGTTCACCGGCGGCGCCCACGGCATGCCCGGTCGCGGCTTCATCAACTACGACCGCAGGCAGCACAAGGTGCTGAGCCTGCAGGACATGCTGGTTCCCGGCCAGGAAGAAGCCTTCTGGAAACAGGCCGAGCTGGCGCACAAGGCCTGGCTGCTGGCCAACAAGCTCGACCAGGACGCCGATTTCCAGAAGACCTGGCCGTTCCAGCGCACCCCGCACGTGGCATTGACCTTCGGCGCGGTAACGCTGAAGTACGACGCCTACTCCATCGCGCCGTATTCCTATGCCCACCCCGAACTGAAGATCCCGTATCCGCGCCTGAACGGCATCGTCAAGCCGAACCTGTTCCCCGGCCGCGGCTGACGCTTCCGACACCCCGAATCCCCTCGCCGCGGCGAGGGGCCCGGTGGCGCGACCTACACCTGCCTGTAGATCACCGATCCTTCGTCCTTGAAGCGCGCCGCCTGCTCCTGGAAGCCGGCCTCGATGGCCTTGCTCTCGTCGGACAGGCCGTTCTCCTTGGCGTAGTCGCGGACTTCCTGGGTGATCTTCATCGAGCAGAACTTCGGTCCGCACATGGAGCAGAAGTGCGCGACCTTGGCCGAGTCCTTCGGCAGGGTCTCGTCATGGAACGCCCGCGCGGTGTCCGGGTCCAGGCCAAGGTTGAACTGGTCCTCCCAACGGAACTCGAAGCGCGCCTTGGACAGCGCGTTGTCGCGGATCTGCGCGCCCGGGTGGCCCTTGGCGAGGTCGGCGGCATGGGCGGCGATCTTGTAGGTGATGATCCCGGTCTTCACGTCATCCTTGTTCGGCAGACCCAGGTGCTCCTTGGGCGTGACGTAGCAGAGCATGGCGCAGCCGAACCAGCCGATCATCGCCGCGCCGATGCCGGAGGTGATGTGGTCGTAGCCGGGGGCGATGTCGGTGGTCAGCGGGCCGAGGGTATAGAACGGCGCCTCGTCGCAGCACTCCAGCTGCTTGTCCATGTTTTCCTTGATCAATTGCATCGGCACGTGGCCGGGGCCTTCGATCATCACCTGCACGTCGTGCTTCCAGGCGATCTTGGTCAGCTCGCCGAGGGTTTCCAGCTCGCCGAACTGGGCGGCGTCGTTGGCGTCGGCCACCGAGCCCGGACGCAGGCCATCGCCCAGCGAGAAGCTGACGTCGTAGGCCTTCATGATTTCGCAGATCTCTTCGAAATGCGTGTAGAGGAAGTTCTCCTGGTGGTGCGCCAGGCACCACTTGGCCATGATCGAGCCGCCGCGGGAAACGATACCGGTGACCCGCTTGGCGGTCAGCGGCACATAGCGCAGCAGCACGCCGGCGTGGATGGTGAAGTAGTCGACGCCCTGCTCGGCCTGTTCGATCAGGGTGTCGCGGAAGATTTCCCAGGTCAGGTCCTCGGCGACGCCGTTGACCTTCTCCAGCGCCTGGTAGATCGGTACGGTGCCGATCGGTACCGGGCTGTTGCGCAGGATCCACTCGCGGGTTTCATGGATGTGCTTGCCGGTGGACAGGTCCATCACCGTGTCGGCGCCCCAGCGGATACCCCAGGTGAGCTTCTCCACTTCTTCCTCGATCGACGAGCCCAGCGCGCTGTTGCCGATGTTGCCGTTGATCTTCACCAGGAAATTGCGGCCGATGATCATCGGCTCAAGCTCGGTGTGGTTGATGTTCGCCGGAATGATCGCGCGGCCGCGGGCGACTTCCTCGCGGACGAACTCGGGGGTGATTTCCTTCGGGGTGTTGGCACCGAAGCTGTGCCCCGGGTGCTGCTGGTCGAGCAGGCCGGCGGCCCGGGCTTCCTGCAGCTTCATGTTCTCGCGGATGGCGATGTATTCCATCTCCGGGGTGATGATGCCCTTCTTCGCGTAGTGCATCTGCGAGACGTTGGCGCCCGGCTTGGCCCGGCGCGGCGTGCGCACGTGGGCGAAGCGCAGGGCGTCGAGGCTGGCGTCGGCCAGGCGGGCCTGGCCGAACTCGGAGGTCAGGCCGGGGAGGATCTCGGTGTCGCCGCGCTCGTCGATCCAACGCGAACGCACGTCAGGCAGGCCCTTGCGCAGATCGATGCGGACCTCGGGGTCGGTATACGGGCCGGAGGTGTCGTAGACGAACACCGGCGGGTTCTTTTCGCCGCCGAAGGCGGTGGGGGTGTCGGCGAGGGAGATTTCCCGCACCGGGACGCGGATGTCCGGGCGCGAGCCGGTCAGGTAGACCTTGCGCGAGTTCGGGAAAGGCTGCGTCGACTGGCGGTCGAGCTGCTCAAGGCGGGTGATGTTGTTCTTCTGCGTTGCGCTCATCGATGGCTCTCCTGGGTGATTGTCGGGAGAACCTGGCACGCGGGGCCACCGGGACTGGTGGCGAGAAGGACGCGCCGGCAAGGCAGGCATGGCGCGGACATCTTGTTCCCTACGCGGGTTGCTGCGGTCCGCGCGAGGCGGAACCGGACGCTAGCCCGATCAGGTTCAACGGGATCCGGAACTATCCGATCTCAGCCCCTCGTATAGGGCACCCCGACAAGAACCCCGGCAGTCTAATCAACACCGGCGGGATTCGCCAACGGGAAAACGCCCCGCCCGACCGGCAGTCATGGTCCAGTCCGGCGCCCTCTCGCCAGGGAAGACGCAGATTCCCGCACGTTCGCCGGCACATCGATCCGGACTGGCTCTTCGATCAGTTGCCGCGCAGGTGCCTTGACCGCTACCGGTAGCGACCTTAGCCTTGCCCCACCTCGCATCTTTTCCAGGACGAACGAATGCTGCGCAGACTCTCCCTGGCGGCCGCCGTGGCCGCTGCTACCGGTGTCGCCTGGGCCGCCCAGCCGACCCCGCTGCCGACCAAGACCGACCTGATCAGCGTCTACAAGGAAGCCGTCGACAACAACGCCGACCTCGCCGCCGCCCAGGCCGACTACCTGGCGCGCAAGGAAGTGGTGCCCCAGGCCCGCGCCGGCCTGCTGCCGCAACTCGGCGCCGGCGCCCGCGTCGGAGACACCCGGATCGCCTTCGACGAGCGTCCGGCGACCGTCAAGCGCAACAGCCAGGTCGTCCAGGCCACCCTCAGCCAGCCATTGTTCCGCGCCGACCGCTGGTTCCAGTGGCAGGCCGCCAAGGAAACCAGCGACCAGGCCCGGCTGGAATTCTCCGCGACCCAGCAGGACCTGATCCTGCGCAGCGCCGAGACCTACTTCACGGTGCTCCGCGCCCAGGACAACCTGGCCACCAGCAAGGCCGAGGAAGCCGCCTTCAAGCGCCAGCTGGACCAGGCAAACGAGCGCTTCGACGTGGGCCTTTCCGACAAGACCGACGTGCTCGAGGCCCAGGCCAGCTACGACACCGCCCGCGCCAACCGGCTGATCGCCGAACAACGCGTGGACGATGCCTTCCAGGCCCTGGTGACCCTGACCAACCGCGACTACAGCGCCATCGAGGGCATGCGCCACACCCTGCCGGTGGTGCCGCCGGCGCCGAACGACGCCAAGGCCTGGGTCGACACCGCGGTGCAGCAGAACCTGCGCCTGCTGGCCAGCAACTACGCGGTCAACGCCGCCGAGGAAACCCTCCGCCAGCGCAAGGCCGGGCACCTGCCGACCCTCGATGCCGTGGCCCAGTACCAGAAGGGCGACAACGACGCCCTCGGCTTCGCCAACAGCGCCGCCAATCCGCTGGTGCACTATGGCAAGTATGTCGACGAGCGCAGCATTGGCCTGGAACTGAACATCCCGATCTACAGCGGCGGCCTGACCTCCTCCCAGGTCCGCGAGTCCTACCAGCGCCTCAACCAGAGCGAGCAGTCCCGCGAAGGCCAACGCCGCCAGGTGGTGCAGGACACCCGCAACCTGCACCGCGCGGTGAATACCGACGTCGAGCAGGTCCAGGCGCGGCGCCAGGCGATCATCTCCAACCAGAGTTCGCTGGAAGCCACCGAGATCGGCTACCAGGTCGGCACCCGCAACATCGTCGACGTGCTCAACGCCCAGCGCCAGCTGTACGCCGCCGTGCGCGACTACAACAACAGCCGCTACGACTACATCCTCGATACCCTGCGCCTGAAGCAGGCGGCCGGCACCCTCAGCCCGGCCGACCTGGAGGCGCTCAGCGCCTACCTGAAGCAGGACTACGATCCGGACAAGGACTTCCTCCCGCCGGACCTGGCCAAGGCCGCCGCCGAGCAGTTACAGAGCAAGCCGCGCCAGCAGTACTAGCACGAGCGAAGACGCCCCCGGTCGGGGGCGTCTTCGCTTGACTGGCCTGGCGCGCGTCGCCCGGGTCAGCGCGCCAGCGGCTGGAGCAGCGCGTCGAACTGCTCCAGCCGCGGGAACCGCAGGGGTTCATCCTGCTCGAGATTTTCCAGCCGCGCCTGGTAGGCGCGCAGGAAGTTGCCGCGCGCTTCCTCGCTGATGTATGGCACGTGCCAGGCGACGAAGGGCTCCAGCACTTGCATGCCAACATAGGCCAGGGTGCCGCGCAGGATCGGCCGCAGCATGTCCTCCAGCGGTCCGTGGATGGCACCCTCGCCGAACATGTGCTGGCGCCCGCCCAGGGTCAGGCTGACCAGCGCCTTCTTGCCGGCCAGGCCACCCTGGTCGTAGAAGCGCTTGCCGCCATAGCAGACCCCGGACACCAGTACCCGGTCGAACCACCCCTTGAGGATCGCCGGCACCGAGAACCAGTAGATCGGAAAGTTGAGGATCAGCAGGTCGGCCCACAGCAGCTTGTCCAGCTCGGCCTGGATGTCGGCGGCCAGGCTCTGGCGCTTGACGCTCTCGCGCTGCTCCAGGGCGTAGACCAGATAGTCGGGATCGGCGCGCTCGGCGAAGTCGGCGGCACTGGCCACCGGACTCCAGTTCATCGCGTAGAGATCCGAGACCTGCACCGCGTGGCCCTGGCCTGCCAGGGTCTCGCATGCCTGGTCACAGAGCGCGCGGGTGAAGGATTGCGGTTCGTTGTGGGCGTGGACGATCAGTACGTTCATCGTGGTTTCCGAATCGTGGTGACCGGCCGCATCGCTCGCGGCCGAGGGGTTCAGGCCTGGCCGAGCAACTCGGCGGCGCACAGCGCGATGCGCCGACAGGCTTCGCGCAGCGGTTCGGCGCCCAACACCAGGCCGAGGCGGATGTGACCGGCGGCGCTCGGGCCGAAGGCTTCGCCGGCGAGCACCGATACGCCATGGCGGTCCAGCAGGCGGTCGGCGAAGGCCTGGGCGGAAAGTCCGGTGGGGCGGATGTCGACCATCACGAACATGCCGCCGTCCGGGCGCAGTGGACGCAGGCCGGGGCTGTCGGCCAGGCACTCGATTACCAGGTCGCGGCGGCAGCGGTAGGCCTCGCGCATCGCCTCCAACTCCGGCAGTGGCGCTTCCAGCGCGGTGCAGGCGGCATCCTGGATGAATTCCGGTGAGCCATAGAGCATGCACAGGGCGAGGTTCTCCAGGTGCGCGCAGAGTGCTGCGGGACCGACCACCCAGCCGACCCGCCAGCCGGTCATGGCGTGGGATTTCGACAGGCTGTTGAGGGTCGCGGTACGTTCGGCCATCCCCGGCAGGCTGGCCGGGCTGACGTGCTCGCCGTCGAACAGCAGTTCGCTGTAGACCTCGTCGGAGATCATCCACAGGTCATGGGCCGTGCACAGCTCGGCCAGGGCTTCCCAGGTGGCCCGCGGCAGGCTGGCGCCGGACGGGTTGTGCGGGCTGTTCAGCGCCATCGCGCGAGTGCGCGGGGTGATCAGTGCGGCGACCTCCTCGGCCTGCACGCGGAAGCCATTCTCGGAGCGCACCGGCACCGGCACCACCCGCGCGCCACAGGCGCCGAACACCGCTTCGTAGGTGACGTACATCGGCTCGGCGACTATCACCTCGTCGCCCGGATTCAGCAGGCACTGCACCACCGCGTACAGCGCGCACTGGGCGCCGGCCAGCACCACCACCTGCTCCGCGTCCACCGCCTGGCCGCTGCGCCGCCGGTGGCGTTCGGCGATGCGCTGGCGCAGGGCGCGCTTGCCGCGCACGTCGGCGTAGTGGGTGTTGCCGGCCAGCAGGCTGTCGATGGCCGCCTGGACGATGGGCGCCGGGGTGTCGAAGTCGGGGTCGCCGACCGACAGCAGGAGGATTTCCTCGCCCTGCTCGACCCGTGCCAGCGCGCGATAGTGGATGTCCCAGGCAGCGGCGCCGTCGCCGGCGATACGTTGGGTGAAATCGGAATAGCGCATGGATGCTCTCCTTGTCCGGCGGTCAGCGCGCGCAGGCGTGCCGCAGTTCGATCAGGGTCACGCCGGGCTGCCCGAAGCCGGCGCGCAGGTCGCGCTCCAGTTCGTCCAGGTCCTGCGGCTGGCGCACCGCGCAACCGTAGGCGCGGCCCAGCAGGGCGAAGTCGGGGTTGCGCGGCAGCACGCCGATCGGCTCGATGTCCAGGCCGAGCATGTCGTCGCGGATCTGGCCGAGCGCGTCGTTGTTCCACAGTAGCACCACCAGCGGACTGTCCAATTCCTCGCTGGCGGTGGCCAGTTCCTGCGCGGTGTAGAGGAAGCCGCCATCGCCGACCAGCACCAGGCCTGGGCGCTGCGGGGCGCCGAGCTTGGCGCCGATGCCGGCCGGCAGGCCGTAGCCGAGGGTGCCGTAGCCGGTGGGATGCAGCCAGCTGCGCGGTGCTCGGCTGGCGAACGCGTAGTTGCCGGTATAGGCCAGTTGGGTCATGTCGGTGCTGACGAAAGCATCGGCCGGCAGCGCAGCGGCGATCCGGTCGAGGATCGCCTGGTGCAGCGCCTGCAGCGGCGCGTGTGCCGCGCGGATCTCCGCGCGCAGGCGCGCCACCCTCGCGGCGGCCGGTGTGGCGTCGCGGGTCTCCTGCGGCAGGCGCGCCAGCAGCGCCTCCAGGGTCTGCCGGGCATCGCCCCTGAGCGCCACGGCAGAGGGATAGAAGTCGTTGAACTTGCGCGGGTCGACATCGACGCGGATCAGTTCGCCGGACAGCGGCAGGCGTTCGCGCCAGAAGTCGGTGTCGGCCATCTCGGTGCCCACCGCCAGCACCAGGTCGGCCTCGGCGATCATCTCCCAGCCCGGCGCTACGCACAGGCTGGCCCCGGCGTTGAGCGGCGCGTCCGGCGGCAGCAGGCCCTTGCCGGCGACGCTGGTGAACAGCGGCGCGGCCAGGCGCTCGCTCAGCGCGGCAAGCGCCTCGCCGGCCGCCAGCGCGCCGCCGCCGGCGATGAGCATTGGTCGCCGGGCCGCAGCCAGGCGCTCCGCCGCCGCCCGCAATGCCTCGCTGCACGGCACACCACGACCAGGGCGGCGCGCCACGGCAGCGCTCCAGTCATGGGCCACCGGCGCGGCGAGCACGTCGAGCGGGATCGAGATATGCACCGGGCGCGGACGCTCGCTGTCGAACACCGCGTAGGCCCGGGCGATCAGTTCGGGCAGCTGTTCCGGGCTCAAGGCCAAGGCGGAGAAGGCAGTGATCGGCGCGGTCATGGCACGCTGGTCCTGGGTCTCGTGCAGGCAGCCCCAGCCCTTGCCCAGGCTGGCGCTGTGGTTGACGCTGGAAATCACCAGCAGCGGTACCGAGTCGGCGTAGGCCTGGCCGATGGCGGTGGCGACGTTGGTCACGCCCGGCCCGGTGATGACGAAGCACACTCCCGGCTTGCCGCTGACCCGCGCATAACCGTCGGCCATGAAGCCGGCGCCCTGCTCGTGGCGGGTCAGCACGTGGCGGATGCCGCTGCCCGGAAGTCCGCGGTACAGCTCGAGGGTGTGCACGCCGGGGATACCGAAAACGGTATCCACGCCGTAGTTGGCCAGCAAGCGGACCAGGGCCTGGCCGGCGGTGAGGGTCTTCTGTGGTTGCATGGGCAATATCCTCGTCCAGTTCGGCGACCATCGGAGTCGCCGCTCGCGCCGCAGCGCTCTTGCTCCCATTCCCACAAGCGGGAGGGGGAGCCGTCGTGTCCGCCCGGGCCTTCAGCCATTGGCCAGCCGGATCAACGCATCCACCGCCAGCGCTCCCTCGGCATCCGCCAGCAATGGGTTGACGTCCAGCTCCAGCAAGCGCTCGGCATGTTCGCAGGCGAATTCGGCGACCGCGCGGATCGCCGCCACCAGGGCCTCCATGGATACCGCCGGGCGACCGCGGAAGCCGCTGAGCAACGGCGCGCTGCGCAGGCTCAGCAGGGCATCGCGGATCGCCGCGTCGGTGGTCGGCAGGAGCAGGCTGCGACTGTCGCGCAGCAGCTCCACGAGTATCCCGCCGGCACCGATCACCAATGCCAGGCCGAAGCCCTCCTCGCGCTTGACCCCGACGATCAGCTCGGCCAGCGGCGCGCCTGCCATGCGCTCCAGCAACACACGCTCGAAGACCAGTTGCGGCGCGTGCCGGGCCAGGCTTTCGCGCATGTCGAACAATGCCGCCTCCAGCGCCGCCTCGTTGCGCAGGCCGAGCGCCACGCCGCCGGCCTCGGTCTTGTGCGGCAGCGCGGCGCTGACCGCCTTGAGCACCAGCGGGAAGCCGAGGTCGAGGGCCGCTTCGCGGGCCTGCCCGGGGGTGCTCAGCACCCCCGGGGGCAGTGGCAGGCCGAAGGATTTCAGCGCCTGCTTGGATTGCCACTCGTCGAGCAGGTAGCCGTCGCCCGCCAGCGGCCCTGGGCAGATCGGCACCAACGCCGCCTCGCCGCGCTCCAGCAGCGCCGCGCGGCGCTGGCGGTAGCGGGCGATCCGTCCCCAGGCGGCGAGACCATCCTCGACGCCTTGCAGCGCGGCGACGCCCTCGCCGTGCAACAGCTCGCGGGCCCGGGCCGGCAGCAGTTCCGGGAACGCCGAGGCGATGAAGCCGACTTTGCCGTGGCGCTTCAGCGCGGCGCAGTAGCGTTGCAGAAGCAGGTCGCACTGCGGCCGCTCGCCGGTTTCCTCGCCCGGATAGTCGAGCACCAGCAGGGCGGCGTCGGCAGGGCTGCGCAAAGCGCTGTCGAGCATTTCCTCCAGGGCCGCGGCATCGCCCCAGATGGCGGTGGTGAAGTCCAGCGGGTTGGCGATGTTGGCGTAGTCGGGCAGTACCCCGGCCAGTTCGTCGCGCTGTCCGGCGTCGAAAGACGGCAACCCCAGGCCGTTGCGCTCGGCGTAGTCAGCGATCAACCCGGCGTCGCCGCCGGAACAGGCCAGCGCGACCAGGCTCGGCCCGCCAGGCAGGTGGCCGCAGGCGGCGGCCTTGAGGGTTTCGACGAAGCTCACCGGGCCGCTCACGCGGATCACCCCGAGGCGCTCGAACAGGCTGTCGTAGAGCGCGTCGGAACCGGCCAGGGAACTGGTGTGGCTGAGCGCGAGGGCCGCGCCGATCTCCGACACCCCGGTCTTCAGGGCGATCACCGGCACGCCTTTCTGCAACGCCTTATAGGCCGCACGGGCGAACCCCGGGACGTTCTTCAGACCTTCCAGATGCAGGCCGATGGCAGTCACCCGCGGCTCGTCGAGCAGCACGTCCATCAGCTCGGCGATGCCCAGCTGCGCCTGGTTGCCCACCGATGCCATATAGGCCACCGGCAGCGAACGGTCGCTCATCGACAGGTTGTAGGCGAAGTTGCCGCTCTGCGTCAGCACCGCGACGCCCCGCTCCACCTGCCGACCGCCATGTGCCACCGGCCATAGCGCGGCGCCGTGCAGGTAGTCGAGCAAGCCGTAGCAGTTCGGGCCGAGCAGCGCCATTTCGCCGGCGGCGGCCAGCAGCCGGCGTTGCAAGGCCAGGCCCTGTTCGCCGGTTTCGGCGAAGCCGGAGGCATAGCAGATCGCCCCGCCGGCGCCTTTGGCGGCGAGCGCGGCGACCGCGTCGAGGGTCAGTTCGCGGTTGGTGGCGACGAACGCCGCGTCCGGGCCGCACGGCAGGTCGGCGACGCTGGCCACGCAGGGTACGCCTTCGAGTTCGGCGTGCTGCGGATTGACCAGCCACAACTGGCCGGCGAAACCGCCTTCGGCACAGCGTTTCAGGGCACGCGCCATGCCACGGCCGCCAATGAAGGCGAGATGCCTGGGTGCCAGCAGGCGCTTGAGGTTTTCACGATTCATGTCGGTTCTCGATTCGGAACATGGCAGCCTTCCCCTCTCCCCTGGAGGGAGAGGGGAGCCAGGACTTCAACGCAGCAACGGCCGCAGCAGTTCGCGGGAAACGATGTGCCGCTGGATTTCCGAAGTGCCCTCCCAGATCCGTTCGATCCGCGCGTTGCGCCAGATGCGCTCGACCGGTCCTTCATCCATCAGGCCCATGCCGCCGAAGATCTGCACCGCTTCGTCGGCGACCTTGCCGAGGGTCTCGCTGGCGAACAGCTTGGCCATGCCGGCCTCGCCGTCGGTCATGGTGCCCTGGTCCATCTTCCAGGCGGTGTGCAGGGTCATCAGCTCGGCGGCGCGGATCTGCGTGGCCATGTCGGCGAGCTTGAAGGAAACGCCCTGGTAGCTGCCGATCGGCTGGCCGAACTGCTTGCGATCGGCCGCCCAGCGCAGCGACAGGTCGAGGGCGCGCTGGGCCTGGCCGACGCAGTTGGCGGCGACCATCACCCGTCCGGCGGTGAGCCAGGCGTTGGCCACTTCCCAGCCCTTGCCGACCTCGCCGAGTACCTTGGAGGCCGGCACCCGGCAATCGTCGAAGAAGATCTCGTAGGTGTGGTAGCCACGGTTGCTCACGCATTTCGGTCCGCGGCGCACGGTCATCCCGGGCGTGCCCTTGTCCACCAGGAAGGCGGTCACCGCGTTGCGCTTGCGGCCGTTGTGCTCGTAGCTGTCGGTGACGGCGAAGACGATGGCGAAGTCGGCGTGCCCGGCGTGGCTGATGAAGTGCTTGCTGCCGTTGATCACGAAGGCGTCGCCGTCGCGCACCGCGCGGGTCTTGATCGAATTGGCGTCGGAGCCGGCGCCCGGCTCGGTGAGGGCGAAGCAGTCGGTCTTTTCGCCCTGCACGCAGGGCAACAGGTAGTCGCCGAGCTGTTCTCCGGTGCAGGCCATGAGGATCTTCGAGGGCCGCGCGACGAATACATGGAGGGCCCAGGAGACCTTCGACAGCTCGCGTTCAACCAGCGCCTGGGACAGGTAGTCGAGGCCGCCGCCGCCCACTTCCTCGGGCATGTTGAAGGCGTAGAAACCGGCGGCGAGGGCCTTGCCGCGAATCTGTGCGGCCAGCTCCGGCGACACCGCGTCGGCGCGGTCGACATCGTCCTCGTGGGGCAGCAGTTCCTTCTCGACGAAGCTGCGCACCGCCTCGACCAGCATGTCCTGTTCCTGGGTCAGCCTGAAATCCATGGGAATCACCTGCTCGGCGCCTAGCGCCCGCTGAATTGAGGGGAACGTTTCTCGGCCACGGCGCGCAGCGCCTCGGCGGCATCCTCGCTGCGCCCGCAGAGCAGCCCGGCGGCCTGCTCGGCCCGCAACTGCTCGGCCAGCGAGCGCCCGGCGCCGTCGCGCAGCAGGCGCTTGGTCTGGGCGAAGGCGAAGGTCGGGCCGCTGGCGAGACGCGCGGCGAAGGCGCCGACCGTCTCAACCAGGCGCTCGTCGGCGACCACCTCGCCGACCAGTCCGGCGCCCAGAGCGCGCTCCGCGCTCCAGGCTTCGTCGAGGAACAGCAGGCGCTTGGCCGCCTCGCTGCCGAGCAGCCGTGGCAGATGCCAACTGGCGCCGGCGTCCGGGCAGTAGGCCATGCCGGTGTAGCCGGCCTTGAAGCGCGCCGAGGCGGCGGCGATGCGGAAATCGCAGCACAGCGCCAGGTCCATGCCAGCGCCCACGGCGCTGCCGTTGACGGCGGCGACTGTGGGTTTGTCGAGGGCGTGCAGGCGCCCCATCAGGGCGTGGGCGGCCTCGGTCCAGCCATAGCGTTCCAGCTCGCCACGGGCTTCAGCCGCCGCCCATTCGGCGAGATCGGCCCCGGCGCAGAAGCTGCGTCCGCTGCCGCCGAGCACCACAGCGCGCACTGCCGGGTCGCGCTCGCAGGCATCGAGTCGGACGTGCAGGGCCTCCAGGGTGGGGATATCCAGTGCATTGCGCTGTTGCGGACGATTCAGGACGAGCCAGGCGATCCCGGCTTCGACCCGCGTCTGCAATGGGGAAAGGTCAGTCATGCGGCCCTCGTTCTTATTGTTGGTTGATGGCGATCGCGGCTTTCAGGCAATACTAAACACTCGTTCAACAAGACCACAATCCACCCATTCGGGTGTATGTAACGGCCCTGCGGCAGGCGCAAAGCCGCACGCCATGCGATCCGCCGAAAAGCGGCGAAGGCCCGCGCGAGCCGGCTGTTACAACTTCGAACAAACCAACCAGGCGAAAACGAAAACGCCCGCCGGATGCGGCGGGCGTCGGGTCCTGCGGATGGCCGTTCAGCCGGCCCGTCCCAGGGCGGGGTCGCCCAGTCCCTGCGGCTGCCGGCGACGAACCACGTAATAGGCCAGGTAGCAGGCGGCGATGAAGCCGAAGCCCCAGTACAAGGACGGCCGCTGGGTGGGATCGAGGGCGAGGAAGACGAACAGCGAGCAGCACACGGCGATGCAGGCCAGCGGCACCAGCGGGAACAGCGGCGCGGCATATTTCAGCTCGGCGACCGTGCCGCCGCTGGCCATGTGCTCGCGGCGGAAGCGGTATTGGGCGTAGGCGATGACGATCCAGGTGACGGTGCCGGACATCCCGCTCACCGCCATCAGCACCATGAACAGGGTGTCGGCTGCGACCACGCTGGTCAGCAACGAGAGCAGGGCGAAGCACAGGGTGATCAGCAACGCGTAGAGCGGCACGCCGCGCGCGCTGAGCTTCGACAGGCCGCGCGGGGCCATGCCGGTCCTGGACATCGCCCAGAGGATCCGCGTCGAGGCGTACAGGCCCGAGTTGCCTACCGAGAGGATGGCGGTGAGGATGACGAAGTTCATCAGGTCCGCCGCGTAGGGAATCCCGACCATGTCGAACACCTGCACGAACGGGCTTTCCATCAGCCCGGCCTGTTGCCAGGGAATGATGGCGGAAAGCACGACGATGGCCAGCACGTAGAAGATCAGTACGCGGAACACCACGTTGCGCACCGCCCGCGGGATGCTCTTCTCCGGTCGCTCGGTCTCGCCGGCGGCGACGCCCATGATCTCGCAACCCTGGAAGGCATAGACCACCGTCATCATCACCGCGAACACCGCCGACAGGCCGTTGGGGAACAGCCGCTCGCCGACCAGGTTGGAGAACATCGGCGCCGGCGCACCGCTCTTCAGTTCGATACCGCCGAAGATCACCAGCCCCCCGACCACGATGAACACCAGGATCGCCGCCACCTTGATCCCGGCGAACCAGTACTCGGCCTCGCCGAAGGCACGGGTCACCAGGGCATTGAGGGAGAACAGCACGACCACGAAGAAACCCGACCATAGCCACACGGGCACCTCCGGGAACCAGCGGGTCATGAGCATCCCGGCCGCGGTGAATTCCAGGCCTACCGTGGAGGCCCAGCTCATCCAGTAGACCCAGCCGATCATGAAGCCAGTCGCCGGGCCGATGAAACGCGTCGCGTGGGCCTGGAACGAACCGGAGACCGGCATCTGCACCGACAGCTCGCCGAGGCAGACCATCACCAGGTACATCAGCACCCCGGCCACCAGGTAGGCCAGCACCGCGCCGGCCGGGCCGCCCTGGTTGATGGTCACGCCGGAGCCCATGAACAGCCCGGTGCCGATCACCCCGCCGAGGGACAGCATGAAGATGTGGCGGCTCGCCAGGGCCCGGGTGAGTTGCAGCCTTTCCTTGCCGTCAGCCATGGCGCACCTCCGGATGAGGGTACGCGCAGGGGTCTTCGAGATGGCTCATTATTCTTGTCTCCACTCTGTCAGAGGCCGTGTCTTGCGCACGGATGAGCGGATTATTGGCGGCGGATGTAAGACGCCGTTGAACGCGCGGATCGAAGATGTAAAAAGCTGTAAGGAAGTTGTTCGCCGCGCCGCTCAACCGGCCGCTGCGTCGGCTTCGCCGAGGAAGCCGGCGCGGCGCAGGGCTTCGGCGCCGTCGCGGCGCAGGCTACCCAGGCGTGCGCCCCAGGGCCGCGGGTCGACCCCGGCCGCGCCCAGGGCCTCGCGCTCCAGCTCGCCCAGGCCGGCGCCGAGCGCCACCAGGCCCATGGAGTGGCAGCTTCCGGACAGGCGATGGGCGATGTTCGCCGCCTCGGCCAGGTCCGCCTGGTCCAGGGCTTCGGCCAGCAGCGGCAACTGCTCGTCCAGGCTTCCCAGCAGGTTGCCCAGCAGTCCGGCGAGCTTGTGCCGCCCCAGCAGGCGGCGGTGGGTCTCGAGCATCTGCCGGTCCAGCGCGGCGTCCGCCGCAAGCGCAGGCACGCTGGTGCCGACCTCGCCCAGCGCGCGACGCAGCTCGTCCATCCGCAGGGGCTTGCCGAGCACGCCCTGCATGCCCGCGGCGAAGTACCGACGCACCATGTCCGGCTGGATGCTGGCGGTGAAGGCGAAGATCGGCGTGGCGCGGTTCAGGCCGTCGAGCTGCCGGCGAATCCCGGCGCAAAGCTCGAGGCCAGCCATCCCCGGCAGGTGCATGTCCAGCAGGATCAGGTCGAAGCGCCGCTGCCGGCACAGCGCCAGGGCCGGCCCCGCGTCCTCGGCCAGCATCACCCGGTGGCCGTCCCGCTCGAGCAGGCCCTGGGCTACCTCGCGGTTGAGCGCCACGTCCTCCACCAGCAGCACCTCCAGCGCAGACACCGATGCCGCCGGCGGCGTCGCGCCGGACAAGCTCGCCAGCGCCAGCTCGATCTCGAACCAGAACGTACTGCCCTGGCCGACCCGGCTTTCCACGCCGATCCGCCCGCCCAGCGCTTCCACCAGCCGCTTGCTGATCGCCAGGCCCAGGCCGGTTCCGCCGTAACGGCGGGTCACGGCGTCGCCGCCCTGGGTGAAGCGTTCGAAGATGCGTTCGCGCATTTCCTCGGGAATGCCGATTCCATCGTCCGCGACGCTCAGCCGCAGGCGCTCGCTTCCTGCGCTGCGCGCCAGCCGCTCGACGCGAACGCGCACCTCGCCGGCCTCGGTGAACTTCACCGCGTTGCCCAGCAGGTTGGTCAACACCTGGCGCAGGAACTGCTCGGCGCCGCGATGGCCGTCATGAACCTGTGGGTCCAGCCACAGGTCCAGCCGCGTGGCGTTCTCCCGCGCCCGTGGTTCGAGCAGGGTGAGGACGTCCTCGAGCAGGCTCCGCAAGGAAAAGTCCACCGCTTCCGGCACATCCGCCGCTTCCTCCAGCCGGGCGAAGTGGAGGACCTCGTTGAGGATCGCCAGCAGTCCCTCCCCCGCTGTCGCCAGTGCCCGCAGGCGCTGGCGGTCACGCTCGCCGAGCGATGCCTCGCGCAGCAGCTCGGCCATGCCCAGGATGCCGTTCAGCGGGGTACGGATCTCATGGCTCATGGTCGCGAGAAAACGGCTCTTGGCGCGGTCGGCGGCTTCCGCCTGGTCCTTCGCCCGGCGCAGGCTGGCGGTGCGCCGCTCGACCTGCCGACGCAACTCGTCGCGGTCGGCGTCGCGCCGGCGGCGATCGGTGCGCAGGGCCTGGCGCATGTCCTCCAGGGCGGCGGCGACGGCGTCGATCTCATCGCGCTCGCGGTCCACCTTGTCCAGTCGCAGCGGCTGTTGCAGGTCGCCTTCGGCGATATGCCCGGCGAACTCGGACATGCGCCACAGATGGCGAGTGACCAGGCTGTGGAACAGCCAACTGAGGGCCACCGCCAGGCCACAAAGGAAACTGCCCATCCACAAGAGGCTGGCCAGGCCGCCGGAAACCAGCCGGCGATAGACCGCCGCCAGGTCGATGGCGATCTCCAGCTCGCCCAGATGCCGACGCTCGCCCCCCGGCGGCTGGTAGCTCAAGGGAAAGCGCTCGACCCGCAGCAGGCCGCGTGGACGCTGGTCGCCCTGCAGCAGGTTGAAGTCGGCGCTTTGCAGACTGACACGGGCGATGTCGGGGAAATCCCCGAGGCCGCGCAACTGCACGTTCAACTGCTCCTGGTTGAGATCCCACAGGCTGCGCTCGAAGCTGGCCAGGTAGCCGCTGCGGATCAGTTCCAGGCGCGCCTCGATCTCACGCATTTCGCGGCGGTATTCGAAGAACAGCTGCACGGCGCCGGCGAGGACAGTGAAACACAGGCTGAACAGCAGCACCCGCCACAGCAGGCGCCGCGCCAACACTCCGCCGCGGCCGCTCACCAGGCGTCCGCGCGGTTGCCGGCGAGGCGCCGATAGTCGCGCACGCTGTCGTCCAGCCAACGCTGGATGCTGCCGTCGTCGCGATAGCCACGCAGGGCCCGGTCGATCTCGTCCATCTTCGCCGCCAGCGGCGAGTGCCGCGAGACCGCCACCCGCAGGTAGTCCACCGTCAGCGGTTCGGGCAGCGCACGGATGTTCTCGCCGCCGGCCAGGCGCTCGGCGAACAGCGTGCCGGTGCGGCGTTCGTGGGCGATGTAGTCGATGCGCTGGCGCACCAGCTTGCCGAAGTTCTGTCGGCTGTCGGAAACCCATTCGACGTTGCCGTAGCGGCCGACGAAGCGGTCGAAGTCCGCCCCGTAGCTTTCGCCGAACAACAATCCGCCGCGATAGCCGGCGAGGTCGCCGAGGGATCGGATGCGCACCGGCCGCTGGCGGTTGTAGAAGATCGCCACGTCCTCGCGCAGCACCGGCTCGGCGGAAAACGCCAGGTCGCGATCGCGCGCGGGCGTGCGGTAGGCCAGTACCAGGTCGACCCGTCCGGCGGCGGCGTCCAGCAGGCAGCGCCGCCAGTTGCCCAGCACCACCACCTCGACCCGGTAGCCCAGCGCGCCGAACAGCCGCTTCACCAGCTCCGGCGCCAGCCCCCGGACCTGCTGGCCATCGCTCCAGGAGATCGGCGGGTATACCGGATAGTCGCAATAGCGGATGGTCTCCGCAGCCTGTGCCAGGCCGCCCAGCAGCCATCCGCAGAGCGCCAGCCAGCGGGCCTGCATAGCTCAGGCGTCGCTGGCCGCGGCGGTGAACAGGTAGCCGGCGCCGTGGATGGTGATGATCAGTTGCGGTTCGGCCGGGTCGTCGCGCAGCTTGCGACGCAGGCGGCCGACCAGCACGTCGATGGAGCGATCGCTGGGCAGCCACTCGCGGTTGCGGATCTGGTCCATCAACTGGTCGCGGCTCAGGGTATGCCCGCTGTTGCGCAGGAAGGCGCCGAGCAATTGGAATTCGCCATGGGTGAGCAGGGTTTCGTTGCCCGCGTGGTCGATCAGGCGGCGCCGGTCGGCGTCCAGCAGCCAGTCGCCGAACTGCCTGAGGGCCTGCCGGGCGGGACCGGCGCTGGCCTGGGCATGGCGCACCCGGCGGATCAGGTTCTTCGCCCGCGACACCAGTTCGCGCGGGTTCAGCGGCTTGATCACGTAGTCGTCGGCGCCGCACTCCAGGCCGACGATGCGATCGATCTCGTCGTTGCGCCCGGTGATCAGGATGATCCCCACCTCGGAGCGCACCCGCAGCTCGCGGGTCAGGGTCAGGCCGTCCTTGCCGGGCAGGCGGATGTCCAGCAGCACCAGCTCGACCGGCTGGCCGAGATGGGCGCACTCGGCAAGGCAGGCTTCCGCCTGCTCGGCGTTGCCGGCGCAGAGGACGTCATAGCCCTCCTCGCCGAGATAGGCCTGGAGAAGCTCACGAATCACCGGGTCGTCGTCGACCACCAATACGCGCGGAACCATCGCCATCACCTTGCGCCTCCGGCGGGCCGGGGCGTTTCTTGTTCTGGGTTGTCGGACGGTGGGCGGAAGGTGCCGGGGCGCCTTCCGCTGCCAGCAGCAGCCTATCCACTACTGAACGGACGATCAACAAGCTTCCGTCGCACGCCGGAAGCGGCGATGGGCGCCCGCCTCCAGGCCATCCACCCAGGCCTCGCAGATCTGCACGCCCTGCCGCGGCGTGAAGGTCGCGGGATTCAGCCCAGACTCCAGCCACAGCCCGTCGAGCAGGGCGCTGAGGCTGATGGCCGCCAGTTCCGCGTCGAAGTCCGCCCAGCCGCCCTCCTCCGCCAGTTGCCGCAGCACGCCGACCAGCAGCGCCCGGTACTCGCCATAGGAATGGTCGTGGACCCGCCCGATCGCTTCGATGCTGCCCACCGCACCCCAGAACGCCAGCCAGGCGTCGAGCAATTGCGGATCGAGCAGCTCGGCGGAGAAGGATGCCTCGAAGAACGCCGAGAGCCGCGGGCGGGCGCCGCCCGGCGCGGTGTCGATGGCACCGCGGAGCAGGCGCATGACGCGTCCGGTGACCGCCAGGTAGGCCTCGGCCACCAGCGCGTCCTTGCCATCGTAGTGGTGATTGATCAGGCCCACCGATACCCCGGCCTCGGCGCAGATCTTGCGCACCGAGGCGCCCTGGAAGCCATGCCGCTTCAGGCAGGCCAGGGTCGCCTCGATCAGCAGCGCCTTGCGCTGCTCTGGTTCCAGACGGGAAAAGCGCACTTCCTGGTTCATCCTTTCGCGGCTCCTGCTCGTCGCCCGCGACCACCGGCGGGCAGCCCCGATGATCGCAGGTTACGTGGCGCCCGTCTCACTGGCTGGCCCAGGCGTTGAAGCGCTCCTCCAGCTCCTCGCCATGCTCGACCCAGAATTCGTCGTCCATCGCCAGGCCCTGCTCCAGGTTCGCCGGCGCGGTCGGCACCCAGCTCGCCAGTTGCGCGGGCAGGCGCTGGGCGGCCTGGCGGTTGGTCGGCCCGTAGGGAATGTTCTCGACGTAGCGCACCTGGGCATCCGGGGCATTGGCGAAGGCGATGAAGCGACGCGCCTCGGCGCCGCGCTTCGAACCCTTGACCACCGCCCAGTAGTCCATGCCGTACAGGCTGCCCGGCCATACCAGGGCCAGGTTGCGCCCCGCGCGGTGGGCGTCGGCGATGCGCCCGGTGTAGGTGGACGTCATCACCACGTCGCCGGCGGCCAGCCACTGCGCCGGCTGCGCTCCCGCCTCCCACCACTGGATGTAGGGCTTGAGCTGGCCCAGCTTGGCGAAGGCACGGTCGGCGCCGGCGCGGGTCGCCAGCAGCGGATAGACCTGCTCGCGTGGCACGCCATCGGCGAGCAGGGCGAACTCCAGGTTGTAGATCGCCCGCTTGCGCAGGCCGCGCTTGCCGGGGAAGCGCTGGACGTCCCAGAAGTCGGCCCAGGACGCCGGCGGCTGTTGCAGCCGGTCGGCGTCGTAGCCGATCGCCACGCCCCAGACCAGCGCGGCGGAACCGCATTCCTGGGCGGCATTGGCGATCAACTGCTGCTTGCCGCCGATGGCCTGCCAGTCCAGACGCTCGAACAGGCCGTCGTCGCAACCGCGCGCCAGATCCGGCCCCTCGACCTGGACCAGATCCCAGTCGGCGTGACCGGTGTCGGCCATCACCTTGATCCGGGCCATCTCGCCGTTGTACTCGCTCTGCACTACGGGAATCCCGGTCTGCTGCGTGAACGGCTGGAAGAACGCCACCTCCTGGGCCTTCTGTCCGGCGCCGCCGTAGCCGACCACCACCAGGCCATCATCGGCCTGGACTGGCGCGAGGCCGCCGAACGCCAGCAGGACGGCGCCGAGAAGGACGCGGCAAGGAAAAACCGGATGCGGACGGGCGCTGGCCGCGCGGCGCAATGGAAAGGAACGGTTCATGTGCGTCTCCTCTTGTTCTTGTTGTGGAGTGGATCGCAGCGAGCCGCCGGGAAGCGGCCACGGGACAGAAACTATCCAGTCGATTTTAAAAAAACAAGTTGATTTTTTACTGATGGTAAATTCATATCCTGTTTCTGAAGCGCGCCGCGAGAACAACAAGAAGGACGCCAACCGTGAATTTCCCGCACCTGTTCAGCCCCCTGGAAATCCGGGGCAAACGCCTGAAAAACCGCATCATGTCGAGCGGCCACGACACGTCGATGCCCACCGACAACCTGGTCAACGAGCCACTCGTCGCCTATCACCGCGCCCGGGCCCGCGGCGGCGCCGGACTGATCGTCATGCAGGTGGCGGGGGTCCACGACAGCGCGCGCTACACCTCGCACGTGCTGATGGCCACCGACGATGCCTGCATCCCCGGCTACCGGCGGGTCGCCGAGGCCTGCCACGCCGAAGGCTGCGTGGTGCTGTCGCAGATCTTCCATCCCGGGCGCGAGATCATGGAGTCCGCCGACGGCCTGCTGGCGGTGGCCTATTCCGCCTCGGCCTCGCCCAACGAACGGTTCCGAGTGATGCCGCGCGAACTCGACCAGCCGCTGATCGACGAGATCGTCGCCGGCTACGCCGCCGCCGCGCGCCGCCTGCACCAGGCAGGACTGGACGGGGTGGAGGTGGTCGCCAGCCATGGCTACCTGCCGGCGCAATTCCTCAACCCGCGGGTGAACCGCCGCACGGATGGCTACAACGGCGACCTCGATGCCCGCCTGCGTTTCCTCCGCGAAGTGCTGGCGGCGGTGCGCGCGGCCACCTCCGAGGACTTCATCGTCGGCCTGCGCCTGTCCGCCGACGAGCGCGACCCCGAGGGTCTCAGCGAAAGCGAGTCGCTGCAGGCGGCCGAGGCGGTCCAGGGCGAGCTGGACTACCTGCACATCGTCGCCGGCACTTCGGCCTCCCTCGGCGGCGCCATCCATATCGTCCCGCCGATGGCCATCGAGCCGGCCTACCTGGCCCGCGAAGCCGGTACCTTCAAGGCGCGCCTGGCGATCCCGCTGTTCGTCACCGGGCGCATCAACCAGCCCCAGGAGGCCGAGGCCATCCTCGCCCGAGGCCAGGCCGACGTCTGCGGCATGACCCGCGCGCTGATCTGCGACCCGCAGATGCCGAACAAGGCCGAGGCCGGGCGCAGCGACGACGTGCGCGCCTGCATCGCCTGCAACCAGGCCTGCATCGGACATTTCCACCGAGGCTATCCGATCTCCTGCATCCAGCACCCGGAAACCGGCCGCGAGCTGACCTACGCAACGCCCAATCCGGCCTCGCGGCGCAAGCGCGTGCTGGTCGCCGGCGGCGGCCCGGCGGGGATGAAGGCGGCGGCGGTGGCGGCACAGCGCGGCCATGAGGTAGTGCTCTGCGAGGCCGGCGCCCAGCTCGGCGGCCAGGTCAACCTGGCGCAACTGCTGCCGCGCCGCGCCGAATTCGGCGGCGCCTCCACCAACCTGCAACGGGAGATGCAACTGGCCGGCGTCGAGGTACGCCGCAACACGCCGGTCGACCGCGCGCTGGTGGAGCGCGAGCGGCCGGACCTGGTGATCGTCGCCACCGGCGCCGAACCCTATTGGCCGCCTTTCGAGCGCGGCGGCGAGCTGCAGGTCGTGGATGCCTGGCAGGTGCTGCGCGGCGAGGTGCGGGTCGGTCGCTCGGTGCTGGTCACCGACTGGCGGGGCGACTGGATCGGCCCCGGTATCGCGGAAAAGCTTGTGCGCGAGGGCCACCAGGTGCGCCTGGCGGTGAACGGCACCCACTGCGGCGAGAGCCTGCCGCTGTACGTGCGCGACCAGTTGGCCGGCGAACTGCACCGCCTGGGTATCCCGGTCACGCCCTACGCCCGCCTGTACGGCTGCGACGATACCACGGTGTACATGCAGCACAGCGCCAGCGGCGAGGCGATGCTGTTCGAGGAGGTCGATACCCTGGTGCTATGCCAGGGCCACCAGCCGGTGGACCGACTGGCCGACAGCCTGCACGGCCTGGCGGAGGTGCTGCGGATCGGCGACTGCCTGGCCCCCCGCACCGCCGAGGAGGCGATCTACGAAGGGCTCAAGGCCGCCTGGAGCATCTGAGCGGCGCGGCCGCGGCTCCCTCGACGGGTCCCGGCCCAGCCCCTAGAATGCCGCAAACGCAGCCAGGACCCCGCCGCATGCCCCGCCCGTCACCGCCGGACGCCACCGACACGCCACGCAGCGAAACGCACTTCCTCGGCACCCGCATCCGCGGCCTGCGCAAACGCCGCGGCCTGACCCTGGCCGAGCTGGCCGCACAGAGCGAACTCACCGCCGGCTACATCAGCCAACTGGAACGCAACCTGGCGTATCCGTCGATTCCGGCGCTGTTCAACATCGCCCGCAGCCTCGGCGTGACCATCCAGTGGTTCTTCGCCAGCGAGGCCGCGGTGGACCCGGCGGACGCCGGCTACGTGGTGCGGCGCAACACGCGCATGAGCGTGCATTACGAAGACGGCATCATCGACGAACTGCTCACCCCGCAGCCCAGCCGCCAGTTGGAGATCCTCCACTCGCGTTTCCCGCCGGGCACCTACAGCCAGCAGAGCTACAGCCATGAGGGCGAGGAAGCCGGCTACATCCTCAGCGGAATCTTCGAACTCTGGGTCGGCGACCGCCATTTCCAGCTCCGCGAGGGCGACAGCTTCAGCTACTCCAGCCAGGAACCGCATCGCTACGGCAACCCAGGCGACAGCGATACCCTGGTGCTCTGGGTGATCACCCCGCCGACGTTCTGAAACGGCCTGTCGCGATGCAGGGCCAGGGGAGCGCCGACGCGGCGGGCGCTACCCGCCGCGCCCGAGCAACCGCGCCAACCCCGCCAGCAGCCGCTCCAGGGCGCCCTGGTTGTTGCGCAGCACCTTCTCTCCGGCAGTGGCCATGGCCGTCGCGACCTGCGGCTGCGCCCACAGGCGCGCGAGGCCGTCGCACAGCTCGCCGGCATCCGTCACCTCGAGCAGTGCCCCGGCATCGCGCAATTGCGCGGCGATGTCGAGGAAGTTGAACAGGTGCGGACCGGCGAACACCGGCTTGCCCAGGGCCGCCGGCTCCAGCAGGTTGTGCCCGCCGTTGGGCACCAGGCTGCCGCCGACGAAAGCGATGTCGGCCAGGGCATAGAGGAACAGCAGCTCGCCCATGGTATCGCCGAGCAGCACCTGGGTCGCGCGTGCCACCGGCTCGCCGCCGGAGCGCCGGACCGTGGCGAAGCCTTCGCGGCGGCATAGCTCGTGGACGCCGGCGAAGCGTTCCGGATGGCGCGGCACCAGGATCAGCAACGCGTCGGGACGCGTTTCCAGCAGGCGCCGGTGGGCTGCCAGGACGATCTCGTCCTCGCCGGCATGGGTGCTGGCGGCGATCCACAGCGGTCGCGCCGTCGCGTCCCATTCCTCGCGCAGGGCGGCAGCAGCCAGCGGCAGCTGCGGGTCGATGCGCAGGTCGAACTTGATCGAGCCGGTCACGCTGACGCACTCAGGACGCGCGCCGAGACGACGGAAGCGCTCGGCCTCGGCCTCGGTCTGCACGGCGATCCAGGACAGCTCGGCGAGCATCGGCCGGGTCAGCCCGGCGAAGCGCGCGTAGCCACGCGCCGAGCGCTCGGACAGGCGCGCATTGGCCAGCGCCACCGGGATCCCGCGCACGGCGCAGGCATGGATATGGTTGGGCCACAGCTCGGTTTCCATGATCACCGCCAGGCGCGGCCGCACCCGGTCGAGGAAGCGCGCCGCCGCCCAGGGCAGGTCGTAGGGCAGATAGCAGTGCCGGACCTGCTCGCCGAACAATGCGCGGATGCGCTCCGAGCCGGTCGGGGTCATGCAGGTGACGGTGACCGGCAGCTGCGGATGGCGCTCCAGCAGCGCCCGCACCATCGGCGCGGCGGCGATGCTCTCGCCCACCGAGACGGCGTGCACCCAGATGCCGCCGGGCGGCACCTCGGGCAAGGACAGGGAAAAACGCTCGCCGATGCGCTTGGCATAGGCCGGCGCCTGGCGCGCGCGCCACCACAGGCGCAACGCCACCAGCGGCAAGCCGAGGTGGAACAGCAGGGTATAGAGGGTACGGTTCATGGGCGCGCAGCTTAGCAAAACTCCCGCCGACCGGCTCAGCCGATGGCGCGCAGGTGGCGGGTGAAGGTTTCGCCGAGCCAGGCCGCCGCCGGGCCGAGCACCTCGTTGCGCCGCCAGACCAGTTCGACCACCAGCGACGGCGGTGTCCAGTCGCTGGTCAGCTCCACCATCAGCCGATCGTAGGTGGGGTACTGCACCACGTGCCGCGGCAGCCAGGCCCAGCCGAGGTTGCGCATCAGCAACTCGGCCATGGAATAGAAGCTGTCCAGCCGCCACACCTGCGGGCTGATCTGCTCGCCGCCCGGATAGCCGCTCTGCTGGGGCACGATCAAAAGTTGCCGGTGCTGTGCCAGCTCGCGGCGACTGACCCGTTGCAGCCCGGCCAGCGGGTGGCCGGCGCCGCACACCGTGACCATCTCGACGCTGCCGAGGCGCCGCCGCTCCAGCGACTCAGGCATGCGCTCATGGTGGAACAGCAGGCCGAGGTCAGCCTGCTCCTCGAGCAAACGACGGGTCACGTCGCCCTGGCCGCCGCTGGACACCTGCACCTCCAGACTGGGAAAGCGCTGCGCCAGCGCTTCCAGGCTGTCCAGCACCGGCTGGTAAGGCATCGCCTCGTCCTGGGCCAGGCGCAGCCGCGGCTCCTCGCCGCGCGCCAGGCCCAGCGCGCGCCCCTGCAGGCGCTCGCACTGGCGCAGCACCTCGCGCGCCTCCGCCAGCAGCACCCGGCCCTCGTCGGTCAGGCGCGGCTGACGTCCGCTGCTGCGTTCGAACAGGGTGACGCCGAGGTCCGCCTCCAGCAGCGCGATGCCGTTGCTCACCGCCGATTGCACCCGCTTCAGTTCGCGGGCGGCGGCAGAGAACGACTGGCGCTCGGCGACGCTGACGAACAGGCGGATCTGCTCCAGGTTCCACTGCATAACCTATCTCCAATACAGATAGGTAAAGACTTTATCCCATCCGCCGGCTCCCTAGAATGGCCGCAGTTTCCGGAGGACCCCACCATGACCAACTATCTCTACCTCGCCATCGCCATCGCCGCCGAAGTGGTCGCCACCACCTCGCTGAAAGCCGTCGCCGGATTCAGCAAGCCACTGCCGCTGCTGCTGGTGGTGGGCGGCTACGTGCTCGCCTTCAGCATGCTCGTGCTGGTCATGCGCACCCTGCCGGTCGGCGTGGTCTACGCCATCTGGTCCGGACTGGGCATCGTCCTGGTCAGCCTGGTGGCGATGTTCGTCTACGGCCAGCGCCTGGACCCCGCGGCCCTCCTCGGTATCGGCCTGATCATCGCCGGCGTGCTGGTGATCCAGTTGTTCTCCCGCGCTTCGGGGCACTGAACGACCGTCGCGGGCTCAGGTTGTATACTGCGCCCTTTCCGTTCCCGATAAGGCAGCCCCATGCCCCAAGCCCTTTCCACCGACATCCTCATCGTTGGCGGCGGTATCGCCGGCCTCTGGCTGAACGCCCGCTTGCGCCGGGCCGGCTACGCCACCGTGCTGGTGGAAAGCGCCAGCCTCGGCGGCGGACAGAGCGTGAAGTCGCAGGGGATCATCCACGGCGGCGCCAAGTACGCCCTGCATGGCGCCCTGACCGGCGCCTCCGAAGCCATCGCCGACATGCCGCGGCGCTGGCGCGCCTGTCTCGGCAGCGACGGCGAACTCGACCTGCGGGGCGTACGCCTGCTTTCCGAGGCGCACTACCTGTGGTCGCCGGGCGGCCTGGCCGGCAGCCTTACCAGCTTCTTCGCCAGCAAGGCGGTGCGCAGCCGGGTCGAGCAGGCCAAGGGCGAGGATTTGCCTCCGGCGCTGCGCGACAAGGGGTTCAAGGGCAAGGCCTACCGCCTCACGGAAATCGTCTTCGACGTCCCCGACCTGATTCGCCGCCTGGCGGAACTGGCCGGTGACAGCCTGCTCGCCGGCGAGCGCATCGAACCGCTGCGCGAAGGCCGGGAACTGGCCGGCCTGTGCGTCGACGGCCGGGAGATCCGTGCCCAGCGCGTGGTGCTCAGCGCCGGTGCCGGCAACGAGGCGCTGCTCCGCGAACTGGGCCTGGAACAACCGGCCATGCAGCGGCGGCCGCTGCACATGGTGATGGTCAAGGCGGCGACCCTGAAACCGCTGTACGCCCACTGCCTGGGGGCCGGGCCGAAGCCACGGATCACCGTGACCACCCATCCGACCCGCGACGGCCAGTCGGTCTGGTACCTCGGCGGCGACATCGCCGAAGCCGATGGCGTGGCCCGCGACGAAGCCGCGCAGATCGCCGAAGCACGTCGCGAACTGGCAAAGCTGCTGCCCTGGATCGACCTCGGCCAGGCGCAGTGGGCCACCTTGCGGGTGGATCGCGCCGAGCCGGCACAGTCCAACCTGTTGCGCCCGGACAACGCCTTCCTCGCCGAACAGGGACGCCTGCTGGTCGGCTGGCCGACCAAGCTGGCGCTGGCCCCTGACTTCGCCGACCGGGTCTGCGCCCGCCTGGAAGAAGACGGCATCCGCCCCAGCGAACATGCCGCGCTGCCGCAACTGCCGCGTCCGCCGCTCGCCGAACCGGCCTGGGAGGTAGCCTTCGCATGATCAGGGATACCCTCCACGACCTGCACCGCCCGCTGGGCGACACCGGCCTGGCCGTTTCGCCGCTGGGCCTGGGCACCGTCAAGTTCGGCCGCGACCAGGGAGTGAAGTACCCTTCCGGCTTCACCATCCCCGACGACCGCGAAGCCGCCGACCTGCTGGCCCTGGCCCGCGACCTCGGCATCAACCTGATCGACACCGCCCCGGCCTACGGCCGCAGCGAGGAACGCCTCGGCCCGCTGCTGCGCGGCCAGCGCGAGCATTGGGTGATCGTCAGCAAGGTCGGCGAAGAGTTCGTCGACGGCCAGTCAGTCTTCGACTTCTCCGCCACGCATACCCGGCGCTCCGTCGAACGCAGCCTGAAGCGCCTGGAGACCGAGCGGATCGAGCTGGTGCTGGTGCATTCCGATGGCAACGACCTGGATATCCTCGAGAACAGCGAGGTCTACCCGACTCTCGCCGCGCTCAAGCGCGAGGGCCTGATCGGCGCCTACGGACTCTCCGGCAAGACCGTCGAAGGTGGCCTGCGCGCCCTGCGCGAGGGCGATTGCGCGATGGTCACCTACAACCTGAACGAGCGCGCCGAGCGCCCGGTCATCGAGTACGCCGCGGCCCATGCCAAGGGCATCCTGGTGAAGAAGGCGCTGGCCAGCGGGCATGCCTGCCTGGGCGCCGGACAGGACCCGGTGCGCGCCAGCTTCGAACTGGTCTTCGACCAGCCGGGCGTCGCCGCCGCCATCGTCGGCACCATCAATCCGCTGCACCTGGCCCATAATGTCGCGATGGCCGCGCAAGCCCTGAAAAAGGCCTGAACCATACATCGGCTGCAACATCCGCGGGTTGACACCCGCGGTGCATTCCGCTGCCATGTTCCTCCCGAACGAGCCGTATCCTGCCTGCCGCCCTCGCCTCCGGTGGCCGGTGCA
The DNA here is from genome assembly GCF_037574965.1 of Pseudomonas sp. KBN12P06040. Classification (NCBI taxonomy): domain Bacteria; kingdom Pseudomonadati; phylum Pseudomonadota; class Gammaproteobacteria; order Pseudomonadales; family Pseudomonadaceae; genus Pseudomonas; species Pseudomonas sp. KBN12P06040. The sequence goes on from NZ_JBBELS010000001.1 coordinate 5,795,900, forward strand.
TCGAACGTGAGCCTCCGTCCCGCCCCGGCGCGATGACCCGACAAGGAGCCCCGTATGCCCCGTATGCTCGCCCGCAAGGATCCGTCCGCCTTCAAGACCCTGCCGCTGCTGGTGGAGGCCTCCCCGGACGGGCTGGTCTACCAGGCCCTCGGCCTGCCGCTGAACTTCCAGCAGATGCTCGTACGCCGCCGCCGCATGGAGGTAGCCGACCCGCAGCGCTTCGTCGCCGAGCTGGCCAACCTGGGGGTCTCGGTGCGCTTGACCCTGAACTGGCAGGGCCGCGACTACTGGGTGCTGGTCCGTCAGCGCCGGCTGGACCGCGGCGATACCGTGCTCAAGCTGATCTCCGGCTACGTACCGGCCCACGAACTGAACCTGCCGCTGCTCACGGCGATCCAGGAAGTCGCCGAGGAATGCCTGGTGGAGACCGCCGGCGGCTGGCTCGGCGGGCGCTTCGGCGACACCTGGCTGCCGACGCCCTACCAGGGTTCGCTGCGCTACCGGGAGAACAGCCACTTCGTCCTCACCCCGCTGTCCGGCGCCGCCCGTCCGGTGCAAGCCGGCAGCCTGCGCTTGCTGGAGCGCCCACGCGCCTACGTACACCTGCCCACGGCCTCGCTGCAACTGGTCTACGACATGCGCCTGGAGCTGCCGCGCGATGCGCGCGAGCCGAGCCTCTACCATGTCGACGAGCGGCTCGAGAGCGGTCCGCTGGTGGCGCGCCTGGACCGTCGGCGCCCCGATCTCTACCTGCTGCCGCTGGACCAGGGGCGCCCCACCGGCGACCTGTTCACCCTGCGCAAGGGCCAGTTGCGCCCTGCGGCCACCCGCGGCCTGTGGTTGGCCGAGAGCTTTGCCGTACAGGACGGCTGGCTGGTGCATGAGGAACGCATCCGTTTCCGCGACTGGCTGGCACTGTGGCCATCCAGCAACGGCGACCAGGCCGGCGGTGGGCGCGACCGCGCCAGCGCCTGAACCGGGCGGGCTTTGCCGCCCTTTCTACTTCAACTGGCTGGAAGACTTGCCGAGCAGGCGGCGAGCGACGATGAGCAGCTGGATCTGCTGGGTGCCCTCGAAGATGTCGAGGATCTTCGAGTCCCGCGCCCACTTCTCCAACAGCTCATCCTCGGCGTAGCCGAGGGCGCCAGCCAGCTCCACGCACTTCAGGGTGATCTCGTTGGCCACCCGTCCAGCCTTGGCCTTGGCGATGGACGCTTCCTTCGAGTTGGGCAGCTTGTTGTCGGCCATCCATGCCGCCTTCAAGGTCAACAGGCGCGCTGCCTCCCACTCCGCCTCCAGGCGATAGAGAGTGGCCTCGGCGTGGCTGACGGTGAGCAGCGGTTTCCTGTAGTCGAACTTGCAGCCAGCCTTCTTCAGCAATTCGCGGGTCCGGTCCAGCGCCGCCTTGGCCACCCCGACGGCCATGCCGGCCACCAGCGGGCGGGTATTGTCGAAGGTCTCCATGACCCCGGCGAAACCCTTCTGCACGTCGACCTCGGCGTTGCCCAGCAGGTTCGCGGCCGGCACCCGGCAATCATTGAAACTGATCGAAGCGGTATCCGAAGCCTTGATCCCGAGCTTCTTCTCCAGGCGCGTCACGGTCATCCCCGGCGTGCCCTTCTCGACCACGAAGGACTTGATCGCCGCCCGCCCCAGGTTGCGGTTCAGGGTGGCCCAGACCACCACGGCATCGGCCCGCTCGCCGGAAGTGACGAAAATCTTCTCGCCGTTCAGTACATAGTGGTCGCCATCCTGGGTCGCGGTGGTGCGAATCGCCGCCGAGTCCGAGCCGCAGCCCGGCTCGGTGATCGCCATCGCCGCCCAGGTGCCGCCGAACCGCTGCAACTGCTCCTCGTTGGCCACCGCGGCGATCGCCGCGTTGCCCAGCCCCTGGCGCGGCATGGCCAGGAGCAGGCCGACGTCGCCCCAGCACAGTTCCATCACGCCGAGCAATGCCGACAGGTTGCCGCCGTTCTTGATGCCCTCCTCTACCTGCTTGCCGGCGCGCTTGCTCGCCGAGGTCGCGCCGACAGCCTCGGGCGAGCCGCTGTTCATGCCGTCCAGCAAGGCCGCGAGCAGGTCCAGCTCCTTCGGATAGGCGTGTTCGGCCTTGTCGTACTTGCGCGAGATCGGCCGGAAATAGTTTTCCGCGACCTGATGCGCCTGGTTAGCCAGGCTGCGGAATTTCTTCGGGGTTTCCAGGTACATGTCGATTCCTCGTTCACTCGTCGCGGCGGACCGCGCACTCGCTGGGGTTCACAGGTGCAGGCCGCCGGCCATCAGCGCTACCGCGCGCAGGTCGCGGTACCAGCGCTCGGCCGGATGCTCCTTGGTGAAGCCGTGGCCGCCGAGCAGTTGCACGGCGTCGGTGCCGATCTTCATCGCCTTCTCGGCGCACAGCAGACGCGCCAGGTAAGCCTCGCGCTGGAACGGCTGGCCGCGCTCGGCCAGGGCGCAGGCGCGCCAGACCATCAGGCGCATGGCGTCCAGTTCGATGGCGATGTCGGCGACCATGAAGGCGACCCCCTGGCGATGGCTGATCGGCTCGCCGAAGGCCTCGCGCTCGTTGCAGTAGGCGATCACGTAGTCCAGCGCCGCCTGCCCGGTGCCCAGCGCCAGGGCACACCAGGCCAGGGCCGCGTGATCGAGGAAGGCCCGGTAGTCGAAATGCTCGGCGGCCAGGCGGTTGTCCGCCGGCACCTTGACGCTCTTCAGGCGCAACCGGGCGGTGCCGCCGGCCTTCAGTCCCATCGCCGGCTCGGCACGTCGCTCGACGCCCTTGGCGGAGGCTTCCACCAGGAACAACGCAGGCCCCTCGTCGGTCTTCGCCGCGACGATCAGGCGGCTGGCCTCCAGGCCGCGCAGGACCAGGCATTTCTCTCCGGAAAGCAGGTAGTGACTGCCCTTGCGCCGGGCGCGGGTCGCCAGTTTCTGCGGGTCGAACAGCAGACTCGGCTCGTTGACCGCGATGGCGGTGAGCGGCGCCCCCTCTTCGCTGACGAACGCCGGCAGCCACTGCGCCTGCTGCGAGGGGCTGCCCCAGCGGCGGATGCAGTTGGCCGCCGACAACGGCACCAGCAGGGCCGCCGCCAGCGACAGATCGCCCTTGGCCAGGGCCTCGGCGATAAGGGCAGTGGTCACCGTGGTGCGCTCACCGGCCATGCCGCCGTGCACCTCGCCGACCCCATAGTGGGTCAGGCCCAGCTCCAGCGCCTGGTTGAGCAGTTCCGCCGCCAGGCTGGCCTCGGCATCCGCGTCATGAGCCCGCGGACGCAACACCTCCAGGGCGAAGCCTTCGAGCATGTCCACCAGCATCTGCTGGTCGTCGGAGAACGACAGGTCGAACAACCCGTCCGGATCGGCCTTGCGCGGTCCCTTCGCTTGCTTCGCCGAACGCTCGCTGGCCAGGCGGAAGCCGGTACGGCTGCCGCTGTAGAGCAGCTTCTCGAAGGGTTTGCGAAGATTGAAGCGATCCGGCCAGTCGGCCTGGGCGACACGGTTCAGTACAGCCAGGGCACGGCCCTGTACATCGGTGCTCATGGGCATCTTGCTCCACGCAGGATGGGATGCCCGGATCATGCGCCGCCGCATGGGCAGCGCCTATGACCGTCTCGCCGAAGGGAGTTGTCAGACCAGCCAGTCATCCGCCAGGGGCGACCGGCCGGGGAAAGGCTCAGCCTTTCTGGCGGATCTTCTCGACGATGGCGGTGGTGGAGCTGTTCTCCACCAGGCCGAGCACCCGTACCTCGCCGCCGTAAGCCTTGACGATCTGCGCGCCGACCACCTGCTCGACGCCGTAATCGCCGCCCTTGACCAGCACGTCCGGACGCACCTGCTCGAGCAGGCGCTCGGGAGTGTCTTCGGCGAAGCTCACCACCCAGTCCACCGCGCCGAGCCCGGCGAGTACCGCCATGCGCCGGTCCACCGAGTTGATCGGCCGGCCAACGCCCTTCAGGCGAGTGACCGAGGCGTCGTCGTTGACCCCGACGATCAGGCGGTCGCCCTGGGCGCGCGCCTGTTCGAGGTAGGTCACGTGGCCGGCGTGAAGGATGTCGAAGCAGCCATTGGTGAAGACGATCTTCTCGCCGTGGGCGCGGGCGTCTTCGATTGCCAGCAGCAGTTGCTCCAGGCCCAGCACGCCACGCTCGGAACCCTGCTCGCGCTGCACCGCGCGACGCAGTTCGGGCGCGCTGATCGCCGCGGTACCCAGCTTGCCGACCACGATGCCGGCGGCCAGGTTGGCCAGGCCCACCGCGGACGGCAGCTCCTCGCCGGCGGCAAGCGCCGCGGCCAGGGTGGAGATGACCGTATCGCCGGCACCGGTGACGTCGAACACTTCCCGCGCCCGCGCCGGCAGGTGCAGGGCCGGCTGGCCATGGCGGAGCAGGGTCATGCCATGCTCGCCGCGGGTCACCAGCAAGGCGCCGAGGTCGAGTTCGCTCATCAGCGCCTGGCCCTTGGCGACCAGTTCGGCTTCGTCGGCGCAACGGCCGACGATGGTCTCGAATTCGGACAGGTTCGGGGTGATCAGGCTGGCGCCGCGATAGATGGCGAAGTCCTTGCCCTTGGGATCGGCCAGTACCGGAATGTTGCGCGCCCGTGCCGCCTGGATCAGCACCTGGTGGTTCTGTAGCGCGCCCTTGCCGTAGTCGGACAGCACCAGCACCTTGACCTTGGCCAGCAGCGACTCGACGTCCACGGCCAGGGCCGCCGCGTCGGTGCGGAACGGTTCCTCGAAGTCGACACGCAGCAGTTGCTGGTGACGACTCATGACCCGCAGCTTGACGATGGTCGGCTGGCTATCGATGCGCTGGAAGCGCGCGTCCACTCCAGCGGCCTTGAGGCTGTTGGCCAGGCTGTCGGCGGCCTCGTCGCGGCCGGTGACGCCGACCAGCAAGGCCTGTGCGCCCAGCGCGGCGATGTTCAGCGCGACGTTGGCGGCGCCGCCGGGGCGGTCCTCGTGCTGTTCGACGCGGACCACCGGCACCGGGGCCTCCGGCGAAATGCGCGAAGTCGCGCCATGCCAGTAGCGGTCAAGCATCACATCACCGACCACCAACACCGGGGCCTGGTCGAAACGGGGCATGGACAACTTCATGGGAACTCCAAACAACCTCTCGGGGCAGACGCCCAGTTTATCAGCCGACAGGCGCCGGCGCCTGCTCATCCAGTCCCATCGCGTGCAGCCGCGCATAGTGGCCGTTCTGCGCCAGCAGCTCGGCGTGGCTGCCGCGCTCGACGATCTGCCCCTGGTCCATCACCAGGATCAGGTCGGCCTTCTCGATGGTCGACAGGCGGTGGGCGATCACCAGGGTGGTGCGCCCTTTCATCACTTCGTCCAGCGCCGCCTGGATATGCCGCTCCGACTCGGTGTCCAGCGCCGAGGTCGCCTCGTCGAGGATCAGCAGGGGCGCGTCCTTGAGCAGCGCCCGGGCGATCGCCAGACGCTGGCGCTGGCCGCCGGAAAGCAGCACGCCATTCTCGCCGACCTCGGTGTCGAAGCCTTGCGGCAGGTTGTCGATGAATTCCTTGGCGTTGGCAGCCTTCGCCGCCCGCTCGATTTCCTCGCGCGGCGCGCCAGCCAGGTCGCCGTAGGCGATGTTGTTGGCCACGCTGTCGTTGAACAGCGTGACCTGCTGGGTCACCAGGGCGATGTGGCGGCGCAGGTTACGCAGGCGATAATCCTCGACCTCAACGCCATCAAGCATGATCTTGCCGTCATTGTGCTGATAAAAGCGCGGAACCAGGTTGGCCAGGGTCGACTTGCCGCTACCGGAACGGCCGACCAGGGCGATCATCTGCCCGGGTTCGGCGACGAAACTGATGTCATCCAGCACCTGCTTGTCGGTTCCGGGATAACGGAAGCTCAGGTTGCGTACTTCCAGGCGCCCGCTGACCCGCTCCTTCTCGACGCTCCCCTGGTCTTCCTCCGCCGCTTCGTCGAGCTGCTCGAAGATGCTCTCGGCGCCGGCGACGCCGCGCTGGACCGTGGAACTGACCTCGGAAAGCTGGCGGATCGGTTTGGGCAAAAGGCCCGCCGCGGTGATATAGGCCACCAGGTCGCCGGCCGAGGCGTCCCCGCGCAGCCACAGCACGAGGAACATCAGTATCGCCATGGCGACGTAGATCACCAATTGCAGCATCGGCGTGTAGACCGCGCCGGTCTTGGTCATCCGCAACTGCTTGTCGGTATTGCTCTGGCTGGCGTCGTGGAAGCGCTTCTCTTCATAGGCTTCGCCGCCGAAGCTGCGCACCACCCGGTAGCCCTGGATAGTTTCCGAGGCGACGTGGGTGACGTCGCCCATGGCCACCTGGATCTTCTTGCTCTGCTTGCGGAACTTGCGGCTGGCAGTAGTCACCATCACCGCGATGACCGGCAGGATCGCCAGCATCACCAGGGTCAGCTTCCAGTTCATCCACAGCAGGTAGAGGAACAGGAAGACCACGGTCAGGCCTTCACGGATCACCACCTTGATGGCATCCGTGGCCGCTCCGGTAACCATGGTCACGTTGAAGGTGATGCGCGAGATCAGGTGGCCGGAGCTGTGCGTGTCGAAATAGCGGTTCGGCAGCACCAGCAGCTTGTTGAACAGGGCGACCCGCAGGTCATGCACCAGCCCCAGGGAAACCTTGGCCAGGAAGAAGTTGCCGAGGAACGAGCCCAGCCCCTGCCAGGCAGCGATCAGGATGATCAGCAACGGCACCGCGTAGACCAGGTGCAGGTCGCGCAACCAGGGCCACTGCACATTCGGAAACAATGCCGCGTCAGGATTGGAGAGGCCGTCGACGAAATACTTGAGGATGCCCGCCAGCATCGGCTGGGTCGACGCGAAGATCAGGAAACCGACGATGCTGAGTAGGAACATTCCGATGTAGGGCTTCACGTAGCCCAACAGGCGGAAATAGATCTTGAGACTGGAAGGTCCGGGATTCTGAGGACTATCGCTCATGGTTTCTTACATGCTGAAAAGGTCCCGGAGTGTAGCACAGGACCTCCATCACTCTGCCTGGAAGGCGTGTTGGGGTAAGATGGCGGGCCGTTCGTTCAGGAGCTCGCATGCGAGTCATAGACTACCCCTCCTACTTGCAGTTGCGTGACAACGCAGAAGTGCTGGAAGCCGATGGTCATGGGGACAAGGTACTGCGTCTGCGCGACGGGTCCTTCCTCAAGCTGTTTCGCCGCAAGCGCCTGATTTCCTCCGCAGCCCTGTTCCCCTATGCGGAGCGCTTCGCCCGCAATGCCAGCGAACTGGCGCGGCGCGGCATCGTCTGCCCGAAGGTGCTGGACGTACTGCGGATCCCACATATCCAGCGCGACGCGGTGCACTACGAGCCGCTACCGGGGCAGACCCTCCGCCAACTCGACCGCAACGACCCGGAGTGCGGCGATACAGTCCGGACGCAACTGGGCGAGCTGATCGCCGCGCTGCACGCCAAGGGGGTGTACTTCCGCTCGCTGCACCTGGGCAACGTGGTGCGCACGCCGGAAGGCCGGATGGGCCTGATCGACATCGCCGACCTGCGGGTCCAGCGCTCGGCGCTCAGCGCCGCCCAACGCATTCGCAACTTCAAGCACCTGCTGCGCTACGAACAGGATCGAACCTGGTTCCTCGACGACAGCGAGCACCTGGTGCTCAAGGCCTATCTCCGCAGCAGCCAGGTCCACTGGACACTCGAGCAGCTCCTCAAGCAACTGCAACTGGATTGAGCAAGGAATGTTCGCAGCTACCCGACTGACCCGTCTTCGCCACGATACCAGCCACATCCTCAGCCACTGGATCCTGCCGCTGGGCTGGCTGGCCCTGCTCACCGGAATGTTCTGGGTCGGCGACCGCTCCGACTATCACCGGCTTTTCTACATCCTGCTTGCAGCCCCGACGCTGCTTTTCGTGATTATCCAGCCGCAACTGTTACGTCCACTGACCCGCTCGCCGCTGCTCATCGCCATTCTGGCCTTCAGCGCTTACATGATGCTCAGCCTGCTCTGGTCAACGCCGGAAAACTCGGCGGGTTCGCTGTTCAAACGGCCGCTGTACATCGTTCTACTGCTCTTCTGTGTGGGGATACTGGCGCTACAGGCACCCGAACGCCTACGCAACATTACTTGGCTGGCGGCACTGGGAGCAGTTTTCGCCGCCGCGGTCACGGTGGTCCACTACCACCTCCAGACACATCCTGCATGGATGCGCTTGTCCGGATACGGGGCTCTCTACAACCCACTGCTGAGTGCCCATGTATATGGCGCATTCACTGTGGTCTGGCTGGTTTACTGGATGCAATCACGCCATCTTCTTGCGCCACTGCCGCTGCTGTCCTTGGCGATACTATGCTGCCTGTTGCTGTCGACCGGCTCACGCACCCCATTGATCGCAATCACCGCCTGCCTGGGCTGGCTGTTGATCGCCGGCAATCAGAAAAAGACCCTGATCGTCATAGGGTTGGCAGCGCTGGGCATGATCGTGGCTTATATCTTCAATCCAGAGCTGCTCACCCAGCGTGGCGTCTCCTTCCGCCCGGAAATCTGGAGCGAATCCCTGCGCCAGATCGGCGAGCACCCCTGGCTTGGCCATGGCTACGATCACCCGATGCGGATCAAGCTGGCCAACGGCATGCTGCTGGCCGATCCGCACAACATCGAGTTGGGCGTGCTGTTCGCCGGCGGGATCGTCGGCCTGCTGCTATGGTCTGCGATCTACGCCCTGGCCTTCATCTTCGCCTGGAAGAACCGTCGCGACCCCATGGTGCTGCTGGCGTCTACCTGGCTGGTCTTCGGACTGGCTTCCGGCCTCACGGAAGGCAACGCGTTCATGTCCCGCCCCAAGGAGCACTGGTTCCTGATCTGGATTCCATTGGCCCTGCTGTACGCCCTGTGGGTGCAGAAAAGCGCCCGCGACAAAAACGAAACCGCCTCCTGAGGAGGCGGTCCGGGTTCATCCGAGCTAGGAGAAAAACAGCCGCGCAATGCCGCGGAAGGTCTTCTCGTTCCAGTACTTCAGCGGCAAGCCGGAGAGCAGCTCCCGGGCCAGCACCTTGTCCCGGTTCGAGCACTTGAGGAACATCGAATTGCGGAAGCGCATGATCACCTGCTCGTAATCGGGGTGATCGCTGAACTGGCTGTACGTCTTGAATACGTTGTCCACCATGAAACGGGCGTTCTTGTACGTATTGGTGGGATGCTTGCGGTACTGGGCGAGGACCTCGCCAAGAATGTCGATGACGTAGCCAGCCTTGGTCACCGCCAGTTCGATATAGACATCTTCCAGGCGTATGTCCGGATCGAAACCGCCGACCTTCTCCAGGGCTTCCCGGCGGAACATCAGGGTGGGCGCCATCGGGCCCGGCTTGCGGTCCAGGAACAGGTCATCGAAGTCGAGGCGGCGGAAAGGCAGGTCGCGTTTGCGCTGCTCCTTACCCGGCATGACCCGGCCATTGGAGTCGATGATCTCGATATTGCCCGCGCAGATACCTACCTCGGGCTTGTCCCACATGTGTGCCACCTGTTTCTCCAGGCGTTGCGGCAACATGATGTCGTCCGAACCGAAAGGCACGATGAGATTTCCCCGGGCCCTGGCGATCGCCTCGTTGAGCGTTTTCGACAGTCCCTGGTTCTGCTGGACCCTGAGGTCGAAGCCGTACTTCGCCTGGAGCCCGCGCAAAAGCTCGACGCTGCCATCGCTGGAACCATCGTCCACCACCAGCAGTTCCACGTTGCGGTATGTCTGCGCAGCCACGCTGGCGATGCTCGCTTCTATATACTTTTCGTGGTTATAGGAAGCGATGATCACGGAAACCAATGGCTGCGAACCATCATCGACGAGCGCCATAGCTACAACCTTACCTGTCCTTCACGTCCTCATTCAAAGCGCCAGACATGCATGAGCGATCCTGCGATCTTCATCGGTCCTACACCTCCCCCCAGCCCGGAAAAACAAGCTGAACAATAGCAAACACGCCTGAAGCCCCAGCTCTTTTCGGCTGCTACTCTCAGGTAAAAATACGTCGCCAGGTCTTCTCCAGCCATCCGGGACGCTCCGGCTCGCGCAACGCGGGCCGCATGGCCTCGACGATACTCTGACCGACAGCGGCGAAGCTGAATCGTTCGATGGCCAGCGCCTGGCCGCTTCGCGCGATCCGCTCGGCGAGGGCCGTATCGAGGCGCAGGATCGCGAGCTTTTCCTGGATGTCCGCCACCGAGCGATACAGCACGATATTCTCCATGTCCCGGAAACCCAAGGCCTCGTTTTCCCGCTCGCCCTGGTCGTAGGCCAGCAGTACGCAACCGCAGGCCATCGCCTCGAAATTCTTGATCATGTATTCGCCCATGCCGACATCCGCGCTGACGAAGAAACGGATGCGGTTGAGCGTACGCAGGTACTCCTCGCCGGACTTGGTCTTGGTCACCAGCAGGTTCTCCACTCCGCCCAACTCGTCGAGCAGCGCCTTGCGTCCACTGTAGGCCACGCTGCCGGTACTGCCGACGAAGCCCAGCTCGATATCGCGCGCCAGGCCGAGGTCATGCAACAGGGTCTGGTCGTAGCCCTTGGGCACGAATACCGCGTCGAATCCCTCCTGGCGCAGGCGTTCGCTGACCGTATGGCCCGAACTGATCACCCGTGCCCAGGGCAGGCGCCGGTAATGGGCGCTGAACTTGCCGGTGTACTTGCAGGGAATGTAGTTCTGGTAGGCATCGTGCTCGAGGATCACCAGGTTGGGCACGCTGCGGATGAAACGGACCTGGCGCATTTCCTTCTTGAAGCGGAGGAAGAACAGGATGCGGTCGTAGCGCGAGACATCCACGTGCTTGCGGAAGTAGCCGCGCAGGTCGGCCTGCTCCTCGCTGCTCAGCCAGCGAGTATCGCACTCGCAGTGGGCGGCGATGCCGTCGTACAGGCGATCCAGGATCGCGCGCTGCTCTTTCTGGACCAGAAACAGAACTTTCATCAGACCTTCATCCTCGCGGCTGCTCCGAAGCAGCATGGCGGCTCGAACCTTGCCGAACGCTCGACCCAAGCATCACGCCTCCCCATCCAGCGACTCCACCCAGAACAACTCGTGCCGACGCACCGCCTTGCGCATGAACTCGTCCTCGCCGTATGCCGGCCAGCGACGACCGGCGAGCCAGCCCTGCAGACGGCGGCGCAGACGGCGCTTGAACGGCGGCCTGGGTTGCAGGTCGTGCATCATGCCCAAGGCCATGGCCTTGTCCACTTGGCGCGTGCGCTCCAGCGCCAGCGTCCATGGCAGCAACGGCGAGCATTCTTCGGTCAGCGGCGGCAGGCTGACCCCCATGTGCGCATCGCCCATCGGCCAGCGATCGTTGTCGTGCAGGTGATTGGCATAGTGCAACAATGCCTGCGGCTGCCAGTCCAGACCCTGGAGCGCCTCGCGCACGGCCTCCTGGGCGCGGACATGGTCCGGGTGCGGATCGAAATGCGGATGAGGCAGGACGATGACCTCGGGACGTGCCAGCAGGATCAGCTCGCGGAGATCGGCCAGCAGATTGTTCCAGGTCGACAGGCCGTCGGCATCGCTGGCCAGGCGCAGGCGGTTGAACTGGCGGAACGGACGGATATCGGCGAGATCGGCCTCACGGGACGGCACCACCTCGCCCGGGTTCGCCTGCATGGCAGGCAATTGCAGGCAGAAATAACCCAGTTGCACGCAGCGCTCGGCCGGCACCCCACCCCACGCCGGCACGGCCTGGCTATCCCAGGCGCGCAGGCGGCCCTTCAGGCGCGCCGCAGCTATTCCGTCGAGGCCCATGCGGCGGTAATGCTCGGTTTCGATCTCGCCGGCGGTCAGGGTCACGATCCAGGCCTCGCGTGCCTGGCTGTAGAGGCCGAAGGCGGCCAGCTCGGCGTCGTCGGCATGCGGAGCGATGACCATCACCCGCCGGTCACGGTAGTCGGGATGGCGCGCACGCCACAGGGTCGGTTCGCCGACCAACCGGCAATGCCGGCCGCGCAGGCGAATCCGGCCCTCGCCCAGCGGCCCGGCCAGTCCCGTCAGGTTCAGGTAGCGCAAGCCGTTCACCCCACGTTCGAAAGCCTGGGCATCGGCCTCCGCGCCACCTTCCAGCAGTACCGAGGGTTCGAGGAAACGCCCCAGCCAGCCAGCGCGCACGCCGATGCCAAGCACCAGCGTATCGCCTTCGCGCAGCTCGCCGTCGACTCGCAGACGGCCATCCGCCAGGCGTACCGGCAGCGACTCGACCCCTTCCGCGAAACGGTAGCGGTAGTCCTCGCCCGGCGAATAGAACAGGTGATCGGCGAACCAGGCTTCGTGGGCGACCCACAGGGCCACGAGGAGGATCGGCAACAACCAGGGGCTGACCAGCAGACCGACGGCCAGCAATGCCAGCAGCGCAACCAGTAGGCCGATCCGCTTGTTGCGTCGATGACGCTTGAGCAACTGCTGCTTGCGTGCGCTCATGCTTCAGACCTGGAAGACCGGAGAAGGATGGCACCAGCGATCCTTGTATTCGCGGTCGGCGCGACCGAACGAATAGCGCAGGGGTTTGCCCAGCGCTCGCGCATCCTCCCAGGCGGCCTGGGTGTTCAGGTAACTGAGCACGCTGCCAGGGCTGAACTCGCGGGTCTGCGGATCGACGCCGCCGTTGATGTACTCGACGCTGAGCCAGCCCGGCGCTTCGGCGCGATACAGTACCTGGACCGCGATGGGCTGGTCGTTGAGCAGCAGGACCGAGCCGCGCAGCAATTCGCGCAGCCGCTCGAAGACCTCGGCCATGCGCTCCGCGCCGGTGGCCGGGAAACCCCAGCGACGCTGGAACAGTTCGAGATAGATGGCGGCGAACTCGGCCGGGGCGAAGCTGTCTGCCTGGCGCACCTGGCCACCGGCCTCCTCCACCAGGCGCACTTCGCGCCGCTGGTTGTAGCGGAACTTCTTGGAGAAATCCTCGGGGGCGCGAGCGAAAGCCAGTTGCTCGGCCTGCGGGCGCAGCGTGACGATGTTCCGCTCATGCAGCACCGACAGGTAGCGTCCCCCATGGCGGAGGGCGATGCGGGCATCGCCAGCCACCGGCAGGATCAGTTCGGCGTTGCCCAGGTCGTACAGGCCCTTCTTGCCGCGCCGCTTGAGCACGTCCTTGGACAACGCCAGGTGGCGGCCCCAGGTCGGGATCGCCGCAACCAGTTCGCCAGCGCTCTCCCAACCCAGGTAACGCACCGGGATTCCAGCCATTTCGGCGAGCTGCTCGACCACCAGCGGGTGGGTCGCGACGCTGCCGCCGAAACGCTGCCAGGCCTGGGCGTAGGTCAGCGCATCCACTTCGCGCCAACCGCGTTCGCGGAAGGCGCGCAACCTGTTCAGCATGCAGACTCCGAAGCGAAGCCGGCAATCGTCGGCAGGCGCCAGAATTCGCGGCGCACCGCGGCGTCGGAGAAGCGTGTCTCCAGGCGCTCGAGCATGAGCCGCGCACAGGCCTCGCGCTGGCGGCGGTCGAGCGCTGCCAGGTGGGTCAGACCCTCGGCCAGGGCCGTCTCGTCGCCCAGCGGGAAGAGGATGCCGACCCCCTCCACCACTTCGCGGGCGCCGCCACAGGCGGTGGCGATCAGCGGTACGCCGGCGACCATGGCCTCCAGCAGGACCATGCCGAACGGCTCGTGGTCGGAACTCAGGGCGAAGGCGTCGAACGCCTTGAAGTAGCGCCGTGCCTCTTCGACCTGGCCGAGGAACAGCACGCGCTCGCCGATGCCCAGTTCGCAGGCCAGGTCCTTGAGCTGCTCTTCCAGGCGGCCGCTGCCGAGGATCGCCAGCAGGCTGTTCTGTGGCAGGCGCGGCAGCGCGGCGGCGAAGCCGCGCAGCAGAGTAGCCTGGTCCTTGTCCGGATGCAGGCGGCCAACGTTGCCGACCACCCAGGCCTCGTCGGGCAGGCGCAGTTGCCGGCGCGCACTCAGGCGCTCGACCTGCTCGGCCTGCAGCGCAGCGACGTCGATGCGGTTGTAGAGCGTCTCGACCCGCTCCGCCGGCCACTTCGGCAGGCAACGGCGGATATCGTCGCGCACCGCGTCGGACACCGCCAGCAGGCTCAGGCGCTTGCTCATCAGGCCGGCGAAGACCTTGCGCGACAACCGCTGGTAATCGCCGAAGGCGTGGTGCACGCCAACGATCGGCAGACGAGTGGCCAGGCTGGCGATCCAGATCGGCTTGAAGCGGTGCGCGATGCAGAAGCGGAAGTCGCGCGAACGGGCGATCTCGCGCAAGTCGCGGATCGCCTTCAGCTTGAGGCCACGGATGTCCCTGGAGCCGTACTCGAGGAACAGTACCTCGTCGGAGGCGCAACGCGCCGCCACCTCAGGATCGGAACGCCCGGTGAGGAACACCGTGGTGACCTTGTACGGGGTTCCGGCGAACAGGCTGGCGTACTGACGGGCACAGTCGAGGAAAGGCCCGTCGTAGCCGTGACAGAACTGCAGGACGCGAGGTTCAGCCGACCGAGTCATACCAGTCCACGCCCTCCTTCACGACCAGGATGTCCTCCATGATCAGGTACTGCAGATCGGAGCCGAAGAACATGTTCAGAGCGTCGGTCGGCGAGCAGATCATCGGTTCGCCACGACGATTGAGCGAAGTGTTCAGGGCCACGCCGTTGCCGGTGAGGTTCTCCAGTTCCTTCATCAGGTCGTAGTAGCGCGGGTTGTACTCGCGCTTCAGCACCTGGGCGCGGGAGGTGCCGTCCTCGTGCACCACTTCCGGCACTCGCTCCTTCCACTCTTCGTTGACTTCGAAGGTGAAGGTCATGAACGGGGCCGGGTGGTCGATCTTGAACATCTGCGGGCCGACGGTATCCAGCATCGACGGGCAGAAGGGTCGCCAGCGCTCGCGGAACTTGATCTGCGCATTGATCCGGTCGGCCACGCCCGGCACGCTCGGGCAGCCGAGAATGGAGCGGCCACCGAGGGCACGCGGACCGAACTCCATGCGTCCCTGGAACCAGGCCACCGGGTTGCCGTCGGCAAGGATCCTGCCGATACGCCGGCTGCGGTTGTCGATCTTCTGCCACTGCGGCCTGGCCTCGTGACGGGCGCAGGCGGCGATGACGTCCTCGTTGGAATACTCCGGGCCGAGGTAGACGTGCTCCATCTTCTCCACCGGCACGCCGCGCTGGTGCGACACGTAGGCCGCCGCGCCGACCGCGGTGCCGGCGTCGCTGGCCGCCGGCTGGACGAACAACTCCTTCACTTCGGGGCGGGAGATGATCTTCTGGTTGAGCTTGACGTTCAGCGCGCAGCCGCCGGCGAAAGCGACCTTGCCGGTCTCGCGGATGATATCGCCGAGGTAGTAGTCCATCATCTCCAGCGCGAGCTTCTCGAACAGCGCCTGGATGCTCGCGGCGTAATGGATGTAGGGATCGTCGGCGATATCGCCTTCGCGCTTGGGCCCCAGCCACTCGATCAGCTTGGGCGAGAAGTAGTAGCCCTTGCCTTTCTCCTTGTAGCGGCGGAAGCCGATGACGTTGGCATAGTCGGTGTTGATCACCAGTTCGCCGTTCTCGAACTTGGCGAGACGGGAGAAATCGTACTTGCTGGCGTCACCGTAGGGCGCCATGCCCATGACCTTGAACTCGCCGTCGAGCATGTCGAAGCCGAGGTACTCGGTGATCGCGCCGTACAGGCCGCCCAGCGAATCCGGATCGTAGAACTCCTTGATCTTGTGGATCCGACCGTTCTCGCCCCAGCCGAAGAAAGTGGTGGCGTACTCGCCCTTGCCGTCGATGCCGAGGATCGCGGTCTTTTCCTTGAACCCCGAGCAATGGTAGGCGCTGGAGGCGTGGGCAAGGTGGTGCTCGACCGGCTGGATCTTGATTTTCTTCAGGTCGAAGCCGAGTTGTTGCAGGCACCACTCGATGCGCTTGTAGTAACGCTTGTAGCGGCGGTTGCCGAGCAGGATCGCATCCAGCGCGCGATCCGGCGCGTAGGCGTAGCGCTTGGCGTAGTGCCAGCGGGCCTTTTCCATGATGCTGATGGGAGCGAAGGGAATCGCCACCACGTCGACATCGGCCGGCTCGATCCCTGCCTGCTCCAGGCAGAACTTCGCCGATTCGTAGGGCATGCGGTTCTTCGCGTGCTTGTCGCGCACGAAGCGCTCTTCCTCGACGGCCGCGACCAGCTTGCCGTCGATGTACAGGGCGGCGGACGGGTCATGGCTTACGGCGCCAGACAGGCCTAGGACGGTCAATGCCACGGTAGAACCTCTTCAAAGCAGCTCGCGGTTGCGGAGTGGGACCGACAACCGCGGCTTTCGTTTAACTCGTCGACCGCCGCAGGCGGTGGTCGTCGCTTGTCGTTCAAGCCCCGGCGGCGTCGCCGAGGCGGGGAATCCGTTGCTCCAGCAGCCGGTAGAGGCCGCTGTCCTGCGGCCAGTTGCGCAGGAAGCGCGCGCGGTCGCGGGCGTAGGCGCGGGCAAAGGACACCTGGCTGTGATGCTTGCGCATCGCGTCCAGGTCGATCAGCGCCCATTCGCCGCCTTGTTCATGGGCCTGCCAGAACAGGTTGTGTCCCTTCAGGTCGCCGTGGCTGATGCGTTCGCGGATCAGCGTCGAAAACAGCCGATCCAGTGCCGCCAACTCGGCTTCCGGTGGCGAAACGGCGCCATCGGGCATGTCCAGGCAAGGCTTAAAACGAGCGATTATATCCTGACCGCCGAGATAATCGGTAATCAGGTAGGCGCGCCCGCGCAGCCAGCACCAGCGCCGCTCCAGCATCGCCAGCGGACGGGCGGTGGCGATGCCGAGGAATTCCAGGCGGTTGCCTTCGCGCCAGGAGGCCCAGGCCCGGCTCGGCCGCCAGAAGCGCTTCAGCCAATGGACCCAGCCCTTGATGTTGTAGCGCTTGATGATCAGCGTGCGGCCGTTCGCTTCGACCCGGGCGACGGTGGCCGCGCCGCCGTCCTTGTAGACGTGGCCGGCGGCGATCAGGCGGTCCGCGTCCGCCAGCAGGGGCGCCATCGTCTCGGCCTCGCTGCGGCGGGCGGCGAACAGGCGGAACGGACCGCGCACGACGCTGAACAGGCTACAGTCGCGACCGACCTTCCTCAGCAGGTCGCGCACCCGCCAGCGGCGAACCTTGGCGATTTCCTTCTGCAAGGCTTCGAGCGGCAGCGCATGCTCGCCGTTGGCCAGCAGGTAATGCACCAGCAACTCCTCCAGGAAAGGATCGAGGAGCGCCGGCAACTGGGCGAAGAACACCCCGAGGTTTTCCAGCACTTTCTGTCGCGACAGCGGCTGGCCGGGAGTTTCCGCACGCACGCCGCCACCGTCGATGAGATACAGGCGGCCGGCGTGGCGCAACAGGTTGCCCAGGTGCAGGTCGTCCTGCCAGAGGCCCTTTGCATGCAGCTCGCCAATGGCTGCCAGGGCTTCGCCGAGCACCGCTTGCTGGGCATCGCCCAGCGGCGCCTGTGCCTCCACCGCACGCCAGGCGTCACCGAGGCTCTGCGCCGCGTCGAGGTAGTCGAACAGCAACCAGCCGCCCTCGCCCTCCTGCAGCCCGTCGGCCAGCAGCGCCGGGGTGGTCAGCCCCTGGGCCGCGAGCAGACGCGCCCCTTCCAGTTCGCGCTGGAAATGCCGTGCGGCCTTGCCGCCCACCAGCAGCTTGGCCAGCACCTTGCGCCCACGCCATTCGCCGGCACCGACGTAGCGCTGCCCGGGCAGCACCCGCAGCAGACTGTCCAGGCGCAATTCGGCAGCGCCAGCGCCATCCGCCAGGGTCACCCGCAATGGCAGTTGCGGGTGGCGCCCGGCGGCTTGCAGTTCGGCCAGTCTCATCGGCGCGACTCCTTGCGCCGACGGCGCTGGTCGAGAAGGCGATACCACTGCTCGACCTCGGCCGAGTCGAGGGGTTCGTCGACATAGGCGGAGATGAATTCGTGCACGTCCGCTTCGCTCCAGTCCGGGGCGCGGCGCAGCATCGGCTCCAGGTCCTTGACCTGGTCGCGGCGGCCGAACCAGATCGGGCGGGTCTTCTCCAGGTCGATCAGGCAGGCCTCGAAGACACCATCGGCCCCCTCGCGGAGGAATACATGCTTGGGATAGAAGCAACCATGCATCTGTCCGGCCGCGTGCAGCTGGCGCGCCAGCCTGCCAACCGCCCGGAGAATCGCCCGGCGCCGCTCTTCGGCCAGGTCGTGCCAGGACGCCAGCCAGGTGTCCAGGTCCTGCCAACCGTCCAGGGCACGGGTCAGGAGGATCGCCTGGCGCTCTCCGCCGACCGCCTGCTGGGCGAAGAACGCCGCCTGCAGGGCGGGAATGCCCAGCGCCCGGTAGCGCTCGATGTTGCGGAACTCGCGGGCGAAGGTCGGCTCGCCCAGCGGATGGCGCAGGCTGCGGGTCAGGTGGTTGCTCTGGCGCTTCAGGTAGTAGGCGGAGTCGCCCAGGTCGAGGCGGTAGACGCTGCTCCAGCCACCCCGCTCGGTATTCGGTTCGTCCACGGCGTCCAGCTGCAAGGCCCACAGGGCGTCGAAGCTGTCCAGACGGTTGCGCTGGAGCAGGTCGTGGTCCTGCGCGGCGATGAAAACGCTCATTCGCGCCCCTCGAAGAAAGCCACCACCTGGCGAATACGCTTCTTGTCGGATTCGTTCAGGTGCCGGCGACGGCGATATTGCAGGTAGAAGCGCAGGCGCTGGGTGCGCGACAGGTGGTACTTGGCCACCTTGTCCAGGCAGGCCAGGTCCTTGGTGATCCGGTAGCGCAGCATGAAGCTCCACCAGAACGCGCCGTTCGGGCAGTCGATGAAATACACCAGCGGCTGGTCGTCCACCAGCAGGTTGCGCCACTTCAGGTCGTTGTGGGTGAAATGCTGGTCGTGCATCAGGCGCGTAGCCTTGGCGATCTGCCGGCTGACGCCGTCCACCCAGCGCGGGTCCTTCAGGCGCGGATCCCGGTTGCAGGCGAGCACCGACAAGTCCTCGGTGCCCGGCAGCTCGCGGGTGATCATGGCGCCGCGCTGGAAGGCGCCGGCCTTGCGCTCCAGCCCCCAGGCGACCACTTCGGCGGTGGGAATGCCCCACTTCTCGAAGCGCTTGAGGTTCTGCCACTCGGCCTTGATCCGCGGTCGCGCCAGGTAGCGGCGCAGGCCCTTGCCGGCGCTGCGGTAGCGCTTGACGTAGTAACGCACGCCGTCGCGCTCGATGCGGATGACCTCGGACAACGGGTCGCGGGTCAGGCGCTCGCCCTCCAGGGCGAACACGCTATCGAGGCTACCGAAGTCGGCGGCCAGGTGACGGTAATCGGGCTCGAGGGTCCACCCCGCCATCAGAGCAGGTCTCCGTAACGCTGCTTGCGTTCGTAGAGTTTTTCCGCCTTGCGTTCCATCCAGGCCAGCAGGCCGGCCTCGTCGCGCAGTATCTCGCGCAACGGCCGGCGGAAATAGGTGCGCAGGAAGCGTAGCTTGTCGCGACGCGTCAGTCCGATGTCCAGCGCAGAGAAATACAATGCCGCCAGATCCTTGTTACGCCAGCGTTTCGGCGTGGCGTCGCGGGTCTGGGCACGGTGCAGGTCGATCACCGAGAGGCGGAAATCGTCCGCGCTCACCGGCTTGTCGGTGTGCAACAGGAAATGACAGATGTAGCAGTCGCGATGGTTGACTCCGGCACGGTGCATGTCGCCGACCATCCGCGCCACCGCCTCGACCAGCGCGCGCTTGAGCCGCGGCGGTGGAGGACGTTCGCGCCAGTCCTGGGAGAACACCTCGAGGTCCACGGTCGGCGCCAGTTCCTCGGTGACGATGAAGGAATGCTGCCGCGCCGGATCGCTGCCGCGCTCGCCGTAGGCGACCGCGGTCATGGTCGCTACGCCGGCCTCGTGCAGGCGCCGGATGGCCTGCCACTCCTGGCGCGCGCCGAGCACCGGGAGCTTGGCGGTGAGCAGGTTCTTGGCGATCTCGCCCCAGCCGATGCCACGGTGGATCTTGACGAAGTAGCCGCGCCCGTCGACCTCGGTGCGCAGGGTGCGGCGCCCCTCCAGTTCGCGGTAGACCTTGCCTTGCAGCGCCTCCACCGCCTCGAACGGATCGCGCCCGCTCCACAGGCGCTTGAACGGCTCTTCCAGCACCAGCCTCATGAGGCCTCCTCGAGGATCAGGTCGGCGGCGCGCTGCGGCATGCTGTAGAGGTCGGCGTGATCGGCGTAGGCCAGGCCATTGCGCGACCAGGCGGCGCGCGCCGGAGCGTTCTCCAGCATTTCCGCGAGCAGGCGGTTGAGACTGTCCTGCTCGAACGGACTCGGCAGCACCCGCCCGGCGTCGGCCTCGGCGATGTAGTGGGCATAGCCACAGACATCGGTCACCAACACCGGCAGGCCGGAGACCAGCGCCTCCAGCAGCACCGTACCGGTGTTCTCGTTGTAGGCTGGGTGGATCAGCAGGTCGGCGCCGAGCAGGAAGCGCGGGATATCGCTGCGCCCCTTGAGGATCTGTACCTGGTCGTTGAGACCGAGGGCGGCGATCTGTAGCAGGAACGGCTTGGGATCGTCCTGGCCGATGGCGATCAGCCGGGTACGCCTGCGCAACGCCTTGGGCAGCGCGGCCAGCGCCTTCAGGCTGCGATCCAGGCCCTTGGTCTTGAAGCCGGAACCGATCTGCACCAGCAGCAGGTCGTCCTCCTCCAGGCCGAACTCGCGGCGGAATTCCGCACGCACGTCCGCGGCGTTGGCCGGCGCCCGGCGATCCTGGCTGATCCCCGGCGGCAGCAGATGGAAACGCTCGGCCTGGGTGCCGTAGTGCTTGACGAAGAGCGGCTGCTGCACCTCGGAGATCATCAGGATCTCGGTCTTCGAGGCCGGGTCGAACACTGCCCGTTCGTAGCCGGCGAAGTGGCGGTAGCGGCCCCACTGGCGGTACAGCGGGTTGCGCAAGGTCTGGGCCTTTTCCTCGAAACAGGCGTCGGCGGCGTAGTAGACATCCAGTCCGGGCATCTTGTTGAAGCCGATCACCCGCTGCACCGGGCGCCTGGCCAGGTCGGCGCGGACCCACGCGGTGAACTTCTCGTTGCGCCGGTGGTTGAAGATCGAGCGCACCGGGGCCACCAGCACTTCGAAGCCGTCCGGCACGTCGCCCTCCCAGATCAGCGTATAGACGCGGATGTCGTGCCCGCGCCGCTGGCATTCCAGGGCGATGCGCATGAAGTCACGCTGCAGGCCGCCGAAGGGGAAGTATTTGTAGAGGATGAACGCCAGGGTCATCGGAGGGTCTCCGGGGCCAGCAGCATGGCCTCCAGCTGGGTGGCCACGCGCTGGGGATTCAGCCGGGTGAAGCACAGCGGCTGCTCACGCTTGAGATCGAACAGTTTGCGATCCTCTTCGGTCGGCTGGTAGGTACAGGTCTTCTTCAGGCACGGCGCACAGGGGAAGTCGCTGCCCAGGTGGACCTGGGAGCGCCCGTAGGCGCCGGTGAAGCCAGGATTGGTCGGGCCGAACAGCGACAGCGTCGGCACGTCCAGCGCCGCCGCCAGGTGACCGAGGCCGGTATCCACCGCCACGCAGGCGCGCGCGCCGGCAAGCACCTTGGCCATGCCGGCCAGGGATAATCTGGGGAGTACCGCGGCATTTTCCAACCCCGCCGCCAGGCGCCCGGCCCGCTCCCGCTCGGCGGCGCTGCCCCAGGGCAGGCGCACCGACCAGCCGCGCTCGCACATGCGCTCGGCCAGTTCGCGCCAGTAGGCTTCCGGCCAATGCTTGGTGACCCAGGTAGTACCGTGCAGGAACACCAGGTACGGCGCTCCAGGGTCGGCGTCGGCCAACTGCTCGCGGTCCAGGCCATAGTCACCGACCGACTCGGGCAACGGGTAGTCCAGCGCCTGGGCGAACAACTGGCGCGTGCGCTCCACCGCATGCTGTCCCCAGGCGACCGGATAGGCACGGCGATAGAAGCGGCTGGCGAGCGGCTCGCGCGCCGAATCGCGATCGAGACCGGCGACCGGCGTCTTGCCCACGTAGCGGGTCAGCCAGGCACTCTTCAGCAGCCCCTGGGCGTCGATCACCAGGTCATAGTCGACTTCCTTCAGGCGCTGCTTGAAGCGCCGCCATTCGCCGTTGCGCAGGGTCTGCCAGAGGTTCTTGCGCCAGCGCCGGATCGCCACCGGGATCACCCGCGCCACCGCCGGATGCCAGGCGGGAATCTCGGCGAAACCTTCCTCCACCACCCAGTCGAACTGGATGCCGGGAATCGCCCGGGCGGCGTCGGTAAGCGCCGGCAGGGTGTGGATCACGTCGCCGAGGGACGAGGTCTTGACCAGCAGTACCCTCATCCGGCGACCTCGGCAGGGTCGCCGACCAGCCGCTCCAGGGCTTGCAATACCAGGCCAGGCGGCAGCTCGCGGAGGCAATTGTAGTGGCCGAAGCGACAGGTGCGCTCGAAGCACGGGCTGCACTCGAGACCGAGGCGGACGATCTCCACCCGGTCCGCCAGCGGCGGGGTGAACTGCGGCGAGGTGGAGCCATAGACGCCCACCAGCGGGCGATCCAGCGCGGCCGCCACGTGCATCAGGCCGGAATCGTTGGACACCACCGCGCCAGCGCAGGACATCAGGTCGATGGCCTCGGCCAGCGAAGTCTCCCCGGCAAGATTGAAGGACTCCTCGCGCAACCCCGGAATCAGGCGCTGGCGAATCTCCTCTCCACCGGGATGGTCGTTCTTCGAGCCGAACAGCCAGACCTGCCAGCCGGCACGGATCTTCGCCTCGGCGACCGCGGCGTAGTGTTCCGCCGGCCAGCGCTTGGCCTCGCCGAACTCGGCGCCGGGACAGAGCGCCAGCACCGGGCGGTCCAGGCTCAGGGCGAACTTGTCGAGCGCCGCCTGGCGGCTGCCGTCGTCGATCCGCAGGCGCGGCTGCGGATAGGGCTTCGGCAACTCCACGCCCGGCTCGAAGGCCAGGGCCATGAAGCGTTCGATCATCAGCGGATAGCGCTGCTTGTCGAGCTTGCGGATGTCATTGAGCAGCCCGTAGCGCATCTCGCCGCGCCAGCCGGTGCGCTTCGGTATTCCGGCGAACCAGGGCACCAGCGCCGACTTCAGCGAGTTGGGCAGCAGGATCGCCTGCTCGTACTGACCGCGCAGGCCGCGTCCGATCCGGCGCCGGGTGGCGACGTCCATCACCCCGTGGCCGAGCGGGAAGCTCAGGGCCTGGCGCACCTCGGGCATGCGCTCGAGGATCGGTCGGCTCCATTCGGGCGCCAGCACGTCGATCACGCACTCGGGATGCCGCTGGCGCAGACACTGGAACAGGGTCTGCGCCATCACCATGTCCCCCACCCAGGAGGGACCTACGATCAGAATTCTCATTCAGGCTCCGGAAATGATCAGGGAGGCTTTCGCCTCCCTGTCACACCCTTCTTCGGTGCTTACTTGACCAGGGTACGCCACTCGGCGTGGGCCTCGGTCTTGCCGCTGACCAGGTCGAAATAGGCTTTCTGCAGCTTTTCGGTGACCGGGCCACGGCGGCCGGCGCCGATCTTGCGCCCGTCCACTTCGCGGATCGGCGTGACTTCCGCGGCGGTGCCGGTGAAGAAGGCCTCGTCGGCGATGTACACCTCGTCGCGGGTGATGCGCTTCTCGACCAGTTTAAAACCGTGTTCGGCGGCCAGGGCCAGGATAGTGTTACGAGTGATGCCGTTCAGGCAGGCGGTGACTTCCGGGGTGTAGATCACGCCATCCTTGATGATGAAGATGTTCTCGCCAGAGCCTTCGGCCACATAGCCTTCCGGATCGAGCATCATGGCCTCGTCGGCGCCGCCGGAGATCGCCTCCTGGAGGGCCAGCATCGAGTTGATGTAGGCACCGTTGGACTTGGCGCGGGTCATCGAGATGTTGACGTGGTGGCGGGTGAAGGAACTGGTGCGCACCTTGATGCCTTGCTGCAGGGCTTCCTCGCCCATGTAGGCGCCCCAGCTCCAGGCGGCGATGATCACATGGACCTTCAGGCCGCTGGCGCGCAGGCCCATGCCTTCGCTTCCGTAGAACACCATCGGGCGGATATAGGCGCTTTCCAGGTTGTTCTCGCGCACGGCGGCGCGGGTCGCCTCGTTGATCTCGTCGCGGCTGTACGGGATCTGCATGTTCATGATGTGCGCGGAGTCGAACAGCCGGTCAGTGTGCGCCTGCAGGCGGAAGATCGCCGTGCCCTGCGGGGTGTCGTAGGCGCGCACGCCCTCGAACACGCCCATTCCATAGTGCAGGGTATGGGTCAGCACGTGCGTGGTCGCGTCGCGCCACTGCACCAGTTCACCGTCATACCAGATCACGCCATCACGATCGGCCATCGACATAGTTGCCAGCTCCTTCAGATATTCGTTACGTACTTGCGTTACGTGCCTGAGTGGATCAGCCGAGCCGCAGCTCGCGCCAGATCCTGATCACTTCTCGCCGCTCCGTCTGGAAGTGCTCGCCGCTCACGACCCCGGCCTCCTTCTGTAGTGCCAGGCGGTGTGCGGCTGCGCGATAGGCCTTGTAGGCCTCCTGCAGGAGACGGACGTCCTCGCTGGCGATCAGGCCAGCCCGTTCCAGTCCTTCCAGAATGCGGATGTTATCGGTGAATTCGAGCAGCGCCGGGTGTTCTCCGGACCAAGCTAGAACCGCATATTGCACCATAAATTCGATATCGACGATACCACCGGCATCGTGCTTGAGATCGAAGGCTGCCGTGGCCTCGAAGGCATTCGAGGCGGTGCCGGCGGCGGTCGCGCGGGTTCCCAGGTTGTCGCGCATCTTGGCGCGCATTTCGCTGACTTCGGTGCGCAACGCGTCGAGATCGCGCGGCCTCGCCAGCACCTCGGCACGTACCGCCTCGAAGCTCGCCTGCACCCGCCGGCAACCGGCCAGCACCCGGGCGCGGACCAACGCCTGGTGCTCCCAGGTCCAGGCCTCCTGCTCCTGGTAGCGCTGGAAGGCGCCCAGCGAACTCACCAGCAGGCCGGCCGCGCCGCTCGGACGCAGGCGCATGTCGACCTCGTAGAGGGTGCCGGATGGCGTCTGCGCGGTGAGGAAATGGATGATCTTCTGCCCCAGGCGGGTAAAGAACTGCGCGCCATCGATGGATTTGCCGCCATCGGTCTCGCAGTGGGGGTCGCCGTCATGGATGAACACCAGGTCGAGGTCCGAGCCATGACCGAACTCCAGCCCGCCGACCTTGCCGTAGCCGACGATGACGAAGTCCGGATCGCACGGCGTGCCGTCGGCGCGCAACGGCCGGCCGTGACGCTGCACCAACTGCCGCCAGGCCAGTTCGAGGACCTCGACGAGGATCGCCTCGGCCAGCCAGGTCAGGTAGTCGCTGACCTTCATCAACGGCAGCGTGCCGGCGATCTCCGAGGCCGCCACCCGCAGCCCGTGGGCCAGCTTGAAGTGACGAAGGGTCTCCATCTGCTGCTCGAGGTCGTCCTCGGGAATCCGCATCAGCCGTTCGCGCAGCTCGGCGGCCAGCTCGGCGGCCTGTGGAGGACGGAACAGGCGCCCCTCGTTGAGCAGTTCGTCGAGCAGGATCGGGAACCGCGCGATCTGCTCGGCAACCATCGGGCTGGCCGCGCAGAGGGTCAGCAGGCGCTCCAGCGCGCCAGGGTTCTCGGTCAGCAACACCAGGTAGGCGGAACGCCGCGCCACCGCTTCCACCAGCGGCAGGACCCGCTCCAGCACCAGGTCCGGCTGGGGGTTTTCCACGGTCATCGCCAGCAGGCGCGGAACGAAGGCATCCAGGCGCTCCCGGCCGAGACGCTGCATCGCTCGCACCTGGGGGCCGTGGCGCAGATCGCTGAGACGCTTCCAGGCCGCCTCGGCATCGACGAAGCCGGCGTCGGCCAGTTGCCGGCTGGCCGACTCCTCGTCCAGCGCCTCCTCCCACAGCGGGATCCACTCGGCGCCGACGCTGCCGCAGGCCGCCTCGCCGCTTTCGTCCTCGTCCGGGTCGGCGATCACCTGGCGGAAGTGCCAGTCGATGCGCGCCCGCCAGTGGCTCAGGCGCTCGTGGAATGCGGCCCAACTGGCGAAGCCCATGATGAAGGCCACGCGGATGCGGTCGTATTCGTCGCTGGGCAGCATTTGCGTCTGCCGGTCGGCCAGCGCCTGGATGGCATGCTCGGCGTAGCGCAGGAACTCGTAGCCGCCGCGCAGCTCCTCGACCACCGCCGGCGGCAGGTAGCCCTGCCCCTCCAGGGTCGCCAGCACCTTCAGCAGCGGTCGTTGCTGCAAGCTCAGGTCGCGCCCGCCATGGATCAACTGGAAGGCCTGGGCGATGAACTCCACCTCGCGGATACCGCCTTCGCCCAGCTTGATGTTTTCCGACATCCCCTTGCGCCGGACCTCCTGCTGGATCAGCTGCTTCATGGTGCGCAGCGCCTCGATGGCGGAGAAGTCCAGGTAGCGCCGATAGACGAACGGCCGCAGCATGCCGAGCAGTTGCTCGCCTGCCTGCTGGTCGCCGCCGACCACCCGCGCCTTGATCATCGCGTAGCGCTCCCAGTCGCGCCCCTGGTCCTGGTAGTACTGCTCCAGCGCGGCGAAGCTGTAGACCAGCGGTCCGCTGGAGCCGTAGGGACGCAGGCGCATGTCGACGCGGAAGACGAAGCCGTCGACGGTGATCGCATCCAGCGCCTTGATCAGCTTCTGCCCCAGGCGGGTGAAGAATTCCTGGTTGTCCAGCGAACGCTTCGCCCCCTCGGTCTCGCCGCCCTCCGGGTAACCGAAGATCAGGTCGATGTCCGACGACAGGTTGAGCTCCACCGCGCCCAGCTTGCCCATGCCGAGGACCACCATCCGCTGCGGTTCGCCGGAGCGCCGGCCGATCGGCGTGCCGAACTGCTCGCACTGGCGCCGATGGAGCCACTCGCAAGCCAGGTCGATGCAGGCGTCGGCCAGGGCCGACAGGTCGCGACAGGTTTCCGCCAGCGCGGCGCGGCGGGTCAGGTCGCGCCAGATGATGCGCAGTTGCTGGCGTGTGCGGAAACGTCGCAGGCGCCGACCGAGTTCGTCCTCGTCGGCGCAATCCTCCAGCCGCGCCTGCAACTGGCTGCGCAATTCGCCGGGCGCGTGGGGGTTCTCCAGCTCGCCGCGTTCGGCCAGATCCAGCAGCATCGCCGGGTCGCGCACTGCCTGCTCGGCGACGAAATCGCTGGCCGCAGCGACCCGTCGGAAATCCTCCAGGCGCTCCTCGGGCCAGGCCTCCAGGCGGGCCAGGGCGGCGGCATCGAGGGCGGCGACAGCGGAGCGGAGGGCAGTCCCGGCGCGTTCGGCGGCGGGCAGCAGGGTGGCCGGCAGATTCGCCAGCGAAGGCAGGCTCATGGTCTATCCTGTTTGGGCTTCCGACCGAAGACCACAGGCTCGACGCACAACGTCGAAAAGGCTCTACATCGGGCCTTATAGCCTGACAGCGACAATCGAAATGTAGTTTTACTACTAAAAATTGTATCCAGAGGGCTGTTTCTCAGACTGATCTGTAGTAAAACTACAAGTCGCCGGGTACACCCCCGGAGAACATCCAAGAATTAGCTGCGGTCGCCCACGAGGCCGGCCGCTCACCTATGGCATCCGATTCTGGAAGCCTTTCCGCCCTGGAGCAAGCCATGCAAGACCTCGATCCCGTCGAAACCCAGGAATGGCTGGACGCCCTGGAGTCCGTACTCGACCGCGAAGGTGAAGACCGCGCTCATTACCTGATGACCCGCATGGGCGAGCTGGCCAGCCGTAGCGGCACCCAACTGCCCTACGCGATCACCACGCCCTATCGCAACACCATTCCGGTAACCCACGAAGCACGCATGCCCGGCGACCTGTTCATGGAGCGCCGGATCCGCTCCCTGGTGCGCTGGAACGCCCTGGCGATGGTGATGCGGGCGAACAAGCACGACCCGGACCTGGGCGGCCACATCTCCACCTTCGCCTCCTCGGCGACCCTCTACGACATCGGCTTCAACTATTTCTTCCAGGCTCCCACCGACGAACATGGCGGCGACCTGGTGTTCTTCCAGGGCCACGCGTCCCCCGGCGTCTACGCCCGCGCCTTCCTCGAAGGCCGCATCAGCGAGGAACAACTGGAGAACTTCCGCCAGGAAGTGGACGGCAACGGCCTGTCCTCCTATCCGCACCCCTGGCTGATGCCAGACTTCTGGCAGTTCCCCACCGTATCCATGGGCCTTGGCCCGATCCAGGCGATCTACCAGGCACGCTTCATGAAGTACCTGGAAAGCCGCGGCTTCATCCCCGCCGGCAAGCAGAAGGTCTGGTGCTTCATGGGCGACGGCGAGTGCGACGAGCCGGAATCCCTCGGCGCGATCTCCCTGGCCGGCCGCGAGAAACTCGACAACCTGATCTTCGTCATCAACTGCAACCTGCAGCGCCTCGACGGCCCGGTCCGCGGCAACGCCAAGATCATCCAGGAACTGGAAGGCGTGTTCCGCGGCGCCGAGTGGAACGTCAACAAGGTCATCTGGGGTCGCTTCTGGGACCCGCTGTTCGCCAAGGACACCGCCGGCCTGCTGCAGCAGCGCATGGACGAGGTCATCGACGGCGAATACCAGAACTACAAGGCGAAAGACGGCGCCTACGTGCGCGAGCACTTCTTCGGCGCGCGTCCGGAACTCCTGGAAATGGTCAAGGACCTTTCCGACGAGGAAATCTGGAAGCTCAACCGCGGCGGCCACGACCCCTACAAGGTCTATGCGGCCTACCACCAGGCGGTCAACCACAAGGGCCAGCCGACCGTCATCCTGGCCAAGACCATCAAGGGCTACGGCACCGGCAGCGGCGAAGCGAAGAACATCGCGCACAACGTGAAGAAGGTCGACGTCGACAGCCTGCGCGCGTTCCGCGACAAGTTCGACATCCCGGTCAAGGACGCCGACCTGGAGAAGCTGCCGTTCTACAAGCCTGAAGAAGGCAGCGCCGAGGCCAAGTACCTGGCCGAGCGCCGCGCCGCGCTGGGCGGCTTCATGCCGGTGCGCCGGCAGAAGAGCATGAGCGTGCCGGTTCCGCCGCTGGAAACCCTGAAGGCCATGCTCGACGGCTCCGGCGATCGCGAGATCTCCACCACCATGGCCTTCGTGCGGATCATCTCGCAGCTGGTCAAGGACAAGGAACTCGGCCCGCGCATCGTCCCGATCGTCCCGGACGAGGCCCGTACCTTCGGCATGGAAGGCATGTTCCGCCAGCTCGGCATCTACTCCTCGGTCGGCCAGCTCTACGAGCCGGTGGACAAGGACCAGGTGATGTTCTACCGCGAGGACAAGAAGGGCCAGATCCTCGAGGAAGGCATCAACGAGGCCGGCGCCATGTCCAGCTGGATTGCCGCCGGTACCTCCTACAGCACCCACAACCAGCCGATGCTGCCGTTCTACATCTTCTATTCGATGTTCGGCTTCCAGCGCATCGGCGACCTGGCCTGGGCCGCCGGCGACAGCCGCGCGCACGGCTTCCTGATCGGCGGCACCGCCGGTCGCACCACGCTGAACGGCGAAGGCCTGCAGCACGAGGACGGCCACAGCCACCTGCTGGCCTCGACCATCCCGAACTGCCGCACCTACGATCCGACCTACGCCTACGAACTGGCGGTGATCATCCGCGAAGGCTCGCGGCAAATGATCGAAGAGCAGCAGGACATCTTCTACTACATCACCGTGATGAACGAGAACTACGTCCAGCCGGCCATGCCGAAGGGCGCAGAGGAAGGCATCATCAAGGGCATGTACCTCCTCGAGGAGGACAAGAAGGAAGCCGCTCACCACGTGCAACTGCTGGGCTCCGGCACCATCCTGCGCGAAGTCGAGGAAGCGGCCAAGCTGCTGCGCAACGACTTCGGCATCGGCGCCGACGTCTGGAGCGTGCCGAGCTTCAACGAGCTGCGTCGCGACGGCCTTGCCGTCGAGCGCTGGAACCGCCTGCATCCGGGCCAGAAGCCGAAGCAGAGCTACGTCGAGGAGTGCCTGGGCGGCCGTCGCGGCCCGGTGATCGCCTCCACCGACTACATGAAGCTCTACGCCGAGCAGATCCGCCAGTGGGTTCCCTCCAAGGAGTACAAGGTGCTCGGCACCGACGGCTTCGGCCGCAGCGACAGCCGCAAGAAGCTGCGCAACTTCTTCGAAGTGGATCGTCACTGGGTGGTGCTGGCCGCGCTCGAAGCGCTGGCCGATCGCGGCGATATCGAGCCGAAAGTGGTGGCCGAGGCCATCGCCAAGTACGGTATCGATCCGGAGAAGCGCAACCCGCTGGATTGCTAATTCGCTCCATACTCCCCTCGGCAGCGAGGGGTTTCGAGCACGCCGGCGCCGCCAACGGGCGGCGCCGGCTCACAACGAACCAAGGACCAAAAGTCTTTGTTTTGCGCGCCGCACAGCGGTGGTGGCACGTAAAAGGAGAGGAATGTGAGCGAACTCATTCGCGTACCCGACATCGGCAACGGTGAGGGTGAAGTCATCGAGCTGCTGGTCAAGCCCGGCGACAAGGTCGAGGCCGATCAGAGCCTGCTGACCCTGGAATCCGACAAGGCCAGCATGGAAATCCCCAGTCCCAAGGCCGGGGTAGTGAAAAGCATCAAGGCGAAGGTCGGCGACACCTTGAAAGAAGGTGACGAAATCCTCGAGCTGGAAGTGGAAGGCGGCGAACAGCCTGCCGAAGCCAAGGCCGAGGCAGCGCCCGCCCAACCGGAAGCGCCGAAAGCCGAAGCGCCTGCTCCCGCCCCGAGCGAGAGCAAGCCGGCCGCCCCCGCCGCAGCCAGCGTCCAGGACATCAAGGTCCCGGACATCGGCTCGGCCGGCAAGGCCAACGTCATCGAAGTGATGGTCAAGGCCGGCGACACGGTCGAGGCCGACCAGTCGCTGATCACCCTGGAATCCGACAAGGCCAGCATGGAGATCCCCTCGCCGGCCTCCGGCGTGGTGGAAAGCGTCTCGATCAAGGTCGGTGACGAAGTCGGCACCGGCGACCTGATCCTCAAGCTGAAGGTGGAAGGCGCCGCTCCGGCAGCCGAAGAGCAGCCGGTAGCCGCTCCGGCCCAGGCCGCGGCGCCCGCCGCCGAGCAGAAGCCCGCCGCGGCGGCCCCTGCGCCAGCCAAGGCCGATACCCCGGCTCCGGTCGGCGCACCCAGCCGCGACGGCGCCAAGGTCCACGCCGGCCCGGCGGTGCGCATGCTGGCGCGCGAGTTCGGCGTCGAGCTGAGCGAAGTGAAAGCCAGCGGTCCCAAGGGCCGCATCCTCAAGGAAGACGTCCAGGTCTTCGTCAAGGAGCAACTGCAGCGCGCCAAGTCCGGCGGTGCCGGCGCCACCGGCGGAGCCGGCATCCCGCCGATCCCGGAAGTCGACTTCAGCAAGTTCGGCGAAGTGGAAGAAGTGGCGATGACCCGCCTGATGCAGGTCGGCGCCGCCAACCTGCATCGCAGCTGGCTGAACGTGCCGCACGTGACCCAGTTCGACCAGTCGGACATCACCGACATGGAAGCCTTCCGCGTTGCCCAGAAGGCCGCGGCGGAGAAGGCCGGGGTCAAGCTGACCGTACTGCCGATCCTGCTCAAGGCCTGCGCCCACCTGCTCAAGGAACTGCCGGACTTCAACAGTTCGCTGGCCCCCAGCGGCAAGGCGCTGATTCGCAAGAAGTACGTACACATCGGCTTCGCCGTGGACACTCCGGACGGCCTGCTGGTCCCGGTGATCCGCGATGTCGACCGGAAGAGCCTCCTGCAACTGGCCGCCGAGGCCGCCGAGCTGGCCGACAAGGCCCGCAACAAGAAGCTCTCGGCCGATGCCATGCAGGGCGCCTGCTTCACCATCTCCAGTCTCGGCCACATCGGCGGCACCGGCTTCACGCCGATCGTCAACGCGCCGGAAGTGGCGATCCTCGGTGTGTCCAAGGCGACCATGCAGCCGGTATGGGACGGCAAGGCCTTCCAGCCGCGCCTGATGCTGCCGCTGTCGCTGTCCTACGACCATCGCGTGATCAACGGCGCCGCCGCGGCGCGCTTCACCAAGCGCCTGGGCGAGCTGCTGGCGGACATCCGCACCCTGCTCCTGTAATACCTGCGCCGCTCCCCACGGAGCGGCCAGCCCCTCTCGCGAGCATGCCACGCTCGTCTCTCGGCCCCACCGGATGGTGGGGCTTTTTTTGCCTGCCTGACGGCTCGGCGAAACTGCGTCCCGTCGTACCGCCAGCGAATGCCACAGGACCCGCAGGCGCGAGTTCGGCGCGCACGATGACAGGCGCTCGACGCCAACCCTCCCGGCGAAGCCAACCCTACGAAAAACAGGGCTTTTCCAGCGGCGCCGCAGACCTCCGACCGTCCAGCGGTTTTTTCCCGGATACGCTTAACTTGGGCCCTGCCGGGCCGATACAGAGTTACTTGTCAGACCAATCGGCATAATGCACCCTTTGCCTGCACCCCATCGAAACGGGTCGAGGCCTCCCCCTCGCTCAGTACCTGGAATCAGCCTCGCATGAAAAGTCATCCCGATGCCGCCAGCCGTTCGGCGGCCGAGGTTGTCACGCAGCTACCCGTGCCGTCGCGGCTCGGGCTGCTGCGTTTCGAGCGGCTGAACGAGCCGAGCTGGGCACTGCTGTTCCTCGATCCTGCCTGCGAGCGCCAGCTCGGGCTGCCGGCGACTACCCTCTGCGCACTGCTCGATGCGCCTTACGCCAGCCTGATGGAACCCGAGGCCCGCCACCGCCTGCACGAGCAGATCCAGCAGCAACTGGTGAAGCGCCCGCACTACCAGGTGAGCTACAAGCTGCACACACCCAACGGCGTGCTGACCATGCTGGAGTTCGGCGAAGCCTTCCAGCAGCATGGCCGCCAGTTGCTGCACGGCTACCTGATGGTCGAGGAGCGACAGGAGAGCGCCGAGCGCAGCGAACAGTTGCTCGACCTGGAATCGCAGAACCTGCGCCTGAAGGCGTCCCTGGACCTCTACCAGCGCTCCCAGGACGACCACCTGCAACACCTGCTGCGCTCGCGCACCCAGCAGAACCTGATCGTCCGCCTGGCCCGCCATCGCTACCTGTCCAGCGACCCGCTGCTGGAAGCCGCGCAACTGATCACCCAGGCCGCCTGCGAAGCCTACGGCACCGCGCGCGCCGGCATCTGGCGCCTGCTCGACGACCAGCGCCTGGAAGCGGTGACCGTCTACCGCCGCGACCTCGACCAGTACGAGAAGCCCCAGAGCATCGACGCCAGCCGCTACCCCGCCTACCTCGAGGCGGTACACAGCGGGCGCGCCATCGACGCCCACAACGCCCAGCGCGACCCACGCACCCAGGAACTCTACAAGGACTACCTGAAGCCGCTGGGCGTCAACGCCCTGCTCGACGCCACCATCCGCATCGGCGGCGAGGTGGTCGGCGTGCTGTGCCTGGAACACGCCGGCGAGAACCGCATGTGGCAGAGCGACGAGATCGCCTTCGCCGGGGAACTCGCCGACCAGTACGCGCAGGTCCTGATGAACCACGAGCGACGCAATGTCTCCAGCGCCCTGCACCTGTTCCAGCGCGCGGTGGAACAGAGCGCCAGCGCCTTCCTGCTGATCGACCGCGACGGCGTGGTGGAATACGTCAATCCGAGCTTCACCTCGATCACCCAGTACAGCGCCGACGAAGTGCGTAACCGACGCCTGTCCGAGCTTCCGGCGCTGGAGAACCTCAGCGAGCTGCTGTTCGACGCGCGTTCCGCGCTGACCCAGCAGAACAGCTGGCAGGGCGAGTTCCGCAGCCGCCGCAAGAACCACGAGCCTTACTGGGGCCAGTTGTCGCTGTCGAAGGTCTACGACGATCTCGGCGAGCTGACCCACTACATCGGCATCTACGAAGACATCACGCAGAACAAGCTGGCCCAGCAGCACATCGAGAAACTCGCCTACCGCGACAACCTCACCGGCCTGGCCAACCGGCACTATTTCATCGGCGCCCTCGAGGAACGCCTGGAAAGCAGCGGCGACCGCCCGCTCAGCCTGCTGCTGGTGGACATCGACAACTTCAAGCGGATCAATGACAGCCTCGGCCACCAGACCGGCGACAAGCTGCTGGTCAGCCTGGCCCGGCGCTTGCGCAGTTGCCTCGGCGACGGCGCCACCCTGGCGCGCTTCGCCAGCAACGAGTTCGCCGTGCTGCTCGACGACACCGCGGTGGAAAAGGGCGAAAGCATTGCCGCGCAGGTCCTGCACATGCTCGACAAGCCGCTGTTCGTCGACAACCAGTTGATCAACATCACCGGCTCCATCGGCCTGGCCAGCGCCCCGCAGCACGGCTGCGACCCGCAGACCCTGATGAAGTACGCCGGCCTGGCGCTGCACAAGGCCAAGGCCAACGGCAAGCACCAGGTCCAGGTGTTCACCGAGGCGCTGACCGCCGAGGCCAGCTACAAGCTGTTCGTCGAGAGCAACCTGCGCCGCGCCCTGGCGCAGAACGAACTGGCGGTGCACTACCAGCCCAAGCTGTGCCTGCGCAGCGGCCAGTTGCTCGGCCTGGAAGCCCTGCTGCGCTGGCAGCATCCGGAAAAAGGCATGATCCGCCCGGACCGCTTCATCAGCGTGGCCGAGGAAACCGGGCTGATCGTGCCGATCGGCAAGTGGGTGATCCGCGAAGCCTGTCGCCAGGCCCGCGAGCTGGCCGAGGCCGGGCTGGGCGAGCTGCAGATCGCCATCAACCTGTCGCCCAAGCAGTTCACCGACCCGGACCTGGTCGGCTCGATCGCGGCGATCCTCCACGAAGAGAACATCCCGGCCAGCCAGCTGGAACTGGAGCTCACCGAAAGCCTGCTGCTGGACGCCACCGACGATACCCGCCAGCAACTCGAACGCCTGAAGAGCCTCGGCCTGACCCTGGCGATGGACGACTTCGGCACCGGCTACTCGTCACTGAGCTACCTGAAGAAATTCCCCATCGACGTGATCAAGATCGACCGCAGCTTCATCAAGGACATCCCGGACAGCCAGGACGACATGGAAATCACCTCGGCGGTGATCGCCATGGCCCACAACCTCAAGCTCAAGGTAGTCGCCGAAGGCGTGGAGAGCGCCGAGCAACTGGCCTTCCTCCGGCGCAACCGCTGCGACATCGGCCAGGGCTACCTGTTCGACCGGCCGATCCCCAGCGACCTGCTCAATACCAGCCTGCTGCGCTATCCCTGCCGCACCCTGCACTGATCGCCCCAGGCCTCCCCCGCCGGCGCGGAAAGGCTGTACTCTCTGTGCTCATCCGCGAGTCATTCGCCTACCCCCTGAGCAGGAGACGAGAGCCATGGTTCTGCGTTCTGAAATCCTCACCAAGAAAAGCGAGCTGCCCACGCCGGACCAGGCCCTGCCGGGTCGCGAAAGCGCCATGCCGGTGCCCGAAGCGCACTTCGTCAACGGCCGCCCGCTGACCGCGCCATTCCCCGCCGGCCTGCAACAGGTGCTGTTCGGCATGGGCTGCTTCTGGGGCGCCGAGCGTCGCCTCTGGCAGCAACCGGGCGTCTGGGTGACCGCGGTGGGTTATGCCGGCGGCTACACGCCGAACCCGACCTACGACGAAGTCTGCTCCGGCCTGACCGGCCACAGCGAGGTCGTGCTGGTGGTCTACAACCCGCAGGAGACCAGCTTCGAACAGCTGCTCAAGGTATTCTGGGAAGCCCACGACCCGACCCAGGGCATGCGCCAGGGCGGCGACATCGGCACCCAGTACCGCTCGGTGATCTACACCTTCGACGCGGCCCAGAAGGCCGCGGCCATGGCCAGCCGGGAGAGCTTCCAGGCCGAACTGGCGAAAGCCGGCTACGACCGCATCACCACCGAGATCGCCGACGTCCCGCCCTTCTACTACGCCGAGGCCTACCACCAGCAGTACCTGGCGAAGAACCCCAACGGCTACTGCGGCCTGGGCGGCACCGGGGTGTGCCTGCCGGCCTGACGACTATTCCGCCACCAGCCAGTCGAGACGCCAGCCGCCCTGGCTCTGGGCCATGACCTCGGCCAGCCAGGGCAGCAGGTCGCGCAGTTCGTCCTCCAGCGGCCACGGCGGATTGACGATGGCCAGCCCGGAGCCGTTGAAACGCTCGGCGTCGTCGATCGGATGCACGTGCAGCTCGGCACGCAGCAGCTTCGGCGCGACGCTACGTTCCAGGGCCTGGTAGAAACGCTTGAGCTGGCGCTCGTCCTTGATCGGATACCAGATCACCACCACCGTCTGGCGCATCCGCCCGATCGCCTCGTCGAGCGCAGCGACACAACGCTGCAATTCGTCGGCCTGCTCGAACGGCGGATCGATCAGCAGCACCGCGCGCTTTTCCGGCGCCGGCAGGAACGCCCGCGGCAGCAGCCAACCGTCGCCCTGGTGCACGGCGACCCGCCGTTCGCCAGCCATGTTGGCCTTGAGCAGGCGGCCGTCCTCGGGATGCAGTTCGTTGAGCAGCACGCGGTCCTGGGCGCGGGTCAGGCGCCGCGCCAGTTCCGGCGAGCCCGGGTAATAGCGCAGGGAGCCGTCCGGGTTCAGGTGACGGATCACGTCCAGGTAATCGTCCAGTTGCTCAGGCAGGCCTTCGCGCTCCCACAGGCGGGCGATGCCCTGCTCCCACTCGCCGGTGCGGCTGGCCTCGTCACCCTGCAAGTCGTAGAGGCCGACCCCGGAATGGCTGTCCAGGTAGGCGTACGGCGTGTCCTTGCGCCCCAGCAGGGCGAAGATCCGCGCCAGCACCAGGTGCTTGAAGACATCGGCATGGTTGCCGGCGTGGTAAGCGTGACGATAGTTCATGATGACTGCTCCTTGGACAGCGCCAGGCAGCGCTGCTAGCCGGACCGCCCGGCCCCGGCGGATTCGCGCCGACCCCGCGTCGGCACAGGCCCTCGCCCATGGGCGAGGGGCGCGGATTCTACCAGCCTCCCGAGGCTTCGGCAGCGGTCTCGCCGTCGCAGGTTTGGCCCTTGTATCACGCATATCGATGTTGGTTGGCGACCTTCATTCACCAGCCTAGACTCGCTGGCACCCTGGCACCGCCTGCGACGGTCGATGCCTTCGCCGCGCCGCCCCACGATCCCCTTTCGCCGAGGTCGTCATGTCCGAAACCCTGCTCAGTTCCCGCAACCTGGCGTTCGAGCTGTACGAAGTCCTCGATGCCGAAGCCCTGACCCAGCGCCCGCGCTTCGCCGAACATAGCCGCGAAACCTTCGATGCCGCCCTCGGCACCGCGCGGAGCCTGGCGGAAAAGCTGTTCGCCCCGCACAACCGCAAGGGCGACGAACACGAGCCGCTCTATGAGAATGGCTCAGTCACGCTGATTCCGGAAGTGAAGCCGGCAGTGGATGCCTTCCTCGACGCCGGCTTCCTCAACGCCACCCGCAGCTTCGAGCAGGGCGGCATGCAGTTGCCGACCCTGCTGTCGCAGGCCTGCTTCGCCCACTTCCAGGCGGCCAACGTCGGTAGCTCGGCCTATCCGTTCCTGACCATGGGTGCCGCCAACCTGATCGAGAGCTTCGGCAGCGAGGAGCAGAAGCAGCGCTTCCTGCAACCGATGATCGAGGGCCGCTTCTTCGGCACCATGGCCCTCACCGAGCCGCACGCCGGCTCCTCCCTCTCCGACATCCGCACCCGCGCCGAACCGGCTGCCGACGGCAGCTATCGGATCAAGGGCAACAAGATCTTCATCTCCGGCGGCGACCACCCGCTCTCCGAGAACATCGTGCATATGGTCCTGGCCAAGCTGCCGGATGCACCGCCGGGGGTGAAAGGCATCTCGCTGTTCATCGTGCCGAAGTTCCTGGTCAACGCCGACGGCAGCCTAGGGCCGCGCAACGACGTGATCCTCGCCGGCCTGTTCCACAAGATGGGTTATCGCGGCACCACCTCCACCGCGCTGAACTTCGGCGACAACGGCGCCTGCGTCGGCTACCTAGTGGGCAAGCCGCACCACGGCCTGGCCTACATGTTCCAGATGATGAACGAGGCGCGCATCGGCGTCGGCATGGGCGCGGTGATGCTTGGCTATGCCGGTTACCTCTATTCGCTGGAGTACGCCCGCGAACGCCCGCAGGGCCGCCTGCCGGACGGCAAAGACCCGAGCGCGCCACAGGTGGCGATCATCCGCCACGCCGACGTGCGGCGCATGCTGCTGACCCAGAAGGCCTATGTCGAAGGCGCTTTCGACCTGGGCCTGTACGCCGCGCGCCTGTTCGACGACAGCCAGACCCTGGAGGACGACGAACAGCGCCGCCAGGCCCACGAACTGCTCGACCTGCTGACCCCGATCGTCAAGTCCTGGCCCTCGGAGTTCTGCCTGAAGGCCAACGAGCTGGCGATCCAGATCCTCGGCGGCCACGGCTACACCCGCGAATACCCGGTGGAACAGTACTACCGCGACAATCGCCTGAACCCGATCCACGAAGGCACCCACGGCATCCAGTCCCTCGACCTGCTGGGACGCAAGGTCGGGCAGAACAACGGCGCCGGCCTGCGCCAGCTGACCCGCCTGATCCAGGACGCCTGCCGGCGCGCCGAAGCCCATCCATCCCTGGCCGCCCTGCGCCAGCCGCTGGAACGGCTGGTGGCGCGGCTGTCCGAGGTGACCCTGGCACTGCTCGGCGACCTGATGCAGGGCCAGGTCAACCAGGGCCTGGCCAACTCGGCGCTGTACCTGAAGGTGTTCGGCCATGCGGTGATCGGCTGGCGCTGGCTGGAGCAGGCGATCCGCGCCGAGGAAGGGCTGGCTCGCGGCGACTGCGCCGACGCCGACTTCTATCGCGGCAAGTTGCAGGCCGCTCGCTACTTCCTGACCTGGGAAGTGCCTGGCTGCCACCACGAACTGGCGCTGCTGGAGGCCCGCGACGACGTGTGTTCGAGCATGCAGGAAGAATGGTTCTGATCCTGCCTGCCCTTTCCCGCCCCGGTCACGTCCGGGGCTTTTTTATGTCCGGGCATGAACGCCGGGTTGCCGTTGCCTGGCGGCCACGCCAGCGAGTTCGCGCGCACTCGCCCGGACAACGCGAAAGCCTCGGAATTCCTTCGAAAAAAACCGCCGACGCCCCTTTACAGTCCGCCAAATCCGCAGGTTAGAATCACTTGGCATGCGGCCTGCATCCTGTCTACGTAATTCCCCTACGTAAAACCGACCCGTAGCGTCGCCTTCCCCCTGTCCCGCCGCGAGGAGGCCGACCTTGGACGCCGTCACCGTCAATAATTTCTTCCTGATCGGGGCGGTGCTGGTCGGCATGAGCATCCTCGTCAGCTCGCTGTCCTCCCGCCTGGGCATCCCGATCCTGGTGATCTTCCTCGCCGTCGGCATGATCGCCGGCAACGATGGGGTCGGCGGCATCGTCTTCGACAACTATCCGGTGGCCTACCTGGTGGGCAACCTGGCGCTCGCCGTGATCCTCCTCGACGGCGGCCTGCGCACCCGCGTCTCCAGCTTCCGCGTGGCGCTCTGGCCGGCATTGTCGCTGGCCACCCTGGGCGTGTTGGTGACCACCGGCCTGACCGGCATCGCGGCGGCCTGGCTGTTCGACCTGCACTGGATGGAAGGCCTGCTGATCGGCGCCATCGTCGGCTCCACCGACGCCGCCGCGGTGTTCTCCCTGCTCGGCGGCAAAGGTCTCAACGAGCGGGTCACCGCGACCCTGGAGATCGAATCGGGCAGCAACGACCCGATGGCGGTATTCCTCACCGTGACCCTGATCGAGATGCTCGCCAGCGGCCAGACCGGCCTCAGTTGGGGCTTCGTCCTGCACCTGGTGCAGCAGTTCGGTCTCGGCGCCCTGCTCGGTCTCGGCGGCGGCTGGTTTCTGCTGCAACTGATCAACCGCATGCACCTGGCCGGCGGCCTCTACCCGCTGCTGGTGATCAGCGGCGGCCTGCTGGTGTTCGCCCTGGCCAACGCCGTCGGCGGCAGCGGCATCCTGGCCATCTACCTGTGCGGCCTGCTCCTCGGCAACCGGCCGATCCGCAGCCGCCACGGCATCCTGCACATGCTCGACGGCATGGCCTGGCTGGCGCAGATCGGCATGTTCCTGGTCCTCGGCCTGCTGGTCACCCCCCACGACCTGTGGCCGATCGCCCTGCCGGCACTGGCCCTGGCGCTGTGGATGATCCTGGTGGCACGACCGCTGTCGGTACTGATCGGACTGATCCCGTTCCGCGCCTTCCACGACCGCGAGAAAGCCTTCATCGCCTGGGTCGGCCTGCGCGGCGCGGTGCCGATCATCCTCGCGGTGTTCCCGCTGATGGCCGGCCTGCCGAACGCCCAGCTGTTCTTCAACGTGGCCTTCTTCATCGTCCTGGTCTCGCTGCTGGTGCAGGGCACCAGCCTGCCCTGGGCGGCCAGGCTGCTGCGGGTGGTGGTGCCGCCGGACCCGGCACCGATATCCCGCGCCGGCCTGGAGATCCACCCGACCAGCGAGTGGGAGCTGTTCGTCTACCACCTGAACAAGGAAAAGTGGTGCATCGGCGCCGCCCTGCGCGAGCTGAAGATGCCCGGCGGGACCCGGATCGCCGCGCTGTTCCGCGGCACCGAACTGCTCCACCCGTCGGGCAGCACCATCCTCGAGGCCGACGACATCCTCTGCGTGATCGGCCACGAACACGACCTGCCGGCCCTCGGCAAGCTGTTCAGCCAGGCGCCCGACCGCGGCCTCGGCGCGCGCTTCTTCGGCGACTTCGTGCTGGAAGGCGATGCCCAGCTGTCGGCGGTGGCCTCGCTCTACGGCCTGAAGCTCGACGGCATCGACGGCGAGCAAGCGCTGGGCCGCTTCATCGCCCACGAGATCGGCGGCGAAGCGGTGATCGGCGACCAGGTGGAGTGGAACGGCCTGACCTGGACCGTGGCCGCCCTGGAAGGCAACCGTATCCGCAAGGTCGGCGTGAAGTTTCCGGAAGGCCGCCCAGGGCCCGGACTTTTCCTCTGATTTCCTGTCGAATCCCCGTTCCGTGACGCCTTGCGGCGTCCCGGAGCCACCACTAACCTGCATTCACCCTTCTTCGAGTCTCTTCTCGACCATGCCTGCCCTCCGCTCCCTGATCGCTACTCTTTTCCTCGGCCTCTGCCTTGCCAGTCCGCCGCTCCTCGCCCAGTCCGAGCCGCCCTCGGCCGAAGCCGTCCAGCAAAGCCTCGACAAGCTGGCCGAACGCAAGCTCGCCGAAGCCGACCAGAAGGTCGTCAAGGCCAGACTCGAACAGACCCTCAAGTTCCTCGCCGCGCGCGACGAAGCGCTGCAGAGCCTGGAAGACCTGAAAAAGCGCCTGAGCGACGCGCCCCGGCAGATCGAGGATAACCAGCGCGAACTGGAGCGCCTGAAGAAGACCCGCGAACGCCCGGTCAGCGAGCGCTACAGCGGCGAGAGCGTGGCCCGCCTGGAGATGCTGCTCAACGACCGCACCACCCAGCAGGCCGAGTGGCAGAAGGCCCTGGGCGAGGCCAACAGCCTGTCGATCACCGCCGAGACCCGCCCGGAACGAGCCCAGGCCGGCATCAGCAGCATGCAGGCACGAATCCTGGAGATCGGCTCGCTGCTCAAGGCCGGCAAGGAAAGCGGCAAGGCGATCAACGCCGACCGTCGCGGCGAGCTGCTCGCCGAGCAGGCCGCGCTGACCGTGCAGAGCCAGCTGTTGCGCCAGGAGCTGGCCGGCAACAACCTGCTGCAGGACCTCGGCAAGAGCCAGCACGATCTGCTCACCGAGAAGATCTCGCGCCTGGAAAAGGAAACCCTCGACCTGCAGGCGCTGATCAGCGAGAAGCGCCGCGAGCAGTCGGAAAAGACCGTCGCCGAGCTGTCCAAGGAAGGCGCCCAGGGGGCCGGCACCGACAGCCTGCTGAGCCAGGAGAACGCCAAGAATCTGCGTCTCTCCGACTACCTGCTGCGCGCCACCGACCGCCTCAACGTGCTCACCCGGCGCAACCTCGAGACCAAGCAGCAACTGGACAACCTGACCCAGTCCAACCAGGCCCTCGAGGAACAGATCAACGTCCTGCGCGGCAGCCTGCTGCTGTCGCGCATCCTCTACAAGCAGAAACAGGCGCTGCCGAAGATCAAGACCGACCAGAGCCTGGCCGACGAGATCGCCGACCTGCGCCTCGGCCAGTTCGAACTGAACCAGGAACGCGACAAGCTGGCGACCCCGCAGCAATACCTGGACGACCTGCTCGCCCAGCAGCCCAGCGAGCAGGTCACGCCGGAACTGCGCAAGGATCTCGACACCCTGCTGGCAACCCGTTCCGAGCTGCTCGAACGGCTCAACCACGAACTCAACGCGCTGCTCAACGAAGCGATCACCTTGCAGTTGAACCAGAAGCAGTTGCTTTCCACCAGCGAGAGCCTGCGCACCACCCTCGACGAGCAGATGTTCTGGATTCCCAGCAACCAGCCGCTCGACCTGTCCTGGTTCAAGATGACCCCGACCCTGCTGAAGAACCAGCTCACCGAGATCCCCTGGGGCTCCGGGGTGCGTGAACTGGGCGAAGGCCTGGTCGATCGGCCGCTGCTGTTCTTGCCGCTGTTCCTGCTGATCGCCGCGCTGCTGTGGAAACGCCGCTACCTGTACGACAAGCTGGCGGAGCTGAACGACGACATCGGCCACTTCAAGCGCGACAGCCAGCTGCATACCCCGCTGGCGATCCTGATCACCATCCTCCTCGCCCTGCCCGGCACCCTGACCTTCGCCGTCGCCGGCCTGGCCCTGCTGCTGGACGCCCGCGGCCAGAACGCCACCCTCGGCAGCGCCCTGCTGGAAATGGCTCAGGTCTGGCTGCTGTTCTACACCGCCCATCGCATCCTCACCCCGGGCGGCATCGCCGAGCGGCATTTCCACTGGAGCCGCGAACAGGTCGGCTTCCTCGACAGGCACCTGGTCCGCCTCGGCGTTGTGGTCCTGGCGCTGGTCGGCGTGGTGACGGTGGCCGAGCACCAGCCGGCGAGCCTGGCCGACGACGTGATCGGCATCGCCGTGGTCCTGCTCGGCTACGCGGCCATGGCCTGGCTGCTCAGCCGCCTGCTGTTCAGCAGCCCCGGCGACGAGCGTCCGTCGCTGATCAAGATGATCGTCGGCCTCCTCTTCACCGCGCTGCCGCTGGTGCTCTTCGTCGCGGTCTGCTTCGGCTACTACTACACCTCGCTGAAGCTCACCGACCGTCTCATCGATACCCTCTACCTGCTGCTGCTCTGGTTCGTCATCGAAGCCGCCTTCGTCCGCGGCCTGGGCGTGGCGGCCCGGCGCCTGGCCTACGCCCGGGCCCTGGCGAAACGGCAGAACGCGGCGAAGGAAGGCGTCGACGGCGAGACCAACGTCGAGGAGCCGACCCTCGGCATCGAGCAGATCAACCAGCAATCGCTGCGGCTGATCCGCCTGGCCCTGCTGATCGGCTTCATCGTCTGCCTGTACTGGGTCTGGGCCGACCTGATCAGCGTGATCTCCTACCTCGACAACGTCACCCTGTACCAGTACACCGCCGGCACCGGCGAAGCGGCCACCAGCGTGCCGATCAGCCTGCGCGACTTCCTCGCGGCGCTGGC
This sequence comes from Pseudomonas sp. KBN12P06040, assembly GCF_037574965.1. Classification (NCBI taxonomy): domain Bacteria; kingdom Pseudomonadati; phylum Pseudomonadota; class Gammaproteobacteria; order Pseudomonadales; family Pseudomonadaceae; genus Pseudomonas; species Pseudomonas sp. KBN12P06040. Next base: position 5,839,337 of record NZ_JBBELS010000001.1, read on the forward strand.
CATCGCGGTGGTCACCGTGGCCCTGGCGCGCAACCTGCCCGGCCTGCTGGAGGTATTGGTGCTACAGCGCCTGACCCTGGCCCAGGGCAGCGCCTACGCCACCACCACCCTGCTTTCCTATGCCATCAGCGGCATCGGCATCGTCAGCGCCCTGTCCACCCTCGGGGTCAGCTGGGACAAGCTGCAATGGCTGGTGGCGGCGCTCTCGGTAGGCCTCGGCTTCGGCCTGCAGGCGATCTTCTCCAACTTCGTCTCCGGCCTGATCATCCTTTTCGAGCGTCCGGTGCGAATCGGCGACGTGGTGACCATCGGCAACCTGTCCGGCACGGTCAGTCGGATCCGCATCCGCGCCACCACCATCACCGATTTCGACCGCAAGGAGATCATCGTCCCGAACCAGACCTTCATCACCGGGCAGTTGGTGAACTGGTCGCTGAGCGATACCGTGACCCGGGTCACCATCAAGATCGGCCTGGCCTACGAGACCGACCTGCCGCTGGCGCGCAAGCTGATGATGCAGGCGGTCAAGGAAAACCCGCGGGTACTGCGCGACCCGGAGCCGCTGCTGTACTTCCTGACCATCAGCGCCAGCACCTTCGACTACGAGCTGCGCTTCCACGTCCGCGAACTGGGCGACCGCAACCCCTCTACCGACGAGATCCTGACGAAGATCGCTACCAGCTTCCGCGAACACAAGATCGACATGGCTTTCAACCAGGTCGATGTGTTCGTCAAGAACCTCCAGGGCCAGCAGGTCCAGCTGTTCGTCGGCGAGCCGCAGCACAGCGGCGTCGGCAATCCGCCCGCGCTCAAGGGCCAGGACGGTCCCGCCGAACCGACCCGCTGAACCTCCGGGCCTGGACGCCCTCCGGCAATTCCCAGCACAATGCTCGGGAATTGCCGGAGGCCTCTCTTGAAATCACTCGACGACCTCGACTTCGACAACCGCTTCGCCCGCCTGGGCGACGCCTTCTCCACCGAAGTCCTGCCCGACCCCATCGCCGAGCCGCGCCTGGTGGTAGCCAGCCCCGCCGCCCTGGCGCTGCTCGACCTGCCAGCGGAAACCAGTGACGAAGCGCTGTTCGCCGAGCTGTTCGGCGGGCACAAGCTGTGGTCGGAGGCCGAGCCGCGGGCGATGGTGTATTCCGGCCACCAGTTCGGCTCCTATAACCCGCGCCTGGGCGACGGCCGCGGCCTGCTGCTCGGCGAGGTGATCAACCAGGCCGGCGAGCACTGGGACCTGCACCTCAAGGGCGCCGGCCAGACCCCCTACTCGCGGATGGGCGACGGGCGCGCCGTGCTGCGCTCGTCGATCCGCGAGTTCCTCGCCTCCGAAGCCCTTCCGGCACTGGGCATTCCCAGCAGCCGGGCGCTCTGCGTGATCGGTTCGAGCACGCCGGTCTGGCGCGAGAAGAAGGAAAGCGCGGCGACGCTGCTGCGCCTGGCGCCCAGCCACGTGCGCTTCGGTCACTTCGAATACTTCTACTACACCCGCCAGCACGACCAGTTGAAACAGTTGGCGGCGTTCGTCCTGGAACACCACTTCGCCGACTGCAACGCAGCCGAGCGGCCGTACGCGGCGATGTTCCGCCAGGTCGTCGAGCGCAACGCCGAACTCATCGCCCGCTGGCAGGCCTATGGCTTCTGCCACGGGGTGATGAACACCGACAACATGTCGATCCTCGGCATTACCTTTGACTACGGGCCCTACGCCTTCCTCGACGATTTCGACGCCAATCACATCTGCAATCACTCCGACGACGCCGGCCGCTACTCCTTCAGCAACCAGGTACCGATCGCCCATTGGAACCTGGCCGCCCTGGCCCAGGCGCTGACGCCACTGGTGGAAGTGGACGAACTGCGCGCCAGCCTCGACCTGTTCCTGCCCCTCTACCAGGCCCACTACCTCGACCTGATGCGCCGGCGCCTGGGCCTGGGCGTCGCCGCGGAGAACGACCAGGCCCTGGTCCAGGAACTGTTGCAGCGCATGCAGGGCAGCGCGGTGGATTACTCGCTGTTCTTCCGCCGACTCGGCGAGGAGACTCCGGAGCGGGCGCTGGCCAGCCTGCGCGACGACTTCGTCGACCGCGAGGCCTTCGACCGCTGGGCCGAGGCCTACCGCCGGCGCGTCGAGGAAGAAGGCGGAGACCAGGAGTCGCGGCGCCGGCGCATGCACGCGGTCAATCCGCTCTATGTGCTACGCAACTACCTGGCACAGCAGGCTATCGAAGCGGCCGAGCAGGGCGACTACACGGAAGTCCGCTTGCTGCACCAGGTGCTGAGTCGCCCGTTCGAGGAACAGCCGGGCATGGAGCGCTTCACTCGGCGCCCACCGGACTGGGGGCGGCACCTGGAAATCAGTTGCTCCTCCTGACGGGATGCCCTGACAGAACGGCGGCCGATAATGCCGCAATGGAATAAATACCTTCGGAAAACTTCTTAGACGCACTAAGAAAAGCCGATTATCTTCGCCGCCACACTTATTCCAGCCTGTTCTACCACCTCCTGTCAGGCGCCTTGCCGCATGAAGATACGCGACCTCGATCTCAGCCAGAGTTCGATCAACACCGAACACCAGGCGCTAGGTCTGCCTCCTGTCGAAGATTTCGTCACCCATCCGGACGACCACCCGGTACTGCGCGCCGCCATGTGGGCGGCGGTGCTGATCCTGGTCGGCCTGCTCGCCTTCCTGGCCTGGCGCCTGTTCTTCGACAACGGCGGCAGCAACGGCTTCGAGATCATCGAGCAGGCCCTGACCAGCCGGGGTTTCTGGAGCGCGGTGGCGGTGGGCTTCTTCGCCCAGGTGATCGACGGTGCGCTGGGCATGGCCTATGGCATCACCGCGACTACCTTCCTGCTCAGCGCTGGTGCCACGCCGGCCGCTGCCAGCGCCAGCGTGCACATCGCCGAAGTGTTCACCACCGGCTTTTCCGGGATTTCCCACGTCAAGCTCGGCAACGTCAACAAGTCACTCTTCCTCCGCCTGCTGCTGCCGGGAATGATCGGCGCGGTGCTCGGCGCCGTGCTGATCACCCGCTTCGACGGCCACCAGCTCAAGCCCTTCATCTCCGCCTACCTGCTGCTGATGGGCCTGTACATCCTGAGCAAGGCCTACCGCCACGTGATCAAGCGCCGGGCACCGCGCCACGTGGCCAAGCTGGCACTCTTCGGCGGCTTCGTCGATGCTGCCGGCGGCGGCGGCTGGGGCCCGGTGGTCACCAGCAGCCTGATCGGCTCGGGTAGCGACCCGCGCACCACCATCGGCTCGGTGAACTTCGCCGAGTTCTTCCTGACCATCGCCAGCGCCACCTCCTTCATCCTCCTCGCTGGCCAGCCGGACACCTGGAAGATGGTCGCCGGGCTGGTCTTCGGCGGCCTGTTCGCCGCACCGTTCGCCGCCCTGCTGTGCAAGAAGCTTTCGCCGCGCACCCTGCTGGTCATCGTCGGCACCCTGATCACCCTGATCAGCGCCTACAACATCTACATCGGCCTGCGCTGACAGGCATAAGCGGCGAACACAACGGTCTAACCAGGCACGCTTTTCCTTGCCCGGGCGCATTGACCCGCCCGGCGCGCTTTCCCATGCTGCGTCCTTCCAATCTGCCCGAAGGAACGCTGCATGAAACTGGAAACCCTGGCCGTCCACGCCGGCTACAGCCCTGACCCGACCACCCGCGCGGTGGCGGTGCCGATCTACCAGACCACCTCCTACGCTTTCGACGACACCCAGCATGGCGCCGACCTGTTCGACCTGAAGGTACCGGGCAACATCTACACACGGATCATGAACCCCACCAACGACGTACTGGAACAGCGCGTCGCGGCGCTGGAAGGCGGGGTCGGGGCGCTGGCGGTGGCCTCGGGGATGGCGGCCATCACCTACGCGATCCAGACCGTCGCCGAGGCCGGCGACAACATCGTCTCGGTGGCCAAGCTCTACGGCGGCACCTACAACCTGCTGGCCCACACCCTGCCACGCATCGGCATCCAGGCGCGCTTCGCCGCCCACGACGACATCGCCGCCCTGGAAGCGCTGATCGACGAGCGGACCAAGGCCGTGTTCTGCGAAACCATCGGCAACCCGGCGGGCAACATCATCGACCTGCAGGCACTGGCCGACGCCGCTCACCGCCACGGCGTACCGCTGATCGTCGACAACACGGTAGCCACCCCAGTGCTCTGCCGGCCGTTCGAGCACGGTGCCGACATCATCGTGCACTCGCTGACCAAGTACATGGGCGGCCACGGCACCAGCATCGGCGGGATCGTGGTCGACTCCGGCAGATTCGACTGGGCGGCGAACAAGTCGCGCTTCCCGCTGCTGAACACGCCCGATCCGTCCTACCACGGCGTCACCTACACCGAGGTCTTCGGACCCGCCGCCTTCATCGGCCGCTGCCGGGTGGTACCGCTGCGCAACATGGGCGCGGCGCTCTCGCCGTTCAACGCCTTCCTCATCCTCCAAGGCCTGGAGACCCTGGCGCTGCGCATGGAGCGCCACTGCGACAACGCCCTCGCCGTGGCCCGCTACCTGCAGCAGCATCCGCAGGTGGCCTGGGTGAAATACGCCGGCCTCGCCGACAACCCCGAGCACGCCCTGGCCCGGCGCTACCTGGGGGGCCGCCCGGCGGCGATCCTGTCTTTCGGCATCCAGGGCGGCAGCGCCGCCGGCGCGCGCTTCATCGACGCCTTGAAGCTGGTGGTGCGGCTGGTCAACATCGGCGACGCCAAGTCCCTGGCCTGCCACCCGGCGAGCACCACCCACCGCCAGTTGAACGCGGAGGAACTGGCCCGCGCCGGAGTCTCCGACGACATGGTGCGGCTGTCGATCGGCATCGAGCACATCGACGACATCCTCGCCGACCTCGACCAGGCCCTGGCCGCCGCCGCACGCTGAGCGGATCGGTCAGTCCGGGCGAGCGTTTCGGTCCTTGCCCGGCCTGGCCGGCCGGCTAGTCTGGCTGGGATCCCCGACATGGAGAGCGCCATGCCACTGCCCACCGAACTCGCCAGGCACCTGACCGAAGAAAAGATCGCCTTCGTCCAGCGCAGCGGACTCAGGGCGGAAGTCCTCGAACCCGGCTACGTGCGCCTGCGCATGCCGGGCGCCGGCAACGAGAACCACATCGGCAGCATGTACGCCGGGGCGCTCTTCACCCTCGCCGAACTTCCCGGTGGCGCGCTGTTCCTGACCAGCTTCGACAGCGCCCGCTTCTATCCCATCGTCAAGGAGATGACCTTGCGCTTCCGCCGTCCGGCCAAGGGCGACATACGCGTCGAGGCACGCCTGGATGCCGAGCGCATCCGCCAACTGGAAACCGAGGCCGGGGAGCGCGGCAAGGCCGAATACAGCCTCGAACTGCAACTCACCGACGAGCAGGGCGAGGTAGTGGCGGAAAGCGCCGCGCTGTACCAGCTACGCAGCCACGCGCGACCCTGACTGGCAGATTTCGCAGGGCCCGGCGAAGGTTTTTTCTGCCGTGGATCAAGGTCCGTAGCGAGTTGCGGCGCGACAGTGGGGAAGCCAGCGTAGCCATCCCACGGAGTCCGCCATGATCCGCCACCTCCTGGTCGCCCACGACCTCACCCCGGAAGCCGACGTCGCCCTCGCCCGCGCCGCCCAGTTGGCCCGCCAGCACGATGCGCGGGTCAGTCTGCTGCACGTGTACGACCCGGGGCTATCGGCGTCGGCGGTGAAGACCGTCAGCGCCATGCTGCAACTCAAGCGCAAGGAGGCCGGCCTCGACGAGGACAGCGCCATCCACCTGTTCAGGGGCCAGCCGATCGACGGCATCCTGCAGCAGACCCGGGCGCTCGAACCGGACCTGCTGCTGATGGGCGCACACCACCAGAAGACCTTCGAACGCTTCGGCAACACCACCCTCGACCAAGTGGTGCGGCGCAGCCGGGTGCCGGTGCTGCTCGCCGTGCGCGAGGCGGACGAACCCTACCGCCAGGCGCTCAGCGCCCTGGACTTTTCCCAGTGCGCCTGTACCGCGCTGCGCCAGGCCTACCGCCTGCTGCCGGTGGAAGCCGACCTGCACGCCCTGCACGTGTTCGAGTCCCCCGACGACGGCGTGCTCGGCCTGCCCCGGCAGAATGCCGCGCACCTAGCCACCCAGGCCGGGCTGATCGAACAATTGCTGAGCGACGAGCAGGAGCGCCTGCCGGGCGTCGGGCCGCAGCTGAGCCACGAAGTGGTTCCCGGCGTGCTGCCGTACAGCCTGGACGCCGCGTTGAAGCAGCGCCAGCCGGAGCTGCTCGCCCTCGGCCGGCACAGCCGAAACGCGCTGATGCAGGCGCTGCTCGGCAACCTGGCGCAGCGTTACCTGCGCCAGCCGAGCTGCGACGTCCTGGTTACCTCGTAGAAGCGCTGCCGCAGAGGCTGCTCAGCTTTCGAGCAGCCCGTGCAACTCGACGAACTGCTGGGTCAGCTTGTGCCGCGGTTCGAGGAAGATCAGCGGGGTGCAAGCCTGGTGCGACTCGCGCATCTTCACCGAACTCATCAGGTACACCGGCAGCACCGGCAGTTCCTCCGCCACCAGCTCGTCGAGCAGTTGCTGCGGCAGGCTGGCGCGCGGCTGGAACTGGTTGACCACGATGCCCTCGACCTGCAGGTCTTCGTTGTGGTCGTCGCGCAGTTCCTCGATCTCCTGGAGAAGGCCATACAGCGCCTGGCGGGAGAAGCTGTCGCAATCGAAGGGAATCAGGCAGCGATCGGCAGCGATCAGCGCAGATACCGTGTAGAAATTCAGTGCCGGCGGGGTATCCAGGTAGATCCGGTCGTAGTCTTCGTCCAGTTCGTCCAGCAATTTGCGCAGCTTGTTGATCTTGTGCTTCGACTCCAGCTTCGGCTGCAGGTCGGCCAGTTCGGGGCTGGAGGTGACGATGTGCAGGTTGTCGAACGGCGTCTCGTAGATCTCGACCCTGCCCTTCTTGCTGAAGGGCCCGGAAGACAAGGTCTGCTTGAAGAAGTCGGCGATCCCCACCGGCAGGTCCTCGCCGGTCAGTCCGGTCAGGTAGTGCGTGGAGTTGGCCTGGGCGTCCAGGTCCACCAGCAGGGTGCGATAGCCCTCCGCCGCGCTGACCGCCGCCAGGTTGCAGGCGATGCTGGACTTGCCTACCCCGCCTTTCTGATTGAACACCACGCGCCGCATGGGAAATCTCCGTGAGCCGAGCCTGATCCCGGATGATAGGCAAAGCCGCGGGCAAGCGCGAGCGCCGTCTCGGTCCTGACATAGAGCGGTTCAGCGCCGGCGCAGGCTGGCCGCCTCGCGGGTCACCAGGTCGATGAAGGACAGCGCCAGCGGCGAGCCCTCGTTCTGCCGGCGGACCAGCCATACCGCAGTCGTCGCCTCGGGATCGCTCAGGGTGCGGTAGACCACGCCGTCGACCCGGGTGCGGCGGAACGACGCCGGCAGGATCGACACCCCCAGTCCGGCCGAGACCAGGCCGATGATGGTCATCGCCTCGCTGGCCTCCTGGGCGATGCGCGGGCTGAAGCCGGCCTGTCGGGTCAGGGCGATGACCTGGTCGTAGAGCCCGGTGCCGTAGCTGCGCGGGAAGAACACGAAGGGCTCCTCGGCCAGGGCGGCGATGGCCAGGCCATCCTCGCTGCCGGCCGCCAGCGGATGGTCGGCCCGCAGCACCGCCACCAGCGGTTCGCGGAACAACTCCACCCAATGCACCGCATCCGGCAGCGCCAGCGGGCGGATCACGCCCACCTGCAGGCTTTCCTCGAGCAGCGCCTTGAGTACCTGGCGGCTGCTCATTTCCTGCAGGTCGAGGTGTACGTCCGGATAGGCCTTGCGGAAGGCATGGATGCTGCTGGGTATGGTCGAGGTGAAGGGTGCCGAGGAAGTGAAACCGATCTTCAGCTCGCCCAGTTCCCCCAGGTGGGCGCGACGCGCCAGCAGCACCGCCTTGTCTACCTGGGCCAGCACCTGGCGGGACTCGTCGAGGAACAGCCGGCCGGCGTCGGTGAGTTCGACGCGGCGGTTGGTGCGCTCGAACAGGCGCGCACCGATTTCCTCCTCCAGCGCCTGGATCTGCTGGCTCAACGGCGGCTGGGAGATCCCCAGGCGCTCGGCGGCGCGGCCGAAGTGCAGCTCCTCGGCGACGGCGATGAAATAGCGCAGGTGCCTGAGTTCCACGCGGCCCCTCCAATTAGGTCTTTTTACATATCAATCGTGTCGATCAATATATTGGAAATCATATAAACCTATCTATATCCTTTGCCACATAACCTCCAACAACGACCCCTTGTCCCTGAAATCCAGGTGGCGCGGCCTCGTTGTGCCTGCTCGCCACCGTCCCCAGAGGTGCCCCGTGAGCAATCCGCAAGTCCGGCCACAGGCCGAAGAAGAACCCGCGTTAATCGAGGCGGCCCGCGAAGCAGCCAACGAGGTGCTGGAAGCCGCCACCGAAGTCGAACGCTATATCGAAAAAGGCACCCCGCAGTTCATGCGCACCTCGCTGGCGCTGTTCTCCGGCGGTTTCGCCACCTTTGCCCTGCTCTACTGCATCCAGCCGATGATGCCGGTGCTGTCCAAGGCGTTTTCCATCAGCGCCGCGGAAAGCAGCCTGGCATTGTCCGTCGCCACCGCCATGCTCGCCCTTGGCCTGCTGGTCACCGGCCCGATCTCCGACGCGATCGGCCGCAAGCCGGTGATGGTCGTCTCGCTGCTGGCCGCCGCGCTGTTCACCCTCGGCAGCGCGGTGATGCCCACCTGGCATGGCGTGCTGCTGATGCGCGCGCTGGTCGGGCTGTCCTTGAGCGGCCTGGCCGCGGTGGCGATGACCTATCTCAGCGAAGAGATCCATCCGCAGCACATCGGCTTGTCGATGGGCCTGTACATCGGCGGCAACGCCATCGGCGGGATGAGCGGACGCCTGATCAGCGGCGTCCTGGTCGATTTCATCTCCTGGCATGCCGCACTGGCGGTCCTCGGCGGCCTGGCCCTGGTCGCCGCGCTGGTGTTCTGGCGCGTGCTGCCCGAGTCGAAACACTTCCGGCCGGCACCGCTGAAGCCGGCGACCCTGCTCAACGGCTACCGCTTGCACTTCCGCGACGCCGGACTGCCCTGGCTGTTCCTGATCGGCTTCCTGCTGATGGGCAGCTTCGTCACCCTGTTCAACTACATCGGCTACCGCCTGCTGGCCGAGCCCTACCACATGAGCCAGGCGGTGGTCGGCGTGCTCTCGGTGGTTTACCTCTCGGGCATCTACAGCTCGGCCTGGGTCGGTTCGCTGGCCGACAAGCTGGGGCGACGCAAGGTGCTCTGGGCGGTCATCCTGCTGATGCTCGGCGGCCTGCTGCTGACCCTGTTCGAGCCGATCCCGCTGATGCTCGCCGGCCTGTTGCTGTTCACCTTCGGCTTCTTCGGCGCGCACTCGGTGGCGAGCAGCTGGATCGGGCGCCGCGCCCTGCGCGCCAAGGGCCAGGCCTCGTCGCTCTACCTGTTCAGCTACTACGTCGGCTCGAGCCTGGCCGGCACCCTCGGCGGGGTGTTCTGGCATTACTACGGCTGGAACGGCATCGGACTGTTCATCGGCTCGCTGCTGGTGGTCGCGGTATTGGTCTCGCTGCACCTGGCGCGCCTGCCGGCCCTGCCTGGCAACACTCTGGCGCAGGCCGCCCACTGAGTTCGAGGCGCCGGTCTCCCGGCGCCTTCACTCCGACCAGAAGCGTACTCCGGTCAGTTCTTCCGATAGCGCCCACAGCCGCGCGGCCAGCCCCAGGTCGCGCGCATTCCGCGGAATCCGCGCCGCCGCCGGATAACCGCGGGTTTCCAGCCAGCGATCTGGGCCGACATAGGCGCCGCCATACCAGCGCTGTTCGGTCAGCGCGGAAAGTGCCGGCAGCGCCCCCATCTCAGCCGATTGCGCGAACGCTCCGTTGGCCACCTTCATCGCCCAGCGTCCCAGGCGCGAACCAGACATCGCCGGCGCCGCGTACTGCAGGTTGGTCGCCGCGTAGCCCGGATGCGCCGCCAGGCTCTGCAGAAGCACGCCCCGCTGGCCGGCGCGGCGCTGCAACTCCAGGCTGAACAGCAGATTGGCCTGCTTGCTGTGGCAATAGGCGAGATAGCGGTTGTAGCCGCGCTCGGCGTTGAGGTCGTCGAGCGGCAGCCGGCCGAACTGGTTGAAACCGCTGGTCATGCCCACCACCCTGGGCCGTGGAGCGGCCAGCAACGAGTCCAGCAGCAGTCCCGTAAGCGCGAAGTGGCCAAGGTGATTGGTGCCCATCTGCATCTCGAAACCGTCGCGGGTACGCCGCAGGGGCAGGAACATCACTCCGGCGTTGTTGAACAAGAGATCGAGGCGTTCGTGGCGCTGGCGGAAACCGGCGGCGCAGGCGCGGATCGAGGCGAGGTCGGCCAGGTCGAGATCGGCCAGCTCCAGGCGTGCCTGGGGATACTCGTCGAGGATCGCCCGCCGCGCCCGCTCCGCCTGTTCGCGATTGCGGCAGGCCATCACCACGGTCGCCCCTTTGCCGGCCAGCGTGCGCGCCGCCTGCCAACCCAGGCCGCTGTTGGCGCCGGTGACCAGCGCCAGGCGCCCGGCCAGTTGCGGAATGTTGCGTCGTACCCAGGGATGCATCGCTCGTTCTCCGCTTGACTGCGTTGCCGGGCAGTATCGCGGCGCCAGCCAATGCAGCGGCAGACGCGCTCGCGCCAGACTGCCGATCATTTCGGGCCAGGACACGCCAGCATGAGCCGCCGCACGGACTCCGACGCACCGACCATCACCGCCGCCTATCCGCGCCTGCTGCTCGGCCTGCTGGAGGAACGCGGCCTGGACGGACGCGCGCTGCTGCGGGAAATCGGTCTGTCGACGCTGCGACTGGAAGAGCCGGAAGCACGCGTAACATCGCAGCAGTACCAGGCGATCGCCGCCACGGCGCTCGCGCTGAGCGGCGACCCCGGCCTGGGCGCACAGCTCGCCTTGCGCACGCCTCCCACCGCCCATGGCAGCCTGGGCTACGCGATGATGGCCTCGGCGACGCTCGGCGATGCCTTGTGCCTGGCGCTGCGCTACATGCCGCTGCTGCAGGGCAACGTCGAAATCAGCCTGCTGCGCGAGGACGAGCAGGTGATCCTGCGCCTGCTGCCAGGCCCTGCGCTCCCGCCGGCGCTGCACCGGTACTTCAGCGAAGCCCTGCTGATCGGCCTGTATCGCTCCGGCGCCTGGCTGCTCGGCGAACCGGCCCTGGCCGGCAGGCTCGACTTCGACTATCCCGAACCTGCCGTGCCTGTGCCGCTGCCGCAGTGCCGCTACGACCAGGCCCACGTCCAACTGGTGTTCCCCGCCATCCTGCTCGCCCGCTCGCTACCGATGGCCGATCCGGCTGCATTGCGCCGCGCCCGCGAACACTGCGAACGCGAACTGGCGCTGCTCGATGCCGGCCGCCGGGACATCTGCGCCCGCGTGCGGCTGGAGCTGGAACGGCAGGAACAGCGTTTCCCCAACCTGGAGGAAGTAGCCACGCGCCTGCACCTGTCCAGCCGCAGCCTCAAGCGGCATCTGCATGACGCCGGCACCAGCTTTCGCCAGTTGCTCGGCCAGGCTCGCCAGCGCCAGGCCTTGCGATTGCTGCGGCGTCCCGAGGTGTCGTTGCAGCGTATCGCCCTGTACCTGGGCTACAGCGATCCAACCAACTTCACCCGCGCCTTCAAGCGCTGGACCGGCGAGCCGCCGAGCGACACCCGCGCCCGCCTGCTGGGCGGGCAACCAGTTTCACGAACAAATGCCAAGCGCTCGACAAATCCCTCGCGTTTCCCTTGAGCGCGGCAAGCGCTGTCCTATGCTGCTGCGGCCGGCATCCGGCCGGCCTCGACAGCGATATGAAAGGGACTTTATGAAACCAGCGATCAAGCGCGCCTGCCTGCTCGGCACGGCACTGTTCTCCCTCTGCGCCAGCGCAGCCCAGGCGGCCGGCGTTCTGGTAGGAACCTGGGACCTGCGGGGCAACGGCCAGCTCGCCGCGGTCTACCGCGACGGCGCCAACCTGCAGGTGGTGGAAGGCGGCAGCACCCGCAACTACAGCTTCGGCAACGTGGTCTGGTCGGTCTTCGGCGCCACCGATACCGACGGCCAGCCCGGCGCGGAAATCCTGGTCAAGGCCGGTCCCGACCTGGTGATCGTCTCCCACGCCAGCACCACCCAGCGCAAGTACCCGGTAGGCAACGTCTCCTGGGCGATCATGCGTGCCACCGACGTCGACAACGTCGCCGGCGACGAAGTCATCCTCAGCATCGGCAACGGCGTGCGCACCGTATTCGATCGCACCCGTACGCAACGCGACGCCACCTTCAGCTACAACGGCACCTGGGGCCTGTTCGACGTCGCCGACGTGGACGGCGCGCCGGGCAAGGAACTGGTGCTGAACATGGGCAACGGCGTCAAGGTCATCGACCCGCGCACCAGTGGCGCCAAGGACTTCACCTTCAGCGGCTACCACGCGCTCGCACAGATCGCCGACCTCGACGGCCAGCCCGGCGCGGAGATCATCGGCCGCACCAGCACCGGCATCTACGTGATCAGCAACGCCACTTCCCGCAAGGAATACAGCATCGGCGCCAGCGCCTGGGCACTCTATGGCGGCACCGCGGACACCGACGGCAAGCCGGGCAACGAGCTGATCGTGGTGATGCAGGGCAAGGTGCGGGTCATCCACCACGCCAGCGGCGCCAGCAACGACTACCGCATCGGCGACGTCAACTACAGCATCGATTCGGTGGCCGACATGGATGGCCAGCCGGGCGCGGAAATCCTCGTGCGCGACGCCAACGGCAAGCTGTTCGTGATCAACGACCGCACCGGCAAGGTAAGCAGTTGAGCCGGGCGGGTTGCGTAGGGCGGGTACGCCACCGGCGCGACCCCGCCAACCAACGCGCCGGAGGGCCGTCGGCCCGCGCATGAAAAAGGGGAGCCTCGGCTCCCCTTCTTTCGTTCCGGCTCAGCCGTGGTACTGCGCCGACAGCTCGTGCACCGCCTCGAAGAAGGCGCCGGCATGGGCCGGGTCGACTTCCGGGGTGATGCCGTGGCCGAGATTGAACACATGCCCCGTACCCTTGCCGTAGGCCGCCAGGATCCGCGCGACTTCGGCGCGTATCGCCGCCGGATTGGCGTAGAGCACCGAGGGATCCATGTTGCCTTGCAGGGCTACACGCTCACCGACACGGGCCCGGGCGCTGCCGATGTCGCAGGTCCAGTCCAGGCCCAGCGCCTCGGCGCCGACCTCGGCCATCGACTCCAGCCACAGGCCGCCTCCCTTGGTGAAGAGGATCACCGGCACCCGGCGTCCGTCGTGCTCGCGGATCAATCCATCGACGATCTTGCGCATGTAGGTCAGGGAGAACTCCTGGTAGGCCGCCGCCGACAGGCTGCCGCCCCATGAGTCGAAGATCTGCACCGCCTGGGCGCCGGCGCGGATCTGCCCGTTGAGGTAGCTGGTCACCGATTGCGCCAGCTTGTCCAGCAGAGCGTGCATGGCCTTCGGGTTGTCGTAGAGCATCGCCTTGGATTTGCGGAAGTCCTTGCTCGAGCCGCCCTCGACCATGTAGGTGGCGAGGGTCCAGGGGCTGCCGGAGAAGCCGATCAGCGGTACGCGGCCGTTCAGCTCGCGGCGGATGGTGCGCACGGCGTCCATCACATAGCCCAGGTCCTGTTCCGGATCGGGAACCGGCAGCGCCTCGATGTCGGCCAGCGACGAGACCACCTTGCGGAAGCGCGGGCCTTCGCCGGTCTCGAAGTACAGGCCCTGGCCCATGGCATCGGGAATGGTCAGGATGTCGGAGAAGAGGATCGCGGCGTCCAGCTGCGGGTAACGGTCCAGCGGCTGCAGGGTCACTTCGCAGGCCAGCTCCGGGTTCATGCACAGGCTCATGAAATCGCCGGCCTTGGCACGGGTGGCACGGTATTCCGGCAGGTAACGACCGGCCTGGCGCATCATCCAGACGGGGGTGACATCGACGGGCTGCTTGAGCAGGGCACGGAGGAAGCGGTCGTTCTTCAGGGCAGTCATAACGGCATCCGATCAAAGGCTGCTGGCTTCACGCGGGCACGTGCGGAAGAGGGTTATCCACAGGCCGGCGGGCGAAAAGGGCCGCTATTGTCGCAAAGCACAAAACAAAAGGCACGGCGGGGGCCGTGCCTTTTGTCTATCGCGGTGATTTGTCGCAGCACCGGTGGCGCCGCGGGTCAGACGCCAAGGTAGTCGAGGATGCCTTCGGCCGCGGTACGTCCTTCGAAGATCGCCGTCACCACCAGGTCGGAACCACGGACCATGTCGCCACCGGCGAAGATCTTCGGGTTGCTGGTCTGGTGCTTGAACTGCGCCTGCGCCGGAGCCACCACGCGGCCCTGGCTGTCGGTGGCGATCTCGAAGCGCTCGAACCACGGCGCCGGACTCGGCCGGAAGCCGAAGGCGATCAGCACGGCTTCCGCCGGGATGATCTCCTCGGAACCGGGGATCGGTTCGGGGCTGCGGCGTCCGCGGGCGTCCGGCTCGCCGAGACGGGTCTCGACCACCTTCACGCCTTCCACCCGGTCCTCGCCGACGATGGCGATGGGCTGGCGGTTGAAGAGGAACTTCACGCCCTCTTCCTTGGCGTTCTTCACTTCCTTGCGCGAGCCCGGCATGTTTTCTTCGTCACGGCGATAGGCACAGGTCACCGACTTGGCGCCCTGGCGGATCGAAGTGCGGTTGCAGTCCATCGCGGTGTCGCCGCCGCCCAGGACCACCACGCGCTTGCCCTTCATGTCGACGAAGTCCTCGGCCGACTTCTCGAAGCCGAGGTTGCGGTTCACGTTGGCGATCAGGAAGTCCAGGGCGTCGTGTACGCCCGGCAGGTCCTCGCCGGGGAAACCACCCTTCATGTAGGTGTAGGTGCCCATCCCCATGAACACGGCATCGTACTCATCGAGCAACTGCTCCATGGTCACGTCCTTGCCGATCTCGGTGTTCAGGCGGAACTCGATGCCCATGCCGGTGAACACCTCGCGGCGACGGCTGAGGACGTGCTTCTCCAGCTTGAACTCGGGAATGCCGAAGGTCAGCAGGCCGCCGATCTCCGGGTTGCGGTCGAACACCACCGGGGTCACGCCGTTGCGCACCAGCACGTCGGCGCAGCCGAGGCCGGCCGGGCCGGCACCGATCACCGCGACGCGCCTGCCGGTCGGCTTGACCTTGGACAGGTCCGGGCGCCAGCCCATGGCGAAGGCCGTATCGGTGATGTATTTCTCCACCGAGCCGATGGTCACCGCGCCAAAGCCGTCGTTGAGGGTACAGGCACCCTCGCAGAGGCGGTCCTGCGGGCAGACCCGGCCGCAGACTTCCGGCAGGGTGTTGGTCTGGTGCGACAGTTCGGCGGCGGCCAGGATGTTGCCTTCGGAAACCAGCTTCAGCCAGTTCGGGATGAAGTTGTGCACCGGGCACTTCCACTCGCAGTAGGGGTTGCCGCAGCCCAGGCAGCGGTGGGCCTGGTCGGCGGCCTGCTGCGGCTTGAACAGGTCGTGGATCTCCACGAACTCGCGCTTGCGCTGGCGCAGCAGCTTCTTCTTCGGGTCCTTGCGCCCGACTTCGATGAACTGGAAGTCGTTGTTCAGGCGGTCGGAATTCAGACGTTCAGACATATCGAAACCTCATCACAACTTCGGGCGCTTATTGCGGGTTGGCACGGGTGCTGGTCAGCAGCGAACCGAGGCTGGCCGCCTTCGGTTTCACCAGCCAGAACCGACGCAGGTAGTCATCCAGGTTTTCCAGGATGTTCGCGCCCCACTCGCTTGCCGTTTCGTTCACGTACTCGACCAGGACCTTGCGCAGGTGGCTGCGATAGGCCTCCATCGCCTCGCCGCTGATCCGCTGGATTTCCACCAGCTCGTGGTTCACGCGGTCGACGAAAGTGTTGTCCATGTCGAGGACGTAGGCGAAGCCCCCGGTCATGCCGGAGCCGAAGTTGTAGCCGGTCTTGCCCAGCACGCAGACGAAACCGCCGGTCATGTATTCGCAGCAGTGGTCGCCGGTACCTTCCACCACCGCATGGGAACCGGAGTTGCGCACGGCGAAGCGCTCGCCGGCGGTTCCGGCGGCGAACAGCTTGCCGCCGGTGGCGCCGTACAGGCAGGTGTTGCCGACGATGGCCGATTCCTGGGTCTTGAACGGACTGCCCTTGGGCGGGGTGATCACCAGCTTGCCGCCGGTCATGCCCTTGCCTACGTAGTCGTTGGCGTCGCCTTCCAGGTACAGGTGCAGGCCACCGGCGTTCCACACGCCGAAGCTCTGTCCCGCGGTGCCCTTGAAACGGAACACCACCGGTGCCTTGGCCATGCCCTGGTTGCCGTGCAGGCGGGCGATCTCGCCGGATACCCGCGCGCCGATGGATCGGTCGCAGTTGCAGATGTCCAGCTCGTACTCGCCGCCGCTCAGGCCTTCGATGGCGGCCTTCGACAGCTCGACCATCTTCTCGGCCAGCAGGCCCTGGTCGAACGGCGGGTTTTTCTCCACCTCGCAGAACTGCGGCTTGTCGGCCGGGATCAGCTCACTGCCCAGCAACGGAGCGAGATCCAGGTTCTGCTGCTTGGCGGTCTCGCCGGGGAGGATCTCCAGCAGGTCGGTGCGGCCGATCAGCTCGCCCAGGCTGCGCACGCCGAGGCGCGCCAGCCACTCGCGGGTTTCCGTGGCGATGAAGGTGAAGAAGTTGATCACCATCGCGGTGGTGCCGATGAAGTGGTCCTTGCGCAACTTGTCGTTCTGCGTCGCCACGCCGGTGGCGCAGTTGTTCAGGTGGCAGATGCGCAGGTACTTGCAGCCCAGGGCGATCATCGGCGCGGTGCCGAAGCCGAAGCTCTCGGCGCCGAGAATGGCCGCCTTGATCACGTCCAGGCCGGTCTTCAGGCCGCCATCGGTCTGCACCCGGACCTTGCCACGCAGGTCGTTGCCGCGCAGGGTCTGGTGGGTTTCCGCCAGGCCCAGTTCCCAGGGCGAGCCGGCGTACTTGATCGAGGTGATCGGCGAGGCGCCGGTACCGCCGTCGTAGCCGGAGATGGTGATCAGGTCCGCATAGGCCTTGGCCACGCCGGCGGCGATGGTGCCGACGCCCGGCTCCGACACCAGCTTCACCGATACCAGCGCCTGCGGGTTGACCTGCTTGAGGTCGAAGATCAGTTGCGCCAGGTCTTCGATGGAGTAGATGTCGTGGTGCGGCGGCGGCGAGATCAGGGTCACGCCGGGCACCGCATAGCGCAGGCGGGCGATCAGGCCGTTGACCTTGCCGCCCGGCAACTGGCCGCCCTCGCCGGGCTTGGCGCCCTGGGCCACCTTGATCTGCAGGACCTCGGCGTTGACCAGGTATTCCGGGGTCACGCCGAAGCGGCCGGTAGCCACCTGCTTGATCTTCGAACTCTTCAGCGTGCCGTAGCGCGCCGGGTCCTCGCCGCCCTCGCCGGAGTTGGAGCGACCGCCCAGGGTGTTCATCGCCTCGGCCAGCGCCTCGTGGGCCTCCGGCGACAGCGCGCCGAGGGAAATCCCGGCGGCATCGAAGCGCTTGAAGATGGCTTCCAGCGGCTCCACCTCGTCGAGCGCCAGCGGCTGCGCGGCGGTCTTCACCTGCAACAGGTCGCGGATCATCGACACCGGGCGCTGGTCCACCAGCGCGGTGTATTCCTTGAACTTCTCGTAGTCGCCCTGCTGCACGGCAGCCTGCAGGGTATTCACCACATCCGGGTTGTAGGCGTGGTATTCGCCGCCATAGACGAACTTCAGCAAGCCGCCCTGCTGGATCGGCTTGCGGTTGCTCCAGGCCTCGGCGGCCAGGAGCTTCTGCTCGTTCTCGATATCGACGAAGCGCGCACCCTGGATGCGGCTGGCGACTCCGGTGAAGCACAGGTCGGTGACCTCGTCGGACAGGCCCACCGCCTCGAACAGCTGCGCGCCACGGTAGGACGCGACGGTGGAGATGCCCATCTTCGAGAGAATCTTCATCAGGCCCTTGGAGATCCCCTTGCGGTAGTACTTGAACACCTCGTAGAGATCGCCCAGCACTTCACCGGTGCGGATCAGGTCGGCCAGCACCTCGTAGGCGAGGAACGGATAGACCGCCGAGGCGCCGAAGCCGATCAGCACCGCGAAATGGTGCGGATCGCGGGCGGTGGCGGTCTCCACCAGGATGTTGGAGTCGCAGCGCAGCCCGGTCTGCACCAGGCGGTGATGCACCGCACCGACGGCCAGGGCAGCATGCAACGGCAGTTTGCCGGGAGCGATATGGCGGTCGCTGAGGATCAGCAGCACCTTGCCGCCGCGCACGGCCTCCTCGGCCTGGTCGGCGATGTTGCGCACCGCGGCCTCCAGGCCCATCGACTCGTCGTAGTTGAGGTCGATGAAGTGGCGGTCGAAGCCCGGGCGGTCCAGGGTCATGATGGTCCGCCACTTCGCCGGCGAGATCACCGGAGTGGTGAGGATCGCCTGGTTGGCATGGTGCGGGGCTTCCTCGAAGATGTTCTGCTCGACGCCCAGACAGGTTTCCAGGGACATCACGATGGCTTCGCGCAGCGGGTCGATCGGCGGGTTGGTGACCTGGGCGAATTGCTGGCGGAAGTAATCGTACGGAGAGCGGATGCGCCGGGAGAGGATCGCCATCGGCGTATCGTCGCCCATGGAGCCTACCGCTTCCTGGCCCTGCTCGCCGAGCGGACGCAGCACCTGGTCACGCTCCTCGAAGGTGACCTGGAACATCTTCATGAATTGCTTGAGCTGGTCGGCGTCGTAGCTGGCCACGCCATGGTCGTCGTCCAGGGTCGCCTGGATGCGCAGGGCATTCTGCCGCAGCCATTGCTTGTAGGGATGGCGCGACTTCAGGCGGTTGTCGATGTCGTCGCTGTGCAGGACCTGGCCGGTCTCGGTGTCCACCGCGAGGATCTGCCCCGGACCGACGCGACCCTTGGCGATGACGTCCTCGGGCTTGTAGTCCCAGACGCCGATTTCCGAGGCCAGGGTGATGTAGCCGTTCTTCGTGGTGACCCAGCGCGACGGGCGCAGGCCATTGCGGTCGAGCAGGCAGACGGCATAGCGACCGTCGGTCAGCACGACGCCGGCGGGGCCATCCCAGGGCTCCATGTGCAGCGAGTTGTACTCGTAGAACGCGCGCAGGTCGGCGTCCATGGTCTCGACGTTCTGCCAGGCCGGCGGGATGATCATGCGCAGGCCGCGGAACAGGTCCATGCCGCCGGTGACCATCAGTTCGAGCATGTTGTCCATGCTCGACGAGTCGGAGCCGACGCGGTTCACCAGCGGGCCTAGCTCTTCCAGGTCGGGGATCAGTTCGTTGGTGAACTTGGTCCGCCGTGCCTGGGCCCAGTTGCGGTTGCCGGTGATGGTGTTGATCTCGCCGTTGTGGGCGAGGAAGCGGAACGGCTGCGCCAGCGGCCATTTCGGCAGGGTGTTGGTGGAGAAGCGCTGGTGGAATACGCAGATCGCGGTCTGCAGGCGCTCGTCGCCAAGGTCCGGATAGAAGGCGGCCAGGTCGGCCGGCATCATCAGGCCCTTGTAGATGATGGTCTTGTGCGAAAAGCTGCAGATGTAGTGGTCGCTGTCGGCGGCGTTGGCCACCGACGAGCGGCGCCGTGCGCTGAACAGCTTGATGGCGAAGTCCTGGTCGCTCAGGCCGGCGCCTCCGATGAACACCTGTTCGATCTGCGGCAGGCGCTCCAGCGCCAGGCGGCCGAGAACGCTGGTATCGATCGGCACCTTGCGCCAGCCGACCAGCTCCAGTCCGGCGGCGACGATCTCGCGATTCATGTTCTCGCGTGCCGCCTCGGCTTTCACCGGGTCCTGGTTGAAGAACACCATGCCCACCGCGTATTGCTCGGGCAGGTCGACAGAAAAGGCTTCCCTGGCGACGGCACGCAGGAACAGGTCGGGCTTCTGGATCAGCAACCCGCAGCCGTCCCCGGTCTTGCCATCGGCATTGATCCCACCGCGGTGGGTCATGCAGGTCAGTGCTTCGATTGCGGTTTGCAGAAGTTGATGGCTCGGCTCGCCCTGCATATGGGCGATCAGGCCAAATCCGCAGTTATCCTTGAACGTTTCAGGATGGTACAGACCTGCTTTCATAAGGAACTCTCACCGGCAAAACTTTTTTAGTCATCTACTTCGCCTGTCACCCGCTCATGCGGCGAGTTTTCGACAGGCAAAGGGAGGCCATTGTACATAGGTGCACAAGGCCTCACAAATTTTGCGGCGAGAAAATGAAATTCAATGTCGCCAAAATGAAAGACGAAACCCACCAGTCATGCTAACGACTAGCGAGTTTCGTCAAGAGGCGACGACAGGTCGGATCAATGCGCCTGGCCGATCTCCTGCTGGATGCTGGCGAAGGTACGCGGCCACGGCTTGCCGGCCTGCACCTTGGACGGCAGTTTTTTCACTGCGGCCAGGGCGGCGGCACGATTCGGGAAGCTGCCATAGGTGACGACGTAGAACGGCTTGCCTTGCAGGGTTTTCTTGAAGTAGCGGAAATCGCCGCCGCCCTGCTGGCGAATGAACGCCTGGGCATTGGCTTCGGAGCCGGTACCGAGGATCTGCAGGGCGAAGTTACCACCAGACTGGTTGCGATACCACTGGCTTCCCGCACCGCCACCGCTGGCCGGCTTGGCGGCCGGAGCCGGGGCCGGCTTCGCCGCGGCGGTGGTGGCCGGCTTGCTCGCCGCCGGCTTGGCCGGAGCGGGGGCCGGGGCCGGCTTGCTGGCCGGGGCGCTGGCGACCGGCGCGGCCGGTGCCGGGGTCTGCGCCGGAGTCGGAGTCGGGGTCGCCGCAGGCGCGGTCGGTTCGGTCGGCGCCGGCGGCACCGGATGCATCGGCGTGACGCCGTTGTTGGCCAGCGGCGTCACCGGAGGAGCCGAGCTGGAAACGGTAGGCGGCACCGCGGCGGACGGCAGGCCGCCTTCGTCGTCGCCACCTTGCCCGGCGGCCTGGGCCAGCGGCTCGCGAATGACCGGCTGCGACTCGCCGACCAACGGTAGCGGCAACGGCTGGCTGGAGCCGTTGAACTCCACGGCCGGGCCGCTGCCCGGCTGCTGGGCCTGGGCCGGCGTAGCGCCATTCATGGACAATTCGGTAGAGGCGGTCTGCGGCGCCTCCGGCTTGCTCTTGCCTTGCATGAACCAGGCGGCGATCACGCCGATGGCCACGACCGCAAGAATCACCAGATGCTTCTTGGGCAAGTTGAAAGACCCTCCGGTTGCCTTGCGCGCTGCGCCACGATTGGCCAGCATCGCTTCGATCAGGGCATCGCGGGCGACCTGGTTGATCGCTCCCGGCCAGCCTTCCGACTGCTCGTGGATGTCCACCAGCAGGTCGTTGGAAATCAGCTCGATGCCCTGCCCGGCGCCCTCGAGACGCTGGGCCAGGTAGTCGCGGGTTTCCTCTTCGCTGTATGGCTGCAACTCGATGGCATGGAAGCGCTCCTCACCCTCGGAAAACACCTCCAGGCGCGGCAGCAACGACGGCTCACCGAACAGGAATACATGCAGGCGTCCCTCGTTGGTGCCGGAAGCCAGCAGCAACAGCACTTCCAGCGCGCTGTCCTGGAGCTGCTCGGCATCGTCCACCATCAGGTAGACGTCCTGCCCGGTGATCGCCAGCTGCGCCACCTTGGTCAGGATCGCCTCCAGGCTCGCCTGGTTGATGCTCAGGCCCTGCGCCACCTGGCGCAGCAACGAAGTCTCGTCGGCGGCGGTGCGCGCCGAGATCACCACGCTGAGGACCGCATCCTTGTTGGTGCTGGCCACCAGCGCCTGGCGCAACAGGGTCTTGCCGCTGCCCAGGGGCCCGGTGACCAGCAGCAGGAGCTGGCTGTAGCGGGCCAGATGGTGCAACTGGCCGAGCACCGGCTTGCGCTGCGCCGGGAAGAACTTGAAACCCGGAACGCGCGGCGCGAACGGGTCGTGACTGAATTGGTAGTGGCCCAGGAAGGCCTCATCGGCATGCAAGCTGGTCATGGGACCTCATTCATCTCCAAGCTGGTCGGCCAAGGCCCGATAGTCGGTGCGCAGGGTCGCGTCCAAGATCTCACGGGGAAAATCGCCGGTGACCACGGCATTCCCCAGTCCTTGCAGCAAAACCAGACGCAGGCGGCCATCGAGCACTTTCTTGTCGACGGCCATGTGTTCCATAAAATCTTCCGCCGTCATCTCGGCTGGCGGTACCACGGGCAGGCCAGCCCGGCGCAGCAGACGGATACCGCGATCGCGCTCGGCGACGCTCAGCCAACCCAACCGATGCGACATCTCGAGTGCCATCACGGTTCCCGCCCCTACCGCTTCGCCGTGCAACCAGACGCCGTAACCTTGCTGGGTCTCGATCGCGTGACCGAAGGTATGGCCGAGGTTCAGCGTGGCACGCACGCCCGACTCGCGCTCGTCGGCGCCCACCACGCGGGCCTTCGCCGCGCAAGAGCGCTCGATGGCCTCGGTGACAACGGTCGGCTCCAGTGCCAGCAAGGCATCCATGTGCTCTTCCAGCCAGGTGATGAACGGTTCGTCGCAAATGAAACCGTACTTGATCACCTCCGCCAGCCCGGCGGACAGCTCGCGGGACGGCAGCGTCTTCAGCGACGCGGTGTCGATGACCACCGCCTGGGGCTGGTAGAACGCACCGATCATATTCTTGCCCAACGGATGGTTGATCCCGGTCTTGCCGCCCACCGAGGAGTCGACCTGGGACAACAGGGTGGTCGGCACCTGGATGAAGTTGACCCCACGCTGGTAGCAGGCCGCGGCGAAACCGGCCATGTCACCGATGACGCCGCCACCCAGGGCGATCAGGGTAGTCTTGCGGTCATGCCGCTCCTTCAGCAGGGCATCGAAGATCAGTTGCAGGGTTTCCCACTGCTTGTAGGCCTCGCCGTCGGGCAGCACCACAGGGGTGACCTCGTGGCCTTGCAGTGCCTTGAGCAGGGTTTCCAGATAGAGAGGAGCGACCGTTTCGTTGCTGATCACCGCGACCCGGCGACCGACGATATGCGGCGCGAACCAGCGGGCGTCGCCCAGCAGGTTTTCACCGATGTAAATGGGATAGCTACGCTCGCCTAGATCGACGTGAAGTGTGCGCATGAGGCCCCCAGACAGGAAAGGGCAATAGGATAACGCAATTCGCCGCGCCTCAGCGGGGCGGCAACTTGCGCAGGCGTTCGAGAATTTCCTGGACGACCAGGCGCGGCGGCCTTTCGTCGGTCTCCACCACCACATCGGCGATTTCGCGGTAGAGCGGGTCGCGCAGCGCCATCAGGTCGCGGAGGATCTGTCCCGGGTTGGGCTTCTGCAACAAGGGGCGGTTGCGGTCCCGCGCCGTGCGCGCGATCTGGTGCTCGACCGAGGCATGCAGGTACACAACCCGGCCACCGGCGCGCAGCACCTGGCGGTTACCGTCGCGCATCACCGCCCCGCCGCCGGTGGCGATCACCATGCCGTCGGCGGCGCAGAGTTCGGTGAGCATGGCCTGCTCGCGCTCGCGGAAACCGACCTCGCCCTCGACATCGAAGATCCATGGGATATTCGCGCCGCACCGCTGTTCGATCTCCTTGTCGGAGTCCTTGAACGCGAGATGCAGCTCCTTGGCGAGCAGGCGCCCGATGGTGCTCTTTCCAGCACCCATCGGGCCGACGAGGATCAGGTTGACCACGTTGTTCGATATCAGCGACCGATTGCGATGGCCTGATTATTCATGATCCGCGGTGTCAGGAAAACCAGAAGTTCGTTTTTCGTGTCGGAGACCGTATCGCGGCGGAACAAACGGCCCAAGTAAGGCAGGTCACCGAGGAAGGGTACCTTGTCGACAGCCTTTGTCTGGGTGTTGCTGAATACACCGCCGATAACGATGGTTTCACCATCGTTGACCAGAATCTTGGCGTTAACCTCGTTCTTGTTGATCGGAGGAACTCCATTCAAAGCATTCTGGAAGTCGGGAGCATCCTTGGTCACCTTCACCTCAACGATGATCCGATTGTCTGGAGTGATCTGCGGCGTCACCTCCAGAGAAAGAGCGGCCTCCTTGAACGAGGTGCTGGTCGCACCACTGGAACTGGCCTCCTGATATGGGATCTCCGATCCCTTTAGGATCTTCGCGGTTTCCTTGTCAGAAGTTACGACCTTGGGTTGCGAAACCACTTCGCCGTTCCCGGTTTTCTCCATGGCCGATAATTGCAAGTCAAGAATGATGTTATCGGTGATAAAGCCAATACCGATACCGGAAGTAGCATCCTTGGCCCCCATATCCACAAATGGGGTCGGAGAATTATCTCTGGTCGGGAACGTACACTGCCCCTGGAACGGCCCGCAGTTGTAACCTTCCTTATCCTTGATGCCCATGTTGCCGTTCTTGCCGTAGCTGTTCCAGTTGCCATTGTGGTAGGCACCACCCCAACGCACACCAAGACTCTTGTCGTACCCCACGTTGGCCTCGACGATACGGGCCTCGATCATCACCTGACGAACCGGGATGTCCAACTGGGAAACGATTCGGCGTAGCTCGTCCAGCCGCTCCTGCGGCTGATAGGCAATGATGCTGTTGGTACGGTCATCTACGGTAATCGAACCACGAGAATTTTCTTTCTCTTCGCCACTACTAGTAACCGACTGGAACAGCTTGGCAATGTCCGCGGCCTTGGCGTAGTTCACCTGGATCAGTTCCCGACGCAGTGGCGCCAACTCGGCGATCTGCTTCTGCGCTTCCAGCTCCTGGCGCTCACGGGCGGCGATCTCGTCGGCCGGGGCCACCAGCAGCACGTTGCCGAGCTTGCGCTTGTCCAGGCCCTTGGTCTTCAGCACCAGGTCCAGCGCCTGGTCCCACGGCACGTTCTGCAGGCGCAGGGTGATATTGCCCTGCACGGTATCCGAGGCCACCAGGTTCAGGTCGGTGAAGTCGGCGATCAGCTGCAGTACCGAACGCACGTCGATGTCCTGGAAGTTCAGCGACAGTTTCTCACCGGTATAGGCGAAATTGTCCTTCTTGCGCCGCTCGGCGTCTTCCGTGGTCATCGGCTTGATGCTGACGGTCAGGCGATTGTCGGTCTGGTAGACCAGATAGTCGTAGAGCCCGCTCGGTTCGATGGTGATGCTGGTACGGTCGGATTGCGCGCTGGCGTTGACGAACTGCACCGGCGTGGCGAAGTCCTTGACGTCCAGGCGAACCCGCAGCGCATCCGGCAGCTGGGTCTTGGCGAAGTCCAGGCGGATCTTGCCGCCCTGTTCTTGAATATCCGGGCTCAAGGTCGGGTCGGACAGGTCGATGACCACGTTGCCCTCGCCCTTTTCGCCACGCTGGAAATCGATGTTGCGGATGGCACGACCCGCCGGCACGTACGGCTTGGGCTTGATCGGCTGGGCATAGCTGGCCGGAGCCGGGCTTGCCTTGACCGGAGCGGCGGAAGCGACGCTGGCGCCGGCCGGCGAATTGCCGACCACCACGAAGAGGTTGTTGCCTTCCACCCGGGTGGTGTAGGACGACAGCGTGGTCAGGTTGATGATCAACCGTGTGCGATCCTTCGCCTCGACCACCGTGACGCTGCGCGTATTGCCCACGCTCAGCTCGCGATTCTTGGTGCCGAGTTTGTTCTGCACCCCCGGCAGATCGAGGGCGATTCGCGCCGGCTGCTCGATGGTATAGCCACGCGGCGCGGCGACGGGCTCGTCGAACTGCAGCTTTAGCTCGACCCGGTCGCCAGGCAGTGCCGCCACGTCGAGTTTCTCCAGGTCCGCGGCGAGCAATGCCGGCGCGAACATGGCAGCCAGCAAAGCGATCCCGAGGCGCGAGAGGCCACTGTTCATCGTCCGACTCCGTTGTACAGACTGCTGTTGGTTATGCATGTTTTTCCCCGCCCTCAGGAGCGTTCCTTGAGAGTCAGGCTGCGCGGACGCTCCAGCCAGTTCCCCTCTCCGTCAGGAACGATTTCGATCACGTCTATTTTTCCTTCGCTGATGCCGACGACCTTGCCGTCGTTGCGCCCCAGGTAGTCCCCGACCCTCACCCGGTGCACGCCACCCGCGCCCTTCACCAGGGCGAAGGTGCCCTGGGCGTTGGACAGGGTGCCGACCATCTCGAAGGTTTCGATGTTGAAACCTTCCAGGAACTGCTTGACCCGTGTCTCGTCGGGTTTAACCACCTTGTTGCCTTTCTGCCGCACGGTCAGGTCGATCTTCACCGGCGGCTGGAACGGACTACGCAGGTTCGAAGCGCTATAAGTAAAAGCTTCATATGGCTGAAACTTCGGCAGAGGCTCGATATTGCCCTTAGGTCGAGCACGTACCTCGTTCATATAGGCTTGAAGATCGCCGAACTCGGAATTCGCGCCGCAACCGGCAAGCATGGTGAGCAGCAAGCTGCTCAGAATCAGGCGGGCTCTCATTTCTTCAGCCCCTTGTCGTTGTAGCGGTAGGTCTTGGCCAAGATGCTCATGCGCAGCTTCGAGGTGTTATCGGGCGAAGCCGGCTTGATCTCGAAGTCATGCAGGGTAACGATCCGCGGCAGGCTGGACACGCCGCTGACGAAGGTCGCCAGGTCGTGGTAGCCGCCGACCACGCTGATCTGGATCGGCAGCTCGATATAGAACTGCTGAGTGACTTCAGGGAGCAGCTTGATCTCCTCGAACTCCAGGCCGCTGCCCAGACCGGTACGAGTGATGTCCTCGAGCAGCCCGGGTACCTCGGTGTCGCTGGGCAACTGCCGCAGCAAGGCGCCGAAGGACTCCTCCATCTCCTTCATCTGTGCCTTGTAGGCTTCCAGGTTCGCGGCCTGGAACGCTTTGGTAGCAAATTGCTGCTTGAGCGATTCTTCTTGCGCAGCCTGCTGTTCGAGCTGTGTTTGCAAGTCACGGAGATGGAAGTTGTAGCCCAGCGCCAGGACCGCCGCGGTCAGCAGCACGCAGACGATGACCTTGACCGCCGCCGGCCAGGAACCGATGTTGTTCAGATCGAGGTCGTTTACGTCGATCTTGCGCAGACTTTCCAGGGAACTGGCCAGACTCATTTCTTGGCTCCTTGCGCAACCCCATGCTTCGCCTTGGCGTCTTCCTCGCCGGGCTGCGTCTGCTGCACGGTCAGTTGGAACACGTTGGCCTGGTCCACCGCGCCCTGGGTCACCGCCTTGACCTCGTTCAGGGTCGGAGCGGTCAGCCACTCGGACGCGTCCATGTTGCGCATGAGATTGGAAACGCGGTTGTTGGACTCGGCCGCGCCGGCGATGGCGATGTTCTTGCCGGTCATCTTCAGGTCGGTGAAATACACACCGTCAGGCAAGGTGCGCACCAGTTGGTCGAACACCCGACCAATGATCGGGCGGTTGCCCTGCAGGTCCTGAATGATCTTCATCCGCTCGAGCAACTGCTGGCGCCGCGATCTCAACTCGCTGATTTCCTTGATCCGCGCATCCAGCACAACGATCTCCTTGCGCAGGAAGTCGTTGCGCGCGCCCTGATGCTCAATTGCAGTGTTGAGATATTGGCCACCAAGAAACACCAGTGCGCCGGAAACCAAAAGGACGCCGCCAAGAATCACCAGGAACTGCTGCTTGCGCTGCTCGCGCAGCTCTTCGCGCCAGGGTAGAAGGTTGATCCGTGCCATCAGTCGAAACTCCTCAACGCCAGGCCGCAGGCGATCATCAACGCCGGAGCGTCGCTGGCCAGGGCGCCGGCATTCACCTTGCCGTTCAGCGCCATGTCGGCGAACGGGTTGGCGACCAGGGTCGGGGTGCCGATCTTCTGCTGGATCAACCGATCGAGATCCTGGATAGACGCCGTACCGCCCGCCAGGACGATGTAGTCGACGTCGTTGAACTGTCCGGCGGCGAAGAAGAATTGCAGCGAGCGGGAAACCTGCTGCACCACGGCGTCCTTGAACGGACGCAGAACTTCGCTGTCGTAGTCATCCGGAAGACCACCCTGCTTCTTGGCGAGACCGGCTTCCTCCACCGAGAGTCCGTAACGCCGCTGGATCTCCTCGGTGAGCTGGCGACCGCCGAACAGCTGTTCGCGGGTATAGATGGTGCGTCCGTTGTGCAGGACGCTCAGGGTGGTCATGGTCGCGCCGATGTCCACTACCGCCACGGTCAACTGGTCGGTGTCGGCACCCAGCTGGCTGCTCAGCAGCGCATAGGAGCGCTCCAGCGCGTAGGCCTCGACGTCGACCACCTTGGCGGTCAGGCCGGCCAGCGCCAGGGCCGCTTCGCGAACCTCGACGTTCTCTTTCCGACAGGCGGCCAGGAGTACGTCCACGCGCTCGGGATTGCGCGCGGAGAGCCCCTGGACCTCGAAGTCGATGGCGACTTCCTCCAGCGGATAGGGGATGTACTGGTCGGCCTCGATCTTCAGCTGGTTTTCCAGTTCATCCTCGGAAAGCCCGGCCTCCATCTCGATGGTCTTGGTGATCACCGCCGAACCGGCGACGGCGACCACGGCCGACTTCAGGTTGGTTTTCGCCTTGACCAGCACCCGCGACAACGCCTGGCCGACCCCTTCCAGCTCGACGATGTTCTTTTCCACGACTGCATTCGGCGGAAGCGGCTCGACGGCATAGGCCTCCACTTTGTAGCGGCCTCCGGAGCGGCTCAACTCAAGGAGCTTTACCGAGGTCGAGCTGATGTCGATCCCCAGCAAGGTGTTCGCTTTCTTCTTTATGAGCCCTAGCACGACCAATTCCCTATTAGCGTTCAATACTTACGAACGATTCTTCTTTTTTCACATTAGATACCAGAGCCGAAGGCCAGGCAAATGGCTAGGTCACAGAAAAATTGCTTATAATGTGAACAGCTTTTGCCTTTTTCCTGTCCTATTCGCTTAACTCTTTCTTTTTCCTGGAAATCCGAAACTACCCATGCGCCTGCTGAAGTTCCTGTGGTGGACTTGCGTCACCCTGATTTGTGGAGTGCTGCTCAGTTTCAGCGGCGCCTATCTCTATCTGAGTCCCAGCCTGCCCTCGGTGGAAGCTCTGCGTAACGTCCAGCTGCAGATCCCCCTCAAGGTCTACAGCGAGGACGGCAAGCTGATCTCCGAGTTCGGCGAGATGCGCCGGACACCAATCCGCTTCGCCGACATCCCGCAGGACTTCATCCATGCCCTGCTGTCCGCCGAGGACGACAATTTCGCCAACCATTATGGCGTCGATGTGAAAAGCCTAATGCGCGCCGCCGCGCAATTATTGAAAAGCGGTCACATCCAGACTGGCGGCAGCACCATCACCATGCAGGTAGCGAAGAACTACTTCCTTACCAATGAAAGAAGCTTCTCGCGAAAGATCAATGAAATCCTCCTGGCTCTGCAGATCGAGCGACAGCTGACCAAGGACGAGATCCTCGAGCTTTACGTCAACAAGATCTACCTGGGCAACCGTGCCTATGGCATCGAGGCTGCCGCACAGGTCTATTACGGCAAGCCGATCAAAGACTTGAGCCTGGCCGAGATGGCGATGATCGCCGGACTGCCGAAAGCGCCCTCGCGCTACAACCCGCTGGTCAACCCGACCCGCAGTACGGAGCGGCGCAACTGGATCCTCGAGCGCATGCTCAAGCTCGGCTTCATCGACCAGCAGCGCTACCAGGCCGCCGTCGAGGAGCCGATCAACGCCTCCTACCACGTGCAGACCCCCGAACTGAATGCGCCCTACATTGCCGAGATGGCACGTGCCGAGATGGTCGGCCGCTACGGCAGCGAGGCCTATACCGAGGGCTACAAGGTCATCACCACGGTCCGCAGCGACCTGCAGAACGCCGCCAGCCAATCGGTCCGCGACGGCCTCATCGACTATGACCAGCGCCACGGCTACCGCGGCCCGGAGACCCGCCTGCCGGGCCAGACCCGCGACGCCTGGCTCAAGCACCTGGGCCAGCAGCGCAGCATCGGCGGCCTGGAGCCGGCGATCGTCACCCAGGTGGAAAAGAGCGGGATCATGGTGATGACCCGCGACGGCAAGGAAGAAGCCGTGACCTGGGACAGCATGAAATGGGCACGCCCCTTCCTCAGCAACAACAGCATGGGCCCGATGCCGCGCCAGCCCGCCGACGTGGCCCAGGCCGGCGACCAGATCCGCGTGCAGCGCCAGGAAGACGGCACCCTGCGCTTCGTACAGATTCCCGCCGCACAGAGCGCGCTGATCTCCCTCGACCCGAAGGACGGGGCGATCCGCTCGCTGGTCGGCGGCTTCTCCTTCGAGCAGAGCAACTACAACCGCGCGATCCAAGCCAAGCGCCAGCCGGGCTCCAGTTTCAAGCCGTTCATCTACAGCGCGGCCCTGGACAATGGTTTCACCGCCGCCAGCCTGGTCAACGATGCGCCGATCGTGTTCGTCGACGAGTACCTGGACAAGGTCTGGCGACCGAAGAACGACACCAACACCTTCCTCGGCCCGATCCCGCTGCGCGAAGCCCTGTACAAGTCCCGCAACATGGTCTCGATCCGCGTCCTGCAGGGCCTGGGCATCGAGCGGGCGATCAGCTACATCACCAAGTTCGGCTTCCAGCGCGACGAACTGCCGCGCAACTTCTCCCTGGCCCTGGGTACCGCGACAGTCACACCGATGGAAATCGCCGGCGCCTGGAGCGTATTCGCCAACGGCGGCTACAAGGTCAATCCGTACGTCATCGAACGCATCGAGAGCCGCGACGGACAGGTGCTGTACCAGGCCAATCCGCCCCGCGTGCCGGTGGAAGAACAGGTCGCTGCGCCGGATGCGGAAGACGCCGGGAATCCTGGCGACCCCGAGCATCCGGAGAGCGCCGAAGGCGAAGGTTCGATCGAAGCCCAGCAAGTCGCCGCCAAGGCCCAGACCACCTTCGAGCCGACCCCGGCCGAACGGATCATCGATGCCCGTACCGCCTATATCATGACCAGCATGCTGCAGGACGTGATCAAGCGCGGTACCGGGCGCCGCGCCCTGGCGCTGAAGCGCACCGACCTGGCCGGCAAGACCGGCACCACCAACGATTCCAAGGATGGCTGGTTCTCCGGCTACAACTCCGACTACGTGACCAGCGTCTGGGTCGGCTTCGACCAGCCGGAGACCCTGGGTCGCCGCGAGTACGGCGGTACCGTCGCGCTGCCGATCTGGATCAGGTACATGGGCTTCGCCCTCAAGGACAAGCCGATGCACACCATGGCCGAGCCGCCAGGCATCGTCAGCCTGCGCATCGACCCGGTAACCGGCCGTTCGGCCGCGCCGGGCACTCCCGGCGCCTATTTCGAGATGTTCAAGAACGAGGACACCCCGCCCTCGGTCAACGAACTGCCGCCGGGCAGCTTCCCTGGCAGCCCGCTGCCGGATGACGAAGGCGCGCCGATCGACCTATTCTGAACCGGCGCCTGCGCTTCGTCGACGACGACGGAGCGCGAGGCGCAGGCAAAAAGAAACCCCGCCAAGGCGGGGTTTCTTTTTATCCGGCGGATCGATCAGCCGTTGAAGACTTCGTCCACCGATTTCAGCGGATAGTTCTTCGGATACGGCAGGGTAGCCACGCCGGTCTCGATGGCAGCCTTGGCCACGGCATCGGAAACCACGGTGATCAGGCGCTTGTCCATCGGCTTCGGAATGATGTACTCGCGACCGAATTCCAGCTTGTCCACGCCATAGGCGGCGCAGACGTCCTCCGGGACCGGCTGCTTGGCCAGGTCGCGCAGGGCCAGGGCGGCGGCGATCTTCATCTCTTCGTTGATGCGCGTGGCACGTACGTCCAGGGCACCGCGGAAGATGAAGGGGAAACCGAGCACGTTGTTGACCTGGTTCGGATAGTCGGAACGTCCGGTAGCCATGATCACGTCGTTGCGGGTGGCATGGGCCAGTTCCGGCTTGATCTCCGGGTCCGGGTTCGAGCAGGCGAACACGATCGGGTTCGGCGCCATGCGCTTGAGGTCTTCCGGCTCCAGCAGGTTGGCGCCGGACAGGCCGACGAACACGTCGGCGCCCTCCAGGGCGTCGGCCAGGGTACGCTTGTCGGTCTCGGTGGCGAACACCGACTTGTACTGGTTCAGATCGTCGCGACCGGCGTGGATCACGCCCTTGCGGTCGATCATGTAGATGTTCTCGACCTTGGCGCCCATGCTCACCAGCAGCTTCATGCAGGAGATGGCGGCAGCGCCGGCGCCGAGGCAGACGATCTTCGCTTCTTCCAGCTTCTTGCCGGCCAGTTCCAGCGCGTTGAGCATGCCCGCCGCGGTAACGATGGCGGTGCCGTGCTGGTCATCGTGGAACACCGGGATGTCGCACTGTTCGATCAGCGCGCGCTCGATCTCGAAACACTCGGGAGCCTTGATGTCCTCGAGGTTGATACCGCCGAAGGTGATGGAAATACGCTTGACGGTATCGATGAAAGCCTGCGGGCTCTCGGCGTCGACCTCGATGTCGAACACGTCGATGCCGGCGAAGCGCTTGAACAGCACACCCTTGCCTTCCATCACCGGCTTGGAGGCCAGCGGGCCGAGGTTACCCAGGCCGAGAATCGCGGTGCCGTCGGAAATCACTGCCACCAGGTTGCCCTTGCCGGTGTACTGGTAGGCCAGCTCGGCATCGCGGGCGATTTCACGCACCGGCTCGGCGACACCCGGGCTGTAGGCCAGGGACAGGTCCCGGGCGGTAGCGGTGGGTTTGGTCAGCTCGACACTCAGTTTTCCCGGACGGGGTTGTGCGTGATATTCGAGGGCAGCGGTTTTAAGATCGGACATTTGGGCACTTCCGCTTTATTGCTTGTTGGACAGACGGGGCGACCGAGCATACGCAAGAAGACGACGCCCCACAAGATCGTCAGGACCCGGCTGTCAAGACCTCTAGCGTACGACTTTAAGCCAATCGCCCGGACGGGGTTCACCGCTCGGATAAAGGTCATTCAGCAGACGCAGACGAGCCACGGAGTCACTCAATGACCCCTCGCCGCCAGCCGCCAATTGCTCCAGCGTCTGCCCCGCCTTGACCTGCACCAGATGCAGGCGTCGCGGCTGCGCCAGGGCCCGCTCCTTGTCGCGCAGCGGACGGAAGCTGCGGATCACGCTGAGGAAGCGGTCGTCCTGGGTCTCCAGGGAACCGACCTTGACCACGCCGACGAACAGGTAGGCGCGGTCGCCCTGGTAGATCACAGCAACCCGTCGCGCCGGGTTGCCTGGCACCACCGCCGTGTAGCCGTTCAGCCCGGCCTGCTTCAGCGACTCTTCCTGGGCCAGCCGTTGCCCGGCGTTCTTGCGCAGGAACTCCGCGGGCGTCAGGCGGGAATCATGGGGCACCAGCTTCATGCCGATGAACGACTGCTCGTCCGCCGGATAGCCAAGCAGGGCGCTGGGCTGGTTGAGGATCTTCCAGCCCGCCGGATAGCTCAGGGTGAAGTCCAGCTCGGCATGGTAGAAGTTCTGCCCGCGACGCACCCCGGCCGATGCCGAGTCGCCGAACGGCATGCCTTCCAGATGGCGAAGAAAGACCTCGCGCCCCACTTCCTGCTGTCCGTTGGCCAGCTGCCGGGCCGGGCCGACCACTTCCTGCAGGCGCCGGTCGTTGTCCGGATGGGTATCGAACAACCCGTGGTAGCCGCCGGCCTGTACCGCCTGGCCATTACGCGCGGCCTCTTCGCGAGCGAAGTCCTCCTGGTTCTTCAGCACCCGCACCACCTGGATCATCGCCGTCGGATCGTAGCCGGCGCGGGCCAGGTACTGGGCGCCGAGACCATCGGCCTCCAGTTCCATGTCACGCCCGTAGCCGCGGACGAAGGCCGTGCCGAGCACGTTGGCCAGGTCGCCGGCGGCGCCGACCCCGGTGCCGATCGCCACCGCCTGGCCAAGGATGTTCCAGGCGCTGGCCTGACTCTGCTGGCGCACGCTGTGGCGCGCCGTGACATGGCCGACCTCATGACCGAGCACCGCGGCCAGTTCGGCCTCGGAGCCAAGGTAGGCGATCAGTCCGCGATGGATATAGATGTAGCCGCCCGGCAGGGCGAAGGCGTTGATGTCCGGCGAATCGATGACGGTGAAATGATATTGCAGGTTGCTGCGGTGGCTGCTGCGGGCGACCCGCTCGCCTACCCGTTGCACGTAGGCCTGGAGCTTTTCATCGTTGTAGCGGGGGAACTGCTTGAGGATTTCCTGGTTGTAGCGAGCGCCCATGCCGAGTTCCTGCTGCTCGCTCATCATCACGAAATCGCTCTTGCCGGTGGCCGGGTTCACCGCGCAGCCGCCCAGCGCGCCGACTCCCAGCAACAGCAGCAGGAGCCAGGCGGTCTTCATGGCAACCATTCCAGCATCGCCGGATCGGTCACCGACATCTGCCAGCGCGCCTTGCCGGCCGGCACAGCGCCACGGCGGGAACGATCGACCACCCAGCCACGCACTTCCAGCGAACGTCCCGCCATCTGCATCACCCGTTTCGCATCGAACGCCTTGAGCACCTTCGGCTCGATCCGCAGGACCAGCGGACCGTCCATCTCCAGCCAGATACCGCCCCGGTTGCGTTCGACCTCGAGCACCCGCCCGCGGACCACGGCGAAGCCGCTCTGCGCCAGTCGATCGAGCGAAAGCACCGGCGAACGCTTCCATACACCCAGATTAGCCGAACGCGCTGCACGTTCCGCCGCTTGCTGACAGGCCGTCAGCTCGGTGTTCGGCGCGACCGCCACCAGGTAGCCCAGGCCCTCGCCGAGCAGGCGCGCCTCGAGGTTGGCGCCGCTGGCATCGAACAGGTGCGCCAGGGTCCGCCCGTAGTGATCGCGGGGCTGGCGGCCCGGCTGCAGGGCGAGACGCCCGTCGCTGGCCGATACCAGCGCCTGCAGCCGCTGCTTCGCGGCTTCGGCGAAGGGCTCGGTGGTGCGGCCGTTGTGCGCCAGTTCAGGTGCATTGATACCGATCAGCCGCACGCTGCGGCCATCGCGCAGGCGCACGGTATCGCCGTCCACCACCCGCGCCACCTCGACGTTCTGCAAGGCACCGGTAGGCCGGCAGGCCTCCGCCGCACCGGCGAAGGCGGAAACCACGGACATGAAAAAGGCGCCCACCAGGGACGCCTTTCTCGGTACAGCGACAAGTAGCATTGCGCGCGTTCGCGGCAAGCGGCTTACTTGGTGGCGCCGAATACGCCGAAACGCTGCTTGAAGCGGTCGATACGGCCGCCGGTGTCCAGCACCTTCTGCTTGCCGGTGTAGAACGGGTGGCATTCGGAGCACACGTCCAGGTGGATCGGCTTGCACAGGGTGGAACGGGTCTTGATGACGTTACCGCAGCTGCAGGTAGCTTCGATAGCTTCGTAAGTCGGATGGATGTCCGCTTTCATGATTCAATCCTCGAGGCGTTGTGTGCCGCCACCCAGCGCGTTTACCAGGCACCGCACGTAATTAAGGGCGTGGATCATACCAGACCGATTCATCTATGCAAGCGACCCCGCCCGCCGGTCGTCTGCTAACATCGCCGGCCCAGTCCTCGTTTCCTTCATCCCCGGAAGCCGCTGAGTGTCAGACCTGATCCTACGCCTAGCCCTGCCTTCGCCACTCCGCCGCCTGTTCGACTACCGCGCGCCCCGCGGCATTCCGCGCAGCGCCCTACAGCCGGGGATTCGCCTGCTGCTGCCGTTCGGGCGCCGGGAGCTGGTTGGCGTTCTGATAGAGGTGACGGACCGTTCCGAAGTACCCGAAGACAAGCTCAAGCCTGCCCTCAGGGTACTCGACGCCAAGCCGCCGATGCCGGCGCACCTGCTCGAACTCTGTCGCTGGACCGCCCAGTACTACCAGCACAGCCTCGGCGACACCCTGTCCTGGGCGCTGCCCAACCTGTTGCGCCAGGGCGAGCCGGCCGAGGCGCGCCAGCAGCGCTTCTGGCATGCCACCGCGCAATCCAGCCTCGACGATCCGCGCCTGGCCCGGGCGCCGCGCCAGCGCCAGGCCCTGGCGATTCTCAAGCAGCATCCGCACGGGGTTTCCCATGAGTTGCTGAACCAACTGGAAATAAACAAGGACAGCCTCGACCTGCTCAAGGAAAAAGGCCTGGTCGAACTGGAGGTGCGGCGCCACAGCACCCCGCCGCGCGAAGGCGGCTGGCTGGCCCAGGCGGAGTTGCCGCTGAACCCCGAGCAGCGCGCCGCCTTCGAGGCGGTTCGCGCCAGCCACGGCGGTTTCCATTGCTTCCTGCTGGCCGGGGTCACCGGCAGCGGCAAGACCGAGGTCTACCTGCAACTGATCCGCGAAACCCTGGCCGCAGGCCGCCAGGCCCTGGTGCTGATTCCCGAGATCAACCTGGGCCCGCAGACCCTGGCGCGTTTCGAACGCCGCTTCAACGCGCGCATCGCCCTGCTGCATTCGGCCCTGACCGACCGCGAGCGCCTCGACGCCTGGCTCGCCGCCCGGGATGGCGAGGCCGACATCGTCATCGGCACCCGCTCGGCACTGTTCACGCCGCTGAAGCGGCCGGGACTGATCATCGTCGACGAGGAACACGACGCCTCCTATAAACAGCAGGACGGCCTGCGCTACCACGCCCGCGACCTGGCACTGGTACGCGCGCGCCTGGAGAACGTGCCGATCCTGCTCGGTTCGGCCACGCCCGCCCTGGAAAGCCTGCACAACGCCCAGGCCGGCCGCTACGGCCTGCTGCGCCTGACCCAGCGCGCCGGTGGCGCGCACCCGCCGAAGTTCATCCGCCTCGACGTGAAGAGCATGCCGCTCGACGCCGGCCTTTCCCGCCCGCTGCAACAGGCCATCGGCGATACCCTGGCGGCCGGCCAGCAGGTCCTGGTGTTCCTCAACCGCCGCGGCTTCGCTCCGACCCTGCTTTGCCACGACTGCGGCTGGATCAGCCAATGCCCGCGCTGCGACGCGCGGATGACCGTGCACCAGGGCAGCGGCGAGTTGCGCTGCCACCACTGCGACCACCGCCAGCGGCCGCCGATGAACTGCCCGCAATGCGGCAAGCTCGACCTGCGTCCGGTAGGCGCCGGCACCGAGCGCGCCGAGGAACGCCTGCGGATTCTCTTCCCGAACCATCCGGTGCTGCGCATCGACCGCGACAGCACCTCGCGCAAGCACGCCATGCGCGACCTCTTCGCCACCATCAACAGCGGTGAGCCATGCATCCTGGTCGGCACCCAGATGCTCGCCAAGGGGCACCACTTCCCACGGGTCACCCTGGTGGCGATCCTCGATGCCGACGGCGGCCTGTTTTCCGCCGACTTCCGCGCCAGCGAACGCATGGCCCAGCAGATCGTCCAGGTCGCCGGCCGCGCAGGACGCGCCGAGGAGCCCGGGCGGGTACTGATCCAGACCCACCTGGCCGATCACCCGCTGCTGGTCCAGCTCACCGAGGACGGCTACTTCGCCTTTGCCGAACAGGCCCTCAGCGAACGCCGCGCCGCCGGCCTGCCGCCCTTCGCCCACCTCGCCCTGCTGCGCGCCGAAGCGCACAAGCCGGGCCAGGCGGAAGCCTTCCTCGACAGCGCCTGCAGTGCCGCCGAGCAATTGCTCGAGCAGATGGGCGGACCGGAGGTGGAACTGCTCGGGCCGGTGCCCGCGCCCATGGAGCGGCGTGCCGGCAAGCACCGCGCGCAACTGCTGCTGCAGTGCATGAGCCGGGCGCCGCTGCATCGCCTGCTGACGCCCTGGCTGCAGAGCCTCGAACAGTTGCCCGGCGGGCGCCAGGTGCGCTGGTCGCTCGATATCGATCCGATCGACCTGTTCTGAGCGCCTTCCAGGAAGACGCCCCGCTTGACTGGGGTCAGCCGGAATCCGCGATGTCCGGCGCAAACTGTCGGCTAATCGCCGCAACGGTTGGCAACGCCTGTCCGCCCACGGATAATGCGCGGTTCTGAGCCTCGACCGGCCACCCCGCGCACATCGCGGGGAGTGAACTTCGGAGCGCCGCATCCGCCGGCCCTTCCCCTGCCCGACCGTCGCGCGCCGCCCCTCTGCCCGCGAGCACGGAGAGAACGATGAAAGACACGATTCGCCAGCTGATCCAGCAAGCCCTCGACCAACTGACCGCGGACGGCACCCTGCCCGCCGGCCTGACCCCGGACATCCAGGTGGAGAACACCAAGGACCGTAGCCACGGCGATTTCGCCAGCAACATCGCCATGATGCTGGCCAAGCCGGCCGGGATG
Source organism: Pseudomonas sp. KBN12P06040 (assembly GCF_037574965.1). NCBI lineage: Bacteria > Pseudomonadati > Pseudomonadota > Gammaproteobacteria > Pseudomonadales > Pseudomonadaceae > Pseudomonas > Pseudomonas sp. KBN12P06040. Next base: position 5,877,431 of record NZ_JBBELS010000001.1, read on the forward strand.
AAGCCGCGCGACCTGGCCGCCAGGCTGGTCGAGGCAATCCCCGCCCACGAGCAACTGGCCAAGGTGGAGATCGCCGGCCCCGGCTTCCTCAACTTCTTCCAGGATCACGTCTGGCTCGCCGCCAGCCTCGACCGCGCCCTCGCCGACGAACGTCTCGGCGTGCGCAAGGCAGGCCCGGCGCAGCGCGTGGTGATCGACCTGTCCTCGCCGAACCTGGCCAAGGAGATGCACGTCGGCCACCTGCGCTCGACCATCATCGGCGACGCCGTCGCGCGCGTCCTCGAGTTCCTCGGCGACACGGTGATCCGGCAGAACCACGTCGGCGACTGGGGCACCCAGTTCGGCATGCTGCTCGCCTACCTGGAAGAGCAACCGGTCGACGCCGAGGCCGAGCTGCACGACCTGGAGGTCTTCTACCGCGCGGCGAAGAAACGCTTCGACGAGTCTCCCGAATTCGCCGACCGCGCCCGCGAACTGGTGGTCAAGCTGCAGGCCGGCGACCCCGACTGCCTGCGCCTGTGGACCCGCTTCAACGAGATTTCCCTGTCGCACTGCCAGAAGGTCTACGACCGTCTCGGCGTGAAGCTGAGCATGGCCGACGTCATGGGCGAGAGCGCCTACAACGACGACCTCGCCCAGGTGGTCGCCGACCTGACCGCCAAGGGCCTGCTCACCGAAGACAACGGCGCGCTGTGCGTCTTCCTCGAAGAGTTCAAGAACGCCGAGGGCAATCCGCTCCCGGTGATCGTGCAGAAGGCCGGCGGCGGCTACCTCTACGCCACCACCGACCTCGCCGCCATGCGTTATCGGCACAACGTGCTGCACGCCGACCGCGTGCTGTACTTCGTCGACCAGCGCCAGGCCCTGCACTTCCAGCAGGTCTTCGAAGTGGCGCGGCGCGCCGGTTTCGTTCCGGCCGGCATGGAGCTGGAGCACATGGGCTTCGGTACCATGAACGGCGCCGACGGCCGTCCGTTCAAGACCCGCGACGGCGGTACGGTGAAGCTGATCGACCTGCTGGAAGAGGCCGAGAGCCGCGCCTATGCGCTGGTCAAGGAACGCAACGAGCAGCGCGCCGAGCGTGGCGAGGAGCCGTTCGACGAGGTCCAGCTGCGCGAGATCGGCCGGGTGGTGGGGATCGACTCGGTGAAGTACGCCGACCTGTCCAAGCACCGCACCAGCGACTACAGCTTCAACTTCGAACTGATGCTCAGCTTCGAAGGCAACACCGCACCCTACCTGCTCTACGCCTGCACCCGCGTGGCCAGCGTCTTCCGCAAGCTCGGCCAGGGCCGCGAGCAACTGGGCGGGAAGATCGTCCTCGAGCAGCCCCAGGAGCTGGCCCTGGCCGCACAGCTGGCGCAGTTCGGCGACCTGATCAACAACGTCGCGCTCAAGGGCGTGCCGCACCTGCTCTGCGCCTACCTGTACGAGTTGGCCGGGCTGTTCTCCAGTTTCTACGAGCACTGCCCGATCCTCACCGCCGAGGACCCGGCGCAGAAGGACAGCCGCCTGCGTCTCGCCGCGCTGACCGGCCGTACCCTGGAACAGGGCCTGGAGCTGCTCGGTCTGAAGACTCTGGAACGCATGTAATCGAACCCGCCCGAACAGGAGTCCGGGAACCCCCATGGCAAAGAAGAAACCCGCCCCCAAGCGCGGCGCCAGCCGCTACCAGGCGCCCGCCGCGAAGAACGGCGTTCCCGGCTGGGTCTGGCTGGTCGCCGGCCTGGCCATCGGCGGCTTCATCATGTTCCTGATGAAGCTCGAACCCGGGCGCAAGGACGTCCAGCGCGAACGCCCGGACGCCCAGCGCCCAGCCGCCGTGCAGGGCAAGCAGCCGCAGCAGAACGGCCAGGCCCAGCAGCCCGCGCAAACGCAGACGCCGGCCCAGGCCAAGCCGAAGTACGAGTTCTACACCCTGCTGCCGGAGTCCGAGGTCGTGGTGCCGCCGGAAGCGGTACCGGAGAAGGCCCCGCCGCCGCCCACCCCCGCCGAGCTGGCCAAGGCCGACGAAGCGCGGGCCAAGGCCGCACTCGCCGGGCAGGTGCCACCGCCGCTGCCGAAAGCGGTGGTCGCCGCCAGCACGCAGTTCTTCCTGCAGGCCGGCTCGTTCCGCAAGCAGTCCGACGCCGACCGCGTGCGCGCGCAGATCATCCTGCTCGGGCAGTCGGTGAACGTCGAGGCCGGCAACGTCCGCGACGAGACCTGGTACCGGGTGATGGTCGGCCCGTTCAACAGCCGCGACCAGTTGTCCCAGGCGCAGAAGACACTGTCCTCCAACGGCTTCAGCAACCTGCTGTTACAGCAACGCAAGGCCCGCTGAACGCGGGCCACGCCGTGCGTTCCGACGCACGGCGGTGCGTGCGGTTGAAAAGCCGCGGATCGCCCCTATATCTCCCAGCATTCCGGGCATTCGGCCCCGCAGTGTGGAGATTTCCCCCTTGACCACCATCGTATCTGTCCGCCGCAACGGCAAAGTCGTCATGGGCGGCGACGGCCAGGTTTCCCTGGGCAACACCGTGATGAAAGGCAACGCCAAGAAGGTCCGGCGCCTGTATCACGGTCAGGTACTGGCCGGTTTCGCCGGCGCCACCGCCGATGCCTTCACCCTGTTCGAGCGCTTCGAGCAGCAACTGGAGAAACACCAGGGGCACCTGGTCCGCGCCGCCGTCGAACTGGCCAAGGACTGGCGCACCGACCGCTCCCTGAGCCGCCTCGAAGCCATGCTCGCGGTCGCCAACAAGGATGCCTCGCTGATCATCACCGGCAACGGCGACGTGGTCGAACCCGAACACGGCCTGATCGCCATGGGCTCCGGCGGCGGCTTCGCCCAGGCCGCGGCCCTGGCCCTGCTGCAGCACAACGCCGAGCTGAGCGCTCGGGAAGTCGCCGAGACCGCGCTGAACATCGCCGGCTCGATCTGCGTCTTCACCAACCAGAACCTGACCATCGAGGAGCTGGACAGCGCCGTCTGAAGCGCTCGTCCCCCGCTGGAGTAAACGAATGTCCATGACGCCCCGCGAGATCGTCCACGAACTCAACCGCCACATCATCGGCCAGGACGACGCCAAGCGCGCCGTCGCCATCGCCCTGCGCAACCGCTGGCGACGCATGCAACTGCCGGCCGAGCTGCGCGCCGAGGTCACGCCGAAGAACATCCTCATGATCGGCCCCACCGGCGTCGGCAAGACCGAGATCGCCCGCCGCCTGGCGCGCCTGGCGAACGCGCCGTTCATCAAGGTCGAGGCGACCAAGTTCACCGAGGTCGGCTATGTCGGACGCGACGTCGAGTCGATCATCCGCGATCTCGCCGACGCCGCGGTGAAGATGCTCCGCGAACAGGAGATCCAGAAGGTCAAGTATCGCGCCGAGGACGCCGCCGAAGAGCGCATCCTCGATGCCCTGCTGCCGGCCGCGCGTCCCGCCATGGGCTTCGGCGACGAGCCGGCACGCGAGGACAGCAACACCCGCCAGCTGTTCCGCAAGCGCCTGCGCGAAGGCCAGCTGGACGACAAGGAAATCGACATCGAGGTGGCCGACAACCCGGCCGGCGTGGAGATCATGGCCCCGCCCGGCATGGAGGAGATGACCAACCAGTTGCAGAACCTGTTCTCCGGCATGAGCAAGGGCAAGAAGAAGACCCGCAAGCTGAAGGTCGCCGAGGCCCTGAAGCTGATCCGCGACGAAGAGGCGGTGCGCCTGGTCAACGAGGAAGAGCTCAAGGCACGCGCCCTGGAGGCGGTCGAGCAGCACGGCATCGTCTTCATCGACGAGATCGACAAGATCGCCAAGCGCGCCAACGCCGGCGGCGCCGACGTCTCCCGCGAGGGCGTACAGCGCGACCTGCTGCCACTGATCGAGGGCTGCACGGTGAACACCAAGCTGGGCATGGTCAAGACCGACCACATCCTGTTCATCGCCTCCGGCGCCTTCCACCTGAGCAAGCCGAGCGACCTGGTTCCCGAGCTGCAGGGCCGCCTGCCGATCCGCGTGGAGCTCAAGGCCCTCAGCCCGAACGATTTCGAGCGCATCCTCACCGAGCCGCATGCCTCGCTCACCGAGCAGTACCGCGAGCTGCTGAAGACCGAGGGACTGGCCATCGAGTTCGCCGAGGACGGCATCAAGCGCCTTGCCGAGATCGCCTGGCAGGTCAACGAGAAGACCGAGAACATCGGTGCCCGCCGCCTGCATACGCTGCTCGAGCGGCTGCTGGAGGAGGTCTCGTTCAGCGCAGCCGACCTGGCCAGCGAGCATAGCGACAAGCCGATCCTGATCGATGCCGGCTACGTCAACAGCCACCTCGGCGAGCTGGCCGAGGACGAGGACCTGTCCCGCTACATCCTTTGACCACCGCCGCCGCCACGGCCAGCACCGTGGCGGCGGGCCGCGCGGTCCCGAACCGGGGTATCCTTGTACTCCGCCCTTCCGCGAGTCCGATGCGATGCGTATCCCTTCCGCCATCCAGCTGCACAAAGCCTCGAAGACCCTGACCCTGCGCTACGGCGAGGACAGCTACGACCTGCCCGCCGAGTTCCTCCGCGTGCATTCGCCCTCGGCCGAGGTCCAGGGCCACGGCAACCCGGTATTGCAGTACGGCAAGCTGAACGTCGGCCTGGTCGGCGTCGAGCCCGCCGGCCAGTACGCACTGAAGCTGAGCTTCGACGACGGCCACGACAGCGGCCTGTTCACCTGGGACTACCTGTACGAGCTGGCGACCCGCAAGGACCAGCTATGGGCCGACTACCTGGCGGAGCTGGCCAGCGCCGGCAAGTCGCGCGACCCCGACGAGTCGGTCGTCAAGCTGATGCTCTGAAGCGCCGGGCCGAGTGCCCCTTCGCGGCACACGGCATCCAGGCGATTTTTCCCCGCTGCCCCGAACGAGGGCACGTCATTTGCAACATTCGCCCCGCAGACTGCCAGACCAGACATCCGGTCGGCGCGGTCGCCACGGCGAATGTCCTACCCTGCACGGCAGCAACGCTCTAGTCCGCAGGTCGGCCGCTCGCCGGGCCAGCCACGCCGGCCACCGATGCTTCTGCCAGCTTGCACGCCAGCGGAAACTCGCGTAACCAAGGCGGTGCAGCCCCTTGTCCGGGTTCCCTTCCCTGACGTGCGTCCGCCCCGCCCTGAAACGTGCGGGTGGGCTGGTAGTCGAGCAGTAGCCGGCCGGACACCTGGTCCCCGGTTTCGTTGCGGTCCCCTGTTTCGCCTCGAACAATGGAGCGTTGCCGATGAGTCAAAAGAACAATAACGAGCTTCCCAAGCAAGCCGCGGAAAACACGCTGAACCTGAATCCGGTGATCGGCATCCGGGGCAAGGACCTGCTCACCTCCGCGCGCATGGTCCTGCTCCAGGCGGTGCGCCAGCCACTGCACAGCGCCAGGCACGTGGCGCATTTCAGCCTGGAGCTGAAGAACGTCCTGCTCGGCCAGTCGGAGCTGCGCCCAGGCGACGACGACCGGCGCTTTTCCGACCCGGCCTGGAGCCAGAATCCGCTGTACAAGCGCTACATGCAGACCTACCTGGCCTGGCGCAAGGAACTGCATAGCTGGATCAGCCACAGCGACCTGTCGCCGCAGGACATCAGTCGTGGCCAGTTCGTCATCAACCTGCTGACCGAGGCGATGTCGCCGACCAACAGCCTGAGCAACCCGGCGGCGGTCAAGCGCTTCTTCGAGACCGGCGGCAAGAGCCTGCTGGACGGCCTCGGCCACCTGGCCAAGGACCTGGTGAACAACGGCGGGATGCCGAGCCAGGTGGACATGGACGCCTTCGAGGTGGGCAAGAACCTGGCCACCACCGAGGGCGCCGTGGTGTTCCGCAACGACGTGCTGGAACTGATCCAGTACCGGCCGATCACCGAATCGGTGCACGAACGCCCGCTGCTGGTGGTGCCGCCGCAGATCAACAAGTTCTACGTCTTCGACCTGTCGCCGGACAAGAGCCTGGCGCGCTTCTGCCTGCGCAACGGCGTGCAGACCTTCATCGTCAGCTGGCGCAACCCGACCAAGTCGCAGCGCGAATGGGGCCTGACCACCTATATCGAGGCGCTCAAGGAGGCCATCGAGGTAGTCCTGTCGATCACCGGCAGCAAGGACCTCAACCTCCTCGGCGCCTGCTCCGGCGGGATCACCACCGCGACCCTGGTCGGCCACTACGTCGCCAGCGGCGAGAAGAAGGTCAACGCCTTCACCCAACTGGTCAGCGTGCTCGACTTCGAACTGAATACCCAGGTCGCGCTGTTCGCCGACGAGAAGACCCTGGAGGCCGCCAAGCGTCGCTCCTACCAGTCTGGCGTGCTGGAGGGCAAGGACATGGCCAAGGTGTTCGCCTGGATGCGCCCCAACGACCTGATCTGGAACTACTGGGTCAACAACTACCTGCTCGGCAACCAGCCGCCGGCGTTCGACATCCTCTACTGGAACAACGACACCACGCGCCTGCCCGCCGCGCTGCACGGCGAGTTCGTCGAACTGTTCAAGAGCAACCCGCTGAACCGCCCCGGCGCCCTGGAGGTCTCCGGCACGCCCATCGACCTGAAGCAGGTGACTTGCGACTTCTACTGTGTCGCCGGTCTGAACGACCACATCACCCCCTGGGAGTCGTGCTACAAGTCGGCCAGGCTGCTGGGCGGCAAGTGCGAGTTCATCCTCTCCAACAGCGGCCACATCCAGAGCATCCTCAACCCACCGGGCAACCCCAAGGCACGCTTCATGACCAATCCGGAACTGCCCGCCGAGCCCAAGGCCTGGCTGGAACAGGCCGGCAAGCACGCCGATTCGTGGTGGCTGCACTGGCAGCAATGGCTGGCCGAACGCTCCGGCAAGACCCGCAAGGCGCCCGCCAGCCTGGGCAACAAGACCTATCCGGCCGGCGAAGCCGCGCCCGGAACCTACGTGCATGAACGATGAAAAGCGACCAGCCTGAAGAACTGCCGCAGGAGCGATCCGCGGCCTCCGCCGACGAAACCCCGCCAGCGCCTCCGGCGCGGCCCCGCGCCGCGCGGAAGCCGGCCAGGCCCCGTATCGCCGAGCCCGCGGCTGCGCCGCCGAGGACCCCGAGCATGCCCCAGCCCTTCGTCTTCCGGACCATCGACCTCGACGGCCAGACCATCCGCACCGCAGTGCGGCCGGGCAAGGAAGGAAGCACTCCGCTGCTGATCTTCAACGGCATAGGCGCCAACCTGGAACTGGTATTCCCCTTCGTCCAGGCGCTCGCCCCGGAACTGGAGGTGATCGCCTTCGACGTTCCCGGCGTCGGCGGTTCCTCGACGCCCAGCGTGCCCTACCGCTTTCCCGGCCTGGCCAAGCTGGCGGCGCGGATGCTCGACTACCTGGACTACGGCCAGGTCAACGCGATCGGCGTGTCCTGGGGCGGCGCGCTGGCCCAGCAGTTCGCCCACGACTATCCGGAACGCTGCAAGAAGCTGATCCTCGCCGCCACTTCGGCTGGCGCGGTGATGGTGCCAGGCAAGCCGAAGGTACTGATGCGCATGGCCAGCCCGCGGCGCTACATCCAGCCCTCCTATGGCGTACACATCGCACCGGACATCTACGGCGGGGCCTTCCGCCGCGACCCCAAGCTGGCCATGGCGCATGCCAGCAAGGTGCGTTCGTCGGGCAAGCTGGGCTACTACTGGCAACTGTTCGCCGGGCTCGGCTGGACCAGCATCCACTGGCTGCATAGGATCCGCCAGCCGACCCTGGTGCTGGCCGGCGACGACGACCCGATCATCCCGCTGATCAACATGCGCGTGCTGGCCTGGCGCATTCCCAACGCCGAACTGCACGTGATCGACGACGGCCACCTGTTCCTGGTGACCCGCGCCGAATCGGTGGCGCCGATCATCATGAAGTTCCTCGCCGAGGAGCGCCGCCGCGCCGTCATGCACCCTCGTCCGTTCCTGCCCAAGACCGGCTGAACTGCTGCGCGGGCAACACCAGGGCAGCAGACACTGCTTCGTCATGGTGCAGGTGCATAGTCAATGTTCCGTAACGGCGCATGGCGCCTGGCTTCGCCGCGACAGCGCAAGCTCTGCGACGCCCCTCCCGGCGTTGTGGTACAGCGCTTGCTGCCCCACTGTCGGGCGGCATCCTCCCTGTTCAGGCAGGTGTGCGGTTCTGCCCCGGGTGAAACGGAATTCACAGGCTATAACTGAGTATTCCGAGCCAGGGGACTATCGCCCATGGCATCCAGACTGTGGTCCTACGACGGAGTGTGGTCCATGCGAGAAAAACAGGAATCGGGTAGCGTGCCGGTGCCCGCCGAGTTCATGAGTGCGCAGAGCGCCATCGTCGGCCTGCGCGGCAAGGACCTGCTGACGACGGTCCGCAGCCTGGCCGTCCACGGCCTGCGCCAGCCGCTGCACAGTGCGCGGCACCTGGTCGCCTTCGGAGGCCAGTTGGGCAAGGTGCTGCTGGGCGACACCCTGCACCAGCCGAACCCTCAGGACGCCCGCTTCCAGGATCCATCCTGGCGCCTCAATCCCTTCTACCGGCGCACCCTGCAGGCCTACCTGGCGTGGCAGAAGCAACTGCTCGCCTGGATCGACGAAAGCAACCTGGACTGCGACGATCGCGCCCGCGCCCGCTTCCTCGTCGCCTTGCTCTCCGACGCCGTGGCACCCAGCAACAGCCTGATCAATCCGCTGGCGGTAAAGGAACTGTTCAATACCGGCGGGATCAGCCTGCTCAATGGCGTCCGCCACCTGCTCGAAGACCTGGTGCACAACGGCGGCATGCCCAGCCAGGTGAACAAGACCGCCTTCGAGATCGGCCGCAACCTCGCCACCACGCAAGGCGCGGTGGTGTTCCGCAACGAGGTGCTGGAGCTGATCCAGTACAAGCCGCTGGGCGAGCGCCAGTACGCCAAGCCCCTGCTGATCGTGCCGCCGCAGATCAACAAGTACTACATCTTCGACCTGTCGCCGGAAAAGAGCTTCGTCCAGTACGCCCTGAAGAACAACCTGCAGGTCTTCGTCATCAGTTGGCGCAACCCCGACGCCCAGCACCGCGAATGGGGCCTGAGCACCTATGTCGAGGCCCTCGACCAGGCCATCGAGGTCAGCCGCGAGATCACCGGCAGCCGCAGCGTGAACCTGGCCGGCGCCTGCGCCGGCGGGCTCACCGTGGCCGCCTTGCTCGGCCACCTGCAGGTGCGCCGGCAACTGCGCAAGGTCAGTAGCGTCACCTACCTGGTCAGCCTGCTCGACAGCCAGATGGAAAGCCCGGCGATGCTCTTCGCCGACGAGCAGACCCTGGAGAGCAGCAAGCGCCGCTCCTACCAGCATGGCGTGCTGGACGGGCGCGACATGGCCAAGGTGTTCGCCTGGATGCGCCCCAACGACCTGATCTGGAACTACTGGGTCAACAACTACCTGCTCGGCAGGCAGCCGCCGGCGTTCGACATCCTCTACTGGAACAACGACAACACGCGGCTGCCCGCGGCGTTCCACGGCGAACTGCTCGACCTGTTCAAGCACAACCCGCTGACCCGCCCGGGCGCGCTGGAAGTCAGCGGGACCGCGGTGGACCTGGGCAAGGTGGCGATCGACAGCTTCCACGTCGCCGGCATCACCGACCACATCACGCCCTGGGACGCGGTCTATCGCTCGGCCCTCCTGCTGGGCGGCCAGCGCCGCTTCATCCTGTCCAACAGCGGGCACATCCAGAGCATCCTCAACCCTCCCGGAAACCCCAAGGCCTGCTACTTCGAGAACGACAAGCTGAGCAGCGATCCACGCGCCTGGTACTACGACGCCAAGCGCGAAGAGGGCAGTTGGTGGCCGGTCTGGCTGGGCTGGCTGCAGGAGCGCTCGGGCGAGCTGGGCGACCCTGACTTCAACCTTGGCAGCGCCGCGCATCCGCCCCTCGAAGCAGCCCCGGGCACCTACGTGCATATACGCTGAAAGACCCGGCCCGGGCGCCTGGAGCCGGGCACCTCGATCCCCAGAAGAAGTCCGGATGAAGACACGCGACCGTATCCTCGAATGCTCGCTGTTGCTGTTCAACGAACAGGGCGAACCCAACGTCTCGACACTGGAAATCGCCAACGCACTGGGCATCAGCCCGGGCAATCTCTACTACCACTTCCATGGCAAGGAACCGCTGGTGATGGCGCTGTTCGAGCGGTTCCAGGCCGAGTTGGCGCCGCTGCTCGATCCGCCCGAGGAGGTGCGCCTGGGCGCGGAGGACTACTGGCTGTTCCTGCATCTGATCGTCGAGCGCCTCGCCCACTACCGCTTCCTGTTCCAGGACCTGTCCAACCTGACCGGGCGCCTGCCACGGCTGGCTCGCGGCATCCGTACCTGGCTCGGCGCGCTGAAGCGGACCCTGGCCACCCTGCTGGCCCGCCTCAAGGCCGACCGGCAGTTGCGCAGCGACGCGCCGGCACTCGGGCAACTGGTCGAACAGATCACCCTGACCCTGCTGTTCTCCCTGGATTACCAGCGGGTACTGGGCAGCAAGGGCGAGGTGCGCACGGTGGTCTACCAGATCATGATGCTGGTCGCCCCGCATCTGCGCAGCGAGGCCCAACGCTCGGCGGAAAGCCTGGCGCAGCGCTACCTGGGACCGGAATGAAAAACGCCCGGCGAGTGCCGGGCGTGTGCGTTGCCGCCAGGACTCAGCCCTGGCTGCTCGGCGTCGCCGGAGCGTTCGCTGCCGGAGCGCTGGCAGCCGGTGTGGCGGCGGGGGCAGCGGGCGCGCCCGAAGACGCGGCGGGAGCGGCCGGTTTCGCCGCGGCGGGCTTGGCGGCCGGCTTCTTCGCCGCAGGCTTTTTCGCAGCCGGCTTGGCGGCAGGTTTCGCCGCGGGCTTGGCGGCGGTCGCAGCGGCCGGCTTGGCTGCCGGCTTCGCGGCGGGCTTGGCTGCGGCAGGTTTCGCAGCAGGCTTCGCCGCAGCCTTGGCTGCCGGCTTGGCCGCCGGTTTCGCGGCGGCCTTCGCAGCCGGTTTGGCGGCGGGCTTGGCTGCCGGCTTGGCGGCCGCGGTCTTCGCTGCAGGTTTTTTCGCCGCGGGTTTCGCCGCAGGCTTGGCGGCGGCCTTGGCTGCCGGTTTAGCTGCCGGCTTGGCCGCTGCGGTTTTCGCCGCGGGCTTGGCAGCCGGTTTCGCCGCAGGCTTGGCCGCTGCCTTCGCCGCCGGCTTGACGCTGACGCCGGTGAGTTTCTCGATCTGTCTGGTCAGCGTATCGACCTTGCCGTGCAGCTCCTTCACCTCGTTGCGGCTCGGCACGCCGAGACGCGAGATGGCGCTGTTCAGGCGCTTGTCGAAAGCTTCCTCGAGCTCGCTCCACTTGCCGAGCGCACGGTCCCGAACCTCGTCGACCTTGCTCTTCGCAGAGCGGGCGGAAGCCTTCGCCGCACCGACCTGCGCGTCCACATCGGACTTCGCTTCTTTTTCAGCCTTCTCGCCGTCTTTCACCAAGGTCTCGAACAGCTTGCTGCCGTCCTTGCTGACCTTCGAGTAGGCCCCCAGACCAGCCAGCCAGATCTGCCGCGAGTATTTCTCGATCTCGCCGATCCAACTGGACTCTTTTTCGCTCTTCTTCTTGCCAGCCATCCTGCTCTCCTTATTGGGTTCTCGCGACACGCTCGAGCACTGCGCTCAGCTCATCCAGCTTAGCAGAGAGTGCTTCGACATCGTTCCGGGAAGGTATGCCTATCCGGTTCAACGTGCTAGCGACACGGCTGTCGAATGCCTGCTCGATCCTGTCGAGCTGGTCTTCGACTTTTCCCTTCACCGAAGAGAGGCCGGTCTTGACACTGTCATTGGCCGAATCGACCTGACTTGTGACCAGCGATTTGCCTTTTTTCTCCAGGGCTTCGCCAGCTTTCACCAATTCCTTGAAGTAGTCGCTGCCTTCGGTGCCCAGGCGGGAATAGGCACCCAGGCCGGCAAGCCAGATCTGGCGGGCATAGTGGCGGATCTCGGAGACCAGGGAAGTGGATTCGGAAACGGTCTTTTTCTTCAGGGCAATCTTGGCCATGGGGCACCTCACGCTCGTTGGGTTGAAGAAACCGCAGGCGCCGCCGGAACGCTGGCAGCGTGAGAGCAAGGTATCGGGGAAAATTAGAAACCGCATACTAAGCGGAAGATGGGCGCCGCCAGGACGGCGAACGCCCGGCGGGATCAGGCCAGCGCCTTGTCCAGCGCCTTCTCGATCTCGCCCTTGAGCAGGCCGCTCATGGCCGACAGCATCAGGCCGAGCTTGACGTCCACCGCGACCTTGTCCGCCCCCACCGCGATCCTGCCGTCGACGCCGCTGCGCTTGAAGGTCAGCTCGTCGCCCTGCCATTCGCACTGCACGCCGTGCTCCTTCGCCAGACGTTCGGCCAGTTTCTCCGCCTTGGCCCGTGCGGCGTCCAGCCCCAGGCTGTGCGGACGTTCGATGTGGATACGCGACATGGATCGACTCCTGATTGCAGATCGGAAAACTATACTCGGCCAGACAAAACACCGCACCCGCGCCGTCGGACGGCGGCACAGCACTTTCCCCACATCCTGTTAGAATGCCCGGCATTCTTTCCAGGTGAGAACGTCATGAACGATCCCCGCAAAGGCGCCGACGCCGAACCCACCACCCACTTCGGCTACCAGAACGTTCCGGAAAGCCAGAAGGCGAAGAAGGTCGCCCAGGTATTCCACTCGGTGGCAGCCAAGTACGACCTGATGAACGACCTGATGTCCGGTGGCATCCATCGCCTGTGGAAGCGCTTCACCATCGAGCTGTCCGGCGTGCGCAGCGGGAACCGCGTGCTCGACATCGCCGGCGGCACCGGCGACCTGACCCGGCAGTTCTCGCGCCTGGTCGGCCCGACCGGCGAGGTGGTGCTGGCCGACATCAACGCCTCGATGCTCAAGGTCGGCCGCGACAAGCTGCTCGACAAGGGCGTCTCCGGCAACGTCAGCTTCGTCCAGGCGGACGCCGAGAAGCTGCCCTTCCCGGACAACCACTTCGACTGCGTGACCATCGCCTTCGGCCTGCGCAACGTCACCCACAAGGACGAAGCGATCCGCTCCATGCTACGCGTGCTCAAGCCCGGTGGCCGCCTGCTGGTGCTGGAGTTCTCCAAGCCGAGCAGCAACCTGCTGTCCAAGGCCTACGACGCCTATTCGTTCAGCCTGCTGCCGCTGATGGGCAAGCTGGTCACCAACGACTCCGAGAGCTATCGCTACCTGGCCGAGTCGATCCGCATGCACCCCGACCAGGAAACCCTGAAGGCGATGATGGTGGAAGCCGGCTTCGACCGCGTGACCTACCACAACATGACCGGCGGCATCGTCGCCCTGCACCGCGGTATCAAGCCTTAACCGGGGGCGCGCCGATGAGCTCGCTGCTGATCCAGGCCGTGCTGGCCGCCGCCGAAACCGGCATCAATCGCGTCCTGCGCCTCGACGGGACAGCGCTGCCGCGCCTGCGCAGGCTTTCCACCAAGGTCATCGAGGTCGACTGCTTGAGCCCGCCGCTGCGGGTCTTCATCCTGCCCGCCGGCGACGGCCTGCACTTCGCCGCGCAGCATGAGGCGGAGGTCGACTGCACCTTGCGTGCGCCGGCCGGCAACCTCCTGCACCTGGCCCTGGCGCGCGACAAGACCCGCGTCCTGCACAGCCCGGAAGTCAGCATGGACGGCGACAGCGCGGCCCTGCTGGAACTGGCCGGCATCCTGCAAAGCCTGGAGCTGGACTGGGAGTACGAACTGTCGCGCTGGCTCGGCCCGCTCGCCACCCAGGTGCTCGGCAGCGGCCTGCGCGACGCTTCGCGCTGGAGCGCGCAGAGCCTGCACAGCCTGCGCCTGAACCTGGCCGACTACCTTGCCGAGGAAAGCCGCACGCTGGTCGGCCAGCACGAAGCCGAAGCCCGCTTCGCCGAACTGGACCAGCTGAAGCTGGCCCTCGATCGTCTCGACGCGCGCGTCGGACGCCTCAGCCAAAAGACCAAGCCCGACGCATGAAGCTCCTCGCTTTCCGCCGCCTCCTGCGCATCCAGCGCGTCGTCATCCGCTACCGCCTGGACGACCTGATCCTCGAACTGCCGATGCTGCCCTGGTGGCTGCGCCTGCTCGGTGCCACCCTGCCCTGGCGCTGGCTGCCGCGGCGCAAGCTGGAACTGACCCGCGGCGCGCGCCTGCGCCTGGCGCTGCAGGACCTCGGACCGATCTTCATCAAGTTCGGCCAGATTCTCTCCACCCGCCGCGACCTGCTGCCCGACGACATCGCCAACGAACTGGCCTGGCTGCAGGACAAGGTGCCGCCCTTCCCGCCGGAGCTGGCGGTCAAGCGCATCGAGGAACAACTGGGCGCGAAGATCGAACAGGTCTTCGCCCGCTTCGAACGCGAACCGCTGGCCTCTGCCTCGGTGGCCCAGGTCCACGCCGCGCGGCTGAAGAGCGGCGAGGAAGTGGTGGTGAAGGTGATCCGGCCGAACCTGGAACCGGTGATCCGCTCCGACATCGCCTGGCTGTTCATCCTCGCCCGCCTCGCCGAGCGGGTCTCCAGCGAGGCGCGGCGCCTGCACCCGGTGGAAGTGGTCAGCGACTACGAGAAAACCATCGTCGACGAACTCGACCTGCTCCGCGAGGCAGCCAACGCCTCGCAGCTGCGGCGCAACTTCGAAGGCTCGCCGCTGCTCTACGTGCCACAGGTCTACTGGGACTGGTGCCGGCCCAAGGTGCTGGTGATGGAGCGCATCTACGGCATCCCGGTGACCGACCTGGAAACCCTGCGCGACCAACGCACCGACTTCAAGGCACTGGCCGAGCGCGGCGTGGAGATCTTCTTCACCCAGGTGTTCCGCGACAGCTTTTTCCATGCCGACATGCACCCCGGCAACATCTTCGTCAGCACCCGCGCGCCCTGGAGCCCGCAATACATCGCGGTGGACTGCGGCATCGTCGGCAGCCTGACCGACGAGGACCAGGACTACCTGGCGCGCAACCTGATCGCCTTCTTCAAGCGTGACTACCGCAAGGTCGCCCAACTGCATATCGACTCCGGCTGGGTCCCGGCGGAAACCAAGGTCAACGACTTCGAGGCGGCGATCCGTACCGTCTGCGAACCGATCTTCGAGAAGCCGCTGAAGGACATCTCCTTCGGCCAGGTCCTGCTGCGCCTGTTCCAGACCGCGCGCCGTTTCAACATGGAGATCCAGCCGCAACTGGTGTTGCTGCAGAAGACCCTGCTGAACATCGAAGGCCTCGGCCGCCAGCTCTACCCGGAACTCGACCTGTGGGCCACCGCACAGCCGTTCCTGGAGCGCTGGATGCGCGAACGGGTCAGCCCGAAGCAGTTGCTGCGCAATTTCCAGCAACAGGTCGAGCAGGTGCCGCACCTGTCGCAAATGGCCCGCGACACCCTCGAACGCCTGTCACAACCGCACGCCCACAATGCGCCGCCGCCGGAGTGGAAAGGTTCCCGCCACGACTGGCTCGGGCGCCTGGTGGGCGCGGTGCTGCTGGTCGGCGCCGCCGAGGTCGGCCTGGGTCAGCAGCTGGAAGCCTGGCCGGCGTGGGTGATGCTGGCCGGCGGGGTGTTCCTGATCCTGCGCCGCTAGCGCCGCGCACGGCCACTAGGCCCGCGCCGATAGCCAGTCGCGCTCCCGGCTGGCACACTACTCCCATTTCCGCCGGAAACGCACGCAACGTACCGGCAACGAACGTGGAAAGACCATGAAAGACTGGCTGGATGAGATTCACTGGAACGCCGACGGCCTGGTCCCGGCGATCGCCCAGGATCACGAGACCGGGCGCGTGCTGATGATGGCCTGGATGAACCGCGAGGCGCTGGCCCTGACCGCCAGCGAGAACCGTGCAATCTATTGGTCGCGTTCGCGTGGCAAGCTGTGGCGCAAGGGCGAGGAGTCCGGGCATGTGCAGAAGCTGCACGAACTGCGCCTGGACTGCGACGCCGACGTGGTCATCCTGATGGTCGAGCAGGTCGGCGGGATCGCCTGCCATACCGGCCGGGAAAGCTGTTTCTACCGCGTCTTCGAGAACGGCGCCTGGAAGACCGTCGATCCGGTGCTGAAGGACCCGGACGCTATCTACGAACACGCAGGACACCACCATGACTGACACCCTGACCCGCCTGGCGGCGGTGCTCGAGGAGCGCAAGAACGCCGCGCCCGACAGCTCCTACGTGGCCAGTCTGTACCACAAGGGCCTGAACAAGATCCTGGAGAAGGTCGGCGAGGAGTCGGTGGAAACCATCATCGCCGCCAAGGATGCCGCGGCCAGCGGCGACTGCCAGGACCTGATCTACGAAACCGCCGACCTCTGGTTCCACTCGCTGGTGATGCTCTCGGCCCTCGGCCAGCATCCGCAAGCCGTGCTGGACGAACTGGAGCGCCGCTTCGGCCTTTCCGGCCACGCCGAGAAAGCCGCCCGCCAACCATCGGCCTGAACCTACACATTGCGAGGAATACGACATGGGCATTTTTGACTGGAAACACTGGATCGTCATCCTGATCGTCGTGGTACTGGTGTTCGGCACCAAGCGCCTGAAGAACCTCGGTTCCGACGTCGGCGAAGCGATCAAGGGCTTCCGCAAGGCGGTGAACACCGAGGAAGACGACAAGAAGGACCAGCCCGCCGCCCAGCCGGCCCAACCGCTGAACCAGCCGCACACCATCGACGCCCAGGCGCAGAAGGTCGAAGAGCCGGCGCGCAAGGACTGACGGGTAGCCATCGATGTTCGGAATCAGCTTCAGCGAACTGTTGCTGGTCGGGCTGGTCGCCCTGCTGGTGCTCGGCCCCGAGCGCCTGCCGGGCGCCGCACGTACCGCCGGCCTGTGGATCGGCCGCCTGAAGCGCAGTTTCAATACCATCAAGCAGGAAGTGGAACGGGAAATCGGTGCGGACGAGATCCGCCGGCAACTGCACAACGAGCACATCCTCTCGATGGAGCGCGAAGCGCAGAAGCTGCTGGCCCCGCTGACCGGCCAGAATCCCCAGCAGGAAACCCCGCCGCCGGCGGCCGAGAGCCCGGCGCCAAGCGTACCCACGCCGCCGCCGCCCAGCACGCCTGCGGTTCCGCCCGCGGACGCCGCGGCACCGCCGGCAGTCGCTACCTCCACTCCCCCTTCGCCACCGTCCGAGACGCCGCGTAATCCATGAGCGCCGATAAACCCGAGCAGCCCGAGCACGACCAGGAAATGCCCCTGGTCTCGCACCTGACCGAACTGCGTACGCGCCTGCTGCGCAGCGTGGCGGCGATCTTCCTGATCTTCGCCGGCCTGTTCTACTTCTCGCAGAAGATCTACACCCTGGTCTCCGAGCCGTTGCGCCGCTTCCTTCCGGAAGGCACCAGCATGATCGCCACCGACGTCGCCTCGCCGTTCCTCGCGCCGTTCAAGCTGACCATGGTGGTGGCTCTGTTCCTCGCCATGCCGGTGATCCTCGCGCAGGTCTGGGGCTTCATCGCGCCCGGCCTGTACAAGCACGAGAAGCGCGTGGCGCTGCCGCTGCTGGTGTCCAGCATCATCCTGTTCTACGCCGGGATGGCCTTCGCCTACTTCCTGGTGTTCCCGATGATCTTCCACTTCTTCGCCAGCGTGACGCCCGAGGGCGTGGCGATGATGACGGACATCAACAGCTACCTGGACTTCGTCCTGACCCTGTTCTTCGCCTTCGGCGTCGCCTTCGAGATCCCGGTGGCCACGGTGCTGCTGATCTGGATCGGGGTGGTCGACGTCGAGTACCTGAAGAAGATCCGCCCGTACGTGATCATCGGCTGCTTCGTGGTCGGCATGGTCCTGACCCCGCCGGACATCTTCTCCCAGACCATGCTCGCGGTGCCGATGTGGCTGCTGTTCGAGATCGGCCTGCTGTTCGGCCGCCTGGTACGCAAGCGCGGCGAGCATCCGGACGACCAACCGGCCAGCGACGGCGACCAGCCTCCGGCCACCCGCCAGTGAACCTGCTGCTCCTCGACGACGCCGACTTCGTGTCGGCGGATCGTGCGGTCCTGCACGATCGCCGCCTCAAGCACCTGCACGAAGTGCACCGCGCCGAGAACGGCGACACCCTGCGGGTCGGCCGCCTCGGCGGCTGGATGGGCGAAGGCCGCCTGCTGAAGCTCGACGCCAGCGAGGCGACCCTGGAGGTGCGCTTCGACCAGCCGCCGCCGGCCAAGCTGCCGATCACCCTGCTGCTGGCCTTGCCGCGACCGAAGATGCTCCGCCGGGTGTTGCAGACCATCGCCGCGATGGGCGTACCGAAGCTGGTGCTGCTGAACAGCTACCGCGTGGAAAAGAGCTTCTGGCAGACCCCGTTCCTCGACCCGGCGGCGATCCGCGAGAACCTGGTCCTCGGCCTGGAGCAGGCCCGCGATACGGTGCTGCCGGAAATCATCGTCGAGAAGCGCTTCAAACCCTTCGTCGAAGACCGCCTGCCGGCCCTGGCCGCCGGCAGCCTCGGCCTGGTCGGCCATCCCGGCCCCTGGCCGGCCTGTCCGCGCGCGGTGGAGAAGCCGGTGACCCTGGCGATCGGCCCGGAAGGCGGCTGGATTCCCTACGAGGTCGACAAGCTGCGCGAAGCCGGACTGCATCCGGTGCAGCTCGGCGAACGTATCCTGCGCGTGGAAACCGCGGTCAGCGCCTTGCTTGCGCGGTTGTTCTGAAAAAACTCCGGTAAAAGACTGAAGGTTTTCCCCGCCCGGCCGACATCCTCTGTCGCGCAGGGCTCCGCATGACAACCATAAGACCTCGCCCGCCGGCCACGTACCGGCCCTCCGCGCCCGCACGCCGGACGCGACGACGCTGAGCCATTACCTGTTCCGCCACGCCATGGGGCTGTCAACCCAGGGTGTCGCACTGCCTGGAGTAATGACGATGTACGATTGGTGGGTTCTCCAACTGGCCAAGCTGAGCGTCAGCCGCAAGCTGATGGTCGGTTTCGGTGTCCTCCTCGCGCTGCTTCTGCTGGTGGTGATCAGCAGCAACCGCACCCTCACGCACCAGACCGCCCTCAGCGAGCAGCTCGCCGAAGTCGCCAGCCTGATGGAACAGGCCCAGCAAGCCGAACAAGGCCGCCTGGCATTCGAAGCCGGCAGCGACCCGCGCCAGGCCGAGCAGGTCCGCCAGACCCTGGCCGGGATGCTCCAGCGCCTGCAGGCGCTGCGCCACAGCGAGCTTGACCCGGCCGCCCTGGCCCACCAGGCCGAAGCCATCGAAGCCTACCGCAAGGCCTTCGACGACCTCGCCGCAGCCGATCAGCAACGCAGCGCCGCCCGTGGTGTGCTGGTGGGCACTGCACAGCAGGCGCTGGACAGCTTCGCCCGCCTCGAGGAACTGATGGACGCCAGCCTCGCGCAGCAGGCCGGCGACCCGCAGGCCTTGCAACGCAGCCGTGCGGTGGCCGACCTGCACCAACAGTTGCTCATGGTGCGTTACCAGGTGCGCGGCTACGTCTTCGAGCGCAGCGACAAGGCCGAGCAGGCCGCGTTCGCCGCGTTCGACGCCCTCCGCCAGGCCGGCACGACGCTGCGAGGCCAATTGCCCGGCGAGGCCGATGCGGCGCTGGAACAGGCCATGCGCAGCCTCCAGGGCTATCGTGGCGGCATCGAGCAGTTCCGTGCCGGCGTCGTCCGCACGCGCCAGGCGCAGCAAGCGATGCAAAGCAGCACCCAGGATATGGCCCGGGCCGGCCGGACCCTCACCGAAGCCGGTCGCCAATTGCGCGAGAGCACCGCCAGCCGCGACCGCGCCAGCCTCTGGCTGATCGCCGCGCTGGCCCTGGCCTTCGGCTGCGTCGCCGGCTGGGCGATCAACCGGCAGATCGTCCGGCCGCTGGACGAAGCCCTCGCGCAGGCCGAGGCCATCGCCGCCGGCGACCTCGGCAAGCGTCCGCAGAATCCCCTGACCCTCCAGCGCCGCGACGAACTGGGCCAGTTGCAGCGAGTCATGCAGCGCATGGGTGACAGCCTGCGCGAGCTGGTCGGGCGGATCGGCGACGGCGTCAGCCAGTTGGCCAGCTCCGCCGAGGAACTCTCGGCGGTCACCGAGCAGACCCGCGCCGGGGTCAACAGCCAGAAAGTGGAGACCGACCAGGTCGCCACCGCCATGCATGAGATGGCCGCCACCGTGCAGGACGTCGCGCGCAACGCCGAGCTGGCCTCCCAGGCCGCTCGCCAGGCCGATGAAGAGGCGCGCCAGGGCGACGCGGTGGTCGACCAGGCGGTGACCCGCATCGAGCGCCTGGCTACCGAAATGGACGTTTCCAGCGAAGCCATGGCGCGCCTGAAGAACGACAGCGAGCAGATCGGCAGCGTCCTCGACGTGATCAAGTCGGTGGCCGAGCAAACCAACCTGCTGGCGCTCAACGCCGCCATCGAAGCGGCACGCGCCGGCGACGCCGGACGCGGCTTCGCGGTGGTCGCCGACGAGGTCCGTGGCCTGGCCCAGCGCACCCAGCAGTCCACCGCCGAGATCGAGGGCCTGATCCAGCGTCTCCAGCAGGGCGCCGGTGAAGCCGCCGAACGCCTGGAGAACAGCCGCTCGCTGACCGCCAGCACGGTGGAACTGGCGCGCCGCGCCGGCGCCGCGCTGGACAGCATCACCCGCACCGTCTCCGACATCCAGAACATGAACCTGCAGATCGCCACTGCCGCGGAGCAACAGAGCACGGTGGCCGAGGAGATCAACCGCAGCGTCCTCAGCGTGCGCGACGTCGCCGAGCAGTCGGCCGCCGCCAGCGAGCAGACCGCCGCCTCCAGCGGCGAGCTGGCGCGCCTGGGCACGCAGTTGCAGGCGCAGGTGGGACGCTTCCGCCTGTAACATCCCGAGAGGATCCTCCTTGCATCGGCAGCCCCTCCCGTCCATCGAAAGCGGACAGGAGGGGCACCTTTGCGTAGGATCAGGCTTTCGCCTTTTGGGAGATGACGCCATGCGCCCGATGACCATCGATATCGACGAACTGGCCTTCGCCCTGGATACCCCGGGAATCGACCACTACCTCGACCTGCACAGCGGCAAGGTGCTGCTGATCTCCGCCGAGGCGCCCGATCCCGAACTGGACGCATTGCTGGAAAACGAGCCGGAACGCCTGCTGCTGATCGACCCGCTGAGCACCACCCAGTCGCTGGGACTGATGCAGGATTTCCTCCGCGAGGTGGAAGAGCCGCACGCCTATGCGACGCTCGCCAACGCGCTGCAGAGCCGCAAGCCGTTCAAGGCCTTCAAGCACTCTCTGATGGAGTACCCGGAACTGTTGCAGGACTGGTACCGCTACCAGAACGAGCGCCTGCGCGAATGGGCGCTGGACTGGCTGGAGGACAACGATATCCAGCCGGCCGCGCGGCAGAGTCCGACGTCGCTCCTGCCGCCGCCGGGCAAGCCGTTCGCCTAGCGCGGTACTAGAGGACCTGGCGAAGGAAGGCCTGGGCCCGCGGGTCCTGCGGATTGTCGAAGAACTGCGCCGGCGGCGCGTCCTCCAGCAGCTTGCCGTGGTCGAAGAACAGCACGCGGTCGGCCACTTCGCGGGCAAAGCCCATCTCGTGGGTCACGCAGACCATGGTCATGCCTTCCACGGCCAGGGTCTTCATGACGTCGAGGACTTCGCCGACCATCTCCGGATCGAGCGCCGAGGTCGGTTCGTCGAACAGCATCACCTTGGGGTCCATGCACAACGCGCGAGCGATCGCCACGCGCTGCTGCTGGCCGCCGGACAGGCGCGAGGGATATTCGTCGGCCTTCTGCCCGATACCGACCTTGGCCAGCAGCGCCCGCGCCTTGGCCTCGCGCTCGGCCTTGCCGCGTTTGCGCACCACGCGCTGGGCCAGGCAGAGGTTTTCGAGCACGGTCATGTGCGGGAACAGGTTGAAATGCTGGAACACCATGCCGACTTCGCGGCGGTAGGCATTGATGTCGGTCCTCGGGTCGGCCAGGTCGACGCCGTCGATGCTCACCGAGCCTTCGTCGAACTCCTCCAGGCCGTTCAGGCAGCGCAGGAAGGTCGACTTGCCGGAACCGGACGGACCAATCACCACCAGCACCTCGCCCCTGGCCACGCGGGTACTCACGTCGTCCACCGCGCGCACTACCTGGCCGCGGGTATCGAAGACCTTCAGCAGGTTGCGTACTTCAATCACTTTGTCCGAGCCTCCGCTCCAGTCGGGATGCCATGTGCGAAAGGGGCAGGTTCAACAGCAGGTACAGCGCGGCGACGCAGAACCAGATCTCGAAGGTGGAGAACGAGGTGGTGATCGCCTCGCGGCCGCTCTTGGTCAGTTCGGTGATGGCGATCACCGAGACCAGCGAGGTGTCCTTGACCAGGCTGATGAACTGCCCGGCCAGCGGCGGCAGCACGCGCTTGAAGGCCTGCGGCAGGATCACGTAGCGCATCGACTGGCCGGCGTTCAGGCCCAGGGAGCGGGCGGCCTCGTTCTGTCCGCGGGCGATGGACTGCACGCCGGCCCGGATGATCTCGGCCACGTAGGCGCCGGTGAACAGCGCCAGCGCCGCGACCCCGGCAAACTCGCGGGACAGGTTGAGCACGGTGCCGATGAAGAAGTAGAAGATGAAGATCTGCACCAGCAACGGCGTGCCGCGCACCAGTTCGACGTAGATCGTCGACAGGTCGTGCAGGGTCGGGTTCTTCGACAGCCGGCAGAGGCCGGCAACCAGGCCGATCGCCAAGCCGATGGCACCGGACACCAGCGATAGCCAGAGGGTGGTCCACAGGCCCCAGAGCAGTGGGCCGGCGGCCCAGTGGCGGGTCACCCCGACCGCGTCGCCCTCGGCCACGTCGTCGCCTTCGGAGAATTGCAGGCTGTCCTGGGCGACGGTCACGACCTGCTTCTCGCCGCTCTCGCCAAGCAGCGTGACGCGCGCGTCCCTGCCCTGTTCCTCGATAGCCTCGACCCGGCCGATCTCGTTGGCCCGCAACGGCTCCTCGGCCTGGTAGGCGAAGTACTGCGGAACGCGGTTCCAGCGCCATTCATAGGAAATCAGCGAGGTGGAGAACCACAGCGCCCAGGCCAGGACCAGCAGGATCAGCCCGGTCAGCAGGTGCCAGGGCCAGACGGAACGTTTCTTCTTGGTCACGGAAACTCTCTCGAACGATGGAATGCGCAGGTACGACGGCCCCCTTCGCGGGGGCCGTCAGCGGTTCATTCCATTTCCTTCAGCCACTCGGTGTTCTTGAACCACTTGTCGTGGATGCGCTGATAGGTGCCGTCTTCGCGGATCTGATGGAGGAAGTTGTTGATGAAATTGATGCTGTCGTAGTCGCCTTTCTTCAGGCCGAACGCCAGCGGCTCGTAGGTGAACGGCTGGTCGAGGTAGACCAGCTTGCCGGCGCCGAACTTGCTCACCGCCACCACGTTGTAGGGCGAGTCGTAGATGAAGGCGTCGGCCTTGCCGTTGACCACGTCCATCACCGCTTCCGGCTCGTTGTCGAAGCCGTGGTACTTGGCCTTGCTGATCAGCTTGCGGGCAACGATCTCACCGGTGGTGCCGATCTTCGAGGTGATGCTGTACTGCGGATCGTTCAGGTCCTTGTAGGACTTGATCTTGCCTTCCAGCTCCTTGCGCACCAGCAGGGTCTGGCCGACCACGATGAAGGGCTCGGAGAAGTTCAGGCGCAGGTTGCGCTCCTGGGTCAGGGTCATGCCCGAGCCGATCATGTCGAACTTGTCGGTCAGCAGCGCCGGAATGATGCCGTCGTAGCTGGTGGAGACCAGCTCCAGCTTGACGCCCATGGACTTGGCCATGGCCTTGAGCAGGTCGACTTCGAAGCCGATGATCTGGCCGCGCTTGTTGGTCATCTCGAAGGGCATGTAGGTCGGGTCCATGCCGACCCGCAGGGTGCCGCGCTTGACCGCGTCCTCCACCGCGCCGGCCGCCTGGACCGAAGCCACGCCCACCAGGGCGCAGACGCCCAGAACCAATGAAGCAAGATACTTTTTCATTCCCCAATCCCCAGCAGTCTTAGAAACACAGTCGTCGAACGGATGCTCTCGTCGTGTCGCCGTCCCGGGCGGGCAGCAGGCCATGACCGGCTGCGCAAAAGGCGGCCGATAGTACCTCAGCTGGCGAACGATACGAGACTTTCTGGATTGCCGGCGCAGGGTAACAGCAGCGCCGCACGGGGAAAACAGGCAAGAAACAGACCATGCCCCCGGCGGCGTTCCGCCGGGGGCATGGGATCAGGACTGGGCGGCGGGCAGCAGGCCGGCGTCGCCGGGCACTACCTGGGCCAGCGGTACGCTGGCGGCGTGGGGGTCGTCCGCCTCGGCCTTGCGCCAGCGGCCGAGCCAGTCGTCGCGGTCCTCTTCCCAGACCCGCGTATGCAGGCGCGAAAGTGCTACCGGGTCACTCAACAGGGCCAGGCGCGTGGCGCCGTCGAGCTGTTCCGGGCCCTTCTCGATGGCCTTGCCGATACGCTCGCCGCGCACCGTCTCGATGGCTTGCGCACGGTTGTGGCGAGCCGTGCCCATGGCGCAGGCCAGGGCGTTGAGCAACGGATCGACGGCGGCCTTGAGGAAGCCATCCTTGAGCGCATGCCAGCGGTTCTCGTAGGTGTACTCGTCGGTGGCGCGCAGCTCGCGCGGCGTGTCGTACTCCTCCGGGATCAGGAACAGCTTTTCATCGCGGGCGCGCAGGCCCAGCTTCACCCGGCTGGAGATCACCGATACCGGGATAGACAGGATCAGCGAACCGACGATCGGCGACAGCCACCACAGGAAGCGCGGGTTGAGCCAGGCCACCAGCAGGGTCCAGGCGATACCTAGCAGGGTCTGCATGCCGTGCCGGCGGATCGCCTCGCTCCAGGGCGTGGCGTCGTCGTCGCGCTGCGGCGAGTTCCACTGCACCGACCAGCCGAGGAAGGCGGCCAGCACGAAGCGGGTGTGGAAGAGCATGCGCACCGGCGCCAGCAGCACCGAGAAGAACATCTCCAGGAGCATGCTCAGGGTCACTCGGATCACCCCGCCGAAACCCTTGGCGCCCTTGGCCCAGATCAGCATTACGCTGAGCAGCTTGGGCAGGAACAACAGGGTCAGGGTGGTGGAAAACAACGCGATGGCCTTCTCCGGATGCCACTGCGGCCAGATCGGGAACAACTGCCGCGGTTCCAGGAAGTACTGCGGCTCCATCAGCTGGTGCACCGCCAGCAGCGCGGTGGAAAGCACCAGGAAGAAGAACCACAACGGCGCCGACAGGTAGGACATGACCCCGGTGAGGAACACCGCGCGGTGCACCGGGTGCATGCCCTTGACCAGGAACAGGCGGAAGTTCATCAGGTTGCCGTGGCACCAGCGGCGGTCGCGCTTGAGTTCGTCGAGCAGGTTCGGCGGCAGTTCTTCGTAGCTGCCGTCGAGGTCGTAGGCGATCCACACGCCCCAGCCGGCACGGCGCATCAGCGCAGCCTCGACGAAGTCGTGGGACAGGATCGCGCCGGCGAACGAGCCCTTGCCCGGCAACGGCGCCAGGGCGCAGTGGTCGATGAAGGGCTGCATGCGGATGATCGCGTTGTGGCCCCAGTAGTGCGACTCGCCGAGTTGCCAGAAGTGCAGGCCGGCGGTGAACAGCGGGCCGTAGACGCGGGTGGCGAACTGCTGCATGCGCGCATACAGGGTGTCCATGCCGGACGCCTTCGGCGCGGTCTGGATGATCCCCGCCTCAGGATTGGCCTCCATCAGGCGCACCAGCTTGGCTAGGCAGTCGCCGCTCATCACGCTGTCGGCGTCCATCACCACCATGTAGCGGTAGTCGCCGCCCCAGCGCCGGCAGAAGTCGTCGATGTTGCCGCTCTTGCGCTTCACCCGGCGCCGGCGGCGACGGTAGAAGATCTTGCCGAAGCCCTTGGTCTCGCGGCACAGCTCGAGCCAGGCCTGCTGCTCGGCGACGGCGATATCCGGGTCGTTGGTGTCGCTGAGGACGAAGAAGTCGAAGCGCTCCATCTCGCCGGTGGCGGCCATCGACTCGACGGTCGCCCGCAGGCCGGCGAATACCCGCGGCACGTCTTCGTTGCAGATCGGCATGACGATCGCCGTGCGGGCGTCGGCGGCGATCGGCTCGCTGCCGGCGCTGCTGCCGGAGATCCGGTAGCGGTCGCGCCCGGTGAGCAGCTCCCAGAAGCCCATCAGCGCGGTCCAGAAGCCGGCCGAGACCCAGCAGAAGAGGATCGCGAAGAGCGCCAGGATGCCGAACTGGATGACATAGGGCAGCACCTGCTGGACGGTATCCAGCAGGCTCTGCTGGGCCAGTTCCTCCAGGTCGACGAAGGCCCAGCCCTGGTAGGGCAGGATGCCTTTCATGTAGTAGGTGGCGACCGAGGTCTGCGCCAGCATCAACAACAGCAGGATGAACCGGCGCAGCGAGCCGACCCGCTGCCAGCGGGCCCGCGGCAGGGCACGCTTGGGCTTGGGCGGGTTGCTGCGTCCGGTCAGCCGACGCCAGCCGCGCACCAGGATGTTGGTGCGCCAGGGCTCGGGAATCACCTTGGTACGGCGGATCGGCGGGGAAATCTTGAGGAAGGTGCGACCCTGGGCGTCGACGCCGAACATCTCGGCGTCGTCCAGCTCAGGGGTGCCCAGCTGCAGGCGGGCGCGTACCGAGGCCAGGGCGGGATCGCCCCCGGCATCGGCAGCGGCGCCTTCCGCTCCCGCCAGGCGAGCGTGCAGCTCGGAGAAGGAAGCGGACTCGCCAAGTCGCTCCCGCTCCTCTTCCGCCAGGGGAAGATGAGCGAGGTAGTCGGCCAGCGGTGCTTTCGTAGTGGATGGGTTATTCATCGGCAGGCAGCTGATAGCTCCAGGTTTCGCTCAGTGGCTTCTGCGCCTCGTCGACCAGCGCCGCGCGCATTTCCACCGGCTTCTTCGGATCCTTGACCTTGATCCGCAGCGTCAGGCGCCAGCCTTTCAGGACCGGGTTGTAACGCAGGCTGTTCTCCACCACCTCGGCGTTGCTGTCGGTGCTGACCTGGGTAGTCACCGGCGCGTCCGGCGCCAGGTCCTTCAGGGCCGGCCCGTCGAAGTCGACGACCAGGGCGGTGCTGCCGTCCTGCTGGCGGATCAGGTTCTTCTGCTTCACGTCGCCGACCGAGCGCATGGTCTGCTTGACCCAGGAGGATTTCGGGTCGTGCAGCTCGTCTTCATCCATGGTCCAGTGCAGGCGGTAGGCGAAGTCCAGCGGCTTTCCGACCTCAGGCTGGGTCTCGGGGTTCCAGAACGCGACGATATTGTCGTTGGTTTCGTCCGGGGTCGGGATTTCCACCAGTTCCACGGTGCCCTTGCCCCAGTCGCCCTTCGGCTCGATCCAGGCGCTCGGACGCAGGTCGTAGCGGTCGTCCAGGTCTTCGTAGCGGGAGAACTCGCGGCCGCGCTGGAGCAGGCCGAAGCCTTTCGGGTTCTCCACGCTGAAGGTGCTCACCGACAGGTGCTTCGGATTGTTCAGCGGACGCCACAGCCACTCGCCGTTGCCGGCATGGATCTGCAGACCGCTGGAGTCATGCAGCTCGGGCCGGAAGTTGTGCTGCTCGGACGGCTGGTTGGAGCCGAACAGGTACATGCTGGTCAGCGGCGCCAGGCCCAGTTTGCTGACCTTGTCGCGGAGGAACACGCGGGCCTGGACATCCATCACCGCATCCTTGCCCGGACGCAGCACGAAGCGGTAGGCGCCGGTGGCCCGCGGCGAGTCGAGCAGGGCGTAGATCACCAGTTGCTTGTCCTGCGCCTTCGGCCGCTCGATCCAGAATTCACGGAAGCGCGGGAACTCTTCGCCCGAAGGCAGCGCGGTATCGATCGCCAGGCCGCGCGCCGACAGACCGTAGACCTGGCCCTTGCCGACCACGCGGAAGTAGCTCGCGCCGAGGAAGGTGGCGATCTCGTCCTGCTTGTCGGCCTTGTTGATCGGATAGAGCACGCGGAAACCGGCATAGCCGAGATCCTTGGTGGCATTCTCGTCGAACTTCAGGGATCCGAAATCGAACTTGGTGCGATCGTACTTGATCGGCTTGACCGTGGTAGCGGTCACCTCGTTGATCTTCACCGGCGTGTCGAAGTGCATGCCCTGGTGATAGAAGCTCAGCTTGAACGACGTCTTCAGCTTGCCCCAGTAGGCGCGCTCGTTGATGAAACGGATCTGCTGGTAATCGGCGAATTTCATTTCGCTGAATTCCGATGGCAGGTTGCTGGTCGGCGCGGAATACTTGTCGCCGGCCAGGTCCTTGGCCTTGCTCGCCACGTCGTCGATGCTGAACGCCCATACCGGGGCGGCGACGAATGCCAGCGCGGTCGAGCCGGCAAGCAGCAGGGTGCGCACGCGGGCGCGGAAATCGGTGTTTGAAACGGAACGGAAAATCACGAGGCCCCCTCGTCCGTGAACATGAATTACTGAAGACGCCCTGACCGTTCAGGGGTCTCCGACGGCACCGGAGTGCCGGTCGAACATGGTTTCGCCACATTCGCTGCCAAACCCGATAGATAGCCAGATTTGGCGCGATCTGACAAAAAGAATGCCTGTTTCCAGTCATTCGCGTTACGTGCACCGGGCCTGGAAGACCAGGGGGCATGCCGCTCGTCGGCTAGCGACCCCAGAGGTTCCGACCCTGCCCGGGCGGAATGATTCCCGTCCATTGGGTTGCAGGACGCCCCGCCCGGCATCGGGATGCCGGCCGGCCTGTCCTGTACAGCATGAAATCGGCGTGCGGATGATGCACCGAGGTTGTGACAAAAGGCCATGTATCTGTCACAAAAATTCACCGTTCCGGCCCCGCATCCCTCCCTGAAGCACCTTGGGGACAATCCCCTCGACGCCGATCAACTCTCCAGCAGGAAGGTCACCGGCCCGTCGTTGACCAGGTGCACCTGCATGTCGGCGCCGAAACGCCCGGTCGCCACCTGCGGATAGGCCTCCCGCGCCAGTTTCACCAGGTGCTCGAACACCGTCTCTCCTTGCGCCGGCGGCGCCGCGCTGGAGAAGCTCGGACGCAGTCCGCTGCGGGTGTTCGCCGCCAGGGTGAATTGCGAGACCAGCAGCAAGCCGCCCTGCACGTCCAGCAAGGACCGGTTCATCTTGCCCTCGTCGTCGCCGAACACCCTGTAGTTGAGCAGCTTGTGCAGCATCTTCGCCGCGCAACGCTCGCCATCCTCGGGCTCGACCCCGACCAGCACCAGCAGGCCGCGATCGATGGAGCCGACGATTTCGCCGCCAACCTCCACCCGCGCCGCGCCGACGCGCTGCAGCAATGCCTTCATTCGGCCTCCGGCGGCAGGTCGAGCAGTCGCCGGCCGATCTCGTTGGTGGCGCGCACCAGCGCATCGACTATCCCCGGCTCGCTGGCGGTGTGCCCGGCGTCGCGGATGATCTGCAGTTCGCTGTTCGGCCAGGCCTGGTGCAGGGCCCAGGCATTGTCCAGGGGACAGATGGCGTCGTAGCGGCCATGCACGATCACGCCAGGCAGATGGGCGATGCGGTGCATGTCCTCGAGCAACTGGTTGGGCCTGAGGAAGCCCTGGTTGACGAAGAAGTGGTTCTCGATGCGCGAGATCGACAGCGCCCTGCCTGGCTCGGTGAAGCGGTCCACCACCATGGGGTTGGGGCGCAGCGTGGCGGTGCGGCCCTCCCAGGTCGACCAGGCCTTGGCGGCGTGCATCTGGGCGATCTGGTCGCTACCGGTCAGGCGCTTGTGGAAGGCCGCCAGCAGGTCGCCGCGCTCTTCCGGCGGGATCGGCGCGACATAGTCTTCCCAATAGTCGGGGAACAGGCGGCTGGCGCCTTCCTGGTAGAACCAGTGGATGTCCTGCGGACGGCAGAGGAAGATGCCGCGCAGGATCAGCGCATGGACCCGCTCGGGATGGGTCTGCGCGTAGGCCAGCGACAGGGTCGAGCCCCAGGAACCGCCGAACAGCACCCACTTCTCGATACCCAGGTGCTCGCGCAGGCGCTCCATGTCCGCCACCAACTCCCAGGTGCTGTTCTTCTCCAGGCTGGCGTGGGGCGTGGAACGGCCGCAACCGCGCTGGTCGAAGGTGACGATACGGTAGAGGTTGGGATCGAAGAAGCGACGCGACAGGGCATCGCAACCAGAGCCGGGGCCGCCGTGGACGAAGACGACCGGCAGTCCGTCCGGCGAACCGCTTTCGTCGGCATACAGCACATGCGGTTCGTCGACGGCCAGCTCGTGGCGAGCGTAGGGTTTAATTTCCGGATACAGAACTAGCATGATGCGCTCCCGAGGCGATGTGTTCGGCCCCCGGCGCAAACGTCGACAGCGGGGCCCGTCCTTTGCTCTGCCGCGCATGATACTTCGGCGCCGGGAAAAAAACCGAGCGGCTTTCATGTCCGCCCCGGTAGACAGGAAACCATCAATCCAAGCAACGGCGCCTGGCGCCGGGAGAACGAGCATGGCCGAGGCCTTGCGACACCGTATCCGCGCCGCCGGCCTGCTGGTGGTGGAGCAACGCATCCTGCTGGTCCGCCACGAGGTCGGCGGCGACATCTACTGGATTCCGCCCGGCGGCGGCTTCGAGTCGGAATGCGACGAATCGACGAAGGATACCGTCCGGCGCGAGTTTTTCGAGGAGACCGGCCTGCGGGTGGACGTCGGCCCGCTGGTCTACGTGCGCGAATTCGCCGAACCCGCCGCCGGGCGCTTCCACATGGAGCTGTTCTACCGCATCGACGCCTGGCGTGGCGAGCCGACCCTGGCCAACCTGAAGGGCCTGGGCGGCGACGAGTTCGATATCCGCGAGGTCGGCTGGATCGCCCGCGACGAACTGCCTGGCCTGCCGTCTTTCTATCCGGCCGAACTGGCCGACGACGTCTGGTCGCGCCTGGACGCGCCGACGCCATCGATCCGCCACCTCGGCCTGCAGCGCTAGACGCTCACTGCACCGGATCGCTGGTGGGGTTCTCGAGGATCGCCTTCAGCTCCGCGGTCATGGGGAACTCCAGGTTCAACCCCTTGGGCGGGATCGGCTGCTGGAACCAGCGCTGGTAGATGCCCTGTATCTCGCCCGAGCGATACAGCCCGGCCAGGGTCTCGTTGACCAGAGCAAGGAACTGCGGGTCGTCCTTGCGCACCATGCAGCTGTAGATCTCCCGCGATTGCGGCTCGCCGACCACCACCCAGTCGTGCGGCTGGCGCGCCTTGGCGCGTTCGCCGTAGAGCAGCGCATCGTCCATGTAGAAGGCCACCGCGCGACCCGATTGCAGCATCTGGAAGGCTTCGCCGTGGTCCTTGGCGCTGACCACGTTCATCCCCAGCTTGTGTTCGGCGTTGTAGTTCTTCAGGTAGCGCTCGTTGGTGGTGCCGGCGGTGGTCACCACGTTCTTGCCCTTGAGGTCGTCGAAGTGGGCGATGCCGCTGTCCTTGCGGGTCAGCAACTGGCCCTTGACGTAGATGAAGCCGTAGGAGAACGCCACCTGTTTCTGCCGCTCGGCGGTGACCCCGGTGGAGCCGCACTCCAGGTCGACGGTGCCGTTCTGCACCAGCGGGATGCGAGTCTGCGAAGTGACCAGGTTGTACTTCACCTTGAGTTCCGGCTTGCCGAGGGTGCTTTTGAGCCGTTCCACCACCTTGCCGGCCAGTTCCACCGAATAGCCCATGGGCTGGCCGCTGTTATCGCCAAGGTAGGAGAAAGGCACCGAGGCATCGCGATAACCCAGGGTTATCGTGCCGTTGTCGGCAACCTTCTTCAGGGTGCCGCTGAGTTCCTCGGCCTGCGCGGCGCCGATGGCGAGCGACAGGGAGAGTGCGAAAGTGCTGGATACAAGGGTTTTCATCGGAGGTTCTGCCTCTTTTTTCTTATGGCTATGGAAAGTAAGTCAGCCCCTGGCCGCCACCACGGTGATCTCCACCAGCACCGACGGACGCGCCAGCTCCGCCTGGACGGTGGTCCGGCTGGGCGCCTGGCCGGTCGGCAACCACTGGGTCCAGACCTCGTTCAGGGCGGCGAAATCGCGGGCGATGTCCTTCAGGTAGATGGTCGCGCTGAGGATACGCTCCTTGCGCGACCCGGCCTCGGCCAGCAGCGCGTCGATCTTCGCCAGCACCTCGCGGGTCTGGCCATGGATATCCTCGGCCTGGCCCGGCACCTGGCCGGAAAGAAATACCAAGGCGTCGAAGCAGACCGCGGCGGACAGGCGGTCGTTGGTGGCGATACGGGTCGGTTCCATGGGAGTGCTCCAGTCGAGGGGGGATCAGCCAGCCAGCGCGCCGCGCGGCAGCAGGCCAGTGGTATCGATGCTCGGCGGGCGGCGGCCGATCTGCTCGGCCAGCAGGCGCGCGCTGCCGCAGGCCAGGGTGAAGCCGAGCGCGCCGTGGCCGAGGTTGAGCCAGAGGTTGCGGTAGCCGCCGTTGCCCACCAGCGGTACCCCGGTGGGCGTGGCCGGGCGCATGCCGGCCCATTCGACGGCGGCGTCGAAATCGCCGCCCTGCGGGAACGTGTCCCGCGCCTGCTGGCGCAGCAGTGCCAGGCGCGCGGGCTCGAGGCCGGGGTCGAAGCCGACGATGTCGACCATCGCGGCGATCCGCAGCCGCTCGCCGATCCGCGCGTAGACGATCTTGCGGTCGTAATCGGTGATGCTGGTATCCGGCGCGCGGTGCTGCGCGCCGACCGGTAGGGTCAGGCTATAGCCCTTGAGCGGGTATAGCGGCAGGCGCAGGCCCGGCAGCATCAATTCGGCGCTGCGGTAGCCGGCGGCCAGCACCACATGATCGGCCTCGATGAGATCGCCGCCGACCTCGACGCCACGCACCGCCGCGCCGCCCTCGACGATCTTCGTCACCCTGCGGCCATGCAGTTGCCGGCAATGTCCGGAAGCCTGCAGGCGCTCGGCAAGTTGCACGCAGAAGGCATGGCAGTCGGCGACCTCCTCGTCCGGCGTGTGGATGCCGCCGACGAAGGGCGCGGCGGACAGGGCCGGCTCCAGCGCGAGGCACTCGGCGGCGGTCAGGACGAATTGCGCCGAAGGATCGGCCAGGCCCTGGCGGGCCCGCGCAAAGCTGGCCGGTTGGCGAAACGCCACCAGCTTGCCGTTGCGCCGCCAGTCGAAGCCATCGAGGCCATCCTCCTCGCGCCAGGCCTGCAGGGTGCGCTGGCTGAGCAATGCCAGGCGCAGCAGGTGCGCGGCATTGCGGCGGTTCAGCGAGCCGCGGCAGGCCGCGAGGAAGCCCAGCAGCCAGCGCCACTGCGCCGGATCAAGGCGCGGCCGCAGGCGCAACGGCGCATCGTTGCGCAGCAGCCAGCCGAGCGCCTGGGCCGGCACGCCGCTGTCGGCCAATGGCGCCACGTAGCGATAGGACAACTGCCCGCCATTGGCGTAGCTGGTTTCCAGCCCGCCCCGCTCGCGCGCTTCCACCAGGGTCACGTCGAACCCTTCGCGAACCAGGGCGTAGGCCGTGGCCAGGCCGACCACGCCGGCGCCGATGATGCAAACCCGCTGAGCCATGACAATCGTTATCCAGGCGTTTTCCAGGGCTTCGACGATAGGCGCGGATGACAGCGGTAGGACAATGAATAAAGATGGCCAGGGTATAAATCCAGGTTATGGGTTCGCGCCGATGATGAAGCTCCGCCATATCGAAGTGTTCCAGGCGATCCGCCAGGCTGGCTCGGTCAGCGGCGCCGCGCAGTTGCTGCATGTGTCCCAACCGGCGGTGAGCAAGGTCCTGCAGCACGCCGAGCAGCAACTGGGCTTCCCGCTGTTCTTGCGAGTGCGCGGCAAGCTGCTGGCGACTCCGGAAGCGCTGGAACTGGAGCGCGAAGTGGCCAAGCTCAGCGATAGCCTGCAGGCGGTGCGGCGCCTGGCGCAGAACCTGCGGCGCCAGCCGGGCCACAGCCTGCGCATCGGCGCCACCCCGGCCCTGGCGCTGTCGCTGCTGCCGCGGGCGATCGGCGAATGGAGCGCGCGCTATCCGCAGAGCGGCTGCGAACTGGCCACCTTGCATTCGCGCGAGCTGGTGCAGGGCCTGCTGATGCGCGAACTGGACCTGGCCCTGAGCCTGAAGCAGCCGGAACACCCCGGCCTGCGCGGCGAAGCCATCGCCAGCGGCGTATTGGTGGCCCTGGCGCCGCGCGAACACTGGCCCGAAGCGGAACGCCGGCAGCCGCTGAGCCTGGCCGGGCTGGCCGGCGAAGCGCTGATCGGGCTGTCCACCGCCGACCCGCTGTTCGCCCGCCTGGAGGATTACCTCAGCGCCGTGGAGCCACCGCCGCAGGTGAAGATCGCCGTGCAGACCTACGCCCTCGCCCGCGCCCTGGTGGAGGCTGGGGCGGGCCTGGCGCTGGTCGATCCCTTCACCGCCCTCGGCGCCGACCCGCACAGCACCGCGATCCGCCCATTGAGCCCGGCCTTCCCGGTCACCCTCTACGCCATCACCCGCGCCGACGAAACCCCGCCGCACACCCTCGCTCCGCTGCTGCGGATGCTCGCCCGCCAGGCCGAGGAGCGTTTGCGGGCCGTGCAGATGTAGCATTTGCCGCCTGGCCTGCCGCTGGAAACCTTGGACGTCGTTCTGGCCCACGCCTCGCGTACTTACCGCTCCGGCTTCCAGTCTGGGCGGTCCACGTCGTAGCCTTGGGTCGGGTGAGGAGGCAGAGGATGGTCCTTTATCAAATTGGGAAAACGCAAATCAGGATCAGCGGCAAGTTGATCGTAAATACCATCATATAGTTTGTGCAGCTTCTCATCGGGGGCGTACCACATTCTATCGACATCAGGACTGGCTTTATCAAAAACACCGGAGATAAATAAAGCCGCACTCTTTCCGCCCTGAGAGACTGACGTCTGATAATAACCCAATGCTTTTGGAAAATTATGCTCTACTATCTTGTAATACGCCCCCAACTCATAACTAGCCGGCGCATGGCCCTGGCTAGCAGCACAGTGAGTATACGCCAACCCCAAATCCTTTTTTTTGGCCACATATATATAGAGCTTACCTAGCTCGGTTAGTGCCGGCGGATTTCCTAGGCTAGCAGCCTTATCAAGAAAAGTAAGTCCGTCAGTTGCAGGGTTTTTAACCCCGGCGCGATTTCCAATCATTGCTCCCATATTATAGAACCCCTGAGGCACATCCAGATCTATCATCTTTTGATAGAGATCCAATGCCTTCTGCGTATCTTTTTCTACTCCTCCGGGCCACCCTGTACGATAAAGATTCGCCAGGTTGTGCATGGCCTTCCAGTGGCCGCGCTCGGCCGCCTTGCTGTACAACCCGACGATACGAGGCCACGGACGCAAGGTATCGGGCTTGGCCAGGGTCGCCGCTTCGCGATACCAAGCATCGGCCTGCGGGTCCAGGGGGGGTAGATGGTCCTTTTCGTTAACGCAGACAAAAGGCTTGCTGTCAGCCATAGCGGGAACTGCTGCGAGACAAAGTACAGCCCATATTCCAATAGCCATTATCCGAATCACTGACCCGGCTTCCAGTCGGGTCGAGCTGCGTCGTAGCCCTGGACGGGGTGGGGTGGCAAGGGGTTATCTTTTACCAAATTGGGAAAACGAAGATCGGGGTCGGCATCAATTTGCAGATAGAGGGAGTAGTAGAATTTCTCAAGCTTTTCATCCGGCGTATACCACATTGCACTTGAAGGAGGCGTCCTCTTTCCGAAGACGCGCGAGAGAAAAAAGGCTGCGCTCCTGCCGCCTTGAGAGACGGAGACTTGATAGTAGCCAAGTGCCTTTGGATAATTATGCTCAACCAACTCATAGTAGCTTCCAAGCTCATAGCTCGCCGGAGCATAACCTTGACTGGAAGCACAACTGGTATACACCACCCCCAATTCCTTTTCCTTGGCCACATAAATATAGAGTTTACCCAACTCGGTCAGTGCTGGCGGGTTCCCCAAACTAGCGGCTTTATCCAAGAAGGTCAGACCATCGGTAGCAGGGTTCTTAACACCGGCACGATTACCAATCATTGCCCCCATATCATAGAACCCCTGAGGCACATCCAGATCTATCATCTTTTGATAGAGATCCAATGCCTTCTGCGGATCTTTTTCTACTCCTCCGGGCCACCCTGTACGATAAAGATTCGCCAGGTTATGCATCGCCTTCCAGTGGCCGCGCTCGGCCGCTTTGCTGTACAACCCGACGATACGAGGCCACGGACGCAAGGTATCGGGCTTGGCCAGGGTCGCCGCTTCGCGATACCAAGCATCGGCCTGCGGGTCCAGAGGGGGTAGATGGTCCTTTTCGTTAACGCAGACAAAAGGCTTGCTAACAGCCATGACAGGAACCGCTGCGAAGCAGGATGCGACCAACGCACCAATAATCCACCGCACAGTTGTCACTCTGGCTTCCAGTCAGGCCGATCGGCATCATAGCCTTGCGTTGGATGTGGAGGCAGAGGATGGTCTTCTATCAGATGGGGGAAACGTAAGTCAGGGTCGGCCTCAAGCTTTTTGTAGATTGAATAATACGCTTCTTGCAACTTTTCGTCGGGGGCGTACCACATTGCACTTGCAGGAGGAGTCTCACTTCCGAAGACTCGTGATAGGAAAAAAGCCGCGCTCTTGCCCCCCTGAGAGACTGACGCCTGATAATAAACCAGTGCCTTTGGGAAATTGTGCTCCACTATCTTGTAATACGCTCCCAACTCATAATTAGCCGGCGCATAGCCCTGGCTAGCAGCACAGTGAGTATACGCCAACCCCAAATCCTTTTTTTTGGCCACATATATATAAAGCTTACCTAGTTCGGTTAGTGCCGGCGGATTTCCTAGGCTAGCAGCCTTATCAAGAAAAGTAAGCCCGTCAGTTGCAGGATTCTTGACCCCTGCACGATTGCCGATCATTGCTCCCATATCATAGAACCCTTGGGGTACCTCCAGATCGATCATTTTTTGATAGAGGTCCAGTGCCTTCTGCGTATCTTTTTCTACCCCTCCGGGCCACCCCGTGCGATAAAGATTCGCCAAATTATGCATCGCCTTCCAATGCCCACGCTCAACTGCCTTACTGTATAAGTCCACAATACGTCCCCAAGGACGCAAGGTGTCAGGCTTAGCTAGCGCAACTGCTTCCCGATACCAGGTATCGGCCTGGGGATCGAGAGGTGGTAAATGGTCTTTCTCATTAACACAGACGAACGGCTTACTGTCGGCCATAGCAGGAACTCCGAAACTCAACAGGAAAATGAATAGACCAATAGAGCTTCGCATTACTCAGTCCACCGTAAGATTGGGACTATAGGGCGTGGTGACATCCCAGAAACGCAGCAAGTGCGAGGTAAAAGGCTCATCTGCCACTTGGGCCTTCCAGTTATCATCCATCTTCTGACTCCACAGTTCGAAGTTGTCTTCGATCGTTTTGGCAACTTCATAAGCATGTGCCCCCCACAACTCCTCCCGCATCGCCCTCGCCAAATCCGGATTGGGCTGGGCAATCCCCAACTCGCTGTCGCCATGCATGCTGCGGACATTGATATTGGCCGAGCTGAGCAGGGTATAGAGGTCGTCCACCAGCAGCAGCTTGGAGTGCACGTAGATGTGTTTGTAGCGCGCCTTCAGCGGCGGCGCCCCGAGGGCGGCCTCGGCTTCGGCGGACAGGCGCGCTGGCGGCGGGCTGCCGGGGGCAGGGTCACTGGTGGCCAGGGTGGCGACGACCACCTTGAGGCCGGGTACTTCGGCGAGTTGATAGGGCTTGTCGTCCTCGCCGGTGTTCTTCGCCAGTCCGGGAATCTCCTGCGCGCCGAGATCGCCGAGGCGTTGCTCGACTTCCGGCGTCACGCCTTTCTCTTCGAGCGCCTCGATCTTGCGCTCCAGCCGTTCGATGTTGTTTTCCTGGCCGCGCCGGACATAGGGATCGGGATGTAGGTTTTCCCTGACCTGCTTCAACTGCTCCCGCTTTTCCCTCAAGTCATGCGCCAGGTCGCGCTGTACCTGCGGCATCAGTTGCTCCTGGCCCAGGCCCTTCATCATGTCGTAGGTGGTCTTCGAGGCGTCGCTGGAGTCGGGGGTGTTGGTCACGACGAACAGGTACAGGTCGCCAGGCACGCCCCGGGCCTTGCGCACCTGCGCAGTCTTCCGCAGGCGCTCGGCGAAGCCGGCATAACGGAAGTACTGGTTTTCCATGTAGACGTAGTCGGTGGCATTGCCCAGGGCCTTGAGATAGTGCTCCAGGATCGAGCGCTCGTCGTCCTGCGGCTGGGTCCGGCAAATCTGCGCGACGCTGTTGCTGGCGGGCGTGGCGATCTTCGGCAGCGGCAAGGCGTCGCGCTCGGCGGTCAGCGATGGCGTCGAGAACCAGCGCTTGTACCACGGCGTCTCGAGGTCCCAGGCCTCGCTGAAGTTGCGGCTGAGGTCGGCCAGCACCGGTCCCTGGACCTGCATGGAGATATCCTGCCAGGGCCCGAACCCGGGATCGCGACCGGCGGCGCGGTCGTCGAACAGGTGGGCGCTGGTGTCCCAGTAGTTGCGGTGCATGTTGTGACCCATGACGAAGCCGATGGCCTGCGGGCTGCCATAGTCGACCAGGACCATCTTCTGGTGATGGCTGGCGAACTGGGTGAGTACCAGCAACTGGCCGATGCCCAGGTCGTCGATGCCATCGGCGCGCAATAGGTGGATCAGGCTTTGCAGCCGCCCGTTGACGAGGCGCACTTGCTCGCCGTTCATCACCGGCCTGGCCGTCTGCTCGAAGTCGCGGGTACGGAACTCGACGTTCTGCAACCCACCGCCGCGTACCGCCTTGAACCAGTCGCGGGTGAATATCTGCCCCCAGGGATCCTGGCGGGTGCCGCCGGAACCGCGCTTGCCGCCGTAGCCCTGGGCCTCGCTGCTGTCGAGAGTGCGCTGGATCTCGGCGTTCTCCGCCTCCAGCTCGGCGATGCGCGTCCGCGCGTGGGCGGCGCCCCGCGGGTCGAAGCTCGGCAGCCTGCCTTCGCGGTGCAGCCGTTCCGAGCGCTCCAGGGCTTCCTTCTGCCGCGCGATGAGGTTGAGGTTATGCTGGCGCCGCTGCTCCAGTCGCAGCACCTCGTTGTCCACCGCGCTGCCGCTGGCGACGCCCGAGCCCGCCCAGGTGCCGCCGGAACCGCCGACGCCGGCCCCGGGGATGGTGTTTTCCTTGAGCCTGGCGAGTTGGTTGCTCCAGACCAGCACTCGCGCCTGCACTCCTTCGCGGCCCTTCGTCTGCAGCAATTCGCCGATTCGCGGTCCGTCGGGGCGTTTGAAGCGCATGGCCGGGTCGAAGCCCCAGGTGATGATGTCGATGCTGTGCCGGGCCGCTTCCATCGCCGCATGCACCGCGTCGAAGGCCGCCTGGCCATTGATCAGCGGCTTGATGTGCACACCCGCGCGCGGCGGGTAGAAAGCCTTGTTGGCGAACCAGTCGAGGGTCAGCCGGACGCTGCCGGCCTGTTGCGCGTACAGTTTGAGGGTCTGCGGTTTGTACAGGTCGCTCATGGCGTGGGGTCATCCTTGTCGGCGGCGCCGGGCCGCGAGGCGTCGCGCCGGTAGGCGTCCGGGGCGGAACGCGGCTTGTGCTGGGGCATTTCCGCCCGGTAGTCGCGGAACCCCTGCTGGGCGAGCCGATCGTCGACCTGCAGTGCGTCCGGCTGGTCGACCATCTCCACTTCGTAGGCGTGGCCATTGGCGGTCTCGATGCGATAGGTGCGTTCGCCCGGCAGCGGTTCGAAGCTGATTGCGCCGCCTTCGTCGGCGATGCCCTCCTCCTTGAAGGCACCGTTGGCGTAGAGCCGATACGGTTGCCTGGCCGCCGATGGCACGCCGGGCAACGGACTGAGTTCGAAACGCAGGAGTTTCTGCGGCGCTTCGCCGACCTTCTGGGCGATGGCTCCCAACAAGGCGCCTCCCGCCGCCGCGGCGTCGGCCGCGAGCGGTTGCAGCGGCGACAGCGCGCGAACGCCGCTACCGATGCCGGGGCTGCCGCCGCTGTTGATCATCACCTGGGCGCCGTCGAGGGTGACACCGCCCGGGTCGAGCCTGGCGAAGCTGCCACCGCCCTTTAGGGTCAGCTCCATGCCTGCCTCGATCACTACCTTGTCGCCGGCCTTGAAATGGATCTCGTCGCCCGCCTCGACGAACTGGCCGGTACCGATCCTCAGGTGCAACGCGTCGGCGACGCTGAGGTGGTCGGCCGCCTTCAGTTCGACCTTGCGGTCGGCATGGACCGTGCGCTGTTCCTCGGCCCTGAACTCGCTGTAGCTATCGCCCTCGACCGTGTCGTGGCGCTCGTGGCCGACGCGGATCTTCTGGTCGTGCTCGATGTTCTCGTCCCAGTCGCGCTGGGCGTGGACGAAGATCTGTTCCTGGCCCTTGCGGTCCTCGATGCGCAGTTCGTTGAAACCGCCGCCGCCGGGGTAGCTGTCGGTCTTGAAAACGCTGCGGGTCTTGTTCTGCGGCAGCTCGTAGGGCACCCGGTTTTCGCTGTGGTAGAGGCAGCCGGTGACCAGCGGCTGATCCGGATCGCCCTCCAGGAAACCCACCAGGACTTCCATGCCCACCCGCGGGATGGCGACGCCGCCATAGCGCTTGCCCGCCCAGTTGGAGGCGACGCGCAACCAGCAACTGGTGTTGTCGTCGGCCTGGCCGAGGCGATCCCAGAAGAACTGCACCTTGACCCGGCCGTATTGGTCGCAGTGGATGGTCTCGCCGGCGGGGCCGGTCACGACCGCTGTCTGGCAGCCCAGCACGTGTGGCCTGGGATGCTCCAGCGGGGGCCGGAAATGCGCGCTCCAGGGAGTGGCGACGAAACGGTTGCGATAGCCCTGGCGGAAATCGCCCCGGCCCTGCGCGACGTCGCTGTCGATCGACTCTTCCAGTACCTGCGGCTGCCGCCCTTCGTGGAGAACCTCGGTAAGCAGCCAGAGATCGTTCCATTCGCCGCGGGGATGCGCGGACAGCGTCAGGAAGTGTCCGCTGAGCAGCGCCGGTTCGTCGCTTTCGCCCCTGGCCTGTAGGTAGTCGGCGCGATGCCGTTCCAGCGCGCGCCGGCTCAGGTGCTTGCCGCGCTCGCGGTGGGTGAAGCGGCCGGGATAGTCGTAGTCCTCCAGGTCCGGTTGCTGCGCCCCGGGCTGCGGGCCATGGGCGGCCTGCATCTGCAACGCGGGTTGCTCGAAGTCGTAGTCGCGCCGGGTAACCCGGCTGGCACGGGTGTCGAAGCGCACGCCGAAGCGCTTGACCACCGGCTGGTCGGCGACCAGCCCGGCGTCCTGCACGTAGGCGACGGGGCGTTGCAGCCGCGGAAAGGAGGTCTGGTCGTCGCCGAAGACCAGCATATGGCCCTGGGCAGAAAACTCATGGTGGTAATGGATGCCTTCCTCCTCGCAGAGCCTGCTGAGGAACGCCAGGTCGGTTTCGTCGTACTGCGTGCAGTATTCGCGGGCCGGGTACGGCGTCGGGCCCAGCTGGAAGCGGTAGGCGTCGGCGAGAATGCCGTGGCCCTCCAGCACCCGGCCGATGATTTCCGGCACGCTGAGGCGCTGGAAGATGCGTTGGTCGCTGCACAGCCCCAGGTAGGCCAGGCGCGGCTCCAGGGTCGCGCGATAGCCGGTCAGGCGCTTGCCGGAGTCCCCCTGGGCGATGCTGGTGAGCTGTCCGTGGACCCCTTGCCCGCTCGGCGAGAGGATCAGGAAGGCCGGCTGGTGCAGCAGCGCGTCGAGGTCCAGATCGGATCGCTCGCTGACCAGCTCCAGGTCGAAGCGAAAGGGCTGGCTGATGGCTTCGCGACCGCGGAAGGCGAGTACCTGGAAGTCGTGCCGGAGGTTTTCGATGCGAAGGCTGAAGTGCGTCTGGTTGGCGGGGGCGAACATTCACTGTCCTCTTGGAAACGCAGCCGTGCGTTCCTGGCGTATTCGGTTCCGGGCGCGACGCGCCTGCGCCCGCGTGATGGAAATGCTGGCCAAGAGGATAGAGGAGAACAGTTGTGCAACTCTTTGCGCACTCGGCCTCCCGGCCGCATCAACGCTGACCTCAATAAACTTGTAACAGAAAATTTCCAGAATGCCGACGCGGACGCCCCACCCCATCCGCGGCATTCACGTCCGCCAGGACGGGCCAGGCGTCCGCCGCCTCCGAGCACCTCAGGCGTAGCGCTCGTGCCCCCAGGCGAGGAGGCTTTCCAGCAGTTCGCGGATGACCGCGCGGGTCGCTTCGGCGAGGTCCGCGCGGTAAGCGAACGGGGCCTGCTCGTCCATGTAGGTGCACTGCGCCAGCTCCAGCTGGACGGCATGGACGTGCTGCTCCGGCTGGCCGTAGTGGCGGGTGATGTGGCCGCCCTTGAAGCGCCCGTTGAGCACATGGCTGTAGCCTTCGGCGGCAGCGCAGACCGCCTCCAGGCGGGCCGCCAGCGCTGGATCGCAACTGGCGCCGGCGTTGGTGCCGAGATTGAAGTCGGGCAGTCGGCCGTCGAACAGGTGCGGCACGTGGGAACGGATCGAGTGGGCGTCCCAGAGCAGCGCGTAGCCGAACTCGGCCTTCAGCCGCGCCAGTTCCTCGGCGATGGTCCGGTGGTAAGGCGTCCACACTTCGGCCAGGTAGCGCATGCGTTCCTCGGCGGACGGCGCCATGCCTTCGCGGTAGAGCGGCCGGCCGTCGAACAGGGTGTCCGGATACAGGCCGGTAGTGGCGGTGCTGTACAGCGGCTTGTCGTCGGAAGGGCGGTTGAGATCGACTACATAGCGCGAATAGTGGGCAGCCAGGGTGCTGGCGCCCAGTTCCTCGGCGAAATCGTAGAGCCGGGGAATGTGCCAGTCGGTATCGGTCAGCGCCCGCGCCTCCTCCACCAGGCCGGCGTCCACCGCCGGGGTCAGGCGCGTGCCGGGGTGCGGCATGCTGATCAGTAGCGGCACGCGGCCGCGCTTGAAACTCAGGACTTCATCCACGGTATACCTCCTCGGCGTGGCGAATGACGCGTTTCGGCAGATCGCCGCCCAGCCAGTAGGCCAGCTCCGCCGGACGCTCGATGTCCCAGGCGACGAAGTCGGCCAGCTTGCCAACCTCCAGGCTGCCGTGGCGGGCTTCCAGCCCCAGCGCCCGGGCGGCGTGCAGGGTGACGCCGGCCAGCGCCTCCTCCGGGGTCAGGCGGAACAGGGTACAGGCCATGTTCAGCATCAGGCGCAACGACAGCGCTGGCGAGGTGCCGGGATTGAGATCGCTGGCAATGGCCATGGCCACGCCGTGCCGGCGCAGGGCATCGATCGGCGGCAGCTGGGTCTCGCGCAACAGGTAGAAGGCGCCCGGCAGCAGCACCGCGACGGTGCCCGCCTCGCCCATGGACCGGGCGTCGTCCTCGGTCATGTACTCCAGATGGTCGGCCGACAAAGCCCGGTAGCGCGCCGCCAGGCTGGAACCGTGCAGCGAGGATAGCTGCTC
The DNA here is from genome assembly GCF_037574965.1 of Pseudomonas sp. KBN12P06040. Classification (NCBI taxonomy): domain Bacteria; kingdom Pseudomonadati; phylum Pseudomonadota; class Gammaproteobacteria; order Pseudomonadales; family Pseudomonadaceae; genus Pseudomonas; species Pseudomonas sp. KBN12P06040. The sequence continues at coordinate 5,920,702 of NZ_JBBELS010000001.1, forward strand.
GGCGTGCAGCTTCACCGGCAGGCCCAGCTCTCGGGCGGCGATGAATACCCGCTCGACCTGCGCCGGGGAAAACGCCAGGTGCTCGCAGAAGGCGTCCACCGCGTCCACCAGTCCCTCTCCGGCCAGCGCGGGGAGCATCGTCGAGCAGATATGCTCGATGTAGTCGTCGGCGCGTCCGGCGTATTCCGGCGGTAGCGCATGGGCGGCCAGGCAGGTGCTGCGCACGGTCACCGGCAGGCGTTCGCCGAGGCGGCGGATGACCCGTAGCATCTTGCGCTCGCTGGCCAGGTCGAGGCCGTAGCCGGACTTGATCTCCAGCGCCGTCACGCCGTCGCGCAGCAAGGGCTCCAGGCGCTTGCGCGCGCTGGCCAGCAATTCTTCCTCGCTGGCCTCGCGGGTGGCGCGTACGGTGCTGGCGATGCCGCCGCCGGCGGCGGCGATCTCGGCGTAGCTGACGCCCTCCAGGCGCTGCTCGAATTCGCCGCTGCGGTTGCCGCCGAACACCGCGTGGGTGTGGCAGTCGATCAACCCCGGGGTCAGCCAGGCGCCATCGAGGTCGATGCGTTCGGCGTAGTCGTCAGGCGGCAGTTCGGCGCGCGGGCCGATCCAGTGGATCAGCGGACCGTCGGTGACCAGGGCGGCGTCCTCGACGATCGAGTACTTGCCGCCCTTGAGGGTGGCGGCATGGCAATGCTGCCAGAGTCGTTTCATTGCAGGTCTCCTATGCTCGCGGCCAGCCGGGCGAGACTCTTCCGCTCGCCGAGGATGGCCGCCGCGCTGGCGATGTCGGGAGCCAGCCAGCGGTCGGTGTCGTACGCGGGCACGCGCTCGCGCAGGATGCCCCAGGCCGCCGCGGTGCCCTGGCCGAAGCGTTGCGGGGCGAGGAATTCGAAGGCCTGGGCGGCCAGCAGGTACTCGATGGCGAGGATCCGCCGGAGGTTCTCCAGGGCCCTGCCAAGCTTGAGCGCGGCACTGGTGCCGAGGCTCAGGTGGTCCTCCTGGAGCGCCGAGGTGACGAAGTTGTCGACCACCGCCGGCTGCGCCAGCTGGCGGTTCTCGCCGGCCAGGGAGGCGGCGACGTACTGGGTGATCATCATCCCCGAGTTGACTCCCGGCTTGCCCACCAGGAACGCCGGCAGGCCGCTGACCAGCGGGTTGACCAGGCGATCCAGGCGCCGCTCGGCGACCCCGCCCAGCTCGGCCACGGCGATCGCCAGCAGGTCGGCGGCCATCGCCACCGATTCGCCGTGGGGATTGGCCTGGGATACCACCCGGTAGGCCTCCGGCGTACCCAGCAGCAGCGGGTTGTCGGTGGCCGAGTTGAGTTCGGTCTCTATCTGCCGCGCCGCGTGGGCCAACTGGTCACGGCAGGCGCCATGGATCTGCGGTATCGAGCGGATGCTCAGGGCATCCTGGGTGCGGATGCCGCGGGCGTTCTCCAGTACCTGGCTGCCAGCCAGCAAGGCTCGCAGATTGGCGGCGACCCGCTGCATCCCGGGATGCGGCTTGAGCGCAACGATCTCGGCGTCGAACGCCGCCAGTTGGCCGCGCAGGGCCTCGAAGCTCATCGCCCCGATCACGTCGGCCCACTGCGCCAGGCGCTGCGCGTCGTCCAGGGCCAGGCAGGCGAGGCCGGTCATGCACGGCGTGCCGTTGACCAGGCAGAGCCCGTCCTTGGCTCCCAGGCGCACCGTCGCCAGGCCTTCCGCCGCCAACGCGGCGGCGGCCGGCACGACGCTGCCGCGGTAGCTGACCTCGCCGATGCCGAGCAGGGCGATGCCGACGTGCGCCATGTGGGTCAGGTAGCCCACCGAGCCCTGGGCCGGCACCTGCGGGGTAATCCCGTGGTTGAGCAGCGCCAGCAGCCCTTCCACCAGCGAACGGTCGAGCCCGGACTTGCCCTGGCTGTAGTTGGCGACGGCGGCACAGATGATCGCCCGGGTCTGTTCGTCGCGCAGCGGCTCACCGACCCCGCAGGCATGGCTGAGCAAGGTGTTGCGCGACAGCTCGGCGAGCTGCTCGCCTTCCAGCAGGACGTCGCACAGCGCGCCGAGGCCGGTACTGATGCCGTAGGCACGCTCGCCATTGGCGACGATACGGCAGACGATGGCGCGGGCATTGTCGATCCGTGCCCAGGCCGCCGCCGACAGTTCCAGGCGCGCACCGTGCCGGGCCACCGCGACCAGTTCCTGCCAACGCAGCGGACCGTCGCCGAACACGACGCTCGGTAGGTCGCTCATAGGTTCGCCACCCGCCGCTGGACGAAGCGGTCGACGTAGTCGTCGGCCGGCTGGTGGAGGATTTCCCGTGGTGTGCCGACCTGGATCAGTTGGCCGTCCTTGAGGATCGCGATGCGGTTGCCGATGCGTACCGCCTCGTCGAGGTCGTGGGTGATGAAGACGATGGTCTTGTGCAGGGTTTTCTGCAGTTCCAGCAACTGGTCCTGCATGTCCGCGCGGATCAACGGGTCGAGGGCGCTGAAGGCCTCGTCCATGAGGATGATCTCAGTGTCGGCGGCCAGCGCGCGGGCCAGGCCGACACGCTGGCGCATGCCGCCGGAAAGCTGGTGCGGATAGGACTTCTCGTAGCCCTTCAGGCCCACCGTGGCGATCCAGTGCAGGGCCCGCTCGTGGCACTGCGCCCGGCTTTCGCCGCGAACCTTCAGGCCGTAGGCGACATTGTCGAGCACGCTCTTGTGCGGCAGCAGGCCGAAACTCTGGAACACCATGCTGATCTTGCGCCGGCGGAATTGCCGGAGGGCTTCCATGTCGTAGCGCAGGATGTCCTCGCCATCCACCAGGATCTCGCCGCTGGTGGGGTCGATCAGGCGGTTGAAGTGGCGCACCAGGGTCGACTTGCCGGAACCCGACAGGCCCATGATCACGAAGATCTCGCCAGCACCGATGGTCAGCGACAGGTCGTTGACGCCGACCACGCAGCCGGTCTGCGCCAGCACTTCGCCCTTGCTGCGTCCCTGGCGGATAAGAGCCAGCGCGGCATCGGCGCGCGGGCCGAAGATCTTGAACACGTTCTTCACTTCGATCTTGTTCATCTGCGCACCGCTCATTTGCTCGTCTCGTGCCGGGAACGGCCATAGGCCTGGGTGATGCGGTCGATCACCACCGCGAGGATGACGATCGCCAGGCCGGCTTCCAGGCCCTTGCCCACGTTCAGCGTCTGGATGCCCACCAGTACGTCTTCGCCGAGGCCGCGGGCGCCGATCATCGAAGCGATCACCACCATCGACAGGGCCATCATGGTGGTCTGGTTGATCCCCGCCATGATGCTCGGCAGGGCCAGCGGCAACTGCACGCCGAACAGCTGCTGCCAGCGGTTGGCGCCGAAGGCGTTGACCGCCTCCATCACCTCGCTGTCGACCTGGCGGATGCCCAGGTCGGTGAGGCGGATCAGCGGCGGCGCGGCATAGATCACGGTGGCGAAGATCGCCGGCACCTTGCCCAGGCCGAACAGCATCAGCACCGGGATCAGGTACACGAAGCTGGGCATGGTCTGCATGATGTCCAGCAGCGGCATCAGTACCGCGCGCAGGCGGTTGCTGCGCGCGGCGAGGATGCCCAGGGGGATGCCGATCAGCACCGAGATGAAGGTCGCCACCAGCATCAGCGCGAGGGTCTGCATCAGCTTGTCCCAGAGGCCGACGGCGCCGACCAGGAACAGCAGGCCGGTGATCACCAGGGTCGGCAGCAGGCGCCGGGTGGCGTGCCAGGCGATCGCCGCGACGATCGCCAGCAATAGCCACCAGGGCGTGGCGCGGAGCAGCCCTTCGAGGTTGACGATGGCCCACAGCAGGGTGTCGGAGATCTTGCGGAACAGGTCGCCGTAGTTGGTCACCAGGGCGTCGACCCAAGCGTTGACCCAGTCGGCGATGGAAAATGTCAGGCGTTCGGGAAACATGGTCTGCTCTCGTCGGTCGTGGGTTCAGAGTGCCGCTTCGATCTTCTTCGCCGCGTCCTCGTCGACCCAGGCGTGCCAGACCTCGGGGTGCTCCTTGAGGAACTCGCGCGCCAGGCGCGCTGCATCGATCCTGTCCTTGGCCATCCGCGCCAGGTCGCTGTTCAGCAGCTCCGCCGGCAGGTTGACCTTCTCCAGCACCGCCACCAGCTCCGGCGCCTGGTCGTGGAAGGTCCGCGACAGGCCGACCTGGATCCTGATGCGCTTGTCGACGCCGGGCCTTTCCTCCAGGCGCACCAGGTCGGCACGGCCCATCAGCGGCGTCGGCGACCAGTAGTAGAACAGGATAGGCTCGCCGCGCCGATAGCTCGACAGCACCGCCGCGTCCAGTGCCGGGCCGGTGCCCGGACGGAAATTGGTGAACGTCTCCTCCAGGCCGTAGCTTTTCAGCATCTCGCTGTTCTCCAGCTCGCAGGTCCAGCCGGCCGGGCAATTGTAGAAGCGCCCCTTGCCCGGTTCTTCCGGGTCGCGGAAGACCTCGGCGTACTGCGCCAGGTCGGCGATAGAGCGCAGCTTCGGCGCCTTCGCCTCGAGCTTGCGCTGCGGGTCGCCCTCGATCACGTAGCGCGGCACGTACCAGCCCTCCACCGCGCCGACGATGGGTTCGCCGACGCCGACCACCTTGCCGGCCGCGGCGGCCTTGTTCCAGGCGTCGCTGCGGCCGATCCACTCCTCGGCGAAGACCTGGATGTCATTGGTGCTCAGCGCCTGCTCCATGGTGATCGAGTTGCCCGGCAGGCTGTCGGTGGTACAGCCGTAGCCCTTGGCCAGGACGAACTGCATCAGTTCGGTGAGCAGCGTCCCGCTCTCCCAGTTCAGCCCGGCGAATTTCACCGCCTTGCCGGACTCGCACCAGCCTTCCGCCTGGGCGCCCGCCGCGGCGGCGAGCAGGCCGAGGGCACAGAGAATACTCAACATCGACTTCTTGTATCGCATGGTTCGACGCTCCAGATGCACGATTGGGAAAGGCAGTTGGAAAACCTGCGGGCCGCGCCCGGGGGAACGGCCTCGATCATTGTTATTGGCCGGCGGCTCAGGCCGCCGTCGGTTCCGTCACAGCCCTCCCTGGGCCTGAAGCACGCCATGCGCGGCATCGCCCTTCGGCCTGACCCAGCGCCGGTAGGCGATCACCAGCAAGGCGATCCAGATAGCCCCGACCCACAGGGCCGGGCGGGTGTCCGGGAAATAGCCGAGCACCACGAAGATGAACAGCATGAAGACGATCGCCGCCGCCGGCGCGAATGGCCACAGCGGCACCGGGAACTTCAGCGCGGCGACCTGGCGCGGCCCCATGCGCCGGCGCATGCCGACCTGGGCCAGGAGGATCATCAGCCAGACCCACACGGTGGCGAAGGTGGCGATGGAAGCGATCAGCAGGAATACGCTCTGCGGGATCAGGTAGTTCAGCGCCACGCCGAGCAGCAGGGCCACCGCCATCAGCAGCACGGTCATCCACGGCACGCCGTGCCGCGACACCCGCGAGAAGCCGACCGGCGCCTGGCCCTGGCGGGCCATGCCGTAGAGCATGCGACCGGCGCCGAAGATGTCGCTGTTGATCGCCGAGATCGCCGCGGTGATCACCACGACATTGAGGATCGCCGCGGCCGACTCGATCCCCAGGCCGTCGAAGATCTGCACGAAGGGACTGCCGTTGCTGCCGATCTGCTGCCAGGGGAAGATCGCCATCAGCACGAACAGGGTCAGCACGTAGAACAGCAGGATGCGCAGCGGCACCGCATTGATCGCCCGCGGGATCACCCGCTGCGGGTCCTGCGCCTCGCCGGCGGTGATGCCGATGATCTCGATGCCGCCGAAGGCGAACACCACCACCGACAGCGAGGCGACCAGCCCGGCCCAACCGTTGGGCAGGAAGCCGCCGTGCTGCCACAGGTTGTGCACGCCGGTGGCGGACGTCGCCGCGCCGTCCAGGCTGAAGCCGAAGAACATGATGCCGAGCCCGGCGAGGATCATCGCGACGATGGCGCCGACCTTGACCAGCGACAGCCAGAACTCCAGCTCGCCGAAGACCTTGACATGGCAGAGGTTCAGCCCGCCGATGAACAGCACGATGGACAGTACCCAGATCCAGCGCGGCACGTCGGGAAACCAGAACCCCATGTAGATGCCGAACGCGGTGACATCGGCGAGGCAGACGATGATCATCTCGAAAGCGTAGGTCCAGCCGGTGACGAACCCGGCCAGGGGGCCGAGATAGCTGCTGGCGTAATGGCCGAACGAGCCGGACACCGGCTCGTGCACCGCCATCTCGCCGAGCGCGCGCATCACCATGTACACCGCCGCGCCGGCGACCAGGTAGGCCAGCAGCACCGCCGGCCCGGCCATCTGGATGGCCGATGCGGAACCGTAGAACAGGCCGGTGCCGATCGCCGACCCCAGTGCCATGAAACGAATATGACGGGCGTTCAGCCCGCGCCGAAGCCCCGTGTCGTGCGTCATCCCTCGGCTCTCCTGTTGTTGTTCTTGCTGGAGCGCCCCGGCCGAACGGCCGGGGGCGGGTATCAAAGGCTCGGCAACAGCCGGGCCGGCAGCAGCGCATTCAGGCAACCGCTGGCGAGCAACTGGCTGGCGGCCTCGATATCAGGGGCGAAGAAGCGATCCTCCTGGTAGTACGGCACCTTGTCGCGCAGCAGGCGGCGAGCCTGCTCCAACTTCGGCGAACTCTTCAGGCCCTCGCGGAAGTCCAGGCCCTGGCAGGCGCCCAGCCATTCCACGGCGAGAATCCCGCGGACGTTCTCGGCCATCGCCCAGAGCCGTTTGCCGGCGTTCGGCGCCATCGACACGTGGTCTTCCTGGTTGGCCGAGGTCGGCAGGCTGTCGACGCTGGCCGGATGGGCCAGGGCCTTGTTGTCGCTGGCCAGCGCGGCGGCGGTGACCTGGGCGATCATGAAGCCGGAGTTGACCCCGCCGTTGGCCACCAGGAACGGCGGCAACTGCGACATGTGCATGTCCATCATCAGCGAGATGCGCCGTTCCGACAGCGAACCGATCTCGGCCAGCGCCAGGGCCAGGTTGTCGGCGGCCATCGCCACCGGTTCGGCGTGGAAGTTGCCGCCGGAGATCACGTCGCCCTCGGCGGCGAATACCAGCGGGTTGTCGGACACCGCGTTGGCTTCGATCTCCAGCACCTCGGCGGCCTGGCGCATCTGGGTCAGGCAGGCGCCCATCACCTGCGGCTGGCAACGCAGCGAATAGGGGTCCTGGACCTTGTCGCACTTCTCATGGGAACGCGCCACCTCGCTGCTGGCGGTGAGCAGGTCGCGATAGGCCGCGGCCACGTCGATCTGCCCACGCTGGCCGCGCGCGGCGTGGATGCGCGCATCGAACGGCGCCCGCGAACCGAGCATGGCCTCGACGCTGAGCCCGCCGCAGACGGTGGCGGCGGCGAACAGGTCCTCGGCCTCGAACAACCCGCGCAGCGCGTAGGCGGTCGATACCTGGGTGCCATTGAGCAGGGCCAGGCCTTCCTTCGCCGCCAGGGTCAGCGGCTCCAGCCCGGCCACCGCCAGCGCTTCGGCGGCCGGCAGCCACTCACCGCGATGGCGCGCCCGGCTTTCGCCGATCAGCACCAGCGACATGTGCGCCAGCGGCGCCAGGTCGCCGGAGGCGCCCACCGAGCCTTTCAGCGGGATGTGCGGATAGACCTCGGCGTTGATCAGCGCGATCAGCGCGTCGATCACCTTGCGGCGGATGCCGGAGAACCCGCGAGCCAGGCTGTTCACCTTGAGCAGCATGACCAGCCGCACCATGGCGTCGTCCAGCGCCTCGCCGACGCCGGCGGCATGGGACAGGACGATGGAACGCTGGAGCTTCTCCAGGTCGGCCGGGGAGATCCGCGTCGAGGCCAGCAGGCCGAAGCCGGTGTTGATGCCGTAGGCGGTGCGGCCCTCGGCGATGATGTTCTCGACACAGGCGACGCTGGCGGCGATCGGCGCGTCGGCGCTGGGATCCAGGCTCAGGCGCACGGGGGCCAGGTAGGCTTGGCGCAGGTCGGCCAGGGTCAGCTGGCCGGGTTTCAGATACAGGCTCATCGAAGGCTCCTTGTTCGGTTCGGCGGGCTCGGCAGCGCCGTCCGCCGGCGGCGTTTCATGGGATTGAAGGCGGCCGCGCCGCCCTGGAAATTCGTCTCAGGCCCCGTGCGCGGGACGTTCGAAGGCGCCGGGATCGGCCGGCAGGATCATTCGCGCCGGGGCCTGGCGCGTGGCCTTGCGCCGCGCCACCAGGTAGTAGAGGACCGCCGGCACCAGCAAGCCGATGATCCAGGAGATATCCACGCCGCCAAGGTGCTCGACCATCGGTCCGGTGTACAGCGTGGTCGCCAGGAACGGCATCTGCACCAGCACGCCGAGGGTATAGACGGCGATTCCCGGCAGGTTCCAGCGACCGTAGCGGCCGTCGGGGTCGGCCAGCGCGGGCACGTCATAGCGCTCGCGGGTGATGAAGTAGTAGTCGACCAGGTTCACCGCGCTCCACGGGGTGAAGAAGGTCAGCAGGAACAGGATGAAGGACTTGAACGCAGCGAGGAACGAGTGCTGGCCGAGCAGCGCGATGAGCGTCGAGGCGCCGACGATCACGAGGACGAAGAACAGGCGTTGCAGGCGGGTGATCTCCAGCTGACCGCGTACGCTGCTGATGATGGTCGCGATGCACATGAAGCTTCCGTAGGAGTTCAGCGTGGAAATGGTCACCTTGCCGAAGGCGATGCTGAAGTAGAGCAGCGCGGCGACGGTCCCGCTGCTGCCCAGGCCGACGATGTAGGCCACCTCGCGGCCGGCGAACTGACCGTTGGCCAGGGCTGCGGAGAACACCCCGAGGACCATCGAGGCCTGGGCGCCGAGCACCGAGCCGAGGCCGACGGCGAGGAAGGTCTTCCACGACGAGGTGGACGCCGGCAGGTAGCGTGAATAGTCGGCCACGTAGGGGCCGAAGGCGATCTGCCAGGACGCCGCCAGGGACACCGCGAGGAGGAACGAGGCCCAGCTGAAGTGGCGGATGGCGAGCAGATCGCCGATGTCGCTGAGCAGCATCAGGCGGCTGAACAGGTAGACGAAGGCGATGATGCCGAGGACGCTGGCGATCCGCCCGATGATGTGGATGACGCGATAGCCGAGCACCGTCACCAGGACGATGAAGGCGGCGAAGATGAAGATCCCGGCGCTGTCGCTGAGCCCGGTGAGCTGGCCGATGGCCTGGCCGGAAAGCACCGTGCCGGTGGCGGTGAAGCCCAGGTACATCAGGCACACCAGGGCGATCGGGATGCAGGCGCCGTAGACGCCGAACTGCACCCGGCTGGAAATCATCTGCGGCAGCCCCAGGCGCGGCCCCTGCGCGGCGTGCAGGGCCATCACCGCGCCGCCGAGGAGCTGGCCGATGAGCAGGCCGACCAGCGACCAGAACACGTCGCCGCCGAGGACCACGGCGAGGGCGCCGGTGACGATGGCGGTGATTTGTAGGTTAGCCCCCAGCCAGAGGGTGAACTGGCTGTAGAGGCGGCCGTGGCGCTCGTTCGCCGGGATGTAGTCGATCGAGCGCCGTTCGATCAGTGGCTTGCTGTCGCTGCCCTGGGTCATGCTGCTGTACTCCGCTGCGGCTCGCGCGCCGCCATTCTTGTTGTGGCCTGGTCGGGACAGTGGGCGACCGCCCCCACGCCCCGCCGGCGTGGAGGCGGTTTCCGAGGTCAGCGCTGGGCGGTGATCATCGGCAGGTTCAGGCCCTGCTCCTTCGCGCAATCGATGGCGACCTGGTAGCCGGCGTCGGCGTGCCGCATCACCCCGGTCCCCGGGTCGTTGGTCAGCACGCGGGCGATGCGTTCGGCGGCCTCGTCGCTGCCGTCGCAGACGATCACCATCCCGGAGTGCTGGGAGAAGCCCATGCCCACGCCGCCGCCGTGGTGCAGCGAGACCCAGGTGGCGCCGCTGGCGGTATTCAGCAGGGCATTCAGCAGCGGCCAGTCGGACACCGCGTCGGAGCCGTCCTGCATGGCCTCGGTCTCGCGGTTGGGGCTGGCCACCGAGCCGGAGTCGAGGTGGTCGCGGCCGATGACGATCGGTGCGGACAGCTCGCCGCTGCGCACCATCTCGTTGAAGGCCAGGCCGAGCTTGGCGCGCAGCCCCAGGCCAACCCAGCAGATGCGCGCCGGCAGGCCCTGGAAGCTGATGCGCTCGCGGGCCATGTCCAGCCAACGGTGCAGGTGGGCATCGTCGGGGATCAGTTGCTTGACCTTGGCGTCGGTCTTGTAGATGTCCTGAGGGTCGCCCGACAGCGCGGCCCAGCGGAACGGACCGATGCCGCGACAGAACAGCGGGCGGATGTAGGCCGGGACGAAGCCGGGGAAATCGAAGGCATTGGCCACCCCCTCTTCCTTGGCCATCTGGCGGATGTTGTTGCCATAGTCGAAGGTCGGCACGCCCTGCTGCTGGAACGCCAGCATGGCCCGCACGTGTACCGCCATGGACTGCTTGGCGGCCTTGACCACGGCGGCCGGGTCGGTCTGCGCGCGGTCGCGGTACTCTTCCCAGCTCCAGCCGGCCGGCAGGTAGCCGTTGAGTGGATCGTGGGCGCTGGTCTGGTCGGTGACCATGTCCGGGCGTACGCCGCGGCGAACCAGTTCCGGAAGGATCTCGGCGGCATTGCCCAGCAGGGCGATGGAGATGGCCTTGCCTTCGGCGGTGTAGCGCTGGATCCGCGCCAGGGCGTCGTCCAGGTCCTTGGCCTGCTCGTCGACGTAGCGACTGCGCAGGCGGAAGTCGATGCGGCTCTGCTGGCACTCGATGTTCAGCGAACAGGCGCCGGCCAGGGTCGCCGCCAGCGGCTGGGCGCCGCCCATGCCGCCAAGGCCGGCGGTAAGCACCCAGCGGCCCTTGAGATTGCCGTCGTAATGCTGGCGGCCAGCCTCGACGAAGGTTTCGTAGGTGCCCTGGACGATGCCCTGGCTGCCGATGTAGATCCACGAACCGGCGGTCATCTGGCCGTACATCGCCAGGCCCTTGGCGTCCAGTTCGTTGAAGTGTTCCCAGGTCGCCCAGTGCGGCACCAGGTTGGAGTTGGCGATCAGCACCCGCGGCGCGTTGGCGTGGGTCTTGAACACGCCGACCGGCTTGCCGGACTGTACCAGCAGGGTCTCGTCGTCGTTCAGTTGCTTGAGGGTCTCGACGATCCTGTCGTAGCACTCCCAGTTGCGCGCGGCACGGCCGATGCCGCCGTAAACCACCAGTTCCCTGGGGTTCTCCGCGACCTCCGGGTCGAGGTTGTTCATCAGCATGCGCAGCGGCGCTTCGGTCAGCCAGCTCTTGGCGGTCAGCGTAGTGCCGCGCGGGGCGCGGATTTCAATATCGCGGAATTTGCTCGGGGTGGTCACGGCAGGCTCCTGGGCGTGGCGTTCAACGGGCGGCGACCCGCGAGGGTGCGCCTGAATTCGGGGACGAAGCAGAGGTCGGGCTGGGTCTACCGAACACATCTATGCTTGTACATACAAGTATAAGCAAAGGAAGGGCCAATTCTGCCGCCACGCCCTCCGGCGATATCTCCACATTCCCGTGAATTTCATTCAACCCGTTGATTTTTATGTAGTTAAGAATTAGCGAAGGTAGCCTCTCCCCCGGGAGAAGGAGCCTGCCGGAACGGCCCTGGGTGCACGTGATCGAAGCGTGCGCGCACCGGTTTGGGGCCTTCGGTAACACCGTTCAGCGCAATTGCGGGTAACCCCAGCCCTGCGCCTGACGCTCGTAGTCGAGGAGAATCCGGTAATGCTCCTCGCCGGCCGGGAGGAAGCTTTTCAGCGCCAGTGTCGCGGCCAGGTGCGGGCACTCGATCAGCGTCAGGTTCAGCGCTTCGAACAGTTCGCGGCGTTGCGCCGCACTCCAGTGCAGCGAGGTGATCAGCGGCAAGGCCGGGCTCGGCGCGCTGCGCCCGAGCACGCGCAGGCCGGCCAGGCGCTCCGGTGCGTGGCGTTGCAGGTAGCCGAAGGTCACTGCATCCACCGAGGTCAGCTCGACCTCACCCGCCGCCACCATCGCCAGGCTGCGCAGGTGGCCGCCGCTGATGCGCACTTCGGCGAAGAACGCCGAGTCTCGCCCCAGCGGCGCCAGCGCATGGCGCAGCAGGTTCATGCCGCTGTTGGAGTCGCGGTCGTTGAGCGCCAGGCGGGTATTGCGGAAGTCGCCGAGGCGCTGGCGCGCCTGTCCTTCGGCGGCGACGAACAGACTGCAATGCTCGCCGGGAGCGCAATCGGGCAAGTCGTAGCTGGGCACCGCGAGCACCGCCACCTGGCCGCGCAACTGGGTCATCAGCGGATAGCCGCAGGTCTGCGCGAACAGCAGGTTAGGCTGTCGCCACTGCACCGCCAGATCGGCGGCGGCCGGCGCGTAACGGCGCACGCCCAGGCGCCGGCAGACCTCGCCGATGAAGGTTGCGCCGGCCTGCCTGACGCAGTCCGGCTCGACATACATGTCCAGCGCCGCCACCACCGGGGTATCGATCATGCTCTCGTCCGCCTGCCTTCAATGCTCGGGATGCACCGGCGCATCCACCGGCCGCCAACCGTGGCGCCGCCATAGACGACCATAGCCGGGCAGGTGGAAATCGCCACTGCGTCGCCGGTAGGCACGGCGGCTTGCGTTATACACGCGCGGCAGCAGGTACCAGGGCAGGCCCGGCAGATCGTGGTGGACCAGATGCAGGTTGTTGTTGAGGAACAGCAGCCGCCACGGCCACCCCGCCTCGACCAGCACGCTGCGCTGCGCCGGCTCGCGGGCCGGACGGTGCTCGTAGAAAGAGCGCAGCATGCTCAGGCCGAGGGCCGGATAGGCCACCGCCGGCAGGTACAACCAGGGCGGGATGCCCGCCCAGCGCCAAAGCCCGGCCAGCAACCCGCCCAGCAGCACGGCATGCAGGCCCCACAGGCGCCAGGCGGCGCCCTCTCCCTGGCGCAACCGCGAACCCTCCAGGCGCGCCATCGCCGCCAGGGCCAGCAGCGGGCCGAGGGTGGCGCGACCGAGCAGGGTCTTGTCCAGGCAGAGCCAGCGCCGCCGCCAGGAGCCCAGGCGCGGCCATTCGGACAGACTGACGTAACGACTCTCGGGGTCCAGCCCCGGGTAGGTCAGTTGCTCGTCGCGGTGGTGCCGCAAGTGGCTGTCACGGTACAGCGGATAGGGATACCAGACGGCCAGCGGCAGGTAGCCGAGCACGGCGTTGAACCTCGGCCAGCGGGTCGGGTGGCCATGGATCAGCTCATGCTGCAACGACATGTAGAGGGAGGCGAACGGCACCAGCCCCGCCAGCACCGGCCAGCCCCAATGCCGATACTGGCTGGCGAGCAGTGCCCAACCGCCGTACAGGCAGGCGACCAGCAGCCAGGTCGGCCATTCGCTGCGCGCCTGGAAGGTATCCTGGAGCCGCCGCACCAGGGTGCGCTGACGCCCGCTCAGGTAGTGCGCCATGAAGGCTGGCGAGGCTTACTTCAGGGAGGTATCGAGGCGCGCGGCGACTTCGGCCGGCACCCAGTGGCTCCAGATTTCGCGATGCTGGCGAAGGAACTGCGCACGCACCTCGCCGACCTCGCGATGATTCTGCGCCATGTCGGCGAGCAGCTCGTTGAACAGCGGCAAGGGGATCTCGACCTTGCGGAACAGCTCGACCAACGCCGGCGCCTTGTCATGGAAATCGCGGGAAACGCCAATGGTGATCTTCGCCGGCAACGAGCGGGAACCGATGGGGTCGGGGTTCTTCGGATCGGACAGGGTGGCCCAGGCCTTCTCGCTGAACGGCGGCTCTTCCAGTTGCACCAGCTTGAAACGGCCCATCAACGGAGTCGGCGACCAATAGTAGAAAAGCACCGGCTCACCGCGCCGGAAGGCCGCACTGATCGCCGCATCCAGCGCCGGGCCGGTGCCGGTGCGGAAGTTCGTGTAGCTGTCCTGCAACCTGTAGGCCTTGAGCTTCTGGCTGTTGACGATCTCGCAGGTCCAACCGGTCGGGCAGTTGTAGAAACGCCCCTTGGCGGGCTCCTCGGGATCGCGGAACAGCGCCTTGTAGCGCGGCAGGTCGGCGACCGACCTCAACTCCGGCGCCTTCGCCTCGATGCCTCGTTGCGGGTCGCCCTTGACCAGGTACTCCGGCACCCACCAGCCCTCGGTGGCGCCCTTCACCGTCTCGCCGACGGAGAACACCTCGCCCGCCTCCTCCGCCGCGCGCCACACCGGGCTACGCCCGGCCCATTGCTCCCCGGTGACCTGGATATCGTTCTGGCGCAGGGCGTTTTCCATGGTCACGGTATTGCCTGGCAGCGCGTCGGTCTCGCAGCCGTAGCCTTTTTCCAGTACGTAGCGCAACAGGTCGGTGGTGAACATGCCGCTTTCCCAGTTCAGCCCGGCGAACACCACTTTGCCCGGGTACGGGCATTCCGCCGCGACGGCGGTCTGGCTGGCGAGGCTGGCGCCCAGGGCGAGGACGGCGAGGATCTGGCGAAGCGGGGGCATGCGGGTCTCCCGGTTGGAGTCGGACGGCATGCAGAACTATATAGGCATTAAAAATATTGGATTAATAACGTTTGGTTCTTTGGATAGACAAAAGCGCCTACCCTTTCGGTGTAGACGCTTTTTCCTGGCGGCGCCGGCAAATCACAGCGAATCGAGTTCCACCGCACAGACCCACGCCGGCTCGTGTGCCGTCAGGCGCCAATACTGCAAGCCCTGCAGTCCCTCGGCGCACAGGCAGTCGTGGGCAGCCAGTTGCCCGCGAGGTTGCCCTTGCAAGGAAATCGCTACCCCGCCCTGCTGGGCGAACAGCAGCAGCGTGCTCGCCGTGCCGTGCCAGTCCAGCTCGCCCTCGACCCGCAGCCATTGCAGGCGCGCGCGATGGCGCCGGGGCGCATAGATCAGGTTGAAGTCGCGGATAGCTCCATCGAGCAGGGTGCAGTGCACCTCGCTGTCGCCGGAAAAGGCGAAGGCCTGCCGCGCGCGTAGCGGCGCGGATTCCGCGCCATCCACCCGCAGGCGCATGCCGCCGCCCTCCAGCACGCTGATGATCCGCTGGTAACCGGCGAAGCGGGAGAAGCCGCCGGACTCGCCGACATCGGCGATCGACAGGCGCCAGCCGAAGCCGTCCAGGCCGTCGCCGCCGTCGCGGGCGATCTCCTCGGTGGAGCCGGCGCCGTTCTTCCACGGCATTCTCGGGTAGTCGACGGCGCGCAGGATGCGGAATTCGCTCATGAGCTGAAGCGTCCTTCCAGACGGTGGCGGGAACCCGGGTGCAGCAGCCGCGCGGCGGTCACCGCGACACGCCCGGACCAGGTGCGGCGGCGGATCAGCAGGCACGGCTCGCCGCGTTCGATCTGCAACAGCTTGCACTCGGCCGGCTCGGCGAGGATCGCCTCGACCACATGCTCGCCCTCGGTGAGCGGCGCCACCTGGGTCAGGTAGGCATAGGGCGTTTGCCGGGTGAAATCCTGCTTGAGGTAGTCCGGCGCCACCGCGGCGTTCACGTAGCGGTCCTCGATCTGCACCGGGATATCGTTCTCGTAGTGCACGATCAGCGAGTGGAACACCCGCTGGCCTTCGCGCACGTCCAGTGCCAGGGCGCGCTCGGGGCCGGCGACCTCCTCGCCGAGGGTGATCACCTGGCAACGATGGCGATGCCCGCGGGCCGCGATCTCGTCGGCGATATTGTGCACCTCGAACAGTGCCGACTGGCCCTTGGGCTCGGCGACGAAGGTACCGACCCCCTGCATGCGCACCAGCAGGCCGTCGCTGGTCAGTTCGCGCAGGGCGCGATTGATGGTCATGCGACTGAAGCCGAGCTGGCTGACCAGTTCGCTCTCGGAGGGCACCCGGTGGTGCGGCGGCCAGGCGCCCGACTGGATCTGGCTGACGATCATCTGCTTGACCCGCGCGTAGAGCGGCGCCGGTACCTCGCCGAGTTGCGAGGCCAGCGGGGAACGATCGGAAGAAGAGGACGTCACGGAGAGACTCCTTGTCGAGGCGTCGATGAAGTGAGTTTACGCACCGCTTAATCGTCTGTATATGTATATACAAATAAAACAGACTGCGTGTGAGCTGATTATGTCCGCAATTTTCGCTGAACGTGCGTTGCTGCCGGAAGGCTGGGCGCGAAATGTCCGTTTCGAGATTTCCGCGGACGGAGTTCTCGCCGAGATTCGTCCCGACGCCAACACCGACGGCGCCGAACGCCTCGGCGGCGCCGTGCTGCCGGGGATGCCCAACCTCCATTCGCACGCGTTCCAGCGCGCCATGGCCGGGCTCGCCGAAGTCGCCGGCAATCCCAACGACAGTTTCTGGACCTGGCGCGAGCTGATGTACCGGATGGTCGCTCGGCTGTCGCCGGAACAGATCGAGGTCATCGCCCGCCAGCTCTATATCGAGATGCTCAAGGCCGGCTACACGGCGGTGGCGGAATTCCACTACGTCCATCACGACCTCGACGGCCGCTCCTACGCCGACCCCGCCGAACTTTCCCTGCGCATCTCCCGCGCCGCCAGCGCCGCCGGCATCGGCCTGACCCTGCTTCCCGTGCTTTACAGCCACGCAGGCTTCGGCGGCCAGCCGGCCAGCGAGGGCCAGCGGCGCTTCATCAATGGCAGCGAGGCCTACCTGGAACTGCTCCAGCGCCTGCGCGCGCCGCTGGACGCGGCAGGCCACTCCCTGGGCCTGTGCTTCCACTCCCTGCGCGCGGTGACTCCGCAGCAGATCGCCACGGTCCTCGCCGCCGGCCACGACGACCTGCCGGTCCACATCCATATCGCCGAACAGCAGAAGGAAGTCGACGACTGCCTGGCCTGGAGCGGACGCCGGCCGTTGCAATGGCTGTACGAGAACGTCGCGGTCGACCAGCGCTGGTGCCTGGTCCATGCGACCCACGCCGACCCCGCCGAGGTGGCGGCGATGGCGCGTAGCGGCGCGGTGGCCGGCCTGTGCCTGAGCACCGAGGCCAACCTCGGCGACGGCATCTTCCCGGCGACGGACTTCCTCGCCCAGGGCGGGCGCCTGGGCATCGGCTCGGACAGCCACGTCTCGCTCAGCGTGGTCGAGGAACTCCGCTGGCTGGAATACGGCCAGCGCCTGCGCGACCGGAAACGCAACCGGCTGTACCGCGACGACCAGCCGATGATCGGCCGCACGCTCTACGACGCTGCGCTGGCTGGCGGCGCCCAGGCCCTTGGGCAGCCGATCGGTAGCCTCGCCGTGGGCCGTCGCGCCGACCTGCTGGTGCTCGACGGCAACGACCCCTACCTGGCCAGCGCCGAGGGCGACGCCCTGCTCAACCGCTGGCTGTTCGCCGGCGGCGACCGCCAGGTGCGCGACGTGATGGTGGCCGGCAGATGGGTGGTGCGCGACGGCCGGCATGCCGGGGAAGAACGCAGCGCCCGGGCATTCGTCCAGGTGCTGGGAGAACTGCTCGACTGACCCTGCGCAGCGGCGGACAACCGCGTTGCGCTTATCCGCCCGACTCGTTCGAGCCGTCGGGCGCTAAACGCCGATACTTCCCACGCCAGCCGCCAGGCGTGAACGGCGCTGGAAAGAAAAAACGCCCCGGCGGGGCGTTCCTTCACTGGCTCCGCTTCAACTGGCCGTCGGGTACCCGCCAGATCAGCTCGTCCACCGCGTAACCGCGGCTGCGCGCTTCTTCCAGCAGACGCTCGCGGGTCTGCTGCGAAACCTGCGGGGTACGCGACAGCAGCCACAGGTATTCACGGTTCGGATTGCCCACCAGCGCGGTGCGGTAGTCGTCGTCCACCGCCAGCACCCAATAGTCGCCGCGCGCCACGTTGGGGAAGAGATTGGCGAACCAGTTGTCGAAGCGCACCCACAACTTGTCGGTGCGTCCCGGCTGCTGGGCGACCGCCCGCCCCTCCACCTGCTCCCACTCGCCATCCAGGGTCAGGCAGCGATTGATCACCTGGATGCTCTGGTCTTCCTGCAAGCGGTAATGCGCCTCCGATTGCGCGCAGTTGCGCTGGAAGAACATCGGCAAGCGCGCCAGTTCGTACCAGGTGCCCTGGTAGCGCTGGAGGTCGACCTGCTCGGTGGCCGGCGGATTCTTCGGCGAGCCCGCGCAACCGACCAGCAGCAAGCCCAGCCACAGGGTGCAGAGCACCCGGATCGGCAGACCGATCACTTGAGCCCCTGGCCGGAGAAGAGCAGCGCCTTGTCGGCCGCGTACTGCACGCTGATGAAAGCCTTCTCGTCGCCCCAGGTGCAACTGGACATGCCCAGCGCGCCGGAGCACTCGGTGGGCTTGCCGAGGATCGCCTCGACCTCGGCCTTGCTCATGCCGGCCTTGAGCTTGGAATAGTTTTCCTGGTTGATCTTGCTGCAGGCGGCCAGGACGACGCAGAAAGCGACCACGGCCAGGGTACGGAACGACGCCATGAGGAACTCCTTGTTCGGGGAAGCGCTGCCCTACAGCTTGGCACACGCGGGGGAAATCCGGAGCCTTGGAGTCAGAAACGCGAACCGGGTTCCCTGAGGAACGCCGTCTCCTCCTCGCTGGAGGGGCGGCCGAGAATGGCGTTGCGATGGGGAAAGCGACCGAAGCGGGCGACTACCGCATGATGCCGCTCGGCATAGTCGTAGAAATCGTCGAAGGGCTTGCGCACGCTGCCACCGACCTGATCGCGCAGGTCGCGGAAGCAGGCTACCGCCCGCTCCTGGCTGGGCAGGTCCTCGGCGTGCTCCAGGACCAGGTAGGCGAACACCCGGCGCACCGGCGGCAACTGGCGGTCGAAGCCTTTTTCCAGGCCCTCGCGCACCACCCGTTGCGCCCGGGCGTCGCCGGCGTAGGCGCGCGGCGTGTCGCGGTAGATCATCCGCGGCAACTGGTCGAGCAACAGGATCAGCGCCAGCCAGCCATCGGCCTCGGCCGTCCACTCCTGCAAGCCGCCGTCCAGCGCCTGGTTCACCAGGTCGCCGAAACGGCCGCCGGCATCGGCGTCCTGGCAGACGTTCTTGCCGAACCACAGGCCGTTGCGCTGGGCAACCACCTCGGCGGCATCGCTGGAGGTGCCGAACCACCAGTCGAGCAAGGTCTCCCAGGGCGCGCTCATCGGCCTACTCCGCGTGGTAGCCGGTGATGCGCTCGACTTCCTGCTTCGAGCCGAGGAACACCGCGACACGCTGGTGCAGGTTCTCCGGCTTGATGTCGAGGATGCGCTGGGTGCCGTTGGTGGCGGCGCCGCCGGCCTGCTCGATGATGAACGACATCGGGTTGGCTTCGTACATCAGGCGCAGCTTGCCGGGCTTCTCCGGCTCGCGGGCGTCGCGCGGGTACATGAAGACGCCACCACGGGTCAGGATGCGGTGGACGTCGGCGACCATCGAGGCGATCCAGCGCATGTTGTAGTTCTTGCCCAGCGGGCCTTCCTTGCCGGCCAGCAGTTCTTCCACGTAGCGTTTCACCGGCGCTTCCCAGTGGCGCTGGTTGGACATGTTGATGGCGAACTCGGCGGTGCTTTCCGGCACGCTGATGTTGTCGTGGGTGAGGACGAAGCTGCCCAGCTCGCGGTCCAGGGTGAAGCCCTTGACGCCGTTGCCGAGGGTCAGCATCAGCATGGTCTGCGGGCCGTAGATGGCGTAGCCGGCGGCGACCTGGGTGGTGCCCGGCTGGAGGAAGGCCTCCTCGCGCAGGGTATCGTTCTGGTTCAGGTACTCGCTGGGGCAGCGCAGCACCGAGAAGATGGTGCCGACCGAGACGTTGACGTCGATGTTGCTGGAGCCGTCCAGCGGGTCGAAGACCAGCAGGTAGGCGCCTTTCGGGTAGCGCCCCGGAATCTGGTAGGGGTGGTCCATCTCCTCGGAGGCCATGCCGGCCAGGTTGCCGGCCCATTCGTTGGCTTCCAGCAGGATCTCGTTGGACATCACGTCCAGCTTCTTCTGCACCTCGCCCTGCACGTTCTCGGTGCCCATGCTGCCGAGTACGCCGCCCAGCGCGCCCTTGGACACCGCATGGCTGATTTCCTTGCAGGCACGCGCCACGACCTCGATGAGGAAGCGCAGGTCGGCCGGGGTGTTGTGGCTGCGGGTCTGCTCGATCAGATAGCGGCTCAGGGTAACGCGGGACATGGATGGCTCCGGAGAGAGGAAAAAACCCGCGCAGTTTAACGCGGAATTGGCGGTCACGCTTGACTCCGCGCAACCGCCGGTTGGAGATCGGCGGCGGTGGCGCGGTTCATTTCCGCGGCGCGCAGCCGATCGACGGTCGTCAGCCGCGTCCCATCTCGCCGTTCAGGCTGGCCTGGACGATTTCCACCCAGTAGCCGTCGGGATCGCTGATGAAGGCCACGTTCTTCATGCCTCGGTCCAGCGGCTTGACGAAGTTCACCCCGAGCGTCTCGAAACGCTCGCAGGCCGCCACCAGGTCGGGCACCGAGAAGCAGATGTGGCCGAACCCGCGCGGGTCCTGGTTGCCGTTGTGGTACTGGCTGTCGTCGCTCTCGCTGCCCCAGTTGTGGGTCAGTTCGAGGACCGACTGGCGTCCGAAGGTGTAGCGCTGGCGTTCGTCGAGCGCGTCGGGCACCTCTTCGCCACGGGTCATGGCGAGGAAATACAGGGAGAAGCGGCCTTCCTCGAAATCCAGGCGACGCAGCAGGCGCATGCCGAGCACCCGCGAGTAGAAGTCGAGCGAGCGCTTCGGATCCTTGACCCGCAACATGGTGTGGTTGAACACGTATTCCTGGGTAATGGCGTCCGGCTCCATGCAGATGCCGGGCTGTACTTCGGTGTTGAAACTCATCGGGCGATTCCCTCGAACGAAACGGATCGGCAGTGTATGGCGGTCGACCGGGCGGCGAGTAACAGCGGGGTACTACTCTCTTGATGCCGGCGCGCGCCGATCGTTCCGTCGACGGGAAACGCGACCGGCGCCGCCCGGGCGCCGGCCGCCGTTTCAGAAGTCCAGGCTCAGCGCCAGGCTGACGCTCTGCTGGGTATCGTCCTCGCCCTTGCGCCAGTTGTAGCCGCCGCGCAGCGACAGCTCCGGCGCCAGCTTCTGGCTGAAGCCGAGGGAGACGCGGTTGAGGTGGTCCTGCGGGGTGTAGCCTTCGAGGGTGAAGCGATTGCCCGGCAGGCTGTTGAGGGACATGGTCAGGTCCTGGGTGTCGTCCTCGTACTCGCGTTCGTGGGCGTACTCGGCGAACAGCTGGGTATCGCTGCCGAACGCGTACTTGCCTTGCAGGCCGGCGCCCAGGCGCTTCGAGCTGCGCTTCTGGTCGTCGTAGTCGAGCGCGGTGGCGCTGGCGCCCTTCTCGGAATAGCCGTCGACCTCGACCCGCGCGTAGTCGGCGCTGACGAACGGCGACAGGTGCCAGGGACTGTCGGCCTGCTGGGCGATGTCGTAGCCCAGGCGCGCGCTGAACGCCCAAAGGTGGCCGTTGGTGTCGCCTTTCTCGCTGCGCTCGCCGCCGCCCAGGGCGAACTTGCGCTTCAGGTCGTCGTAGTCGAGGTAGCCGCCGGTCAGCGCCGCGTCAGCCCACCAGCGGTTTTCCTGGTACTGCACGAAGGCGCTGGCCATGTAGCTGTTCATCCGGTAGTCGGAATCCTTGGCGCCGGCTTCCAGCTTCTGCCGGTAGAAGCCGGCGGCGACCCCGGCCCGCCAGGCCTCGTCGATGCGGTAGCTGCCGCCAAGGGTCAGGTTGTAGCCGTTGCCGTCGCCGCTGGCGGCGCTGTCCTGGGAGTCGAAGTCCAGGCGCTGGCCACCGCCGCCGACGAAGCCGCGCCACTGGCCGACGTTCTGCCAGTTCTCCCAGTCCGCCTGCCACTGGCTGCGCAGTTCATCCTGGTAGGCACGCAGGGTGCCGTGGGCCATTTCCGGCAGCAGGGTCAGCTCCCAGGGCGCCGACAGCAGCGAATAGGTGTAGTCGGCGATCAGGCGCTGGCCGGTGATGGTCGGGTGCACGCTGTCGTTGAACAGCAATTTGCTCGGGTCGGGCGTGCTGCCGTTGATCCCGTAGGTCGGGTTCATGGTGCAGCCGTTGCCGCTGAAACAGGTGCCGATCAGGTTCTGGTCGGCGGCCAGGCCGAAGGAAGCCGGGTTGGCCATGCCTTCCTTGAGCAGCAGCGGGATGTTCAACGGAATGACGTTGGCGCCGGCCTGGCTCAACTGGGCGGTCAGCTCGGCGTTGAACGTGCCGCTGAGTTGGCTGGCGAAAGGCTGCAAGGGACCACCGAAGGTAGCCGGGGTCAGGCCCAGGTCGGGCAACAGCCAGACCACGATGTAGCGCGCGCCGGCCTGCTGCAGGGCCTGCACGCTATCCACCAGGCGACCGGCGGCCTGTTGGGCCTGGACGTCGTTGAGGATGCGCCCCTGGAGGAAGTCGTTGCCGCCGCCGGTGATGTAGTACAACGCGTTCGGATCGGCACCCAGGCCCTGGCGGGCACGGTCCACCAGGTAGCCATCGCGGCTGCGCAGGAGGGTATTGTCGCGCTCGATCAGCGAGCCGTTGGCCGCGGTGATCGAGTCGTAGATCTGATCGGTCCGGTAGCCGCCCACCGCCCAGTTGTTGCCGTCGGCGATGCCCTGCTGGGCGTTGACCGGCGAGGTCGAGGCAGCCAGGTCGCCCGGGGCGATGCCGAGCTGATTGCCGAGCAGCATGGGCGCGGTCGGTCCGAAGATCTCGCCGCTGCCGTTCTGGTAGGTCGGGCCGACCCGGTTGGTGAAACGCGAGGTGCTTCCGGCGGGGCCGGCAGGATCGGGGAACTGCCCGGCATCGCTGAGGCTGTCGCCGAACACCACCAGCGTCGAATAGGGCGAAGGAGCAGCCTGCGGGGCGGTGGACAGCGAAGCCAGCAGGCAGGCCGCTACCAGTGGCTTGAGCGCCATTCTGATCATTCTCTTACTCCGTGATTTGTTTTTATTGTCGGGCCGCCGCGTCGTCGGCATGCGCCCCGGGGCCCGTCGTAAAGCCTCCTCAGCCGAACAGCATAGCGCGGAACCGGCTCATGGCTTGTTCGGCGAGGAACGCAGCAGGCTCATTGCCATTATTACCAGCAGAGCGACCCCCAGCAGAAGTACCGCCCACAGGCCGATCTTCTTCCAGTCGCTACCCGGTGCCGGCGCCGCGGCCGCCATGGCCACCTCCAGCGGTTCGCCCAGGCTGGCGCTACCCAGGGTGGCGCGCTTGCTCTCGGTATAGCCGGGAATCAGTACGCCGAGCGGCAGCGCCGCCGACTGCGCGCCGGGCTTGCCGAACGCCAGCCGGTACGGCGGGCTGCCGCGCACCAGGAACACCAGTTCGCTGGCCGGCAGGCCGACACTCAGGGACGGGACCTCCGGGCCCAGGCCAGTACCTCGTTGGTCCACCTGCAGACGCAGCTCGCGCACCGCCCAGCCCGGCAGTTCCAGCTCGTTCTGCTGTACGTTGCGGCCGTCGATCGGCAGCCGGTAGAGGACCCCGCGTGCCAGGCTGCTCCAGGCGGCCTCCCGGCGCGGCGAAGCGTTCTCCGTACGATCACGGCCGGACAGTTCCACCGGGACGATGGTGTGGGTCAGCGCCTGCTCCAGGGACACCCGCACCCGCTGCAACGGCAACGCCAGCGGCAACTGCCAGCGGTACTCGCCGTCCCCCGCCTGGCGCCCGGCCAGCGGCTCGGACCAGATCATCGGCGCCGGCTCGGTGCTCCGCGTGCTGCCTTGCAGGCGGGCGCCATGGAGGTCTGCCGCGGTTGCCCCGGCCGGCCAGGCCAGACGCAGGTAGCGGGCCTGGCGGCCGGGAAGCTTGACCTCGCTGACGTCGATGCGTTCGCCGTTGAAGGTCAAGCGGGCGATCTGTCCGTCACCCCAGGCCTGCCAATGCTCGAGGTCGTCGCTGGCTTCCACGGAGAAGCGCTGGAAGCCCTCCTCCGGGCTGCTCCAGTCCAGCCGCAGGCGCTCCAGGGGGAACGTCACCGCGCTCGCGTCGATCAGCCAGCCGCGCAGGGTCTCGGCAGCCGGCCCGGCGTTGCCCGGCAGCACCTCGACTATGGTGCCGCTGGTGTTGCGCTGCACCCGCAGGTTCGGTTGCGTCGCGTCGGCGGCGGACGTGCCTCGCAACGGGAACAGCCGCACCTCGGCCTCATGCGGCGTGCTGGCCTGGCGTTCGCTGCCGGCCACCAGGGCGTAGGGCAAGGCCTCGCCTTCGGCATCGAAGACCCGCAGGTCGCGCAGGTCGGCATGGGCAGCCGACAACTGCACGCTCATCGGGATGCTCAGGCGATACCAGGGACCTTCGCCCTGCAGCGACAGCGCCACCTGGCGGCTGAAACCTTCGGCAGACTCCTTCGCCGACAGCGGCAGGGACAGGCAGGCGCCCAGCAGGAGCAGGCCGGCGGTTCTGAACGAAAAGGAGCGCGTCATGGCTGCTCGGCCTCCGATGCGACCTCGGCACGACGCGGAGGCAAGGGTGAGAAGTAGCCGACGACCAGCAACAGGACGCCGACCCCGATGAAGGAGATGATTCGCTCCAGGCTGCCGCTGTTGCCCAGCTCGACGAAGAACAGCTTGACCACCACGACGCCGACCAGCGCCGCGCCGACCATCCACAGGTCGCGCCGGCCGAGACGGGTACCGGCGATGGTCAGGCCCAGCGCGCAGAGCGTCCAGACCAGCGACAGCCCCGCCTGCACCAGCATCGACGCGGCCAGCGCCTCGGCCTGGAACGGCACGCCGGCCAGGTGGTTCGCGGCGCGGCACACCGCCAGGGTCAGCAGGGCGAACAGCGAGGCGCCGGCCAACGCCTGGCGCCCCAGGCGCGCGCTGGCATTGCCATCGACGAGCGAGGCCAGGCTGGCGTCGCTCCAGCGGTAGAGGGCGAACAGCACGATCAGCAGCCCCAGTTCCAGCGGGTTGGCCAGCGGCAGGTAAGGCAGCGGCTCGGCGGCGCCGTCGCTGAGCAGGTTGGCGCTCCAGAACCAGCCGAGCAGCAACAGCGCCACCGGCGCAGCGGCGAGCAGCCGATACTCCCGCGGGAAGTCGCGCAGCGGCCAGGGCAGGCTCCGCCCGCCAGCCACCAGCAGCAGGTAGGCGCTCGGGACCAGCGCCCAGCCCAGCCAACGCCAGGCGTTGTACTGTTCGGCGAGCAGGGCGAACAGGTAGCGCAGCTCCAGCGCCAGCACCCCTAGCAACAGCCAGCAACCGAGCACATGGGCAACGCTCAGGGCCTTCGCCGGCAGCAACGGGGCAAGGCGTCGCAGCGACAGCAGGTGCGTGGCGAACAGCAGCGGCCAGGCCAGCCAGCCGAATTCGCCGAACGGCTGGTAATCGAAACGCCAGGCACTGGCCAGGGCCAACAGCGCCACCGGGACCAGCGCCAGGCACAGCAGGGCCAGTTCGCGCCAGCGCTCGCGCAGCGCCAGCAGCATCCACGACGCCACTGTCGCCGCGGCCACCAGCAGCAACGCATGCTCGCGCAGGCCATAAGGCACGAAGCGGACGGTTTCGCACAGCGCGGTCAGCGCCCACCAGCCGGCTCCCCAGAGCAGCAGCAGGTGCGACAGCTCGGCCAGGCCGAGGGTACCGATACCCAGCGCCCGCTCGCGCTCGCCGGCGCGGCGCAGCCGCCAGGCGCCGACCAGCGCCGCCAGGGCCAGCACTGCCGGCGTCCAGAACCCGGAATGGGCCAGGGGCCGCAGGCCTTCGCCGCTCAGCGAGCCGAACAGCGACGGCCCGGCGAGGAGGAACGCCAGGCCGCCCACTACCTGCAAGGCGAGGCCGAAGTAGAAGCTCAGGCGCTGGCGCAGCACCAGGCTCAGCCAGATGATCAGCAGCCCGCTACCGGCCCATACCGCGCTGGCGCTGCGCCAAGGCAGGACGAACAGCACTGCCAGGTTGACGAACGCCAGACCGGCCAGCAGCACCAGGCTCAAGCCCATGAGCAGCCGACTGTCGTCCTTCACCAGCGGGTCGCGCGCCGCCAGCAGCATGCCGCCGATCAGCGCCAGGCCAATCAGCGAGGCGGTCATCAAGCCACGCCAGCCCGAGTCGAATACCCCACCCTGGCCATCGCCGCCCTGCAAATGCAGGAGGAACAGCGCACCGCCCAGCAGTTGCACGGCGAAGGCGCAGAACAGGAAGGTACGCGAGCCCAGGCGCAAGCCGGCGAACAAGCTCGCCAGGCCGGCCACGGCCCAGGCGATGGCGGTGCCGTCGACGGCCAGGCAGAGCGGTGCGACCAGGTAGAGGAAGGCCAGGCCGGCGGCCGCCAGCAACGGCCGGCAGGCCGGCTCCCAGTCGGCCAGCGCTTTCGCCGGCGCGCGACGCAGCTGCCAGAAGCTGAACAGCGCCGCCGCACCGAGCATCAGCGCGCCCAGCGGCGAACCCTCCAGCAACGTCGTCTCACCCGGCCGCACGCCATTCAGGTAGGCCAACGCCGCACCGCCCTGCAACAGCAGGGCGAAGATCCGCGCCAGGCGGCGTTGCTGGTGCAGGCCGAGCCAGTAGATGCCGGCGCCCTCGACCGCCCAGGCGGCCGAGGTCCAGCGCGCGTCCAGGCCGAGCGGAATGGCCAGGGTGCCGAAGACCACCCCCAGCGCCAGGCAGATTTCCACCAGCAGGCTGGTGCGTCCGGCCGAAGCATGGCCACGCAGCGCCCGCGCCAGGACCATGTAGAAGAGGCCCAGGGCCAGGGCGCTGAAGGCCATGCCAAAATCGATGTGGCCGATCACCGCGCATTGCAGGCCGAACCCCACCAGTGGCGGGCCGAACAGCACGGTGGCGTCGATGTAGTCGGCCTGTCGCGCCGACCAGCGCAGCAGTTCGCCGCGCTCGGCAGGCGCCTGCGCGGCCTCCAGCAGCTTGCGGCGGGCAAAGAGCAGGCCGATCCCGACGTACATCAGGAAGAACAGGGCCAGGAACGGCTCGGTGCTGGCGAACAGCTCCGGTGTATAGGAGCGCAGTCCCCAGGCGAAACCGATGCCGAAGGTGCCGACGAAGCCGACCAGGTTGAGCGGCCGCCAGGCGCGGAACCAGGCGATGGCGAAGATGCCGGCGTTGAGCAGGGCGAAGTAGCTGAACAGCGCTACATGGTTGCCGCTGCCGGTGGAGGTCAGGATCGGCGCGGCGAAGCCGCCGAGCGCCGCCACCACCGCCAGGCCCATGGCGTTCTGCAGCACGGCGAGGATCGCCGAGCAGATCGTCACCACCACCAGCAGGGCCAGCGCCGCGCCGGGAGAGATCAGCGGATGCAGGCGCATGGCGGCGAAGATGGTCAGGTACAGCACCGCGATACCGGTGCCTTGCAGGATCAGGCCGTAGGCGGCGCGCCGCTCGCGCAACCACCAGCCGACGCCGAGCAGCGCCATCGCTGCCAGCGCCACCCCGGCGTAGCGGTACTCCACCGGCACCGCCACCCGTTCCGAGGCGTAGCGCAGGAGGAAGGCCAGGCCGATGAACAGCAGCACCACGCCGATGCGCAATACCGTGTTGCCGCCGAACAGCCAGCCCTTGGCCGCGGCGAAGCCACGCTCGACCAGCGAGGGTTCGCGTGGAGGCGCCGGAGGGGCGGGGCGGCGCGGCGCTGGCTGGGCGTCAGGCTGGAACGCCGGCTGACGCTCGATGGGCTGGACGGGCTCGGGGGGACGAGGCGGAGGCGGCGCAGCCTCGACGGGCGGCAGCTCGATGTCCCAGTCCAGCGGCGGGGCAACCTCGGCGGGAGGAGCGGGAGGCGTGTCTGCGAGCGGCTGGTCGATGCCGGCGGCCGGCTCGGGAACGCTTTCGGGAAGGTCCTGCGCCTGGCGCTCCACACGCAGCAAGCGCTGGTGGATGACCTCGGTGCCGCGCTCGAAGCGTTCGGCGAATTCGCTCATCTGCTTGCGCAGGCGCTCGTTCTGTTGCGCCAGGTTCTGCAGCGAGACGGCCTGTCCCAGGGCCAGGCCGGAGAGGCCGCCGAGGAGTGCGCCGACCAGCGATTCCCCGGCGAAGCCGCCGAGGATCAGGCCCACCAGCATGAAAATCCATTGCATGCGTCGAATCCTTGATCAAGAGGTACCACGATCCACTGATACCTGCCCTGGCCATCCTGCCAGAGCGGAACCCGCGCCGGGAGTATACAGCCCGCATTCCCGAGATTCGACGCATTCCGACGCCCGCCCCGTGGCGAGCTACCTCTTCCTGGCGATGAACTGGACCACACAGGCCGCGCCGGTGTGGAAACGGCCCTCGACCACCTCGCGCTCGATTTCCCGCGCCAGCAGCACCTCGCACTCCGGCAGCTCCGCCTCCAGCGCCGCGCGGCTCACCAGCATGTCGACGTCCGCCGGGCCGCCGGTGCCGCGGCCGAGCTGTTCCGGCCGATAGGCCTCCAGCAGGAAGAGACCGCCCGGTCGCAGCGAACGCTCCAGCAGGCGGTTGAGTCTGCCGCGCACGCGACTGGGCAGGTGCGCGAAGATCGACACCACCGCGCCGAACGCCGCTGCCGGCGGTTCGTAGTCCGCCAGGTCGACCACCAGGGTGTCGATCGACACGCCTTTCGCCTCGGCCAGCCGGCGCGCCTTGGCCAGGCCAACGGCGGAGCCATCCACGCCAAGCACCTCCAGCCCCAGCGAAGCGAGGAACACCGCGTTGCGCCCCTCGCCCTCGGCGACGCTCAACACCGGCCCGGCCAGCCGCTGCGCATTTTCCTTCAGGAAAGCGTTGGGTTCGGTTCCGTAGACATACTCTTCGGCGGCATAGCGTTCGTCCCACATGAGGTTCACCTCGTCTGTATTTCGTCACGGCCCAGGTGCCGAAACGCTAGTCTTCCACTTCAAGTCGACTTGAGGTCAAGGGCATGCGGCAACTGGACATAGGCGAGGTCGCGCGACGATCCGGGGTACCGGCCTCGACCCTGCGCTACTACGAGGAAAAGGGACTGATCGCCTCCAGCGGCCGGCACGGCCTGCGCCGGCTGTTCGATGCAGGCGTGCTGGAGCGGCTGGCGCTGATCGGGCTGGGCCGCGCCGCCGGGTTGTCGCTGGACGAGATTGCCGGCATGGGCGCAGCCGACGGCGCGTTGCGGATCGACCGCGCGGCGCTGGCGGCCAAGGCCGACGAACTGGACCGGACGATCCGCCGCCTCGCCGCCATGCGCGACGGCCTGCGGCATGCCGCGGCCTGTCCGGCGCGCGAACACATGGACTGCCCGACGTTCCGCCGCCTGCTGCGGGCCGCTGCCGCGGGGGCCATCAAGCCACGCCGGAAAGCGCCCGGCGCATAGCAAAACGGCCGGCAGGCCGGGCACCCCTGCCCTGCCTGCCGGCCGCGAGGCACGCCGTTGCGGCGCGCCGGTACGGCAACGGTTTAGACCTTGCTGCGCTCGTAGCGCTTGCGGTCGTTCTCGTTGAGCATCTTCTTGCGCAGGCGGATCGACTTCGGCGTCACTTCCACCAGCTCGTCGTCGGCGATGAACTCCAGCGCCTGCTCGAGGGTGAAGCGGATCGGCGGAACCAGGGCGATGACTTCGTCCTTGCCGGAAGCGCGCATGTTGTCGAGCTTCTTGCCCTTGGTCGGGTTGATCACCAGGTCGTTGTCACGGCTGTTGATGCCGGCCAACTGGCCTTCGTAGATTTCGTCGCCCGGGCCGAGGAACAGCTTGCCGCGGCTCTGCAGGGTCTCCAGCGAGTAGGTCAGCGCGGTGCCGGTGGCCATGGAGACCAGTACGCCGTTCTGGCGGTTGCTGACTTCGCCGGCCTTGATCGGACCGTAGTGGCTGAAGGTCGAGGTCAGGATGCCGGTGCCCGAGGTCAGGGTCAGGAAGTTGTTGCGGAAGCCGATCAGGCCGCGCGCCGGAATGGTGTACTCCAGGCGCACTCGGCCCTTGCCGTCGGGAATCATGTTGCTCAGGTCGCCCTTGCGCAGGCCCATCTGCTCCATCACCGAGCCCTGGTGCTGCTCCTCGATGTCGATGGTGACGTTCTCGTAGGGCTCCTGCTTCTCGCCGTCCTTCTCGATGATCACCACTTCCGGGCGGCCCACGGCCAGCTCGAAGCCTTCGCGGCGCATGGTCTCGATCAGTACCGACAGGTGCAGTTCGCCACGGCCGGAAACCTTGAACTTCTCCGGGCTGTCGCCCGGCTCGACGCGCAGCGCCACGTTATGCAGCAGTTCCTTCTCCAGGCGCTCCTTGATGTTGCGGCTGGTGACGAACTTGCCTTCGCGGCCGGCGAACGGCGAATCGTTGACCTGGAAGGTCATGCTCACGGTCGGCTGGTCGACGGTCAGCGGCGGCAGCGCCTCGACGTTCTGCGGGTCGCACAGGGTATCGGAGATGAACAGCTCCTCCATGCCGCTGACGCAGACGATGTCGCCGGCTTCCGCCTCGGCCACCTCGACGCGCTGCAGGCCGTGGTGGCCCATGATCTTCAGGATGCGGCCGTTGCGCTTGCTGCCGTCGTCGCTGATGGCCACCACCGGGGTGTTGGACTTGACCTTGCCGCGGGTGATGCGGCCGATACCGATCACGCCGAGGAAGCTGTTGTAGTCCAGCTGCGAGATCTGCATCTGGAACGGACCCTCGGTGTCCACCACCGGGGCCGGGACGTGGTCGATGATCGCCTGGAACAGCGCGTCCATGTTGTCGTCCATCTTCTCGTGGTCGAGGCCGGCGATACCGTTCAGGGCGCTGGCGTAGACGATCGGGAAGTCGAGTTGCTCGTCGGTGGCGCCGAGGTTGTCGAACAGGTCGAAGATCTGGTCGATGACCCAATCCGGACGCGCGCCCGGGCGGTCGATCTTGTTCACCACCACGATCGGACGCAGGCCGGCCTTGAAGGCCTTCTGGGTCACGAAGCGGGTCTGCGGCATGGGGCCGTCCTGGGCGTCGACCACCAGCAGCACGGAGTCGACCATCGACATCACGCGCTCCACCTCGCCGCCGAAGTCGGCGTGACCGGGGGTGTCGACGATGTTGATGTTGTAGCCGTTCCACTTGATCGCGGTGTTCTTCGCCAGGATGGTGATGCCACGCTCTTTTTCCTGGTCGTTGGAGTCCATCACCCGCTCGCTTTCCGCTTCTTTGCGGTCGAGGGTGCCGGACAGCTTCAGCAGCTTGTCCACCAGGGTGGTCTTGCCATGGTCGACGTGGGCGATGATGGCGATGTTGCGCAGATTTTCGATCACAAGTCTTGTCTCGTTTAACGCCCGAAGCGCGGCTTCGCGGCGGTGGTGGGGTCGGACAGGGCGGCGCCCGACACGACAGGCTTCTTCAATTAAGGGGCGGGCAGCAGGCGGACGCTGCCCCGGTCCGGCCGGCACGCCGAAGGGCGGGCATCGGCCTAGGCGGCGGACGTGTCGGGAGGACGGTGGCGGATGCTGCCGCCGAACAAGCCCGGCTGCTTAAGCCGGACGATAAACACGCACATTGGTGTGCCCCTCGTTGAGCAGGTGATGGGCATGCAGGCGGCTCATCACCCCTTTGTCGCAATACAGGAGGTACTGGCGGTTGGCGTCCAGTTCCTTGAAGCGGCTGTTGATCGCGTAGAACGGCAGCGCCTGGACTTCGACGCCTTCCAGGGCCAGGGGTTCGTCTTCCTGGGCATCAGGATGGCGGATATCGATGACAATCTGACCGGGCAGCACCTCGCCGACCTCTTCCACCTGCAGGTCCTGGCCGAGTTCGTCGATCACCCGGTCGACGGTGCGCTGGGTGGCGCGCTCCAGGGCGCGCTCGAGCACCGCCATGTCGAATTTCGACTCTTCGTGCTCGACGCGGTAGGGCTTGGCCTGGGTGGTCGGGTTCACCGAGATCACCCCGCAGTATTCCGGCATGTGCCGGGCGAACTCGGCGGTGCCGATCTGCCGGGCGGTGTCGATGATGTCCTGCTTGTGGCTGACGATCAGCGGGCGCAGCACCAGGGTGTCGGTAACCCGGTCGATCACCGAGAGGTTCGGCAGGGTCTGGCTGGACACCTGGGAGATCGCCTCGCCGGTCACCAGCGCGTCCAGCTCCAGGCGCTCGGCCACGCGGCTGGCGGCGCGCAGCATCATGCGCTTGAGGGTCACGCCCATATAGCTGTCGTCGACCTTGGTAAGGATCTCGCCGACCACTTCCTCGAACGGCACGCTGACGAACAGCACGCGCTGCGAGCGGCCGTACTTCTCCCACAGGTAGTGGGCGACTTCCATCACCCCCAATTCGTGGGCGCGCCCGCCGAGGTTGAAGAACACGAAGTGGCTGATCATCCCGCGACGCATCATCTGGTAGGCCGCCACGGTCGAGTCGAAGCCGCCGGACATCAGCACCAGCACCTGCTCCAGCGCGCCCAGCGGATAGCCGCCCAGGCCCGGATGCTGGCGATGGATGACGAACAGGCGGTCGAGGCGGATTTCCATCCGCACCTCGACTTCCGGCTGCTTCAGGTCGATCCCGGCAGCCCCGCATTCGCGGCGCAGGCCGCTGCCGACGTAACGTTCCACCTCCATCGAGGTGAACGCGTGCTTGCCGGCGCGCTTGCAGCGCACGGCGAAGGTCTTGCCGGCCAACTGGTCGCCGAAGTGCGCCTTGCACTTGGCGAGGATGTCGTCGAAATCGCCCAGCGGATACTCGTGGACCTCGAGGAAATGACCGATGCCCGGGGTGCAGGTCAGGCGCTCGATCATCTCGCGCCTGACCTTGGCGTCGAGCACGGCGGTCTCTACCTCCAGGTTGTCCCACTCGCCCTCGACCTTCAGCTCCGGGTCCAGGTCGCGCAGCACCGCGCGGATGTTCTTCGCCAACTGCCGGATGAAGCGCTTGCGCACCGGCCGGCTCTTGATGGTGATTTCCTGGAAGGTCTTGACGATGAGTTTCATGCGAGGGACGCGAACGCGCGGGGCGACGGAAAAAAAGGGGCGGAATTATATCTGAAATTGCTCACGTATTGAGCAGAAATATGCACAGTTATTTTTGCTGCACCAAAATGGAATGATGCACCAACATGGAGCACCATAACGGTGCGCCCGAAGGCCACCCAGCTACCCTGAAGAAGACCTGGCCCCGCCAAACATGGGGCCCTGCCCGATTCCGGGCACTGGCACGCAACTTGCTCACTTGTGAGGCAGGTTGCCCTGGCGGAGTATTCCGGCCGGCATCACCCGATACTGGGGCACAGAAAAAGCTCCCAGCTCTAATCCCTCCTGGAGGACAGCATGTCGTACAAGTCGCACCAACTGATCAAAGACCATGACGTGAAGTGGGTAGACCTGCGCTTCACCGATACCAAGGGCAAGCAGCAACACGTCACCATGCCGGCTCGCGACGCGCTGGACGATGAGTTCTTCGAAGCCGGCAAGATGTTCGACGGCTCCTCCATCGCCGGCTGGAAAGGCATCGAAGCCTCCGACATGATCCTGATGCCGGACGACAGCACCGCCGTCCTCGATCCGTTCACCGAAGAGCCGACCCTGATCCTGGTCTGCGACATCATCGAGCCGAGCACCATGCAAGGCTACGAGCGCGACCCGCGCAACATCGCCAAGCGCGCCGAGGAGTACCTGAAGTCCACCGGCATCGGCGACACCGTGTTCGTCGGCCCGGAGCCGGAGTTCTTCATCTTCGACGAAGTGAAGTTCAAGTCCGACATCTCCGGCTCGATGTTCAAGATCTTCTCCGAGCAGGCTTCCTGGAACACCGACGCCGACATCGAGTCCGGCAACAAGGGCCATCGCCCGGGCGTGAAGGGCGGCTACTTCCCGGTACCGCCGGTCGACCACGACCATGAAATCCGCACCGCCATGTGCAACGCCCTGGAAGAAATGGGCCTGGTGGTCGAAGTCCACCACCACGAAGTGGCAACCGCCGGCCAGAACGAGATCGGCGTGAAGTTCAACACCCTGGTCGCCAAGGCCGACGAAGTGCAGACCCTGAAGTACTGCGTGCACAACGTCGCCGACGCCTACGGCAAGACCGTGACCTTCATGCCGAAGCCGCTGTACGGCGACAACGGCTCGGGCATGCACGTGCACATGTCGATCTCCAAGGACGGCAAGAACACCTTCGCCGGCGAAGGCTATGCCGGCCTGTCCGAGACCGCCCTGTACTTCATCGGCGGCATCATCAAGCACGGCAAGGCCCTGAACGGCTTCACCAACCCCTCGACCAACTCCTACAAGCGCCTGGTCCCGGGCTTCGAAGCTCCGGTGATGCTGGCCTACTCGGCGCGCAACCGCTCCGCCTCGATCCGTATCCCCTACGTATCCAGCCCGAAGGCCCGCCGTATCGAAGCGCGCTTCCCGGACCCGGCAGCCAACCCCTACCTGGCCTTCGCCGCGCTGCTGATGGCCGGCCTGGACGGCATCCAGAACAAGATCCACCCCGGCGATGCCGCCGACAAGAACCTGTACGACCTGCCGCCGGAAGAGGCGAAGGAAATCCCGCAGGTTTGCGGCAGCCTGAAAGAGGCGCTGGAAGAACTCGACAAGGGCCGCGCGTTCCTGACCAAGGGCGGCGTGTTCACCGACGAGTTCATCGATGCCTACATCGAGCTGAAGAGCGAAGAAGAGATCAAGGTGCGCACCTTCGTGCACCCGCTGGAATACGACCTGTACTACAGCGTCTGATCCAACGTTTCCTATAACAACGAGTCACCCTCTTGAGGCCTCCTTCGGGAGGCCTTTTTTATGGGCCGGCCCATGGAGAAACGCAAAGTTCGCCGCGCCGTTCGGTTAGACTTGCCGCGCTCCCCGCCCCAAGGATAAGGACCGTCCATGCGTCACTCTCTCTGGCTCCTGCTCGCCGTCGTCCTCAGCCTGCCCGCCCAGGCCGCCACCGAATGCCGCGATATCCACGACCGCGACCTGCGGCGCATGTGCAACGCCCTGGAGCGCGGCGACAGCGGGGATTGCGGCGACATCGACAGCCGCGACCTGCGGCGTTACTGCGGCGCGCTGCTGGCGCCGGGACAGCGCTACGACTGCGACGACATCCGCGACGGCGACACGCGCCGCCAGTGCCGCGCCATCGTCCGCGGCGACCGCAAGCGCTGCGACGACATCGACAGCCGCGACCTGCGCCGCCAGTGCCGAGCCGTGGTATCGCGTGCGCCGTGGCAGTGCGACGGCATCGACGACCGCGACATGCGCCGCATCTGCCGGGTCATCCTGTCGCGCTAGATGCCGCCGTCCGCCGGCGTGCCCTGCTCGTCCGGTTCCGCGGATTTCGCCTTGGGCGCCCGGCTCAACTGTACGTTGAGACGCGGCATGGACAGTTCGAGGCCGGCCTGGTCGAGGCGCCGACGCAGGCGCAGGTTGAACGCCCGCTGGACCTCCCACTGCTTGATCGGCGCGGTCTTGAAGCGGAAGCGCAGGATCGCCTGGCCGTTGTCGAAACTCTCCACGCCCTGCAATTCCATCGGCGACCACAGGTTGCGGTAGACCGCCGGGTCGCTGCGCAGCTCCATCGCGACCTCGCGCACCAGCGCCACCGCGTCGTCGATCGGCATGCTCGCCGGCACCGGCCAGCGGAACATCGCGTAGCCGAACTGGCGCGAGTAGTTCTTGATGCTCTTGATCTCGCTGAACGGGATGGTATGCACCACGCCGTCCAGGTCGCGCAGGCGCACGGTACGGATAGTCAGGCCCTCGACCGTGCCAAGGTGGCCGCCGACGTCGACGTAGTCGTCGATCGACAGCGAGTCCTCGATGATGATGAACAGGCCGGTGATCAGGTCCGCCACCAGCGACTGCGCACCGAAGCCGATGGCCAGGCCGATCACGCCGGCACCGGCCAGCAGCGGGGTGACGTTCATGCCCATGTTGGCCAGGGCGACGATCAGGGCGATCACCGCGATGGTGGCGAACAGCACGTTGCGGATCAGCGGCAGCATGGTCAGCGCGCGGGTGTTCGGCCGGCTCTTGCCGCCCAGGCCGAGGCTGTGCTGGATCGCGGTATCGGTGAGGATCCAGATCAGCCAGGCGACCAGCAGGGTGGTGCCGAAGCTGACCACCTTCATGCTGATCTGCTCGCCCTCGCCTTCCGCATAGCGAATCAGCGACATGCCCCAGACGCGCAAGGCGACCTCGATGAAGAACAGCACCACGAAGATGTGCAGCAGGGTGTAGCCGAAGCTTTGCAACTGCTCGATGTACGGCGCGCTGCGGCGCGGGCCGGCGCCGACCCGACTGGAACGGCGGCGGATCAGCCCGATCACGGTCATCGCCACCACCGCCAGCACCGCGCAGACCAGCGCCCGGCGCAACGCCGAACTGCTGTCGCCGGCGGAAACGAAGGTGGCGAACAGGGAAATCCCCACCAGCACCAGCACCGGCACGAACCACAGCGAGCCGACCAGTTGCACCAGGTCGTGCAGGCTACGGCGCTTGAGGCGGCGCTCCAGCGGCTGGTTGCGGATCAGGTGGGCGATCGGCCGGCGGAAACGCATCACGAATAGCGCGGTGAACAGCGCGGCGCTGGCGTTGGCCAGGGTACTCAGGCAGATCGAGGTGTGCTCGCCGAGGCCGGCGATCAGCCGCGGATCGTGGGCGACCTCGCCCAGCGCGGCGAGGCTGCCGATCAGCCACAACGGGCGGAACGCCTGGCGCCGCAGGATATCCAGGGCGCGCTGGCGGTGCGGGCCACTGAGCAGCGAGAGGGAAATCACGCACAGCGCGGAGAACAGCGTGCCGCAGACCAGCACATAGGCCATGACCATCGCCAGGGTCTTGCTCAGGGAGTCCGGCAGCACCACCGACAGGTACAGGGTGATGAGGAAGGCCACCAGCCAGGGCCCCAGCTTGCGCAGGGAAAACAGCAGCAGGTCGCGGGTCTTCGGATGCTGCGGCAACTCCGCCGACAGGCCGAAGCGCTCGCGCATGCGCCGGCTGAGCCAGAGCAGCGCGCTGGCCAGGCAGGCCCAGAGGAGGATCACCACCGAAAAATCGAAGACCATCGCCGGCAGGTCGCGCCAACTGGGAAAACGCTCCTCGAGTTCGGCACGCGCCAGCTGGAACTGGTTGCCCCATAACGCGACCGGGCTGTTCGCGCCCTGGAACTGCTTTTCCAGGCTGGTCAGGGTATCGCCGATCAGCCCCAGCACCCCACCCTCGCTTTCCTTGCCTTTCTTGGTCACGTCGCGCAGCTGTTTCAGCTTTTTCAGCAGGTCGGCGCGCTGCCTGTCGTTCTCCAGGGTCTGGATGACCTGGTTCAGCGATTGTTCCAACTGCGCATCGCTGACCTTCTCGCCACCGGAGGAACTCCCCGCCAACGGGTTCGGCAGCGCCGCGGCGCCCGGCGGCGAGTAGAACAGGGCCGCGCAGAGGCACAGCAGCAGGGCCGCCAGGACGCGGGAGCGAAGGGTGAAGCGGGCGAAGATCGGCACGAGAAAGGCAGTCCCCAAGGTGAGAAACCGAAACAGCCGCATCATACAAGCCGGACACCCGCCGTTTCGAACGGGGCCGCCGGCCGGCGGCGCAAGCACAGACACTCTGGCGCAACGAGGGTTCGCCCCGCCAGTGCCGGCTGAGACGAACGCAGCCGCGCGGCGGGGCACAGCGACCGCCAACGTGCCCCAGCGCACACCTTCGAATACCCGCATGCCGCACAATGCACGGCTTGCCAGCGCGCCGATGCGGTGCAACGCTTGGCAGGTTCACCCGGAGACCGTCCATGCGCCTGATCACCAGCTGCCTGCTCCTGGCCGCCGCCCTGCCGGCCATGGCGCAGATCTACCAATACACCGACGCCAACGGCAACAAGGTATTCACCAACCAGCCGCCAGACGGGGTGCAGGCGCAGACCGTCGAACTGCAGCCGACCAATACCGTAGGAATCGACACGCCGGAAAAGTCCTCCGCGGGCAATGCCCCGGCCGCCGATAGCGAGGCTGCCACCTACGAGATCCTTGCCCTCAGCGACCTCCCCACGGAAGAGGCGCTGCGCGCCAACAACGGCACCTTCAACGTCAGCGTCAGCATCCGCCCGGCCCTGCACAGCGGCCACCAGTTGCAACTGGTGCTGGACGGCAAACCCTACGGCACGCCCAGCGGCGGCACCCGCTTCACCCTGCACGAGATCGACCGCGGCGACCACAGCCTCGCGGTACAGGTACTCAACGGCGAACGGGTGCTGCAATCCAGCCCGCCGGTGACCTTCACCGTGCAGCGCGTGCACCTCGGGAAGAAGCGATGATCCCGCGCATTCTCGGCGCCCTCCTGCTGTGCCTGGCCTGCGCCGCGCAAGCGGGGGTCTACACCTACATCGACGCCGAGGGCAACCGCGTCTACACCGACCAGCCCCCCAGCGGGCGCAAGGCCCAACGCGTCGAACTGGCGCCGGGCAACAGCGTGGCGCCGCCGGGCATACGCTATCGTCCGCCCGCCGCGCCGCTGGAGGTGAAGCCGCCGGCCTACCAGCTACTGCGCATCCTCTTCCCCGAACCGGACGCAACCCTGCGCGCCAACAGCGGCGACGTCATCGTCACCGTCACCAGCGAGCCGGCGCTGCTGCCCGGCCATCGCTATCGCCTGCTGCTCGACGGCAAGCCTGCCGGAGCGCCGGGACGCAGCCCGGTGTTCCCGTTGAAGAACCTCGATCGCGGCACCCACCAGGTCGCAGTGGAAATCATCGATGGCGACGGCATGACCGTCGAAAGCACCCCGAGCCAGCCCTTCCACCTGCATCGAGTGAGCATCGCCGGGCAACCCCTGCCGGAGGTCGATACGCCGCTGGTCAGCGCGGTACAGCCGAGCGAGCGCTAGCCGAACTTCCCCTGCCCACTCCGCCGTGGGCGGGATTTTCCGGTTTTTTTCCCGACTCTCCTGGCGAAAACGCCGCCGGCCACGTCAACGCACCAGATTGGTGCGATTACCCGCACCACTTTCTATACTGTCCCCATTTCGGGTCACCGCTCGTCGCCGAAAACCTTCCCGGCGCACCTCTAGCCAGCGCCTCGGCAGAAAAAACGCGCCTTTTCGGCGCCTGGTTTGCTTTTTGCATTTTCCTGCCCAACCTTGGAACAGCTGCCCGCCATGCCGACCGATACCCTGCACCGACTGTTGCTCGACAATCTGACCACCGCGGTGATCCTGCTCAACGGCGAACTGCGCCTGGAGTACATGAACCCGGCAGCGGAGATGCTCCTGGCCGTGAGCGGCCAGCGCAGCCACGGGCAATTCATCAGCGAGCTGTTCACCGAATCGCCGGAAGCCTTGAACTCGCTGCGCCAGGCGGTGGAACAGGCGCATCCGTTCACCAAGCGCGAAGCGACCCTGACCTCTATCACCGGCGTCAGCATCACGGTCGACTATGCGGTGACGCCCATCCTCAACCGCAACGAGACGCTGCTGCTGCTCGAGGTCCATCCGCGCGACCGGCTGATGCGGATCACCCGCGAAGAAGCACAGCTGTCCAAACAGGAGACCACCAAGCTGCTGGTGCGCGGGCTCGCCCACGAGATCAAGAACCCGCTCGGCGGCATCCGCGGCGCAGCGCAACTACTATCCCGCGAGCTGCCGGAAGAGTCGCTGAAGGACTACACCAACGTCATCATCGAAGAAGCCGACCGGTTGCGGAACCTGGTGGACCGCATGCTCGGCTCGAACAAACTGCCGAACCTGGCGCCGACCAACATCCATGAAGTGCTGGAGCGGGTCAGCAGCCTGGTGGAAGCGGAGAGCCAGGGCAGCATCACCCTGGTCCGCGACTACGACCCGAGCATCCCCGACCTGCTGCTCGACCGCGAGCAAATGATCCAGGCCGTGCTCAACATGGTACGCAACGCCATGCAGGCGATCGCCGGGCAGAACGACCTGCGCCTCGGTCGCATCACCCTGCGCAGCCGTACCCTGCGCCAGTTCACCATCGGCCACACGCGTCACCGCCTGGTGTGCAAGGTGGAGATCATCGACAACGGCCCGGGCATTCCGGCCGAGCTCCAGGAAACCATCTTCTACCCCATGGTCAGCGGCCGTCCGGACGGTACCGGACTCGGCCTGGCCATCGCCCAGAACATCATCAGCCAGCACCAGGGGCTGATTGAATGCGAGAGCCACCCCGGCCATACCGTGTTCAGTCTGTTCCTGCCCCTGGAACAAGGAGTGCATTGACCATGAGCCGATCAGAGACCGTCTGGATCGTCGACGACGACCGCTCCATCCGCTGGGTACTGGAAAAGGCCCTGCAACAGGAAGGCATGACCACGGTGAGCTTCGACAGCGCCGACAGCGTGATCGGCCGCCTCGGCCGGCAGCAGCCGGACGTGATCATCTCCGATATCCGCATGCCCGGCGCCAGCGGCCTCGACCTGCTGGCGCAGATCCGCGAACTGCATCCGCGCCTGCCGGTGATCATCATGACCGCGCATTCCGACCTCGACAGCGCGGTGGCCTCCTACCAGGGCGGCGCCTTCGAATACCTGCCCAAGCCGTTCGACGTCGACGAGGCGGTCTCCCTGGTCAAGCGCGCCAACCAGCACGCCCAGGAGCAGCAGGGCCTGGAGCTGCCGGCGAACCAGGCGCGCACGCCGGAGATCATCGGCGAGGCGCCGGCGATGCAGGAGGTATTCCGCGCCATCGGCCGCCTCAGCCATTCCAACATCACCGTGCTGATCAACGGCGAATCGGGTACCGGCAAGGAGCTGGTCGCCCATGCCCTGCATCGCCACAGCCCGCGCGCAGCCTCGCCATTCATCGCGCTGAACATGGCGGCGATCCCCAAGGACCTGATGGAGTCCGAGCTGTTCGGCCATGAGAAGGGCGCCTTCACCGGGGCCGCCGCCCAGCGCCGCGGACGCTTCGAGCAGGCCGATGGCGGCACCCTGTTCCTCGACGAGATCGGCGACATGCCGGCCGACACCCAGACCCGCCTGCTGCGCGTCCTGGCCGACGGCGAGTTCTACCGGGTCGGCGGGCACACGCCGGTGAAGGTCGACGTGAGGATCATCGCCGCCACCCACCAGAACCTGGAAAGCCTGGTGCGCGACGGCAAGTTCCGCGAGGACCTGTTCCATCGCCTGAACGTGATCCGCATCCACATCCCGCGGCTGGCCGACCGCCGCGAGGACATCCCGGCGCTGGCCCGGCACTTCCTCAGCCGCGCCGCCCAGGAGCTGGCGGTGGAACCCAAGCTGCTGAAGGCGGAAACCGAGGAGTACCTGAAGAACCTCGGCTGGCCGGGCAACGTCCGACAACTGGAGAACAC
Organism: Pseudomonas sp. KBN12P06040; assembly: GCF_037574965.1. Classification (NCBI taxonomy): domain Bacteria; kingdom Pseudomonadati; phylum Pseudomonadota; class Gammaproteobacteria; order Pseudomonadales; family Pseudomonadaceae; genus Pseudomonas; species Pseudomonas sp. KBN12P06040. Next base: position 5,961,758 of record NZ_JBBELS010000001.1, read on the forward strand.
CTGCCGCTGGATCACCGTGATGGCCTCCGGCCGCGAGGTGCACATCGACGACCTGCCGCCGGAGCTGCTGACCCAGCCGCAGGACAGCGCGCCGGCGGCGAACTGGGAACAGGCTCTGCGCCAGTGGGCCGACCAGGCGCTGGGCCGCGGCCAGTCGAACCTGCTGGACAGCGCCGTGCCGGCCTTCGAACGGATCATGATAGAAACCGCCCTCAAGCACACCGCCGGCCGCCGCCGCGATGCCGCCGTGCTGCTCGGCTGGGGCCGCAATACCCTCACCCGCAAGATCAAGGAGCTGGGGATGAACGTCGATGGAGCCGACGACGAAGGCGACGACTGAAGCGCCACTGCTCCCATGAGCGACCCAACGGGGCCTTCGGGCCCCGTTTTTCATGGTCCGTCGCGCGCCCCTGCCAAGCGAGACGCCGCCCCGGCCTCGGCAGGGCGCCCGCCCGATACCGTCGGTCAAACCGTGGCGTAGAGCGAATAACCGCATCGCGGTTATCCGCCGGTTGTGCAGAGCCGCGGCGGATAACGCCTATGGCGTTATTCGCCCTACCGTCCGCAGCACAGCCCCAGCCTCGGCAGAGCGCCCGCCCGGCACCGTCGATCAAACCGTGGCGTAGGGCGAATAACCGCATCGCGGTTATCCGCCGGTTCGGCGGGGCAGCGGCCCTTGCCCGGATTTTGGGCAGCGTGCACCAGCAGGCGACAAATCGGCATCAATCGCTGGCGGAAAAGCCCGCTCCGTCATTTTTCCGCAATCGACTTCCCACAAACCCCTGGGATGCCGCCAAGCCCTTGATCCACGGGCCTCCAGAGGCATTCATCACCAGCTCGCCCACAGACTTATCCACAACCCTTCAGGAAAGCGAGCGCGCCGCCAGCGTCTCATGAGAATTGGCACAGCCCCTGCATTGGAGCAGATAACGAAGATTTCGGGGGCCTCGGTACAGGCAGGCTGGGGAATCCCCTCTTTTACACCCGGCGGCAGACGCAGCATCCGCGCGCAACCGCCACACCCGTTTCGGGGACCTCGGTACAGGCAGGCTGAGAACTCCCCTCTTTTATGCCCGGCGGCAGCGCAGCGATCCGCGCCTCCGCCCTCCCGTTTGGGGACCTCGGTACAGGCAGGCTGAGAATTCCCCCTTTTATTCCCGGCCGTCGCGCTCCTGCAGTTCGACGACCAGGCGCCAGCCCTCGCCGTCCTCCGACCACTGCCAGCGCCCCTGCAAGGGGCGGGTCGAGACCAGGCTCAACAGCAGCGCCTTTCCCTCCTCGCGGACGCGCCAGCGCAACGGCTGGCCCAGCCATCGCCCGTCTCCCTGCTGCGCCGCGCCCCGGGCGACGATGCGCAACGTCAGGGCACCCTCCACCCGTGCCGCCGTAACCGCAGCCTGGCGATCGAAGCGCAGGACCAGGCCCTGCTCGCTCTCCCCGACCGCCAGCAGTTGCGGCGCAGACGTCGGCAGCGAAGCGGGACCGAACAACCTGCCGAGCATCAGCCCGAACAACAACCCGGCAAGCACCAGCGCACCCCAGACTTTCCAGCGCTGGCGCCGCAGATCGTCGATGGCGGAGGTAGAATGCCGCCCGTTATCTGCTCCGGAGCCCTGCATGTTCCACGTCATCCTGTTTCAACCGGAGATTCCTCCGAATACCGGCAACATTATCAGGCTCTGCGCCAACACCGGATGCAGTCTGCACCTGATCGAGCCGCTCGGTTTCGAACTGGACGACAAGCGCTTGCGCCGTGCCGGCCTCGACTACCACGAATACGCCAGCGTACGCCGCTACCCGGATCTGCAGAGCTGCCTCGAGGCCCTCGGCCAGCCACGCCTGTTCGCCTTCACCACCAAGGGGTCGCGGGCCTTCCACGAAGTGGCCTACCAGCGCGGCGATGCCTTCCTCTTCGGCCCGGAAAGCCGCGGACTGCCGGAGGACGTGCGCAACGCCCTGCCAACCGATCGGCGCCTGCGCCTGCCGATGCGCGAAGGCTGCCGTAGCCTGAACCTGTCCAACACGGTGGCGGTGACCGTCTACGAAGCCTGGCGCCAGCTCGGCTTCGCCATGGACTGAGCCGGCCGGCAGGCATGAAAAAGCCCGCGCAAGGCGGGCTTCTTCGCAAGCGCTGGGCTTACTGGACCGACGGCGTCGGGATCTCGCCGGAGGCCTGCATGCGGGCGATTTCCTGGGCGTAGAGGGCGTCGAAGTTCACCGGCGACAGCATCAGCGCCGGGAACGAACCGCGTACCACCAGGTTGTCCAGGGCTTCGCGAGCGTACGGGAAGAGGATGTTCGGGCAGAACGCGCCGAGGGTATGGCTCATGCTCGACGGATCGAGGTTCTTGATCAGGAAGATGCCGGCCTGCTGCACTTCGGCGATGAAGGCAGTGGTGTCCTCGCCGTTCTTCACGGTCACCGATACGGTCAGGACCACTTCGTAGAAGTCGCCGTCCAGCTGCTTCTGGCGAGTGTTCAGGTCCAGGCTGATGGACGGGTTCCATTCCTGGCGGAAGATTTCCGGGGACTTCGGCGACTCGAACGACAGGTCGCGCAGGTAGATGCGCTGCAGGGAGAACTGGGGTTGCTGCTCGTCGGCAGCGCCGTTGGTAGCTTGCTCGGTCATTTTCGGGCCTTCCCTTGGGTCAATTCATGAATGGTTTCAGGCAGACAGCAGCGCGTCCAGCTTGCCGGCGCGCTCCAGTGCATGAAGGTCGTCGCAGCCGCCGACATGGGTCTCGCCGATCCAGATCTGCGGCACGGTGGTCGATCCCGCCTTGCGTGCCAGCTCGGCGCGCAGTTCGGGCTTGCCGTCGCAGGCGATCTCCTGGAAGTCCACGCCCTTGCGTTGCAGCAACTGCTTGGCGCGGATGCAGTACGGACACCAGGCGGTGGTGTAGATCACGACGGGCGGCATGTCACTTCACCAGCGGCAGGTTGTCGCCGCGCCAACTGCCGATCCCGCCGGACAGCTTGGCGGCGTTGAAGCCGGCCTTCTTCAGGACGCCGCCCCAGGTACCGGAGTGCTGGCCCATGGCGTCGACCAGGATGATGGTCTTGCCCTTGTACTTTTCCAGCTCGGTCATGCGGCTGTTCAGCTTGTCGGCCGGGATGTTCAGCGCGTCGACGATGTGCCCGCTGGCGAACTCCTTGGCCGGACGGATATCCAGGACCACCGCCTGGTCGGCATTGACCAGCGCGGTCAGCTCGCGGGTCGACAGGCTCTTGCCGCCCTTGCGCAGCTCGTGCAGCAACAGCAGGACCAGCAGGACCAGCAGCGCCGCGACCAGCAGGTAGTGGTTGGTGGCGAACTCGATCAGACGGGAAACGAATTGCATGGTGACGGATATCCAGGGCGTAAAAATGCCGGCCAGTATACAGACCGCGCCGGCCAGGGGGGAACCCGCCGGGCGGCGCCCCGCTCGGCTCCAGGAAATGGCGTCGCGGGAAACTTCACGGTTAGAATGCCGGTCCTTTTCTGTGAAGCTGGCCAGTTCCGGCCCGGGCACGGCTCGGGCAGGACAGAGGGAGCGAGGATAGCGGCATTCGGTTGCGGATCGGCGTCATCGGTTTAATCAATCAGCCTCTTCCTACGTCTTGAACGACAATGTTCCCACTAAATTTGGTCAGTTTCTGAACCCCGCGGAAATAGAGCCGGACATATGACTGCCACGCCCAAACCCCTGGTCCTGATCATCCTGGACGGCTTCGGCCACAGCGAAAGCCCTGACTACAACGCCATCTACGCCGCGAAGAAGCCGGTCTGGGATCGCCTCCTGGCGACCCAGCCGCACGGCCTGATCTCCGGCTCCGGCATGGACGTCGGCCTGCCCGACGGCCAGATGGGCAACTCCGAGGTCGGCCACATGAACCTCGGCGCAGGCCGCGTGGTGTACCAGGACTTCACCCGCGTCACCAAGGCCATCCGCGACGGCGAATTCTTCGAAAACCCGGTGATCGCCGGGGCGGTCGACAAGGCCGTCGCCGCCGACAAGGCGGTGCACATCCTCGGCCTGCTCTCTCCGGGCGGCGTACACAGCCATGAAGACCACCTGGTGGCGATGGCGCAGATGGCCGCCAGGCGCGGCGCCGGCAAGATCTACCTGCATGCCTTCCTGGATGGCCGCGATACCCCGCCGAAAAGCGCGCAACCGTCGCTGGAGCGTCTCGACGCCACCTTCGCCGGGCTCGGCAAGGGCCGCATCGCCTCGATCATCGGCCGCTATTTCGCGATGGACCGCGACAACCGCTGGGACCGCGTCCAGGCCGCCTATGAACTGATCGTCGACGGCAAGGCCGAGTTCACCGCCGACTCCTCGGTGGCAGCCCTCGAGGCCGCCTACGCCCGCGGCGAGAGCGACGAATTCGTCAAGGCCACCGCGGTGGTCCCGGCCGGCGCCGAAGCGGTGCGGGTCGAGGATGGCGACGCGGTGATCTTCATGAACTTCCGCGCCGACCGCGCCCGCGAGCTGAGCCGCGCCTTCGTCGAGCCGGCATTCAATGAGTTCCCCCGCGAACGAGCCCCGCAACTGGCAGGTTTCGTCATGCTGACCCAGTACGCGGCGAGCATCCCGGCGCCCTGTGCCTTCCCGCCGGAGCCGCTGACCAACGTCCTCGGCGAATACCTGGCCAAGCATGGCAAGACCCAGCTGCGCATCGCCGAGACCGAGAAGTACGCCCACGTGACCTTCTTCTTCTCCGGCGGCCGCGAGGAACCCTACGAAGGCGAGGAGCGCATCCTGATCCCCTCGCCGAAGGTCGCCACCTACGACCTGCAGCCCGAGATGAGCGCGCCGGAAGTCACCGACCGTATCGTCGAGGCCATCGAGCAACAACGCTACGATGTGATCGTGGTCAACTACGCCAACGGCGACATGGTCGGCCACACCGGCGTGTTCGAGGCCGCGGTCAAGGCCGTGGAGTGCCTGGACACCTGCATGGGGCGCATCGTCGAGGCGCTGGACAAGGTCGGCGGCGAAGCCCTGATCACCGCCGACCACGGCAATGTCGAGCAGATGGAAGACGAGTCCACCGGCCAGGCGCACACCGCGCACACCTGCGAACCGGTGCCCTTCGTCTACGTCGGCAAGCGCAAGCTGAGCATCCGCGAAGGCGGCGTGCTGGCCGACGTGGCGCCGACCATGCTGACCCTCATGGGGCTGGAGCAGCCGGCGGAAATGACCGGTCGCAGCATCGTCATCCTCGGCTGATCCGCGAACGACGAACTCCCGCGCAGGGCGGATAACCGCGTCGCGGTTATCCGCCGCTTCTGCAGGCCATCGGCGGAGAACGCCTGCGACGTTATCCGCCGTAGCGGGCCGGGCGCCGCGCCCCGTTTCCACGACGTCACCTTCCCCGCTTTAACGCTGCCGATCGGCCGACAGGCCTGGCCACGCGACCTCGAGACGTGTGCCGCGGTTTTCATTTTCCGCGTCTTCCCCCCTGCCTCCCGCTACGTCGCCGAGGCCCGTGCTAGCCTTGCCCGCGCTGTCTTTTCCATCTGCCCTACAAGGATTTCCGCCGATGTGGTTCCTCCTCGCCACCTCGCTCCTCGCCCTGTCCTTCCAGCGCCTGCTGGCTCTCGCCTTGCTGCTCGCGACCTGCTGCCTCGCCTTCTACGACGGAGTTCTCGCTCCGCCTGCGGTCGCCGCCCTGGCTGTACTGGGCGTCCTCGCCCTGTTGCGCCGGCGCCTGGCGGCACGCCGCGCCTGGGCCCTGGGCCTGGAGCTGCTGCTGGTCGCCGGCGCGGTGGGCCTGTTCCTGCACCTGCTACCCGGCTTCGCCAACCCCAAGGTCCTGGACAAGGCGGTGGTCGGCCCGCAGAGCCTGCCGTTCACCATGTACTTCAACTTCGACAAGGCACTGGTGCCGTTCCTGCTACTGGCCTGCCTGCCGAGCCTGTTCCGCGACGAAGCCCGCGCTCCCGGCCGCCCCTGGCACTGGCTGCTGCTCGTGGCGGCGGTGCCGGCGCTGCTTCTGCTGGCTGTCGGCGTCGGCCTGCTGCGGCCGGAACTCCACGCGCCGGCCTGGCTCTGGCAGTTCGTCCTGGCCAACCTGTTCTTCGTTTCCCTTGCCGAGGAAGCGCTGTTCCGCGGCTACCTGCAGCAACGCCTGGGCCAATGGCTGGGCCCCTGGCCCGCCCTGGCGCTAGCCTCGGCGCTGTTCGGCCTGGCGCACTTCGCCGGCGGCCCGCTGCTGATGCTGTTCGCCGGCCTCGCCGGGCTGATCTACGGGTTGGCCTGGCTGTGGAGCGGCCGCCTGTGGGTGGCGACGCTGTTCCACTTCGGGCTGAACCTGACGCATCTGCTGCTGTTCACCTACCCGCTCTACAGACCCGCCTGATGTCCGTGGCCTTCGTCGTCGACGACATCCGCCGCTGCCATCCGGCTGAAATACGTGGAAGCGCCCCACAGCGCGCGGTGCGGGGCGTTTTTTTTAACGGCGGCCACGGGCATACTAGGCCGGTCCAATTCCCAGGTGCCCGCCACCCCATGCTCCGCCTCCTTCCTCTCCTGCTATCCCTCGCCTGTCTCGCTCCGGCCTTCGCCGACGAGCGCGCCGACACCCAACGCCAGCTGGAACAGACGCAGAAGGACATCGGCGAGCTGAAGAAGCTGCTGGACGGCATCCAGCAGGAAAAGAGCGGCGTGCAGAAGCAGCTGAAGTCCACCGAGACCGAGATGGGCGACCTGGAAAAACAGATCAAGGCCCTGCAGGACGAGCTGGACAAGAGCGAAGCCGAGCTGAAACGGCTGGATGGGGAGAAAAAAAAACTCCAGGACGCGCGCATTGAGCAGCAGCGCCTCCTCGCCATCCAGGCCCGCGCGGCCTACCAGAGTGGACGCGAGGAGTACCTGAAGCTGCTGCTGAACCAGGAACACCCGGAAAAATTCAGCCGCACCCTCACCTACTACGACTACATCAACAAAGCCCGTCTCGAACAGCTCGCCAGCTTCAACGAAACCCTCCGCCAGTTGGCCAACGTCGAGCAGGACATCTCTGCGCAGAAAGCCGAACAACTGAGCAAGCAAGGCGAGCTGGACAGCCGCCGCGAGGCGCTGGCAGCGACCCGCAAGGAGCGCCAGCAAGCCCTGGCCAAGCTGAACAGCGACTACCGCGAACGCGACCAGAAGCTCAAGTCCCGCCAACAGGACCAGGCCGAGCTGGCCAAGGTGCTGCGGACCATCGAGGAAACCCTGGCCCGCCAGGCCCGCGAAGCCGCCGCCGCGGCGGAGCGCGAGCGCCAGCGCGCGCTGGCCGCCGAACGCGAGCGTGCGCGCCAGCAGCAGGCCTCCCCCGGACGAGTCACCAGCCCGCCGCGCGAACCTGCGCCGGGCCCGCTGGTCTCAAGCACTGGCGCGGTCTACGGCGGCGCGTTCGGCTCGGCCCGCGGCAAGCTGCCGTGGCCGGTGAATGGCCGCGTCGTGGCGCGCTTCGGCAGCCAGCGCGGCGACGATCCGCGGGCGAAATGGGACGGCGTACTGATTTCGGCGAGCGCCGGCAGCACCGTCCGCGCGGTGCACGGCGGACGCGTGGTATTCGCCGACTGGTTGCGCGGAGCCGGCCTGTTGGTCATCCTCGACCACGGTGGCGGCTACCTCAGCCTTTATGGCCATAATCAAAGCCTGCTGAAAGACGCCGGCGACACCGTGAAGGCCGGAGACCCGATCGCCACCGTTGGAACCAGCGGCGGCCAGAGTAGCCCGGCCGTGTACTTCGCCATTCGCCATCAGGGCCGCCCGGCGGACCCTACTACCTGGTGCCGCGCGCAGGGATAGGCGCCGAACTCGTGATTAGGAGCTGAACATGCTGCATTGCTTCCGTCCCACCACCCTGGCGCTGGCCCTGCTGCTCGGCGCGGGCGCGGCCCAGGCTGCCGACGCCCCGGCCGACGCCGCGCCACTGGCCAACGGTAGCAGTGCCCCGCTGCCCCTCGACGAGCTGCGTACCTTCGCCGAGGTTCTCGACCGGGTGAAGGCCGCCTACGTCGAGCCAGTGGACGACAAGACCCTGCTGGAGAACGCCATCAAGGGCATGCTCAGCAACCTCGACCCGCACTCCGCCTACCTCGGCCCGGAGGACTTCGCCGAGCTGCAGGAAAGCACCAGCGGCGAGTTCGGCGGTCTGGGCATCGAGGTCGGCAGCGAAGACGGCTTCATCAAGGTGGTCTCGCCGATCGACGACACCCCCGCGGCCCGCGCCGGCATCCAGCCCGGCGACCTGATCGTGCAGATCGACGGCAAGCCGACCAAGGGCCAGTCGATGACCGAAGCGGTCGACAGCATGCGCGGCAAGGCCGGCTCCCCGATCACCCTGACCATCGTCCGCGATGGCGGCAGACCGTTCGACGTCGAACTCAAGCGCGCCATCATCAAGGTCAAGAGCGTCAAGAGCCAGGTCCTAGAACCCGGCTACGCCTACCTGCGCATCACCCAGTTCCAGGTCAACACCGGCGAGGAAGTGGTCAAGGCGCTGAACCAGCTGCGCAAGGACAACAAGGGCCGTCTCAAGGGCCTGGTCCTGGACCTGCGCAACAACCCCGGCGGCGTGCTGCAGTCCGCCGTCGAGGTAGCCGACGCCTTCCTCACCAAGGGCCTGATCGTCTACACCAAGGGCCGCATCGCCAACTCCGAGCTGCGCTTCAGCGCCGACCCGGCCGATCCCAGCGACAAGGTTCCGCTGGTGGTGCTGATCAACGGTGGCAGCGCCTCGGCGGCGGAAATCGTCGCCGGTGCCCTGCAGGACCAGAAGCGCGCGATCCTGATGGGCACCGACAGCTTCGGCAAGGGCTCGGTGCAGACCGTGCTGCCGCTGAACAACGACCGCGCCCTGAAGCTCACCACCGCGCTCTACTACACCCCCAACGGGCGCTCCATCCAGGCCCAGGGCATCGTTCCGGACATCGAGGTCGGACGCGCCAAGGTGACCCAGGAGCGGAGCAGCTTCGAGGGCTTCAAGGAAGCCGACCTGCAGGGCCACCTGGCCAACGGCAACGGCGGCGCCGACCGCCCCACCGGCAAGCGTGCCGCGCCGAGCGAGCGCCCGCAGGATTCCGACTACCAGCTCAGCCAGGCCCTTAGTCTGCTGAAAGGCCTGAGCGTCACCCGCGGCAACTGATGTCGGCGTTCCGCGTTGCCCTGCTGGGCCTGTGCCTGCTGTTCAACCAGGCCCAGGCCCGCCAGGACCCCGTCCCCTACCAGCGCCCGCCGCTGCTGACCGTGGTCATCGATGACCTCGGGCAAAACCTGGCGCGCGACCGCCGGGTCCTCGACCTGCCCCCCGGCGTAACCCTGGCGATCATCCCGGAAACCCCGCATGCCGCCGAACTGGCCCGCGAGGCGCACCAGCGCGGGCGCACGGTGATCCTGCACATGCCGATGGACCCAGCCGGCGGTCCCTACGCCTGGCGGCCGGAGCTGACCCAGGAAGAGCGTGCGCGGCGGCTGGACGCGGCGCTGGCCAAGGTGCCGTTCGTGCAGGGCCTGAACAACCACGAGGGCAGCCGCATGACCGCGGTGCGCCCGGCGATGGCCTGGCTCGCCGAGGAACTCCAGCGTCGCGGCCTGTACCTGGTCGACAGCCGCACCAGCGCCGCCACCGTGGCCGCCAGCGAGGCGCAGCGGATCGGCCTGGCGAGCGTCTCGCGCGATGTGTTCCTCGACAACGAAGCCACACCGGAAGCGGTCTCCGCACAACTGCAGGCCGGCGTCGCCCTGGCCCGCAAGCAGGGTTCGGCGTTGCTCATCGGCCACCCGCACAAGGCCACCCTCGACGTGCTGGCGCGGGAGCTGCCGAAGCTGCGCGCCCAGGGCATCGAGCTGGTACCGCCGCAGATGCTCATCGGCGAGCGCGGCAACCGCAACGTCAACCCACGCCAGGCGCCGCACTGAACCCGGGTTTACCGGCGTCGCGGCAGCGGTTAAGGTGACGCCCTCGTCATTCCTGCACGGACGCACCGATGGCCCGCCCCTCCCCTCCCATGCCCCTGCTCGCCGCCGCCCTGCTGGTCGCTGGCGCGATTCCCCTCGGTTTCATCTGGATCCTCACCAGCGCCAAGTTCGAGATAGGCGGCGCCAGCCCCGGCGAGAGCACCGTCGGCAAGGTCGAGAACATCGACCAGCGCGCCATGGAGCAATTCTGCACCGGCGTGCGGGCGACGCCCGCCGGCACCTGGCTGGTAGGCCGGCGCGAGGTCGGCCGCGACGAGCAGGCACTGCCCGAGGGCGTCATCGACCTGGACCTGGTGGCGGCCGCCCAGCCCAGGGAAGAAGAGTCCGAACCCCACCTCTTCAACTTCCTCAACGGCATGCTGCTATCCGGCGGCGATCCGGAAACCACCTATGTCTCGCGCCTGGGCGCGGACGGCGTGTTCCACGAAGTGGCGCGGCTCGGCGAGACCGCCTGCCTGGAAGTCACGCCGGACGGTTCCAGCGTCTTCCTGCTCACCGGCCTGCGGCGCCCGGGCAAGGACAACGGTCAGCGCGAGCAGACAGTGGTGCTGCGCAGCGACGACCAGGGCAAGAGCTGGCGGCGGCTCGAGGAAGGCTTCATGGCCGAGGCGAATCGACTGGGCTGGGCTCTCGCACCGCGCTTCCACGGCAAGGACGAAGTCTGGGTCTGGGGTGATTTCGAATACGGCGGTGCCGATGGCGGCCGGGAACCCGGCCAGCCGAGCGGGCTGTTCTATTCGCCCGACCGCGGCGCCAGCGTCGAGTCGATCGCCACCTCCGCGCCGCTGCTGGTCGACCTCGCCTACGCCCGCGAGTTGGCGCCGAACGGCGTCAGCTGGGGCGATTACAACGGCAAGCACGGGCAGATCAAGGCACACGTCGCCCAACTGGACGCGGAGCGCGCCGCGATCTGGGTAAGCCAGACCTTCCGCTATGGCCCGCCCGAAGGGCGCTACCTGACCAGCTCGGTATTGGTCACCACCCAGGCCGAACTGCGCCGCGAGGGCGGACGCTGGCAGATGGGCGCGATCCGGCGCACCGACGGCGTGGCCGTCGAGCGCCTGGAACAGAACACGGACGGTCGGGTGATCGCAGTGCTCGACCACCCGGACGAATCGCGCTCGCTGATCGCCGAGCTCGATCGCGACGCGCTCGAATGGAAGATCACCGGCAAGCTGCCCAGCCCGTTCTGGCCCCTGCCGTCCAGTTCCGGGCTGCGCGAGTTCTACATGGGCAGGAATGTGCTGCTGGCCAACACCATGAGCCACTACGAAGTGCCGCTGTGGCTGTATCCCGACGAGGAGCCGGCGAGCGTCTCCGCCAACGCGGTGTACTACTCGGACGACTGGGGATCATCCTGGCGCCGCCTGGACATCGCCGGCTACCTCGGCGTGCTCGGTTTCGACGAGGCGCACGACCGGGTGTTCTGGGCCCGCGGCAACTGGTACGACAGCCGCGACCTCGGCGTCCAGGCCTACGACCTGGACTGAGCCCCCCTCGCCGCACCGGCGGAGGGGCGCCCGCCAGTCAGAGGTAGTTGGCGACGGCTTCGTCGACGAAGCCTTCCTGGCGCATCTGCTCCAGGGCCTTTTGCAGGCGCTCCACCACCTCGTCCGGAGTGTCCTTGTTCAACGCCAGGTAGAGCTTGGCCTCGTTGAAACGCAGCACCGTCTGCAGGCCGGACACGCCTTCCTGCTTGGCCAGGTAGCGACCGACCGGATCGGTGGTGGCCCACAGGTCGATCTGCCCGCCGGTAAGCTTCTTCACGTTTTCCTGGTCGCGCAGGGCGTTGATCACCGGGATGCCCTGGGCTTCCAGGTGCTGGCTGACCGCGTCGTTCTTGTAGGCGCCGAGCTTGTAGCGGGCGGCGTCCTTGAGATTCTTCACGGCGATCTTGCTGCCGGCCGGCGCCAGCAACACCCAACTGGTGTCGGCCAGCGGGCCGACCCACTTGAACTGCGGCACCCGCTCGGGGGTGTAGGTCATGGAGAACAGCCCGTAGCCGGGCTTGTCCAGGGTCAACCGGTACAGGCGGTCCCAGGGGAAGCGCAGGCTCAGGGAATAGCCGATGCCGGCGCGCCTGAACATCTCCCGGACGATGTCGGCACTGATGCCGTCGATGCCGTCGTCGCGGGCGAAGTTCTTGTCATCCACCGCCATGTTGAAGGGCGGGAAGTTCTCGGTCAGCAGCACCACCTTGTAGTCGGCGGGCAATTCGGCACGGGCCGCGGAGGCCCCCAGCAACACCCCCAGGATCAGGGTCTGGATCAGGACTTTCAGCATGGTCACACCGCTCGCTTGGTTATCGTTATTGGCTAGCGGCATCCCTGCGTCAGGACGAAATACCTGGCTCGTCGGCCTTCCATGGCATTGCCGGCGGGGCCGGCAAAGGCGTTTCCCCGCCCGGCCCCCTGTCGGCCGGACGGAGCGAATCAGAGATAGCTGTTGAGGATGTCCTCGACGAAGCCTTCCTTGCGCATGCCGTCCAGGGCTGCCTGGAGCTTCTGCACCACTTCGTCGGGAGTCTCGCGGTTGAGCGCCAGGTACAGCTGGTCGCTGTTGAAGCGCAGCACCGTCTTCAGGCCGGTCACGCCTTCCTGCTTGGCCAGGTAGCGCCCGGCGGGATCGCCGCTGGCCCAGAGGTCGATCTGGCCCTTGACCAGCTTCTGCGCGTTTTCCTGGTCGCGTAGCGCCAGGTCGGCCTCGAAACCGTTCTTGCCGAGGAACTCGGCGATGGCATCGCCCTTGTAGGCGCCGATCCGGTATTTCTTCGCCTCGTCCAGGCTGCCCAGGGTGATCGGGCTGTCGCCCTTGGCCAGCAGCACCCAGTCGTCCGGGCCGATCGGACCGACCCACTTGAACTTGTCCTCGCGCTCGGCCAGGCGGGCGGTGACGAACACCCCGTAGCCGGGCTTCTCCAGCGCCAGCTTGTAGATGCGGTCCCAGGGGAAACGCAGGGTCAGGCTGTACTTGATGCCGGCGCGCTTGAACATCTCGCGGACGATATCCACGGCGATGCCGTCGATGTTGTCTTCCTGGGCGAAGTTCTTGCCGTTGATCGCCATGTTGTACGGCGGGAAGTTCTCCGTGAGCAGGACCATGCTGTAGTCGGGATCGGTTTCGGCGCGCGCGCCGCCGACCAGCAGCAGGGTTGCGAGCAGCGCGAAGAGCAGGCTTCTTTGCATTGTTGTCATCCTGTCAGGGGCCTGGAGCGAGGCAGAATAACCAGCGCCGCGCCGCCAGGCCAGCCTTTTGCCAGCATCGCCGGCGAGGCGTCAGTAGCGCTCGCGGATCTGCTTCAACAAGCCTTCGCTGCGCAGCGCGTCGACCGCCGTTTGCAACTTCTGCACCAGCTCGTCCGGGGTGTCCTTGTTCAGCGCCAGGAACAGCTCGGCGGTATGGAAACGCTGGACCACCTTCACCTCCTTGAGGCCCTCGCGCTGGGCGACGTAGCGCCCGCTCGGATCGGCGGTGACCCAGAGATCGATCTGCCCGCTGGCCAGCTTGTCGACGTTCTCGTTGTCGCGCAGCGCCAATTGCACCTGCAGGCCGCGGTCGACCAGGTGCTGGCTGATGGCGTCGTTCTTGTAGCCGCCGATGCGATAGCGCGCGGCGTCTTCCAGGCTGTTCAGGTGGATGCTGCTGTCGCCGCGGGCCATCAGTACCCAGTCGTTGACCGCCAGCGGGCCGACCCACTTGAACTTGTCCTCGCGCTCCGGCGTACGGGCGGTGGAAAACACGCCATAGCCGGGCTCGCTCAGCGCCTGCTGGTAGACCCGGTCCCAGGGGAAACGCAGGATCAGCTGGCACTCGATCTGCGCGCGCTCGCAGGCGGCGCGCACGGTATCGGTGCTGATGCCGCTGATGCCATCGTTCTTGGCGTAGTTGCCGCCGTTCACCGCCATGTTGAACGGCACCAGGTTCTCGGTCAGCAGGACCAGGGTTTCGGCGCGCGCCAGGGCGCTAGCGCATAGCAGGGCCAGGCTGCCGACGCAGCCGAGAGCCAGACGGAAGATGGACATGGAGGACTCCCTGTCGGTCGCAATGTTTGTCGTTATGGCAGGGCATCGGCGCTCTAGCGGCACCTGATGCGGGGGGCGTGACTGTACCTGAAAGAAAGCCGCGCGAGTGTCGACTCGCGCTCAGGAATGGCTAGCCGATCACCGGCCCTGTGCGCTGCGGCGCAACGTGCCTCAGCGCACCACGATACCGCGGCTGGCGAGGTAGGCCTTGGCTTCCGGCACGGTGTACTCGCCGAAGTGGAAGATGCTCGCCGCGAGCACCGCGTCGGCCTTGCCCTCGAGGATGCCGGCGGCCAGGTGCTCCAGGTTGCCGACGCCGCCGGAAGCGATCACCGGTACGTTCACCGCCTCGCTGATGGCGCGGGTCACGCCCAGGTCGTAACCGCTCTTCACGCCGTCCTGGTCCATGCTGGTCAGGAGAATCTCGCCGGCGCCCAGGTCTTCCATCTTCTTCGCCCAGAGCACGGCATCCAGCCCGGTGGGCTTGCGCCCGCCATGGGTGAAGATTTCCCAGCGCGGCGCCTCGCCCGGGGCGGAAACCTTCTTCGCATCGATGGCGACCACGATGCACTGCGAGCCGAAGCGGTCGGCGGCCTCACCGACGAACTCGGGGTTGAACACCGCGGCGGTGTTGATCGAGACCTTGTCCGCGCCGGCATTCAACAGGTTGCGGATGTCCTGCACGCTGCGTACGCCGCCGCCCACGGTCAGCGGAATGAACACCTGGCTTGCCATGCGCTCGACGGTATGCAGGGTGGTGTCGCGCCCGTCGACGCTGGCGGTGATATCGAGGAAGGTGATCTCGTCGGCACCCTGCTCGTCGTAACGGCGGGCGATCTCGACCGGGTCGCCGGCGTCGCGGATGTTCTCGAACTTGACGCCCTTGACCACTCGACCATTGTCCACGTCGAGGCAGGGGATGATGCGTTTTGCCAGTGCCATGCGGTTCGCCTCAGGCCTTGAAGTTGTCGCACAGCGCCTGGGCTTCGGCCACGTCCAGGGTGCCTTCGTAGATCGCCCGGCCGGTGATGGCGCCGATGATCCCCGGGGTGCGGGCGTCCAGCAGCTTCTGGATGTCGCCGAGATTGTGGATGCCGCCGGAGGCGATCACCGGGATCCGCGTGGCATTGGCCAGCGCGGCGGTAGCCTCGACGTTGCAGCCCTGCATCATGCCGTCCTTGGAAATATCCGTGTAGACGATGGCGGACACCCCGTCGGCCTCGAAGCGACGAGCCAGGTCGATCACCTGGACTTCGCTGACCTCGGCCCAGCCGTCGGTGGCGACGAAACCGTCCTTGGCATCCAGGCCGACGATGACCTTGCCCGGGAAGGCGCGGCAGGCCTCGCCGACGAACTCAGGCTGCTTGACCGCCTTGGTGCCAATGATGACGTAGCTGACGCCGGCGCGAACGTAATGCTCGATGGTTTCCAGCGAGCGGATGCCGCCACCGATCTGGATCGGCAGGTCCGGGTAGCGACGGGCGATGGCGGTGACCACCTCGCCGTTGACCGGCTTGCCTTCGAAAGCGCCGTTCAGGTCCACCAGGTGCAAGCGGCGGCAACCGCCATCGACCCATTTGGCGGCCATCGCCACCGGATCGTCGGAGAAGACCGTGGCGTCTTCCATCAGGCCCTGGCGCAGACGCACGCAGGCGCCGTCTTTCAAGTCGATCGCGGGAATGATCAGCATCGGTGAACCCTGTTCAAGTCTGTATTCGGTGGGCAGGCGCGCGGAAACTCAACTCTTTTCCAGCGCCCAGACATCGCTCTCGATGCTGTCGAACCGTTCCTTCAGGTACGACTGCACGTCGAGGATGGCCTTGTTGTAGAAGTACGGGGCGAACTCGCGGGCGAAGAAATCGAGCAGTTCCTCGGCTTCGAAGGAGCCCAGCTCCAGTTCGAAGCGGTCCTCCATGAAGCGCTTGATCGCCAGTGCCGCGTCCTGGGTCTGCGCGGCGTCCAGCTGGAGGATCGGCGTCTTGCTCTTCGCCCTGGCCATGGCCTACCAGCGCCCGTCCCAGGCCACGAAGTTCTGCAGCAGTTGCAGGCCGTGGGTATGGCTCTTTTCCGGGTGGAACTGCACGGCGAAACGCGAGCCTTCGGCCAGCGCGGCGGCGAAATCGACGCCGTAGTGCCCGTGCCCCACCACCTGGCGCGGATTGCCGGCCTCGATGTAGTAGCTGTGCACGAAGTAGAAGCGCGCCTGGTCGGGAATCTCGTGCCACAGCGGGTGCTCCACCGCCTGGCTCACCTGGTTCCAGCCCATGTGCGGCACCTTCAGGTGCTCGCCGGCTTCGTGCAGGTCCTTGCCGAAGAAGCGCACCTGGCCGGGGAACAGACCGATGCAGTCGACCCCGTCGTTCTCCTCGCTGCACTCCAGCAATGCCTGCATGCCGACGCAGATGCCGAGGAACGGGCGGTCCTGGCTGACCTCGCGGACCAGGGCGTCGAAGCCCAGGCGGCGGATCTCGGCCATGCAGTCGCGGATCGCGCCGACCCCGGGGAACACCACCCGGTCGGCCTCGCGGATCACTGCCGCGTCGCTGCTCACCAGCACCCGGCCGGCACCGACGTGCTCGAGGGCCTTGGCCACCGAGTGCAGGTTGCCCATGCCGTAGTCGATCACGGCTACCGTCTGCATCACAGGCACCCTTTGGTCGACGGCATCTGCCCGGCCATCCGCTCGTCCAGCTCGATGGCCATGCGCAGCGCGCGGCCGAAGGCCTTGAACACGGTCTCGATCTGGTGGTGGGTGTTGTGCCCGCGCAGGTTGTCGATGTGCAGGGTCACCTGGGCGTGGTTGACGAAGCCCTGGAAGAACTCCATGAACAGGTCGACGTCGAAGCCGCCGACGCTGGCACGGGTAAAGGGAACGTGCATCTGCAGGCCGGGCCGCCCGGAGAAGTCGATGACCACCCGCGACAGCGCCTCATCGAGGGGCACGTAGGCGTGGCCGTAGCGGCGGATGCCCTTCTTGTCGCCGATGGCCTTGGCGAAGGCCTGGCCGAGGGTGATGCCGATGTCCTCGACGGTGTGGTGATCGTCGATATGCAGGTCGCCCTTGCACTCGATGTCCAGGTCGATCAGGCCGTGGCGGGCAATCTGGTCCATCATGTGGTCAAGGAAGGGAACCCCGGTATCGAACCGGGCCTTGCCGGTCCCATCCAGGTCGATGGAGACCTTGATCTGGGTCTCCAGGGTGTCGCGCGCGACGGATGCCTTGCGTTCGGCCATCACCAGCTCCACAGCTAACACTGCACGTAATTATAAGAGGGCCAGCATTATAGGCAGGCCCGGGCTGGCGCTGCCAGCCGCGACCGTCGGCGCGAATCGCCCCACGGGCGGCGGGCCAGGCCTTACACTGCGCTCCTTTCATCCCGCCGCGGAGAGCCGCATGCCCGTGATCGTCGAAACCCTCGCCCAACCCAGCGCCCAGGATCGCCTGGACCTGGCGAAGATCTACGCCGACGCACCGGACTGGCTGTTCGCCCCGCATGCCGACGGCGCGGCGCTGGTCGCGGCCGGGCTGGCCGCCGGCGAGCTGATCGCCGGGCGCTTCAACGACCGCCTGCTGGGTGCCGCCCTGCTGCGGCGCGGCGGCGACGCCTGGCAGCTGTCGCACCTCTGCGTGCGCGGCATCACCCGCGGCCGCGGGGTCGGCCGACGCCTCCTCGACGAAGCCCGACGCCTGGCCGCCGAAGCCGGCAAGCCGCTGCGCCTGGTCGCCCCGGACGGGCACCTGGAATCCCGCGCCCTCGCCGCGCGCCACGGGCTGCCGCTGGACAGCCTCTGATATGCTCGGCGGCGGTCCCCGCCACGGAGCTTCGCCATGTCCTTTTCCTCCGCCGAACGCGCCGCCCTGCTTGCCCTCAAGGGAGTCGGCCCGACCGTGCTGCAACGCCTGGAACAGATGGGCCTGGACAGTTTCGTCCGGCTGCGCGATTGCGATGCCGCAAGTATCCTCGCCCAAGGCGCGGTCCTGACCGGCTCCAGTTGCTGGAAGAACAGCCCGCAGGCGCGGGCAGCGATCGTCACCGTGCTGCAGCGCGCAGCCAGCGACGCATGAACGACGTCGACGTACTGGTAGTCGGCGCCGGCGCCCTCGGCCTGGCCTGCGCCGCGCGCCTGGCCGAAGCCGGCCACGGCGTACTGGTGGCGGAGCGCGAACGGCTGGTCGGTAGCCACACCTCCAGTCGCAATTCCGAAGTGATCCACGCCGGCCTCTACTACCCGCCCGGCTCGCTCAAGGCCGATCTCTGCCTGGAAGGCCGCGAACGCCTGTACGCCTGGTGCGCCCGCCACGGCGTCGGCCACCGGCGCATCGGCAAGCTGCTGGTGGCGGTGGAGGAAAACGAGCGCGAGAAGCTCCAGGCCCTGGCGGCCAACGCCCGCGCCTGCGGGGTCGACGACCTGATGCCGCTGGACGGCACCACGCTGCGCGCGCTGGAGCCCCAGGTCCGCGGGGTCGCCGCCCTGCTCTCGCCGAGCACGGGAATCATCGACAGCCACGCCTACCTGCAATCGCTGCAGGCCGTCGCCGAGCGCCACGGCGCACAACTGGCGCTGGACACCCGGGTCGACCGCCTGGAGCGCCACGCCGGCGGCTGGCGCGCCGAAGGACAGAGCGTCGGCGAAGCGTTCCGGTTGCGCGCGGGCTGGGTGGTCAATGCCGGCGGCCTGTTCGCCCAGGCGCTGGCGCAACGCACCGAAGGCCTCGATCCGCGCCTGGTGCCGGCGCTGCACCTGTGCCAGGGGCGCTATTTCTCCTACAGCGGCCGCTCGCCGTTCCGCCACCTGGTCTACCCGATGCCCGAGGCGCGCACCGCCGGGCTCGGCATCCACGCCACCCTCGACCTCGGCGGCCAGTTGCGCTTCGGTCCCGACGTGAATTACGTGGACAACCTCGACTACCGCGTCGACGAATCCCTCGGCCCCGCCTTCGCCCAGGCCATCTCGCGCTACTTCCCCGGCATCGACCCTCGGCGCCTGGCCGCCGGCTACGCCGGCATCCGGCCCAAGCTCGGCGGGCCGGGGGAACCCGCCGCCGACTTCATCATCCAAACCCCTGCCGAACACGGCCTGCCCGGCCTGGTCAACCTGTTCGGCATCGAGTCGCCCGGCCTCACCGCCAGCCTGGCGCTCGCCGAACGGGTCGCCCGAGCACTCTGAGACGAGGTTTCGCCGCGCGCAGGGTCGGCCTGGCAAAACGGCGTTGTTATACTCGCCCGCACATTCACCGCTGCCAGCACAAAGGATTCGTCCATGAAAGCATTCGGCAAGGTCCTGGGGCTGTTCTTCCTGGGACTCTTACTGCTCGTCGTGGCCCTGGGCTTCGCCCTGACCCACCTGTTCGATCCCAATGACTACAAGGACGAAATCCGCCAGATCGCCCGCGACAAGGCCAACCTGGAGCTGGACCTGAAGGGCGACATCGGCTGGAGCCTGTTCCCCTGGCTGGGCCTGGAACTGCACGACACCAGCATCGCCAGCGCCGCCACGCCGACCAAGCCGTTCGCCGACCTGCAGATGCTCGGCCTGTCGGTGCGGGTCCTGCCGCTGCTGCGCAAGGACGTACAGATGAGCGCGATCCGCGTCGAAGGCCTGAGCCTGGACCTGGTCCGCGACAAACAGGGCAAGGGCAACTGGGAAAACATCGGCAAGCCGGCCCAGCCCCAGGCCTCGGTCGCTCCTTCCGCCACCCCGCCGGCAGCGGACGGCAAGGGCGCCCAGGCGCAGGCACCGGAGCAGGCGCCGCAGAACGACAGCCCGCGCACCCCGATCAAGCTCGACATCGACAGCCTCAACGTCAACAACGCCCGCGTCACCTACACCGACGAAGCCAGCGGCAAGCAGTACAACGTCGAGGGCATCGAGCTGAGTACCGGCGCCATTCGCGAAGGCAGCAGCATTCCGCTGAAGCTCAACGCCTACCTCGGCACCAACCAGCCGGTGGTGCGGGTCAAGACCGAGCTGACCGGCAACCTGCGCTTCGACACCGCGCTCAGACGCTACCAGTTGGAAGACGCCAGGCTCTCCGGCGAGGCCTCGGGCGAGCCGCTGCAAGGCAAGACCGCCACCTTCTCCGCCCAGGGCCAGTTGCTGCTCGACCAGTCGGCGCAGATCGCCGAGTGGAACGGCCTGAAGCTGAGCGTCAACCAGTTGCGCGCCCTCGGCGAACTGAAGGCCCGCGAGCTGGACAAGGACGCCAAATTCAGCGGCGGCCTGTCGATCGCGCCGATGAACCTGCGCGAGTTCCTCGCCGGCATCGGTGTGACCCTGCCGGCCATGGCCGACGCCAACACCCTCGGCAAGTTCGAGCTGAACACCCGCCTGGCCGGCAGCCGCAACAGCCTGAATCTCGAAGACCTCAAGCTGGGCCTGGACGACACCGCCTTCAGCGGCCGCTTCGGCATCGCCGATTTCGCCAGGCAATCGCTGCGCGCCCAGCTCAAGGGCGACAAGCTCGACCTCGACCGCTACCTGCCGGCCAAGGCCAAGCAGGCCCAGGATGCCGCCAGCGCCACGCGCAAGGCGGAAGTCGACGCCACCGTGGCCAGTGCCGCCCAGGGCAACACGCCGCTACCGGAAAAACCGACCAGGCAGGCCTGGAGCGACGCGCCGTTGCTGCCCATGGCGACCCTGCGCAAGCTCGACCTGGACGTGGCGCTGAACTTCGGTCGGCTGACCGTCGAGAAGCTGCCGATCGACGACGCCAGCCTGAAGCTGCGTGGCCAGGGCGGCGTGATCAGCCTCGACGACATGCGCGGCGGGCTGTACAACGGCCGCTTCAACGCCAAGGCCAACCTCGACGTACGCCAGGACAGCGCCGTGTTGACCGCCACCAAGCACATCGCCAACGTGCCGGTGGAGCGCTTGCTCGAAGCCCAGGGCAAGAAACCGCCGGTGAAGGGGCTGCTCGACCTCGACGCCGACATCCGCACCAGCGGCAACAGCGAGAAGTCCTGGATCGACCATCTCAACGGCAGCGCACGCTTCAGCCTGATCAACGGCGTGCTGCTCGACGCCAACCTGGAGCAACAGCTCTGCCAGGGCATCGCTACCCTCAACCGCAAGGCCCTTGCCGGTACCCACGGCGGCAAGGACACGCCTTTCCGCGAGCTCAAGGGCAGCCTGAACTTCACCAACGGCGTGGCCAGCAACCCTGACCTGAAGGTCGCCATTCCCGGCCTGGCGGTCAGCGGCCACGGCGATATCGACCTGCGCGTGCTGGGCATGGACTATCGCATCGGCGTGGAGATCCAGGGCGACAAGAGCGACATGCCGGACCCGGCCTGCCAGGTCAACCAGCGCTACGCCGGCATCGAATGGCCTCTGCTCTGCCGCGGCCCGCTGGAACTCGGCGCCAAGGCCTGCCGCCTGGACAAGGAAGGCCTGGGCAAGGTCGCCGCGAAACTGGCCGGCAATCGCCTCAACGAAAAACTCGAAGAGAAGCTCGGCGACAAGGTCAGTCCGGAGCTGAAAGACGCACTCAAAGGGCTGTTCAACCGCAAATGACACCTGAAGGCTTCAACGGCGCGGTCCTCGACTGGTACGACCGTCACGGTCGCAAGGACCTGCCCTGGCAGCAGGGCATCACCCCCTACCGGGTGTGGGTCTCGGAAATCATGCTGCAACAGACCCAGGTCAGCACCGTGCTCGGTTACTTCGACCGTTTCATGGCAGCGTTGCCCGACGTCGAGGCACTGGCCGCGGCGGCCGAGGACGAAGTCCTGCACCTGTGGACCGGGCTCGGCTACTACAGCCGTGCGCGCAACCTGCACAAGACCGCGCAGATCGTGGTCGAGCGGCATGCCGGGGAGTTCCCCCGCGACGTCGAGCAACTCGCCGAACTGCCCGGCATCGGCCGCTCCACCGCTGGAGCCATCGCCAGCCTGTCGATGGGCCTGCGCGCACCGATCCTCGACGGCAACGTCAAGCGCGTACTGGCGCGCTACCTGGCGCAGGACGGCTATCCCGGCGAACCGAAGGTGGCCAGGGCGCTGTGGGAGGCCGCCGAACGCTTCACCCCGCACGCACGGGTCAACCACTACACCCAGGCGATGATGGACCTCGGCGCCACCCTCTGCACGCGCAGCAAGCCCAGTTGCCTGCTTTGCCCGCTGGTCTCCGGCTGCCGCGCGCACCTGCTCGGCCGCGAAGCCGATTATCCGCAGCCCAAGCCGCGCAAGGCGTTGCCGCAGAAGCGCACGCTGATGCCGATCCTGGCCAACCGCGACGGCGCCATACTGCTCTACCGGCGGCCTTCCAGCGGACTCTGGGGCGGGCTCTGGAGCCTCCCCGAACTGGACGACCTCGACGGCCTCGAACCGCTCGCCGCGCGCCATTCCCTGGCCCTCGGCGAGCGCCGCGAACTGAGCGGCCTGACCCATACCTTCAGTCATTTCCAGCTCGCCATCGAGCCCTGGCTGGTGGCGGTGGAAGGCGCTCCGCGCGCCGTGGCCGAGGGCGACTGGCTCTGGTATAACCTCGCCACCCCGCCGCGCCTGGGTCTCGCCGCTCCGGTGAAGAAGCTGCTCAAGCGCGCAGAACAGGAACTCGGACGCGGCACGACCGCGTGAATGCCGGGCCCGCGGGCCCGGCGGCAACTGCAGGAGAACGACCATGAGCCGCACCGTGATGTGCCGCAAGTACCACGAAGAGCTGCCCGGCCTCGACCGCCCGCCGTATCCTGGCGCGAAGGGCGAGGACATCTACAACAACGTGTCGCGCAAGGCCTGGGACGAGTGGCAGAAGCACCAGACCATGCTGATCAACGAGCGTCGCCTGAACATGATGAACGCCGAGGACCGCAAGTTCCTCCAGCAGGAGATGGACAAGTTCCTCTCCGGCGAGGACTACGCCAAGGCCGACGGCTACGTGCCGCCATCCGCCTGACCCCCACCCCGCCCGACGGAGGCCGCCATGACCCCATCCCTCTCTGGCCTGCCTCCGATCCGCACCGCGCTGATCGGCTACGGCTTCGCCGGCAAGACCTTCCACGCCCCGCTGATCCGCGCGGTACCGGCGTTGTGCCTGGAGCACGTGGTCTCCCGCGACCCTGGGCGGGTGCACGCCGACCTGCCCGAAGCCCGGGTCAGCGCCGATCCGGATGAGGCCATCGAGGCCGCCGACATCGACCTGGTGGTCATCGCCTCGCCCAATGCCACCCACGCCAGCCTCGCCGAACGGGCCTTGCGCGCCGGCAAGCACGTGGTGGTGGACAAGCCGTTCACCGTCACCCTGGCCGAAGCCCGGCGCCTCGCCGACCTCGCCCGCGAACGGCCTGGCCAGGTCCTCTCGGTGTTCCAGAACCGGCGCTTCGACAGCGACTTCCTCGCCGTGGAGGCCGCCCTGCAGGCCGGCAGCATCGGCCCGGTGCGCTACTTCGAGTCGGCCATCGAGCGCTTCCGTCCGCAGGTCCGCGACCGCTGGCGCGAACACGACCTACCCGGCTCCGGGCTGTGGTTCGACCTCGGCCCGCACCTGCTCGACCAGGCACTGTGCCTGTTCGGCATACCGCAGCGTATGCACGGACACCTGCGCCGGCTGCGCGAGGGCGCGCTGACCGACGACTGGTTCGAGGTCCTGCTCGACTATCCGCACTGCCAGGTGGCGCTGCGCGCCAGCATGCTCGCTGCCAATCCGGCGCCACGCTTCAATGTGCACGGCGACCACGGCAGCCTGCTAAAGGCCGGCGCCGACATCCAGGAAGCGCAACTGCTCCAGGGACTGCACCCCGGTTCCGCCGGCTGGGGCCGCGATCCCGACCTGCTGCAGCATATCGACGGCCAGGGCCTGCGCCAGTCGCTGGTCACCCCGGCTGGCGACCAGAGCCGCTACTACCAGGCGCTAGCCGCCGCCATCCGCGGTCAGTCGCGCAACCCGGTGTCGGCGCAACAGGCCTGCGCGCTGATGGCCCTGCTGGAGTTGGCACGACGCTCCGCCGAGGAAGGCCGGAGCCTGCCGGTGGAGCTGCGCGACGAGGAACGCCAGGCCTGGAACTGAGGCATGGCAGTCCGGCGGAAACCGCGAGGGGATCGTAAGGCGTTAAAAAACAAAAAAAATTTCTTCGCCGGTGTTGACACTGCCGCGCTAAACCCGTTTAATTGCGCCCCGTTGCCCAGGTAGCTCAGTTGGTAGAGCAGGGGATTGAAAATCCCCGTGTCGGCGGTTCGATTCCGTCCCTGGGCACCATGAATACGACGAAAAGGCTCACCTCCGGGTGGGCCTTTTTGCTTTCCGCCGTTCGCCTAGACATGCTGCCCGCCGTTGACGTGGATTTCCGCGCCATTCACGTAGGATGCGCCGCTGGTGCAGAGGAAGTAGATCAGCGAAGCGATCTCCTCCGGCCGGCCGAGGCGGTGCAGCGGGATGCTGCGCTCGACGATCTCCTCGGTGCCCGGCGACAGGATCGAGGTGTCGATCTCCCCCGGCGCGATGGCGTTCACCCGCACCCCATGCGGGCCGAAGTCGTGGGCCATCTCGCGGGTCAGCGCGGACAACGCCGCCTTGGAAGTGGCGTAGGCCACCCCGGCGAACGGATGCACCTTCGAGCCAGCGATGGAGGTCACGTTTATCACCGTTCCCTGCGCCGCCTTCAGCTCGGCGAACAGGCCGCGCGCCAGCAGCGCGGTGGAGAACAGGTTGACGTTGAACACCCGCAGCCAGGTGGCGTAGTCGGTTTCCAGCACACCGAGGCGCTCGCCGCCTTCGCCCTTGGGCGAGATGCCGGCATTGTCCACCAGCGCGTGGAGCCGGCCGTCGCCGAGCTTCTCGCGGATCAGTTCCAGGCTGGCCTCGACGCCGGGAATGTCCTCCAGGTCCAGGTGGATGTGGTTTTCCTCGCCGTCCGCCCAGGGACATTCGCTGGCCCAGCTCTGCCGCGACGCGGTGAACACCCGCCAACCCGCGGCATTGAAGTACTTCACCGTGGCATGCCCGATACCGCGGCTCGCCCCGGTCAGCAACAGGGTCTTTCTCTCCGCCATACGCCCTCCGTGAAGGCCTGCTGGAATGAACGCGACTCGCACAGCCTACAAGGAATGACGAATCGCCGCGGCGGATCTTTCGCCCATCCCGGCGAACGGCCGAGCGTGAGCCAGGCAGTGCCGATAGACTAGGCGGACCCTGTCAGGACCCCGATCGATGCTGAAGAAAAGCTTCAACTCCCTGCTCGCCACCTGGCTCGCCGGCCTGCTGGTGATGCTGCCGCTGGTACTCACCCTGGCCTTGCTGGCCTGGGTGGTCAGCTTGCTGAACCGCTTCGTCGGTCCATCCAGCCTGATCGGTCGCGGCTTCGCCGCCATCGGCCAGCCGCTCGCCGGCGACTCGCCACTGGCCTACCTGCTCGGTACCGCGCTACTGCTGGTAGCCATCTACCTGCTTGGCCTCGGCGTACAGCTAGGCCTGAAGCGGCCGCTGGCCAACCTGTTCGACCTGACCCTGCGGCGCACCCCGCTGATCGGCAACCTGTACAACCTGGCCGACCGTTTCGTCGGCCTGCTGGACAAGAAGCAGGACGCCGACATCGCCGCGATGAGTCCGGTGTGGTGTTTCTTCGGCGGCGACGGCGCCGCCGTGCTGGCGCTGATGCCCAACCCCGAAGCGGTGGAACTGGACGGCCGCGCGCACTACGCGATCCTGGTGCCGACCGCGCCGATCCCGGTGGGCGGCGGCCTGCTCTACGTTCCGGTGGAATGGGTGAAACCGGCACAGATCGGCATGGACACCTTCACCAGCATCTATGTGTCGATGGGCATCACCCCACCGCCGCCGCTGGCCGCCGCCAAGGTGCTGGCGGAGCCGTGCGCGGAGCAGCCGCCGGCGGCTCCATAGGCGGTCCTGCGTGCCCGGGAACGGGGCGCGCACCGACCTCCAGGCTCTGCTTCAGGTCAGGGTTCGCCAGGAGTTTTCTTCGAAAGCCGACAGTTTTGTTCCTACGCGACAGCGCACTGCAGCGATGCGACAAGATGCCGCCAACCCCGCTCCAGAGGCACGCAGCCTGCTTGGCTCCGGTTGAAGCGCTGTGCTAGCTTGCCTTCGCCAGGAAGGCCCTTCCAATCCGAATAACAAGAGGAAAATCCATGGCCGAGGCCACCCCCGCACTGGAAATCCGTAACCTGCACAAGCGCTACGGCGACCTCGAAGTGCTCAAGGGCATCTCCCTCACCGCCCGCGACGGCGACGTGATCTCCATCCTCGGATCGTCCGGCTCGGGCAAATCCACCTTCCTGCGCTGCATCAACCTGCTGGAGAACCCGCACCAGGGCCAGATCCTGGTCTCCGGCGAAGAGCTGCGCCTGAAGAAGAGCAAGAACGGCGACCTGGTCGCCGCCGACAGCCAGCAGATCAACCGGCTGCGCAGCGAACTCGGTTTCGTCTTCCAGAATTTCAACCTGTGGCCGCACATGAGCATCCTCGACAACGTGATCGAGGCGCCACGTCGCGTACTGGGCAAGAGCAAGGCCGAAGCGATCGAGATCGCCGAGGGCCTACTGGCCAAGGTCGGCATCGCCGACAAGCGCCACAGCTATCCCGCGCAACTTTCCGGCGGCCAGCAGCAACGCGCGGCCATCGCCCGGACCCTGGCCATGCAACCCAAGGTGATCCTGTTCGACGAGCCCACCTCGGCGCTCGACCCGGAAATGGTACAGGAAGTGCTTAACGTGATCCGTGCGCTCGCCGAAGAGGGCCGGACCATGCTGCTGGTCACCCACGAAATGAGCTTCGCCCGCCAGGTTTCCAGCGAGGTGGTATTCCTCCACCAGGGCCTGGTAGAAGAGCAGGGAACGCCGCAACAGGTTTTCGAAAACCCCCAGTCGGCGCGCTGCAAACAGTTCATGTCCAGCCACCGCTAACGGAGCAACACCGCATGAAGAACTATAAGAAGATCCTGCTGGCCGCCGCTGCAACCCTGGCCTTCGCCCTCGACGCCAGCGCCGCCGACAAGCTGCGCATCGGCACCGAAGGCGCCTACCCGCCCTTCAACGGCATCGATGCCAGCGGCCAGGCGGTCGGCTTCGACCTCGACATCGGCAAGGCGCTGTGCGCCAAGATGAAGACCGAGTGCGAGGTGGTGACCTCCGACTGGGACGGCATCATCCCGGCGTTGAACGCCAAGAAGTTCGACTTCATCGTCGCGTCCATGTCGATCACCGACGAGCGCAAGCAGGCGGTCGACTTCACCGATCCCTACTACACCAACAAGCTGCAGTTCGTCGCGCCGAAGAGCGTCGACTTCAAGACCGACAAGGACTCCCTGAAGGGCAAGGTGATCGGCGCCCAGCGCGCCACCATCGCCGGCACCTGGCTGGAAGACAACATGGCCGACGTGGTCACCATCAAGCTCTACGACACCCAGGAGAACGCCTACCTCGACCTCTCCTCGGGGCGCCTGGACGGCGTGCTGGCCGACAAGTTCGTGCAGTACGACTGGCTGAAGAGCGACGCCGGCAAGGAGTTCGAGTTCAAGGGCGAACCGGTGTTCGACAACGACAAGATCGGTATCGCCGTGCGCAAGGGCGACCCGCTGCGCGAGAAGCTCAACGCCGCGCTGAAGGAAATCGTCGCCGACGGTACCTACAAGAAGATCAACGACAAGTACTTCCCCTTCAGCATCTATTGATGCCAAGCCAGGCCACCGCCGGGCGCGTCCCGGCGGTGGCCGCCTTCAGGCCTGACTTCTCATGATTCTCGACCTGCATGGGTTCGGCGAGCAACTGCTCGCCGGTACCTGGATGACCCTCAAGCTGTCGCTGGCGGCGGTCTGCGTGGGGCTGTTGCTCGGCCTCCTCGGCGCCATCGCGAAGACTTCGAAGTACGCGGCCCTGCGCTTCCTCGGCGGCACCTACACCACCATCGTCCGTGGCGTGCCGGAAACGCTCTGGGTACTGATGATCTATTTCGGCACGGTGAGCGGCCTGAACGCCCTCGGCGACCTTTTCGGCAAGCCGGACCTGGCACTCTCGCCGTTCGCCGCCGGCACCCTGGCCCTCGGCCTGTGCTTCGGCGCCTACGCCACCGAGGTGTTCCGCGGCGCGCTGTTGTCCATTCCGCGCGGCCATCGCGAGGCCGGCCAGGCGCTCGGCCTGTCGCCCGGACGGATCTTCTGGCGCATCGTCCTGCCGCAGATCTGGCGGGTCGCCCTGCCCGGCCTCGGCAACCTGTACCTGATCCTGCTGAAGGACACCGCGCTGGTGTCGCTGATCACCCTCGACGAGATCATGCGCAAGGCGCAGGTCGCCTCCAACGCGACCAAGGAACCCTTCACCTTCTACATGACCGCGGCCGCCATCTACCTGAGCCTCACGGTCGTCATCATGGTCGCCCTGCACTTCCTCGAACGTCGCGCCGGCCGTGGTTTCGTGAGGAACGAGCTATGAGCGAGTGGGAGCTGATCCTCAAGTGGATGCCGAAGATGCTCCAGGGCGCGGCGCTGACCCTGGAGCTGCTGGCGATCGCGGTGGTCGCCGGGCTCGCCCTGGCCCTGCCGCTGGGCATCGCCCGCGCCTCGCGGCACTGGTACGTGCGCGCGGTGCCGTACGCCTACATCTTCTTCTTCCGCGGCACGCCGCTGCTGCTGCAACTGTTCATCGTCTACTACGGCCTGGCGCAGTTCGAGGAAGTGCGCAAGAGCGCCTTCTGGCCCTACCTGCGCGATCCGTACTGGTGCGCGCTGCTGACCATGACCCTGCACACCGCCGCCTATATCGCCGAGATCCTCCGCGGCGCGATCCACTCGGTGCCGGTCGGCGAGGTGGAGGCCGCCCGCGCCCTCGGCATGTCGCGGCGCCAGGCGCTCTGGCACATCATCCTGCCGCGCGCGGTGCGCATCGGCCTGCCGGCCTACAGCAACGAAGTGATCCTGATGCTCAAGGCCAGCGCGGTGGTCTACACCGTGACCCTGTTCGACATCATGGGCATGGCCCGGACCATCATCGCCCGCACCTACGAATCGATGCTGTTCTTCTGCCTGGCCGGCGCGCTGTACCTGGTGATCACCATCGTGCTGACGCGGATCTTCCGCCTGATCGAACGCTGGTTGCGGGTCGACGCCACCCAGGGCCGCTGAGCGGGCGCTTTCCGATGCCTGCGGGGCGGCTATAATCGCCGCCCCGTTTTCCCGCTGCCGCTCGCATCGTGTCCGAAACCTTCCCGTTCCTCACTGGCGACGCCCTGTCGCAGCGCTTCCTCGCGCTGGACGCGTTCCTCCTCGAACACCAGCGGCTCTGGCGACCCCGCCCGTTCAGCGAACCGACCCTGGCGTGGGAAGCCGAACACGCCGAGCTGGCGTCCTGGCTGCGCGGGCGCAGCCTCGAACAGGCCGACGCGGAGCACAACCAGCCCACCCGCCTGGCCGCGCCCGCGCCTTATCCGCAGCTCGCCGCCCAGGCCGCAGCGCTGGGCGCGGTCGGCGAACTGCCATTGGCGGAACGCCCGCAGGCACCGAACCGCTTCAATGTCGACGTACCGGGACGCAAGTGGCAGCAGATCGGCCTGTTCGCCGGGCGCCTGCAGTTCGCCAGGCCGGTCGTCCACTGGCTCGACTGGTGCTCCGGCAAGGGCCATCTGGGCCGCCTGCTGGCCCATGCGGGGCAACCGCTGACCTGCCTCGAACACGATCCCGCGCTGGTCGCCGACGGACAGCGCCTGAGCGACCGCCTGGGGCTCTCCGCCCACCACCTCCGCCAGGATGTGCTGGCCGCGGACTGCGCCGAGCGCCTGCTTCCCGGGCATACGCCAGTGGCCCTGCACGCTTGCGGCGAACTGCACCTGCGCCTGCTGCGCCTGGCCAGCCAGGCCGGCTGTCGCCAACTGGCGGTGGCGCCATGCTGCTACAACCGCATTCCGGGGCCTTTCTACCAGCCACTCTCGCAAGCAGCAGGCCGATCGCTGCTCGCGCTATCGCTTGACGACCTGCGCCTGCCCCTGAGCGAGACCGTCACCGCCAGCCAACGGGTCCGTCGCCAGCGCGACCAGTCGATGGCCCGGCGCCTGGGTTTCGACCTGCTGCAGCGCGAGCTACGCGGAATCGACCAGTACCTCAGCGTGCCTTCCCTTCCGGTGGCCTGGCTGGAACGTCCATACGCCGACTACTGTCGCGAACTCGCCGCCCTCAAGGGACTTCCCGAACCGGCCGCGCGCGACTGGCAGGCGCTGGAAGCGGCCGGCTGGAAGCGCCTGGCGATGGTTCGCAACCTGGAACTGGTGCGCGCCCTGTTCCGCCGCCCGCTGGAACTCTGGCTGCTGCTGGACCGCTGCCTGTATCTGGTCGAACAGGGCTATAGCGTCCGCCTGGGCGAGTTCTGTCCGACCTCCCTGTCTCCGCGAAACCTGCTGATCCTTGCGGAGCGCAGCTGATACGGGTGTTCCGGATGGTTGCCCACACAACCTGTGGATAAGTCTGGTGACAAGTTCTGGGAAACATCTGCCGAGGGGCCCGTATCCAGGGGCGGGCAATGCTGTTCAAAAAATGAACAGAAAAAATAAAATCCATATAAAACAATATCTTGATAACAACCGAAATAACCGCAGCGACTCTTAGAGCGTTTCCTTCCTATCCCTTGCCCGCTTGTGCATAAGCCTGGCTTTCCGGTTAATCCGAAAGTGGACTTCGGCACCGGCAATAGTTGCAAAACGGCATCGTATGACGTTCGAAGGAACGGATTGTTCTTTTATTGCAACGGTTGACCTCTTGTTAATCGCTGCCTAGGCAGTATTATTTTGAAACACTTTCCCTGCCTAGACAGCGATCCCCCATGGGTCACTACAGCGCTTCCGACTTTCCCTTCAAGGGCTCCATTGGCCAGCTCATCGGCGTCAGTGCCGCGACCAAGGACCGCATCCTCGAGAAGCACCTCGCCGCGCTGGACATAACCGCCGCCCAGTTCAAGGTGCTGATCTTCGTCGGTCTCAACCGTGCCAACAGTCCGGTCGAACTGTGTCGCGAGCTGTCGGTGGACAGCGGCTCGATGACTCGCATGCTGGCGCGCCTGGAGAAAAAAGGGCTGCTGCTGCGTGGTCGCTGTCCCGAAGACCGCCGTTGCCTGCGCCTGGATCTCAGCGAAGCGGGACGGAAGGTCCAGGAGCAGCTTCCGCTTATCGCCTCGGCGGCGATGAACGAGCTGGTCGCCTGCCTGAGCACGGAAGAATTGCAGACGCTGACCCATCTGCTGACCAAGGTTCTGCTACACGCCGGCTGCCCGCGGGCCAGCCTGCAGGAGTCCTGATCCATGCCGTTCCCTCTTCTCCATCCCTGGCCGCAGCGATTGGCGCTGGCCTCGGCGATACTGCTGGCCGCCGGCTGCGTCACTTCCGAAGGCCTGGAACCGAACGCCCGACTGCAACCGGCAGGCGCCCTCCAGGCGGGCAGGAGCCTGGACGGCGTAGCCCTTTCACCAGCGGCCTGGCCGCGCCAGGACTGGTGGACCGGGCTCGGCGACCGGCAGCTCGACCAACTGATCGGCGAAGCCCTGCAAGGCACCCCCGACCTGCAGATCGCCGAGGCGCGTGCGCGCCAGGCGGCGGCAACGGCCCAGGCGCAAGATGCCGCGCGCCAGCCGACGCTGGACGCCAAGGCCAGCTACTCCGGCATCCGCGCGCCGACCAGCGTGGCCCCGGCACCGCTCGGCGGCCGCTATTCGGCGATCAAGTACCTGTCGCTCGGCTTCAATTACGACTTCGACCTCTGGGGCGGCGAGCGCGCCGCCTGGGAAGCCGCCCTCGGCCAGGCCAATGCCGCGCGGATCGACAGCCAGGCCGCGCGCATCGGCCTCTCGGCGAGCATCGCCCGCGCCTACAGCGACCTCGCCCACGCCTTTACCGTGCGCGATCTCGCCGAGGAAGAACTGAAGCGCTCGCAGCGCATGACCGAGCTGAGCCAGAAGCGCATGAGCGCCGGACTCGACAGCAAGGTCCAGCTGCAACAGACGCAGACCCAGCTGGCCACCGCCCGCCAGCAGCTCAGCGCCGCCGAGCAGGACATCGCCAGCGCCCGCATCGCCCTCGCCGTGCTGCTGGGCAAGGGGCCCGATCGCGGTCTCGAACTGCAGCGCCCGCAACCGCTGAACCCGGCCAGCCTGAGCCTGCCCTCGGTGCTCCCGGCGGAACTGCTCGGCCGCCGCGCCGACATCGTTGCCGCGCGCTGGCGGGTCGAGGCGGCGCGCCGCAACATCGACTCGGCGAAGACCGAGTTCTATCCCAACCTCAATCTCGGCGCGATGGCCGGCCTCGCCGCCCTGCACACCAACGACGTGTTGCAGGCGCCGAGCCGCTTCTTCCAGGTGGCGCCGGCGATCTCCCTGCCGATCTTCGACGGTGGCCGCCGCCGCGCCAACCTGGCCGAACGCGACGCCGACTACGACCTGGCCGTCGGCCAGTACAACAAGACGCTGGTCCAGGCCCTCGGCGAGGTCAGCGACGACCTCGGCAAGTTGCGCTCGCTGGCGCAGCAGGTGATCGACCAGCGCCAGGCCCGCGATATCGCCAGGTCCAACTTCGACCTGGCCATGCGTCGCTACGGCGAAGGCGTCGGCAGCTACCTCGACGCCCTCAGCGTGCAACAGCAACTGCTGGTCGCCGAACGCCAGCTGGCCAGCCTGGAGAGCCAGCAGATCGATCTTTCCGTCCAGCTGGTCCAGGCCCTGGGCGGCGGTTTCCAACCCGATTCCCGCTCCGCTGCGCTCGCTACCGCGAAAGCGCCGGCAGAATGAACGAGGCACCCACCATGACTACCGCCAACAGCGAAACCCCCGCCGGCAACCCGAAGCGCAAGCGCTGGTTGCTGATCCTGCTCGCCGTGATCGTCCTCGCCACCCTGGCCAGCGTGGCCTGGGAGTTCTTCTACGGCCGCTGGCACGAGGACACCGACGACGCCTACATCAACGGCAACGTGGTACAGATCACCCCGCAGATCGTCGGCACCGTGGTCAGCATCGGCGCCGACGACGGCGACCTGGTGCGCAAGGGCCAGGAACTGGTCAGGTTCGATCCCAGCGACGCCGACATCGCCCTCCAGCGCGCCGAGGCCAACCTGGCCCACACCGTGCGCCAGGTACGCGGGCTGTTCAGCAACGTCGACGGCTATCGCGCCGAGGTCGCCACCCGCAAGGTCGCGCTGGCCAAGGCCGAGGCCGACTACAAGCGGCGCAAGAACCTCGCAGACGACGGCGCCATTTCCCAGGAGGAACTGGCCCACGCCCGCGACGCCCTGGACAGCGCGAAAGCCTCGCTGACCAGCTCGGAACAGCAGTTGAACACCAATCGCGCGCTGGTCGACGACACCCAGATCACCTCCCATCCGGACGTCAAGGCCGCCGCCGCGCAACTGCGCCAGGCCTACCTGGACGACGCCCGCTCGACCATCGTCGCGCCGGTCACCGGCTACGTCGCCAAGCGCAGCGTACAGGTCGGCCAGCGCGTGCAACCGGGCAATGCGCTGATGGCCGTGGTCCCGCTGGACCAGATCTGGATCGACGCCAACTTCAAGGAAACCCAGCTCAAGCACATGCGTATCGGCCAGCCGGTGGAGATCCGCTCCGACCTCTACGGCAGCGACGTGCGCTACAGCGGCACCGTCGACAGCCTCGGCGTGGGCACGGGCAGCGCGTTCTCCCTGCTGCCGGCGCAGAACGCCACCGGCAACTGGATCAAGATCGTCCAGCGGGTGCCGGTGCGCATCCATATCGATCCGCAAGAATTGCAGAAGCATCCGCTGCGCATCGGCCTGTCGATGGACGTCAAGGTCGACCTGCACGACCAGAGCGGCCCGGCCCTGGCCCAGCAGCCACCGCGCGAAGCGCTGTTCTCCACCGATGTCTACCAGCAGCAACTGGCCTCGGCCGACAAGCTGATCGAACGCCTGATCGAAGCCAACCTCGCCGAAGACCACGGCAAGACCGCCCAGCGTTGAGCCCGCCAGCATGAGCGAAAGCAGCAGCTTCTCCCCGCCCAGCCTGGTGATGGCGACCATCGGCCTGTCCCTGGCGACTTTCATGCAGGTGCTCGACACCACCATCGCCAACGTCGCCCTGCCGACCATCTCCGGTAACCTCGGGGTGAGTTCGGAACAGGGCACCTGGGTGATCACCTCGTTCGCCGTGAGCAACGCCATCGCCCTGCCGCTGACCGGCTGGCTGGCCCGGCGGGTCGGCGAGGTGCGCCTGTTCATCGCCGCCGCGCTGCTGTTCGTACTCGCCTCGTTCCTCTGCGGCATCGCCCAGTCGATGCCTTCTCTGGTCGGCTTCCGCGCCTTGCAGGGCTTCGTCGCCGGGCCGCTGTATCCGATCACCCAGACCCTGCTGATCTCCATCTACCCACCGGCGAAGCGCGGCATGGCCCTGGCCCTGCTGGCGATGGTCACGGTGGTGGCGCCGATCGCCGGGCCGATCCTCGGCGGCTGGATCACCGACGACTACAGCTGGCCGTGGATTTTCTTCATCAACGTGCCGGTCGGCCTGTTCGCCGCTTTCGTCGTCTACCAGCAACTGAAGGCACGCCCGGTGGTGATCAAGAAGGCGCCGATGGACTACGTCGGCCTGATCGCCCTGGTGATCGGCGTCGGCGCCCTGCAGATCGTCCTCGACAAGGGCAACGACCTGGACTGGTTCGAGTCGAACTTCATCGTCGGCGGCGCGCTGATCGCGGCGATCGCCCTGGCCTTCTTCATCATCTGGGAATTCACCGACCGCCATCCGATCGTCAACCTGCGCCTGTTCGCCCACCGCAACTTCGCCGCCGGCACCCTGGCGCTGGTGCTGGGCTATGCCGCGTTCTTCGGCATCAACCTGCTGCTCCCGCAATGGCTACAGACCCAGATGGGCTACACCGCCACCTGGGCCGGGCTGGCCGCCGCGCCAATCGGCATCCTCCCGGTGTTCCTCTCGCCGCTGGTCGGCCGCTACGCCAACCATTTCGACCTGCGCATGCTCGCCGGCCTGTCGTTCCTGGCGATGGCCATCACCTGCTTCATGCGCGCCAACTTCACCACCGAGGTCGACTACCAGCACATCGCCATCGTGCAGTTGATCATGGGGCTCGGCGTGGCGTTCTTCTTCATGCCGATCCTGAGCATCCTGCTCTCCGACCTGCCCCCCGACCAGATCGCCGACGGCTCCGGCCTGGCCACCTTCCTGCGCACCCTCGGCGGCAGCTTCGCCGCCTCGCTGACCACCTGGATCTGGAACCGCCGCGCCACCCAACACCACGCCTATCTCAGCGAAAACATCAGTCTCTACGACCCGGCCACCCACGAAACCCTCGCCCAGCTCGGCGGCAACACCCAGGCGAACGCGGCGCTGCTCGACCGGATGGTGCAGAGCCAGGCCTACATGATGTCCACCATCGACTACTTCACCATGCTCGGCTGGCTGTTCCTCGCCCTGCTGGTGATCATCTGGCTGGCCCGCCCGCCGTTCGGCGCCAAGCCCGGCGCGGCCGCCTCCGGGCACTGAGGACGAACGGCATTCGGGCAGGAAAATCAGTGGTTTACTCCTGGCGGCGGCTGGCTATAATGTCGCCCTCTTCGCCGGTATAGCTCAGCTGGTAGAGCAACTGACTTGTAATCAGTAGGTCCCGGGTTCGACTCCTGGTGCCGGCACCATTCAAGGTTCCATAGAAAGCTTTCAAATCTCTGGAACCCCCGAAAAACCCGCCTTCTGGCGGGTTTTCTCGTTTTGGCGTTCCGTCGGATTCCGAGGGTAGCCAGCGCTAATAAGGGTAGTTCTAAGGATAGAGGTCCGTTTCGATATCGGAGACTACCCTTATGGCCCGCACCACTGCCCCGCTTACAGACACCACCTGTCGCACGGCAAAGCCCAGAGAGCGCGAGTACAAGCTCTTCGACGGCAACGGTCTTTACCTGCTTGTGCAACCCAACGGCCGCAAAGGCTGGCGACTCAGGTAAGTGAAACCCGATGGCCGCGAAGGCCTGACCGCCCTCGGCAGCTATCCGGTGGTCGGGCTGGGCGACGCACGCCGCAAGCGCTTCGAGATCAAGCAGCAGCTCGCCAATGGCATAGACCCCATCCAGTACAAGCAACAAACCAAGACCCAAGCCGTGATCAACGGCCACACCTTCGAAAGCGTTGCGCTCGACTGGCATGCGAGCATGGTGCCGAAGTGGGCGCCCGGCCACGCCAAGACTGTGCTCAGCCGGTTGAAGACTCACGTATTCCCTTTGCTTGGTGCCAGGGCAATCGTTGAGTTGGACACCCACGATCTCATGCAGCCACTGGAAGCCGTGACGAAGCGCGGCACCATCGACGTGGCGCTCAGGATCAAGAACTACCTGCAAAGCATCATGCGTGAAGCCAAACGGCTGCGACTGATCACGGCGAACCCGGCTCACGACCTCGATGGCTCGATCAAGACACCACGGGTAACTCACCGACTCGCACTACCCTTATCGCGGCTGCCAGAGCTACTGGCATGCATTGAGGACTACAGAGGTCGCCCGCTCACGCGCCTCACGGTGATGCTGTCGTTGCATGTATTCGTACGCTCCAGCGAACTGCGCTTCGCCCGCTGGAATGAATTCGACCTAAAGCGAGGTATCTGGGAGATCCCCGATACCCGCCCGGCGCTGGACGGCGTGCCCTTTTCCACAAGGGGTACAAAGATGGCCGGGGACATTCACGTTGTACCTTTATCGCCGCAGGCCGTGGACTTGCTTGAGCAGATCCACGCGATCACCGGCAAATTCGAGCTGGTGTTCGCGGGAGATGCCAAACCGTGGAAACCGATGTCCGAGAACACGGTGAATGCCGCGCTCAGGACGATGGGCTACGACACCAAGGTGGATATCTGCGGCCACGGGTTCCGAGCCATGGCGTGCAGTGCGCTGGTCGAGTCCGGGCTGTGGTCAGAGATAGCGATCGAACGCCAGATGAGCCACAAGGAACGCAACAACGTGCGCGCCGCCTATACCCACAAGGCCGAGTTCCTCGAAGAGCGCACGCAGACAGGCGAGAACGTCACGCGCCTTCGCAGTGCCAAAAGGACCGAGTAGCCCGCCGCACCACCACCTCAACCTCGCGGTGAAGTTACCCACAGCACCGCATGAAGCTCCTCCACGCGGGTCCATTGAAACGAGGCGGCGTAGCCGCCCCGTTTCAATGGACCTAACCTTATCAAAAGCGACTGGCACAGTAATCGTCTGTGGAAAACCACTGATGTCCACCGGGGGATAGTTTTATCCACAGGCGCTAACCACCTGAAATCGCTTTGCTTGACGAATATTGTCCACAAGCGTAGACCGGTAGGTGCAAGCGCTGCCGAGGCAGCTGAATGTGGCCAGAAACCTGAAAGGTCACGCCGCAACCGCGGTGGTTCAACCCCCAAGTACGATTCGCGTCCGGTAGCTCGTACGGTCACTACCCATGTGATGGATGCCAACTAAACATCGTTGCCCCTGCGGCAGCCACCCTACCCTCCTGCCCAGCAGCAATCTATCCGCTTGGCCATTTCGTATGCGCCAACCTGCGCCCGTCTCTTTCTCTGGAAAGAGACGGGCGCTCCTACCACTGCTGCAGCCCTTATCGCACATGGCTTTGCGGCAATTCCCCTCGTGACAATCGGCGTGACAAACGCCGATGTCACCAGCAACAGCGATGTAGATGATGGTGCCGCAGACCAGGGAATGGACTGCACCTGACTGACAGTCAGGCATGCCCCGGTCATCGCATTGCTGCGTTCACCCGGCTCAGAATCTTCAGGCGCTGGTCTCGTCAGCCAGTGCTGCCTCCACCCGCCCACCGGTAACGGTGTTTAGGAGGCCAGATCATGAGATGCCCTTGCTCCCGGTCGTAAGGAGCCGCCAGTCCCGCGTAGTGGACATTCCCCACAGGTCGCAGGGGCCTTGATCCCTGATAACACTCAGCATTCTTGGCGGGATGACGTGGGGCGAGGATCGGAGATCGGCTGATGAGGTGACTGACATGGCATTGGTGGGTAGACGCGATGGTCGTAATTTCGGTTACGGCAGACAATTGAGCTACGCAGGCCCGCAAGCGCTGAAAGACACGTTCGGTGGCGGTCATTACGGCACGGTCAAAGCACACTGTGATCGGTGGCAGGCATTCGTCAGATGGTGCCGTTCCGAACAGGGGCCGGGTATCAATGATGCGCGGCAGATTGATCGGAAGGTGTTGGCCGACTATGCAGCATATCTGCGCGACACGGTTGAGCGCGGTGACCTCGCCGTCAGCACCGCGCAAAATCGGCTTTCCAGCGTCAACAGGACCATGGCGGCGCTTCGCGGTGATCAGTACGTGAAGTTACGAAGTCCGAGCAAGGCACTGGGCATGCAGCGCACCGGGATTCGCCAGTCGGTGCCGCAAGGCCAAGACCGCGAACAGGTTAAACAGATTGTCGATGCGCTTTGCCGTGATCATCAGCAGCGGGTCGCCGCGATTGTTCTGTTGACGCGCGCCACCGGCATGCGCTTGCGTGAAGCCATCTTGGCTGACCTGCCACGGCTAAGCCGTGAGGCTAACGATCTAGGCGAGATAAACATTCAGGATGGCACCAAAGGTGGCCGCGCGGGTGCCTCAGCGCCACGTTGGATTGCGGTGGATGACCATATTCGAGGTGCGCTTGGATTTGCACGGCAGATGTCGCCTACAGGTAGCAGCAACCTAATAGCGCCACATGAAAGCTATCTGAATGTTCTGCAAGAAATCATTCGCCCCGCGCGGGCCATCCTGCATGCACACAACCTCAGAGGCTTCCATGAGCTCCGTGCGGCGTACGCATGTGAGCGCTATGAGCAAATCACCCAGCACCGGGCGCCTATCAACGGCGGCCAATGTTGCCTGGTAGATAGATACCTTGATCGTGAAGCTCGGAGGCAGATCAGCAGTGAGCTAGGGCACGGTCGGATCGATGTGGTCGCGGCATACATTGGAGGACGGACATGAGCAAGCCATTCGATATGGAGCTGTTCTTAGCTGGCGTGCTGATCGGATCGCGCGCGACGCGGCAACGTCATTTGCGGCAGGCGAAGCTTATCCAAGCTGAGATTGCAGATCGCTGGCAGCGAGAGACGCCTTGGGCCTGGCAAAAAAACACTTATCTTGGTTTCTTGAACATCGCCTATGTAGACACAGTGAGGCGACGCGATATTACTACGCACTGACTGTACGGCTGATCGTTCGCCGCTTAAAAAAACATGGAATTTCAACCTCTGATCGAGTGCGTTGCATGAGTGACTCAGCAATTTGCTCTCAAAGGCTTTCGCTCTATTTAATGAAGAAGAAACTAAGAACAATTTAATTATTCTGACAAGTCGAACAATATCAAATAGCTTTAGCACCTAAAGCTTACGCACCTGGATTACTCTCAATTCCGCCAAGGCGCACATTATAATCAGAAATAGACTAATCACCCAAAAATTAAGAGCAACGCTGAAGTACCAGGCAACAAACGGAAACTAGCCAGCCACTAGCACCTTAAAGCTTCCATACCAAGATCGGCCGAACTCTGCGCCCGGCCGATTCGCAGGCTTATCGGAACTGAAAAACCTACATCACTTGGAAAGAGAGCAGTCAGAATATCTCAATCCATAGATTCCCTAAGCGGCACTGACCTAAAAACAAAGCACCGAATACATTTCGATTCTCTTGGACCGCCAGCATCGATCATCCAAAGCATGACAAATGAGCCTTTAATGCATTATGAACAAAGACTTTATTCTGGAAGAGAATCTCATCATCACCCCTGAAGGAAAAACGCATCCTTTCATGGTTCTCATCTATATTCCCTATAATTCCAACACGGAAAAGATCCTTTAGCACCTCACGAAGTGAAACTCGCTCCAGCAGCTTTTTCGTTTCATCATGTTCCAGCACTACAAGATCTGCCCTCTCACTTAACTCAGCAAATGTAGCTATTTGTTTGTATCCATAGAAAAGATATTTAATCCCTTCAACTTCAGCAGCCTTATATTTTGCCTTCAGTTCTTCTGCGAGCTCTACCCAAGATGCAGTGGAATACGCTTTGCGTATAGCTTCGAGAGCTTGCAAAGAAAAAGTTTCATCATCTGGATATTGGTCTTGCACAGTAATTAGCAAGCGCACTACATCACGAGGACGATACCATGAATTATGAAGAATGTAGACTTGCGGATTTTGATTATTTATTTTTCGTGGGAAATACTGACTCCACAACTCTTGAGATGATAAGTCTACAAGTCCTGCTTTCTCGCGCGCATTGTTTATGCGCTGCCAGATAATATTCAATAGCGGCTGCTGTGTGGCATCAAGCCCGGGTCTATTCCATGATATTACAGACCCGAAGTCAGCAATCGGCTTATTGATTTCCTTTCCCAATGCGTCCACAGCACTCAAGACTTCTGATCTGATGGCTGCATAGAGGCAGATTGGATAGCCTCTCGACTTACAAGTCGCGTTCAATCGCTCAATCGAGACAATCAGATCCCTAACTAAGCGAGCATCACGCTGGTACTGCTTGTTGCTAGCGTAATTCAGCTCGAGCTCGTCAAAAAAAACGTTCAACCGTCTTGCATCAGGCTCTAATTTCTGGAAGGCTTGATCGGCTCTACGTACGAGGTCGTTGAAATTAACCTTTGCTCGACCAGAGTCATCCCAATCAAACTCCAAACCTAACTTCGGCGACTGGCTTATTTCAACCGTACCTTTTCGGATATTAGGCACCAATCGCATAAGTCCAGATTTCTCTGCCTTAGCATCTGCTTCAGAAGTGACCAATGCAACAAACGTATTGAGCAATTCGTTATTCTGGAATGGTGAGCTGCCTTCTTGTATTAGAGAGGCAATTTTTCTATAGATAAACCAACGCCATACGGTCTCAAAATCATCGCCGTCATAAGCATCACTATTTTCTGCCACCACTTGAACCCTGGCTGCGCGAGCAAAATCCTTTCTCAAGTCTTCATCTACGTCTGATTTAAACAAAACGAAACTTGAATCTGAGTCGCCGGATTCCTCAAGCTTTAATGAGACATAGCGCAGAAGAGCTGTTTTTCCTGTGCCTTTTAATCCCACTATGTAATATTTTTTCTTATCGTAAAATTTTTCTATCGATAGCGCTGGCGGAACAACAAATGAGTTAACGAAACGTACGATTTCTTCA
This sequence comes from Pseudomonas sp. KBN12P06040, assembly GCF_037574965.1. Taxonomy (NCBI): domain Bacteria; kingdom Pseudomonadati; phylum Pseudomonadota; class Gammaproteobacteria; order Pseudomonadales; family Pseudomonadaceae; genus Pseudomonas; species Pseudomonas sp. KBN12P06040. The sequence goes on from NZ_JBBELS010000001.1 coordinate 6,002,841, forward strand.
GGACTATTACTCAGCACCTCATTCTTAGCGTCTGTGCTACCAAGAGGAATATCCTTTAATTTTAGTACACCTGGAGTAGTCATCAAAAAACTTCCTGTATATCCGATTTTAACTTACTGTAGAAAATAGGTTATTGCCAAAACTGAGCAGCACTTTACTCGCAGCGCGCCTGAGCTATAAGAAACCATTTACCACACATCCACCCTCGGTGCCAAGCATGCAGGAGAAATATTCCTGTTATTAATGTCTAATTGCTCTTCGCGACGCTGCGGATAAACCTTCGACAAGGAGGACAGGTGAGGTCGAGCTTGTTCGCAATTGGCATTGCGTCTCCCATGCTCTATAAAATTGTTCATACCCGTCGCTCCGAGGCAACGCTGTTTATTCTTCTATTGATGGAACTACATTGAGAGTAATTGCCGTACATAGAGGTATTGCTCTCGCCTCACTAACAAGAGCATGAGCCAATGAAAGTAAGCGGCGACTACAAAGGTCCGTTACTGAAATAATACAGGCGCACTGATACAGCCGGACAGTAAACCTCTGACCTTTGATATAATCCCACTTGAGGACGAAGATAACTTTTCTCGAAAGCTCACTGAAAATGTTAAGCAGTATAAATAACGGTTCGCCTGTGCCTCTAAAAAATTACGATTACATATTATTCAATCTGACGGGGATATCTTCACTCAAGCAGCCTAATTAGATGCGGGTGGACTTTTCACTCTCCTGCGAGCCAATGCAGATAGCTGTAATGCAGTATTCTCTGTTAACTCTGAAAATAGTTGCATTGGGCGCGGGACGCCGACTGCAGAGCGGACCCCTACGGCTTCGGATAAGCCACATAGAGGATTGGCAGATGAGCTTGAAGTTCGAGAACACAGACAGCGTGAGGCTGATCTTGCCCAGCAGCCGTGGACACGGGTTTAAGCACACATCCTGGCCTCGAAGGCCTCTGGGCTGATGTGCCCCAGCGTGCTGTGTCGCCGCTGGCGGTTGTAATCGGTTTCGACGTATTCAAACACGGTTTCACGCATCTGGGCGCGGCTCGTGAAGCGCTCGCCGTGGATGCACTCGACCTTCAGGCTGTGGAAGAAGCTCTCTGCACAGGCATTGTCGTAGCAGTTGCCTTTGGCGCTCATGCTGCATCGCAAGTGATGGGCGCGGATCAGCTCCTGGTAAGCCGCTGAGCAGTACTGGCTGCCGCGGTCGCTATGCACGATCACGTCATTAGGCTGCCTACGTCGCCACAGCGCCATGTGCAAGGCATCGCAAACCAAGTCGGCCGTCATGCGTTCGTTCATGGCCCAGCCGATCACCATCCGTGAATACAGATCGATGACCACTGCCAGATACAGCCAGCCTTCCTCCGTATACAGGTAGGTGATGTCACCCACCCATTTCTGATTTGGCGCAGATGCCTTGAAATCCTGCTTGAGCAAGTTCTCTGCCACTGGCAGGGAGTGCTGAGAATTGGTCGTGGCCTTGAACTTCTTGGCGGCCTTGGCACGCAGTCCTTGCCGTTGCATCGAGGCGGCTACCGTCTTGCGATTGCAGGGTAGGCCGGCTTCCCGCAGGTCGTGGCAAAGCCGTGGAGCCCCGCTGCGGCCCTTGCGTGCGCTGTATGCCTGAGCGACCTGCCGATCCAGTTCGGCTCTTCGCCGCTGGCGCATTGACGGCCTGCGAGAGCACCAAGCGTAGTAACCGCTGCGGGCAACGCCCAACACGCGACACATGGCCTGGATCGAGAAATGCGCGGTATGAGTCCTCATGAAGGCGTACTTCACTTGAGGCTCTTGGCAAAGTACGCGGCGGCCTTTTTTACGATGGCCAGCTCCTCGGCGTGCTCGGCCAACAGCCGCTTGAGTCGGGCATTCTCGTCGGCCAGCGACTGCTCGCGCTCGCTGCCGGACTGAGTCTGGTGCTTCTTGCTCCGCCAGCCGTAGAGCTGGGAAGCATGCAGGCCGAGCTGTTCGGCAGCCTTGCTGACGCCAATGCGCTCGGCCAAAGCCAGCGCTTCGTCCTTGTAGGCTTGGGAATGGCGGGTGCGGGTCTGTTTCATTGGGGTTGCTTGTCTTGCCATGATTCACCTCGTTGCAGTTTATCGCTTAACGGGGTGTCCACTGGGACTGGGCAAGATCAGGCTGAGCCTACTGCTATAAAGATAAATCCATGGGGATATTTTTAGGGGTAGAAATAGGTAACCGAATGATAAAAAACATTATAAATCAAATAGTCACAACTATTTTCGACTCCTGGTGCCGAATCCCCGAAAAGCCCCGCCTCGCGCGGGGCTTTTTTGTTTTATCCTCCTACCTGCCGCCCGATGATGGCACTTCGCATAGAATGCCGGGTCAGATGCACCTACCAGATCTGGGGTTGGCAGGATCGCCATTTTTCCCGTACTAATCGTCGTCTTCACGATCGATTGGTACACCTTGGCGGGACGTGTCGAAGCAGCCCTACGGACAACCACTGCTTGAACAAGGTATGACTCATGACGATTCTCGTGACCGGCAGCGCCGGCTTCATCGGCGCCAATTTCGTGCTCGACTGGCTGGCCCTGCATGACGAGCCGGTGGTCAGCCTCGACAAGCTCACCTACGCCGGCAACCGGCAGAACCTCGCCAGCCTCGACGGCGACGCCCGGCACACCTTCGTCGCCGGCGATATCGGCGATAGCCAGCTGGTAGCCCGCCTGCTCGCCGAGCACCAGCCGCGGGCGATCCTCAACTTCGCCGCGGAATCTCATGTGGACCGCTCGATCCACGGCCCCGAGGACTTCATCCAGACCAACATCGTCGGCACCTTCCGCCTGCTGGAAGAAGTGCGCGCCTACTGGGGCGCGCTGGAGCCGGAAGCGAAGGCGGCATTCCGCTTCCTCCACGTCTCCACCGACGAAGTCTATGGCTCGCTGGCACCGAGCGATCCGGCCTTCACCGAGAACAACCGCTACGAGCCGAACAGTCCCTACTCGGCGTCCAAGGCGGCCTCCGACCACCTGGTGCGGGCCTATCACCACACCTACGGGCTGCCGGTGCTGACCACCAACTGCTCGAACAACTACGGCCCGTACCACTTCCCGGAAAAGCTCATCCCACTGGTGATCCACAACGCCCTGGCCGGCAAGCCGCTGCCGATCTACGGCGACGGCCAGCAGATCCGCGACTGGCTCTACGTCAAGGACCATTGCAGCGCCATCCGCCGGGTCCTCGAAGCCGGGCAACTGGGCGAGACCTACAATGTCGGCGGCTGGAACGAAAAGGCCAACCTCGACGTGGTCGAGACCCTCTGCGCCATCCTCGACCAGGAGCAGCCGCGCGCCGACGGCCGCAGCTATCGCGAGCAGATCACCTTCGTCAAGGATCGTCCGGGCCATGATCGCCGCTACGCCATCGATGCCACGCGCCTGGAGCGCGAGCTGGGCTGGAAGCCGGCGGAAACCTTCGAGACCGGCATCCGCAAGACCGTGCGCTGGTACCTGGACAACCAGGACTGGGTGGCCAACGTAACCAGCGGTGCCTACCGCGAGTGGGTGGGTAAGCAGTACGCATGAACCGGATCCTTCTCCTCGGCGCCAACGGCCAGGTCGGCTGGGAGCTGCAGCGCGCCCTGGCGCCGCTGGGCGAACTGCTGGTCTGTGACCGCCGGCGCGCCGATCTCGCCGACCCCGAAGGCCTGGCGCGACTGATTCGCGCCGAGCGGCCGCAGTTCATCGTCAACGCCGGCGCCTACACCGCGGTGGACAAGGCCGAGAGCGATGCCGACAACGCCCGCCTGATCAATGCCCGCGCCGTCGCGGTACTGGCCGAGGAGGCCGCGGCCTGCGGCGCCTGGCTGGTGCATTACTCCACCGACTACGTGTTCGACGGCGCGGGCAGCGCGCCTTTCGCCGAGGACGCGCCGACCGGCCCGCTGAGCGTCTACGGGCAGACCAAGCTGGAAGGCGAGCAGGCCATCCGCGCCAGCGGCTGCCGCCACCTGATCTTCCGCACCAGCTGGGTCTACGCCGCGCGCGGCGGGAACTTCGCCAAGACCATGCTGCGCCTGGCCGGGCAACGCGACGAACTCAAGGTCGTGGCCGACCAGTTCGGCGCGCCGACCAGCGCCGAGCTGATCGCCGACGTCACCGCCCAGGCCCTGCAGCGTCTGCGCTGGGATGCCGAGCTGGCAGCACGGGCCAGCGGCACCTACCACCTGGTCGCCAGCGGCGAGACGTCCTGGCACCTCTATGCGCGCTTCGTCATCGAACAGGCGCTGGAGCGGGGCTGGGAGTTGCAGGCGACGCCGCAGCGGGTCCTGCCGATTGCCACCGAGGATTACCCGGTGCCGGCGAAGCGCCCGGCCAATTCGCGCCTCGACAACCACAAGCTGCAACAGGTCTTCGGCCTGGTACTGCCCGACTGGCGCTACCATGCCGGACGCATGATCCAGGAACTGAGCGAGCAGGGACCACTATGAAACGCAAGGGCATCATCCTCGCCGGAGGCTCGGGCACCCGCCTGCACCCGGCAACGCTGGCCATCTCCAAGCAGCTGCTGCCGGTGTACGACAAGCCGATGATCTACTACCCGCTCAGTACCCTGATGCTGGCGGGCATCCGCGAGATACTGATCATCTCGACCCCACAGGACACCCCACGCTTCCAGCAGTTGCTGGGCGACGGTTCGAACTGGGGCCTGGACCTGCAATATGCCGTGCAACCGTCGCCGGACGGCCTGGCCCAGGCCTTCCTGATCGGCGAGTCGTTCATCGGCAACGACCTCAGCGCGCTGGTCCTGGGCGACAACCTCTATTACGGCCACGACTTCCACGAGTTGCTCGGCAGCGCTTCGCAGCGCCAGACCGGCGCCAGCGTCTTCGCCTACCACGTGCTGGACCCGGAGCGCTACGGCGTGGTCGAGTTCGACCAGGGCGGCAAGGCCATCAGCCTGGAAGAGAAGCCACTGAAGCCGAAGTCGAACTACGCGGTCACCGGCCTGTATTTCTACGACCAGCAGGTGGTGGACATCGCCAGGGACCTGAAGCCTTCACCGCGCGGCGAGCTGGAGATCACCGACGTCAACCGCGCCTACCTGGAGCGCGGCCAGCTCAGCGTGGAGATCATGGGCCGCGGCTACGCCTGGCTGGATACCGGCACCCACGATTCGCTGCTCGAGGCCGGCCAGTTCATCGCCACCCTGGAGAACCGCCAGGGACTCAAGGTGGCCTGCCCGGAAGAGATCGCCTACCGGCAGAAGTGGATCGACGCCGCGCAACTGGAAAAACTCGCCGCGCCGCTGGCCAAGAACGGCTACGGCCAATACCTCAAGCGCCTGCTGACCGAGACCGTGTACTGATGAAAGCGACCCGCCTGGCAATCCCCGACGTCATCCTCTTCGAACCCCGGGTGTTCGGCGACGATCGCGGATTCTTCTTCGAAAGCTACAACCAGCGCGCCTTCGAGGAGGCCTGCGGTCATCCGGTCAGCTTCGTCCAGGACAACCATTCGCGTTCCGCCCGTGGCGTCCTCCGCGGCCTGCACTACCAGATCCGGCAAGCCCAGGGAAAACTGGTGCGCGCCACCCTCGGCGAGGTATTCGACGTGGCCGTCGACCTGCGTCGCGGCTCGCCGACCTTCGGCCACTGGGTAGGCGAACGCCTGAGCGCGGAGAACAAGCGCCAGATGTGGATTCCGGCCGGCTTCGCGCACGGCTTCGTGGTGCTCAGCGAATACGCCGAGTTCCTCTACAAGACCACCGACTTCTGGGCGCCGGAACACGAACGCTGCATCGTCTGGAACGATCCCGAGCTGAAGATCGACTGGCCGCTGCAGGATGCCCCCCTGCTTTCGGAGAAGGACCGCCAGGGCAAGGCATTCGCCGACGCCGACTGCTTCCCCTGAACGGCAGGGAGCGACCGGACTCGGCGCAAGGCGTGATAATTTAGGGCATCCCGTCCGGGATGCCCCGGATACTCGCAGCCACGGCAGGTTCGTTCGTCTTGAAAGCCTATTTCCATCGCTGGCGCTCGCTGGTCATCCTCGCCCTGCTTCTCGCGCCGCTGCTCTGGCCCCTGCAATATTTCGCCGAGCGCTACTACAGCGAGCAGTTGGCCGAGCAGAACCGCCAGACGCTCGACCTCTACGTCGCCAACCTGCTCGGCACGCTGCGCCGCTACGAAGAACTGCCGCAGATCCTCGGCGGCCTGCCGGTGCTGCGCCAGGCCCTGCAACAACCTGGCGACCCGCTGCTGCAGAAGATCGCCAACGAGGCGCTGGCCGACATCCGCCGACGCACCGGCGCCGACGTGATCTACCTGCTGCAACCGGACGGCACCACCCAGGTCGCCTCCAACTGGGCCCAGGCGGACAGTTTCGTCCACCGCAACTTCGCCTTCCGCCCCTATTATCGCGAGGCCATGCAGGGCCGCCTGGCGCGCTTCTTCGGCCTGGGCACCACCTCGATCAAGCGCGGCTACTACTTCGCCAGTGCGGTGAAGGAAGGCTCGCGGATCATCGGCGTGCTGGTGGTGAAGGTCGATCTCGAACACATCGAACGGCTCTGGGGCAATTCCCCGGAGCAACTGCTGGTGATAGACAACTACGGCGTGGTGATCCTCTCCTCGCGCGAGGATTGGCGCTTCCATGCCAGTCGGCCGCTGAGCGCGGCGGAGCGCGACGAGATCCACGCCAACATCCCCTACCCGGTGCAGGACCCGAAGCCCCTGCGCCTGCAACAGAGCGCCTGGCTCAGCCAGAGCCGGACGCTGCCGGAAACCGGCTGGACGGTGAGCATCTACGCCCCCCGCACCCTCATCGAACGGCCGGTGCGCAGCGTCCTGCTGATCGGCGGCGCGACCCTGCTCGCCCTGCTCCTGCTGCTTACCCTGCTGACCCTCAGCCGCCGTCACTACTTGGACCGCATCGCTCTCGAGGCCGAGGCCAAGCGCCAGTTGGAAGAGCGCGTACTGGAACGCACCCGCGAGCTGGAGAACGCCAACGCGCAGTTGCAGCAGGAAGTCCACGAACGCGAGCAGGCCCAGCGCGAGCTGATGCGCGCCCAGGACGAAGTGGTCCAGGCCGGCAAGCTCACGGCCCTCGGCACCATGTCGGCGAGCATCAGCCACGAACTCAACCAGCCGCTGGCGGCGATCCGCAGCTACGCCGACAACGCCCGGGTGCTGCTCGACCACCAGCGCACCGAGGACGCCCGCGGCAATCTCGAGCAGATCAGCGACCTCACCACCCGCATGGCCTCGATCATCGCCCACCTCAAGGCCTATGCCCGCGGTGCGCGCCGGGCGCCGGAGAACGTGCAGTTGCAGCCGGCGATCGAGGACGCCCTGTCGATGCTCGCCAGTCGGCGGCGGGCGATGAACGTCGAACTGCTGCGCGACGTGCCGGACGCCCCGCTGTGGGTCCAGGCCGGCGAGACCCGCTTGCGGCAGATCCTCGGCAACCTGCTCACCAATGCCCTCGACGCGCTCGCCGAGAAAGCTCCGCCGCGGCGCCTGTGGGTGATCGCCAGCCAGGACCAGCACGGCGTGATCCTGACCCTGCGCGACAACGGCCCGGGGTTTTCCGAGGACGCCCTGGCCCACGCCCACGAACCCTTCTTCACCACCAAGACCACCGCCAAAGGGCTCGGCCTCGGCCTGGCCATCTGCGATAACCTATTGCGCGCCCTCGGCGGCCGCCTGGAAATGGGCAACCATCTCGAAGGCGGCGCCGTGGTGCGCCTGCACTTGCTGCCGGGAGTTCCCGGCGTCGCCGCCATGCCCCAGGAGGAAACCCGCGCATGAGTCCCTTCGCGCCATTCGATGCCCAGACCCAGGTCCTGCTGATCGACGACGATCCGCACCTGCGCCAGGCCCTGCGCCAGACGCTCGACCTCGCCGGGCTCAAGGTCGCGACCCTGGACGACGCGCGCCAGCTGGATACCGCGCAGTGCAAGGACTGGCCCGGGGTGGTGGTCAGCGACATCCGCATGCCCGGCATCGATGGCATGGAACTGCTCCGCCAATTGCACGAACAGGACGCCGACCTGCCGGTGATCCTGATCACCGGCCACGGCGACGTGCCGCTGGCGGTCCAGGCCATGCGCGGCGGCGCCTATGACTTCCTGGAAAAGCCCTTCCCCAGCGACGCCCTGCTCGACAGCGTGCGCCGCGCCCTGGAGGTGCGCCGGCTGGTCCTGGAGAACCGCACCCTGCGCCTGGCCCTGGCCGAACGCCACGAACTGCATGGGCGCCTGATCGGACGCTCGGCCGGCATGCAGCGCCTGCGCGAGCAGGTCGGCTCGCTGGCGGCGATCCAGGCCGACGTGCTGGTCCTTGGCGAAACCGGCGCCGGCAAGGAGGTGGTCGCGCGGGCCCTGCATGACCTGTCGAGCCGGCGCGACGGACCGTTCGTCGCGATCAACGCCGGCGCTCTCGCCGAATCGGTGGTGGAGAGCGAACTGTTCGGCCACGAGGCCGGCGCCTTCACCGGCGCGCAGAAGCGCCGCATCGGCAAGTTCGAGTACGCCAATGGCGGCACCCTGTTCCTCGACGAGATCGAGAGCATGAGCCTGGACGTGCAGGTCAAGCTGTTGCGCCTGCTGCAGGAACGGGTAGTCGAGCGGCTCGGCTCCAACCAGCTGATCCCGCTGGATATCCGCATCATCGCGGCAACCAAGGAAGACCTGCGCCAGGCCGCCGACCAGGGCCGCTTCCGCGCCGACCTCTATTACCGCCTCAACGTCGCCAGCTTGCGCATCCCACCGCTGCGCGAGCGCGGCGAGGACATCCCGCTGCTGTTCCGCCATTTCGCCGAAGCCGGCGCCATGCGCCATGGCCTGACGCCACGCGAACTGGACGCCGGCCAGTCGGCGCGGCTGCTGGCCTACGACTGGCCGGGCAACGTGCGCGAATTGCAGAACGCCGCCGAGCGCTTCGCCCTGGGCCTCGGCCTGAGCCTGGACGACGGAGTCCTGCCCGACGCCGCCGACGAGCCGCACAACCTCAGCGCCAAGGTCGAGGCCTTCGAACGCTCGCTGATCGCCGCCGAGCTGGAACGCCCGCACAATTCGCTGCGCAGCGTCGCCGAGGCCCTCGGTATCCCGCGCAAGACCCTGCACGACAAGCTGCGCAAGCACGGCCTGCCGTTCAACACGCCTGGCGAGAATCCGCCAGATGATGGCGAATGAATGGCGGAATACCGCCAGCCGTTCGCCATTCGCGCCCGCAGCATCTCCCCTGCACGCCCTTGCCCGACTGGCACAGGGCTTGCTCACTGCTTCCCGAGCGTTCCAACAAGCAGAAGACCAGGCGCTTTTCCGATTCACGCAGCATCTGCCGCTGCGCTGCCTAGACTTCCCTTGTTCGGCCACGCCGAGAGGACATCTGTCCTCTTCATAAAAGACAGACAAGAACAAAGAGGAAGTCTCATGCTCAAGCACACCGCGAAGGCGCTCGTCTGCGCACTTTCCCTGACCGTCGCCGGAATCGTCCAGGCGGCCGACCCGATCGTCATCAAGTTCTCCCACGTCGTCGCCGAGCACACGCCCAAGGGCCAGGGCGCGCTGCTGTTCAAGAAACTGGTGGAGGAACGCCTGCCGGGCAAGGTCAAGGTGGAGGTCTACCCGAACTCGTCGCTGTTCGGCGACGGCAAGGAAATGGAGGCCCTGCTGCTGGGCGACGTGCAGATCATCGCGCCGTCGCTGGCCAAGTTCGAGCAGTACACCAAGAAACTGCAGATCTTCGACCTGCCGTTCCTGTTCGACAACATCCAGGCGGTCGACCGCTTCCAGCAGAGCCCGCAGGGCAAGGAGTTGCTGACCTCGATGCAGGACAAGGGCATCACCGGCCTCGGCTACTGGCACAACGGGATGAAGCAACTGTCCGCCAACAAGCCCCTGCGCGAGCCGAAGGACGCCCGCGGCCTGAAGTTCCGCGTGCAGGCCTCCAAGGTGCTCGAGGAACAGTTCAAGGCGGTGCGCGCCAACCCGCGCAAGATGAGCTTCGCCGAGGTCTACCAGGGCCTGCAGACCGGCGTGGTCAACGGTACCGAGAACCCCTGGTCGAACATCTACTCGCAGAAGATGCACGAAGTGCAGAAGTACATCACCGAATCCGACCACGGCGTGCTGGACTACATGGTGATCACCAACACCAAGTTCTGGAACGGCCTGCCGGAAGACGTGCGCGGCGTTCTGGCCAAGACCATGGACGAGGTGACCGTGGAGGTGAACAAGCAGGCCGAGGCGCTCAACCAGGGCGACAAGCAGCGCATCGTCGAGGCCAAGACCAGCGAGATCATCGAACTCACTCCCGAACAGCGGGCCGAATGGCGCAAGGCCATGCAGCCGGTGTGGAAGAAGTTCGAAGGTGAGATCGGCGCCGACCTGATCAAGGCCGCCGAAGCCGCCAACCAGGCTCAATAAGAAGAAGAGGGAAAGCCCATGCACGCGCTCGCGCGCGTCTGGGCGCGCCTGGAGGAAGGCCTGATCGCCTTCCTCCTCGCCGCCATGACGCTGGTTACCTTCGTTTATGTAGTCCTCAATAACCTCTACACGCTGTTCTACGATCTCGCCGACCTCTGGGAGGGCGGCAACGAGACGCTGCTCGCCATCGGCGACGCCATCCTCAGCCTGGCCCAGGAGATGACCTGGAGCAACGCCCTGACCAAGGCCCTGTTCGCCTGGCTGATCTTCCTCGGCATCGCCTACGGCGTACGCACCGCCGGGCACCTCGGCGTGGACGTGCTGGTGAAGCTGGCTTCGCGGCCGGTACAGCGGGTCCTCGGCGTGATCGCCTGCCTGGCCTGCCTCGGCTACGCCGGCCTGCTCTGCGTGGCCAGCTACGACTGGGTGAAGACCCTGTTCATCGCCGGCATCGGCGCCGAGGACCTCGACCACTTCGGCATCCGCCAATGGCACATCGGCCTGATCGTGCCGGTCGGTTTCGCCCTGGTGTTCATCCGTTTCGCCGAGATCCTCGTGCGCATCCTGCGCAACCGTCAGACCGGCCTGGGCCTGGCCGACGAGGCCGCCGACGCGCTGAAGCTGACCGAGCACGAGGAGCCGAAAGCATGACCATCCTGTTCCTCTTCCTGCTGCTGTTCCTGCTGATGTTCATCGGCGTGCCGATCGCCGTCTCCCTGGGGCTCTCCGGTGCGCTGACGATCCTCCTGTTCAGCCCGGACTCGGTACGCTCGCTGGCGATCAAGCTGTTCGAGACCTCCGAGCACTACACCCTGCTGGCGATCCCGTTCTTCCTGCTCTCCGGCGCGTTCATGACCACCGGCGGGGTGGCGCGGCGCCTGATCGACTTCGCCAACGCCTGCGTCGGGCATATTCGCGGCGGCCTTGCGATCGCCGCGGTGCTCGCCTGCATGCTCTTCGCCGCGCTGTCCGGTTCCTCGCCGGCGACGGTGGCGGCGGTCGGCTCGATCGCCATCGCCGGCATGGTCCGTTCGGGCTACCCACAGGCGTTCGGCGCCGGGATCGTCTGCAACGCCGGCACCCTGGGCATCCTCATCCCACCGTCGATCGTCATGGTGGTCTATGCCGCGGCGACCGAAACCTCGGTCGGCAAGCTGTTCATGGCCGGCGTGGTCCCCGGACTATTGCTGGGCCTGATCCTGATGGTGGTGATCTACATCGTCGCCCGGGTCAAGAAGCTGCCAGCCATGCCGAGAGTCAGCCTTCGCGAATGGATCGCCAGCGCGCGCAAGGCGCTCTGGGGCCTGCTGCTGATGGTGATCATTCTCGGCGGCATCTATTCGGGCGCCTTCACCCCAACCGAGGCTGCCGCCGTCGCGGCCGTGTACTCGGCGTTCGTGGCGCTGTTCGTGTACAAGGACATGCGCCTGAAAGAGTGCCCGAAGGTGCTGCTGGAGTCCGGCAAGCTGACCATCATGCTGATGTTCATCATCGCCAACGCCATGCTCTTCGCCCATGTGCTGACCACCGAGCAGATTCCGCAGAGTATCGCCGCCTGGGTCACCGACCTCGGGCTGTCGCCGTGGATGTTCCTGCTGGTGGTGAACATCGTGCTGCTGATCGCCGGCAACTTCATGGAGCCCTCGGCGATCATCCTGATCCTGGCACCGATCTTCTTCCCCATCGCCATGGAGCTGGGTATCGATCCGATCCACCTCGGCATCATCATGGTGGTGAACATGGAGATCGGCCTGATCACCCCGCCGGTCGGCCTCAACCTGTTCGTCACCTCGGCGGTCACCGGCATGCCGCTGGGCGCGACCATCCGCGCGGCGCTGCCGTGGCTGATGATCCTGCTGGTGTTCCTGATCATCGTGACCTACATCCCGGCGGTATCCATGGCATTGCCGAACTGGCTGGGGATGAGCTGACGGAACGGTAACGACGGCGGAAAACCCCGCCCTGCGCTCGGGCCTTCGGCAAAAATCCGCTCATGCCGCAGGCCCGTGTCCCGCAGTTGACGGGCCGGGCCACCTGTCGATGGCTGGCACGCCGCTTGCTCAATCGCTCGCAGTGCCCCTGGCACCGGCTTTCGGTTCGCCCGGCGAACCGCGCCCTTCGGCCACGAACCGGATGGCGGCCCCTTCCCCCTGTGCCGACGTGCGCCAGCACGCGCGGCGGGTGGGCGGCGATCCCGTCCCCCCAGCGGTCTTCATACCCTGAAGCCCAAATGAAGAAGCCCGGCGAACGCCGGGCTTCTTCATTTCTGTCCTTGTGCTTTTTCGTTCTTTGATGAGAGCGGAAAATTATTTTTACTTATAAATAAAAAAGCACCTACACCGAAATACTGAAACACTTCTCTGGCAAACCGTGGCGGTTTTTCGGCGGACCGCCAACAAGCTGGCGAGCCCCCCTCCAAAAGTCAGAATACCGTCTCGCGAAATTCATTGATCGGCATCAACGATCCGGCTTGATCCGCGGCTTATAGCCCGATTTCGAGCAATTTCAAGCTTTCCCCGTAGCGGATGGCAAGACTTCCCTTATCACATGAAAAAACCGCCCGATTGCGGGCAGGTCTTAGATTCCTCTTCTATCTTTGGCACTCGCGACTTACAGGAATGCGTCATCTAATTACTTTGAGTAGGAAGCTATTGACGTGGATCAGCATTCAACAATAGCCGCTGCCGCCTAATGGCTTCACTCTCAATTCCTATAGGGAGATTCCGAAAATGTCCCAAGAATCCAGCCAAAAACTCCGACTAGGAGCGCTAACGGCTCTGGTTGTCGGCTCGATGATCGGAGGGGGCATCTTCTCCCTTCCGCAAAACATGGCAGCCAGCGCCGACGTCGGCGCCGTCCTGATCGGATGGGCGATCACCGCCGTCGGCATGCTCACCCTCGCTTTCGTCTTCCAGACCCTCGCCAACCGCAAGCCCGAACTCGACGGCGGCGTGTACGCCTACGCCAAGGCCGGCTTCGGCGACTACATGGGTTTCTCCTCGGCCTGGGGCTACTGGATCAGCGCCTGGCTGGGCAACGTCGGCTACTTCGTCCTGTTGTTCAGCACCCTCGGCTACTTCTTCCCGATCTTCGGCAAGGGCGACACCGTCGCCGCGATCGTCTGCGCCTCGGTCCTGCTCTGGGCCCTGCACTTCCTGGTGCTGCGCGGGATCAAGGAAGCGGCGTTCATCAACACCGTCACCACCGTGGCCAAGATCGTGCCGCTGTTCCTGTTCATCCTGATCTGCCTGTTCGCCTTCAAGCTGGACATCTTCACCGCCGACATCTGGGGCAAGAGCAACCCGGACCTGGGCAGCGTGATGAACCAGGTGCGCAACATGATGCTGGTCACCGTCTGGGTGTTCATCGGCATCGAGGGCGCGAGCATCTTCTCCTCCCGCGCGGAAAAACGTTCCGACGTCGGCAAGGCCACCGTGATCGGCTTCATCACCGTCCTGCTCCTGCTGGTGCTGGTCAACGTGCTGTCCATGGGCGTGATGACCCAGCCGGAACTGGCCAAGCTGCAGAACCCGTCGATGGCGCTGGTACTCGAGCATGTGGTCGGCCACTGGGGCGCCGTGCTGATCAGCGTCGGCCTGCTGATCTCGCTGCTGGGCGCGCTGCTCTCCTGGGTGCTGCTGTGCGCCGAGATCATGTTCGCCGCGGCCAAGGACCACACCATGCCGGAGTTCCTGCGCCGCGAGAACGCCAACCAGGTGCCGGCCAACGCCCTGTGGCTGACCAACATCTGCGTACAGGTGTTCCTGGTGGTGGTGTTCTTCACCTCGGGCGACCCGGACGGCATGGACCCGTACACCAAGATGCTGCTCCTGGCCACCTCGATGATCCTGATCCCGTACTTCTGGTCCGCCGCCTATGGCCTGCTGCTGACCCTGAAGGGCGAGACCTACGAGAACGATGCCCGCGAACGCAGCAAGGACCTGGTCATCGCCGGCATCGCTGTGGTCTACGCGGTCTGGCTGCTCTACGCCGGTGGCCTGAAGTACCTGCTGCTGTCCGCCCTGCTGTATGCGCCCGGCGCGATCCTCTTCGCCAAGGCCAAGCACGAGGTCGGCCAGCCGATCTTCACCGGAATCGAAAAACTGATCTTCGCCGCAGTCGTCATTGGCGCCCTGGTGGCTGCCTACGGCCTCTACGACGGTTTCCTCACCCTCTGATTACTCCACTGGAGACGTGAAATGAGCACGGAAAAAACCAAACTTGGCGTCCACTCCGAAGCCGGCAAACTGCGCAAAGTGATGGTCTGCTCGCCCGGACTCGCCCACCAGCGCCTGACCCCTAGCAACTGCGACGAGTTGCTGTTCGACGACGTGATCTGGGTGAACCAGGCCAAGCGCGACCACTTCGACTTCGTCACCAAGATGCGCGAGCGCGGCATCGACGTCCTCGAGATGCACAACCTGCTGACCGAGACCATCCAGAACCCGGAAGCGCTGAAGTGGATCCTCGATCGCAAGATCACCGCCGACAGCGTCGGCCTGGGCCTGACCAGCGAGCTGCGCTCCTGGCTGGAGAGCCTGGAGCCGCGCAAGCTGGCCGAGTACCTGATCGGCGGCGTCGCCGCTGACGACCTGCCCGCCAGCGAAGGCGCCAACATCCTCAAGATGTACCGCGAGTACCTGGGCCATTCCAGCTTCCTGCTGCCGCCGTTGCCGAACACCCAGTTCACCCGCGACACCACTTGCTGGATCTACGGCGGCGTGACCCTGAACCCGATGTACTGGCCGGCGCGACGACAGGAAACCCTGCTGACCACCGCCATCTACAAGTTCCACCCCGAGTTCGCCAACGCCGAGTTCGAGATCTGGTACGGCGACCCGGACAAGGACCACGGCTCCTCGACCCTGGAAGGCGGCGACGTGATGCCGATCGGCAACGGCGTGGTCCTGATCGGCATGGGCGAGCGCTCCTCGCGCCAGGCCATCGGTCAGGTCGCCCAGTCGCTGTTCGCCAAGGGCGCCGCCGAGCGGGTGATCGTCGCCGGCCTGCCGAAGTCCCGCGCCGCGATGCACCTGGACACCGTGTTCAGCTTCTGCGACCGCGACCTGGTCACGGTCTTCCCGGAAGTGGTCAAGGAAATCGTGCCCTTCAGCCTGCGCCCCGATCCGAGCAGCCCCTACGGCATGAACATCCGCCGCGAGGAGAAAACCTTCCTCGAAGTGGTCGCCGAATCCCTCGGCCTGAAGAAACTGCGCGTGGTCGAGACCGGCGGCAACAGCTTCGCCGCCGAGCGCGAGCAATGGGACGACGGTAACAACGTGGTCTGCCTGGAGCCGGGCGTGGTGGTCGGCTACGACCGCAACACCTACACCAACACCCTGCTGCGCAAGGCCGGCGTCGAGGTCATCACCATCAGCGCCAGCGAACTGGGTCGCGGTCGCGGCGGCGGCCACTGCATGACCTGCCCGATCGTCCGCGACCCGATCGACTACTGACAGACAACCCTCTCTCGAGCTGAACGGCGGCGTCCCCAGGAGGGGCGCCGCCCACCGACTTCCCACAAGGAGATCAATCATGGCTTTCAACATGCACAACCGTAACCTGCTCAGCCTGATGCACCACAGCACCCGCGAGCTGCGTTACCTGCTCGACCTGTCCCGCGACCTCAAGCGCGCCAAGTACACCGGCACCGAGCAGCAGCACCTGCAACGCAAGAACATCGCCCTGATCTTCGAGAAGACCTCCACCCGCACCCGCTGCGCCTTCGAGGTGGCCGCCTACGACCAGGGCGCCAACGTCACCTACATCGACCCGAACTCCTCGCAGATCGGCCACAAGGAGAGCATGAAGGACACCGCGCGGGTCCTCGGCCGGATGTACGACGCCATCGAGTACCGCGGCTTCAAGCAGGAAATCGTCGAGGAACTCGCGAAGTTCGCCGGCGTTCCGGTGTTCAACGGCCTGACCGACGAATACCACCCGACCCAGATGCTCGCCGACGTGCTGACCATGCGCGAGCACAGCGACAAGCCGCTGCACGACATCAGCTACGCCTACCTGGGCGACGCGCGCAACAACATGGGCAACTCCCTGCTGCTGATCGGCGCCAAGCTCGGCATGGACGTACGCATCGCCGCACCGAAGGCGCTCTGGCCGCACGACGAGTTCGTCGCCCAGTGCAAGAAATTCGCCGAGGAAAGCGGCGCCAAGCTGACCCTCACCGAGGATCCGAAGGAAGCCGTGAAGGGCGTGGACTTCGTCCACACCGACGTCTGGGTGTCGATGGGCGAGCCGGTGGAAGCCTGGGGCGAGCGGATCAAGGAACTGCTGCCCTACCAGGTCAACATGGAGATCATGAAGGCCACCGGCAACCCGCGGGCCAAGTTCATGCACTGCCTGCCGGCGTTCCACAACAGCGAGACCAAGGTCGGCAAGCAGATCGCCGAGCAGTATCCGAACCTGGCCAACGGCATCGAGGTGACCGAGGACGTCTTCGAGTCGCCCTACAACATCGCCTTCGAGCAGGCCGAGAACCGCATGCATACCATCAAGGCGATCCTCGTCTCGACCCTCGCCGACATCTGACCGCGCTCCTGCGCCCCGGCCCACGCGGCCGGGCGCAGCCGCCTTCCGGAGGTAACCGATATGCGTATCGTCGTCGCATTGGGCGGTAATGCCCTGCTACGCCGTGGCGAACCCATGACCGCGGACAACCAGCGGGAAAACGTGCGGATCGCCGCCGAACAGATCGCCAAGGTGGCGCCCGGCAACGAGCTGGTGATCGCCCACGGCAACGGCCCCCAGGTCGGCCTGCTGGCCCTCCAGGGTGCCGCCTACGACAAGGTCTCGCCCTACCCGCTGGACGTCCTCGGCGCGGAAACCGAGGGCATGATCGGCTACATGATCGAACAGGAAATGGGCAACCTGCTGCCGTTCGAAGTGCCGTTCGCCACCATCCTCACCCAGGTCGAGGTGGACGGTAAGGATCCGGCGTTCCAGAACCCGACCAAGCCGATCGGCCCGGTCTACTCCAGGGAAGAAGCCGAGCGCCTGGCCGCCGAGAAGGGCTGGAGCATCGCCCCGGACGGCGACAAGTTCCGCCGCGTGGTGCCCAGCCCGCGGCCGAAGCGGATCTTCGAGATCCGCCCGGTGAAGTGGCTGCTGGAGAAAGGCACCATCGTCATCTGCGCTGGCGGCGGCGGTATCCCGACCATGTACGACGAGGCCGGGAAGAAGCTCAGCGGCGTCGAGGCGGTGATCGACAAGGACCTCTGCTCCTCGCTGCTGGCCCAGGAGCTGGTGGCCGACATCCTGATCATCGCCACCGACGTCGACGCGGCCTACGTCGACTGGGGCAAGCCGACCCAGAAGGCCATCGCCCAGGCCCACCCGGACGAACTGGAGCGCCTCGGCTTCGCCGCCGGCTCCATGGGTCCGAAGGTCCAGGCCGCCATCGAGTTCGCCCGCGCCACCGGCAAGGACGCGGTGATCGGTTCGCTCGCGGACATCGTCGCAATCACCGAGGGCAAGGCGGGAACACGGGTCAGCACGCGCAAGGCGGGCATCGAGTACCGCTGATACACCACCCACAGGGCCGCTTCGCGGCCCTTCTTCATTCTCCTCTGCCGGCATCGGGCGAAAGGTGGATAGCGCCACGCCTCTGCGCGCGGACTTTCAAGCAAGTCCCGCAACACTCGCCTACGCCCCACCTCTGCCAACAGCCCGGCCATGGGCGTCAATCCCCCCACGGCAGACCGCCAGCACTTGTGGAAAGCCCACGCAACGCGGTATTCAGTAGGAAAATACGTGACTCGATAGTCATGATTCACGTCAGCATAGTCACCCTGATCATTTCAACGGCCACTGGCTCGTGCCCGGGTCCGTGAAGCTCGCCTCGCCGACGGGAAAGGCCGCCATCGCCGCCACGCGCTTCCCGCTCCGGACCAGGCAGCAGCCCGGCACGCGAACGACTATTCGAAGGAGTTTCTGAGTGATGTCTCGACTACCGGTCATTGTTGGTTTCGGTGGCTACAACGCAGCAGGCCGTAGTTCCTTCCACCACGGCTTCCGTCGCATGGTCATCGAATCGATGGACCCGCAGGCGCGCCAGGAAACCCTAGCCGGCCTGGCGGTCATGATGAAACTGGTCAAGGCCGAAGGCGGCCGCTACCTGGCCGAAGACGGCACGCCGCTGTCCCCGGAGGACATCGAGCGGCGCTACGCCGAACGCATCTTCGCCTCTACCCTGGTGCGACGCATCGAACCGCAGTACCTCGACCCGGATGCAGTCCACTGGCACAAGGTCCTCGAGCTGTCCCCTGCCGAAGGCCAGGCGCTGACCTTCAAGGCCTCGCCCAAGCAACTGCCCGAGCCGCTGCCGGCCAACTGGTCGATCGCTCCCGCGGAGGACGGCGAGGTGCTGGTGAGCATCCACGAGCGCTGCGAGTTCAAGGTGGACAGCTACCGTGCGCTGACGGTGAAGTCCGCCGGCCAGTTGCCCACCGGTTTCGAACCGGGCGAGCTGTACAACTCGCGCTTCCACCCGCGAGGCCTGCAGATGTCGGTGGTCGCCGCGACCGACGCGATCCGCTCCACCGGCATCGACTGGAAGACCATCGTCGACAACGTCCAGCCCGACGAGATCGCGGTATTCTCCGGCAGCATCATGAGCCAGCTCGACGACAACGGTTTCGGCGGCCTGATGCAATCCCGCCTGAAGGGCCACCGGGTCTCGGCCAAGCAACTGCCGCTGGGCTTCAACAGCATGCCCACCGATTTCATCAATGCCTACGTGCTCGGCAGCGTCGGCATGACCGGCAGCATCACAGGCGCCTGCGCCACCTTCCTCTACAACCTGCAGAAGGGTATCGACGTCATCACCAGCGGCCAGGCCCGGGTGGTCATCGTCGGCAACAGCGAGGCGCCGATCCTGCCGGAGTGCATCGAGGGCTACAGTGCCATGGGCGCGCTGGCCACCGAAGAAGGCCTGCGCCTGATCGAAGGCCGCGACGACGTGGACTTCCGCCGCGCCAGCCGGCCGTTCGGCGAGAACTGCGGCTTCACCCTGGCCGAGTCCAGCCAGTACGTAGTGCTGATGGACGACGAACTGGCCCTGCGTCTGGGCGCGGATATCCACGGCGCGGTAACCGACGTGTTCATCAACGCCGACGGTTTCAAGAAGTCCATCTCCGCCCCCGGCCCGGGCAACTACCTGACGGTAGCCAAGGCGGTGGCCAGCGCGGTGCAGATCGTCGGCCTGGACACCGTGCGCCACGCCAGCTTCGTCCACGCCCACGGCTCCAGCACGCCGGCCAACCGGGTCACCGAATCGGAAATCCTCGACCGCGTGGCCAGCGCCTTCGGCATCGACGGCTGGCCGGTCACCGCGGTGAAGGCCTACGTCGGCCACTCCCTGGCCACCGCCAGCGCCGACCAGCTGATCTCCGCCCTAGGCACGTTCAAGTACGGCATCCTCCCTGGGATCAAGACCATCGACAAGGTCGCCGACGACGTCCACCAGCAGCGCCTGAGCATCTCCAATCGCGACATGCGCCAGGACAAGCCGCTGGAGGTATGCTTCATCAACTCCAAGGGCTTCGGCGGCAACAACGCCAGCGGCGTGGTGCTGTCGCCGCGAATCGCCGAGAAGATGCTGCGCAAGCGCCATGGCCAAGCGGCCTTCGCCGCCTACGTCGAGAAGCGCGAGCAGACCCGCGCCGCCGCCCGCGCCTACGACCAGCGCGCGCTGCAGGGCGACCTGGAGATCATCTACAACTTCGGCCAGGACCTGATCGACGAGCACGCCATCGAGGTCAGCGCCGAACAGGTGACGGTGCCCGGCTTCAGCCAGCCGCTGGTATACAAGAAGGACGCGCGTTTCAGCGACATGCTCGACTGAGCGCCGCCACAACGGCAAAGGCCCGGCTAGAAGACCGGGCCTTTTCGTTTCAGTGCAGCGCGCGCGCCAGTTGGATCAGTTCGCTGCGCCACTCGGCAGCGCGCGGCAGGGCCAGGAAGGAGCCGTTGAGGTAGTCCTCGCGCGGCTCGTAGGTGAATGGCGCGCCATGCAGGTCGAGCACCTCGCCGCCGGCGCCTTCCAGCACACCCTGGGCGGCGGCCGTGTCCCATTGCGAGGTTGGCGTCAGGCGCGGATAGCAGTCGGCAGCGCCCTCGGCCAGCAGGCAGAACTTCAGCGAACTGCCGATGCTGGCTCGCCGCAGGTCGCCGAAGCGCTCGCTCAAGCCATCCAGCAGGCGCTCCTGGGCCGGGCTGCCGTGGCGCTTGCTGGCCACCACGGTGAAGGCCTCCTCGGGCTCCAGGCGCACACTGATCGGTTGCGCGCCGCCATCGGCCTCCTCGCGCCAGGCACCAAGACCGGCGCCACCGTAGTAGCAGCGGCCGCTCACCGGCACGCCGACCAGGCCGAACAGCACCCGGCCATCCTCGACCAGGGCCACGTTGACGGTGAACTCCTCGCTACCGGAGATGAACTCCTTGGTGCCGTCCAGCGGGTCCACCAGCCACCAGCGCCGCCAGTGGCCGCGCTCGCTCAGCGGTATCTCGCAATCCTCTTCGGAAAGCACCGGAATGTCCGGCGCCAGCGCCCGCAATCCCGCCTCCAATATATGGTGCGCGGCCAGGTCGGCGGCAGTCACCGGCGATTCGTCGGCCTTCGAGCGCACCGCCACGTTGGCGCGCCAGTGCGGCAGGATCGCCTCGCCGGCGCGCCGCACCAACGCCACCAATTCGCCCCAAGGCACCGGCCTCATGCCTGGTACTCGCCGCGCTGGCTGAGCAGGTCGCGCACCAGGTACAGCGCGGCCAGGGCGCGGCCTTCGCTGAACTGGGCGTGCTGGGCCAGGCTCGAGAGTTCGCGCAGGCTGATGCGATCGACGCCCATCGGCTCCGGCTCGTCGCCCGGCAGGCGCTCCTCGTAGAGATCGCGCGCCAGCACCACCTGGATGCGCTGGCTCATGTAGCCCGGCGACAGCGACAGTTCGGTGATGTGCTCCAGTTGCCGGGCCCCGTAGCCCGCTTCCTCCTTGAGTTCGCGGTTGGCCGCCGCGAGGATGTCCTCGCCCGGCTCGACCAGGCCCTTGGGCAGCGACAACTGGTATTCGTCGACCCCGGCGCAATATTCCTCCACCAGCACCGCGTGCTCGGCATCGAGCATGGCCACCACCATCACCGCACCGTAGCCCTGGCCCTTGCCGACCAGACGCTCGTAGGTGCGCTCGACGCCATTGCTGAAGCGCAGTTGCAACTCCTCGACAGCGAACAGTCGGCTCTTCGCGACGATCTCGCTGGCGAGTACGGTGGGTTTCTGACGCATGTGGATAACTCCTTGGCGAAGCCGGCGGGTTATCATACCCCGGCTTTTCCGATTATCCCTGTCGGAGATTGATGGGAAGCGACAGATTTCCGCATCGATCGCGACGAACCGCGACAAGAGCCGCCATGCCCACCCTGCCCTGGTCCGCCATCGACACCGTGCTGCTCGACATGGACGGCACCCTGCTCGACCTGCACTTCGACAACCACTTCTGGCTGGAACACCTGCCCCAGCGCTATGCCGAACGCAACGGCCTGAGTCGCGCCGAAGCCGATGCCGTGCTCGAGCCGCTGTTCCGCGAACACGCTGGCCAGCTCAACTGGTACTGCCTGGATTTCTGGAGCCGGGAGCTGGACCTGTCGATCCGCGAACTCAAGCACGAGGTGGCGCACCTGATCTCGCTGCGTCCGCACGCCGATACCTTCCTCGCCGCCCTGCGCCAGGCCGGCAAGCGCGTGGCGCTGATCACCAACGCGCACCGCGACTCGCTGTCGCTGAAGCTGGAACGGATCGAACTGGCGCCCTATTTCGACCGACTGATCAGCTCCCACGACTACGGCTACCCGAAGGAGGACGCGCGCTTCTGGAGCGCCCTGCAAGCCGATTTCGGCTTCGACCCGCAGCGCAGCCTGTTCATCGACGACAGCCTGCCGATCCTGCGCAGCGCCCGCGCCTATGGTGTCGCCCACCTGTTGGCGGTACGCCACCCGGACAGCCGTGGCCAGGTCCGGGACACCGAGGAGTTCGCTGCCCAGGAGGACTACCGGCGGCTGCTCGAAGGACTGCCGTAGCCGCGGAAACGAAAACCCCGCCACGCGGGCGGGGTTGGCGAAACGCCGGGATCACTCGGGAATGCGCAGGACCTGGCCGGGGTAGATCTTGTCCGGATGGCTGAGCATCGGCTTGTTGGCCTCGAAGATCTTCATGTAGGCGTTGGCATTGCCGTATTCGGCCTTGGCGATGGCGCTCAGGGTGTCGCCTTTCTTCACGGTGACGAAGCGCGCCTCCGGAGCGGCCTGGGCCACGGTGATCTTGTCTTCCACCGAGGAGACGCCGGCGACGTTGCCCAGCGCCAGCAGGATCTTCTCTTTCTCCTCCTGGCTGGCCACCTCGCCCGAGGCGATGACCTTGTCGCCTTCCACCGAAACCTGGATGTTCGGGTTGCCCAGGCCGACCTTGGCGACGTGCTCCTTCAGCGACTCGGCCGCCTGTGCCTCATGCCCCGTCAGCGTATCCCACAGCTTTTCACCGGCTTCCTTCACGAACGCGAAAATACCCATCTTTGGTTCTCCCTTTACGGTTACGGTTGCAAGCGGCCGGCGCAATCCCGATCCGCGACTAGCCAAGTCTAGACTGCAAAAACCGGCGAAATATCCCTAGCCTCCTTCGCCACCCCATAACACTGCGCCCATTCGCGTTAAGATTCGGCGACACCCCCGCCACGGAAGCGCCGATGGACATCAAGCAACTGAAATTCCTCTGCGCCCTCGACGAAACCCGCCACTTCGGCCAGGCCGCCGCACGCTGCCACGTCACCCAGCCGACCCTGTCCATGCGCCTGCGCAGCCTGGAGGAAGAACTCGGCCTGGAACTGGTGCGACGCAGCCAGCGCTTCGAAGGCTTCACCGAGGCCGGCGAGCGCGTACTGGCCTGGGCACGTAGCCTGCTGGCGGCCCAGGAAGGGCTGTACGCGGAAGCCGCCGCCTGCCGCGGGCAACTGGTCGGGACCCTGCGCCTGGGTGTGGTGCCGCTGGCCAGCTTCGACCCGATGCGCCTGGTCCAGCACATGGCCGGGCGCCACCCGGAGTTGCGTTTCCAGCTCTATTCCCTGAGTTCGGAACAGGTACTCGAAGGCCTGGCGCGCAACCAGTTCGATCTCGGCGTCTCTTATCTGGACCGTCTGGACCGCAGCCATTTCGAGGGCATCGAACTGGCGGAGACCCGCATGGGCCTGCTCCATCACCCCAGCCATTTCCCGCTCGACGCCGCGCTGCTGAACTGGGATGCGCTGGCTGGCCTGCCGCTGGGCCTGCTCTCGGCGGGCATGCACTTCCGCCAATCCATCGACCACAACTTCCGCAGCCGCGGGCTGAGCCCCATCGCGCGCCTGGAAACCGACTCGGTGCAGCAACTGCTGCAGGCGGTGCAGCGTGGCTTGTGCTGCGCGATCATGCCGTTGGGCAGCGAAGTCGACGACGAGTTGCGCCTGGTCCCCATCGAGGACGCCCATACCCTGGCAGCGCTCGGCCTGATCATTCGCAGCGGACAGCCGCGCTCGGCGCTGGCCGAAGCCTGCTTCGAGGAGGCCCGGACCTGGCTGGCGCCCGCCGGCTTGATAGACCCTGTCGATCAGGGTATCGGCACAACCGATTAGACGCCGCTCCGCGACAGGCCTAGGCTGGCTCCACACCTAGAACGATAGGGCCCAGCCCATGCCTTGCCAGCCTGCATGCCCGGTATCCGCCGATACCTGGGCGCCTTCCGCCGTTCCCGACGTTTACCGCTACGCCGACCTGCACCTGCCGCAGCAGATCGGCCAGGCCTCCCTTGCCGCCGAGTGTGCCCTGGCGATCAGTTACAACGGACTGAACCAGGCGGTGATGATGGCCTCGCCCGAGGACATCGAGGATTTCGTCCGCGGCTTCAGCCTCAGCAGTGGCTTCGTACAGGCCATCGACGAAATCTATGAAATCCGCGTCAGCGGCCAGGGCGAATCCCTCCACGCCGAGGTCGAGATCAGCAGCCGCGCATTCTGGAACCTCAAGCGCCAGCGCCGGCAACTGGCCGGCACGTCAGGCTGCGGCCTGTGCGGCGTCGAAGCCCTGGAGCAGGCGCTGCCGCAACTGCCGGAGCGGTCGTCGCAGGCGCTGCCTCCCGCCGTCCATCTCGGCGCCCTGCGCCAGCGTATCGAGCAGGCCCAGCGACTGGCGCGCCATAGCGGCGCCCTGCATGCCGCGCTGTATTTCGACGAGCATGGCGAGCTGCGCCTGTGTCGCGAGGACATCGGCCGCCACAACGCCCTCGACAAGCTGATCGGCGCCCTGCATGGACAGGGACTGGATGCTGCGCAGGGCTTCGCCGTGGTCACCAGCCGCTGCAGCCTGGAGCTTATCCACAAGGCCGTACGCGCCGGGATCGGCACCCTGGTCAGCCTCTCCGCGCCAACCGCCCTGACCGTGCAATGGGCGCGCCGCCACCAACTGAACCTGATCCACCAGCCCCATCACAGTGCCCCGCGGGTCTACAGCCCGGCGCCGGCCGCAACCGAGTGAGTCCGTCATGAGCCTGCAACCTCTCCAACCCCGCTACAAGCCCTACGCCGGTGCCGCCGCCGGCTGGGGCGCGCTGCGCAGCGTGGCGCACTTCTGGCTGGACAGCAAACAGCCGTTCAAGAACCTCCGCGCCCTGCTCAAGACCAACCAGAACGGCGGTTTCGACTGCCCCGGCTGCGCCTGGGGCGACTCGCCGGAAGACGGCCGGGTGAAGTTCTGCGAGAACGGTGCCAAGGCAGTCAACTGGGAAGCCACCAAGCGCCGCGTCGACACGGCGTTCTTCGCCCGTTACAGCGTCAGCGCCCTGCGCGAACAGAGCGACTACTGGCTGGAATACCAGGGCCGCCTCACCGGACCGATGCGCTACGACCCGCTCAGCGACCACTACCAGCCGATCACCTGGGACGCCGCCTTCGCCCTGGTCGCCGAGCACCTGCGACGCCTGGATAGCCCCGACCAGGCGGAGTTCTATACCTCTGGGCGGGCCAGCAACGAGGCGGCCTACCTCTACCAGTTGTTCGTCCGCGCGTTCGGCACCAACAACTTCCCCGACTGCTCGAACATGTGCCACGAGGCCAGCGGCGTGGCACTGGGCCGCAGCGTCGGGGTCGGCAAGGGCAGCGTGACCTTCGACGACTTCGAACACGCCGACGCGATCTTCATCCTTGGGCAGAACCCCGGCACCAACCACCCGCGCATGCTCGAGCCGCTGCGCGAAGCAGTGAAGCGCGGCGCCCAGGTGGTCTGCTTCAACCCTCTCAAGGAGCGCGGCCTGGAGCGCTTCCAGCATCCGCAGAATGCGCTGGAAATGCTGACCAACGGCTCCTCGCCGCTGAACACCGCGTTCTTCCGTCCGGCACTGGGCGGCGACATGGCGGCGATCCGCGGGATCGCCAAGTTCCTCCTCGCCTGGGAGCGCGACGCCCAGGCCGAGGGCGGCGAGCCGGTATTCGACCACGCCTTCATCGCCGAGCACACCGACGGCCTCGAGGCCTACCTGGCCGAACTGGATGCCACCCCCTGGGAACACCTGGAGCGCCAGTCCGGGCTGAGCCTGGCGGAAATCGAGCAGGCTGCGCGGATGTACCGGCGGGCGAACAGGGTCATCGTCTGCTGGGCGATGGGCATCACCCAGCACCATCATTCGGTGGCGATCATCCAGGAAATCGTCAACCTGCAACTCCTGCGCGGCAACCTGGGCCGCCCGGGCGCCGGTCTCTGCCCGGTCCGCGGCCACAGCAACGTGCAGGGCGACCGCACCATGGGCATCAACGAGCGGCCGCCGGCGGCGCTGCTCGACGCACTGGAACGGCGCTTCGGCTTCGAAGTGCCACGCCACAACGGGCACAACGCCGTCGAGGCGATCGCCGCGATGCTCGCCGGCAAGTCGAAGGTCTTCATCGGCCTGGGCGGCAATTTCGCCCAGGCCACCCCGGACAGTCTGCGCACCCACGCCGCCCTGGCGTCATGCGACCTGACCGTGCACATCAGCACCAAGCTCAACCGCAGCCACCTGACCACCGGCCGCGACGCACTGATCCTGCCCTGCCTGGGGCGCACCGACATCGACCGCCAGGCCGAAGGCCCGCAGGCGGTCACGGTGGAAGACTCGTTCAGCATGATCCACGCGTCCTACGGGCAACTGGAGCCGCTCTCGCAGCAGATGCGTTCGGAGCCGGCGATCATCGCCGGCATCGCCAAGGCAACCCTGGGCAACCATCCGGTGGACTGGGACGCGCTGATCGCCAACTACGAGCGCATCCGCGAGCTGATCGCCGACACCATCCCCGGTTTCGCCGACTTCAACCGCCGCGTCCGGCATCCCGGCGGCTTCTACCTCGGCAACGCCGCCGGCGAACGGCGCTGGAACACCGCCAGCGGCAAGGCCAACTTCGTCGCCAACCCGCTGCCCCGCGACCTGTTGCCGGCACAGGTACGCGACAGCGGCCTCGAACCCGACCTGATCCTGCAGACCCTGCGCTCCCATGACCAGTACAACACCACCATCTACGGCCTGGACGATCGCTATCGCGGAGTGAAGGGCCAGCGCGAAGTGGTATTCGCCAACGAGGCGGATATCCGCCGCCTGGGCTACCAGCCGGGCGACAAGGTCGACCTGGTCTCGCTGTGGAGCGATGGCATCGAACGCCGGGTACGCCGCTTCACCCTGCTCGCCTTCGACATCCCGGCCGGCCAGGCAGCCGCCTACTACCCGGAAACCAATCCCCTGGTGCCGCTGGAGAGCGTCGGCGTCGGCAGCCATACGCCGACTTCGAAGTTCATCGCGGTACGCCTGGAAAAGGCCACGGGCGACGGGCG
The DNA here is from genome assembly GCF_037574965.1 of Pseudomonas sp. KBN12P06040. NCBI lineage: Bacteria > Pseudomonadati > Pseudomonadota > Gammaproteobacteria > Pseudomonadales > Pseudomonadaceae > Pseudomonas > Pseudomonas sp. KBN12P06040. The sequence goes on from NZ_JBBELS010000001.1 coordinate 6,030,128, forward strand.
CATTATCTGAAGCCCACGAAAAACGCCGCCTCCTGCAACAGGAGGCGGCGTCTTAAGGAAAAAGTCGATGAAAGGCCTTGAAGGCAGGCCGCTCGTCGGCGTTAGAATGGCCAGCATCCCGCCAGCAAAAATACCGATTTCGACCCTGAAATCGCGTTTCGCATTCGGTTTAAGACCGCCTCCGCCGAAGAAAGTTCCCCATAAAAAACAAGCACTTGGAATATTTCGAGTTTGTTCTACCAATCGTCGGCTGTCGCTTGTCAGCGGTTTGGGCCAACCCCAGCATCGCAGCCGTCATCCCCACAGAGAGAAACTCTCTATGAAGTATTCCTCGATATTCCTGTTGTCCCTGAGTCTGGTCGGTGGTACCGCCTTCGCAGGCGACAACACCCGCGCGGCCATCGGCGGCGCCTTGGGCGGGGTGTTGGGTTCGGTCGTCGGCGATGCGGTCGGCGGCAGCACTGGCGCCGCGATCGGTAGCGGCATCGGTGGCGCTGCGGGCGGTGCAGTCGGCGCCGGACGCGGTAACAAGACCGAAGCGGCGATCGGCGGCGGCCTCGGTGCCGCAGGCGGTAACGTCATCGGCCGGCAGATCGGTGGCAGCACCGGTGGCCTGATCGGCGCGGCCCTCGGCGGCGCCGGCGGCGGCGCGCTGGGCAACCATTATGGCGACGGCAACCGCCGCTACGACGACGATGACGACTACCGCGACCGTCGCTACTACCGCCGCGCCGGCTATCGCGATGGCTATTACCGGCATGACAACGGCCATCACTATGGCCGGTACAAGAAGTGGAAGCGCCATAAGCATCATCGTCGCTACTACGACGACTGATTCCTCCGCTCCCCACGATGCAAAGGCCGGGCCTGATGGTCCGGCCTTTGTGCGAACGACCGTATTTCCCTCCTGATTCAACGATGAGGCACGCACGATGCGTAAATCTCTCCTGGTAATCGCGTTCGGCCTGCTGGGCGCACAAGCCGCGTTCGCCGGCGACTCCACCAAGACCGCCGTGGGCGGCGGCGTGGGCGGCGCCCTGGGCAACGTCGTGGGCAACGCCATCGGCGGTAGCACCGGTGCGGCCATAGGTGCCGGCCTAGGTGGCGCGGCCGGCGGCGCGATGACCGCCAAGGACGGGCGCAAGACCGAAGCAGCCCTGGGTGGCGGGCTAGGCGCGGCCGGCGGTTCGGTGATCGGCAACAAGCTGGGCGGCAGCACCGGCGCGACCATAGGTGCAGGCCTCGGCGGCGCAGCGGGTGGCGCGGTCGGTAACAACCTGGGCAAGGACAACGACAGCGGTCACCGCGGCAAGAAACACCGCAAGCACAAGCATCGTTGATCGGCATGCTTGCCGAAGCCGATGTGGAAAAGCCCCGCGACCGCGGGGCTTTTACTTTCTACCGTTCGTCAGCCTTTCGGTGCCGTCTTCAACTCGTCGCGAACGATCAGGACGCCACGCGGCGCCTCGATCCCGACCCGGGCCTGGTTGCCGATGATATCGGTGACCAGGATCCGGATGCCGCCTTCGCGCAATTGCCGAATCAGTTCCTCCGCCGGGTAGTCGGCCTTGAGGGACAGGGTGATGCCTTCGCCTTCTCGGCGGGAGAGTATCAGGAAACCCATGTTCCGCGTCCTTGCCAGTCATAGCAGGGGCAAACCGGCCCCTTTGGTGAATGAAATGGTGTGGAGGGATGGTCACAGAACATTGCTCCAGCGTCGAGACTGCAAACGTTCAATCAGAAATGTCCCATCCAGCGCTTCCTGTTCGCCTCACGCCATGTCATGGATTGTCGCACCGGGCTCGCTTTGCTAGCGTGCCGGACATCAATTCCATCCGAGATTTCCAGATGCGCCCGTCGTTCGCCAGTTGGGGCCTGCTTGCCCTCCTGCTCCTGCAAGGCCCGTTGCTCCAGGCCCAGCCGCTGTCACCGGCTCTCCAGCAACTGTTGAGCCTGAGCAGCCAGCGTTTGCAACTAGCCGATCAGGTAGCCCAGAGCAAGGCCCAGTCGGGCAAGGCGGTACAGGACAGCCCGCGGGAAGAACAACAGTTGCAGATGCTCGCCGGACAAGCCGGGAGCCACGGGGTCGGCGCCGAGCAGGTGCGCCTGCTGTTCGCCGCGCAGATCGAGGCGAACAAGCTGGTCCAGTACCGCCTGCTCAGCCGGCCGCTACCGGACGCTGGCCAGGCGGTCGACCTGGAGCGCATCCGCAGCCGCCTCAATCAGCTCAACCTGGAGCTGCTGCGCGGCTACGCCCCGGCGCTCGCCGAACTGCGCGTCGACGACTGCCGGCCGAGGCTAAACCAGGCGCTGCAACGGCAGGTACGCGACGATCGCCTGAACGAACTGCACGCCATCGCCCTGTCACGGGCGGTGGGCGATCTCTGTCACTGGGCCGCGCTCTGAAGCGCGGCCAGCGCATCGCGTAGTCCCTGCGGAATGGCCACCGGGCGGCTGCTTCGGCGCTCCACGAAGACATGCACGAAACGCCCGGCCGCGCAGGCCTCCCGCTGCCCTTCGAGGAACAAGGCCAGTTCGTACTGCACCGAGCTGTTGCCCAGGCGCGCCACCCGCAAGCCCATCTCGATCCGCTGGGGGAAGGCCACCGGCGCGAAATAGTCGCAGCTGGAACTGACCACCAGGCCGATCACTTCGCCGCCCTGGATATCCAGGCCGCCGCGCTCGACCAGGTAGGTATTCACCGCCGTGTCGAAGAACGCATAGTAGGTCACGTTGTTCACGTGTCCGTAGATGTCGTTGTCGTGCCAGCGCGTGGTGATCGGCTGGAAATGAAGGTACTGCTCGCGCAGCGGTCGCGGGGCGGTCGCCATGCCCGGTCCTCGTAGAAGGGATTCAGTATGCCGCGCGATAGATCGCCAGGGCGTCCGCCTCGCCGACCTCACGTGGGTTGTTGACCAGCAGACGCTGCTGGAGCATCGCGTCGGCGGCCAGGCGCGGCAGCATCGCCTCGTCCACCCCGGCGTCGCGCAAGCGGCTCGGCAGGCCGTTGCGCGGACTGAGCTGGGCCAGTTCGTCGATCAGCTGCGCGGTAAGCGCGTCGCGATCGCCCGGACGCAAGCGGTCGCCCAGCAGCAGCGGCGCCAGCTCGGCATAGAGTCCAGCGGCAGCGGGAGCGTTGAAACGGATCACCTCCGGTAACACCAGCGCGTTGCTCAGGCCGTGGGGAATGTGGAAATGCCCTCCCAGCGGATAGGCCAGGGCATGTACCGCCGCCACCGGCGCATTGGCGAAGGCCTGCCCGGCCAGGCAGGCGCCCAGCAGCATGGCCTGGCGCGCCTCGCGGTCGCCGCCGTCGCCTACCGCGCGTTCCAGGTTGGCCGCCAGCAGGCGCAACGCCTCCCGCGCCAGCAGATCGGACAGCGGATTCTTCTTCAGCTTGCTGGTATAGCTCTCGATCGCATGCACCATCGCGTCGATACCGGTCGCCGCGGTGACCGCCGGCGGCAGCCCGAGGGTCAGGTCGGCATCGAGCAACGCCAGATCGGGCAGCAGGTAGGGCGAGACCACACCCATCTTGGTGGTCTCGCCAGTGGTGACGATGGCGATCGGCGTCACCTCGGAGCCGGTCCCGGCGGTGGTCGGCACCTGGATCAGCGGCAGGCGCGGCCCGCGTGCGTTGCCGACCCCGAAGACCTCGCCGAGCCCCTGCCCTGCCTCTGCATGGGCGAGCAGCGCGACCAGCTTGGCCACGTCCATGGAACTGCCACCGCCGAAACCGACCACCAGCTCGGCAGCCATGCCCCGCGCCCGCCCGAGCGCGGCCTCGACCACCGATTCAGGCGGATCGGCGAGCACCTGGTCGTACACCTCGACGGCCAGGCCCAGGCGCGGGAAGCCGGGCAGGATCGCATCCAGCAAGCCGAGCCGGGTGATCCCCGGGTCGGTCACGATCAACACGCGGCGCGCCCTTCGCTCGCGGCAGAGTTCAGCCAGGCGGATGGCGGAGCCGACCTCGCAGAGGATCTGCGCGGTAGTGGCGAAACTGAAAGCTTGCATATCGGTCTCCTTGGGCGAGACGCCCGTCAGAACGAGAAATGCTCTTCGGGCAGGGCCATCAGGCAGTCGGCGCCACCGAGCAAGGCTTCGCGGTGCATGCTCGCCCGCGGCAGGATGCGCCGCAGGTAGAAATCGGCGCTGCGCAGCTTGGCCCGATAGAAATCGCCCTCGCCGGAGCCGCCGTCCAGCGCTTCCTGGGCTCGTGCCGCGGCTTGCAACCAGAGGGCCGCGAGCAATACGTAGGCGCTGTACTGGAGGAAGTCCACGGAAGTGGCGCCGATCTCCTGGGGATCGCGGGCGCAGGCCTCGAGTACCTGGCCGGTGAGCTGCCGCCACTCTTCCAGGCGTTGCAGCACCGGCTCGACCAGCGGCGCCAGCGCAGCACGCCCTTGCAGCGCCTCGCTGGCCACCGCCAGTTCGCCTTGCAGCGCCAGCAGTTCGCCGCCCTGGTCGCCGAGCAGCTTGCGGCGGACCAGATCGAGCGCCTGGATGCCATTGGTGCCTTCGTAGATCTGGGTGATGCGACTGTCGCGCATCAATTGCTCCATGCCCCATTCGCGGATGAAGCCGTGACCGCCATAGACCTGTACGCCGAGGCTGGCGACTTCCTGGCCGACATCAGTAAGGAAGGCCTTGACGATGGGGATCAGCAGCGCTGCACGGCGCGTCGCCGCGCGCCGGCCGTCGGCATCCGGATGGCCGTGTTCCAGGTCGAGCTGGCGTGCACAGCAGGCCGCCAGCATGCGGCAGCCTTCGACCAGGGTCTTCTGGGTCAGCAGCATGCGCCGTACGTCGGGGTGCACGATGATCGGGTCGGCGGCCTTGTCCGGTGCCTGCGGGCCGACCAGGGCGCGCGACTGCAGGCGCTCGCGGGCGTAGCCGAGGGCGCCCTGGAAGGCCCGTTCGGCGATACCCAGGCCCTGCAGGCCGACCTGGAAGCGCGCGTCGTTCATCATCGTGAACATGCAGGCCAGGCCCTGGTTCGCCTGGCCCAGCAGCCAGCCCCTGGCGCCGTCGAAGTTCATCACGCAGGTGGAAGCGCCCTTGATCCCCATCTTGTGCTCGATGGCGCCGCACCCCAGGCTATTGCGCTCGCCCAGGGAGCCATCGGGATTGGCGACGAACTTCGGCACCAGGAACAGACTGATGCCCTTCACCCCGGCCGGCGCGTCCGCCAGGCGCGCCAGCACCAGGTGGACGATGTTCTCGGTGAGGTCCTGCTCGCCACCGCTGATGAAGATCTTGCTGCCGCTGATCGCGTAGCTGCCGTCGGCCTGCGCCTCGGCGCGGGTGCGCAGGAGAGCGAGGTCGGTGCCGGCCTGGGGTTCGGTCAGGCACATGGTGCCGGCCCATTCACCGCTCACCAGCTTGGCCAGGTAGTCGCGCCGCAACGCCTCGTCGCCATGCTTGTAAAGCGCCAGCACGGCGCCCTCGGTCAGCCCCGAATAGACGCGGAAGGACAGGCTGGCGGCCATCAGCATCTCGTGGAAGCACGCGGAGACCATCTGCGGGAAGCCCTGGCCGCCGTACTCGGTGGGTCCGGTCATGCTCGCCCAGCCGTTCTCGCTGTACTGCCGGTAGGCTTCGCGAAAGCCGGTGGGGGTGGTCACCACGCCGTCCTTCAGCTTCGCGCCTTCCTCGTCGCTGTTGCGATTGAGCGGCGCCACCACCTGGCCGGTGTAGCGCGCGCCTTCCTCGAGCACGCCGTCGATCAGTTCGCGATCGATGCCGTTGCCCAGCAGTTCGCAATGCGCGCCGACATCGAACAGTTCATGGAGAACGAAGCGCATGTCGCGCAAGGGGGCCTGGTAATCCATCTCAGCGCGCCTCCTGCAGGTCGGCGAAGGCTCCGCCCTCGGCGGCCAGGCGCTCGACCAGGGACGCCGGCTTCCAGCGCGCGCCGTGGCGCTGTTCGAGGAAACGCAGGCGTTGCAGCAGCTCGGCCACGCCGAGGCGATCGGCCCAGGCCATGGGACCGCCCTCCGCGGCGGGGAAGCCGTAGCCGTTCAGGTAGACAGTGTCGATGTCGGCGCTACGGGCGGCGATACCCTCGTCGAGGATCTTCGCGCCCTCGTTGACCAGCGCCAGCAGGCAACGCTCGAGGATTTCCTCGTCGGCGAAATCGCGCCGCGGGTAGCCCAGCGTCTCGGCGACCCGGAGCACCAGGGCATCCACCTCGGTATCGTGCTCCGCCTGGCGGCTGCCCGGCGCGTAGCGGTAGTAACCGGCACCGCTCTTCTGGCCGAAGCGGCCCAGCTCGCAAAGGCGGTTGTCTACCTGCACGGCCGGCTGGTCCTGGCCGACCCCGGCCAACTCGCGGGCGCGCCACTCCAGGTCGATACCGACCACGTCGTACATGCGGAACGGCCCCATGGCGAAACCGAACGCCTGGAGAGCCCGGTCCACCTGGTACGGCAGGGCGCCTTCCAGCAGCATCAGGCGGGCCTCGGTGGCGTAGGGTTCGAGCATGCGGTTGCCGATGAAGCCGTGGCAGTTGCCGGCCACCACGCTGACCTTGCCCATCCGCTCGCCCAGCGCCAGGGCCGCCTCCAGCACCGCCGGCGCGGTCTGCGCGCCGCGCACGATCTCCAGCAGCCGCATGATGTGCGCCGGGCTGAAGAAGTGCAGGCCGAGCACCTGACCCGGACGCGCGGTGACCGCGGCGATGGCGTCGATGTCCAGGTAGGAAGTATTGCTGGCCAGCACCGCGGAGGGCTTCAGCGCCGCGTCCAGCTCGCGGAAGATCGATTGCTTGAGTTCCAGGTTCTCGTAGACCGCCTCGATCACCAGGTCCGCCTCGCGTATCGCGGCGAGGTGCTGGACCGGCGTGATGCGGGCGCGGCGCGCGGCCGCTTCCTCTTCGCCGATACGCCCCTGACGCACGTTGTGCGCGTAGGTGTCGGCCACGGCGCCGAGCGCCTGGTTGAGCATCTGCGGGTTGCTGTCCAGCCACTGCACGTCGAGACCGGCGTTGGCCAGGCACATGACGATACCGCGACCCATGGTGCCGGCGCCGATCACCGCGGCCTGGCGGAAGGAAAAGTTCTGGCTCATGGTCTTGTCCTCGTTGTAGCGAGCGCAGGAGGAACGGTGGACGAAACCTGGGGCAGTCCGACCGCACAAAAAGCGACCACTACCTTAGGGGAAGGTCGTACTATTTTTGAAATTTAGTCTTGTGATAGATGGAATTCAGGCAGTGAATATCCAAACCTTCGACCTCAACCTGCTACGCGTCCTCGACGCCCTGCTGCGCGAACGCAACGTCTCGCGCGCGGCGGAGCGCCTGGCGCTGAGCCAGCCGGCAGTGAGCAATGCACTGAACCGCCTGCGCGAGCTGCTCGACGACCCGCTGCTGGTCCGCGCCGGTCGTGCGATGCAGCCGACGCCCCGGGCGCTGGCGCTGGAAGCGCCGATCCGCGCGGCGCTGCGGCAGATCGAACAAAGCCTGGGCGACGGCGAGGGCTTCGATCCCGGGCGCAGCCGGCAGCGCTTCACCGTAGCGGTGACCGACTACGTCGAACTGATCTGCATGCCCGCCCTGATGCGCCGCCTGAGCGAGCGTGCGCCGGGAATCTCCATCGCCATCCAGCACCTGACCCCGACCTTGCCGGCCGAGGCGCTGGACAAAGGCGAACTGGACCTGGTGCTAGGCCGCTTCGAAAACGTCCCGGCGCGCTTCCAGCGCCGCCATTGGGCCAGCGAGACCCTGCAACTGGTCGCCCGACGTCAGCACCCGCTGCTGGCGCAGGCTCCCGACCTGGCCACCTTTCTGGAGCTACAGCACCTGTGGGTGCACGGCGGGCAGACCAAGGGGATGGTCGACCAGTGGCTGGGCAGCCAGGGGCTCAAGCGGCAAGTGGCCTACACCACACCGAACTACCTGCAGGCAGCGCACATCGCCGCGTACAGCGACCTGGTCGGCGTCCTGCCGCGACAACTGGCGCACTACTTCGAACGATTGCTGCCCCTGCAATCGTTCGACCTGCCGTTCGACCTCGGCCCGTTCCACCTGGAACTGGTGTTCCTGGCCCAGCGCGAACGCGACATCGCCCTGCAATGGCTGGTCGAACAGATCCGCCAGGTCGGGGCCGCCGGACCGGACTAGGGGAATCCGGGCAGTCAGAAGCGGTCGCGGATGACCAGTTCTTCCCGCGGCAGCTTGCCGCTGCGCGGCCAGGGTTCAATGGCCTTTTTCCCGACCGCCACCATCAGGCCGATCACATGGTTGTCCGGCAGGTTGATCAGCCGGGCCACGGCATCGAAGTCGAAACCATCCATCGGACACGAATCCAGGCCCTGGCCGCGGGCGACCAGCATCAGGGTCTGCGCCAGCAGGCCGCAGCTGCGCATGGCTTCGTCGCGCTGTACCTGGGGCTTGCCGCGGTAGTAGGTGTCGATGGCGCCTGCCATGAACGCCTGTACTGCCTCGGGAGCACCGTCCCAGACCCGCTGCGCGTTGCGCTCCCAACTGTCGAGCTGGGCGCACACCACCACCAGCATCGCCGCGTCGGTGACCTGCGCCTGGTCCCAGGCCACTTCACGCAACTGCGTGCGCAATTGCGGATCGCTGACCTCGACCAGCCGCACGTGTTGCAGGTTGAAGGCGGAAGGCGCATGCAGCGCCAGGTCCAGGAGATGGTCCTTCTCTTCGCGAGTCAGGCTGAAGGATGAGTCGTAGCCCTTGATGGCACGGCGACTACGAACGGCGTCTTCGATATGCATGGGGGAGATCCACTGCGAGGGAACAAAGGGGCGCCCACTCTAGGGCATTGGCGAGAAGATAAACCAGACTTCAATAAATCCGACGCAGCCCCACAGCAGCTACTTACAGAATTAAGACTAGGACTATTCCTAGGAAGGAATTTTCCTAAGGAATTGTCCTATATTCCACTCCAATGCCAGCGCCTGGGAGAGGGCCCCTCCCGGGACGCACGAACGCAGAAAAATAAGGATGAACTCACGTAGGAGTAAGCTCATGAACAGGATGGGCCAACTGGCTTTGTTCGGTCTTCTTGTAGGAACTTCCAGCAACCTGTTCGCCGCCCCCGGCAGCATCAGCGGCGTCATCCGCTTCACCGGCGCCATTGTCGAGCCACCATGCTCGATGAGCGCTCCCCGCCAAGACGAAAGCAAGGGCAGTTTCCACCTCAGTGGCTGTCCCATGCAGGCGCGCACCGCGGATGTCAGCATCCGTTCGATGAAGACCGGCGAGGTGCGCCACTTGCAACCCAGCGATACGGTCATCGGTGAACGGGATTTCTCGGCGCGCTATGAGCTGGCCGGAAGCGGTCGCCGCTCCGGCAACTACCTGATCACCGTCACCTACCCCTGACGTTCGCCCATGAAAAAACCGCCCGAAGGCGGTTTTTTTCATGGTGCCGAAACGTGCTTACAGCTGCGGGCCGGCGGCCTTGATCGCATCGGAAACCTCGAATTTCTTGAAGTTTTCGATGAACTGCTTGGCCAGGCCCTTCGCCGCCTCGTCGTAGGCAGCCTTGTCGGCCCAGGTGTTGCGCGGGTTGAGCAGATTGGTCTCGACGCCCGGAACGGCCTTCGGCACGTCCAGGTTGATGATGTCCAGGTGCTCGGTTTCCGCGCCGATCAGCGCGCCGCTCTGGATCGCCGCGATCACGCCACGGGTGGTCGGGATGTTGAAGCGCTTGCCGACGCCGTAGCCACCGCCGGTCCAGCCGGTGTTGACCAGGTAGACCTTGGAGCCGAAGGCCTTGATACGCTTGATCAGCAGCTCGGCGTAGACACCGGCCGGACGCGGGAAGAAAGGAGCACCGAAGCAGGTGGAGAAGGTCGACTTGATACCGCCGCCGGAACCCATCTCGGTGGAGCCGACCAGCGCGGTGTAGCCGGACAGGAAGTGGTAGGCCGCCTGCTCATTGTTCAGGATCGATACCGGCGGCAGTACGCCGGTCAGGTCGCAGGTCAGGAAGATCACCGCGTTGGGCTCGCCGCCGAGGTTCTTCTCCGAACGCTTCTCGACGTGCTCCAGCGGGTAGGCGGCGCGGCTGTTCTGGGTCAGGCTGTCATCGGCGTAGTTGGGCACGCGCTCTTCGTCGAGAACCACGTTCTCCAGCACGGCGCCGAACTTGATGGCTTTCCAGATGACCGGCTCGTTCTTCTCGGACAGGTCGATGCACTTGGCATAGCAACCGCCTTCGACGTTGAACACCACGCCCTCGCCCCAGCCGTGCTCGTCGTCACCGATCAGGTAACGGCTTTCATCAGCGGACAGGGTGGTCTTGCCGGTGCCGGACAGGCCGAAGAACAGGGTCACATCGCCCGCTTCGCCGATGTTGGCAGCGCAGTGCATCGGCAGCACGTCGCGCTCGGGCAGCAGGAAGTTCTGCACGGAGAACATGGCTTTCTTCATCTCGCCGGCATAGCGCATGCCTGCGATCAGCACTTTCTTCTGGGCGAAATTGAGGATCACGCAACCGTCGGAGTTGGTGCCGTCGCGCTCGGGCACGCATTCGAAGTTGGCGACATTGAGGACCTGCCACTCGTCCTTGCCGGCCGGGTTGTACTGCTCCGGCTCGATGAATAGGCAACGGCCGAACAGATTCTGCCAGGCGGTAGCGGTGGTCATCTTCACCGGCAGGTAGTAAGCCTCGGCGGAACCTACATGAACATGGGAAACGAAATGGTCCTGGGCGTTGTTGAACGCTTCCACGCGGGCCCACAGCGCATCGAACTTGTCGGCCGGGAACGGACGGTTGATGTTGCCCCAGGCGATCGCGTCCTTGGTGCTCGGCTCTTCGACGATGAAACGGTCGACCGGCGAACGGCCGGTGCGATGGCCGGTGCGTACGACCAGCGAGCCGTTGGCGGCCAGTTCGCCCTCACCGCGGCGAATGGCTTCTTCTACCAGTTGGGCGGCGCTGATATCGGTGTACACGGCGTTGTTGGCTTGCGTCATGTGGTTCCCCGTCGGCCAGAGGCCGAGTCCTCCAAACTTCGTAGCGCTTCAAAAAACTCACTACAGGAAAAAAGTGGCGGGATTATGCCAGAAAAGCCCGCTGGATGAAAAATCGTCAGTGGCGGGTCTCGGAAGGCCCCTGGCTGCCAGCGCCAGCGAACAACTGGGCGACGTCGGAGGCGTCGAACAGGTAGCGCTGGTTGCAGAACTGGCAGTCGATGGTGATCGAGCCTTCCTCCTCCTCGAGCAGCCGCTCGCAGTCGGCCTGCCCGAGACTGACCAGGGCGTTGGCCGAACGTTCCCGCGAGCAACTGCAATGGAAGACCAGCGGTTGCGGCTCGAACAGGCGCACGGTTTCCTCGTGGTAGAGGCGGTGCAGGACGGTCTCGTTGTCCAGCGCCAGCAGCTCTTCGGCGGTCAGCGTGTCGGCCAGGGTGGTCAGGTGCTGCCAACTGGCCTCGCGGGCCTCGGGGTCCTTCAGGCGGTCGGCGGGAAGCTGCTGCAGCAGCAGGCCGCGGGCGCGGCGGCCGTTGGCGTTGAGCCAGAAACGGGTCGGCAGCTGTTCCGAGCTGGCGAAGTAGTTGGACAGGCATTCCGCCAGGTTCACCCCCTCCAGGGCGACGATCCCCTGGTAGCGCTGGCCCTTGACCGGGTCCACGGTGAGGGTCAGCACGCCTTCGGGCATCAGTTCCTGCATGCCGGCGTCGGCGCCGATGGACTCCGCCGAATAGCGGGCCAGGCCACGCACCTGGCGGTCGCTGGAACACTCCACCATCAACAGCGGAACCGCGCCGCTGGAGCGCGCCTGCAATACCAGCAGGCCGTCGAACTTGAGCGTGCCGCAGAGCAGCGAGGCCGCCGCGAGCATCTCCCCGAGCAGTTGCGCGACCGGTTCCGGATAGGGATGTTTGGCCAGCACTTCGCTGTAGCTACGCTCGAGATCGACCATCTCGCCGCGCACGTCGGTATCGTCGAAAAGGAAACGCTGGCTCTGATCTGAATGGGACATGCGGGACACAACGCTACGAATGAGGGAATGACAAGTGAGTGACAAAGGCCTATAAAAGCGCGCTTCGTGACAGTCGTACGCCGACCCGGCGCCGATAGGGGGAAACGATTTTATGGATAATGCCTCTCCGTTCCAAGCGGCCTGGCAATGGCGCAAGTTCGCCACCTGTCATCTTCTGGCGCTCCTGCTGCTGATCCTGTGGCTCTGGGGCCCCACCCGCGAGCTGATGAACGGCTTCGACTTCTGGCTCTTCGACAAGCTCAACGGCTCCCTCGCCCTCAACGAAACCTGGCTGAAACTCTGGGGCCTGCTCAGTACCCGACCGTTCGACGCGGTGGTCGGGGTGATCCTGCTCTGCCTGCTGATTCGCGGCGACTGGCTGCTGCCAGCGAACCAGGTACGGCGGCTGACCTTCGGCTTCATCGTGACCCTGCTGATCCTGGTGGTGATCCGCGTGCTCTACGCCAAGATCGCCCACCACCTGCACTGGCAGCACGCCAGCCTGTCGATGCTGATGGACAAGGCCATCCACCTCAGCGACCACTTCCCGGACTGGGAACGCGTGTGGGAAATCAAGGACCGCTCCAAGCGCAGCTTCCCCGGCGACCACGCCTCGGTGCTGCTGGTCTGGGCGCTGTTCATGTCGCTGTTCGCCCGCCGCGCCGGGCAGTTCCTGCTGATCTGGACCCTGGCCGTGCTGTTCATGCTGCCGCGCCTGGTAGCCGGCGCGCACTGGGGCCAGGACGACTACATCGGCGGCCTGCAGATGGCCCTGCTGGCCCTCGCCTGGGGCTGCTACACACCGCTGGCGGCGAAGGCCAGCGGCTGGCTGGTGCAGGTGACCGAACCGCTGTTCCGCCTGCTGGCGAAATTGCCGCTGATCGGCCGCCTCGGCGTGGTCCGCGACTCGGCCTGAGGCCATCCCGGTCTCCCCTGCGGGAGATCGGCGCTTCTCAGTCCTGGCCGCCGCGCAACTGGTGGATCTGCCGCCGCTGCTTCTTGCTCGGCCGCCCCTCGGTCTGTACGCCCAGCGCCCCGGCCTTGCGCATGGCCGCCGCGCGCTCGCGGCTTTCCACGCTGTCCGCGGTTTCCTCGTAGAGAGCCTGGGCCTCCGGCGCGCCACGCCGGACTACGGAAAGCGCGCGAATCGTCACGGTTCGCTCGTCGAAGCCCGTACGAATGGTCAATTCCTCCCCTACCCTGGGTTCCTTGCTCGGCTTGCACCGCTCGCCCCGGCAATGCACCTTGCCGCCCTCTATCGCGGCCTTGGCCAGCGCCCGGGTCTTGAAGAAGCGCGCCGCCCAGAGCCACTTGTCCAGGCGCACCTTGTCGTCGTCTTTCTCGCTCACTGGCATTTCCCGTATCCGTTCCGCCGTTGTCTCGCGACTGTCATCGACAGCCGCTAGGTTCGTCTTCGGCATCCTCGGGCAGCCGTCTGGCGGCCGCCCATAGCCCTGCTAGAATGCCGGCAAAACGCCTGGAATGCCTACCCGTGAAGACATTCGACCAGCTTTCCGTCATCGGTCTGCGCGAGTGGATCGCCTTTCCCGAACTGGGCATGGTCGGGCTGCGCGCGAAGATCGACACCGGCGCCAGCACCTCCAGCCTGCATGCCTCGGACATCGTTCCCTTCGAGCGCGACGGCGAGAAGTGGGTGCGCTTCACCGCCCACCTCGGCACGCTGGTACAGCGCCGGCACCGTTGCGAAGCGCCGATGGTCGCGCGCAAGACCATTCGCAGCTCCAACGGCCAGGCCCAGACCCGCTACGTGATCCGCACCACCCTGGCGCTGGGCGATCGCATGTGGCCGGTGGAATTCACCCTGGCCTGCCGCAAGTCCATGCGCTATCGCGTGCTGCTCGGCTCCAAGGCGCTGATCGCCGGGCAACTGGTGGTCAACCCGGCCCTGGCCTACGTCCAGGATCGTCCCGAGTCGCCGGCCGCCCTGCCCGCGGCGACGGGCATCAACCTGCTCGACGGGAGTCCGGCTTGAGCCATTCGCCGGCAGCACCTGTCCAACCTCCATCCATTCCCGAAACGGCCGGTCCAATGCCTGCCGCGACGACAACCCACAGCCTCGCCGCCGCTGCCCGCCAGCCGGTCCAACCCATCCACAGGTGCTGAATGAAAATCGCCGTGCTGTCGCGCAATCCCCGGCTCTACTCGACCCGTCGCCTGGTGGAGGCCGGGCGGGAGCGCGGCCATGAAATGGTGGTCATCGATACGCTGCGTGCCTACATGAACATCGCCAGCCACAAGCCGCAGATCCACTACCGGGGACAACCGCTGGAGGGCTTCGACGCGGTGATCCCGCGCATCGGCGCCTCGGTGACCTTCTACGGCTGCGCGGTATTGCGCCAGTTCGAGATGATGGGCGTGTTCCCGCTCAACGAGTCGGTCGCCATCGCTCGCTCGCGGGATAAGCTGCGCTCGCTGCAACTGCTCTCGCGCAAGGGCATCGGCCTGCCGGTGACCGGCTTCGCCCACTCCCCGGACGATGTCCCGGACCTGATCGAGATGGTCGGTGGCGCACCGCTGGTGATCAAGCTGCTGGAGGGCACCCAGGGCATCGGCGTGGTCCTCTGCGAAACCGAGAAGGCCGCCGAATCGGTGCTCGAGGCTTTCATGGGGCTCAAGCACAACATCATGGTCCAGGAGTACATAAAGGAAGCCGGCGGCGCCGACATCCGCTGCTTCGTGGTCGGCGACAAGGTGATCGCCTCGATGAAGCGCCAGGCAGCGCCCGGCGAGTTCCGCTCCAACCTGCACCGCGGCGGCAGCGCCAGCCTGATCAAGATAACCCCGGAAGAACGCATGACCGCCATCCGCGCCGCCCGCGTGATGGGCCTGAACGTCGCCGGGGTGGACATCCTGCGCTCCAACCATGGTCCGCTGGTAATGGAGGTGAACTCCTCGCCGGGCCTGGAAGGTATCGAATCCACCACCGGCAAGGACATCGCCGGAATCATCATCCAGTACCTGGAAAAGAACGGCGGCCCCCACCTGGCCAGGACGAAGGGAAAGGGGTGAGCCGGACCAGACAACGCATGCGTTGTCCCAGCGCATCGGACGCACCGCATTACGCTGGCGATCCCGGCCTCGACAGAAGGTCCATGCCACGCTTGAATGAAGCACCGCCGCAACCGATGCCGGAAACCCCGCCGAACCCCGGGCTCTTCCGGCACTCGAATCCTTTCCTGACGCTTCATGGAATCGCCGCATGACCCCTCGTCCCTCCTCCGACCAGACCTGGCAGCCCATCGACGGCCGGGTGGCGCTGATCGCGCCAGCCTCGGCCATCGCCACCGACGTGCTGGAGGCGACCCTGCGGCAACTGGAAGTGCACGGCGTGGACTACCATCTCGGCCGCCACGTCGAAGCCCGCTACCGCTACCTCGCCGGGACCGTCGAGCAGCGCCTGGAAGACCTGCACAACGCCTTCGACATGCCGGACATCACCGCGGTCTGGTGCCTGCGCGGCGGCTACGGCTGCGGCCAGTTGCTGCCGGGCCTGGACTGGGGGCGCCTGCAGGCGGCCTCGCCGCGGCCACTGATCGGTTTCTCCGACATCTCGGTGTTGCTCAGCGCTTTCCACCGCCACGGCCTGCCTGCGATCCACGGCCCGGTGGCCACCGGACTCGGTCTGTCGCCGCTGAGCGCCCCCCGCGAGCAGCAGGAGCGGCTAGCCTCTCTGGCCTCGGTCAGCCGCTTGCTGGCCGGAATCGACCATGAACTCCCGGTGCAGCACCTCGGCGGACACAAGCAACGCGTCGAAGGCGCGCTGATCGGCGGCAACCTCACCGCCCTGGCCTGCATGGCCGGCACCCTCGGCGGCCTGCACGCCCCGGCGGGGTCGATCCTGGTCCTGGAGGACGTCGGCGAACCCTACTACCGCCTGGAGCGCAGCCTCTGGCAATTGCTCGAAAGCATCGACGCGCGCCAGCTCGGCGCGATCTGCCTGGGCTCGTTCACCGATTGCCCGCGCAAGGAAGTCGCCCACAGCCTGGAGCGGATCTTCGGCGAATACGCCGCCGCCATCGAGGTGCCGCTCTACCACCACCTGCCCAGCGGGCATGGTGCGCAGAACCGAGCCTGGCCTTACGGGAAGACCGCGGTGCTCGAGGGAAACCGGTTGCGCTGGTAGGGACGGGGCGCGCCCCTCTCCGTAAGCGCGAGAGGGGTTGGGAAGTGCCGCTGGAACGGCACAAACCCGTCGAGTATCAGGCCGCGCCGCGCGGTAGCAGCAACCCCAGCGGCAGGCAGACCCGCGCTTCCAGGCCGCCGCCATCGCGGTTGCGCAGTTCGACGCTGCCGCCGTGCTGGGCGGCGATGCGCTTGACGATCGCCAGGCCGAGGCCGGTGCCCTTGCCGCCACGCGCCTTGTCGCCGCGGATGAAGGGATTGAAGATGCTGTCCACTTCCGCGGGATCGATGCCCTGGCCGCGATCGAGCACACTCAGCACCACGTAGGGCGCCGCGCTTTCGCCGGCCACGTAGCTGGCCACCTCCACCGAGCCGCCACCGTGGTTCAGGGCATTGTCGATCAGGTTGCCCAGCAGACGCTTCATCGACACCCGCCGCAACGGCATCGCCGGTACCGGCTGCAAGGCCATGCGCACCTGCTCGCGAGTCTGGTTGAACGGTGCCACCACCTCGCGCACCAGGTCGGTCAGGTCGCCCTCCTCCACCGGCTCGTCGCGGCCGTCGCGGATGAAGGCGAGGAACTGGTCGAGGATCGCATCCATGTCCTCGATGTCGCGGACCATGTCCTCGACCATCTCCCGTTCGCTCTCCGGCAGCAACTCCAGCGACAGGCGCAGGCGTGTCAGCGGGGTGCGCAGGTCGTGGGAGACACCGGCCAACATCAATTCGCGTTCGCGCCCGCCCTGCTCGATGTCCTCGGCCATCTGGTTGAAGGCGCGATACACCTCGGCCATTTCACTCGGCGTCTCCGGCCCCAGCGGCAGACGCACGCTGCGCCCCTGGCCGAACTGGCGGGCGGCGACCACCAGGCGCTTGAGCGGCTGGCTGAGCTGGCGGACGAAGATCCAGGCGGCAGCGGTGGAGAGCAGGCCGATGCCGAGGAACCAGCCGAGCACGCTCCAGATCCGTTGGCCACGCAAGGGATGCGGATACAGCGGCACCGCCAGCCAGCCTTCGCCGAGGCTCGGTGCGCGCACCCAGAGCTGCGACGGCTGGTGGATACGCAGGCGGGTCTCGGTGTCCGGCCCCAGCTCCATCTGCATCTGCCGCTGGAAGATTTCCGTGTACGGCCAGTGCTGCTCGCCGGGCTGGTCGGCGCTGCTCGGCACCCAGCGCAGGCCGGAAGCCTTGGCGATGGCCGCGCGCGACTCCTCGTCGGCAGCCCAGAACGCGCGGATGGTCAGCGCCGCGCCGTGGCTGTACTGGCGGTCGACGATCACGTCCTCGTTCATCAGCAGGTAGACCAGGGTCAGCGCCTTGGAGAACAGCACGACGATCAGCACCAGCCAGAGGGTGCGGGCGAAGAAGCTTTGCGGGAACCAGAGCGGCGTTTTCATCGATCGGACCGGTTGCGCGCCGGCGGACGGGGCCGACGCCTGTTGCGGGTAAGACGACGCGGCCGGTGCATCGCTGCACCGGCCGCGCGGAGACTCAGGCCTTGCGCGCGTTGCCGTCCGGCACGAACACGTAGCCGACGCCCCAGACCGTCTGGATATAGCGCGGCTTGGACGGGTCCGGCTCGATCAGCCGGCGCAGGCGCGAGATCTGCACGTCGATGGAACGCTCCAGGGCATCCCACTCGCGGCCACGGGCGAGGTTCATCAGCTTGTCCCGGGTCAGCGGTTCGCGGGCGTGCTGCACCAGGGCCTTGAGCACGGCGAACTCGCCGGTGGTCAGCATGTGTACCTCGTCGCCCTTCTTCAGTTCGCGGGTGGCGAGGAACAGCTGGTAGTCGCCGAAGGTCACCACCTCGTCGGCACCGGCAGGCGCGCCGGGCACCAGCGGCGCCTGGCGGCGCAGCACGGCCTTGATCCGCGCCAGCAGTTCGCGCGGGTTGAACGGCTTGGCCAAGTAGTCGTCGGCGCCCAGTTCCAGGCCCTGGATGCGGCTGCCCTCGTCGCCCTTGGCGGTGAGCATGATGATCGGCACCTGGTTGTTCTGTTCGCGCAGGCGGCGGCAGGCAGTGAGGCCGTCCTCGCCGGGAAGCATCAGGTCGAGCACAACCAGCTGGAACAGTTCGCGGGATAGAAGGCGATCCATCTGCTCGGTGTTCTCCACCGCGCGGACGCGGTAGCCCTGCTCGTCGAGGAAACGTTCGAGCAGGCGGCGCAGGCGGGCGTCGTCGTCGACGACGAGGATCTTTTCACCTTCAGCCAGGGCGGCAGGGTTCGACATAGAAACTCCCAGAATGAGTCAGGCGGGCATTATCGCCCAGGTAGCGGCTGGGCCGGACTGTCCATTGTTAGCAGATTTTTCCCCGACCAGCCGCCCTCCAAGGCGAAACTTGGCAGGTATAATGCGGCGCTTTTGCGGCGGGGCGTTGTCTACACGGCCCGTTTTCGTTCGTTTTACCAGGTGGATCAATGGACAGCATCAACACCCGTATCGCCGAAGAGCTCTCCGCACTGCCCTCCGGCCGCGTTCAACCGCAGCAAGTCGCCGCTGCCGTCGCCCTGCTCGACGAAGGCTCCACCGTTCCCTTCATCGCCCGTTACCGCAAAGAGGTCACCGGCAGCCTCGACGATACCCAGTTGCGCATGCTGGAAGAGCGCCTGCGCTACCTGCGCGAACTGGAAGAACGCCGCGGCGCGATCCTCGCCAGCATCGAGGAACAGGGCAAGCTGACCCCCGAACTGGCCCGCGACATCAAGCTCGCCGACACCAAGACCCGTCTCGAAGACCTCTACCTGCCTTATAAGCAGAAGCGCCGCACCAAGGGCCAGATCGCCCTGGAAGCCGGCCTCGGCGCGCTGGCCGACGCACTGTTCGACGACCCGACCCTGGTCCCGGAAAGCGAGGCCGCGCGTTTCGTCGACGCCGAGAAAGGCTTCGCCGACGTCAAGGCGGTGCTGGAAGGCGCCAAGTACATCCTCATGGAGCGCTTCGCCGAAGACGCCACGCTGCTCGACAAGCTGCGCGTGTTCATGAAGAGCGAAGCGACCCTGACCGCCCGCGTGGTCCCCGGCAAGGAACAGGAAGGCGCCAAGTTCAGCGACTACTTCGAACACGACGAGCCGCTGAAAAGCGCCCCGTCGCACCGCGCCCTGGCGATCTTCCGCGGACGCAACGAAGGCGTCCTCAGCGCCTCGCTGAAGGTCGGCGAGGAAGCGCCGGGCACCCTGCACCCATGCGAAGTCATGATCGCCGAGCGCTTCGGCCTGTCCAACCAGGGCCGCGCCGCCGACAAGTGGCTGGCCGAGGTGGTGCGCTGGACCTGGAAGGTCAAGCTCTATACCCACCTGGAAACCGACCTGTTCGGCGAGCTCCGCGACGGCGCCGAGGACGAGGCGATCAGCGTGTTCGCGCGCAACCTGCACGACCTGCTGCTGGCCGCCCCGGCCGGCCCGCGCGCCACCCTCGGCCTCGACCCGGGCCTGCGCACCGGGGTCAAGGTCGCGGTGGTCGACGCCACCGGCAAGCTGCTGGACACCGCCACCGTCTACCCGCATGCGCCGAAGAACCAGTGGGACCAGACCCTCGCCGTGCTCGCCGCGCTGTGCGCCAAGCACCAGGTCGAGCTGATCGCCATCGGCAACGGCACCGCCAGCCGCGAAACCGACAAGCTGGCCGGCGAACTGATCAAGAAATATCCGGGCATGAAGCTGACCAAGATCATGGTCAGCGAGGCCGGCGCATCGGTGTATTCCGCCTCCGAACTGGCGGCGAAGGAGTTCCCCGAGCTGGACGTGTCCCTGCGCGGCGCCGTGTCCATCGCCCGCCGTCTGCAGGACCCGCTGGCGGAGCTGGTGAAGATCGAGCCCAAGTCGATCGGCGTCGGCCAGTACCAGCACGACGTGTCCCAGCTGAAGCTGGCGCGTAGCCTGGACGCGGTGGTCGAGGATTGCGTGAACGCCGTCGGCGTCGACGTCAACACCGCCTCCGCCGCCCTGCTGGCACGCATCTCCGGCCTCAACTCGACGCTGGCGCAGAACATCGTCGCGCACCGCGACGCCAACGGCGCGTTCCGCACCCGCGACGAGCTGAAGAAGGTCAGCCGCCTGGGCGAGAAGACCTTCGAGCAAGCCGCCGGCTTCCTCCGCGTGATGAACGGCGACAACCCGCTGGACGCCTCGGCGGTGCACCCGGAAACCTATCCGCTGGTGCAGCGCATCGCCGCCGACACCGAGCGCGACATCCGTTCGCTGATCGGCGACTCGGCGTTCCTCAAGCGCCTCGACCCGAAGAAGTTCACCGACGAGACCTTCGGCCTGCCGACCGTCACCGACATCCTCAAGGAACTCGACAAGCCCGGCCGCGACCCGCGTCCGGAGTTCAAGACCGCAGAGTTCCAGGAAGGCGTCGAGAGCCTCAAGGACCTCAAGCCGGGCATGGTCCTGGAGGGTGTGGTGACCAACGTCACCAACTTCGGCGCGTTCGTCGACATCGGCGTCCACCAAGACGGCCTGGTGCACATCTCGGCGCTGTCCGAGAAGTTCGTCAAGGACCCGTACGAAGTGGTCAAGGCCGGCGACATCGTCAAGGTCAAGGTCATGGAAGTGGACATCCCGCGCAACCGTGTCGGCCTGTCCATGCGCATGAGCGACACCCCCGGCGAGAAGGTCGAAGGCCAGCGCGGCGGGCGTCCCGCCGGCAGCGGCCAGCCGCGCCAGGAGCGTGGCGCCCCGCGCGGACAGAGCGCGCCGCCGGCGAACAACGCCATGGCCGCGCTGTTCGCCAACGCCAAGCAACTGAAGAAGAAGTGACGGAGCCGTCCATGAGCGAGATGCCCGCCCGCGAGCAGATGATCAGCGCCTACAGCGAACTGGTCGGCCTGGACCCGGTCAGCCTCGGCGACGGAGTCGCCGAGGTACGCCTGCCGATGGCCGCGCACCTGCGCAACCGCGGCGGGGTCATGCACGGCGGCGCGCTGTTCTCGCTGATGGACGTGACCATGGGGCTGGCCTGCTCCAGTTCCCATGGTTTCGACCGCCAGAGCGTCACCCTGGAATGCAAGATCAACTACATCCGCGCCGTCGCCGACGGCGAGGTGCGCTGCGTCGCCCGCGTCCTCCATGCCGGGCGCCGCAGCCTGGTGGTGGAAGCCGAGGTGCGGCAAGGCGACAAACTGGTCGCGAAAGGACAAGGTACCTTCGCCCAGTTGTAAACCGGCGCGGCCGCCATGCGGCAGAATGGCGCGCAACGGCGATCCCGATCCGTGCCGGGCGCCCGCCTCGACGGCTCCCGCCGAAGTCGCGGCGACCGGCCCCAGGACGAAGCGAAAACGCATTTACGTCCTCCCTCTTGTAGACCGCTCGGTCCACCCTCATATTGGGGCGACCGATCTGGGACGCGATCACAAGGAATCCCGACTTGAGCGATCTTCTCTCCCGCCGCCTGGCTCTGCTCGGCGCCGCAGCCAACCTGCCCCTGCTGACCGAGTGCCTGCATGGCATCGAGCGCGAATGCCTGCGAGTCGATAGCGACGGCAAGCTGGCGCTCACCCCCCACCCCCGGGCCCTGGGTTCGACCCTGACCCATCCACAGATCACTACCGACTACTCCGAGGCCTTGCTGGAGTTCATCACGCCCACGGAAACCGACGTCGCCGACACTCTGGCCGATCTCGAGCGCATCCACCGCTTCGCCAGTTCGAAGCTGGACGGCGAATACCTGTGGAGCCCATCGATGCCCTGCGAGCTGCCGGACGAGGAGAGCATCCCGATCGCCCGCTACGGCAGCTCGATGATCGGCCGCCTGAAGTACGTCTACCGCAAGGGCCTGGCGCTGCGCTACGGCAAGACCATGCAGTGCATCGCCGGCATCCACTACAACTTCTCCCTGCCGGAGAGGCTCTGGCCGCTGCTGCGCCAGGCCGAAGGCAGCGAGCTATCGGAACGCGACTACCAGTCCGCCGCCTACATCGCCCTGATTCGCAATTTCCGCCGCTACAGCTGGCTGCTGATGTACCTGTTCGGCGCCTCGCCGGCCCTCGACGCCGGCTTCCTGCGTGGCCGCCCGAGCCAGTTGGAGCGCCTCGACGAACACACGCTCTACCTGCCCTACGCCACCAGCCTGCGGATGAGCGACCTGGGCTACCAGAACAACGCCCAGGCCGGCCTGACGCCCTGCTACAACGACCTGCAGAGCTACATCGACAGCCTGCGCCAGGCGGTCAGCACGCCCTACCCGCCCTACGAGAAGGTCGGCACCAAGCAGGATGGCGAATGGGTGCAGCTGAACACCAACATCCTGCAGATCGAAAACGAGTATTACTCGAGCATCCGGCCAAAGCGCGTCACCTACACCGGCGAGCGTCCGGTGCAGGCCCTGGCCGCTCGCGGCGTGCAGTACGTGGAAGTGCGCTGCCTGGACATCAACCCGTTCCTGCCGCTGGGCATCGACCTGGACGAGGCGCGCTTCCTCGACGCCTTCCTGCTGTTCTGCGCGTTCAGCGACAGCCCGCTGCTGAACGGCGAGTGCAGCGACGCCACCGACAACTTCCTCGCCGTGGTCAAGGAAGGCAGGCGGCCGGGCCTGCAATTGCAACGTCGCGGCCAGCCGGTGGAATTGAAGGTCTGGGCGAACGAGCTGCTCGAACGAATCGCCGACACCGCGGCGCTGCTCGACCGCGCACGCGGCGGCGAAGCCCACGCGGCGGCGCTGGCAGCGCAGCGGGCTAAGGTGGCCGATGCGGAACTGACGCCTTCGGCGCAGGTGCTGAAGGTCATGCGCGAGCGCGGCGAGAGCTTCGAAGCGTTCTCCCTGCGCCAGAGCCGCGAACACGCGGAGTATTTCCGCCAGCATCCGCTGGCCGCCGAAGAGCAGGCACGCTTCGAGAAGATGGCCAGCGACTCCCTGGCCGAACAGACGGAGCTGGAACGCGACCAGGATGGCGACTTCGATACCTTCGTCGCCGCCTACCAGGCGAGCATCCTCGGCCTGATCAGCAACTGAGCGAAGCCGGCGCGCCCCTGCGCCCAGGGACGCGCCGGCGGATCACAGGCTCTTCTCGAATACCTGCGAATTGCGCTGGAAGTTGTACAGCGAGGCCCGCGCCGCCGGTAGCCGCTCTACGCTGCTGGGCTGGAAGCCGCGCTCGCGGAACCAGTGCGCGGTCCGCGTGGTGAGCACGAACAGGGTCTTCAGGCCGAGTCCGCGCGCGCGCTCCTCGATCCGCTCCAGCAGTTCGTCGCCACGCCCGCCGTGGCGGTACTCCGGGTTGACCGCCAGACAGGCCAGCTCGCCCGCCTCGGAATCGGCGATCGGGTAGAGCGCGGCGCAGGCGATGATCAGCCCTTCGCGCTCGACGATGCTGAACTGTTCAATCTCGCGTTCCAGCACCTCGCGGGAACGGCGTACCAGGATGCCCTGCTCTTCCAGCGGGCGGATCAGCTCGATCAGCCCGCCAACGTCCTCAATGCCCGCCTCGCGCAACTGTTCGAACTGCTCCTGGGCGACCAGGGTGCCGTTGCCGGTGCGGGTGAACAGCTCGCTGAGCAGCGCGCCGTCCTCGGTGTAGCTGACGATATGGCTGCGCTTGACCCCGGCCCGGCAGGCCTGCGCCGCGGCGTCCAGCAGCTCGGCCTGGTAGCTGTTGCCCAGCCGTTGCAGGTGCGCGGGCACTTGCTGCGGGCGCAGTTCGCGGACCAGCTTGCCGGATGCGTCCAGCAGGCCCTGTTCGGCGCCGTAGAGAATCAGCTTTTCCGCTTCCAGGTCGATGGCGGCGCGCATGGCCACGTCTTCGCAGGCCAGGTTGAAGATTTCCCCGGTCGGCGAGTAGCCCAGCGGCGAGAGCAGGACGATGCTGCGCTCGTCGAGAAGGCGGCCAATGCCCTTGCGGTCGATGCGACGGACCTCGCCGGTATGGTGGTAGTCGACACCCTCGACCACGCCGATCGGCCGCGCGGTGACCAGGTTGCCGCCAGCGACCCGCAGGCGCGCGCCCTGCATCGGCGAGGCGGCCATGTCCATCGACAGCCGCGCCTCGATGGCGATGCGCAGACTACCCACGGCGTCGATGACGCATTCCAGGGTCGGCGCATCGGTCACTCGCAGGTCGCGGTGATAGCGCGGAGCCAGGCCGCGCGCGGCCAGGCGCGCCTCGATCTGCGGGCGCGAACCGTGCACCAGCACCAGGCGCGCGCCGAGGCTGTGGAGAAGGACCAGGTCGTGGACGATATTGCCGAAATTGGGATGCTCCACCCCTTCGCCGGGGAGCATGACCACGAAGGTGCGGTCCCGGTGCGAGTTGATGTAGGGCGAAGCGTGACGTAACCAGTTGACGTAGTCGGGCATGGTGGGGAAAGCCTGTCGTTTCGTGAGCGAGAGCAAAGCGTGAGCGGCCGGGACGGCCCGAAGGGCGCCGTTATCGTCGTCGCAGCAACATCGACAGGCTTCTCCTCACTTTCTGGTTAACGAGACGGATGGATCACGCGCGAGTTTAAACCCTCGGCGGCCCCGCAGCGGCGGGATTCGACCATGGTACGGGGCTTGGGGCCGGACCGAACCGTTTTACCACTATTTCTGAAAAAAACTATCCGAAAACCCCGGTTAACTCGCGCAGCGCTTTTTCGCTAGGCTGCCTCGTTCGCCGTGCCGTCCGGCGCGCACCCACGCGAACGAGGAAAATCCATGAGCGAATACTTCCATCACGTCCTGGTCGGCCTGCTCGCCGTGCTCCCGGTAGCCAACCCGCTGACCAGCGTCTCGCTGCTGCTCGGCCTCGGCGGCAGCCTGCCGCCGGCGGAGCGCAACCGGCAGATATTCAAGGCCAGCCTCTACGTGGCGCTGATCATGCTGGTCAGCTTCTACGGCGGCAGCCTGGTGATGCAGGTGTTCGGCATCTCCATTCCCGGCCTGCGCATCGCCGGCGGGCTGATCGTCGCCTATATCGGCTTCACCATGCTGTTCCCCGCCACCACGCCGGACGAGACCGAAGTCCAGCACGACCTGCTGTCGGACGAGGAAAAGATCACCCCGCACTTCCGCGACCTGTCCTTCGTTCCGCTGGCCCTGCCGGGTACCGCGGGGCCGGGGACCATCGCCCTGGTGGTCAGCTCGGCGTCGACGCTGCAATCCACCTACGGAAGCATTCCGCTGTTCATCCACCTCGCGGCGATCACCGTCACCCTGCTCACCGCGCTGATCTTCTGGATCGCCCTGCAAAGCTCCGGGCGCATCATGAAGTTCCTCGGCGAATCCGGGATCGACGCCATCTCGCGAGTGGTCGGCTTCCTGCTGGTGGCGATGGGCGTGCAGTTCGTCATCAACGGCGGCTTCGAGCTGGTCGCCGGCCACGCCGCGCTTCAGTCGGCGGCGGGCGTCAGGCAGTAATGCTGGATCAGCCGGCGCAGCACGCCGACCATCGGTTCGATACGCGCCAGTTCGAGGTGCTCGTCGGGCTGGTGGGCACAGGCGATGTCGCCGGCGCCGAGGACCAGGGTCTCGCTGCCCAGGCGCTGGAAATATGGCGCCTCGGTACCGAACGCCACGGCCTCGGCGCGATGCCCGGTCAGGCGTTCGGCGACGCGTACCAGTTCGCTGTCCTGCGCCTGTTCGAACGGCGGCACGGCAGGGAACAGCGGCTGGTAGTCGATGCTCACCTTGTGCCGTTCGGCCAGCGGCCGCAGGCGCTGGCGGATCGCCTCGCGCAACTGCTCGGGCTGCATGCCGGGTAGCGGGCGCAGGTCGAATTCCAGCGAACACTGGCCACAGATGCGGTTGGGATTGTCGCCGCCGTGGATGCAACCGAAGTTCAGGGTCGGCTGGGGCACGCTGAACTGCGGGTTGTTCCAGACCTGCTGCCATTCCCCGCGCAGCGCCATCAGCTCGCCGATGGTCGCGTGCATCGCCTCCAGGGCGCTGCGCCCGAGGTTCGGATCGGACGAATGGCCGCTCTGCCCGAGAATCTCGATGCGCTCCATCATCACCCCCTTGTGCAGGCGGATCGGCCGCAGGTTGGTCGGCTCGCCGATCACCGTGGCGCGCCCCAGCGGCCGCCCGCTTTCGGCGAGGGCACGGGCGCCGGCCATCGAGCTTTCCTCGTCGCAGGTGGCGAGGATCATCAGCGGCTGGCGGAACGGCTGGTCGAGCAGCGGCAGCAGGGCCTCGATGGCCAGCGGGAAGAAGCCCTTCATGTCGCAACTGCCGAGGCCGTACCAGCGGCCGTCGCGCTCGTCCAGGCGCAGCGGATCGCTGCTCCACAGCGCTTCGTCGTAGGGCACGGTATCGGTGTGGCCGGCCAGCACCAGCCCGCCGGGACCGCTGCCGTAGCTGGCCAGCAGGTTGAACTTGCCCGGCGAGACTTCCCGGATCTCGCAGCGGAAGCCTAGATCGCCCAGCCAGGAGGCCAGCAGGTCGACCACCGGGCGGTTGGTCTGGTCCAGCTCGGGCTGGGTGCAACTGACGGAAGACGCGGCGATCAGCGCGCCGAACTGGTCTTTCAGAGACGGCAACGGCATGGGACTCTCCACACGGATCGAGCCCCATCATGGCCTATCGCGGCGGTGGATAAAACCGTCCGTTCCGGTTCCGCCTGCGCCAGCCGACGAAGACCGCGCTCAGGCGCCGAACAGCGCGCGCAGGACCAGGAAGAACAGGATCGCCAGCACCGCGCCGGCCGGCAGGGTCACTACCCAGGACAGGAAGATCGAGCCGATCACCCGCAGGTTGAGCGCGCCGATACCGCGCGCCATGCCGATGCCGAGCACCGCGCCGACCAGGGTATGGGTAGTGGACACCGGCAGGCCGATGGCCGAGGCGCCAACCACCGTGGAGGCGGTCGCCAGCTCGGCGGCGAAGCCGCGGCTGGGGGTCAGCTCGGTGATCTCCCGGCCGATGGTCGCGATCACCCGGTAGCCATAGGTAGCCAGGCCGATGACGATGCCCACCGCGCCCAGCAGCAGTACCCAGGACGGCACCGGCGAACGGCTCACCAGATCCAGGTCGCCGCCGGCCTGGACCACCGCGACGACCGCCGCCACCGGGCCGATGGCGTTGGCCACGTCGTTGGCACCATGGGCGAAAGCCATGGAGCAGGCGGTGAAGATCATCAGCACCGCGAAGACCCGCTCGACGCTGGCGAAGCCGCCACGCGGATCGGCTCCGCCAGTGGGTCGGATACGCAACAGCAGGACGATACCCAGGCCCATCACCAGGCCGCCGGCGAGCAACGCCAGACCCAGCGTCTGGAGGCCGGAAAGCTCCAGGCCGACATGCTTCAGGCCCTTGCCGACGGTCATCAGCGCGACCATGAAGCCCGCCAGGAACATGTACAGCGGCACGTAGCGGCGCGCGCTGCGGAACGGGTCCTCGGCATGCAGTACCAGCCACTGCACGCTCCTGAACAGGGCGAAGGCGAGCAGCCCGGACAGCACCGGCGTCACCACCCAACTGGCGACGATCGGGCCGATCGCGCCCCAGTGCACCGCGTGCACCGAGACACCGACCGAGGCGAAGCCGATGATCGCGCCGACGATGGAGTGGGTGGTCGACACCGGCCAGCCCTTGATCGTCGCCAGCAACAGCCAGACCCCGGCGGCCAGCAAGGCCGAGAGCATGCCGAAGACCAGCAGGTCGGGGGTCATGTACTGCGGATCGACGATGCCGCTCCTGATCGTTTCAGTGACCTCGCCGCCGGCGAAGTAAGCACCGCAGAACTCGAAGACCATCGCCACCAGGATCGCCTGGCGGATGGTCAGCGCCCGTGAGCCCACCGAGGTGCCCATAGCGTTGGCGACGTCGTTGGCGCCGACGCCCCAGGCCATGAAGAAACCGAACAGGCAGGCGAGTACGAGGAAGGCGAAGCCGTGGTCGGCGATCAGGGACATGGGCGGGGATCCGTATGCGGGCAGAAGGCGGAAAGAAACCTGGCGCTCAACGCGCCAGCAATTGCTCCAGGCGGTTGCCGACCCGCTGGGCGCGGTCGGCGACATCGCCGATCCATTCGATGATCTGGTAGAGGAACATCACGTCCACCGGCGGCAGCTCGCTTTCCAGGCGGAACAGCTCGCGGCGCACCTCGACCTGGATGCGGTCGGTGTCGTTCTCGATCGCCTCGAGTTCCTCCACCATGCTTTCCACCAGACTGGTCTCGCGCCCGCCGAAGCCGGTCTCGAGCAGTTCGTTGAGTTCGTTGACTACCCGCAACGCCTGGGCGCTGGCGTCCACCGAGCGCTGCACGTAGGCGAGCATCTGGCCCTGCAGCGGCAGCGGGATGCGCATGCGCCGGCCCAGCATCAGCCCGGCGATGTCCTTGGCGCGATTGGCGACTTTGTCCTGTACACTGAGCAGCTCCAACAGATCGGAGCGCGGCACCGGAAGGAACAGGCTCTTGGGCAGGTGCATCCGGACGTTCTTCTTCAGCCGATCGGCTTCCTGCTCCAGTCGCACCATGTCCTGCTGAACCTGTTCGACCTGCGCCCAGTCCTCGGCGATCACCGCGCGGAAGAACGGCAACAGGCCGGCCGCGCATTCGTGGGCCTTGGCGATGTGCTGCTGCATCGGCCCGATCGGCGAACGGCCGAACAGGCTGATGAACGGATTGGTCGGCATGGAACGCCTCCCTAGTGGAAATGCCGAAAAGTATAGGCCACCCACCCCGCGCGCCTTTGATCTGGAACACCTTCACCCGCGGACGCCTGGCGTCCCGAGCCGGACATCGCCCCATGCAGAAAGAAACCGAAATCAAACTCCGCGTCAGCCGCGCCACCCTGGAAGCCTTGCAGGAGCACCCGTTGCTGAAGAAACGCAACAAATCGGGCTGGGAGCGCCGCGAACTGTACAACCAGTACTACGACACCCCCGACCGCGAGCTGGCCCGGGCCAAGGTCGCCCTGCGCATGCGCCGCGACGGCGAGCAGTACATCCAGACGCTGAAGAGCCGCGGGCAGAGCGTGGCCGGGCTGTCCGAACGCAACGAGTGGGACTGGTACCTGGAAAAGAACAAGCTCGACCTGAAGAAACTCGACGACAAGTGCTGGCCGGCGGCCCTCAAGGACCTCGACAAGAAGCAGCTCAAGCCGATCTTCAGCACCGACTTCGTCCGCCAGCGCGCCGAGATCGCCTGGGGCCGCGGCAAGGCCAGGGTAGTCGTGGAGGCGGCGCTCGACCTGGGCAAGGTGGTCGCCGGCGACAACCAAGAGGAAATCTGCGAACTGGAGCTGGAACTGCGCCAGGGCGATGCCGCCGCGCTGCTCGAGCTGGCCGCGGAACTGGCCGCCGACCTGCCGCTGATGCCCTGCGACATCAGCAAGGCCGAGCGCGGCTACCGCCTGTTCGACCCGAACAGCTACGAGGTCGATCCCCCGGCCCAGAAACTGCTGGCGGAAACCCCGCTGGACGGTGCCTTCGCCGCCATCGCCTGGTACCTGCTCGGCAGCAGCCAGCGACTGGCCGAACAGTATCGCTTCAACGGCCACTGGCGCCTGCTGGAGGACTGGCTGCAACACTTGCAGGACCTGCGTACCCTGCTCGGCAGCCTCGGCCAGGCGGTGCCACGCGCCAGCAGTCGCGAGCTGCGCGAAGCGCTGGACGCTCTCCTCGCCGACTGGGCGCCGCGCATCGAGCGCGGCCGTGACGACGAGACGCTACGCCAGCAGGCGCCACAACTGTTCCGCGGCGAACTCGACGAGACCCGCTGGGGCCTGTTCTCCCTGAATGCCTCGCGCTGGCTGCTGGCCAAGGCCTGGACCGAGTCGCGCAACGAGCGCGGCAACCGCCAGGGCGCCGCCGCGCTGGGCAAATGGCTGCTGCGCAGCCTTGCCGAAGAAGCCCAGGCCACGCCGCTGGCGCGCGCCCACCAGCATCCCGAGCTGCTCCTCGACCAAGCGCCGCGCCTGCAGCGCATGCTTACCTGGTTGCGCCTGGCGCGCGGCGTGCTCGACCTGCCGGAAGCCGACCGCCTCTACGGCGAACTGGCCAAGTTGCTGGAGCTGCTGCGGCAACCTGTCGATGCCGAGCGCCTGGCTGCCCGCGCCACGCAGGCCCATACTGTGCTGACGCTCAAACCCTGGAAGGCGCTGATGAAATAAGCTTCGCCGCTACCGCCATCATCCGAAGGGAGTCTGCATGTCCGTGTTCGCCACCGCCGCCCAGGACCGCCTGCTGGACCTCGGCGACCTGCTCCGCGAGCTGGTCGCCCAGGGCCGGGTCGGGCAGGAGCAGGCCGAACAGTGCCTGGCGATCCGCCGCAGCGCGGTGCGCAACCAGCAGCATCCGCTGGAGTTCCTCGCCGCGCAGCAGGTCGAGGATCTCAAGCGCCCCGGACGCAAGCTCGACCTGGAGACCCTCACCCAGTGGCTGGCCGAGTATGCCGGCCAGCCCTACCTGCGCATCGACCCGCTGAAGATCGACGTCGCCGCGGTGACTCCGCTGATGTCCTACGCCTTCGCCCAGCGCCATGGCATCCTCGCCGTCGCGCTGAGTCCGGAGGAAGTCACCATCGCCAGCGCCCAGCCCTTCGTACAGGGCTGGGAAAGCAACCTGGTGCATGTGCTCAAGCGACCGATCAAGCGGGTGGTGGCGAACCCGGCGGACATCCAGCGCTACACCGTCGAGTTCTTCCGCCTGGCCCGCTCGGTCAGCGGCGCCACCTCGCCGGACCAGAAGATCAGCGGCGTCGGCAACTTCGAGCAGTTGCTCAACCTCGGCGCCGCCGACCAGGAGCCGGACGCCAACGACGCGCACATCGTCACCATCGTCGACTGGCTGTTCCAGTACGCCTTCCAGCAGCGCGCCAGCGACATCCACATCGAGCCGCGCCGCGAGCAGGGCACCGTGCGCTTCCGTATCGACGGCGTGCTGCACAACGTCTACCAGTTCCCGCCGCAGGTGACCATGGCGGTGGTCAGCCGCCTGAAGTCGCTGGGACGGATGAACGTGGCGGAGAAACGCAAGCCGCAGGACGGCCGGGTCAAGACCAAGACCCCGGACGGCGCCGAGGTGGAGCTGCGCCTGTCGACCCTGCCCACCGCCTTCGGCGAGAAGATGGTGATGCGCATCTTCGACCCCGAGGTGCTGCTCAAGAGCTTCGACCAGCTCGGCTTCTCCGCCGACGACCTGCGCCGCTGGCAGAGCATGACCAGCCAACCCAACGGCATCATCCTGGTCACCGGCCCCACCGGCTCGGGCAAGACCACCACGCTCTACACCACGCTCAAGCAACTGGCCACCGACGAGGTGAACGTCTGCACCATCGAGGACCCGATCGAGATGATCGAGCCCTCGTTCAACCAGATGCAGGTCCAGCACAACATCGACCTGACCTTCGCCAGCGGCGTACGCGCCCTGCTGCGGCAGGACCCGGACATCATCATGGTCGGCGAGATCCGCGACCTGGAGACCGCCGAGATGGCGATCCAGGCGGCGCTCACCGGGCACCTGGTGCTCTCCACCCTGCACACCAACGACTCGCCCACGGCGATCACCCGCCTGCTCGAACTGGGCGTGCCCTACTACCTGATCCGCGCCACGGTGCTGGGGGTCATGGCCCAGCGCCTGGTGCGCACGCTCTGCCCGCACTGCAAGGCGCCGATGCAACTGGCGGACAGCGACTGGCACGAACTGACCCGCCCCTGGAGCGCCCCGCCGCCCAGCGGCGCGCACCAGGCCGTGGGTTGCCTGGAGTGCCGCGACACCGGCTATCGCGGGCGCGCCGGCGTCTATGAAATCATGCTGCTCAGCGATAGCCTGAAAGAACTGATCACCGCCGACACCGACCTGGTCGCCCTGCGCCGCCAGGCGTACAAAGAAGGCACCCGCAGCCTGCGCCTGTCCGGCGCGCAGAAGGTCGCCGCGGGTATCAGTACGCTGGAGGAAGTACTGCGGGTGACCCCGCAGAGCGAACAGAAGTAGCGGCACATCCCGTCGGCGGAGTTCCGACGGTTGCACGGCACAACGCCGGACGGGCCTGCCAGGCCCACAGACAAGGATGTAGACGATGACGAGCGCTCCCCCCGCCGTCCCCGCGCCGACGCTCCCCAGCCCCGGCGCACCGCACCTGCGGCGAGCCGCGAGCGGCGTCCCTGGCCCGATGTGGCTCGGCCGGCCGCCGAGCCGGCGCTGAGGGCCGGCCGATGGAAATCCTGCTGCTACGCCTGGACTTCTGGGACTGGCTGGCCTTCGGTACCGTCCTCCTGCTCCTGGAAATCTTCGGTGCCGGCGGCTATCTGCTGCGGGTCGGCCTCACCGCCGCTTGTGTCGGTGCGCTCGGCGCGCTCCTGCCGGGACTGGCCTGGCCCTGGCAGGTAGGGCTGTTCGTCCTGCTCTCCGGGCTGGTCGCCGCCTTGCATCGACGCCGTCGCCGCAAGGCCGGTAGCGTCGAGGAAACGCCAGGGTTGCAGCGACGCGGCGACGACCTGTTCGGCCGCACCTTTCCCTTGCACCGGGCGATCGTCGGCGGGCTCGGCGAGCTGCGCGTCGAGGACGCGTTATGGCTGGTCAGCGGTCCCGACCTGCCGCGCGGCGCCCTGGTCCGGGTCACCGGCCAGGACGGCGCCCTGCTGCACGTCGAGCCTGCCGCGCCCTGAATCGCTGTAGCTCCCGGCCGGCGGGGGCTGTACGGCAGCGGAAAAAGCGACCGGACGGTCATCCCCGCTGGAACTCCGGGACGGCAAACGCGATCTGATGTAACACGCAGCCCCCTATCAGGAGTTCCCCCATGCGTTCCGTCAAACTCGCCGCCGCCACCCTGGTCATCGCCGCCCTGCCGCTGGGCTCGGCCACGGCCGATACCTTCTGGCGCAACATCATTTCCTCGGGTGCCACCACGGCCTCCACCTACCTGACCTTCCGCCACGACCACAAGCTGATCGTCGCCGCGCAGGACGACGCCGGCAGCTACATCGCCAGCGACGGCGCGATCCGCGGGCCATACCTGGAAGCCGCCCTGCAGAAGCTGCGCAACGACAACCCGGACCTGCAGGCCAGCGACATGGAACTGGCCAGCGCGATCCTCGCCGGCGGCGAGCAGTCCGCCGTCCAGCAGTAGGCCCCGGCGACCTCGCCTCCGCCCGGAGGCGAGGTCACTCGCGGTAGTCGTCCAGCGGCACGCAGGCGCAGAACAGGTTGCGGTCGCCGTAGACGTTGTCCACCCGGTTAACCGCCGGCCAGTACTTGAACGCCCGCGCATGTTCGCTCGGGGTCACCGCCTCGGCGATCTCGTAGGGTCTCTGCCAGATCCCGGTAACGTCGGCCAGGGTATGCGGCGCCCGTTTCAGCGGGTTGTCCTCCGCCGGCCAGTCGCCGCTTTCCACCTTGCCGATCTCGGCCCTGATGCTCAGCATCGCCTCGACGAAGCGATCCAGCTCCGCCTTCGACTCGCTCTCGGTCGGCTCCACCATCAGCGTGCCCGGTACCGGGAAGGACATGGTCGGGGCGTGGAAGCCGTAGTCCATCAGGCGCTTGGCCACGTCTTCCTCGGTGATCCCGGTCTGCGCCTTGAGCGGTCGCAGGTCGAGGATGCATTCGTGGGCGACGCGCTCGTTGCGCCCGCGGTAGAGCACCGGGAACGCCCCGTCCAGGCGGTTCGCCAGGTAGTTGGCGGAGAGGATCGCCACCTCGCTGGCGTCGGCCAACTGCGGGCCCATCATGGCGATGTACATCCAACTGATCGGCAGGATGCTGGCGCTGCCCCAGGGCGCCGCGCTGACCGCGTCGTTCAGCGGGTTCGGCCCTTCGACGCGGATCACCGGGTGGTTGGCGACGAACGGCGCCAGGTGCCGCTTGACCCCGATCGGCCCCATGCCCGGTCCGCCACCACCATGGGGGATGCAGAAGGTCTTGTGCAGGTTCATGTGCGAGACGTCCGCGCCGATGTCCGCCGGTCGCGCCAGGCCGACCTGGGCGTTGAGGTTGGCGCCGTCCATGTAGACCTGGCCGCCGTGGCGGTGGACCACTTCGCAGATCTCGCCTATCCCCTCCTCGTAGACGCCGTGGGTCGAGGGATAGGTGATCATCAGGCAGGACAGCCGGTCGCCCGCCTCGGCCGCCTTGAGGCGCAGGTCGTCGAGGTCGACGTTGCCGCGGGGATCGCACTCGACGATCACCACCCGCATGCTGGCCATGATCGCCGAGGCCGGGTTGGTGCCATGCGCCGATGCGGGAATCAGGCAGATGTCGCGCTGGCTATCGCCGCGGCTCCGGTGGTAGCGGCGGATCGCCAGCAACCCGGCATATTCGCCCTGTGCTCCCGAGTTCGGCTGCATGCAGATGGCGTCGAAGCCGGTGATCGCCCGCAGCCAGGCTTCCAGTTCGTCGATCATCCGGCGATAGCCCTCGGCCTGCTCGCGCGGCACGAACGGATGCAGTTCGGCGAATTCCGGCCAGGTGATGGGGATCATCTCGCTGCTGGCGTTGAGCTTCATGGTGCAGGAGCCGAGCGGGATCATCGCCTGGTTCAGCGCCAGGTCCTTGCCTTCCAGCTGGCGCAGGTAGCGAAGCATCTCGGTCTCGCTGTGGTGGGCGTTGAACACCGGATGCTGCAGGTAGGCCGAAGTGCGTTGCAGGACCGCCGGAATGCCGTCGGCCACCGCCCCGCCATCCAGGTGCGCGACATCCAGCCCGTGGCCGGCGCCGAGGAAGATCTCGAACAGGGTCGCCAGGGTCGCCGCGTCACAGGTTTCGTCGAGGCTCAGGGCCAGCCGCCGGTCGTCGACCACGCGCAGGTTGACCCGCGCCGCCCGCGCCCGTTCGAGGATCGCCGCCTGACGCTCGCCGACCTCGTAGGTCAGGGTGTCGAAGAAGTGCCGGTTGAGCCGCCGCAGTCCCTTGCTTTCCAGGCCCGCCGCCAGCAGCGCGGTCAGGCGCTGGACGCGTTGGGCGATGCGTTTCAGCTCCTGCGGCCCATGGTAGACGGCATACAGCGAAGCAATGTTGGCCAGCAGCACCTGGGCGGTGCAGATGTTCGAGTTGGCTTTTTCCCGACGGATGTGCTGCTCGCGGGTTTGCAGGGCCATGCGCAACGCCGGGTTGCCGCGGGCGTCGCGGGAAACGCCGATGATCCGCCCCGGCATTGCCCGCTTGTACCCTTCGCGGGTGGCGAAGAACGCCGCGTGCGGCCCGCCGTAGCCCATCGGTACGCCAAAGCGCTGGGCGCTGCCGAGCACCACGTCGGCACCGAGTTCCCCCGGCGGGGTCAGCACCAACAGGGCGAGCAGGTCGCTGGCGACGCAAGCCAGCGCCTGTTGGCCGTGCAACGCCTCGATAAGCGGGCGCAGGTCGCGGATCTCGCCGCGACTGTCCGGGTATTGCAGCAAGGCGCCGAACACCGCGTGGGCGGCAAGATTGTCCGGCTCGTCGACGACCAGCTCGAAACCGAACGCCTCGGCGCGGGTACGCAACACCGAAACGGTCTGCGGATGGCAATGCGCATCGACGAAGAACCGGTTGCTCCTGGCCTTCGCCACCCGCCTGGCCAGGGCCATGGCCTCGGCGGCGGCGGTGGCTTCGTCGAGCAGCGAGGCGCTGGCCAGGTCGAGTCCGGTGAGGTCGATGGTCAGTTGCTGGAAATTCAGCAGCGCTTCCAGGCGGCCCTGGGCGATTTCCGGCTGGTAGGGCGTATAGGCGGTGTACCAGCCGGGATTCTCCAGCACGTTGCGGAGGATCACCGGCGGCGTCACGGTGCCGTAGTAGCCCATGCCGATCAGGCTGGTCCAGCGCTGGTTGAGCCCGGCGTAGCCGCGCAGGCGCGCCAGGGCGGCCTGTTCGTCGAGCGCGGCGGGCAGTTCCAGCGGCCGGTTGAGGCGGATCGCCGGCGGCACCGTCTGCACGATCAGTTCGGCGCGAGTGGAAACTCCGAGGAAATCCAGCATGGCCTGCTGTTCCGCCGGATCGGGGCCGAGGTGGCGGCGCAGGAAGGCATCGGCGGGCTGGAGCTGGGCGAGGGACGGCGTCTGCGACATGGCTTCGGTCTCGTTGGGGGCGGCATCGCCCTGCCAGCGATCGTCGCCGAACGGATATCGAATGAGAAAGCAACGACGGCGAAAACGCATTTCGCCGCTGCAAAAAGAACAAAGCCTCGAATGATCGAGGCCTTGTCCAAGGATAGCGGGTTTTGTCGCGACTACGCGGCGGCTCAGCCTTCCGCGTCGACGGCGGCCTGGTAGCCAGCGGCGTCGAGCAGCTTGTCCAGCTCGGCCGGATTGCTCGGCTTGAGCTTGAAGAACCAGGACGCGTACGGGTCGTTGTTGACGTCTTCCGGGGTGTCGGCCAGGGCTTCGTTGATAGCGATGACTTCGCCGCCGATCGGCGAATAGATGTCGGAGGCGGCCTTCACCGACTCGACCACGCCCGCTTCCTGGCCGGCGGCGAGGGTCTTGCCCAGCTCCGGCAGCTCGATGAAGACCACATCGCCAAGGGCTTCCTGGGCATGGTCGGAAATGCCCACGGTGACGCTGCCGTCGGCTTCCAGGCGAGCCCATTCGTGGCTCTGGGCGTAACGCAGTTCGGCGGGAATATTGCTCATCTTGTTTTCCTCGAAGTCGGGGGCGACGGCGGTCGCCATTGCCAGGTTAGATCAGGGGCTTGCCGTGACGCACGAAACTGGGCTGGACCACCCGTACCGGGTACCACTTGCCGCGGATTTCCACCTCGGCGCGATCGCCGGTGGCGGCCGGCACGCGGGCCAGCGCGATGGACTTGTTCAGGGTAGGCGAAAAGCTGCCGCTGGTGATCTCCCCCTCACCAATGCCAGCTACCCGCACCACCTGGTGGGCGCGCAGCACGCCGCGCTCCTCCAGAACCAGGCCGACCAGCTTCGGCTGGTCGCCGGCGGCCTTCTGCGCTTCCAGCGCGCGGCGGCCGACGAAGTCCCGCGCAACCGGCTCCCAGGCTACGGTCCAGCCCATGTTGGCGGCAAGCGGGGAAACGCTTTCGTCCATGTCCTGGCCGTAGAGATTGAGCCCGGCCTCCAGGCGCAGCGTATCGCGCGCACCCAGGCCCGCCGGGGAGATCCCGGCGCCAACCAGCTCGTTGAGGAAACCCGGCGCCTCGGCGGCCGGCAGCATGATTTCCAGGCCGTCCTCGCCGGTGTAGCCGGTGCGGGCGATGAACCAGTCGCCCTCGGCACGGCCCTGGAACGGCTTGAGTTCGCGTATCAGCGCGGCGCGTGCCGGGGATACCAGTTCGGAGCTGTGCACGCGGGCGTTGGGGCCCTGGATGGCGAGCATCGCCAGGTCGCCGCGTTCCTGCAGGTCGACCTTGAAGCCGGCGGCCTGCGCCTGCATCCAGGCGATGTCCTTGTCGCGGGTGGAGGCGTTGACCACCACCCGGTAGCCGTTCTCGGTCAGGTAGACGATCAGGTCGTCGACCACCCCGCCCTCTTCGTTGAGCATCGCGCTGTAGAGCGCCTTGCCGGTCTCGCCGAGGCGCGCCACGTCGTTCGCCAGGAGATGCTGCAGATAGGCCGTGGCCTGCTCGCCGGAGACGTCGACCACGGTCATGTGGGACACGTCGAAGACGCCGCAGTCACGCCGAACCTGATGGTGCTCCTCGACCTGCGAACCGTAGTGCAGCGGCATGTCCCAACCGCCGAAATCGACCATCTTGGCGCCGAGCGCGACGTGCAGCTCGTAAAGCGGGGTGCGCAATCCCATGGGTATTCTCCTTCCGGGCGTAGCGGGTGCCGTCGGCAGGGACCGCCGGCACGAAATCGCGCGCATTGTAGCCGCAAGCCCCGGAGCAGGACACCATGGAAGCGTGCCGCGATCCGTGCATAGACCCTACGACCTGCATGGATACTGGGCTCAACGATCGGAATGATGGGCAGAACGACGAATCAACCCGACCACCGGTAGCAGGCCGACCAGCACCAGGGTCAGGGCCGGCAGCGAGGCGCGCGCCCATTCGCCCTCGCTGGTCATCTCGAAGATCCGTACGGCCAGGGTGTCCCAACCGAAAGGACGCATCAGCAGGGTCGCCGGCATCTCCTTGAGCACGTCGACGAAGACCAGCAGCGCGGCGCTCAGCGAGGCCGGCAGCAACAGCGGCAGGTAGACCCGCAGGAACAGCAGCGGGCCGCCCACGCCGAGGCTGCGCGAGGCTTCCGGCAGCGACGGGCGGATCCGCGCCAGCCCGCTTTCCAGCGGCCCGTAGGCCACCGCCATGAAACGGATCAGGTAGGCCAGCAGCAGGGCGAACAGACTGCCCAGCAGCAGCGGCTTGCCGGCACCGCCGAGGGCGCTGGAAAGCGGGATCACCCAGTGATTGTCCAGCCAGCTGAAGGCCAGCATGATCGAGACCGCCAGGACCGAGCCCGGCAGCGCATAACCGAGGTTGCCCAGGCCCACCGCGCCGCGGATAGCGCGGGTCGGCGCCAGGCGCACGGCGAAGGCCAGCAGCAGGGCCACGGCGACCGTCGCCAGCGCGGCGATGCCGCCCAGCGTCAGGGTATGGCCGATCAGGTCCCAGTAGCGCTCGTCGAGGTCGAAACGGCCCTGGCGCCAGAACCAGACAGCCAGTTGCGCCACGGGAATCACGAAGGCGCAGAGGAACACCAGCCCGCACCAGGCGCTCGCCGCCAGCGCCCTGGCGCCGCGCAGGCGGTACAGCGGCGCGCCGCGCGGACGCTCGCTGGCGGCCTTGGCTCGGCCTCGCGTGTGGCGCTCGCCGAGCAGCACCAGGCATACCCCGAGCAACAACAGGCTGGCCAGCTGGGCGGCGCTGGAGAGGCTGTAGAAGCCGTACCAGGTCTTGTAGATAGCGGTGGTGAAGGTATCGAAGTTGAACACCGATACCGCGCCGAAGTCGGCCAGGGTTTCCATCACCGCCAGCGCCAGGCCGGCGCCGATCGCCGGCCGCGCCATCGGCAGGGCGACCCGCAGGAACGCCTGCCAGGGCGACAGGCCGAGAACCCGCGCGGCTTCCATCAGGCCCTTGCCCTGGGCGATGAAGGCGCTGCGCGCGAGCAGGTAGACATAGGGATAGAACACCAACACCAGTACCAGGATCACCCCGCCGGTGGAGCGTACGCGCGGCAACCGCAGGCCGCTGCCGAACCACTCGCGCAGCAGGCTCTGCACCGGTCCGGCGAAATCCAGCAGGCCGACGAAGACGAACGCCAGGACGTAGGCCGGGATCGCGAACGGCAACATCAGCGCCCAGTCCAGCCAGCGCCGCCCGGGGAATTCGCAGAGGCTGGTGAGCCAGGCCAGGCTGACCCCGAGCAGAGTCACGCCGATGCCGACGCCGAGCACCAGGGTCAGGGTGTTGCCGAGCAGGCGCGGCAACTGGGTATCCCACAGGTGGCTCCAGATTTCCCGGTCGATCTCCAGCCAGCTCAGCAGCAGCACGCTGAGCGGCAGCAGCACCAGCGCGGCAACGGTGAAGGTGATGGGGTACCAGCGGCGGGGAGCGGGATGGGCCACGAAATCCTCGGTGCGGAACGAACGACGCCCCGCTCGGACGAGCCGGGGCGCCGAGTATAACCGGCGGTCAGTTCCAGCCGGCGCGGTCCATCAGGCGAATCGCCTCGGCCTGGCGCTTGCCGGCGACTTCCACCGGGATGCTGTCGGCCTTGAAGCTGCCCCAGCTGGCGACTTCGGCTGACGGCGCGACCTGCGGGTTGGCCGGGAATTCCTGGTTGATCCCGGCGAACAGCGCCTGGGCGTCGGGCCCGGTCATCCATTCCACCAGCGCCTTGGCTGCCTCGGGATGCGGCGAGTGGCGAGTCAGGCCGATGCCCGACAGGTTGACGTGGACGCCGCGGTCGGCCTGGTTCGGCCAGAACAGCTTGACCCGCAGGTTCGGGTTCTGCTTGTGCAGGCGTCCGTAGTAGTAGGTATTGACGATGCCGACGTCGCACTGGCCGGCGTCCACCGCCTGGATCACCGCGTTGTCGTCGGCGAATACGTCGGTGGCCAGGTTGTTCACCCAGCCCTGGAGGATTTCCTCGGTCTTCTGCGCCCCGTGGGTCTCGATCAGGGTCCCGGTCAGCGACTGGTTGTAGACCTTCTTCGCCGTGCGCAGGCACAGGCGGCCTTCCCATTGCTTGTCGGCCAGGGCTTCGTAGGTGCTCAGCTCTTCCGGCTTGACCCGCTCGGTGGAGTAGACGATGGTCCGCGCGCGCAGCGACAGCCCGGTCCAGCTATCGGTGCTGGAACGATACTGCGAGGGAATGTTCCGTTCGATGGTGGCCGACTTGAACGGTTGCAGCAGGCCCATCTGCTCGGCCTGCCAGAGGTTGCCGGCGTCCACGGTGAGCAGCAGGTCGGCCGGGGTGTTCGCGCCTTCGGCCTTGATCCGCGCCATCAGCGGCGCTTCCTTGTCGGTGATGAACTTGACCTTCACGCCGGTCTTGCTGGTGTAGGCATCGAACACCGGCTTGATCAGCTCGTCGATGCGCGAGGAATACACCACCACTTCGTCGGCGGCCTGGGCCAGGCCGGTGATGCCCAGGGCCAGGGCGGCGAGTAGAGCTTTGCTTGCCTGCATGAAGAACAGCCTCGTCAGCGGAACGTAGGCACGAATGATAAGAAATCTCGCTTGCGAACCCGCGCGACTAAATGTGTCGGGGTGTTTCGCCTGCGTCCAGGCCGCCGAGGATGGCGAGAAACGCCTCCACCGCGGCGCTGCGGCCATGGCGGCGGGTGAAGACGAGGAAATCGGCCAGCGCCTCGGGCTCGGCCAGCGGGCGATAGACGACTCCGGCCCGGGCCAGCGCGGTGCTGCAACGCGGCACCAGGGCAACGCCCTGGCCGGCCGCGACCAGGGCGATGATCGAGGTGATCTGGCGTCCGGCCGGTCCCCTCGTCAGCGCCAGCCCGGCCTTCCGGTAGAGGCGCTCGATCAGTTCGTTGAGGCCGGAGCCGTAGTCCAGCGGAAACAGGATCAGCGGCCGATCACGCAGATCGTACAGGCCGATCCGCTCTTGCCGCGCCAGCGGATCGCCGTTGGGCACGGCCACCACCAGCGGCTCGCCGCCCAGGGCCAGCACCTCGATGCCGACCTGGCCTTCCGGCGGCGGCAGGCGCCCCAGCCCCACATCGATGCCGCCTTCGGCGATCTGCGCCCATTGCGCCGCCGAAGCGCCTTCGAGCAGCTCCAGTTGCACCTCCGGATGGCGCTCGCGGAACAGTCGGATCGCCTCGGTGAACAGGTCCGACAGGGCGATGGAGCTGGCGTAGCCGAGGGTCAGGTGGCCGGCCAGCCCCTGCGCCAACTTGCGGGCGAAGCCGGCGGTGCGCTCCAGTTGGTCCAGCAGGCCGCGTGCGTAAGGCAGGAACAGGCTGCCCTCGGCGGTGAGGGTCACCGCCCGGCTGGAGCGGTCAAACAGGCGAAAGCCCAGCTCTTCCTCCAGCGCGGATATCTGCCGGGTCAAGGGCGGCTGCGCCATGTGCAGGCGCTGGGCGGCGCGGCCGAAATGCAGGGTTTCGGCAACGGCTGCGAAGCAGCGCAGGCGGCGTAGGTCGAGCATGCGGTTCCTCGGTATCGATCGGTCCTGAATCGGTATTGGCCAGCCCGTCGGGAGCGCCCCTATAACAGGGGGTTTCTCGTCCAGGCAGAGCGTTCCATGAATTCGTCCCAGGGTTTCCCCCGCCTCGCGCTGTTTCTCTGCGGTTGCGCTGCGTTCCTCAATCTCTATACCACCCAGGGCATCTTCGACGAACTGGCGGCGAGCTTCCACATCAGCGCCCATCAATCGAACTGGAGCATCACCGCCACCACCCTGGCGGTGGCCCTCGCCGCGCCCTTCGTCGGCCGGCTCAGCGGCGGTCGCGAGCGCAGCCGGGTGATCGCCTTCGCCGCCAGCCTGCTCTGCGTGCCCATGCTGCTGGCCGCCCATGCCGGCAGCTTCGCCGCCTTCCTGCTCTGGCGCTTCGCCGAGGGGATGCTGATTCCCCTGCTGTTCGCCAGCAGCGTGGCCTACATCGGCGAGCGCTGGAGCGGCGGCGCGGTCATCGAGCTGACCAGCCTCTATGTCGCCGGGACCATCCTCGGCGGCTTCGCCGGACGCTTCCTCACCGGCCTGCTGACCGAGGAATGGGATTGGCGCGTCGCCTTCCGGATCCTCGCCGGGCTGACCCTGCTCATCGCCGTCGCCATCCGCGCGCTGCTCCCTGCCAATTCTGGCAGGCACTCGCCCGCACCCGGGAAACGCCCCTTAGTATCCCGTGAACTGTTCCGCGCTCCGCTGCTGTCGTCCTACGCGGTGGGGTTCTGTGTCCTCTTTTCCCAGGTCGCCATGTTCACCTATATCGGCATCCATCTCAGCCGTCCGCCGTACAGCCTGGACACCGCTCAGCTCGGCTCGATCTACGCGGTGTTCCTCCTCGCCCTGCTGGTGATTCCCGCCAGCGGCCGCCTGGCCCGCGCCCGCCCGCACCGCCAGTTGCTGCTGGGCGCATCGCTGCTGGGCGTCTGCGGCTCGCTGCTGACCCTGGCGCCGGGCCTGCCGACGATTCTCGTCGGCCTGGCTCTCAGCGCCACCGGCGTGTTCCTCGCACAGTCCACGGTCAACGCTTTCACCGCCAGCAACGCCGGGACCGACAAGGCCGGCGCCGTCGGCCTCTACCTGACCTGCTACTACGCCGGCGGCAGCCTCGGCGCGGTGCTGCCGGCGCCATTCTGGGACCGCTGGGGCTGGCCAGGCTGCCTGGGCCTGATCCTCCTGGCCCAGTTGCTGCCGTTGCTGCTGACCCGCTACGGCTGGTCCGCACCACAGGCCGAACGCGCGGCCCTGCGCGCGTCGCAAGGAAGACCGTAACCATCGCAAGAACAACAAGAACCGTCAGGAGGTTAGCCATGAACCATGTCATCACCCCCCACAGCAAGCTGCTCGGCGTCATCGAGCCAGTCCTCAACGACATGCCCGCCGGAACCCTGCGCCATGCGCTGTTCCGGGCCTTCTGGGACGAGACGGCGTCGTTGCTGGACATCGAGGACGCCTTCGCCCGGGTCACCGCCCGGCGCCAGGCGGTCGAGCCGCTGCGCAAGTTCTTCGCCAGCTGGTCGAAGACCAACAACTCGGCGGCCAGCGTTTCCGGGCTGGCCAATCGCCTGACCCTGCTGGCCCGTTCGGAACAGGGTTCGGCAGCGGCAGACCAGCTCTATCGAGCCTGCGGCAGCCTGCAACGGATCACCGACGAAGACCTCGGCGCCCTCGGCAACACCGTGCATGCCGATCTTTTCTACACCATGGCCACCACCCTTTGCGGCGACGACCGCTGGCTGCTGCGCGAGAACTGCCTGCCTTCGGCGCAGGCGTTCAAGGACTGGACCGACCGCCAGCGCCTGCGCGAGCGCGACCTGATGCAGGGACTGCTGACCACGCTGGTACACGAGGTCTATACCCACGGCGAGGTGGAGTACATCCACCCGCTGTACAAGGAATGGTTCAGCCGCGACATGGGCGTACCCGCCGAACGCGCCCGCGCCACCGTGGCCTGGGTAACGGTGCACACCGGCGGCACCGAGAGCAATCACTTCGCCCACGCCACGGCGGCGGTGAACGCCTTCGTCGAGGCGATGGAAATCGAGGTGAACGAAGAAGCCGCGCGCAACCTGTTCGGGCTCTACCTGCGCAACAAGGCGCAGGTCATGCGTGACTGCGCGGCGCTGTTCTGAGGACTGGCGGCCCTCCCGTCAGGGGGGCCGCCCCGCTCAGACTCGTGCCAGCGCCGGCAGGTCGCCGCTGAGGCCAAGCGCCTGGCGGACGAACAGCGCCTTGGCCTCGTGATGGCCGTCGACCAGGCGCAGGCCGGCGTTGCGCAGCCAGCGCAGCGGCAACCGGTCGGCCTGGAACAGGCGTTCGAAGCCTTCCATTGCCGTCATCATGCCCAGGTTGTGCGGCATCCGCCGCCGCTCGAAGCGACTCAGCACGCGTTCGTCGGCAAGCCGTTCGCCGCGCTCCAGGGCGTGCAACAGGACCTCGGACAGCACCGCCGCATCGAGGAAACCCAGGTTCACGCCCTGTCCGGCCAGCGGGTGGATGGTGTGCGCAGCGTCGCCGACCAGCGCCAGGCCCGGCTCGACGTAACGCTTGGCGTGCCGCTGGCGCAGCGGGATGCACAGGCGCCGGTCGGCATGCAGGATGGCGCCCAGGCGCTGTTCGAAAGCTTCGCCGAGGGCGGCGCGGAAGCCATCCTCGTCCAGCGCCATCAGCCGTTCTGCCTGTTCCGGGGTGGTCGACCAGACGATCGAGCACCAGTGTTCGTCGCCGCGGTCCGGCAGGGGCAGGAAGGCCAGCGGGCCGTCGTCGGTGAAGCGCTGCCAGGCGGTTGCGCGGTGCGCGTTCTCGCAGCGCACGCTGGTGACGATGGCGTGGTGCAGGTAATCCCATTCGCGGGTGGCGCAGCCGGCCAGGCGGCGTACCGCCGAGTTGGCGCCGTCGGCGGCGACCACCAGCGGCGCGCGCAGCTGACGGCCGTCGGCCAGGGTCAGCAGCCAGTCGTCACCGGAGTGGCGCATCTGTTCCAGGCGCGCGTTGGCCAGCAGGCCGGTGGTGGAATCGTGCAGGCGTTCCAGCAGGGCGTCCTGCACCACCCGGTTCTCGACGATATGGCCGAGCACCTCGGCGTGCACGCTGGCGGCGCTGAAGCCGATCCGCCCGGTGCCGGAGCCATCCCACACCTGCATCTCGCGATAGGGCTCGGCGCGGCGCGCGACGATGCCGTCCCAGGCGTGCAGGCGCTGGAGAATCCGCCGGCTGGCTTCGGACAGCGCACTGA
This sequence comes from Pseudomonas sp. KBN12P06040, assembly GCF_037574965.1. Taxonomy (NCBI): domain Bacteria; kingdom Pseudomonadati; phylum Pseudomonadota; class Gammaproteobacteria; order Pseudomonadales; family Pseudomonadaceae; genus Pseudomonas; species Pseudomonas sp. KBN12P06040. Next base: position 6,074,889 of record NZ_JBBELS010000001.1, read on the forward strand.
CCCGCGGCTCGTAGGGCGCCTCCGGCTTGAACGGCGCCACGTCGAGCGAGCCGCCGTCCACCAGCAGCACCTCCAGGCCGCTGCCCTCCAGGGCCAGGGCCAGGGCGCTACCGACCATGCCGGCGCCGACGATGACCAGATCCACGTGCATATCCTCGTTCTCCACTCGTGGGCCCTCTTCAGGCCGCGTTCCGCAGGCGCGGCTTGAGCCGCACGTACAGGGTTTTCTGAACCCGCGCCACCAGGGTGCCGGCGTCGTCGCGCACTTCGGCGTGCAGCCGGGGCAGGTACTTCTCGCCGCCGGCGGTCCGCTCACGGACCTCGTCGAGCAGCTTCTGGTCGATGCTGAAATGCGCATGCACCGGGCCCTTGCCCGGGCTGACGAACTCGATGTTGGCCGCCTTGTCCCAGACCACGTAGTCGCGGCCCAGGTTCTCCATCAGCATCAGCATCAGCATGAAGAACGGGTCGGTCATCGCGTAGAGGCTGCCACCGAACTGGGTGCCTACATAGTTGCGATTGAGCCGGTTCAGGCCCATGCGCACCCGAACCTCGCGGAAATCGCCGGCGATGTGCCGCACACGGATGCCCGCCCCCAGGAAGGGCGGGTAGAGGTTCATGGCGAAGCGCAGCAGGCGGGCCTTGCGCGCCCTCGACCAGACCGGCATGGCGCTACAGCGGCCGCGCGCCGAGGCCCATGGCCTGACGGGCGAACCAGCGCTTGGCCGGCGGCAGCAGGTCGAGCCCGAGCAGGCCGAGGTTGCGCCCGGCGCCGAGCAGCGCGCGGTCGTTGGAGAACAGCCGGGTCACCCGGTCGGAGAAGCCGACGGTCATCTGCTGGTCCAGGCGCTGCCCATCGAGGTAGCGCTGCAGCACGGCGAACTCGCCCAGCGGCGCGTCGTCGTGGAGCAGGGCGTCGACCAGCGCCAGGGTGTCGCGCAACGACAGGTTGAAGCCCTGGCCGGCGATGGGGTGCAGACTGTGCGCAGCGTTGCCCAGCACCACCAGGTGCGGACGCACCTGCTCGCGGGCCTCGACCAGGTGCAAGGGGTAGCAGTGCCGTGCGCCGACCTGGCGGAAGGCGCCGAGGCGGTAGCCGAAGGCAGCCTGCAGCTCGCCGAGGAAGGCCGCGTCATCGAGGCCACGCAGACGTTCGGCGTCCTTGCCTGGGCGGGTCCAGATCAGCGCGCAACGGTTCTCCGGCAACGGCAGCAGGGCCATCGGACCGCTGGGGGTGAAGCGCTCGAAGGCCTGCCCGAGGTGCGCCTCGGAGGGCGATACGTTGGCGATCAGCGCAGTCTGCCGGTACGGCGTCTGCTCCACGGCGATGCCAAGTTGTTCGCGCAGCCCGGAACGACCGCCATCGGCGAGGATCGCCAGCTCGCAATCGAGTTGCGTCTCGTCGTCGAGGGTAAGCCGGTAACCGCCCTCCCGGGCTTCCAGGGTCTTCACTTCGGCCGGGCAGTGCCAGCGCACCACCTCGGGGTCGAGCGCCTTCCACAGGCACTGGCCGAGCCAGGCGTTCTCCACCACGTAGCCCAGCGCCGGCACGCCTTCCTCGATGGCGGTCAGGCGGGTGGCGCCGAAGCGGCCGCGGTCGGAAACATGGATATGCAGGATCGGCTCGGCGCGCTCGGCGATCGCCGGCCACAGGCCGAGTCGCTCGTAGATCTGCCGGCTGCCGTAGGACAGCGCCGAAGAGCGGGCGTCGTAGCTGGGCTGGTAGGCATTGCCGGGGGCGAAGGGTTCGATCAGCACGATCGACCAGCCGCGCTCCCGAGCGCCGGCCTGCAGGGCCAGCGCCAGCGAGGCGCCGACCAGGCCCCCGCCGATGATCGCCAGGTTGACCTTGCTCATCGTCACCTCAGGCGGCCTCGCTCTTGGCCGCGGCCATCAGCGCCTCGATCTCGGCGACGGTCTTCGGCACGCCGTTGGTCAGCACTTCGCAGCCATTGCGGGTGACCACCACGTCGTCCTCGATGCGTACGCCGATACCGCGCCACTTCTTCGCCACCGAGGTATTGTCCGGGGCGATGTAGATGCCCGGCTCGACGGTCATCGCCATGCCCGGTTCGAGCACCCGCCATTCGCCGCCGACGCGGTACTCGCCGACGTCGTGCACGTCCATCCCCAGCCAGTGGCCGGCGCGGTGCATGTAGAAAGCCTTGTAGGCCTCGTGGGCGATCAGCTCGTCGACGTCGCCCTCCAGCAGGCCCAGGCGCACCAGCCCGGCGGTGATGACCCGTACGGTGGCCTCATGGGCCTCGTTCCAGTGGCGACCGGGGGCGATGTAGTCGAACGCCGCCATGTTGGCTTCCAGCACCAGTTCGTAGATCGCCTTCTGCTCGGGGCTGAAGCGGCCATTGGCGGGGAAGGTACGGGTGATGTCACTGGCGTAGCAGTCGATCTCGCAGCCGGCATCGATCAGGATCAGGTCGCCGTCCTTGATCGCCGCATCGTTCTCGCGGTAGTGCAGGATGCAGGCGTTGCGTCCGGCGGCGACGATCGAGCCGTAGGCCGGCATCTTCGCCCCGCCCTTGCGGAACTCGTATTCCAGTTCGGCTTCCAGGTGGTACTCGAACAGCCCCGGCCGGCACACCTCCATCGCCCGGATGTGCGCCCGGGCGGAGACCTCGGCGGCGTAGCGCATGACCTTCACTTCGTTGGCGCTCTTGTACAACCGCTGGTCGTGCAGCAGGTGGTCGAGGGCAACGAACTCGTTCGGCGGCTGCGCGCCCTGGCGGGCCTTGGAGCGGATCACGTTGATCCAGTCCATCAGCCGGCGGTCGAAGTCGGGATTGGCGCCAAGGGCGTAGTAGACCCGGTCGCGGCCTTCGATCAGGCCGGGCAGAATGTCGTCGATATCGCCGATGGGAAAGGCGTCGTCGGCGCCGTACTGGCCGATCGCACCGTCCTGGCCGGCGCGCAGGCCGTCCCACAGTTCACGCTCCGGATCCCGCTCGCGGCAGAACAGCACGTATTCGCCGTGGGCACGGCCGGGAATCAGCGCCATCACCGCCTCCGGCTCGGGAAAGCCGGTGAGGTACTGGAAGTCGCTGTCCTGGCGGTAGACGTGCTCGACGTCGCGATTGCGGATATACATCGGCGCCGCCGGCAGGATGGCGATGCTGTTGGGTTCCATCTGCGCCATCAGCGCCTTGCGCCGACGGGCGTACTCCGACTTGGGGATACGGATCATGCAGAAACCTCAGTGCAGTGAAGGCTTGGGAGCGGGCTCCAGCGGCTTGCCGCACTCGGCGAACAGCAGCAGCGGAGCGACCCGCAGGTATTCCATGACTTCCATATAGTCCGTCTCGCCGTCCTCGCTGTCTTCCAGCTGGCCCTGGACCTGGGCGATGGCGGCCATGTCCTGCAGCACTTCCTCGGCTTCGCCGGTCAGGCTGCCTTCGCGGGCGGTGAGGCCGAAGCCGGCGAGGAAACCCTGGCACCATTGGCCGAGCGCCTCGGTGCGCTGGGCGAGCGGGGTTTCGTCGTCGGGCAGGAGCATGACGACGGCGACCTCGCCGGCGGAAAAGTCCTGCCGGACCATGCCGAGCAGACCGGACAACGCGGCCTTGAGTCGTTCGCCCGGCGCGCCGCCGAGCAGTTCGGCGGCGGCGTGTTGCCAGGCGGCCTCGTCGAAGCCGGCGCCGGCGCAGACCCGACCCAGCAGATGGCCGTGCAGTTCGGCCGGCGAGACCGGCATGGCCGCCTCGGCGAGAAGGGAGGAAAAGGCGCTGTAGGCGGAATTCTGAGTGGACATCTCGGGACCCTGACGGCTGGGCGCCATTGGGGCGCTACACGTGAAATGAAGATGGTTATCCTAGCACCGCCCGCCCCGGCAAGACCATGCGACCGGTTGCCGGCGCGCCGGCCCGGCCGGGGCATTGGCCCCGACCGGGGACGATCCTATATAGTTGTCCAATCACCCCAATTCCCAAGCGAGAGCCCATGGAAGACGCCGATCTGCAATTGTTGACGGCCAAGTTCGACCAGCTGCTCCAGAAGCTGGAACAGCTCAAGGCGGAGAACCGGCTGCTGCGGGCGAACGAAAAGTCCTGGCGCGAAGAGCGCGCTCATCTGATCGAAAAGAACGAAATGGCGAGACACAAGGTCGAAGCGATGATTTTGCGTCTGAAAGCCTTGGAGCAGGACACATGAGCCAGTCGAATACCCTCACCGTGCAGATTCTCGACAAGGAATACTGCATCAATTGCCCGGACGACGAGCGCGCCAACCTGGAAAGCGCCGCCCGTTACCTGGACGGCAAGATGCGCGAGATCCGCTCCAGCGGCAAAGTCATCGGCGCCGACCGGGTTGCCGTGATGGCCGCCCTCAACATCACCCACGACCTGCTGCACCGCAAGGAGCGCCTGGACCAGGAAAGCAGCTCGACCCGCGAGCGCGTGCGCGAACTGCTCGATCGCGTCGACCGCGCCCTGGCGAATCCGGCCGATGCCGGCGAAGCCTGACCCGGGCACGGCCAATTCGGGTATACTGGCCTCCGCTCCCTGGTGTGTTGGCCAGTCGGTGATGTCCCTGAGCCGATAACTGCAACAACGGAGGTTGCCAGTTGGACCGGTGTGCATGTCCGCACGACGGAAAGCCTTAAGGTCTACTGCAACCGCCACCTTGAACTTTCGGGTTCAAGGGCTAACCCGACAGCGGCACGACCGGGGAGCTACCTTTCCACATGATCGAATCGCAAGACCTCAGCCGCCCGGCCCTGCGCCGCAAGCTCCGCCAGGCGCGCCGCGCGCTCTCCCCCCTGCAGCAACGCCTCGCCGCCCGCGCCCTCTATCGACAACTGGCGCAGCATCCCCTTTTTCGCCGTGCCCGCCATATCGCCCTGTACCTGCCCAACGACGGCGAGATCGACCCGCGTCCGCTGCTGCGTGCGGCGCAGAAGCGCGGCAAGGCCACCTACCTGCCGGTGCTGGCGCCCTGGCCGCGGACGCGCATGGTGTTCCAGCGGGTCGGCAGCGGCGAACGCTGGACCCGCAACCGCTTCCGCATCAGCGAACCGCTGGCCGACGCCGGCCGCCAGCGCAAGGCCTGGGCGCTGGACCTGGTACTGCTGCCGCTGGTGGGGTTCGACGAACAGGGCGGGCGCCTGGGCATGGGCGGCGGCTTCTACGACCGCAGCCTGGCCTACCTGGCGAGGCGCAAAAATGGTCACAAACCGACGCTGATCGGCCTGGCCCATGAATGTCAGAAGGTGGATCGACTGGCGCTGGCCAGCTGGGACATTCCCCTGGCGGGAACGGTGACCGATGCGGGCTGGTACGTGGCAGGGAAACGCTAGGAAGGAGGGAGAACCCTGGGTACCGCGTTCCATGCGATACCCGGCGAGTCTTACGGCTGTTGCGTCACCTGGGCGGGCGTACTGGCCTGTCGTTCCCAGAGGCTCTGGGTATAACCGGTGGTGACGACCCCAAGTCCGAAGATGATGACCAAAACCCACAGCAAGTCTGGCTTGCGCTTCATCGATTGCCTCCCCCTTCCAGGCAATTTTCGAGGCCGGTCCTTGCGATTATCTTATCGCCTGAGCACCCTGCCCCGCTGAAAAACGGCATTTTCCGATAAGCTGAAGTCATACGCAATTACACCGGCGACCGGTGGTCACGCGCAGACGTTTCCTACGTACATCTACGAAAGAGGAGCAAAGTTCATGCCTGCCTACTGGCTGATGAAATCCGAGCCGGACGAACTCTCGATCCGCGACCTGCAGCGCCTCGGAACCGCCCGCTGGGATGGCGTGCGCAACTACCAGGCGCGCAACTTCATCCGCAGCATGAACCCCGGCGACCTGTTCTTCTTCTACCACTCCAGTTGCCCGCAGCCCGGCATCGCCGGTATCGCCCGCATCGAGGGCGAAGCCTATCCCGATCCCACGGCCCTGGATCCCGCCAGCCCTTACCACGACCCCAAGGCCAGCGCCGAGAAGAATCCCTGGAGCGCCCGCGACGTCAGCTTCGTCGAAGCCTTCGCCGAGGTCGTTCCACTGGCCCGGCTGAAGGCGCAGGACGCCCTGGCCAACCTCGCCCTGGTGCAGAAGGGCAGCCGTCTCTCGGTGATGCCGGTCAGCGCCGAGGAATGGCAGGCGATCCTGCCGCTGGCGAAACGCTGAAGCCATCGCTCAGGCCATCTGCGAGATGGTCCGGCGGAAACGCCAGAGCGCGCCGAAGAAGAACGCCGAACCGATCGCCACGATGCCGGCGAACTGCGGCCAGACGATGTCGAAACCGGCGCCGCGGAACAGGATCGCCTGGGCCAGGCTGACGAAATGCGTGGTCGGAGCCGCCAGCATGATGTTCTGCACCAGTTCCGGCATGCTTTCCCGTGGCGTGCTGCCGCCCGAAAGGATGTTCAGCGGCAACAGCACGAGGATGGTCAGCAGCCCGAGCTGAGGCATCGAGCGCGCCACCGTGCCGAGGAATATGCCCATGGAGGTGGTGGCGAACAGATGCAATCCGGCGCCGAGCAGGAACAGCCCCACCGAGCCGCTGATCGGCACGTCCAGCCAGCCACGCACCACCCACTGCAACGAGAGCCCCGCCGCCACCAGCACCACCAGCCCCATCGACCAGACCTTGGCCATCATGATCTCGAAGGCCGACAGCGGCATCACCAGCAGGTGCTCGACGGTGCCGTGCTCGCGCTCGCGGATCAGCGCGGCGCCGGTGAGGATGATCGACAGCATGGTGATCTGGTTGATCACTTCCATCACCCCGCCGAACCAGGCCTGGGTCAGGTTCGGGTTGAACTCCATGCGCACCTCGATCTGCGCCGGCATGCTCGGCTCCGCGCGGTAGCGGCTGACGAACTCGCGCACCTCGGTGGCGACGATGTTCTGGATGTAGCCCGCGCCGGAGAACGCCTGCCCGGTCTGGGTCGCGTCGACGTTGACCTGGATCGAGGGCTTGCGCCCGGCCAGCACGTCGCGCTGGAAGTCCGGCGGGATATCGAGGGTGAAGGTATACAGGCCGACGTCCATGCCGCGATCCATCTCGGCATGCCCGATCATTTTCGGCGGCCGGAAGTACGGGGGCTGGAAGGCATTGACGATACGCGACGAGAGTTGCGAGCGGTCCTCGTCGACCACCGCGATCGGCGCGTGATGCAAGGTTTCCGGAATACCGGTAGCGGAACTGTAGACGCCCAGGGTGAAGGCCCAGACGATCAGTGCCAGCATCGCGTAGTCGCGGCCGAGGCTGCGGAACTCCTTGATGCCCAGGTTGAAGATGTTGGCCAGGCTGCGCATCGCTCAGTCCTCCTGCTTCTTCAGGCAGGCCACGCTGAGCAGGGTCAGCACCACGATGGAAGCGGCAAGCGGCAGGTAGTAGGCCCAGAGATCGGGCAGGCCCAGCGATTTGGAAAAGGCGCCGCGGCTGACCACCAGGAAATGCGAGGTCGGATAGAGCTTGCCGATCCAGGCCGCCGCACCTTCCAGCGAGGACACCGGGTGGATCAGCCCGGAGAACTGGATCGCCGGGATCATGGTGGCGATCGCCACGCCGAATACAGCGGCGATCTGGCTGCGCATGAACGTCGAGAGGAACAGCCCGAGGCCGGTGCTGGTGACCACATAAAGGAAAGCGCCGATGGTCAACGCCAGGAAGCTGCCCTTGAGCGGCACGCGAAATACCACGATGGCCAGGACCAGCATCAGCAGGAAGTTGATCATGCCCATGGCGACGTAAGGCAACTGCTTGCCGACCAGGAACTCCAGGCGCGTCACCGGGGTGACATAGAGGTTGGTGATCGAGCCCAGTTCCTTTTCGCGCACCACGCCGAGGGCGGTGAGCATGGCCGGGATCATGATCAGCAGCAGCGGGATCACCGCCGGCACCATCGCCTTCAGGCTTTCCACGTCGGGGTTGTAGCGATAGCGCACCTCGGTGCTGGCCGCCGCGCTGGCCTCGGCCCCACCCACCTGCCGCGAGAGGTCCGCCAGGTAGCTGGTGTGCAGGCCCTGCACGTAGCCGAGCACGGTGTTGGCACGGGTCGGCATCGCTCCGTCGATCCACACGCCGATGGCAGGATCGGAGCCACGCTTGAGATCGCGCCCGAAGTTCGGCGGGATCTCCACCGCCAGGCTCAGCTCGCCGCTGCGCAGGCGCCGGTCGAGGTCGTCCGGGTCGGTGATCGGCGCATGTTCGACGAAATAGCGCGAGCCGGCGATATTCAGCGCGTAGGCCTGGCTGGTGGTGGTCTGGTCACGGTCGAGGACCGCCCAGGAGAGGTCCTCGACGTCCATGTTGATGCCGTAGCCGATGATGAACATCAGCAGCGCGGTGCCGAGCAGGGCCAGGGTCAGGCGGATCGGGTCGCGGCGCAGTTCCATGGCTTCGCGGCGCGCATAGCTGAACAGCCGCAGGGGGCTGAAGCGTTGGCGTTGCGCCTGGCGCCCCTGGCCATCGCCGGGCTGCTCCGCGACGGCCGGCGCCTCGGCCGGTTGCGCTGGCGCGGCGGCACCGGCGGCTTCTTCCAGGTACGCGATGAAGGTCGCTTCCAGGGTCGGCAGGCCACGCTGGCGCACCAGCTCATCGGGAGTATCGCTGGCCAGTACCTTGCCGGCATGCATCAGCGAGATGCGATCGCAGCGCTGGGCCTCGTTCATGAAGTGGGTGGAAATGAAGATGGTCACCCCGTCGCGGCGCGACAGCTCGACCATCAGTTCCCAGAAGCCGTCGCGAGCCACCGGGTCGACCCCCGAAGTGGGCTCGTCGAGGATCAGGATCTCCGGCTTGTGGATCACCGCCACCGCCAGCGACAGACGCTGGCGGATGCCCAGCGGCAGGTCGTCGGGCAGCTCGTCGGCCACCTTCTCCAGGTCGAAGCGCCGGAGCATTTCGCCGACCCGTGCCGGGATACCATCCGCCGGCAGGTGGAACAGCCGGGCGTGCAGCACCAGGTTCTGCCGCACGCTCAGCTCGGCATACAGGGAAAAGGCCTGGGACATGTAGCCGACCCGGCGACGGGTCGCCATGTCGCTGGCGTCCACCGCCTGGCCGAACAGCGCGCACGTGCCTTCGCTGGCCGGCAGCAGGCCGGTGAGCATCTTCATGGTGGTGGACTTGCCGCAGCCGTTGGAGCCGAGGAAGCCGAAGATTTCCCCACGCTCGATACGGAAGCTGACGTGATCGACCGCGACGAAGTCGCCGAAACGACAGGTCAGGCCCTCGGCCTCGATGGCGATCCGCGGCGCGCCTTCGCTCTGCGGTCGCGGCGGGATCACCAATCGATGGTGGCCGGCGCGCTTGCTTTCCGGCAGCAGGGCGATGAACGCCGACTCGAGGCTCTGCGTCCCGGTACGCTCGCGCAGCTCCTGCGGCGTACCGGTGGCCAGGACCTTTCCGTCATCCATCGCCACCAGCCAGTCGAAGCGCTCGGCTTCCTCCATGTAGGCGGTGGCGACCAGCACGCTCATGCCTTCGCGGCCCGCGCGGATACGGCCGATCAGCTCCCAGAACTGGTTGCGCGACAGCGGGTCGACGCCGGTGGTCGGCTCGTCGAGGATCAGCAGGTCGGGATCGTGGATCAGCGCGCAGCACAGCCCTAGCTTCTGCTTCATGCCGCCGGACAGCTTGCCCGCAGGACGCTCGGCGAACGGCGCCAACCCGGTGCTTTGCAGCAGATCGGCGATGCGCCGCTCGCGCTCGGCCTTGTCGTGGCCGAACAGCCGACCGAAGAAGTCGACGTTCTCGAACACCGAGAGCGTCGGGTAGAGGTTCTTGCCCAGCCCCTGGGGCATGTAGGCGATGCGCGGGCAGACCGCCCGGCGGTGGCGGCGGTCGCGCATGTCGCCATCGAGCACGCGGATCTCGCCATCCTGCATCTTCCGTGCGCCGGCCAGCAGCGCCAGCAGGCTGGATTTGCCGACCCCGTCCGGACCGATCAGGCCGACCATGCGGTTGGCCGGGATCTCCAGGCTGACGTCGTCCACCGCGCGCGTCTCGCCGTAGCGCAGCGAAACGCCCCGGAGGCTCGCCACGCCGCTCCCGCCAGCGGTCATTGCGGAACCTTGATCTGCAGGTTGGCCGGCCACTCGACCTCAGGGTCCAGTCGCAGGTAGGCCATTCCGGGCACGCCGGTCTTGACGTAGGTGATGTATTTTTCCAGCAGCGCCGGATCGAGCCGCGCCTTGACCCGGAACATCAGCTTCTCCCGCTCGTTGGCGGTTTCCACCGTTTTCGGGGTGAACTGGGCGACGCTGGCGACATAGGAAACCTTGGCTGGGATCACGTAGTCCGGCACCGCGTCGATCACCAAGCGCACTTCCTGGCCCAGTCCGACCCTGCCGGCCTGCATGGATGGCAGGAAGAAAGTCATGTAGACGTCGGCCAGGTCGACCATGTTGAGCAGCTTGCCACCGGCCGGCAGCACTTCCCCCGGCTGTGCCACGCGGTACTGCACGCGGCCGTTGCGCGGCGCCTTGAGCAGGCTGTCGTCGATATCCGCCTGGAGCCGGGCGACGCTGGCCTTGGCCGCCTCGATGGCCGACTGCGCCTCGATTACCTGGGAACGCCCGGCCTCGATCGCCGCCTGCGCCGAAATCACTTGCGAGCGTGCCGCGGACAACGCCGCCTGGGCGCTCTGCAGGGTCGCCCGATCGTCGTCGAGTTGCTGTTGCGGCAGGGCATTGCGCTTGACCAGCGCCTCGGTACGGGTGAAGCGCTTCTGCGCCGCTGTCAGCTCGGCCTGGCGCTGCGCCACCACGGCCTGGGCGGTGCTCTTCTCGCTCTCGCGCTGGGCCACCAGCGAGGTCGCGGTGAGCTTGGCGTTCTCCGCCTGGCGCACCTGGGCCTGGGCCTGGGCCAACTGCGCCTCGAGCACCTGGGTATCCATCCGCGCGACGATTTCGCCGGCCTTGACGAAGTCGCCCTCGTCGACCTTGATCTCGGCGACCCGCCCGGGAAGCTTGGCCGCCACGTCCACCTCGGTGGCCTCGATGCGTCCGTTGCCGCTGGCGAATCCCTCGCCCAGGCCGGTCGGTCGCGATACCTGCCAGACCAGCACGCCTACGCCGAGCAGCGCCGCCACGACCAGGGCACGGCTCAGCCACCGTTTGCTTTCCTGTTTCATCCCTTCTCCTCGCACGTTCGGCCAGGCCGCGGCGATGACGCTCACGCTGGAAAGCGCGGCCGCCGCGGACTTCACTGGCTCGATTGTCCCTCCAGGGCGGCGCGCAGGTGTTGATGCACGTCAGACGCGCCCGACCGAACCTCACAGGAAAGCAGAATCCCCGGTGCCTCGCATCCGGGAGCGCGGGACAGAACGGATAGTTGACCTCAGGGCTGGACGATGAGGTTGTTGAACAGCAGGTCGGTCACCAGCGGCTTGCCCTCTTCCTGCTCGAGGGTCTGCTGGACCTGCTTCAGCGCCTCCTGGCGCAGGCTTTCCTTGGCCTCGACCGTACCCAGGCTCTGGTCGGTCTGCTGGGCGAACAGCATGATCAACTGGTTGCGGATCAAGGGCTCGTGATGCTCGACCTTGGTCGCCGCGTCCTTGTCGGCCACCTGCAGGGCGATGTCGGCCTTGTAGTACTGCAGGCGCGGCCCGCCGCCGTAGTTGCCGACCAGCGCCGGGGTCAGGTCGACGTAGACCGGCTTGTTCGCGCCCTCGCCTTCCGGCGCGGCCTCCTCGGCCGAGGCGAACGACGGGAACAGACTCAGGCACAGGGCCAGCGACAGGGCAATGGGGGTTCTCACGGGCGCATCTCCTCGACGAATGCCGGCAAGCATAGCCAGACTCTCGGCCGGGCCCAAGCCCGGGGTTTATGGACAACCATCAGTTGCGGCGATGCTGATTGACCCCCGGCGTCTCCCTCCTACACTGGCCGGACCGCAAACTGGAGCGTCCCCGATGAAAGCCGTCCTCTGCAAAGCCTTCGGCCCGGCCAGCAGCCTGGTCCTGGAAGAAATCGCCAGCCCGAGCCCGGCGAAGAACGAAATCCTCCTCGATGTGCACGCCGCCGGGGTCAACTTCCCCGACACCCTGATCATCGAGGGCAAGTACCAGTTCAAGCCGCCCTTCCCCTTCTCCCCGGGCGGCGAGGCGGCCGGGGTGGTCGCCGCGGTCGGCGAAAAGGTCGCCCACGTCAGGCCCGGCGACCGGGTCATGGCCCTGACCGGCTGGGGCAGCTTCGCCGAGCAGGTCAAGGTGCCCGGCTATAACGTGATGCCGATTCCCGAAGGCATGGACTTCGCCAGCGCCGCCGCCTTCGGCATGACCTACGGCACCTCGATGCACGCCCTGAAACAGCGCGCCAACCTGCAACCCGGCGAGACCCTGCTGGTGCTCGGCGCTTCCGGCGGGGTCGGGCTGGCTGCCGTGGAGATCGGCAAGGCCATGGGCGCCCGGGTGATCGCTGCCGCCAGTACCCCCGACAAGCTCGCCGTGGCCAAGGCCGCCGGCGCCGACGAACTGATCAACTACAGCGAAGGTAGCCTGCGCGAGCAGCTCAAGGCCTTGACCGGCGGCCAGGGCGTCGATGTGATCTACGATCCGGTGGGCGGCGAACTGTTCGAGGAGGCCTTCCGCAGCATCGCCTGGAACGGACGGATGCTGGTGGTCGGCTTCGCCAGCGGCAGCATCCCTTCGCTGCCGGCCAACCTGACCCTGCTCAAGGGCGCCTCGCTGGTCGGCGTGTTCTGGGGATCGTTCGCCCAACGCCAGCCGCAGGACAACGCTGACAACTTCCGCCAGCTGTTCGCCTGGCACGCCGAAGGCAAGCTGAAACCGCTGGTGTCGCAGCGCTTCCCGCTGGAACGGGCCGGTGACGCCATCGACGCCCTCGGCCAGCGCAAGGCGGTCGGCAAGGTGGTGGTGGAGGTTCGCTGAGCCACGAAGGCGGCGAGTATTGCCTCCCGCCCCTGCGGAGAAAGGCATGGCGGGCCGGAGCGATACACCGGCCGAGGCCCACGCTGTCAGATGTTTTTCCCCTATGAAGGCCCCGGTTTCCGACCGGGGCTTTCTTATTTCCGACCAATGCACTCAACCTGTAACATTTCCGCTATTTTTTCATTTACGAAAAATGTAGTGTTCGCAACCGCGTAAAAAAGGCGCGACACAACAACAAGCGGAGCTCGCGATGTTCGGAATCTTTCGTCCCGCGCCACACCAGGCGCCACTGCCCGATGCCGAGGTGGACAGCACCTACCGGCGCCTGCGCTGGCAGATCTTCGCCGGTATCTTCATCGGCTACGCGGGTTACTACCTGCTGCGCAAGAACTTCTCCCTGGCCATGCCCTACCTCATCGAGGACGGCTACAGTCGCGGCCAGCTGGGCGTCGCGATGTCGGCCATCGCCATCGCCTACGGCCTGTCGAAATTCATCATGGGCCTGGTCTCGGACCGTTCCAACCCACGGGTCTTCCTGCCGTTCGGCCTGTTGGTGTCGGCGGCGGTGATGTTCATTTTCGGATTCGCGCACTGGGCTACCTCCAGCGTCGCCATCATGTTCGTCCTGCTCTTCATTAACGGCTGGGCCCAGGGCATGGGCTGGCCGCCGAGCGGACGGACCATGGTCCACTGGTGGTCGCAGAAGGAGCGCGGCAGCGTGGTCTCGGTGTGGAACGTCGCCCACAATGTCGGCGGCGGCCTGATCGGCCCGCTGTTCCTGCTCGGCCTGGCGCTGTTCGGCGACTGGCGCTCGGCCTTCTACGTGCCGGCCATCGTCGCCGTGGGCGTAGCCGTGTTCGCCTATTTCGCCATGCGCGACACCCCGCAATCCTGCGGCCTGCCGCCGATCGAGAAGCATAAGGACGACTACCCCGAAGGCTACGACGAACACCACGAGCGCGAGCTGTCGACCAAGGAGATCTTCGTCACCTACGTGCTGCGCAACAAGCTGCTCTGGTACATCGCCCTGGCCAACGTGTTCGTCTACCTGCTGCGCTACGGTGTGCTCGACTGGGCGCCGACCTACCTCAAGGAGGCCAAGCACTTCAACGTCGACAAGTCGTCCTGGGCGTACTTCTTCTACGAATGGGCGGGGATTCCCGGCACCCTGCTCTGCGGCTGGCTGTCGGACAAGCTGTTCAAGGGCAATCGCGGCGCCACCGGCGTGGTGTTCATGATCCTGGTGACCGTCGGCACCCTGATCTACTGGCTGAACCCGGCCGGCAACCCGGCGATCGACATGGCCGCGCTGATCATGATCGGCTTCCTGATCTACGGCCCGGTGATGCTGATCGGCTTGCAGGCCCTGGAGCTGGCGCCGAAGAAAGCGGCCGGCACCGCCGCCGGCTTCACCGGTCTGTTCGGCTACCTCGGCGGTTCGGTGGCGGCCAACGCCCTGGTCGGCTACACGGTGGACCACTTCGGCTGGGACGGTGGCTTCAAGCTGCTGATCGGCGCCTGCCTGCTGGCCATCCTGTTCCTCTGCCTGACCCTGCGCAAACCCGCGGTCCAGGCCGCGACGCAGCAAGCCGGCGGATGACGCGGCGGCTCCGGCGCCAGGCCGGAGCCGCGTTCAGTCCCGCGGCGCGTAGGCGAACACGTCGGCGCGCATCTGGTGCGCGTCCATCCCTGCTTCGACCAGGGCATCCAGGGTCGCGTAGACCATCGCCGGCGAGCCGCTGGCGTATACATGCAGGCTCGACAGGTCGGCGAAATCCTCGCGCACCGCCTCGTGCAGCAAGCCGCAACGCCCCTCCCAGCCACAGAGGTCGCTGACCACCCGGTGCAGGAACAGGTTCGGCAGGCCTTCCCACTCCGTCCAGTGCGGCAGTCGGTAGAAATCCTCCGGACGCCGAACGCCCCAGTAGAGATGTACAGGATGGGCGAAGCCGGCGGCGCGGCAGTGCTCGATCAGGCTGTGCATCTGAGACATGCCGGTTCCCGCAGCGATCAGCACCAGCGGACCGTCGGGCAGTTCCGCCAGGTGCGCGTCGCCGAACGGCAGCTGGATCCGTGCCAGGCGCTCGCGCTGCAACTGCGCGATCAGCGCGACGGCACTGTCTTCCTTGGCCAGGATGTGCAACTCAAGGTCGCGTCCCGCATGCGGCGCGGAGGCCAGGGAAAACGCCGCGCTGTCGCCGCCGTCACGCTCCAGCAACAGGTACTGCCCGGCGTGATAGCGTGGCGGCTTGCCGGCCGGCGCGCGCAGGCCGACCCGGTAGACGTCGCCGCCGACCTCTTCGCAGAAGCTCAACTGGCAGGTCAGCTTGCGCAGAGGCAGTTCACCCGGCGCCAGCACCCCGTCCCAATGCAGCACGCAGTCTTCCAGCGGCTCGGCGAGGCAGGTGAAGAGTTCGCCATGATCGCGTACCTCGCCGTTCTGGCGTACCCGCCCCTCCACCAGCAGCGCCGCGCAGATATGGCAGTTGCCGTTGCGGCAGCTCTGCGGACAGTCGTAGCCGAGCCGCCGGGCGCCATCGAGGATGCGTTCCCCCGGCAGCAGCTCGAGGCAGGCGCCGGACGGTTGCAGGACGATACGCATCAGTCGATCCCGAGGCTCGACCAGAGCGCATCGATGCGCCGTGTCACCGCTTCGTCCTTGACGATGGCGCGCCCCCATTCGCGGCTGGTCTCGCCCGGCCACTTGTGGGTGGCATCAAGCCCCATCTTCGAGCCGAGGCCGGAGACCGGCGAGGCGAAGTCGAGGTAGTCGATGGGCGTGTTGTCGATCATCACCGTGTCGCGCTTGGGGTCCATCCGCGTGGTGATGGCCCAGATCACATCGTTCCAGTCGCGCGCATCGATGTCATCGTCGGTGACGATGACGAACTTGGTGTACATGAACTGCCGCAGGAACGACCAGACCCCGAGCATCACGCGCTTGGCGTGCCCTGGGTACTGCTTCTTCATGGTCACCACCGCCATCCGGTAGGAACAACCTTCCGGCGGCAGGTAGAAATCGACGATTTCCGGGAACTGCTTCTGCAGGATCGGCACGAACACTTCGTTCAGCGCCACCCCGAGGATCGCCGGCTCGTCCGGCGGACGCCCGGTGTAGGTGCTGTGGTAGATCGGTTTCTGCCGGCGGGTGACGCGCTCGACGGTGAACACCGGGAAGCGATCGACCTCGTTGTAGTAGCCGGTGTGATCGCCATAGGGACCTTCGTCGGCCATCTCGCCGGGGTGGATCACCCCTTCGAGGACGATCTCGGCGCTGGCCGGCACCTGCAAGTCGCTGCCGCGACACTTGACCAGCTCGGTACGATGCCCGCGCAACAGGCCGGCGAAAGCGTATTCGGAAAGGGTGTCCGGCACCGGCGTCACCGCACCGAGGATGGTCGCCGGATCGGCGCCCAGCGCCACGGCTACCGGATAGGGCTGGCCCGGATGCTTCTGGCACCACTCGCGGTAGTCCAGTGCGCCGCCGCGATGGCTGAGCCAGCGCATGATCACCTTGTTGCGGCCGATCACCTGCTGGCGGTAGATGCCCAGGTTCTGCCGTTCCTTGTTCGGCCCGCGGGTAACGGTCAGGCCCCAGGTGATCAGCGGCCCGACATCGCCCGGCCAGCAGGTCTGGACCGGCAGCCGGCCGAGGTCGACGTCCTCGCCCTCCTCGACCACTTCCTGGCAGGGGGCGTCCTTGAGCACCTTCGGCGCCATGGACAGGACCTTCCTGTACATCGGCAGCTTGGCCCAGGCGTCCTTGAGGCCCTTCGGCGGCTCGGGCTCCTTGAGTTGCGCCAGCAGCTTGCCGATCTCGCGCAGCGCGCCGACGTCCTCGGCGCCCATGCCCAGCGCCACGCGCTCCGGCGTACCGAACAGGTTGCCAAGTACCGGCATGTCGAAGCCGGTCGGCTTTTCGAACAGCAATGCCGGGCCCTTGGCGCGCAACGTGCGGTCGCACACCTCGGTCATCTCGAGCACGGGGGAAATCGGCACCTGGATGCGCTTCAACGCACCGCGCTGCTCCAGCTGGGCGATGAAATCGCGGAGATCCTTGAACGTCATTGGCCTAACCATTCACTGCAAGACCCCACATCCTACCTGCTCCCGGCCCATCCGGCAGCAGGCAAACGCGGCATTCGGTCACTGCTGGCTGGCGATCCGCGAGTCGTCGAGGCTCTGTAGCATCGGCTCGAACAAAGGCCCGAGTTCATGGGCCCCCTGGGTCGAAAGGTGGTTGTTATCCATGTACAGCGACCAGCCATCACGTTCGGCGAAACAATCCAGGCCATCGCAGAGCACGCTGGAGGGGTCGATCACGCTCACCCGCGGGTTGCCTTCGGCCAGCGCATCGAACAGCGCATTCACGTAGGCGACGCGCGCAGTGTGCTCAGCGAAGGGAAAACGTGCGCGCCCGACATCCTCCCCGCTCAGACTCAGCCGCACCAGCCGCGCCGGTGCCTTGAATGGCAGCAGCGGTACGTCCTTGACCAGCCAGACATGTACGTCGGCCGCGTTCAGCCTTTCGATCATCCCGCTCAGGCGTTGCCGCAGCAGCGCCTCGGCGATCGAGCTGTCCGGCGTGTCGTCCGGCTCGCGGAGAATGTTGCGGGTGCCGTCCTGCGAGTCGCCGTAGACATACATGTCCCAGCGCCCGGCGAGGATCACCCCGCCCGGCCGCTGCTGTTCGACGAACTCGAGCATCTGCTGGTTGAAACGCAGGCAATTGTCCTTTTCCAGCATCCCCAGCAACGGCGGACAGCCCGCCAGCGAAGCCTGCCAGATCGGCACCCGGCGACTGGCAGCCAGTTCGCGCAGCAGCGGGCTCAACGCCGCGGAATGGCTGTCGCCCCAACTGACCAGCAGCGGTCGTTCGGCAGCCAGTTCCGCCGGGAAGCGGCAGATGCTTTCCTGACTGAGCGCCTTCTTGTCGAACATGCAGTCGGTCTGCCCATCGCGCCACTTGGACGCCTTGGCATAACGCAAGGCTTCCTCGGAAAGACGCGACGGCACGCCGTCGTAATGCCGCACCAACTGGCCGACGACTCCCAGCAGCAGCAAGCTGCACAGCGCCGCGCCAAGCATCTGCCGGCGCCCGGCGAACAGCTTGCGCTCGCGGAACGGTGCCTCGACGTAGTACAGCGACAGTGCCGCCAGGCCGATGCTCGCCGCCAGCAACCCCAGGCGTGCCGGCA
The DNA here is from genome assembly GCF_037574965.1 of Pseudomonas sp. KBN12P06040. Taxonomy (NCBI): domain Bacteria; kingdom Pseudomonadati; phylum Pseudomonadota; class Gammaproteobacteria; order Pseudomonadales; family Pseudomonadaceae; genus Pseudomonas; species Pseudomonas sp. KBN12P06040. The sequence goes on from NZ_JBBELS010000001.1 coordinate 6,092,933, forward strand.
GGCCCAGGGTCTCCAGTGCGTGGTACTGGACGAAGACGTACAGCGGCCAGTGCCAGAGGTACAGCGAATAGGAGATCAGACCGAACCAGACCAGCGGTTGCCAGCCCAGCAGGCGGCGAGCCCAGGTGTCACCGGCGCCGTTGGCCCAGATCAGCAGGGCGGTGCCAAGCACCGCCGGCAGCGCCGCGAGGCCGGGGAAAGGAGTGTCGCTGTCGTAGAAGAACACCGGCAGGAGAGTCGCCGCTATCCCGAGGGTGGCCGCCAGTTGCAGGGACCACTGCGAATGACCGCGGCTACCGCCCGGCAGCAATGCCAGCGCGGCACCCGCCAGGAGTTCCCAGGCGCGCATCGGCAGGAGGAAGAATGCACTGCCAGGTCGCTGGTTCACCGCCCAGACGCTGGCCGCCAGCGATAGCGCCAGGACCGCGAGGAGGATGGCGAGCCGCCAGCGCAGCAGACGCCCGGAGACCGCGGCCAGCAGTAGAGGGAAGAGAATGTAGAACTGCTCTTCCACCGACAACGACCAGGTATGCAATAGCGGCTTGAATTCGGACGCGGCGTCGAAATAGCCATCCTGCTTCCAGAACAGGATGTTCGAGGCGAACATCGTCTGGTAGCGAACCGAACGCCCTAACTCTTCGTAGTCGCGCGGCGCCATGAGGAACCAGCCGATCACCAGGCTCGCCGCCATCATCACGAACAGCGCGGGGAGAATGCGGCGTGCCCGGCGCGCCCAGAAGTCGACGAAGCTGAAACGTCCGGCCTGCTGCTCGCGCCGGATGATCGAAGTGATCAGGTAGCCGGAAATGACCAGGAAAACATCGACGCCCACATAGCCGCCGGTGATGCCCCCCAAGCCAAGGTGGTAGAACACCACCGGCAGAATGGCCAACGCTCGCAAACCATCGATGTCCCTTCGATAGGCCAGGCTCGACATCCACGTCCCTCCAGATATGCAAAAGGCGCCCCGGTCAACCGGAGCGCCTTTGTTTGGTACTCTCGAAGACTACTTTCGTTTCATCGAATCGAAGAACTCATCGTTGGTCTTGGTCTGCTTGAGCTTGTCGATGAGGAATTCGATCGCGGAGATCTCGTCCATCGGGTGCAGGATCTTGCGCAGGATCCACATGCGCTGGAGCTCGTCCTCGCTGGTCAGCAGCTCTTCGCGGCGGGTACCCGAACGGTTGATGTTGATGGCCGGGAACACGCGCTTCTCGGCGATCTTGCGATCCAATGGGAGTTCCATGTTGCCGGTACCCTTGAATTCCTCGTAGATCACCTCGTCCATCTTCGAGCCGGTTTCCACCAACGCCGTGGCGAGAATCGTAAGAGAACCGCCCTCTTCGATGTTCCGCGCGGCGCCGAAGAAGCGCTTCGGCTTCTCCAAGGCATGGGCGTCGACACCGCCGGTGAGCACCTTGCCGGAGCTGGGGATCACGGTGTTGTAGGCCCGCGCCAGACGGGTGATGGAGTCGAGCAGGATGACCACGTCCTTCTTGTGCTCGACCAGGCGCTTGGCCTTCTCGATCACCATCTCGGCGACCTGTACGTGACGGGTCGGCGGTTCGTCAAAGGTCGAGGCGACCACTTCGCCGCGCACGGTGCGCTGCATTTCGGTCACTTCCTCAGGGCGCTCGTCGATCAGCAGTACGATCAGGTGGCATTCGGGGTTGTTGCGGGTGATGTTGCTGGCGATGTTCTGCAGCATGATGGTCTTGCCCGCCTTCGGCGGCGCCACGATCAGGCCGCGCTGGCCCTTGCCGATCGGCGCGCAGAGATCGATGACGCGGCCGGTCAGGTCTTCGGTGGAGCCGTTGCCGGCTTCCATCTTCATCCGCTCGTTGGGGAACAGCGGCGTCAGGTTCTCGAAGAGAATCTTGTTCTTCGCATTCTCCGGACGATCGAAGTTGATCGAGTCGACCTTGAGCAGGGCGAAGTAGCGTTCGCCCTCTTTCGGCGGCCGGATCTTGCCGATGATGGTGTCGCCCGTGCGCAGGTTGAAGCGCCGGATCTGGCTCGGCGAGACATAGATGTCGTCGGGGCCGGCCAGGTAGGAAGAGTCGGCGGAGCGCAGGAAGCCGAAGCCGTCCTGAAGAATCTCCAGCACGCCATCGCCGGAGATCTCTTCACCACTTTTCGCGTGCTTCTTCAGCAGGGCGAAGATGATGTCCTGCTTGCGCGAACGGGCCATGTTTTCCAGGCCCATGGCATCGGACATTTCCAGCAGTTCGGCAATCGGCTTTTGCTTGAGTTCGGTCAGATTCATAGGAAAGAGATAGGTACGCAGAAAGAGGAATTGGAGAAAGCGTCGAGCTTGGGAAAGCCGTGTCGCAAGGGGGCGACAGGAGCGCTAGAAAGTTCGAGTAGGAAGTGCGTCCGGGACGGCATGCAGAAGGCGACGGAAAAAACGTCGCGAACCCGAATTTAACACCGTGGCCGCGTGGCGTCTATAGAAACGCAAAAAAAAGCCCCGCGAATCGCGGGGCTTTCCAGCGAGGCCTGGGCCCGGCTCAGATATTGGCGTCGAGGAAGGCCGCCAACTGCGACTTGGACAGTGCGCCGACCTTGGTCGCCTCGACATTGCCGTCCTTGAACAGCATCAGGGTAGGGATGCCACGCACGCCGTACTTCGGCGGGGTGTCCTGGTTCTCGTCGATGTTCAGCTTGCAGACCTTCAGCTTGCCCTGATAGTCCCTGGCGACTTCGTCCAGCACCGGCGCGATCATCTTGCACGGACCGCACCACTCGGCCCAGTAGTCCACCAGCACAGGGCCGTCGGCCTTCAGCACGTCCTGCTCGAAGCTGGCATCAGTAACGTTGACGATATGTTCGCTCATGAAATCTCTCCGTAGTCGGACGCGAATTGAAACGCGAAAGTGCCGACCATCATATCCCGCCTTGACCCTCGCCGGAAGGCGCAGCCGATTGAGAGTCTCTATCGTTGGTCGGCTGATTCCCGATTGATCGGCTGCCGCATTGGCGACCCTCGCCCTATCGTGGCAGGATGGCGCAGTTTTCCAATGGACTTGCAAAGCATGCCGCAAAAACCTGCCGAGGCATTCCCGCTGATTGCCGCCCTGGACCTGGGTTCCAACAGTTTCCACCTCTGTCTGGCCAAGGCCAATATCCACGGCGAAGTCCGCATCCTCGAACGGCTGGGCGAGAAGGTTCAACTGGCCGCCGGCCTCGACGAGGAGCGCAATCTCAGCGAGGAGGCCACCCAGCGTGGCCTCGACTGCCTACGCCGCTTCGCCCAGTTCATCAGCGGCATGCCCCAGGGTTCCGTACGCGTGGTCGCGACCAACGCCTTGCGCGAGGCGCGCAACCGCAGCGATTTCATCCGTCGTGCGGAAGAGGTTCTCGGCCATCCCGTGGAAGTCATCTCCGGCCGCGAGGAAGCCCGCCTGATCTACCTCGGCGTCGCCAACAGCATGCCCGACAGCGGCGGTCGCCGGCTGGTCAGCGACATCGGCGGCGGCAGCACCGAGTTCATCATCGGCCAGGGTTTCGAGTCCGAGCTGCGGGAAAGCCTGCAGATGGGTTGCGTCAGCTACACCCAACGCTACTTCCGCGACGGCAAGATCACCCCGGCCCGCTACGCCCAGGCGTACACCGCCGCACGCCTGGAACTGATGGGCATCGAGAACAGCCTGCGGCGCCTCGGCTGGCAACAGGCGGTCGGCGCCTCCGGCACCATCCGCGCAGTGGCGCTGGCGATCAAGGCCGGCGGCCACGGCAACGGCGAGATCAGCCCGGACGGACTGGCCTGGCTGAAGCGCAAGGTGCTCAAGCTCGGCGACGTGGAGAAGCTCGATCTGGAAGGGATCAAGCCGGACCGCCGGACCATCTTCCCGGCCGGACTGGCCATTCTCGAAGCGATCTTCGACGCGCTGGAACTGGAACAGATGGTTCACTCCGAGGGCGCCCTGCGCGAAGGCGTTCTCTACGACCTGGTCGGCCGTCACCAGCACGAGGACGTGCGCGAACGCACCATCAGTTCGCTGATGCAGCGCTACCACGTCGATCCGGAGCAGGCTTCGCGGGTGGAGGCCAAGGCCCTCAAGGTGCTTGCCGAAGTCGGCGACGCCTGGGAGCTGAACGACGAACTGCACCGCGACCTGCTGAGCTGGGGCGCACGGGTCCACGAGATCGGCCTGGACATCGCCCATTACCACTACCACAAGCACGGCGCCTACCTGATCGAGCACTCCGACCTGGCTGGCTTCTCGCGCCAGGACCAGCAGATGCTGTCGCTACTGGTACGCGGCCACCGCCGCAACATTCCGGCGGATAAGCTGGCGGAGTTCGCCGCGGAAGGCGACAAGTTGGTGCGCCTGTGCATCGTGCTGCGCTTCGCGATCCTCTTCCACCACATTCGCGGCACCCAGGAAATGCCCTCGGTGCGCCTGAAGGCAGAGCCCAAGAGCCTTTCGGTGACCTTCCCCGAGGGCTGGCTGGAAGCCAACCCGCTGACCCAGGCCGACTTCGCCCAGGAAGCCGAATGGCTCAAGCGGGTCGGCTACAGCCTCAACGTGCGGTAAGCACCGGCGCGGCCAGCTTCTCCAGCAGGGTCGCCTGGGTATTGCGGGGGTTCTGGTTACCGGTGGGGCTGAGCCGCTGGTAGCTACCGTCGGCCTGCAACACCCAGGCCTGGGTGTTGTCGGTCAGATACGTTTCCAGTTCCTTCTTGACCCGCTGCACCAGCTTCTTGCCTTCCACCGGGAAGCAGGTCTCGACGCGCATGTCGAGGTTGCGCTCCATCCAGTCGGCGCTGGATAGATAGAGCTTCTCGTCGCCGCCGTTGAGGAAGTAGTAGATGCGGCTGTGCTCGAGGAAGCGTCCGATGATCGAGCGCACGTGGATATTGTGCGAGACCCCCGGGATGCCTGGCCGCAGGCAGCACATGCCACGCACCACCAGGTCGATCCTGACCCCGGCCTGGCTGGCCTTGTACAGGGCGCGGATGACCTTCGGATCGGTCAGCGAGTTGACCTTGGCCATGATGTGCGCCGGCTGGCCGAGCGCCGCCTGGGCCGCCTCGCGGTTGATCATTTCCAGCAGGTTCTTCTTCAGGGTGAACGGCGCATGCAACAGCTTCTTCATGCGCAGCGTCTTGCCCATCCCGATCAGTTGGTTGAACAGCTTGTGCAGGTCCTCGCAGAGCGCCACGTCGGCGGTCAGCAGGCTGTAGTCGGTGTACAGGCGAGCGTTGCCGGCATGGTAGTTGCCGGTGCCCAGGTGCGCGTAGCGGCGCAGTTCGCCGTCCTCGCGACGGAGGATCAGCATCATCTTGGCGTGGGTCTTGAAGCCGACCACGCCGTAGATCACTACCGCGCCGGCCTGTTGCAGGCGGCTGGCCAGTTGCAGGTTGGACTCTTCGTCGAAGCGGGCGCGCAGCTCGATCACCGCGGTGACCTCCTTGCCGTTGCGTGCCGCCTCGACCAGGGCGTCGACGATCTCAGAGTTGGCACCGCTGCGGTACAGGGTCTGCTTGATCGCCAGCACGTTCGGATCCTTGGCGGCCTGGCGCAGCAGGTCGATCACCGGGGTGAAGGATTCGAACGGGTGCATCAGCAACACATCGAGCTTGCTGAGGACGTTGAAGAGGTTTTCCTTCTTCTGCAAAAGACGCGGGATCGCCGGGGTGAAGGGCGGGTACTGCAGCTCCGGATGGCTTTCCAGGCCGGTGACGCTGAACAGGCGGGTCAGGTTGACCGGGCCGCTGACCTTGTACAACTCGCTTTCGGACAGGCCGAACTGCTTGAGCAGGTAGTTGGTCAGGTTCTGCGGGCAGGTATCCACCACCTCCAGGCGTACCGCATCCCCGTAGCGACGCGAGAACAGCTCGCCGCGCAGCGCGCGGGCCAGGTCCTCGACATCCTCGGTGTCCACCGACAGGTCGGCGTTGCGGGTCAGGCGGAACTGGTAGCAGCCCTTCACCTTCATGCCGGGGAACAGGTCGTCGGCGTGGGCGTGGATCATCGACGACAGGAACACGTAGTTGTCGCCCTCGCCGCCAACGTCTTCCGGCAGCTTGATGATCCGTGGCAGCAGGCGCGGCGCCGGGATGATCGCCAGGCCGGAGTCGCGGCCGAAGGCATCCATCCCCTCCAGCTCGACGATGAAGTTGAGGCTCTTGTTCACCAGCAGCGGGAACGGGTGGGTCGGGTCGAGGCCGATCGGGGTGATGATCGGCGCGATCTCGTCGCGGAAGAAGCGCCGCACCCAGGTCTTGATCTTCAGCGTCCAGTGACGCCGGCGGATGAAGCGGATCTGGTGCTTGGCCAGCTCCGGCAACAGGGTCTCGTTGAGGATCCGGTACTGCCGCGATACCTGCTCGTGGACCAGCTCGCTGATCCGCGCCAGGGCCTGGTGCGGCAGCAGGCCGTCGGCGCCGGCCTGCTCGCGGGCGAAGGTGATCTGCTTCTTCAGGCCGGCGATGCGGATCTCGAAGAATTCGTCGAGGTTGCTCGAGAAGATGAGGAGGAACTTCAGCCGCTCCAGGAGCGGGTAGGACTCGTCCAGCGCCTGTTCCAGCACGCGGATGTTGAACTGCAACTGGGAGAGCTCGCGATGAATGTACAGGCTGCTGTCATCCACGCTGGGAACCACCGCAGGTGGCGTTTCCACCGGGATCGTTTCGGCCATCTTCACTTCTGCTTCGCTTTCCACGTTCGCCACTACGGTTTCGTCGGCGGCGATACGTTCGATCTCATCAAGTCCTTGCTGCGTATTCATTCATCTTCCCGAGGGGGTCAACGCCCCCGTCTTAATTGTTCTGCGGCCTGCTTGGCGAAGTAGGTCAGAATGCCATCGGCGCCGGCACGTTTGAAGGCGGTAAGGGATTCGAGGATCACCGATTCGGCCAGCCAGCCGTTCTGGATGGCGCCCATGTGCATCGCATACTCGCCGCTGACCTGGTAGACAAAGGTCGGGGCGCGGAATTCATCCTTCACCCGACGCACGATGTCGAGGTAGGGCATGCCCGGCTTGACCATCACCATGTCGGCGCCTTCGGCCAGGTCGGCGGCCACTTCGTGAAGTGCCTCGTCGCTGTTCGCCGGATCCATCTGGTAGGTGGCCTTGTTGCCCTTGCCGAGGTTCGAAGCCGAGCCGACCGCATCGCGGAACGGACCGTAGTAGGCGCTGGCGTACTTGGCTGAGTAGGCCATGATCCGCACATTGGTGTGACCGGCAGACTCCAGGGCCTCGCGGATCGCACCGATGCGACCGTCCATCATGTCCGAGGGCGCTACCACCTGGGCGCCGGCCTCGGCGTGGGACAGCGCCTGCCGTACCAGCACGTCGATGCTGACGTCGTTGAGGACGTAACCATCGTCATCCAGGATGCCGTCCTGGCCATGGGTGGTGAACGGGTCGAGCGCCACGTCGGTGATGATGCCCAGCTCCGGAAAGCGCTCGCGCAGGGCGCGGGTGGCGCGCTGGGCGATGCCTTCCGGGTTGTATGCCTCGGCGGCGTCCAGGGACTTCTTCTCCACCGGGGTCACCGGGAACAGCGCCAGCGCCGGAATGCCCAGGGCCACCCACTCTTCCGCCTCGATCAGCAACTGGTCGATGGACAGGCGCTCGACGCCGGGCATCGACGGAATGCTTTCACGCTGGTTGACCCCATCGAGGACGAACACCGGCAGGATCAGGTCGTCGACGGTGAGGACATTCTCGCGGACCAGGCGGCGGGAGAAGTCATCGCGGCGATTGCGCCGCAGGCGGGTGTAGGGATAGGCGCGGTTGGCGGGAGTGAAGCTCACGGTTTACTCCAGGGCCCAGATAACGGGCACAGTGTGACAGTTATAGTCCCTGATTATGACGGATTGGCAACAAGCGACGACAGTGACTCAAGGTCGCGGCATCCTGCCGCACCGCCAATCATCGCAAAAAGCCAGCGGCAAAGGCCATTCATTGCACAATCAATGACCTGGGCCGTGACGATCGCGCTTTCCCCACGCCCTCAACCGAGTTAGGCTGCGCGTTCATTTCGCTTCGCTGCCCCGATGATGCTCCAACAATTCCTGCAGGACTTCGGCTATTTCGCCCTTTTTCTCGGTACTTTCTTCGAGGGCGAAACCATTCTCGTGCTGGCCGGGTTCCTTGCCTTCCGCGGCTACATGCAGTTGGATACCGTGATTCTCACCGCCTTCCTCGGCAGCTACGCCGGTGACCAACTCTGGTACTTCCTCGGACGCCGCCACGGCCGCCGGTTGCTGGCGCGCAAGCCGCGCTGGCAGAAGCTCGGCGACAAGGCGCTGGACCATGTGCGCCGCCATCCTGACCTGTGGGTGCTGAGTTTCCGCTTCGTCTACGGCCTGCGTACGGTGATGCCGGTGGCCATCGGCCTGTCCGGCTATCCACCGGCCCGCTATCTTCTTCTCAACGGCATCGGCGCCATCGTCTGGGCCGCCGCGCTGGGCTCCGCCGCCTACTATTTCGGCAGCGTACTGGAAGGCATGCTCGGCAACATCAAGAAATACGAACTCATGGTCCTCGGCGGCCTGATCGTGCTGGGCCTGCTGCTCTGGCTATGGCGGCGTTTCAAGACACCGCGCGGCAACGGCGCGGGCGGCAACGCCGACAAATCCGAGTGAACCCGCGCCGGCGCGACTGAACAGCCGGCCCCTTCGCACACTCCAACTCCTTGTACCCTCCGCTCCGGCTGGCCGCCGGGGCCGGCGGCTCGCTATGCTTGCGCGATACCGACCCCGGCCAGGCCCGTCCGGTCCGGATCCTGCGTTCCCAAGGAGTAAGCCTCATGCACAAGAAAGTTGCCGTCATCCTCTCCGGTTGTGGCGTCTACGATGGCGCGGAAATCCACGAAAGCGTGATCACCCTGCTCCGCCTCAGCCAGCGCGGCGCCGAGGCACAATGCTTTGCGCCGAACATCGCCCAGCACCATGTGGTCAACCACCTGACCGGCGAGGAAATGCCGGAAAGCCGCAATGTCCTGGTCGAGTCCGCGCGTATCGCCCGCGGCGAAGTCAAGGACCTGCGCGAAGCCCGCGCCGAGGACTACGACGCGCTGATCGTGCCCGGTGGCTTCGGCGCTGCGAAGAACCTCAGCGACTTTGCCATCAATGGCGCGCAATGCCAGGTGCAGCCGGACGTGCTGGCGCTGGCCAAGGCTTTCGCCGAAGCCGGCAAGCCAGTCGGGCTGATCTGCATCGCTCCGGCGATGGCGGCGAAGATCTACGGCGCCGGCGTCCAATGCACCATCGGCAACGACGCCGACACCGCCGACGCGCTGAAGCAGATGGGTGCCGAGCACATCGACGCGCCGGTGGACGAGATCGTCGAAGACAGCGCGCGCAAGCTGGTGACCACCCCGGCCTACATGCTCGCCCAGTCGATCGCCGAAGCCGCTTCCGGGATCAACAAGCTGGTCGACCGGGTGCTCGAACTGGTGGACCAGGACAAGGCCTGATCGGCCAAGCACGAGGGCGGTCGCGCCGCCGCCCTTTTCAAATCCGTGCCGCTACGCCAGCGTGCGTCTCGAAACCATCGAATCGAGACGCCGCGATGAGCGAAACGCCCTCCTCCGCCCTGCCTGACGACGTCCACCAACTGGTGGCGGATTTCTTCCAGCGCATCCCCTTCAACCGCATGCTCGGCATCCGCGTGGCGAGCCTCGGCCGCGAGCGGGTAGTCCTCGACCTGCCGATGAAGGACGAACTGATCGGCAACTTCGTCCAGGGCATTCTCCACGGCGGGGTGATCTCCAGCCTGCTCGACGTCACCGGCGGAGCGATGGCCCTGATCGGCGCCCTCGAACGGCATCGCGAACTGCCAGGCCACGAGCGCATGGCGCGGCTGTCGAAGCTCGGCACCATCGACTTGCGCGTCGACTACCTGCGCCCGGGACGCGGCCGGACGTTCACCGCCCATGCGGTGCCGCTTCGCTCGGGCAACAAGGTCGCAGTGGTGCGCTCGGAACTGCATAGCGACGACGGCACGCTGGTCGCCGTCGGTACCGGTACCTATCTGTGCGGCTGACTCGCGCGTAGATCGGCTTCCCGCTGCAGGCGGGTGAGCAGGCGGTCCAGGGCGTTGGCGAACGCCTGGCGGTCACGCTCACCGTAGGGCGCCTGGCCGCCGCCCATCTGCCCCTGGTCACGCAGGTCGGCCATCAGGTTGCGCATGGCCAGCTTATCGCCCATGTTCCGCGCGTCGAACTCGCGGCCGCGAGGATCGAGGGCGGCAACCTGTTTCTTGATCAGCCGATCGGCCAGCGGTACGTCGCTGCAGATCGCCAGGTCGCCCGGCTCGGCCTGCTCCACCAGGTAATCGTCAGCCGCATCCATCCCGCTTTCCACCACCACCAGACGCACGCAGGCGAACGGCGGCTTGACCTGCGGCTGGCCGGCGACCATCCAGACTTCCAGCTTGCGCTTGAGGGCGAACTTGCAGACCAGTTCCTTGGCCGCCTTGGGGCAGGCGTCGGCATCGATCCAGATACGCATGAACGGACTTCCGTAGAAATGACGACGGCCAGTATCGCACTGGCCGTCGTGGTTGCGCGAACCCGCTCAGTCGGCCGCGTTGGCCGCCGCACGCCGGCGCTCGACGATCCGGCTACGTCCGTAGAGCAGCGCGATGGCCACCAGCGCCATGGCCTGGGCCGACAGCGAATAGGCGTCGGCCTTGATCCCCAGCCAGTCGAAGTCGAAGAACGGCACCGGACGGGTGCCGATCACCCCGGCTTCCTGCAAGGCGATGACGCCATGTCCGGCGAACACCACCGAGAGCGCACAGAGCAACGCCGCGTTGATGCTGAAGAACAACCCCAGCGGCAGTTTCGCCGAGCCACGCAGGATCACCCAGGCCAGGCCGATCAGTAGGACCACGGCGGTCGCTGCGCCGCCGATCACGGCATTGTGCCCGGCCGGTCCGGCCTGCAACCAGAGGGTTTCGTAGAACAGGATGACCTCGAACAACTCGCGGTAGACCGAGAAGAACGCCAGCACTGCGAAGCCGAAGCGTCCACCACCGCCCACCAGGCTGCTGCGGATGTAGTCCTGCCAGGCTGCCGCGTGGCGGCGGTCGTGCATCCAGACGCCGAGCCAGAGCACCATCACGCAGGCGAACAGCGAGGTGAAGCCCTCCATCAGCTCGCGCTGGGCACCGCCGATATCGATCACATAGGCGGCCAACGCCCAGGTGGCGAAGCCAGCGACGAAGGCCAGCCCCCAGCCGACGTGCACGCCACGCACGGCACTTTCCTGCCCGGTATTGCGCAGGAAGGCGAGGATGGCGGCAAGCACCAGGATTGCCTCTACCCCTTCGCGCAACAGGATCAACAGGGCGGAAACGAAACTGATGGAGAAACTCAGCGAGTCGCCGCCAAGCTGCTTGGCGGCCTCTGCCAGCTTGCCCTTGGCCAGCTCCAACTGTTGCGCCACCTGGGTTTCCGGGAGGCCATCGCGCAACGCCTGGCGGTAGGCCATCAGCTGCTTCTCGGTGGAGCGGCGCAAATCGGCGTCGACGTTGTCCAGCGAGCTTTCCACCAGCTCGAAGCCTTCCAGGTAGGCCGCCACCGACAGGTCGTAGGCCTGGTCGCGGTCGCCTTCGCGATAGACCGCGAAGCTCTTGTCCAGGGTGGCGGCGGTATAGTCGATCAACTGCCCAGGACCGCGCTGCTCCAGCGGCGGATGCGCACGCAGGGCGCGGAAGCTCTCCGCAGCGGCCTCGCCGTCGTGCTCGGCGACTTCGGCCGGAGTCTGCGTGGCCAGGGTCGCCAGCGGGTAGGCATGGGCCTTGTCCGGCTGCGCACTGCCGGCGCTCAGGCCGGCCACATAGCTGGCCAGGTCCCAGCGCTGGCGTTCGTCGAGCTGGTCGGCGAACGCCGGCATGTCGGTGCCGGCCACGCCCAGGCCGATGACGTTACGCAGGTCGTAGAGGCTCAGGTGGTCGAGGCGCTGGCGATCGGTGAGGTTCGCCGGCGGCGGTTCCAGGCCGATGCCGGCGGGGCCGTCGCCCTTGCCCGCATCGCCATGGCAGATCGCGCACTGCTGGGCATAGATCGGCGCTGCGCGGCTCGGGTCGGGGGTGATCGCGGGGGTCTGCACCACCTGGTAGATATCCGCCACCCGTGCCTCGAGGTTGCGCGCCTGGAGGGCCACGTCCCTTCCCGGCAAGCGCTGCTCGATGGCCTGGCGCAGGCTGGCGACGCCCCTCTCCAGCTCGGCGCGCTCGGGGCGCATCGGCAGGGTCAGGACCAATGCCTGCAGGTTGCCGACGAATTCCACCTGTTCCTGGTATTCGCTGGGGTCGACGATCTTGCCGTCAGCCACGGTCGGCGGATAGTCGGCCGCCAGGTAACTCAACAGATGCAAGGCTTGGGAGGGGTCGACGGCCGTGTCGGCAATAGCTCCAAGGCTGAACACGCAGACCAGCGGCAGCAGCCACAGCAGGATTTTCGGAGGGTGCATGGCGAAGACGAAGTGAGAATGGAAGAGATTAAATTGTCCCTTCGCCTTCCCGCCCATGCAAGAAATACTCTGTAACAATCACGCCCGTCGGCGTGTCGGGCGGCTCAGAGCGGCGCTCGGCGTACCGTCGCCAGCAGCCCCGCGGCGCCGACGAACAGGCTGGCGAAGGTACGGTTCACCAGCTTCTGCTGGCGCGGCGAACGCAGTACGCGTAGCACGCGCGCAGCCAGTCCGGTGTAGCCGGCCATGACGATCAGGTCGACGACGATCATGGTGCCGCCCATGATCAGGTACTGCGCCAGCAGCGGCTGGTGCGGGTCGATGAACTGCGGCAGCACCGCGAGCATGAAGATCACCGCCTTGGGATTGCTGGCGTTGACCAGGAAACCACGCAGCACCAGGGTCAACGGTCGCCCTAGGGGTCGTTCGCCATCGGTGCTCAAGGCCTGTGGCGGCGCCTGCCACTGGCGCACCGCCAGGTAAACCAGGTAGGCCACGCCGAACCACTTGATCAGGCTGAAAGCCAGTGCCGAGGTCGCCAGCAACGCACCGACGCCGGCGGCGACGATGGCGATCTGCAGGGCCAGGCCGATCTGCAGGCCCAGCGCGTTCCAGTAGCCTCGCGCAAAGCCGTACTGCAACCCGCAGGACATCGAGGCGATGGCTCCGGCGCCCGGCGACAGGCTGATGGCCCAGCAGGCGAGAAAGAAGGCGAACCAGGTACTGACGAGCATTGCACACCTCGGAAAGCGAACGCGGCTGGCGGCGGGAACGAAAAAGCCAGTGTGCACCAAGGCGGAGCAGCCGCACAGGTTTTCCGACCACGCGCCTCGCCCAACCTTTGCGGGCGCAACCTGGCGGACAGAAAAAACCCGGCAGATGCCGGGCTTTCCCGAGGATACGCGCTCAGCCATGTTGGGCGGACCACCGCGATGCGGCTATTCGCCCTGGCCCCGAACGCTCTCAGTCCGGCGAACCCTTGCGCAGCTTCACCGGCTCTTCGCCGCGCTTGCGCGCCATGGCCCCGCGCAAGCGGATGTTCAGCGCCTCCACCGCCAGGGAGAAGGCCATGGCGAAGTAGACGTAGCCTTTCGGCACGTGCACTTCGAAGGACTCGGCCACCAGCACGGTTCCGACCACGATGAGGAACGACAGGGCGAGCATCTTCAGCGATGGGTGTTTCTCGATGAAGTCGCTGATGGTGCCTGCCGCCAGCATCATCACGCCGACCGAGATGACGATCGCCGCGACCATCACCGGCACGTTCTGCACCAGACCGACGGCGGTGATCACCGAGTCCAGGGAGAAGATGATGTCGATGATCGCGATCTGGACGATGATGCCCATGAAGCCGTGGGCCTTGCCGCCGCTCTTCTGCTCTTCTTCCGCGCCTTCCAGGCTGTGGTAGATCTCCATGGTGCTCTTGAACAGCAGGAACAGGCCGCCGAAGAAGAGGATCAGGTCACGCCCGGAGATGCCCTGGCCGAACAGGTGGAACAGGTCGGTGGTCAGGCGCATGACCCAGGTGATCGAGAGCAACAGCAGGATCCGCGTGCCCATGGCCAGGGCCAGGCCGAAGAAGCGCGCCTTCGGTTGCTGGGCCGGCGGCAGGCGCCCGACCAGGATCGAGATGAAGATGATGTTGTCGATGCCGAGGACGATTTCCAGGGCGGTCAGGGTCAGGAACGCGACCCAGATTTCAGGACTGGCGAGCCATTCCATAGATAGTTATTTCCCGTTTTTTGTTGGAGTTGAAAAACCTGGCCCACGCCAGCGACGCACGGCTTTCTGGAAGAACAGGCTGTTGGGAACCTGCAGCAGCGGGCCCGGCGAGCCATCCTCGAGGGTTTCTTCCAGTGTCGTATACAAGAGATTGATGGCAACCACGCGTCCGGTGACGCCCGGTTTGTCGGCGCTATCGATCAGCTCCACGCGGTCGCCGATGCGGAACGGTCCGACGGTGAAGATCAGCAACGCACAGAACAGGTTGGAGAGCACGCTCCAGATGGCGAAGAAGGCTACCGCCGCCACCGCGGCGAAACCGGTCAGCGCGGTCCACAGCACTTCGGCGGACACGCCCAGGCGCTCCAGCACCATGATCAGTGCGCTGACCATGATCAGCCAGCGCAGGCCGCCACGCAGCGGCAGGAGCAGCTCCGGCGGCACCGGATAACGCTCGCCGATACGGGTCACCGTGCGTCGGACCAGGCGCTGGAGCAGCCAGGCGACCAGCAGGATGAGCAGGATCTGCAGCGCCACCACCAGCGGCCCGCTCCAGGTCTGCGTCAACACCTGCAAGTCTTCCATCACTCACTGGCCTCCAGTTCTTTCTGCAGGGCTTCGAGGGTTTCCAGGGCCTCCAGCCAACGTTCCTCCAGCTCGCCTTCGCGAACCTTCAGGCTCGATTGTTCGGACAGCAACTCGCGCAATTCGTCCTTTCGCGATACGTCGTACAGGGCGCTGTCGCCCAGCCGCGCCTCGATAGCGGCTAGCTTTTCGTGCAGGCCGCCGAGTTCGCGCTCCAGCTTGTCGGCCTCGCGCTTGTGCGGCGCCAGCTGCTGGCGCAGCGCGGCCGCTGCCTGGCGCTGGGCGCGCTTGTCGGTGCGTTCGGACGGCGCGCCCGGCGCGGTCTCGGCCTGCGGCGCCTTGCGCGCGCGATAGTCGACCAGCCAGCGGGCGTAATCGTCGAGATCGCCATCGAACGGCACCACGCGCCCATCGGCGACCAGGAGGAATTCGTCGGTGGTGCTTTTGAGCAGGTGCCGGTCGTGGGAAACCACCAGGACCGCCCCGGAAAACTCCTGTAGAGCCAAGGTCAGGGCCAGGCGCATTTCCAGGTCGAGGTGGTTGGTCGGCTCGTCAAGCAGCAGCAGGTTGGGCTTCTGCCAGGCGATCAGCGCCAGGGCCAGGCGCGCTTTCTCACCACCGGAGAAGTTCAATACCGGCTCGTCCACCCGAACGCCGCGGAAGTCGAAGCCGCCAAGGAAGTCCTTGAGGGTCTGTTCGCGCTCGCCGGGGGCGATACGCTGCAGATGCAGCAACGGGCTGGCCTGTGGGTCCAGCGAATCGAGCTGGTGCTGGGCGAAGTATCCGATGGCCAGGTTCTCGCCGCGCAGCAGGCGGCCGCCCAATTCGGGCAGGTCCCCGGCCAGGGTCTTGATCAGGGTCGACTTGCCGGCGCCGTTGGGACCGAGCAGGCCGATCCGCGCACCGGGCACCAGTTGCAGCTTGACCTTCTCCAGCACCGCCTTGTCGCCATAGCCGAGACGGCCTTCGCCGAGATCCAGCAACGGCCGGGAGATCTTGTCCGACTCGCGGAAACTGAAATTGAACGGCGAATCGACATGTGCCGGCGCCAGTTCCTCGAGACGCTCCAGCGCCTTGATCCGGCTCTGCGCCTGGCGCGCCTTGGTGGCCTTGGCCTTGAAGCGGGCGATGAAGCTTTCCATGTGCGCACGCTGCGCCTGCTGTTTCTCGTAGGCCTGCTGTTGCTGAGCCAGCCGCTCGGCGCGGGTCCGCTCGAAAGCGGAATAGCCGCCGCGGTAGAGGGTCAGCTTGCGGTTTTCCAGATGCACCACATGGCCCACCACCGCATCGAGGAAGTCGCGGTCGTGGGAGATCAGCACCAGAGTGCCGGGATAACCCTTGAGCCACTCTTCCAGCCAGAGGATGGCGTCCAGGTCGAGGTGGTTGGTCGGCTCGTCGAGCAACAGCAGGTCGGACGGGCACATCAGCGCCTGCGCCAGGTTCAGGCGCATCCTCCAACCGCCGGAGAAATCACCGACCCGGCGCTCCATCTGCTCGCTGCTGAAGCCGAGTCCGGCCAGCAGCCTGCGCGCCCGTGCATCGGCGGTGTAACCGTCGGCGTTGTCCAGTTCGGTATGCAGGCGCGCCAGGGCAGAACCGTCGTGCGCCGCTTCGGCGGCGGCCAGTGCCGCCTGGATCTCGCGCAGGCGACTGTCGCCGTCGAGCACGTAATCCACCGCCAGGCGATCCAGGGTATCGACCTCCTGGCGCATGTGCGCGATGCGCCAGTCGGCGGGCAACAGGCAGTCGCCGGCATCCTGGCCGAGCTGGCCGCGCAACAGCGCGAACAAGCTGGACTTGCCAGCGCCATTGGCCCCGATGAGACCGGCTTTCTGGCCGGCGTGCAGGGTCAGTTCAGCAGCTTCCAGGAGGCGCTGCGGCCCGCGCTGTAGCGTAAGATTGAGGAGTCGGATCATGGCGGCGGAGTTTATCAGTTTCGCCCTTGCGGAGCGTGAGGCTGTATGACTGGAAATGTCTGGAAATTCGCGGTGGACGTCTATGCCCAGCCGGGCGTGGAAACGGCTTGCCTCGCGCTTCAGGAGCAAGGTGCGGACGTCTGCCTGTTGCTGGTCGCCGCCTGGCTTGGAAGGCGCGGTGTGAGCTGCTCGAAAGAACGCGCCCAGATCCTGGAGAACGCCGCGCGCCCCTGGCGCGAAACGGTCATCGAACCCCTGCGCAGATTGCGTTGCGCCTGGCGCGAAGCGGCAACCCACGATGCCTGCCTGGCCGAACTCCGCGAGGAAATGAAGGCCCAGGAACTACGAGCGGAACGGGAACACCTGCAACGCCTGGCCGACCTGGCCACAGCCTGGCTGGAGGGCCAGGAGGCGAATCGTAATGCGGATGCCTGGCTGCAAGCCTGCAGCCGGGACATCTGCACGGAAGCAGAGCGCCGGGCTTTGCTGGTGCTTGGCTCGGCGGCTTTGCAGACAGCGCCTTAGGAGGCGCTGGTCGGGGCGGCGCCGTTGCTGCCCGCGGCAGGCGTTGCCGAAGCAGCGCTGGAGGCGGCTGCCGGGGCGCTGGGAGTCGCCGCAGGCTTCGCAGCAGGAGCGGTGGCGGGCTTGGCTGCGGCAGGTTTCGCGGCTACGGGTTTCGCCGCAGGCTTGGCCACCGGTTTCGCCGCAGGCTTCGCAGCCGGCTTGGCTGCAGGCTTCGCGGCCGCGGGTTTCGCCACAGGCTTGGCCGCCGGCTTGGCTGCGGGCTTCGCGGCTGCGGTTTTCGCCGCGGGCTTGGCCGCCGGTTTCGCCACAGGCTTCACCGCCGGCTTGGCTGCGGGCTTCGCGGCTGCGGTTTTCGCCGCGGGCTTGGCCGCCGGTTTCGCCACAGGCTTCGCCGCCGGCTTGGCTGCGGGCTTCGCGGCTGCGGTTTTCGCCGTGGGCTTGGCCGCCGGTTTCGCAGCAGGCTTCGCCACCGGCTTGGCTGCGGGCTTCGCGGCTGCGGTTTTCGCCGCGGGCTTGGCCGCCGGTTTCGCAGCAGGCTTCGCCGCCGGCTTGACTGCGGGCTTCGCTGCCGCGGTTTTCGCCACAGGCTTGGCCGCAGGCTTCGCCGCTACGGTTTTCACCGCAGGCTTGGCTGCCGCCTTCGCAGCAGGTTTGGTCGCGGGTTTCGCCTTGCGGCTCTCCAGAGCCTTGCCAGCAGCTTCCTTCACCTTGCCGACACCCTGCGCCAGCTTGAGGCTTTCCTGTACGTCACGCTTGAGGCCGACGATGTAGGTACGGGTGTCCGCCTGCCGGGCCTTCAGGGTATCCAACGCTTCTTCCAGGTCGCTGATGGTCTCGCGCGCCTTGGCCTGTGCCTTGGTCTTGCCGGCCTTGGCAGCATCCTGCAGCTTGGTGCGAGCCTTGTGCAGTTTTTCCTGGGCTTTGCCACGTTGCTTTTCAAGTTTGGCCAGGAGCTTTTCCGAATCGACCAGCGCTTGTTTGCACGCACCTTCCAGGTGCTCGACAAGGCTGTGGGAAAGTTGCTGCAACAGGTGCAAGGGGGTGGTGACGGGCTTCTTGTTGGCCGACATGACGTGCCTCCAGGCGGACGTGGTTGCGCCCATACTAGACCCGCACACCCCCTCTCGCCAACGGGTTCGATGTGCTACAAGCGACGTGCGCCAGGATTGCCCGCCGATTCGTCTGGAGAAACCGCATGCCGCGCCGCCTTTTCATCGGTCTTTTTCTACTGCCGCTGCCGCTTTTCGCCGCGCCCCCCAAGGACGAACTGGCCTATGCCGTAGGCGCCCGCCTGGGCACGCGCCTACAGCAGGAAATGCCCGACCTAGAGCTATCCGAACTACTTCTCGGACTGCGCCAGGCCTATCGCGGCGAGGCACTTGAAATCCCCCCCGAACGCATCGAACAACTTCTGCTGCAACACGAGAACGCCACGACGGAAACACCGCGGATCACACCCGCCGAGGCCCGCTTCCTGGCCAACGAAAAAGCCCGCTTCGGCGTCCGCGAATTGACCGGCGGCGTCCTCGTCAGCGAATTACGTCGTGGCCAAGGTAACGGCATCGGCGCGGCAACCCAGGTACACGTCCGTTACCGCGGCCTGCTCGCCGACGGTCAAGTGTTCGACCAGAGCGAAAGCGCCGAGTGGTTCGCCCTGGACAGTGTGATAGAGGGATGGCGCACAGCGTTGCGAGCGATGCCTGTCGGCGCGTGCTGGCGAGTGGTGATTCCTTCGGCGCAAGCCTATGGCCACGAAGGCGCTGGCGACCTGATCCCGCCCGACGCTCCGCTGGTCTTCGAGATCGACCTGCTGGGCGTCCGCTAAAATGCAAAAACGGCGCTCTCCCGCATGGAGACGCGCCGTTTCGTAACGACTCGCCGGTGAATCAGACCGGTACTGCCGAACCCTCTGCGCCGCTCTGGCTGTGGGCGTTGTGCAGGACTTCGATGAGGCAGTCCTCCAGCTCGAAGCGTTCGTGCAACTGTTGCCGCAGGACCTTCAGCTCCGCGATGAGGCAGGCTCCTTCACGGCAATCGCCGTTGTCGCAGCGATCGTTGAAGTTCAGCGCGGATTCGGTGATGGCTTCCAGCCGGGGGAAGATCTGCTTGGCCAGCTCCAGGCCGCGCTGATCGCCGAAGGCCTTGCCTTCCGCCGTCAGTTGCTCGTAGACCTCGAAGTGTCCGGCAGATACGTAGTCCAGCAGCAATTGGCAAAAATGCTGGAGTTCTTCGGCGTTGGGCGCCGGTGCCTGAATACCGCTCAGGGCATCGAAGGCCTGCACCAGTTGCTGGCGCTCATGCAGCCAGCGATCGATCAGTTGGTGCACGCCCCCCCACCGCTCTTGGGCATTACGGCAGCTTTCGAGCATGTTGTCCTCGCTTCCCTCTTCGGACGTCCCGGAGAATCATCGTCCGCTCCGAGACGCATTGCTGACGCACTCTCTGCGCTCTGTGGGAGAACGCCTGTGCAAGGGGCGGACTCCGGCGCTACGGAAAGCCAGATTATGCCCCCGGGATGACCCCATCAAGACGCCCGTACAGAAAAATTCATACGGATGTTTGATCGGTATCCCGCATCCGCTCTGGTTTTCGCCAAATCGATACGGCCGACGCTCGAGAGCTGACGAAAGGCCACGGGACAGCCCGCGTCAGGCACGTCGGAGGAACTGCACGATGGAGAAACCGAGATAGGCAACGAACGCCAGCAGGCTCCATTCCGGAATGCTCAGGGTGAACAGCGTCCAGCTCACCTGGGCACAATCCGCGGTGCCATGCAGGACCAGGCGGATCACTTCCTGGAAGGGAAGCGCCTGCATCATGTAGTCGAGGCTGGGCAGGCAGGCCGGCAGTTGGTCCAGCGGAACGGTCTGCAACCATACCTGGCGGGCGGCCGTGGCCCCGCCGCCGAGAGCGAGCAGGAACACCAGCACGGAGTAGATACGCCGCCCACGCAGGCCGGGCCCCTGGATCGCGCCAGCGAGGCAGGTCAGGCCGATCAGGATGAAGAAGATCCGCTGCACGACGCACAGCGGGCAGGCCTCCAGGCCAACCACATGTTCCAGGTACAGCGCCCCGCCCATGATGGCGACGCAGGCCAGGAACGCGAGAAGGAAAAGCTGACGGGGGCTGGCCAGGGGCATGGCGGATCCACAGGTACACAGGGGAAAGGCCGCCTACGGTAGTGGAAAGCCTCCGGCCGTTTCAAGCCGCAAGGCAGCTCTGCGGCAAGACATCCCGAATCATGCCGGGCGCCCGCGACAAGCCGCCACAGTCCTGCCGATGGAGCCGAACGGGGAACGCCGGGTGGCGTTCCCCATGCTCAAATGCCCGCCACCACCACGGGCAGCCCCGGAGTACGCCGATCGAGCAGGACCAGGCCCTCCTGGAACAACTGGTTGCTGCGCTCGACCTCGCCGAGCTGCGCCAGCAGGCGTCCCAGCTCGGCGCAGGTCTCGGCACTGCGCTGGAAGCTCAGGCTGGCCTCCAGGTATTCCCGGGCCTTGCCCCAGAGCTTGTTGATCAGGCACAGGCGCCCCAGGGTCAGCAGCAGGCCGGGATCGTTCGGATGTTCCTTGAGCCAACCTTCCGCGGCCTGCAATTGCTTGCCCGGATCGCGCCCGCGCACCTGCCCGTAGAGTTGCACCAGGGTCGCGTCGAAGCCTTGCTTGAGCGCATGGCGGAGGACTTCCTCAGCCTCTTCCTCGGCGCCCAGGCGAAGCAGTTGGGCGGCATAGCCCGCGACGATCGCCGGGTCTGCACGCAGCGCCGAAGGCACGTTCTGCCAGCGCTGGGTCAGCGGCTGCAACGCCGTCTCGCCCTCGTTCAGTCCACGCTCGCCGGCTTCCTGCAAGGAAGCCACCCAGGCACGGCGTTCGAGGTCGCGCAGTTCGGAATCCTTCAGCACACGCTCCTTGCGCAGCTCCGGCAGCAGGACGCAAATGGCCTGCCAGTCGTGCTGGGTGACGTACAGCTGCTGCATCAGCCGCAATACCGTGCGGTGCTGCGGCTGGAGCCCGTGCAGCTCTTCGAGGGTATTGCGTGCCTGCGGGTAGTCGCCGCGATTGATCAGCAGTTGCGCACGGGTCAGGCCGACCAGCAATTGGGCGTCCGGCTCGCGCTCGCGAGCCCGGTTCAGCAGGTCGTCGGCCTCGTCGTAACGTTCGAGTTCGTTGGCGGCCCGCGCCGCGCCGAGGTAATGCATCAGCGGCCGCTCGCCCATCTCCGCCGCCCGCCGCAAGTGACGCAGTGCCTGCGGCCAGTTGCCTTCGCCGAGATCGCGCAGGCCGCTGTGCTCGGCCATCTGCACCCGACGCCGGCGGTTGTAGCGCGACCAGGGGTTTACCACCCGCCCCGAGCTGCCGAGCAGGCGCAGGACCAGGCGCACCAGCACCACCAGCAGCCAGACCACCGCCAGCAGGGCGAGGAACGACCACAGGCTGGATTCGTAACGGAAGCTCTTGTAGGCGATCAGCACATAGCCGGCCTGCTCGGAGATCGCCAGCCCAACCAGCGTGGCGACCAGCACCACCGCCAGAACCAGGAGGTAGATGCGTCTCATGGACGGCCCTCCGTGGCCGGAGCCGCCTGCGCCTCGGGCACCAGGTTGCCAGCGGCCTCGCGGCGCGACACGTAGGCCTGCAAGGCGCTCAGGGCCGGTGCGAGGTCAGGGACCTGCACGGTGACCGGCTGCTTCGCCAACTCATCGATACGCAACTTCAACGCGCGGCTGTCGGCCAGCTCTACGTTGAAATAGCCGTCCAGCACGTCCTGGGCCTGCTTCAGCGCCTGCTCGTAGACTTCCTGCTTGCCATTCAGCGCCGCCCACTGGGCTTGCTCCAGGGCCAGGCCGATGGTCAGGCGCACCTGCGCCAATTGCTCGCCGGCCAGCAGCGGACGAATGTCCTGGCCGGCATTGAAATCGATGCGGATGTAGCGCGAGATCTTCTCCCACCACAGCTCCCAGGTGCTGTTGCCGTCGCCCCAGGCGACATTGCTGGCACCGCTTTCGCCTTCCTTGAAGGTCGGCGTGAGCGGTTGCAACTGGTTGACCTGCTCGCGCAACGCCGCCAGTTGCACGAACAGCCCGGTACGGTCCGGCTCCGGCAACGCGCGCAGGGCCTCGAGGCTGGCCGCCAGCTTGGCGCGGGCGGCATAGGCGCCGGGATCGTTCTGCGCGCGCAGGATGTCATCGGCGCCCTGCACCAGTTCGGTGGCGCTGCCCACGTCCTGCAAGGCGGACAGGCGCAGGCTGGCCAGGCGCAGCAGGTGTTCGGCCTCGGCCAGTCGCCATTGCTGGCGGCTCTGGCCGAGGACCTTCTTCAGTTGCTCGCTGAGATGCTGCTGGTCGCCCTGCAACTCCACCACAAGGCGTCGCCGGGCCTCCAGTTCGTCCGCGGTGGGCAAAGCGTCCAGGCGGGCAACCAGTTGCTGGTTGCGCTGGGCCAGGGATTCAGTCTTGCCACGGGCATCTTCCAGCTGCGCCAGCTGGTCGCGCTCGGTGCCCTGCAACTGCTGGACCTGCCAGAAGCTCCAGCCACCCGCGCCGAGTCCCGCCACGCCAACCAGCAGGGCGAGCAACGCCAGGCCGGTGGCGGTACCGGAACGCCTGGATGCATCGGGTGCAACGGGAGAAGGGGTGGAAGTGGAAGTTCTTGCGTCGTCTTGGGGAGTGACTGCTTCGCTCACAGGTCCATCCTTTGGTCAAGAAAGTTCTAGGCGGCGCTCGTCAGGGCCGCCAGCAAGGCCGGCGCGCTCGCGCCCCGGCAATCAATCACCCGTTGCGCACCCAGTTCGCGCGCCATCTCGGCGACCCGCGGGCTGGGTACGAACAGCGGCAACCGGCCTATCTCGGGCCAATCGGCTGCCGCCAACTGATACAGATTTTGCAAACCCTGTCCACTGCTGACCACCAGGCCGTTCAGGCGTTCCGCCCGCACCCTTGCCAGCAGCTCTCCGGCCGGATAGTCCGGAGCCCGGCGCCGGTAGAGTGGCAGGTAGTCCACCTGCACGCCTTGGCCGCGCAGGCGCTCGGCGAGGAATTCTCGGCCACCTTCGCCGCGCATGATCAGCACTTTCGGATCGTGCACGCGCAGGGAATCCTGGAACGCCGGCAGCGCCAGCAACGCTTCGCTGTCGTCGCCCTGTTCAGGGTAGGTTACGTCGAGGCCGTAGGCCTCGAGGATCGCCGCGGTCGCCGCGCCGACGCTGCACCAGGTCTGCTGCGGCGGCTGCGGCCAGTAGCGGTCGAGCCGCTCCAGCCCCAGGCGCGCCGCCGGCTTGCTGACCACCACCACCGCGCAGTAGCGGTCCAGGTCGAGCATCAGCGTACGCTGCTCCGGGGTTTCTTCCAGCGGATCGATCGCCAACAGCGGCAAGCTGCTGCTATGGACGCCCGCCTCGCCGAGGCTGGCGGCCAGGGCCGCGCACTCCTCGTCGGGACGCGTCAGCAGGAGCCGCCAGCCGCTCACGGATGTCCGGCCTCGCCGTAGACGGCTTCGAGAATCGCTTCGGCGCCCTGCTCCAGCAGGTCCTCGGCCACCCGCACGCCCAGCGCCTCGGCTTCCGCCAGTGGCGCCCGCCCCTCGGCGCGCAGCAACTGGGTGCCATCAGGCTGGCCGACCAGGCCGCGCAGCCACAGCTGGTCGCCCTCGCGGATGGCGTAGCAGGCGATCGGCACCTGGCAACCGCCGTTGAGCCGCTTGTTCAGCGCGCGCTCGGCAGTGACCCGCAGAGCCGTGTCGGTATGGTGCAAGGGTTCCAGCAAGGCATGCAGGGCGCTGTCGGCCGTACGGCATTCGATGCCGACGGCGCCTTGTCCGCCGGCGGGCAGGCTGTCGTCGACACTGATCGAGGAGCGGATGCGCGACTCGAAGCCGAGGCGGATCAGGCCGGCGGCGGCGAGGATGATCGCGTCGTATTCGCCGGCATCCAGCTTGGCCAGGCGGGTATTGACGTTGCCCCGCAGGAAACGGATCTGCAGGTCCGGCCGGCGCGCCAGCAGCTGCGCCTGGCGGCGCAGGCTGGAGGTGCCGACCACGCTGCCGGCTGGCAGTTGCTCGAGGCTGGCGTAGGTGTTCGAGACGAAAGCGTCACGCGGGTCTTCGCGCTCGCAGATGGTGTAGAGGCCGAGCCCCTCGGGAAAGTCCATCGGCACGTCCTTCATCGAATGCACCGCGATGTCGGCGGCGCCTTCGAGCAGGGCGGTTTCCAGTTCCTTGACGAACAGGCCCTTGCCGCCGATCTTCGCCAGCGGTGCGTCGAGCAGCTTGTCGCCGCGACTGGTCATCGGCAGCAGGGTGACGGTCAAGCCGGGATGCGCCTGTTCCAGGCGCGCCTTGACGTATTCGGCCTGCCACAAGGCGAGGGCGCTCTGGCGAGTGGCGATGCAGATTTCGCGGGACGACATGGGATATTCCGTGCACAGGGATGCGCCCATGATAACAGTTCGAACCCGAGTGCGCGGACGCTGGGCCCGATAGCCGCACCCGGGTCGCTGGCGAACCGCCGACCGCCGTCAGAGCTGATGCATCAGACGCCTGACCCCGGCCACGTGCCGCCGGCTGACGGTCAGCGCATCGCCGTCGAGGCCTTTCAGGTAGAGCTGGAAATGCCCCAGCGGCGTACGCTGCAGGCGTTCGATCCGTTCGCGGGCGACCAGCGCGTTGCGGTGGATGCGCACGAAGCGCTCGCCGAACTCGTCTTCCAGCGCCTTCAACGGCTCGTCCAGCAGCACCTCGCCCTGCGCATGGCGCAAGGTCACGTACTTGTGGTCGGCAATGAAGAAGATCACCTCTTCCAGCGGGATCAGCTCGATCCCCTTGCGGGTCCGCGCACTGATGTGGCTGCGCGGACCGCTGCCGCCGGAGGCCGGGGGCTTGGTCAGCGCGGCCAGTTGCACGCGGTTCGGTCGCGAGGCTTTCTTCAACGCCTCGGCCAGGTCTTCGCTGCGCACCGGCTTGACCAGGTAGCCCACGGCGCTGACCTGGAAGGCTTCCAGGGCGAATTCGTCATGGGCCGTGCAGAAGATCACAGCCGGCGGCGCTTCCCGCTCGCAGAGTCTGGCCGCGACCTGGAGGCCGTCCAGACCGGGCATGCGGATATCCAGCAGGACGATATCGGGCTTGAGGCTGTCGATCAGCGTCAGCGCTTCTTCGCCATTGCTGGCCGAGGGCTCGAGGACGCGATAGCCGTCCAGTTGCCCTACCAATCGGGCCAGGCGCTCTCGCGCCAGAGGTTCGTCATCGACAATCAGGACATTCATAAGCTCAGGCTTCCTGCATGAGTCGCGCACATGGATAGCGTAGACAGGTGTAGTGCCGTCCGTCACGGCGCTCGACGCTGAGACTCGCTTTAGGCCCGAAAAGTGCCCCAAGTCGTGCATCGATATTGTGTAACGCCTGTCGCGTGCCTTTCGACGGGGGCGACTCGAGCGCCTCGTCGTAGGGGTTGCTCACACATAGCTGGAACACTCCTTCACGATAAACCGCCTCGACCTGCACCAGGCCACCTTCGACCCGCGGCTGGATGCCATAGATAAGCGCATTTTCCAGCAGCGGCTGCAAGGTCAGTTGGGGGATCGGCAGGTTGGCCGGCACCCCGTGCACCTGCCAGTCCAGTTGCAGGCGATCGCCAAGACGATACTGCTCAATGGAAAGATAGCGCCTTGCCAGCGCCAGTTCCTCCTCCCAGGAAACTAAAGTGCCGGGCTTCGCCAGGCTGGCCCGGAACAGGTCGGACAGGTCCAGCACCGCATGCTCGGCCTTCAGCGGGTCCAGCTCGATCAGGCTGGCGATGCTGTTCAGGCTGTTGAACAGGAAGTGCGGGCGAATCCGCGCCTGCAGCGATTCCAGGCGCGCCTGCAACTCGGCCTGCTGCTGCCGGCGCCACTGGCTCTGCAGGTAAAAGTAGCGCAGCACCAGGGCGGACATGATCAGCGCGATCAGCGCGTGCCGCAGATACAGATTGACCTCGCCGGCACGCGTCAGTTCTCCGCCCAGTTGATAGTGCTCGGCGACCGCCGTGCAGCCCAGGGTGAGGGCCACCACCAACAGGCAGCAGGCACTCCCCGCCAGCGCCACCGGCAGGCGCGCGAGCAATGGCCGCAGGCGGCAGAACAGCGCCGCCGAGAGCAGTACGATCCACTGCACGAACAGCGACGCCAGGGCCAGGCGCACCCAGTTGAAGCTCGGCGTCATCGGCTCCGCCAGCACCAGCACCAGCACCAGCAGCTCCGCCAGCAGCACCAGGGTGAACAGGGCTTCGGCTTCGCAGAGCTCGGGAATGAAGAAGTCGTCTTGGACGGCCGGCCGGGTCGAGCGGCCGGGCTTGAATCGGATAGGCATCGACAGAGTTTCCGCAAGGCCCGGGGCGCCCGCAAGACAGCCGCGGGCGTACGGGCGAAATAAAGCACCGAAATGCCATCTGCCGCAAAAAACCGCGAAACAGCGCTCGTTCCGGCTTCGTCGACGAGCCGCCGGTTTTTCCTCCCGGCCTGCTATCATCGTCGCACTTTGCCCGTCACGCAGGCCGCGCGGCCTGTCCGTTTCTTGTTGCAGCGAGAGATACCATGAGCGTAGAGAAGACCAACCAGTCCTGGGGCGGCCGCTTCAGCGAGCCCGTCGACGCCTTCGTCGCCCGTTTCACCGCCTCCGTCGACTTCGACAAGCGTCTCTACCGCCACGACATCATGGGTTCCATCGCCCACGCCACGATGCTGGCCAAGGTCGGCGTGCTGAGCGACGCCGAGCGCGATGCGATCATCGACGGCCTGCAACAGATCCAGGCGGAAATCGAAGCCGGCAGCTTCGACTGGCGCGTCGACCTGGAAGACGTGCACATGAACATCGAGGCGCGCCTGACCGACCGCATCGGCGTCACCGGCAAGAAGCTCCACACCGGCCGCTCGCGCAACGACCAGGTGGCCACCGACATCCGCCTCTGGCTACGCGACGAGATCGACACCATCCTCGCCGAGATCACCCGCCTGCAGGAGGGCCTGCTGGGCCTGGCCGAAGCGGAAGCCGACACCATCATGCCCGGTTTCACCCACCTGCAGACCGCCCAGCCGGTGACCTTCGGCCACCACCTGCTGGCCTGGTTCGAGATGCTCAGCCGCGACTACGAGCGCCTGGTCGACTGCCGCAAGCGGGTCAACCGCATGCCGCTCGGCTCGGCGGCCCTGGCCGGCACCACCTACCCGATCCAGCGCGAGATCACCTGCCAGTTGCTGGGCTTCGACGCGGTTGGCGGTAACTCCCTGGACGGCGTCTCCGACCGCGACTTCGCCATCGAATTCTGCGCCACCGCCAGCCTGGCGATGATGCACCTGTCGCGCTTCTCGGAAGAGCTGGTGCTGTGGACCAGCGCGCAGTTCCAGTTCATCGACCTGCCCGACCGCTTCTGCACCGGCTCCTCGATCATGCCGCAGAAGAAGAACCCCGACGTGCCGGAGCTGGTACGCGGCAAGTCCGGCCGGGTGTTCGGCGCCCTCACCGGCTTGCTGACCCTGATGAAGGGCCAACCGCTGGCCTACAACAAGGACAACCAGGAAGACAAGGAACCGCTGTTCGACGCCGCCGACACCCTGCGCGACAGCCTGCGCGCCTTCGCCGACATGGTCCCGGCGATCCGGCCCCGGCGCGAGATCATGCGCGAGGCGGCACGCCGCGGTTTCTCCACCGCCACCGACCTGGCCGACTACCTGGTGCGCAAGGGCCTGCCGTTCCGCGACTGCCACGAGATCGTCGGCCACGCAGTGAAGTACGGCGTAGACAGCGGCAAGGACCTCGCCGAGATGAGCCTCGACGAACTGCGCCGCTTCAGCGAGCAGATCGACGCCGACGTCTTCGACGTGCTGACCCTGGAAGGCTCGGTCAACGCCCGCGACCATATCGGCGGCACCGCGCCGAACCAGGTCCGTGCCGCCGTCACCCGCGGCAGAAAACTGCTGGCACAGCGCTGAAGTCGCGCCCAGTGCCCGGCAGACCTCCCTGTCCTACCCGAGACTTGATCGCACGGCGGGACAGGAACGCCCTTGTAGGTCGACAGCCACTCTAGTGAAAGTCCTTCTTCGCTAACCGGTCGCAATGGCGGAATAACTCAGCATCAGTGCTCATCATTGAAATCATCGGCCCTGGGCGTGGCAAAAATGCCCTTGGCTTCCTGGCGCCGGTAATAGGCTTCGATGCTTAGCCCGGGATCGATGCGCGCCCTGACGATGCAGGGCTGCTGTTGCCAGGGATACCCATGCAGGCGTCGGTCCAGCTCCTTGCGCTCCTTGGCTGGCCAGCCCTGGTAGGTGCGCTTGCGCCAGTAATGGGGATCGCGTCCGGTATGCCGATCATGCTCGGCGGTGACCGGATCTAAGGGGCGGCTCGGCTCCAGGACCGGCAGGTCGGGCAACGGCTGGGTCACGTCCATGTAGCGTTGCAGGCAGTCCCAGAAGGCCAGGGCATTGGCCTTGTCGAGACCGAGGGAGTGGACGCGGGTGGCCAGACAGACCTTGTTGTCGGTATAGCGGTGATGCAGCCAGAGCGCATAGTCGTGGCTGCCGTAGCCACTGGGGAGCAATTGCAGCACCGGATCGAACTCGTCGAAGGGAGCGACGAACAGGCGGCGAAAGCGACGCTTGAAGCGGAGCATGCCGTCCAGGCGATTGAATTCACTGCCATCGTGCTTGAAGACTTTGCTGTAGAGCCAAAGGATGGCGTTGAAACCGACTGCACCCATAAAATAAGTAGATACGCCTATCCAAATTGCTATTTGCAAACCATTGGTTCCAAATATTGTTCCATACTGGTACAAAGCCAATGGGATTGAGAATAAAAAACCCGAAATCTGAATAACGTGAAGATACTTTTTATTCGAAAGAAAGGTGACCATGGATATTACTGAAACAGCCACCACAAAGAATGAGCAAACCAAGGTGTAGAGTTGCTGCATGTCCCTCCTCCACTCTCCGGTGGCTTCTCCCATGATGCCAACCCCCAAAGCAATCCATACAAAAAAATAGCACAGCATCCTAAGCGTGAATATTATATAAGGAATTCTGCTGGAATTCTGAAACTGCCAACGCATAGAGTTGCAATATGCCTTAGCACCTCCAACCTCTGACTTATCCTCAGTCCCGATCGAAAGCTGCCCTACAATCTCCATTTCCGGATCTAGATTGGCGTAGTTCCCAAAGGCAAGATGGGTGTCAAAAATACCATTACGGTTAGACTCCTCCTTCCACCTTGGCGGCGGTAAAGAGTCGTTGACTTCACTGCGATAAGCACTGGCTGAGTACGTGGCATCCATGTGTACGGTCATACGTTGAACTCACTGTTCTCTATCAACCAATAAGGTGGCGCAGCATGTGGGCCCAAGTCATCCGGGGGAAGGTACCGATTGGCGGATGTGAATGCACTCCAACTCTTCGGGCTGGGTTGAGGCAGGACAAGCCGCTCCTCAGGCTGGTCGGCATTGAGTTCGAACTGTGCGCTGATCTTCAAACCCTGGGTCATGCGCACGCTATAGCGGGCCCGAGGAGACAACTGCGGAATCGGTAGGCTGGCCGGCAGCACGTAGAGCACGCTGGCAGCATCCAACGGCAA
This sequence comes from Pseudomonas sp. KBN12P06040, assembly GCF_037574965.1. Taxonomy (NCBI): domain Bacteria; kingdom Pseudomonadati; phylum Pseudomonadota; class Gammaproteobacteria; order Pseudomonadales; family Pseudomonadaceae; genus Pseudomonas; species Pseudomonas sp. KBN12P06040. The sequence continues at coordinate 6,122,714 of NZ_JBBELS010000001.1, forward strand.
GGCTTCGAGCTTGGCGGGGCCCGCGGGGACCCGATGGTAGCGCTTGACGCCGAACAGGGTGCCCGGATCGATCGGCAAGCTGCTGAGAAACTCCTGGGCCACCAGGCGGAACGCCTGCTGGCCATTCTCGAACATGGCCAGGAGCGGGGAACTCAGCACCACGGCCCAATCGTTTGCCTCCAGCGCCTGCAACTTGGGGTCGATGCAGGATAGCGCAGTGCGGCTGACCGCTTGGCGACCCCGTTCCGCTTCCTGCAAGACAGATCGATGCGCCGCCGGCGCCAATTTGCGCCAGTCTTCCAGGCGATGGACAAAGACCCGCGGATGGCCGAGGACTCCCAGCAATTGGCGATAGGCCGTTTGCGGGTCTTTCAGATGGACGAAGCGCTGGTCCTGGCCCATCAGCGAATCGAGCAGGCCAGCCTCGGCGAATTGCCGGCCGAAGGGGCCTTTCTTGACGATGGTTTCCGCATCGCTGTCAGTCAGTAGATTAGCGACCACAGTGCCTCCGATCGCCAAAACCGCACCAGCCAGCAAAGCATAAGGGTTTACTATCCATCCTAGGACGTAGGCACCCCACAGGCCCCCACCCACTGCGGCCACACCGTAGGCTGCAGCCGCATCGCTATCTCCCTGCCTCAAAGCTCGGTAGCCATCCCATACACTGATGCCTGCACCAAATAGTGTGGCTGCGCCACCAAGCCCACGTAGCAACCCTAACTTAGGGCTGCCGGTTTGAACTTCTAGATTCCTGGCCCACCGAGGGGATATTTGGGCTACCGATATACGTGGGGTTTCTAGATACTTTGCAGTAGATGGTCCGAAAAGCAGCTTTGCATGGCTTCCTCCAGCGGCTGTTAAATCGATTACTGCACCGACAGCCCCGATCGTTCCTCTGTGCTTTTCTCCACTGTCTATAAAGCCACTGTGTGCCTGCACCTGCACATTCAAGTTATAAATCGCAAACCCCAGCATCATCGTCGGCACGATGCGAGTGTTCTCCATCACCTGGGTCAACGTGCCTAACTGCGTACGGAATTTCGTGTAGGCAAGCAGGTCCGGGTGATCCTTGGGTACCGCCACCACCATGACGTTGCGCAGGTTGGCGCGACTCATGCCGGTGCCGCGGGGACTGGTGCCGGCCAGGGGATTGCCGGCACCGTCCTGGACGATGGCGCGCCGATAGCTCTTGCGCCTCAGTTCCTGGCGCTCGACCTCGGTCAGACCGTTGCGCAGGCCGGCTCCGCGCACGCCGACGACAACCATGTCGAGCGGTACCTGACCGTCGGGCAGCAGGCGGATACCTTTCATCTTCACCGAGAGGGCGCTGAGAGTATTGAAGGTCGGTGCGAACAAGCGGTCGAGCTGGATCTGGGTGGCGCCCTGGGACAGCCGGCCGAGTTGCTCGACTACGCTGGCGCCGAACACGTCCAGCAGGTCGCCGAGGAAGTAGGCGAGGCTCTTGCCGGCGCTGGGCTGGTCGACCTCGCCCAGCAGACTGGCTCCCAGCATCAGCGTGCTGAGGCCCATCGCGTCGGGGTCCGGTGTCCGTGGGCTATCGCGCAACGCCTGCAGGCGCCGAACCGGCTCGGGAAGTTGTCCTTCGTCCTTGGCCAGGAGCATGGCACCAAGCGGGTGGCTGGCCTGCAGAACCGTGCTGACCACCCGCTCGACATGGGCCGCCAGCGCCCGGTAGGCGGTACCGCTGTACAGTGCGTCGCAGCGGTCGGGAAGCTGGTTCAGCGCAGCCAGTGCCTCGCTCATCAGGCTGTAGGGCTCCAGCAGGGCTTCGTCGCACTGGTGGGTCCAGTCCTGCAACACCGGGTGCAAGGGGCCTTCAAGCAGGGCGACCAGATGCTCGACCTGATGCGTCAGGTGGATCCGGCAAGACTGTCGCTCCTCGGCGAAGATCGCCTCGTCCAGTTCGGCCTGATCGACCTCGCCCCTGAGCTTGGCGAGCGGGCCGTCGAGCATGTTGCTCAGCACCTGTGCATAGCGTCCGTTGGGACGGTGCGGCAGCAGTGCATTGAGGCTGCGCAAGTAGGCAGCGCAGTGGCGCGCCTGCGCCGCAGCGTGGCGCAAGGCGAACAGCGAGTCGTCGAGCATCAGCCCGATGAGGTTGGGATGGCCACGCAGCTTGAGGGTTTCCAGTACGTCCTCTCCGGCCTCCAGAGTAGGTAGCGCAGAGGGCGGAGCCTGCTTCAGCAGGGGCGCCAATTCCTGCTGGCGTCGCTGCAACTGGCACACCAGCGACTCTTCGCGAAAGGCGGCGAACGCAGGTGTGAATTCCGCCGGGTCTTCCAGCGCGCTCTCGACGTTGAAGTCGCGAGGTCGCAAACCCTGGGCGTGATGATCAATGACCAGCGCGGGATGATGGATGGAGGCTTTCCAGTGCTGGTTGGCCACCGAGGCGTTCCAAGCGGACGCCATCTGCTGGCAGCGCCGGTTGACCCGCTGCGGGTCCTCCTCCAGCCAGTCGATGTACGACCAAGGCCAGGGAGTTTCGCTATAGGCCATGGTGTAGCGTGGGATCACGAACTGCCCCTTGACCAGCACCGGCACCAGGATCAGCGCTTGTGTCTTGCCTACGGCCGGACGCTTGTCCGCACGCTGGCTGCGCCCCTGCAGGAGGTCGACTTCAAACAGGTTGCCCTTGCCATCACACTCCAGTTCGCGCCACAGCTTGCCGTCCTGGAACAGGTAGATCCGTCCCGCCCGCGGTAGCGCGCCGGCGGGCAGCTGGTCGCCATAACCGGCCTTACCCAGCGTTGGCAGGCGGACCAGCGGCATCACGGCCAGGAAGGTGTTCTGCTGGATACGCTCGTGCTCCTCATGGCCGAGCATATCGCTGGCCACCGGAATCTGCAGGATACCGCCGTCCTGTCGCTCGACGTTCAATGCCAGTCGTGCACGCCGATCGTTCTGGTAGGCGGTGCGCTTGCGCACGCCTTCGTCGATACTCTGGTCCTGGAATCCGCTCATGCCTCGCTCTCCGGTGGCAACAGTACGACCTGGCTTCCTTGCGCCGGGTCTCCCCAGACATCGACGATCAATTGTTCCGGCCCCTTCCGCTCGGGACGGCTACGCGCCGGGTTGTCCAGTACCTGGCCCGCTGTCGCCGCATCCGCGTCGAGCGGCGGCCCCGGCAACAGCGGCGCCGCGCCGCTGCCGTTGCCCGGGCTGCCGCCGGAGTTGACCCGGACGTTGGCCCCGGAGAGGGTCACGCCGCTGGCGTCGAGCTTGAGGAAGCTGCCACCGCCCTTCAGGGTCAGTTCGGCGCCGGCCTCCAGCACCACCTTCAGGCCGCTGCTCAGGTGGATCTCCTGGCCGGCCTCGACAAACTGGCCGCTGGCGATCTTCAGGTGCTGGTCGTTGGCTACGGTGAGGTGGTCGCTGGCGCGGACCTCCACCTTGCGCTCGGCGTGGGTGGTGCGGTGTTCCTCGGCCTTGAACTCGCTGTAGCTGTTCGCCTCCACGGTGTCGTGGCGTTGGTGACCGACGCGGATCTTCTGGTCGTGCTCGATGTTTTCGTCCCAGTCGCGCTGGGCATGGACGAAGATCTGCTCCTGGCCCTTGCGGTCCTCGATGCGCAGCTCGTTGTAGCCACCGCCGCCAGGGCTGCTGAGGCTCTTGAAGACGCTGCGGGTCTTGTGCGCCGGCAGTTCGTAGGGCACCGGATGTTCCCTGTGGAACAGGCAGCCGGTGACCAGCGGCTGGTCGGGGTCGCCTTCGAGGAAGGTCACCAGCACCTCCATGCCGACCCGCGGGATGGCGATGGCGCCGTAGTTCCTTCCCGCCCAGCCGGAGGCAACGCGTAACCAGCAACTGCTGCTGTCGTCGGCCTGGCCCTCGCGATCCCAGTGGAATTGCACCTTCACCCGACCGTAGCGGTCGCAGTGGATTTCCTCGCCCTTCGGACCGGTCACCACCGCGCTCTGCGTGCCGAGGATGCGCGGCTTCGGCGGTGTCAGCGGAGGACGGAAGAACGCCTCCCAGGGCGTGGCCTGGAAGCGGTTGCGGTAACCCTGCCGGAAGTCGTCCGGGCTCGCCGAGGTGTCGGAGACGATGCTTTCTTCCAGCACCTGCGGCTGCCGCCCCTCGTGAATCACCTCGGTGAGCAGCCAGAGGTCGTTCCAGCCCGCCTGGGGATGGGCGGCCAGCGGCAGGAAGTGGCCGCTGAGCAGCAACGGTTGGTCGCTGCGGCCCTCGGCCAGGCGGTAGTCGCTGCGCTGCCGTTCGAGGGCACGCCTGGCCAGGTGCTTGCCGCGCTCGCGGTCGACGAAGCGACCGGGATAGTCGTAGTCCTCGAGGTCCGGCCGGGCTTCGCCGCGGGCGGCGCTTTCCAGCGTCAGGCGCGGTTTCTCGAAGTCGTAGTCGCGGCGGGTGACGCGGCTGGTGCGGGTTTCCAGGCGTACGCCGAAGCGCTTGACCGCCGGCCGGTCGGCGACCAGGCCGGAGTCCTGCTGGTAGGCCACCGGCGCGAGCCGCGGGAACACCGTCTGGTCGTCGCCGAACACCAGCAGGTGCGCCGTGGCGCTGTGCTGGAAATGAAAGTGGATGCCCTCCTCGCAGCACAGGCGCTGGACGAACTGCAGGTCGCTCTCGTCGTACTGCACGCAGTATTCGCGCTCGGGGTAGCGGGTGCCGAGCTGGAAGCGGTAGGCGTCGGCGAGGATGCCGTGTTCCTCCAGCACCCGGCCGACGATCTGCGGCACCGTGAGATGCTGGAAGATGCGCTGGTTGGTGCGTTGGGCGAGGTAGGCCAGTTGCGGGACGAGGGTGATGCGGTAGCGGGTCAGGCGCTTGCCCGAGTCGCCCTGTCCGGCGCTGCGCACCAGGCCGTGGATACCGTTGCCGGCGGGCCCGAGGGTAAGGAAGGCGGGTTTGTGCAGCAGGCTTTCGAGGTCCGGCACGGGGCGTTCGCCGACCAGCTCCAGGTCGAAGGCGAACGGCTGGCTGATGGCTTCGCGGCCGCTGAAGGAGAGCACCTGCAGGTCGAGGGCGAGGCCGTCGATGGCGAGGCTGAAATGGGTCTGGTTGGCTGCTGCGAACATCCGTTGTCCCTCACTGGCGCAGGCGACCGATTCGATTGTCCTGCCTGGCGCGGGCGAGACAAGGGCGCGCAGGCTCGATCGGAAGCTGCCTACAACAAACAAAGCGGCATCGACCCGGCGCGGGCTTTCCTGGCCACGGCGCTATGGGTCATCGAGGGCACGACGGCCAGCGAGGCTGGCCGCGTGCGGCGGCCGCGGCTCAGCCGGCGACCGGGGAGCGCCAGTCGTCGGAGCCGGAGGTGCCGGAGACTTCGTGGGTCCAGGTGATCTTGCGGTAGGTGAAGTGCACGTCTTCCAGGTGGGTGAAGTGGGCGTTGCCCGGGTCCTGGCAGTTGTGCATGTAGTCCTTGATGTCGACAATGATCGCGTCTTCCAGGACGGTGGTGTAGTAGTGCTCCTGGGTGCCGGCGGCGGAGGTGCGGTACCACTGGATCTCGACCTTGGTCAGGCGCTCGCCGGAGGTCAGGGCGGCCAGCAGCAGCGGCGAGGCCTTGTCGAAGACCTTGGTGATGACCACCGGCTTGTGCACGCGCTGGCCGGTCGGCTGGCCGGACTGCGGGTCGCGCGGGATGATCACTTCGTGGTTGAAGCCCTGGACCATCACCTGGTCCTCGTGGCCTTCCTGGTAGGTGTTGCCGACCGAATCCTCGGTGAAGGCGCCGGCGGTGATCAGGCCCTGCTTGGTGCCGGTGATGGACATATAGGCGGGTGTTGCCATGGATGCATTCCTTGTCAGTGGTAGCCGGGACGACATGTCCTGGTGCGGCAGCTACCCAACAAGCTTCGTGCCAATAAAATATTTACCTTTTAAATCAATTTGTTGAAGACTTTCCCGGCCCGCACGAACGTTTTTCCCCGGGTTTATCCCGAAAAAGTGAGCAAGTTGTTGCACAGTGCTATGCAAGAACTTGCTCACTTCATCGAAGACCCCGCCAGACCTTGGCCCCGGCGTTGTATCCACAGCTTTTCCCGAAGTTATCCAGCAAAAAGTTGCACACCTGCCGAGTGCCTCAGAGCCAGTTCTTGAACTTGAACCAGAGGTACGGAAGGATCGCCGATACCACCATCATCCCCAGCGCCATCGGATAGCCGATGGACCAGTCCAGCTCGGGCATGTCCTTGAAGTTCATGCCGTAGACCGTGCCCACCAGGGTCGGCGGCAGGAACAGTACGGCAGCGATGGAGAACACCTTGATGATGCTGTTCTGCTCGATGTTGATCAGGCCAAGGGTCGCGTCGAGGAGGAAGTTGATCTCGGTGGACATCTTCGCCAGGTACTCGTCCAGCGAGCGCACGTCGCGCTCCACGGTCTTCGCCAGCACCTTGGCCGGCTCGGAAAGCCAGCCGTTGCAACCCTGGCGGAAATAGCTGTTCATCCGATTGATGCTGAGCAGGCTGTCGTTGAGCTTGGACAGCAGCGAGCTGCTGCGCCCGAGGTGCTTGATGATCTGCTGCAGGTCGGTCTTCGGCTTGCGGGTCTGGGCGGTGGACTCGGCGAAGATCTCCCGCGACATGCTGCTCAGTTGCCCCTGTACGGCCTCCAACACGTCGGCGATGCGGTCCACCAGGCTGTCCATCATCAGGGCGAACAACTGGGTGCTGCTGCGGTTGGCGTCGAGCTGGCGGATGCAACGGTTCTCGAACTCGCGGAACGAACGCAGGTCGGCGTAGCGCACGGTAATCAGCCATTTCTCGCTGAGTACGAAGGTCACTTCCTCTGTGCTCGGCCGGTGCTCGGTGATCCCGCCGACCACCGAAGTGGTCATGTAGAGGACGTTGCCGTCCTCGTAGAAGCGCGACGAATCCTCGATCTCGGCCATCTCCTCGCGGGTCGGGATGTTCACCTGCAGGTGGGATTCGAGCAGGCGCTCCTCTTCGGGGGTCGGGTGATGCAGGTCGATCCACAGGGTGCCCGGCGGCAACCCCCGCTGGGCATCGTCGTGCTGGCGTCGCTCCAGGCGGTCGCCGGAAAGGATGTAATAGGTGATCATGTCGGGTATCGCTACCTTCGCGGCCATCCGTTGGCCAAGCAGGGTGGACAACTTCCCGCCGCCGCACAAGCGGTACTTTGCGCCAGAACGAGGAACGCCCGATGAGCGAACAGGACGACAACCAGGAAGACGGCTTCGCCGAGGAAAAACTGATCCAGGCCATCGAGAACCAGATCGAAAGCGAGAATCCGCCGGCGGCGCGCGCCGTGTTCAACAAGCTGACCCTGGTCGGCTACGAGCGCGACGAGGCACTGGGCATGATGGCCTACGTGCTGGCCCACGAGATCAACGCCATGCTCGCCGCCGACCGCGCTTTCGACAGCGCCGGCTACGAGCATGCGCTGCGTGCCCTGCCGACGTTGCCGGACGACGAATGAGCGGAGCCGGGCCGACTGGTGCCGGCGAATGCCCCTCGTATCCATACGGTTTTGTTTCGCCAAACGCCTGCCGCTCTGGTAGAAAGGTGGCGCCCACTCTCCGTGCCACCTGCTTTCGCGGAGCGATACCGGATGCGATCCTGGTTCCACTTCCTGCCCATCTGCCTGCTGCTGGCCCTTTCCGGCCCGGCAGCGGCCGTCCCGACAGAACCCCTGGTGCTCGGCGCCGAAGACGACTGGTATCCCTATACCGCCTACAAGGACGGCCGCATCCAGGGCATGAGCGCGGACATCGTGCGGGCCGCCTTCAGGGCTGCGGACACGCCGGTCCAGCTCAATCCCTACCCCTACTCCCGCTGCATGAAGCTGGCCCTGAAAGGCTTGATCGCCGGCTGCTTCAACACCTCGCCGAACCCGCACATCCTCGCCGACTACCGTCTGCCCCGGCATCCGTTGTTTCGCGCGGAGATCCAGCTCTGGGCGCGACGCGACGAAGCGCGGCCGGTGAATGCGGAGCAGGCGCTGAGCGGACGGAAAGTCGCGGTGACCCTCGGCTATGAATACGGCGACGGCTTCGATCGCCGCCACGACCTGGTGCGCATCCCGGTGCGCAAGGACTACTACGGTTTCCTCATGCTCCAGCGAGGCCGCGTCGACTACGCCCTGGCCTACCGCAATACGGCTCGCCAGTTGTTCAGCGAACATCCCGAACTGGAAGGCCAGTTCCAGCCGGTGGCCACGGTCCACCGCCCGGAGCTGTACCTGTCGTTCTCGCGCCGCCACCCGCAGGCCGAGCATCTGCTCGAACGCTTCGACCTCGGCATGCAGCGCATCCTCGCCAGCGGCGAGTACCAGAAGATCCTCGACGGCTGGAGCCAGGCCGCCGACGCTACGCCCTAGTCCAACTACACTCACCGGTGCTCAACACCGTAAGGAGCCGACATGGCCTTCACTCCCGAGCTGATCGACGAACTGGAACTGCTGGCGCTCTTCAACCTGAACAACACCCAGGAAGGACTCAAGGTCCATCACACCGCCGACGGCAAGGCCGTCGCCGCCGCCCGACGCCTGCACGACAAGGGGCTGATCGACCAGCCCGACGGCGGCTACCTGACCAGTCTCGGGCTGGACGCCGCGGAGCAGGCACAGGGCCTGCTGACCATCCTCAAGGGTTGACGGAAGCGGCCATCGCGACCTGCTCCCGACAGGCCGCGACGGTTGCCCCGGTTCGCGGTGCGGCGCTCAAGCCGCCGCGCTTCCGGGCGATACAATGGCATGACCGGAGCCAGGCACGGCGCCTGGCCTTGCCTGTGCCCGGACGCCCATGAACCGACACCCCGCACTCAGCCTTGATCTCGACGATGGCATCGACCGCAAGGTCCTCGGCCAGTTGCGCCAACGCTTCCTGGCGGTCAATGCCGGTCGCCTGCAACGCGCCCGGCAGGCGTTGTCCAGCCGCCAGGAGCGGGTCCTGCGCCTGCTACCGCTGCTGTTCCACATCAACCATCCGCTGCTGCTGGGCTACCTGTCGGCCAGCACGCCAGCGGGCCTGAGCGGTTTCGAAGCGGACGACGAAGTACTCGCCGAAGCCCAGCGCCTGGCCCGCTCGTTTGTCTACAAGCCACGCAGGCAAGAACCCGCACAGCAGCCGATCCACGGCCTGTTCCTGATGGGCAGCCTGGGGAGCCTGGCCCAGGAGGAACAGAGCGATCTCGACCTCTGGGTCTGCCATGCCCCAGAACTGGAGCCCGGCGCGCGCCAGGAGCTGCGCCGCAAGTGCGCGTTGATCGAGGACTGGGCGCGCAGCCAGGGCAGCGAGGTGCACTGTTTCCTGATCGACGTCGCCCGCTTCGGCCAGGACGAACGCGAAGACCGGAAGGAGCCCGGCGGCGACGGCAATACCCAGCACTTCCTGCTGCTCGACGAGTTCTACCGCAGCGCGATCTGGCTCGGCGGACGCACCCCTCTGTGGTGGCTGGTGCCGCCGGCCCATGAACGGCGCTACGACGAATACTGCCGGACCCTGCTCGGCAAACGCTTCATCCGCGCCGAAGAGGTGCTCGACCTCGGCCACCTGGCGCACATCCCCGCCCGGGAGTTCATCGGCGCCGGCCTCTGGCAGTTGTCCAAGGCCATCGATTCGCCCTACAAGTCGCTGCTCAAGCTGCTGCTCACCGAGGCCTACGCCAGCGAGCACCCGCGGGTCCGCTGCGTCGCCCTGCGCCTCAAGGAGCAGGTATTCGCCGGCCAGCTCGATCTCGACGAACTGGACCCCTACGTCCTGGTCTATCGCCATCTCGAACGCTACCTGCGGGAACAGCAGGCGCCGGAACGCCTGGAACTCGTGCGGCGCTGCCTGTACCTCAAGGTCGGGCGCAAGCTCGGCGGTCGCCAGCGCCAGGCGCAGAAGGGCTGGCAGCACCTGTCGATGGAGCGGCTCGTCGCGGAATGGCAATGGGAGCCTCGCCGCTTGGCCCTGCTCGACAGCCGCAGCCAGTGGAAGATGCGCCAGGTGATGGAAGAGCGTCGCACGGTGGTCAACGAACTGACCTACAGCTACCGCCTGCTGTTCCAGATCGCCCGCCAGCAAGGCGCTGACAGCGGCATCGACAGCCGCGACCTGGGCCTGCTCGGACGCCGCCTGTATGCAGCCTTCGAGCGCAAGGCAGGCAAGGTGGAGAACATCAACCCGGGGATCGCCCCGGATCTCGGCGAAGACGTCCTGACCCTGGTCCAGCTGCCCGCCGACGACGACCGCGAGCAGGCGCAGTGGGCGATCTTCCCCGGTGCCCTGGGCGCTCACCAGTGGCCTGACTACGCGCCGCTGAAACGCAGCCTCAGGCTGGTCGAGCTGCTCGCCTGGTGCCATCGCAACGGCGTCATCGACAGCGCCACCCGGCTGTCCCTGCATCCCGGCCAGAGCGACCTCGGCGATGCCGAACTGGACAATCTCCTGGGCAGCCTGCGGCAGTTCCTGCCGGTCCCCCTGGCGACCGTGGACGACGCCGACCTGCTGCAACCGCGTCGGCTCAAGAGCGTCCTGCTGCTGGTCAACGTCGGTGTCGACCCGCTGCGCCACCACAGCCAGATGAACCTGCACATGGCTACCGGGCGTACCGACGTGCTCGGTTATGCCGGGGTGCGCGACAACCTGGTGCTGACCCTCGACCAGCTCAGCCTCAACAGCTGGAACGAACTGACGGTGCGCCATTACGCAGGCCCCCAGGCGCTGCCCGAGTGCCTTGCCGAGTTCCTCGACGCCGTCCGCGAAAAGCCCGGAAGCCCGCCGCAGCCGCCCGAACTGATGGTGCGCTGCTTCTGTCGCAACCGGGCCGCCGCCATCGCCGTGCGGGTCGAAGAGCTGTTCCGCGAGACCTACGGGCAACTGCTTGGCGGCCAGCCGAGCCGCTACCTGCTGCAGATCCGCCAGCAGTACCACCTGCTGGAAATGTCGCCGGAAGCGGTCAGCCACGAGAGCCTGCCCGACCTGCCGAGCCTGCTCCAGCACCTGGGCCGCGAGCGCGATGGCTACAGCGCCCTGAAGCTGGATCGCCACGCCCTGGAAGGCGAGGACCTCGGGCTGATCCTGTCCATGGGGCGGCCGGACTGCATCCAGGTGTTCTACCGGCGCGACTTCGACAGCGCCGAGATCAGCCTGCTCGACGAACGCAACGCGCTCTGGCGCCAGCGCCAGGCGTTGCGTGACGAACGCAGCCTGCTCGCACCGCTGCAGCGCTTCCTGCAATCGCTGCTGTACCGGCGCAACGCCCTGTCGCTGGCGGAACAGGTGCCGGCCTCGCTGGATATCCGCTACTACGAGTTGCTCTCCAACGACGGCAGATTGCACGTCGAGCCTCGCGAAGCGCCGGAGGCCCTGGCCGGACCCGCGTTGTACGAGCTACAGGCGCTACTCGAACGCGGCGAACGCAAGCGCGTGCAGGTCACCCTGTACTGCGACCACCAGGAGTTTTCCGAACTGGAGTACGGCGCCGGCCTGTTCAAGGCGGTCGCCCGGCATATCCTGGCGCATCGCGCGGAAAGCGAACCCTACCCCTGCTACCTGACCGACCTCGACCTGTCGCGGCTGTTCGCCGACGAACAGCCGCAAACGCTGCACTATCTGCGTTATAAAAGCGTCCTGGAAACGGCGCTGAACCAGGCGCTGCTGGAACAATGACCCAGCGCCGCACCGCGCGGGGCTCGACAAGGACGTACGGATGGCACTCCTCGGTATTACCCTGCTCGCTGGCGCCGCATTCGTGGGCGGCTATCTCTACCGCCGCGGCCTGGATCGCCGGCGCTACCGCTTCATCCAGCAATTCCGCCTGCCGCCGCGGGTCGCCCAGGCGGTCCGCGAGCGCTATCCGCAGCTCAGCGAGGAACAGGTCCAACGGGTGCTCGGCGGCCTGCGCGAATACCTGCTGCTATGCCGCGCCGCCGGCAAGCGGATGGTCGCGATGCCGTCCCAGGTGGTGGATGTCGCCTGGCACGAGTTGATCCTGCATACCCGGCTCTACCAGCACGTCTGCCGCAAGGGACTCGGGCGCTTCCTCCACCATACGCCGGCGCAGGCGATGCGCAGCCCCCGACAGGCCCAGGAAGGCATTCGGCGCGCCTGGAAGCTGGCTTGTCGCCGCGAAGGCATCGACCCCCAGAACCCCACGCGCCTACCGCTGCTGTTCGCTCTCGACACGGAACTGGCGATCGCCGACGGCTTCCGCTACACCCTGAACTGCGCGCAGCGGCAAGACGGCGGCGCAGCGGTGTATTGCGCCAGCCATATCGGTTGCAGCAGCGGCTGCGCCAGCGATAGCGGCAGTACCTTCGGTTCGGACGGACAGGATTCGCGCCACGGCTGCGGCGGCGATAGCGGTGGGGACGGCGGCAGCGGTTGCGGGGGCGGTGGGGGCGACTGAGGGTCGCGAAGCCCGTCGCCGGCAGGCGACGGGCGAAAACCGATCAGCGCGCGTAGTCGCCGGCGGCTTCCGGCTGGTATTCGATTTCCAGCAGGGTCAGCTTCAGCGTCTTGCCGCTCGGCGCCGGCCAGTCGATGGTCTGGCCGATGGTCAGGCCCAGCAGCGCGGTGCCCACCGGCGCGAGGATCGAGACCTTGCCTTCGCCGGCCACGTCTTCGGGATAGACCAGGGTCAAGGTGTACTCCTTGCCGCTGCTTTCCTCGCGGCAACGCACGGTGGAGTTCATGGTCACGACGCCCGGCGGAATCTCGTCATGCCCCACCACCTGGGCGCGCGACAGTTCGGCCTCCAGCGCCTCGGCGGCGGGTCCGAATTCGTCCAGGCCATCCAGCAGGCGCTCCAGGCGCTGCAGGTCCAGACGAGTGATGGTGATCGGCGGCGTGCTCATGATCGCAGGCGTGCTCCTTGGTCCGGTTCGGTTGATCGATGAAAAGCAGGAATCGCAAAAAAGCAAAAACCCCGCCCGAAGGCGGGGTTTTCCCGGACACTAACACAGTCGCAGGAATTAGCAACATCCCCCCTATCAGGAGAGACGGCCCGCCAGCGACTGGCGTCGAGCGGCCTGTGACCTGATCTGCAAGCGGCGGGAATCGTCGGCCTTGCCCCACTCGCGGATTTCCGCCAGGGAACGTCCGCAGCCGACGCAAACGTCCGCATCGTCGAGGCAGCACAGGCGCCGGCAAGGCGAGGCCACCGCCGGCGGCGAAGCCTCAGAGGCCGGGGAACTCGACATCCTCGCCCCCCTGCTCCAGGGTCGCCCGGTTGAGCAGCGCGCCCAGCGGTTCCTGGCTGCCATCGTGGCGCCAGAGACCGCTGGCCTCGTCGTAATCGAAGTGGAAGCCGCCCGACTTCGCCGCCACCCACAGCTGGCGCAACGGCGCCTGGCGGCTGAGGATCAGCTGCGAGCCGTTCTCGAAGCGTACGGTGAGCACGCCGCCGGCGTTCTCCAGGTCGAGATCCAGGTCGCTGTCATCGAAGGCGTCTTCCACCTGCTGCTGGAGCGCATCGACCAGGTCGTGGAAACGCGCTTCATTCATCGTACTCATGCATTGCCTCGGCATTCGCTAACGGGAAAAAAGGCGGGCGACTACCTTCGTCTTGCCCTATTCCGACAATTCTACGCTGGTATTGCCGTAGTCCGCGCTGTTTTGCCGCGACGCTCGCGGAAAACGCCGGCGCCCCCTCTGCCTCAGGCCATTCCCCTGCAAGCCCCGGCACACCTGATCCGGCTCGCATAGGCAAGGCGCCGGGGGGTCGGTATACTCCGGAACAATTCACGTTTTCTACAAGGATTCCGTCATGAAGCGGCTGTTCCTGTCCTTCGTCGCGCTCGCCCTCCTCGCCGGCTCCATCGCCGCCTGCGGCCAGAAAGGCCCGCTGTACCTGCCGGACGACGAAAAAGCCAAGAAAGAACACAGCAAAGACCGCTACGGTTTCTGAGAGAGCGCCCATGGACACATTCAGTTACCGCGACGGTGAGCTGTTCGCGGAAGGGGTGGCGCTTTCCCGCATCGCCGAGCGTTTCGGCACGCCCACCTACGTCTACTCCCGCGCGCACATCGAGGCCCAGTACCGCGCCTATGCCGACGCCCTCGCCGGCATGCCGCACCTGGTCTGCTTCGCGGTCAAGGCCAACTCCAACCTCGGGGTGCTGAATGTGCTGGCGCGCCTCGGCGCCGGTTTCGACATCGTTTCCCGCGGTGAGCTGGAGCGTGTCCTGGCCGCCGGCGGCGATCCGGCCAAGGTGGTGTTCTCCGGCGTCGGCAAGACCCGCGACGACATGCGCCGCGCCCTGGAAGTCGGTGTGCACTGCTTCAACGTCGAGTCCGGCGAAGAGCTGGAGCGCCTGCAACGGGTGGCCGCGGAACTCGGCGTGAAAGCGCCGGTGTCGCTGCGGGTCAACCCGGACGTGGATGCCCAGACCCACCCCTATATCTCCACCGGCCTGAAAGAGAACAAGTTCGGCATCGCCATCGACGAGGCCGAGGCGGTCTACGCCCGCGCCGCCGAGCTTGACCACCTGGAGGTGATCGGCGTCGACTGCCACATCGGCTCGCAATTGACCCAGCTGGAGCCCTTCCTCGACGCCCTCGAGCGCCTGCTCGGGCTGGTCGACCGCCTGGCCGGCAAAGGCATCGGCATTCGCCACCTGGACCTCGGCGGCGGCCTCGGGGTGCGCTACCGCGACGAACAGCCGCCGCTGGCCGGCGACTACATCCGCGCCATCCGCGAGCGCCTGCATGGCCGCGACCTGACCCTGGTGTTCGAGCCGGGCCGGTCCATCGTCGCTAACGCCGGCGTGCTGCTGACCCGCGTCGAGTACCTCAAGCACACCGAGCTCAAGGATTTCGCCATCGTCGACGCGGCGATGAACGACCTGATCCGCCCGGCTCTCTACCAGGCCTGGATGGACGTGCAGGCGGTACGCCCGCGCGATGCCGTGCCGCGCCGCTACGACCTGGTCGGGCCGATCTGCGAGACCGGCGACTTCCTCGCCAAGGATCGCGACCTGGCGCTCGCCGAAGGCGACCTCCTGGCGGTGCGCTCGGCCGGCGCCTACGGCTTCGTCATGAGCTCGAACTACAACACCCGCGGTCGCGCCGCCGAGGTGCTGGTGGATGGCGAGCAGACCCACGAGGTCCGTCGCCGCGAGACCGTCCAAGAGCTCTACGCCGGCGAAAGCCTGCTGCCGCAGTGAGGCCCAGACCATGCTTTTGCGCTTCACCAAGATGCATGGCCTGGGCAACGACTTCATGGTCCTCGACCTGGTCAGCCAGCACGCCCATGTGCAGCCCAAGCACGTCAAGCTCTGGGGCGACCGCAACACCGGGGTCGGCTTCGACCAGTTGCTGATCGTCGAAGCCCCGAGCAGCCCCGACGTCGACTTCCGCTACCGGATTTTCAACGCCGACGGCTCCGAGGTCGAGCAGTGCGGCAACGGCGCCCGCTGCTTCGCCCGCTTCGTTCAGGACAAGCGCCTGACGGTGAAGAAGAGCATCCGCGTAGAAACCAAGGGCGGCATCATCGAGCTGAATATCCGCCCGGACGGCCAGGTCACGGTGGACATGGGTCCGCCGCGCCTGGCCCCGGCCGAGATACCGTTCCAGGCCGAGCGCGAAGCCTTGTCCTATGAGATAGAGGTGAATGGCCAGCGCGTCGAACTGGCCGCGGTATCCATGGGCAATCCCCATGGCGTGCTGCGCGTCGAGAACGTCGACAGCGCACCGGTACACAGCCTCGGTCCGCAACTGGAAGTCCATCCGCGCTTCCCGAAGAAGGCCAACATCGGCTTCCTCCAGGTGCTCGATCCGCACCATGCGCGCCTGCGCGTCTGGGAGCGCGGCGTCGGCGAGACCCAGGCCTGCGGCACCGGCGCCTGCGCCGCAGCGGTTGCCGGGATTCGCCAGGGCTGGCTGCAATCGCCGGTGCAGATCGACCTCCCCGGCGGCCGCCTGCACATCGAGTGGGCAGGTCCCGGCCAGCCCGTTATGATGACCGGGCCTGCCGTCCGCGTGTATGAAGGCCAGGTCCGCCTGTAAGGGCCGTCGCCCGCGATAACCGAGACGCTTATGACCGAGAAAAGCCAGGAACCGACAGCAGCGCTGGACGCCGAGCAGGTGGCCGCCTATCTGAGCCAGCACCCGGAGTTCTTCGTCGAGCATGACGAGCTGATCCCCGAGTTGCGCATCCCGCACCAGCCCGGCGACGCCGTGTCGCTGGTGGAGCGCCAGGTACGCCTGCTGCGCGAGCGCAACATCGAGATGCGCCACCGGCTCTCGCAACTGATGGACGTGGCCCGCGAGAACGACCGCCTGTTCGACAAGACCCGCCGCCTGGTCCTCGACCTGCTCGACGCCACCAGCCTGGAAGACGTGGTCAGTACCGTCGAGGACAGCCTGCGCCACGAGTTCCAGGTGCCCTACGTGAGCCTGATCCTGTTCAGCGACAGTAGCGTCTCGGTGGGCCGCTCGGTGAGCAGCGCGGAGGCGCACCAGGCCATCGGCGGCCTGCTCTCCGGCGGCAAGACCGTCTGCGGCGTGCTGCGTCCACACGAACTGGCGTTCCTCTTCGGCGAGAGCGACCGCGACGAGATCGGCTCCGCAGCGGTGGTCTCCCTGAGTTTCCAGGGCCTGCACGGCGTGCTCGCCATCGGCAGTCCCGATCCGCAGCATTACAAGAGTTCCCTCGGCACCCTGTTCCTCGGCTATGTCGCCGAGGTCCTGGCCCGCGTGCTGCCGCGCTTCTCCTCGCCGCTGCGCTCGGTCCGCTGAGCGCGGCGGGCGGTCCGAGATGCGCGCCGACCTGGATGCCTTCCTCGAACATCTGCGCAGCGAGCGCCAGGTCTCCGCGCACACCCTCGACGGCTACCGCCGCGACCTGCTGAAGATCCTCGCCCTCGCCGAAAAGGCCGGGCTCCCCGACTGGAACGCCCTCGACACCCGCAGCCTGCGCACCTTCGTCGCCCGCCTGCACCAGCAGGGCCAATCCAGCCGCAGCCTGGCACGGCTGCTCTCGGCGACGCGCGGCCTCTACCAGTACCTGCTACGCGAAGGGCGCTGCCGGCACGACCCTGCCAACGGCCTGAGCGCGCCGAAGAGTCCGCGCAAGCTGCCCAGGACCCTCGACGCCGACCGCGCCCTGCAATTGCTCGACGGTGCCGTGGAGGATGACTTCATCGCCCGCCGCGACCAGGCCCTGCTGGAGCTGTTCTATTCCTCCGGGCTGCGCCTCTCGGAACTGGTCGGCCTCGATCTCGAATGGCTGGACCTCAAGGAAGGCCTAGTGCGAGTGCGCGGCAAGGGCAACAAGGTCCGCGAGCTGCCGGTCGGCAAGGCCGCGCGCCAGGCGCTCGAAGCCTGGCTGCCGCTGCGCGCCCAGGCCGCTCCGGAAGACGGAGCGGTGTTCATCGGCCGCGGCGGCAAGCGCCTGACGCCACGGGCGATCCAACTGCGAGTGCGCCAGGCCGGCGTCCGCGAGCTGGGCCAGCACCTGCACCCGCACATGCTGCGGCACTCCTTCGCCAGCCATCTGCTGGAGTCGTCCGGCGACCTGCGCGCCGTGCAGGAACTGCTCGGCCACGCCGACATCGCCACGACCCAGATCTATACCCACCTGGACTTCCAGCACCTGGCCTCGGTCTACGACCGCGCCCATCCCCGCGCCAAGCGCAAGGGCAACGCCGATGGAGGCAACGACCCATGAGCAGCCTGCGACTGATCACCTTCGACCTCGACGACACCCTGTGGGACGTCGCCCCGGTGATGAACAACGCCGAGGCCCTGCTCCGCGAATGGCTGGCGAGCAACGCGGCGCGCCTGGGTCCGGTGCCCATCGAGCACCTGTGGGCGATCCGCACCCGCCTGCTGGATCGCGAGCCGATGCTGCGCCACCGTCTCAGCGAGCTGCGCCGGCGCATCCTGTTCCATGCCCTGCTCGACGCCGGTTATCCACAGGCGGAGGCGGAAAGCCTGGCCGAGGCCGGTTTCCAGGTATTCCTCGAAGCGCGCCACCGGGTCACCCTGTTTCCCGAAGTCCACCCGACCCTGGAGATCCTCGCCGACCGCTTCACCCTCGGCGTGCTCACCAACGGTAACGCCGACGTGCGCCGCCTGGGCCTGGCCGACTACTTCCGGTTCGCCCTCTGCGCCGAGGAACTGGGCGTCGGCAAGCCCGACCCGACGCCATTCCGCGAAGCCCTGAAGCGCGCCGGCGTCGAGGCCTCGGCAGCGGTACACATCGGCGACCACCCCAGCGACGACATCGCCGGAGCGCGCCGCGCCGGCATGCGTGCCATCTGGTTCAACCCAAACGGCAAGCCCTGGGCCGGGGAGGAAGAGCCGAGCGCGGAGATCCGCAGCCTCGCCGAGCTGCCGGCCCTGCTCGCCCGCCTGCAATGACGAACCGGGCCCCCGGTCGCGGGTAGCGCCCTAGGCACGCGAAGCGCCGGCCTTGAAGCGCCCGACCCCGCGCAAGATGGAAAACGCCACCGCAACGGCAGCCAACGTCAGCGACACGCCGAAAAGCAGCAACGCCGTCGACGCACCGAAGCGATCCGCGATCAACCCGGTGAAGATCACCGGCAGGCTGAAGCCGAGGTAGGCCAACAGGAAGTAGCCCGCGCTGGCCCGCGGCTTTTCCGCACCGGCCAGGACATTCACCGCCGACAGCCCGCCCAGGTAGGTGAAGCCGTAGCAGGAACTGCTCGCGCCCAGCGCACCGAACAGCACCGCAGCCAGTGAGCCGTGGATCGCGCCCCAGGCCAGCAGGGCATAGCTCGGCGGCAGGATCACCAGCCCCAGGCAGGTCGCCGAGGCCGGCGCCATCCGCCGCGCCAGCGGCTGGAACAGCAGGCCGCAGCTGATCACGGTGAAGGTCGAGAAGCCCGACCAGCGCGCCAGCCCGTGGGCCGCCAGCAGCGAAGGCAGGACCGCGATGACCAGGCCCACAGTGGCCCATGCCAGCAGGATCGAGAAGCCGTACGGCAGGCTGCCGGCGGGAAAGAACGGCAGCCGCAGCATCGGCGTATCGCGCCCGCGCGGCGCCTCGTCCGGCAGGCCCGCCACCGCCGCCAGGGCCACGCAGGCCAGTCCCAGCTGGACCCAGAAGCTGCCGGGAACCAGGCTCTCCCGGAACAGCAGGAACAGACTGGTCAGTGCCGCGCCGAGGCCGAAGCCGAGCGAGGTGCTGGCGGTCACCCAGTTGGCCGAGGTGCGGGAATCCCCGCCCGCCATCAGTTCGCTCATGTAGGCCGTCCCGGTGGCCGATGCCAGGGCCGTGCCGACGCCAAGCAACAGGCGCGCCACGCCGAGCGCCTCCAGGCGCGGCCAGAGCGCCATCACCAGGGTGGCCACCATCGACAGCAGCAACGCGACGACGATCGGCGGCTTGCGCCCGATCCGATCGGACAACCCGCCGAGTACCAGCAGCACCGGCAGTACGCCAAGCACATAGCCGGAGAAAGCGCTGGCGGTAGCTGCCGCGCCGTAGCCGGAAAGCTCCGCGTAGGCGGTGTACAGCGGCGCCTGGAGGTTCACCGCCAAGGTGATCAGGCACAGGCCGAAGGCCAGGCATGCGGCGTGGCGATGGGTATTGCTCATGCGTTTCTCCGTACAAGGGCCTGCCGCGGCAGAGCGGTGGGCATTGGCTAGCCCGCGAGAAGAGGCGTCGACTATCCGGCGCGACGGCGCTACGGAACAAGTAACAGCTGTTCGGATTTGTGATTAACTGTTCGCCTGAAAAGACCGAACAGTGAGTCAGGCATGCACCTCCGGATCGACCGCAATGCCAGCGAGCCGCTGGTGCAGCAGATCGTCGCAGGGGTCAGCGGCTGGATCCGCGGCAATCGCGTCCGCGCCGGCACGCGGATTCCGTCGATACGCCAGTTGGCCAGGGAAAACCAGCTCAGCCAGTCCAGCGTGATCGAGGCCTACGACCGCCTGGTCGCCCTGGGGATGCTGGAATCGCGGCACGGCTCGGGGTTCTTCGTCGCCGAGGCACCCACCGCCGCTACCGAACTCGACAGCGAGTGGCACGAAGGCGCGGAAAACGCATGGGGCCAGTTCAGCGGCAGCTCGACGAAACTCAAGCTCGGCTGCGGCTGGATTCCGGACAGCTGGCGGGAAGTCGAGGAACTCAGCTACGCGATCCGCCAGGTCGCCCGCAGCGAACTCGCCGGGCTGTTCGACTACAGCACTCCACTGGGCCTGCCGGCGCTGCGCCAGCACATCCAGAAACGCCTGCGGCTAATCGATATCCATGTCGACCCGGAGCAGATCCTCACCACCACCGGCGCCAGCCATGCCCTCGACCTGTTGGTGCGCACGCTGCTCAAGCCGGGCGACGTGGTGGTGGTGGAAAACCCCGGCTACTACAACCTGTTCAACCTGCTGAAATTCCACGGGGTGAAGATGCTCGGCGTGCCGCGCACCCGCCACGGCCCGGACACCGCCGCGCTGGAGGCGATCCTCCGCGCACACAAGCCGAAGTTCCTTTTCACCAACAGCATGTACCACAACCCCACCGGCACCAGCCTCAGCCCCTCGGTGGCCCACCGCGTGCTGCAACTGGCCGAGCAGCATGACTTCCACATCGTCGAGGATGACATCTACGCCGACTTCCAGAACGGCCCCAGCACCCGCCTGGCGACCCTCGATTCGCTGCGCCGGGTGATCTACCTGGCGAGCTTTTCGAAGACCCTCAGTTGCTCGCTACGGGTCGGCTACCTGATCGCCGGCCCCGAGCTGATCCGGCGCCTGGCGGATGTGAAGATGTACACCAGCATCGGCAGCCAGCGCTTCGCCGAATGCGTGGTCTCGACCATGCTCGCCAACGGCAGTTACCGCAAGCTGGTGCAACGCCTGCGCCAGCGCCTGACCCGGCAGATGGCGGCGACCCTGCGGGTGCTTGGGGACAACGGCTGGGAGGTGTTCGCCGAACCGGTCGGCGGGATGTTCGTCTGGGCCCGTATCGGCGACTACCCGTTCGCCGAATTGCAGGCCGTGGCGACACGCCTGGACGTGCTGCTGTCGCCGGGCAGCGGCTTCAGCCCGGAAGGCGAGGAGAGCGACTGGCTGCGTATCAACATCGCCTATGCCAGCGACCCGCGCGCCCTGGCGTTCTTCGAGGCGTTCGGGTGAGGCGCGCTCTTGCCCTCCCCTGCCTCACTGGTAGTCGAGCAGGATCACCATCGCGGCCAGGACCGAGCCGGGCGTGATTTTCTCGGCGGTCTGCACATAGGACGCTTTCATCGGGATCCAGTACGCCCCGCCGGTGTTCTTGTCGTACGCGGTCACCGGCAACGAGAGTCCCATCCGTAGCGGCACGCCGGCCTCGTCGGTGATCCGGATCGATACGCCGGTCGCGGTGCTGCCCGCCAGGCGCGGCAGCACACCCGAGCCTTCGGCCACCGCCCCCCCCACCGCTTGAAGGCTGTAGCCGACGCGGTTGTACCCGCGAGGACAGCCGGCCACTACGAGATTGAACGGGGTAACGGCCGCGTAGGTGCCGACGCCGTTCAGCCGGGCGGCAGCGATCGACTGCAGCTTCACGGTCTGGTCGGCGACCTGGCAGGTCGCATTGATCGTGGTGACGCTCCCGGTCAACCTGACGGAAGAGGTGCCAGACGCGACAAGCCCGTCCTTGTAGGTAATGAGGAAGTACGAGTTGAACGCTCCGCTCGCGAATTGGCCGTCGGAGAGCGGCGTCGAGTTGCGGAACAACTGGACCTCCGCGATTTGCGAGAAAGTGCCCTTGAAACGGCTGCTCGCCGGTATGCCATCCAGCAGCAGGCGCACCGAAAGGCCCGGCACGTTGGTATTCAGGTCCGGACCATCGACCGGGTCCCAGACACTTCCCTTGTTGTACAGAGCGACGCCGATGAGATCGCAGCTGGGCTTGCCGCACAGTTGCATGGGAGTGAACGTGTAGCGCGACGTGACGTTTCCCTCGGGAAGGATCGAGGGGACGGCGATATCGCGGCCGCCGAAAGCGTACAGATTGGCAGCCATGCTGGTGCCGGCGGGAACGAACAGGACTGCCGCGATCAGCAGGGTTCGACGGAACGTCTTGAACTCCATGGGATGACAACCGATGTGTCCGGCATGTCCGGGAAAATCCGGCGGAACCGGCGCGAACTTGATGGGTGGCGAATCTTTTCAGAACGCCTGGAAAAGAGCCATAAGACAGGACCTACACGGCTCCGCGAATCCACCTAAGAATCGCTAGGAAAATTCTTAAGCAAGCTCTACAGCTCGCTCTCCGGCAAGTGCAGGATCGGCCCCGGACGCCGCTTGGAGCGCCTGGATGGCAAGCAGCTTCGGTTGACGATGTGGAACGGTAGCGCTGCCACCGGAAAGGAAAAGGCCTTGGCCCGTCGCCAGCCGTGCCTGAACAGGCGAAAGATCGGCTCGCCAACCGGGATGCGGCGGGGCGAGATGCCCGCCAAGATAGCAGGCGCCATAGCACAAGGCCCGCCACTCCCTCACGGGTGGCGGGCCTTGGGATGACGCGAAATCAGATGGGGCGGCTGCCGTACTTGCTGTCCGGCTTCTTCGGCGGATCGGCCACCACGTTGGGTTCGATCTCCTGCACCTTTCCACCGCGGGAAAGGAATTCCTCCATCGCCTTGGCGAGGGCGTCACGCTCTTTCTGCTTGGCTTCGACCGAGGGCAGTTCCTCTTCCACCACGGCGGCTTTCGCCTTCTTGCCGGGGGCGGGGGCCTCGTCGCCGTCACTGCTGTCCGCTTCGCCGTCGTCGGCCGCGGCCAGCTCTTCGCCGTCGTCCTCGTCAGCGCCGTCCAGCTCGTCCTGTTCCAGTTCTTCTTCGCTCATGGTCAACCTCTCGGTGCTGCAAAAGCAGGTTAGTTATAGCCCAGCCGCGCGTTTTGATGAGCGCCGCCGGAAAAAATTCATACTGACTCGCCCTGCCAGGTGGCGAGCACGCGCCGTGCCCCGCCCCTGTCCCGGTGTTCACCGAGATAGATCCCCTGCCAGGTGCCCAGTGCCAACCCTCCCGACTGTATCGGCAGGGTCAGTTGGCAGCCCAGCAGGCTGGCCTTGAAATGCGCCGGAAGGTCGTCCGGACCTTCGTCGTTGTGTTCATAGCCGACTTCGCCGCGTGGCGCCAGCCGCTCGAAAAAACGCTCGAAATCCCGGCGTACGGCAGGATCGGCATTTTCATTCAGGGTCAGTGAAGCCGACGTATGTTGCAAAAGCAGGTGCAGCAGGCCGACCCGGCACCGCCGAAGCTCCGGCAAGGCGTCGAGTATCTCCTCGGTGACGAGGTGAAAGCCCCGCGGACGCGGGCGCAAGGTGATCAGGGTCTGCTGCCACATGCTGCTGTTCCAAATCGGCTCCGATCCGTCGCGCCGCGCATTCTAGCGCGGCATTTGAAAAAGCAAAGAGCGTAAGAGACAGACCTGTGAAAGCTGAGGGTTGCGCAGTCCGCCGGCAGTCGCTGAAAGACCGGTTGCGGAGAGGTCGTGGCGGTCGCGGGAAGTGCCCAGGACTTTCGACGCACAAGGGCATGGCGTTCGGCGAAGGCGAGCGCGGGAGGCAAGCCGACGCCCGGCGGAAAGCCGGGCGCCGGCAGGTATTACAGGTTGTAGCCGCGCTCGTTGTGCAGCGCCAGGTCGAGGCCGACCGCTTCCTCTTCCTCGGTGACCCGCAGGCCCATGACCAGGTCCAGCACCTTGAGGATCACGAAGGTCACCACGGCGGTGTAGACCACGGTGAAGGCCACGCCCTTGAACTGCACGAAGAACTGCGCGCCGATGTCCTCCACGCTGCCGAAGCCGCCCAGCGACGGCGCCGCGAAGATCCCGGTGAGCAGCGCGCCGACGATACCGCCGACCGCATGTACGCCGAAGGCGTCGAGGGAATCGTCGTATTTCAGCGCGCGCTTGAGACTGGTGGCGGCGAAGAAGCAGATCACCCCGGAGGCCAGGCCAATCACCAGCGCGCCCATCGGACCGGCGGTGCCGGCGGCCGGGGTGATCGCCACCAGACCGGCGACCACGCCGGACGCGATGCCCAGGGCGCTCGGCTTGCCGTGGGTGATCCACTCGGCGAACATCCAGGCCAGGGCCGCGGCGGCGGTAGCGATCTGGGTCACCAGCATGGCCATCCCGGCGGTGCCGTTGGCGGCGGCGGCGGAACCGGCGTTGAAACCGAACCAGCCGATCCACAGCATGGCCGCCCCGACCAGGGTGTAGCCGAGGTTGTGCGGCGCCATCGGCGTGGTCGGGTAGCCCTTGCGCTTGCCCAGCACCAGGCAGGCGACCAGGCCGGCGATACCGGCGTTGATGTGCACCACGGTGCCGCCGGCGAAGTCCAGCACGCCCCAGTCCCACATCAGGGCGCCGTCGCCACTCCAGACCATGTGCGCGATCGGCGCGTAGACCACGGTGAACCAGACCGCCATGAAGATCAGCATCGCCGAGAACTTCATGCGCTCGGCGAAGGCGCCGACGATCAGCGCCGGAGTGATGATCGCGAAGGTCATCTGGAAGGTGATGAACACGCTTTCCGGGAACAGCGCGGTGGCGGAAGTCAGGCCGTCGGCGGTGAGACCGCTGAGGAAGGCCTTGTCCAGCCCGCCGACGAAGGAATTGAAGTTGAGGACGCCCTTCTCCATCCCGGCGGTATCGAACGCCAGGCTGTAGCCATAGACCACCCAGAGAATGGTGATCAGGCCGGTGATGGCGAAGCACTGCATCATGATCGACAGCACGTTCTTCGCTCGCACCATGCCGCCGTAGAACAGCGCCAGACCGGGGATGGTCATGAGCAGGACGAGCGCAGTGGAGATCAGCATCCAGGCGGTGTCGCCGCTGTTCAGGACGGGTTCCTCGGCGGCCAGGGCGACGCCCGGCAAAGCGAGGGACAATAGGGCTCCTAGCCCTGCGATCTTACGCAGAGTCATGTTGGTATTCTCCTGGGGCTTTTGGGGGTTCGGTTGGGCTTAGATCGCGTCGGTATCGGTTTCGCCGGTACGGATGCGGATGGCCTGTTCCAGGTTCACCACGAAGATCTTGCCGTCACCGATCTTGCCGGTATTGGCCGCCTTGGTGATCGCCTCGATGACGCGGTCCAGCTGGTCGTCGGCGATCGCCACGTCGATCTTCACCTTGGGCAGGAAGTCGACGACGTACTCGGCGCCGCGATACAGCTCGGTGTGGCCCTTTTGCCGGCCGAAACCCTTGACCTCGGTCACCGTGATGCCCTGCACACCGATCTCGGACAACGACTCGCGGACGTCGTCCAACTTGAACGGCTTGATGATGGCAGTGACTAGCTTCATGAAACTCTCTCCCGTGTTTGGTGGACTCGCCCCAGGAAAACGAACCCGAGGACAGTCTAAGCGCAGTGTCTGGCTTTGTAACGCGCCGGTCCCTCTGGGAAGCATGATCGGGACCCTCCGCCCCGACCTGGCCCTGCTGCGGCCGTTCGATGCCGCAACCTGCCGGCCTCCCGCAACCGCCTCATCTGCCGCACCGGTACTGCTTCAGTGCACGCCTCACCCCGGCCAAAGCAGAAAGCTTGCCAGCTCCGGCAAATCCGCCGGATTTCAAGCCCTTAGCCGCCAACCCGGGGATAGTGCGGAACGCCGGCCTCCGGGCGGCGCACCAAATAGGCGCAGACGCGCTCCGACAGTTGCGCAAAAAGTGTGCAATGGCCCTCCCGCGAGCGCCGCCGACATCGTGCTAGACTGCCGCCCACTCGTTACCGGAACCCTCGCCATGCTGCCGCCCAAAGCCGTCTTCGAAGCCCTCAGCCAACAAGCCAGCCGCCTGTTCGCCGGCGAATCGCCGTTGCCCAAGGCCGAGCTGGAGTCGCAGTTCCGCGCCCTGATGCAGAGCGCTTTCAGCAAGCTCGACCTGGTCAGCCGCGAGGAATTCGACAGCCAGATGCTGGTCCTCGCCCGCACCCGCGCACGGCTGGAAGCCCTGGAGGCCAAGGTGGCGGAACTCGAAAGCAAGCTGACGCCGCCCGCCGACTGATCCTTCCCCCTGCGAGCGGCGTGAGATCAAGGAGCGATCCATGTCCCTGGCGATTGTCCACAGCCGAGCCCAGGTCGGCGTCGAAGCCCCCTGCGTCAGCGTCGAGGCGCACCTGGCCAACGGCCTGCCTTCGCTGACCCTGGTCGGCCTGCCGGAAACCGCGGTGCGCGAGAGCAAGGACCGCGTGCGCAGCGCCCTGCTCAATGCCGGTTTCGACTTCCCCGCGCGGCGCATCACCCTCAACCTCGCCCCCGCCGACCTGCCCAAGGACGGCGGTCGCTTCGACCTGGCCATCGCACTCGGCATCCTCGCCGCCAGCGGCCAGTTGCCCGGCACCGCCCTCGACGGCCTGGAGTGCCTCGGCGAACTGGCCCTGTCCGGGGCGATCCGGCCAGTGCGAGGCGTATTGCCGGCCGCGCTGGCGGCGCGCGACGCAAGGCGCGTTCTGGTGGTACCGAAGGAAAATGCCGAAGAGGCCAGCCTGGCCAGCGGGCTGACGGTGTTCGCCGTGGACCACCTGCTGGAGATCGCCGGACACCTCTCCGGCCAGGCCCCGCTGCCGCCCTACCAGGCCCGCGGCCTGCTCCGCGCGCCCTTCCCTTATCCAGACCTGGCCGAGGTCCAGGGCCAGGCCGCCGCCAAGCGCGCCCTGCTGGTGGCCGCCGCCGGCGCGCACAACCTGTTGCTCAGCGGCCCGCCGGGCACCGGCAAGACCCTCCTGGCCAGCCGCCTGCCCGGCCTGCTGCCGGCGCTCGACGAGGACGAGGCCCTGGAGGTCGCAGCGATCCATTCGGTGGCCAGCCACGTCCCCCTCAGGCACTGGCCGCAGCGACCGTTCCGCCAGCCGCACCACTCCGCCTCCGCGCCGGCCCTGGTCGGCGGCGGCAGCCGCCCGCAGCCGGGCGAGATCACCCTGGCGCACCAGGGCGTGCTGTTCCTCGACGAACTGCCGGAGTTCGAGCGCAAGGTCCTGGAGGTCCTGCGCGAGCCGCTGGAAAGCGGCGAGATCGTCATTGCCCGGGCCAACGGCCGGGTACGTTTCCCGGCGCGCTTCCAACTGGTGGCGGCTTTTGTAAGCGAAACTGCTGATCAGGGATTTAGAAGCCAATGCTAGCTTCCCGCTCGCATACTCGCGCCTGAGAAAAGACAGGTCAGTCGCGCTGTTATCGAAGTACTTTGGCCCAGTCACGTCGGATCAGTGCTTCGCAGGATCGTATTCTGGCTGCGAAGTAGTGTTGCGAAACAATCCTCATGCTCCTCTACGTGGAGTAGGAGATGGTCACACCATCTGGATCAAGCAGACCCTACCAGCCCCGGTCAACAGCACATGCCCCACAACCACATCATGAGCCGATACCAGGAACAGTAAACCTCACCATCACCTGCCGCTACGCGAGCAAGTCGATAAGCGATACTTGGCATAGCGACAAAATGACCAGTCCAACATCACATCGTCATTGACCAACGACACACCGCGTCGTCAAGGCCGGACACGGAGGTACTGCTGTCGATCTCTTAGACTTGGAGCGCGATGCGCTGGCCCACGCTGTACCTGAGGGATGCTTGGCGGAGAACGGTTGGAAGGTGGGTCGCCGGGGTTCTTAGTCGATGCTATGAACAGTCGTCGAGTGTTCAAGAACGACTTCACCATGGCATTGGGCAAGGTTTTAGCGCAGCAAAAGACTTAATTCTAATTCGGAGGAAGCATGGGTATTTCGTACTACCTTGCATGTTTGGAGACGCGGCAATACGTCTGGGTAGGCAAGCTTGCCCCGCACGGGGTAGTGCCGGCGGCGGATGCCGACGGCTCCATCGCCATGTTCGCGCTGGAGAATCGGAACAAGCCGTTAATCGTCGTGAGCGAAAGCCATCCGATCCTCGAAGAGGGCGTAGAGTGGTCGCCGCCGATAACGCCGGGGCAACAATGACCAATTCACGCCAATCGAATCTCCAGACACTCGCCGCGCTACCTGTGATAGCGCACATCATCGATGGGCAGCTTGAAGCCCTGAAGAGCAGTACATCGCTCTCCAGCAAACACAAGACCAGCCCGGTTCGATGGATGACAGGACAGTTGAGCATGTGCTGAAAGGGGAAAACATGGGGCGCCGACAGCACTATTCTGCGGGGCCCCTCGCTTGCTTTTGGATAACACCAAGCACTGCCACCGAGATACCTTAAGACGCGGAGGCTAGGCGCTGGCACTTACCCGCCGAACCTGGATAGCATGGCCAACGCTCACCTTGCGGCGGGGCTTGGCGTTGCCCACGACAATCGCGGATCCGTCGGCTTTGGTTTCAACGAGGTAGCTGCCCTGCACCTTCATGACGGTATGCCCGGCTGCGAGCGCTCGCAGATAGGCCGCGCGAGTCGCATCTGCGGCGACTGCTGGAATCTCGTCTTCAAGATTCCGAATCTCGCGTTCGGTAAGGCGCTTTTTTCTTGGCATACGTTTCTCCCGAGAGGAAGCTGGGCGTATCGGTGCCGCTCTAGGGCAATGCTACCCGCCGCTCACCAGATTCCGGTAGAACCGACCATCACATCTTCATTCCACCAACAGCTCGAACGGTCGAGAATCGACTGGGTCCGAGAACAGCAACGCCACAAGGTATAGTGTTTGAGATATTCGGCGACATTGGCCAAGGTGTTCTCGCTGGAACTCATGAACTTCAGGGCATCGAAGGGAGCCACCTTTGAGCGCATGTTCATCGACCCACAGCCAAGATCGAGGCGAATGTTCATGGTTGTCTAGCAGGCTGATTCGCCAGCTCGTCAACTCTGTGCCCACCGGTTGCAGATCCAGCCATGGATCTGCTGCGCACGGGGCATTGACTCCCCATGCGAGCGTAACCTTGTTTAAGGTAGAGAACGATGTCCACTATTTGCTACATCCGGCACGCGGCCTGTATGACCTGCTCGTGATCCAAGTACTGTTATCGGCTGAGTCGGATCTGGAGCGGCACTGAAAGGGAGGATGAGGTCGACCGGAATTTCATGAGCGCGCCGTAATAGCGACCTTGCCCTCCAGACCTGATGTGTGCAGGCAAACCATGTCACGGCATCGACGTGAGGTGTCCGCGGGTGGGACGGTTTCCGATCAACAGGCCCCACAGCTCATACAACCAGATACATCAAAAAAATTACGATGGGCAGGTCTACTCGGCTGGCTCACCAGGCGGGTGCTTAAGTTTCAAGGACAGCACACCCTCGACACGCTCAAGGATCAACTCATCCCCCACGATCCATCCCAGCCTATCCAGCAACTCGGAAGGCAGCTCGATGATGGCGTCACCACTACCGTCTCCGGGGTCTTGGCAGACCACTCGCCAGCTGTTGAGGTCACCCATGGTCATGTCCTCGTCACGTGATTACATCGCAGGCAATCGAGCAGTGGTCCCGGCCAAGCCGCGTGAGTCCAAGCTGAGCCGGCCTGCTCTATGACTTACGGAATCGGCCGCTCATGAGTAGCGGTACTCTTGCGGCGAAAAGCGTCCCTGGGGACCAAACAACAGCGTGGCAGTGAACTTTTCCAAATAGGCCACCGCTTCCTCTGGTGCGTGCTGCGTGAAATACGCCCGTTGCGCTGCGGGCAGTATGGCGCGGTGCGCCAGACAGGCCTTCACCATTTCTGCCAGCACAGAACCGCGAACGTCGTAACGCGCATCCACGGTGTCTAGGACCGTGCGATAGCAGGAGTGGTAGGCCGATTGATGATCGACCTGCCGTTGGCCATCACGACTCATCCCTGACTTCCCGCCTGCCAGGAGGCCAGAAACTGCAGCACTCGTTCAACCTGGCCCTGACTGACCAGTTGCTCCGCGGTCTGCTGTTCGAAGGTCGGTAAAGGCTCGAGGCGAAACCAAGTGATCGCCCGCTCGACGGCGACTCCGCTCTCGGCTACGGCCAAGATCACCCGCAGGACATCCGCGATAAAACGTTGTGTCGCTTCGGCATCGGATGCGCTGGCCGCATTTGGTTGGCTGCGACGATAGGCCGCGACCTGACCGGCAAACACGGCAGGGCTGAGGCCAAAGATCTCGGCATAGTGCTCAACCGAATAGGGCGCCCCGTTCGCGGGACACAGACAGTCGATAAGCTCGGCGGCCGACAGCACCTCTGGCCGGAGTGCTCCCTGGTTCATGGCTCATTCCTCCTGCCACGTCTCGCTCACAGCATGCCCGCAAACCTGCAAGGGGCAAAGCTCCCATTCGCTAGCCCGGGCCATTACGGTCTCCTTTTCCACGGAGTCGGCCAAAAGCTGCCGCTCGTATGCCCACTCTCGCCATGAGGGATAAATATTAACCCCTCAGGTCGCGACCAAATTTCCTAGCTCACCAATTCCTGAAGAAAGTCCGTGAGCGCCTTCTTGGGGTCATCCTCCTCCGAGACGATCATCTCAATTCCCCATTGACCCAATACTTCCCGTGCCACAGGGTTTGGTCGATTCATGAAGACGTAGGACTTCGGTCTGGCAGATGGCAGAACCGAGCGCCCCCACATTTCAGTCAAGCGATAAAACAGGAGTCGAATGTTGATATCCGAAATGCTGTATCCGATGAAGAGAACGGAATTTCCCAAGACGTCGTTGCTGAGCTTGATGTCCAGCGGAGAGTCATAATTCAATCGCTGAAAGTAACTGGTTTCATCAAGTACGATTGATGCCTCGTCATCGAAATCTCCATGAAATTTCACAATCTGACGCCGACCCTCAGTAGCAGATACGAGGTCGGCAACGCTTGCAATCTTGTCGTATGGCACCTCGTACTTGTCGTGGGCCATTTCCAGCCATCGATCGTAGTTGGTAGTGTAGATCCGCGAGAATCGTCCAAGAGCAATCAAACGATGAATCTCGGATGCAGCGATATCTGTACTGGACTTGTGCCATTCGCGGTCCATCCAACTCCGAAGCGGCCCCAAACTACCTTTTTTCCTCTTGTAGTACTCCGCAAGCGCTAGCGGCGTTCCATAAGTGGAGAAGATCTTTGGGTCATAGCCCAAGTCCTGAGCAATGCGCGCGATTAGTTCACCCCAAGTAGGCAGGCTAAGATTGGCAGACACCCCAGCACCTACAAAAAGCATCAACTTGCCGGTTTGATATGCACGTAGTAACTCAGCGTTCATCTTATGCCCCCACAAGTTTTGAGATATTCGGCGAACTGGTCGAGTGCTTTGCGGCGCATTGAGATAGCGTCCTTAGCCGATCCCATCTCAGCGAAAGTTTGGGTGTGCCCGTTCGGGACGAAAACACAGTCCCATTGAAAGTCCGTTGGACCGGCCGGTACGAGTGGCACAGTTCCTTCGATGGAGCCTTCGAAAAGACGAATCTCGCGCCCATCACAATACCCGAGCACCGTCTTTGCGATTACTGCGGCATCTTTGAGACCAGCTACAAGCTTAACGAATCGATCTTCCTCCAGCTTATCCCAGAAAATCTGGGTTAAACCTGCTGGAAGCCCATTGAGACCGCTCAAGTAGAGTCCTGTGTGCTCGACGAAAAGAGGACGACCTATAGCCTCGAATGCCTTGGTCAACTTGTCCCGCACCAAGCGGTCAACATCCTCGGTCTGCAGCTCTTCAATTTTGCGCGACACCGATACGACTTCTACCCCAACAGGGGCAAGAATTCGCTGCACCTCAGTGACCTTGTGCTGATTTCCGGACATGAATCGAATTTTCAATCTAGACCCTCTATGAATGAATACCGTTTGGCGACGTCGAACTGCTCGTAAATATCACTAGCGGAGAGTCCCTCAATCATCGCCGTCGTATGATCATCCGCTAGGCCTCGCTGATGAATCGCCGGGTTGTCCGAGCAAATTACAAAGGGGACTTGGTGACGCCGAAACTCCAGCAGAGGATGGGCCTCGTCGACAGGAACAGCTCCGGTGAGCCGGTTGCTAATTGGGCATACTTCGACGCAGATATCCTGCTTTGCCAAGAGGTCTAGCAAATGAGGATCCTTGCTGGCTGCTGTTCCATGGCCAATACGATCTGCGCCAAACAATTCCACGGCTGCTCGAACGTTGTCCACGCGACCGGTTTCGCCTGCATGTATGGTGATCCCGAGTCCGAACCGATCTTTCGCCTTCCGAAACAGTGACGGTAATTCAGCTGGATGCGCAATTTCCTCGTCACCTGCCAGATCAAGCCCCACCACTTCATCCGGTTCACCGAGGTTTTGATACGCTTGCAGAAGTGCAGACAAACCAACCGAGCTGTAATCGCCGCGCGTCACCGTGAGGATCAAGCCGAGACGCATGCCGAAGAGGTCCGACGCGGCTCTGGACGATTCTATGAGGCGTTCCAGGGCTTGTGTGGGTGAGCAATTTTGCAGAGTAGCAAGGTACAAAACGCTGCTTCGGAGCTCCACAAAGCGCACATTGTTCTCCGCGAGACTCGTGACGACTGCAAGGGAAAGACGATCCAGGTTTTCGCGTTTTTTAGGAAAGAGCCGCAACACTTGCCAAGGGGTCAGGTATGACGCCAGTGACTGACACGGCGTGTACCGCAACAGATCCCGCTCAATTAGAAAGCCAGACGGCAGCTCTGTTAATTCGTCCGCAAGAATGTCTTGAATGGTCGATACCGGGATCGCTCCGTTCATGTGCACATGAAGCTCTCCGCGATACAGCTTACTAAATTCTGCAGTAAAGCTCTGGCGCACCACCTCGTGCTCTATCTCTTCGCTCTGCGTTTTTGATAGGTCAACCTGCCACTGATTCAATCGCTATCCTTAGTCGCTAGCCACGAGCCAAGTTTTCACACCCCTTGACCGTCTGCATTTTTACGACAATCCGAAAACCACCCTATGTACCTGCTGGTCAGGTAGTTCGTCCACATTTCTGACTTAGTACTTCCTCATTGCTATGGCTCGAGGGGTGACGGTTGGCCCGTACAGGGATCGGTGGCTGCCGGACTCGGTAGCATAAGCTGCTGTTCGTGACAGGCTGCTTCTAGCCGATTCTGTTGAAAAAGTAGCTGCTTCCCCATGCCGTCGGCAGAATTGCTCTGTCAGCGAGTGTGGGGGCGAACAGCATGATGGGACAGTTACCGAGAGGGCAGCAGCGCCTGTTCTACTCGTTCAATCTGGAAGATCACGTCCCAACCCAACACCTCCTGCGCAGCATCGACCAGTGTCTGGATCTCAGTGATCTGCGCGCCTCTACCTGGCGGATTTCTATAGCCCCATCGGGCGCCCCTCGATTGATCCGGAATTGATGGTGCGCATGCTGGTCGTCGGCTACTGCTATGGCATCCGTTCCGAGCGGAGATTGTGCGAAGAGGTACATCTAAACCTGGCCTATCGCTGGTTCTGCCGGCTGGGTCTGGAAGACGAAGTACCCAATCACTCGACCTTTTCGAAGAATCGCCACGGCCGTTTCCGTGACAGCGATCTGTTCCGCTGGTTGTTCAATGAGGTGCTGCGGCGCTGCATGGCGGCCGGCCTGGTAAAGGGGGAAGGTTTCGCCGTCGACGCCAGCATCATCAAGGCTGATGCCAGCCGGCAAACGCCGAAAGGCAACTTGAAGTAGCTTGCAGCCACTTCAACTACAGGCACACCCAACCGTCTGGCTGCCGCTGACCCTACTTTTTCAACAGAATCAGCCAAAAGCGGACGTCAAGAGTAGCGAAACCCACTGCCGGCAGTGCATTGTGCCCAGTCCCCCGGGCTCCACCCTGCTCCTAATGAACGACTTGTAATCCAAACGCATTCCTTGTGGGCATTGTCCGGTAATTAACATCAAAGTAGCATCAGGCCAGCCTACAGAAACCGATCTCAATGGATATGGTGCATGCACGATACGATCAATACGGACACTCGCCCCTCCCGCAGCGAGAGAAACATATCGCCTTTCTTAGCCAAGGCTGGGATACCTCGCACAGGTGAAGATCGGCTTCCGGGATATTACTGCGAGCAACAGAAAATGTGGGTGGTCGACACAGAGCAAGGCACACAGCCCATTATCAATGAGCAGGCGCTCTCGCAGTTGCTGACCATGTAGTGGCCTACTGATCCCGGACACCGATTTAGGCGAAAATCCTCGCCGTGAGAGAGGTGTCTGATGAGCAAGCAACGACGTACGTTTTCCGCCGAGTTCAAACGAGAGGCCGCGGCCCTGGTGTTGGACCAAGGCTACAGCCATATCGACGCCTGCCGTTCGCTGGGGGTGGTGGATTCGGCCTTGCGCCGTTGGGTGAAGCAGCTCGAGGCGGAGCGCCAGGGTGTGACCCCGAAGAGCAAGGCGTTGACGCCTGAGCAGCAAAAGATCCAGGAGCTGGAAGCCCGGATCAACCGGTTGGAGCGGGAGAAAGCGATATTAAAAAAGGCTACCGCTCTCTTGATGTCGGACGAACTCGATCGTACGCGCTGATAGACCAGTTGAGTGAGCAGGAGTCGGTGGAAGTGGTCTGTTCAGCTTTCGATGTGGCGCGGTCTTGCTACTACGTCCACCGTCTTCGACGGCGGCGTGTCGATGCTCGCCGCGTGGCGCTACGCAGCCAAGTCAACCAGTTGTTCAGCCAGAGTCGGGGCTCGGCCGGCAGCCGCAGCATTCTGGGCATGCTGCGCGAAGAGGGCGTGACCATCGGCCGTTTCCGAGTGCGTCGGTTGATGCGTGAGCTAGGCCTGGTTAGCAAGCAACCGGGCTCGCACGCCTACAAACAGGCCACGGTTGAGCGGCCGGATATCCCGAATCGGCTGAACCGCGAATTCGCGACCGAGCATCCAAATCAGGTGTGGTGTGGCGACATCACCTACGTCTGGGCGCAAGGCCGTTGGCACTACCTGGCCGCGGTGCTGGATCTGCATACCCGGCGGGTGATCGGCTGGGCGTTCTCGGCCAAGCCGGATGCCGAACTGGTGATCAAGGCCCTGGACATGGCCTACGAACAGCGCGGCAAGCCACAGCAGGTGCTGTTCCATTCAGACCAGGGCAGCCAGTACGCCAGCCGCCTGTTTCGGCAACGGCTCTGGCGCTATCGGATGCAGCAGAGCATGAGTCGCCGAGGGAATTGCTGGGATAACTCGCCGATGGAGCGCCTGTTCCGCAGTCTGAAGTCGGAGTGGGTCCCGTCAACGGGTTACCTGACGGCGCAGGAGGCCCAACGGGACATCAGTCATTACTTGATGCACCGCTACAACTGGATCAGGCCGCATCAATTCAACGACGGGTTACCACCAGCGGTGGCCGAAGAAAAACTCAACCCACTGTCCGGGATGGGTTGACCACTACACCAAGACGCGAGCGCACGAAGAGGAAGATGACGATTCCTACCTTGCGCTTGAACTGATGACCAAGACCCATCAGCAAATCGAGAGTGACGATGACACCCGGCCCACGGGGTACAGCAACCTCTTACAGCTAGTGACCAAAACTGAATCGGTTCAAGAGGTTGATGACAATTACTCAGCAAGCCAACTGCTGGAGCTGGTCACCAAGACCAAGGTTCAACAGGAAGCAGACGATGACGGCTTCCAGTCCTTTGGGTTTCATTGCTGACCAGGACGGATCAAGTTAGGGAAAACGAATGCTGTTATTAGTCACAAATCGCCGCGACATCACGGTCGATTACGTCGTGGCCGAGCTGAAGCGCCGGCAGACTTCCTTCTTCCGTCTGAACACCGAAGAGCTATCGACGGCCCGCTGCACAATGACTGCATTTCCCAGAAACGCCTGGTCACTGTCCTTCGAGGGGCCAGTGCTTCAGGGATCCGATGTCAAAGCGGCATATTTCCGACGTCCAGCCCCCCCTACTGGCAACGTCAGCATCACCGATAACGGCGAACGGGAGTACGCGGAAGCAGAATGGGGCGCCTTCCTGAAGAGCTTGTATGCACGCCTGGAAGGTCTTTGGCTCAACGCGCCGATGGATATTTTCGCGGCTGAAGACAAGCCAAGGCAGTTGATGCTCGCGAGCGAGATTGGCTTCAACGTACCGCAAGCAGTGATCACGAACGATATCGCCTCGGTACGTGAGGTAGTCCAGGCAGGGCCTGCTATCGGAAAGCCACTTAGGCAAGCGCTGATCAACGGCGAGCAGGAGCGGGTGATTTTTACCACTCGACTGGAGGATCTTCGCGACAGCGACGAAGACGCCATTTCGCTGGCCCC
Source organism: Pseudomonas sp. KBN12P06040 (assembly GCF_037574965.1). Classification (NCBI taxonomy): domain Bacteria; kingdom Pseudomonadati; phylum Pseudomonadota; class Gammaproteobacteria; order Pseudomonadales; family Pseudomonadaceae; genus Pseudomonas; species Pseudomonas sp. KBN12P06040. Next base: position 6,158,723 of record NZ_JBBELS010000001.1, read on the forward strand.
CTTCATTGCCCAGACCGAGATCAAAAAGCAGTACGACGTCCGAGTGACAGTCGTAGGAAGCCAACTTTTCGCAACCGCGATCAGGTCGCAGGAGTACGAAGAAACCACGGTGGATTGGCGCCAGGGTAGCCGGTCAGATCTTAAGCATGAGCGCATTGAGCTTCCTAGCGAAGTTGAGGAGCAATGCACTGTGCTCATGAAGCACCTGAACCTACGTTATGGGGCGATCGACCTAGTGTGCGACCAACAGGGCAAACTGTGGTTCTTGGAGATCAACCCGAATGGACAATGGGCCTGGATCGAGAACCTCACCGGGTACCCAATTGCCGCCGCGATCGTTGATGAGCTTGAGGACATCGCCCGATGCCAAAGCTAATCCCAGCATGGCTGTGGCCCCGCTTGACGCCTTCATCACCAGAGGATGAATCCCGACAGCAGAAGTGGCTTCGAAGTGAGCAAGAAAAGGTCGATCAAGGATCTTGGGCAGATAAAAGTGATGTTGCGCTGGAGGAGGCACGTAGGCTCTTTGACGCTGAGCATGAGCGCCGCCGAGGGGCAGACTCCAAAGCCGGCCTTTATCTCGCAGCAATTACCGCGCTGATCCCTATCCTAGCCACAATCCTTCCTGGACTCTGGAATGATCAGATCAGCAGAACCCTGAGAGGCACCCTGCTTGGGATCTTCATCTGCGCACTGCTCTATCTGATGCGTGCCGGGTTGTGGGCCTTGCAGACCATCAAGACCACGCCTGCGGCACAGTTAGGTGCAGGCGATATCGCTGAAAGCTTCAGCTCCGATAAGCCTGAAGAGAAGCTTGTGAAGCAGCTGCTGAGTGCCGTGATTTACAACTTCACTGGTACGAACCAGAAAATCAGCTGCATAAAGATGACGCACGAGTTTTTGCTGCGAGCCTTCTTTTGCTTCGTGGCCTTTCTGGCCATTCAGGCAGTTTGGCCTGCGGCAGCTTGGGCGATTGGTCGGATTCATAACGAGATCATCACCCCGCTAATGAGCTGTTTCCCTTAGGCCCCGCGCCCCTAGAACGCTTGGCTCACCTTGCTCACGTCGTGACAGCATTATCTAGAGCTCCACTTACACGGAGCTCTTTGTATGAACGACCTCACGATTTGCCTGGACTGCGGTCTGCCTTTTGGACCAGTGGAATGGAGCGCGGACCTCTCCGGCATCGGTGATGACTGCTCCAACTGGGTAACCTTCGTAGACGATGAGGTGTGCCAATGCGCCGTCGAGGATCACGATGATTGACTCTTTGGCCAAGCCTCCCCCTGACCTGCAGGCCGTGAGCGATCAGAAGCCTCAACCGGCTTGCTCGATAATCGTGTTGGCCTTGAGCTCGGCCATATCAATCTATTCGCCCTGGAGAGCCCCATGACATTTCGCGTCGAAACCCTCTTCGATCAGACCCATACCTGCTCCACGGGTCATGATGATCCTGATCACATCACCGACCGCGACCTGCGCACCTGGACTTGTTCGCCCCCCCTTCGCGACGTCTTCCAGTGCCGTCAGATGGCCTACCTCGATGCGCAGGCGATCGGCGTGCAACTGGTGACCCTGCGCAGCGAATCCGTGCGTGGCAACTTTGTGTTCCCCGGGCCGGATAGCCGGGGCCACCATCCGCCGCAAACTGGCGGCGCTGGCCAGCCTGTTTGATCACCTGCTGGAATCTAACGCGGGAGCCGGCGGCAACCCGGTACACGGGTTACGCTTATCTCGAATCCGACGCCGAGCGGGGGCCTGGGCCGGGTCCATTATTTCGCTCGCTACGCGGCCGTGACCTGTCCGGTACCGGGATCAGTGCGAACGGGATCTACCTGCTGGTGGCCCACTGGGCCAACGTCGCGGGGATCCAGACGAGGGCTTGGGGGTGCACGGACTGCGCACCACGGCGGCAATCAACGCCCTGAAACACGATGCAGATATCGCCAAAGTTCAGGCCTGACTGGGTCATGCCAACATCAGCACGACCCGCCTATACGATCGCAGGGGCTGCGGCCAAGGATTCGCCTACCTACAAAGTGAAGTATTGAGGCTGTGCTCATAGCCGCTATACCGCATCAGGAACTTTGCCTAGACGAGGATCGGCGACCGTCAGGCCTCGGATGAAGTAGGCCCTGAACGCAGGCTTTCCGTCCTCGGGATGGACCATATCGGCGTGCAGCAGCCCGAGCGAATAGAGTTCCGACAAGCCGGCTCGAACGTCCGCCCGTCGAACTCCCGTGTGCTCCACGATTTGCTCGTAGGTCAGAGCAGTCCAGTCAAATTTGTTGCTCCGGCGCGCAATCAAAATCACATAGATCTTCAAAGCGGCCAAGCGTATTGCACCACGATTCCCCAACTCTTTAAGGCGAAGACGGAGGAGGTCGAAGGGAAGCTTCGCCCAGTAATTGTCGCCCACCTCATTCACCGTATAGCGGTGCGCGTGATCGCCAGCGATCGTAAGGATCTGCATGTCCGCAAGCATTCGAAGTCCCTTCGAGATCATGGGCCGCGAAAGGCCGGTGAGCAGCTCAAAATCGTTATAGGACACAGCAGCCGTGCGGGTGTGGAAATCGGCCTGCAGCGAAACCGCGAGTAAGCACTTCAGCGCAGCAATGCTTGTTCCCGCTTGTCCGCCGGCCTTGAATGCCCCCAGATCGCAACCAGTGGTCCGCGTCCATCCGGTTGGGAGCTTGCTGAATCGGTAGGCCATATCAGTCCTTCTTCGAGCCGGTGAGATGACGTACAACCTGGTAGATCACCACCAGGGCAACAATAGAAACGCAAGACACCAAGACAGCCGGATCGGCATGGGAAAGGGTACTTGCAAGTTTGGAAATGGAATCCATGGGTAGGCCCTCATTGGCTGAATGTGTGTCCATTCCACCCTACATCACAGATGTTAATCTAGAATAGGTGCCAGCCCTTTCTATGCTCGTGATCTCTGTAAGCCTTGTTGTGAAAGGGCTATACGAGCTAATCGGGAAAAAATGAAAATCCCATGTTGGTTAACGAGATGGAGAAAAGTACCCATTTTTGGTAAATGGCAAAGATGGTGAAAATTCCTCTTAGTAAATGGGAAGCACCTAAAAACTCCTAGCGCTCTAAAAATCTTGGCTAGGGACGGCCCGATCAGGCGCCACTGACGCCCATGCACAAGGTCGGCACGTCCACTGGCTTTTGGGAGAAAGCGCGTAGGCGCTTCGTCAGTGCCGGCGTCGACTGACCGTGGACAACCGACGACAGCGCGTGAATAAAGATCGAGCACGACGGCCAAGTACAACCAGCCTTGGGCTGTCCGCACGTAGGTCATGTCCGAGACCCAATGCCGGTTGGCGCGATCCGAGGCGAACTGGCGATCCAGATGATTCGGGGCAATCGGCAGAGCATGACGACTGCTGGAAACCAGCCGCCAGCGTTTGCGCGAACGAACTTGCAGTCCGGCTTCGCGCATCAGGCGAGCGACCCGGTGCCGACCACACGCATGCCCCATGGCCGTCAACTCGGCCTTGATACGGCGACGGCCATAGATCCCGTTCACCTCGTGGTGGATGGTGCGAATCTCCTGGCTCAGACGCCGATTCGCCATTTCTCTCGCCGAGGGAGGTCGTTGCTGCCAGGCATAGAAACCGCTGCGTGACACCTGCAGCAGCCGGCACATCGGCGCTACGGGATAGCGACCGGCCAACGCCTCGATGGCGCGAAACCTCACTTCGTGGGCTGCGAGAAGATGGCGAGCGCCTTTTTTAATACGTCGCGCTCCATGGTGACCTGGGCCAGTTGCTGGCGCAGGCGACGCAGCTCCGCGCTTTCGCCACGCTGCTTGCCGTTACCCGGAAAGGCATCGTCACCTTGCTGTTCGTACTGGCGCTTCCATTTGCCCAACAGGCTTTCAGCGATGCCGAGCGTCTCGGCCACATGACGAAGCGGAGTGCCGGAAAGCACCTGGTCTACCGCTTCGCGTTTGAAGGATTCGGGAAAACGTCGTCTGGTCTGGGTCATGAACACTCCTTGCGGCGGACATTATCCACCTTAAGTCAGTGTCCACTCAGCCCGGGACAGACCACTCGATGATTGCTTTTTGGCCCATTACTGCGGCCCCACCGGCTTCTTCGTGTCGGTAGCTGCCTCTCGTCAGGGGCAGAAAACGGCCAGACTCGGGCAGACATCAGCCATTTTTCAGCTACTGCCAGCCAACCTCATCACTCGATAGTCCTGCACCAGCACAGCCTGCGTGACAAGCTCGAAATCTGCTCGATCACCAACATGCCGCTGTAGCGACGAAAAAGCTTCTTTCGATAGTGCCATGGCGTACTTCGAGCTATCACCCTCAGCTAGGTATGACAGGTTCAGGAGTATCGCGTCATACATTGACATAGCAGCTTGTTGCTCAATTTCTAATCGTCGGCCTGGGCTAGGCCGAGAAAAATCTGTGCTGTTGCGAACCATTTCCTCTGCTTCATGGGCCATTGACTCGATGACCGCTCTAGAAGCTACAGATAGCCCCAAGCCCTCTGCAAAAGCGAGGTCGGTCAGACCGCCGAGTCGGCTAATTTGTGCGTGCACATCTGGCGGTTCTGTGTCACCGCTCTGGTTTTCAATGAGGTATCGCAGTTGCTCGACTTCATTCCTGATCACGCCTAACAGGGACTTCTCCCAAGCCAAAGCCCCTTTGTCCCGATTAGTCATAGCACCTCCGGTCTCAAGAAAGTTCGAGCTTGCCCCCTGATACTCAATTTTGTGAGTAGAACTTGGTGCTTCGGAAGGGGCTGTCGGGAAGCAGACGCGGTCACGCAAGGTTGACAAAACTCTTTATCTGCACAAAAATCCAAGTTGACACCTTCTCGAATTTGCACGCTTTGCGGGAGAGCAGCTTATGCGCGACATCGGACATCCGAGTGAGCTGGAACCAAGACTGACGGCTGAGTATCTCGATGTGGTCTGCAACAATGCCTTGCATGCGGCTTACAAGGCGCTGGAAGCAGCGTCGACGGATGACGATACCAACTGGACAAAGGGTACCCTATCGTACGGGCGCGTCCATGGCCGTTTCATCAAGATGAGCGTCGCCCCCGAGCTCCCTTGGTTCCGATTGACTAACAAAACCATGGACTACACGCCCAGCATCAACGGTGTGCTCCTCCAGGTAGTCATGGATGATCCGCGGGAGCGAAAGAAGTCCCATCGCCTTGCTGCTAATGGTGTCGAGCGCTACCAAGCTAGTCTTTTGGGTCCATCCAGTGACCGTAACCTTACTTGGCGCCTCTACATCGACAGCGATGGAAACCCAGACGGGCAAGAGCTCACGGCAACAATTATGGGATTTGACTCGAATCTCAACGTCGTATGCCAATGGGTTCACGACTATGTGCCGCTTGTCTCTGTTCGCACCACCGACCTGCCGCAGGAAGTTGAGATTCAGGAACAATTCCCGCTGCGTCGAAACAAAGATGCCGAGCAAGGCAAGCTAGACGATACAGAACTGAAAGATGAATAACAGAACAGGTGATCTGCCGCTAGGCGATGAGTTTTCACCAGATAAGCTTCGGCTCGCGAGGTGTGCTGCCGGCCTGTCACTGGCCGATATTGGCGAAAAGCTGGACGTAACGCGGCAGTACGCTCACAAGCTAGAAGTGAATGCGATGCCGTCCCCTTCACAACTCAAATCGTTGAGCGAGCTCCTTGATGTGGAGGAGCATTTTTTCTTCATGCCCAGGCGCAGTTCCGTTGAGCTGGAGCAGTGTCACTTTCGAAGCCTAAGGTCATCAACCCAGACCTTGAAGAAGACTATTGCAGCGCAGGTTGAAATGTTCGAGTTGCTGGTAGATGAGCTCGAAAAGGAAATTGCATTCCCTCCCGTGGACTTCAAAGCTTTCGATGGGGCCATTGATTCGACGTCGAAAATTGAGCAGGTGGCGGAAAAATTTCGCCGAGAGCAAGGTCTAGGGCTTGGGCCGATTTCAAGCGTGACCAAGCTGGCTGAGAAGATTGGGGTCTTAGTTGTTGACCTGAACGAAGCAGATGAAAAGGTGGATGCCTTCTCTTTGTACAACAAGCGTCCCTTAATCGTCCGCAGCACTGCCAAAACAAGCCCAGGTCGCCAAAGATTCGACCTTGCTCATGAGTTAGGGCATCTGATCATGCATCAGGGCGTTGAAACGGGTTGCCGTGTCACTGAAGACCAGGCCAACCAGTTCGCTAGCGCGTTTTTGATGCCACGAGCCAGTTTTGCTTCTGAGTTTCCTGCGATGCGGGGCCGATACCTCAATTGGCCCGCCCTCAAGGAGCTTAAGCTGCGATGGAAAGTCAGTTTCAAAGCCCTGATCTACCGTGCTCGAAGCCTAGATCTGCTTACGGTTGAGCAAGCCAAATCAGGGTTCACTTATCTGAACAGGAAGGGCTTCACCAAAGACGAGGAGTTCGACGATCTTATCCCTATGGAGTCGCCGGTACTCGTGCAGCGTGCAATTGACCTCCTGGACTATGCGACTTGGAAAAGGGTTTTAGGCGACTCAGGCCTGACTTCCCGAAAGGTAAAGGAGCAGTTCCTACTCAAAGTACCAGTCTCGCCGCTTCGTCTAGTGGGGCGAGAGAGCTGACCAGGGGCCTGGCGCTCTATGAGCGAATCGGATATTCAGCGAGCTCCGTTTGTTGTGGGCGGATAGACCGTTTAGAAAATGCCCGCTTCTGGCCGGTAGCTGCCTCGCCAAGGGCAGCTACCGGCCAAAGGCGGACGTTATCAAGCAGTGAGTTTCGGCCTCTAGCTCATGCACGAAGATCTTCCTCGACACACTTGCGTGATACTTCCTACCAGCTCATGCCTGTATGCTTCACTGGTAAAGTGATGTACTAGATCAAACGAAGAGCTATCGGGCGCGTCATTCGATGTCCTTCAGGCCTGAGATGAGCGAACTCAAAAAGTCAGAAGGGAAGCTGAGCTATGAGGCTGAGCAGTCTATTTGTCAGCAACTTCCAGTCCTTTGGGCCGGTCGCGGAAGATATCTCGTTCGAAGATGTTACGTACCTCTTAGGCCCCAATGGCGCAGGAAAAACAGCCGCGCTGCAGGCGCTCTGCAGGATGTTTTCCTTTGACCCAAGCCTGCGCCGAATTCGCCGTTCAGACTTTCACGTTCCTGCCGCAGAAGCCGAGCAGCCAGAGCAGCGTCATCTCTGGTTGGAAGCGGATTTTACGTTCGAGGAAACACTCGATGATGACGATAACGACACCGTGCCGCCTTTCTTCGGGCAAATGGCGATGCGTAAAGCAGGAGAGCCCCCGCGGGTACGCTTTCGTCTAGAAGCAACAATGTACGAGGATGGGGAGATCGAAGAGCAGTTTCTCTTCGTGACCAAGACGGATGAGAATGGCGATCCTGTGTCGAAACAGGCGGTTCCCAAGCGGCATCGTGACACCATCCATCTCCACTACCTCCCTGCCAGGCGCGACCCTTCCGATCACGTAGCTTACGGGGCGACAGCGCTTCTGGGCCGGCTCCTTCGTGCCGCCAATTGGAATGACGACCGCGAGACAGTAAAGGAACTCACGGAGCAGATCACCGATTGTCTAGTCGAGAACGAGTCAGTAAAAACGCTTAGCGATAGCCTCACCACCGCTTGGCAGCGCCTGCACAAGGGGGACTTCTTCGCCTCGCCCCGCCTGACGTTCGAGAACTCTGAGATCGAAGCATTACTTCGGCACCTCACGGTCTCTTTCAGCCCAGGTCATGGAGAGAACCAGGTTGATTTTGCACGTCTGAGTGACGGGCAGAAATCCATGCTTTACCTCTCGCTTGTTTTGTCCGCGCTCACGATAGGGCGAGAGGTGAGGTCTGGAGAGAACAAGGCCTTCGATCCCCATAAGCTGAAACCGCCGGCATTCACAATTCTTGCGGTGGAGGAGCCGGAGAACAGCCTTTCGCCGCATTATCTCGGACGCATCGTCAATTCACTGAAATCCTCGGTCGACGTGGACGCCCAGGCTCTAATCGCTACCCAAGCGCCTTCCATGCTGCGGCGGGTTGAGCCTGAAAACATCCGGTACCTTCGACTGAATGGTGATCGGTGCACCCAAGTCACAACTATTCAGCTACCTCCGAAGCTTACTGACGCGTACAAGTTTGTTAGGGAGGCCGTGCAGGCCTTTCCTGAGGTCTATTTCGCCCGTCTGGTCGTGCTGGGAGAAGGTGATAGCGAAGAGATCGTGCTCCCAAGGATCCTCCAGGCGAAAGGTGCGCCTGTCGATGAGTTTGCCGTTGCAATCGCACCATTGGGTGGCCGCCATGTAAACCACTTCTGGCGGCTGCTTTCTGCGATCGGCACCCCTTACATCACGCTTCTGGACCTTGATGTCGGCCGTCACCAAGGAGGCTGGGGGCGCGTGAAGTATGTAAGGGATCAGCTAGATCAGTTTGCACCTCAAGACAGCCTGCCCGCTGGCTGGCCTTACCATGAATGGAACGATCCCCAGACGCCTGTGCGGACCCATAACTGGTTCGAGGGTGGGACGGTAAGTCTGTTCAATGAGCTCGAAAAACGTAACGTCTTCTTCTCCGACCCCTTGGATTTAGATTTTGCAATGCTGTGCGCATTCCCGGACGCCTATGAGGCTGAAGCCGTCCCGGCAACCTTGAAGAGCCACACCAAGGTCCTGGGAGATAGCCATTTCAATCCAGACCAGTACGACGAAGAGGAGCAGCGCTGGTTCGAGGCCTACCACAAACTCTTCAAGTTGAGCAGCAAGCCGGCGGCACACTTGGGCGCGTTGGGAAGGCTCACCGATCAGGAACTTCTTGATGGCCTGCCTGACTCGCTCGATCGGCTAGCAGACAAGGTGATCGAACGGCTCGATGAGTCGCCGGAATGATCAAGCCTGAACGCTGGGTTCCCTCTCCAGGAATTCGACTGGAAAGAAACGCGTGGGAGGCAGTTCGTGAGCGCGAAAGGTCAGTGGTGCTTACTGCTGGCCCTGGTGCGGGAAAAACAGAGGTGCTCGCACAGCGAGCTGACTTTCTTCTGCGTACAAACGCCTGCCGCTACCCAAAACGCATCCTTGCCGTTTCATTCAAGACGGACGCAAGCCGGAACCTCAAAAAGCGAGTACAGCTTCGCTGTGGTTGGGATCGCGCGTCACGTTTCGACAGCGTTACCTTCCATGGCTTTGCGAAGCGGATCATCGACCGGTTCCATCCAGTTTTGGTGGATGAGGCGTTGAGCCAGGACTATGAAATTGGTCCGGAATACATCTGGGGCCAACAGATCACCTTTAAACACCTACTTCCGTTCGCCCTTCGGATCGTGAAAGAGAGCGCGATCGCACGCAATACGATACGGCAGTCCTATACGCACGTGTTCCTCGACGAATTCCAAGATTGTACGGCAGACCAATACGAACTGATCAAACTGCTGTTCCACGACACGCCGGCGATCCTGACCGCCGTAGGGGACACTAAGCAGACCATCATGGGATGGGCGGGGGCGCTCGAGGGGATATTCAAAACCTACGCTGACGACTTTGATGCCCGACCGCTACGTCTGTTTTTGAACTTCAGATCCCAGCCAGCACTACTGCGAATGCAGAACGATATTATTCGGGAGATCGAGGCTGAGGCAGTGATGCCGGATGATCTCGCCAAGGGCGAAGGCGGGGAGATTCTGGCTGGGAATTTCCGAAATGCCGCTGAGGAAGCTGAGGCTCTTGCGAACCTTATTCAGCGCTGGATTACTCAGGACGGCATACCACCTAGTGAAATTGCCGTTTTGATGCCTCGCCAAGTTGAAGAGTATGGCGAATCACTAATGCTGCGGCTCACTGAGCGGGGAATCGCTCATCGTAATGATCACGACCTTCAGGACCTACTGAAAGAGCCAGCAGTCGGCCTTGTAATCGATTACCTCACTTGCCTCTACGGCCAGGGCGAGGCAGAAGCATGGTCACGGTTAATGGACCATTTCACCCCGTTCGAAGACGACGACAGCCAAAATAGCGCTCAACGGATCTTTGAAGAGACATACCGGGATCACCTCAAGAAGGTTAAGCAGGAGCGAAAAACAGCGAGCCCATATGGCTCGTGGTGGGATCTGACCAATGAGTTCCTAAAGAAACTTGGCCTGTCGTCCGTCAGCGCACTCTCCGCCGACTATCGCTCAAAGGCCCGCTTGTTAGAGGTTGTTCGAGACGTTCGTGATCGTATCCGGGCGCAACTTGCGATTGAGCCAGATTTACTCAAGGTATTGGCACGCCTTTCTGACGATTCGGCAGTTCGCTTCCTAACCATGCACAAAAGCAAAGGTCTGGAGTTCCATTCGGTAGTTGTGCTCGGCGTCGAGAAGCAAACGTTCTGGGGGCACCTCGACCAAGAGCGCTGCGTGTTTTTTGTAGGAGTTTCTCGGGCCAAACACAGTCTTGCGCTCACCACTGCGGACTATCGACCACGCCCTAAGAACGTCAAGAGATGGGATGAGCATCGAGCTCCACATGGTGAGTTTGTGAGTCATGTTGTTCGACACCTCACCAGTCAGCACTTTAAGTAGGGCCGCGCTGCGCATCGCGCATCAACCTTATGGGGAGACTGAAGCCGTCACAGAGGACGGCCACCATTGGCCGGGAGTCACCAGTACAGTGGGCTGGAGTCGGCCAGAGGCGGACAGTCATCCCAACAAATCTGTCCGCTTTTCCGAAAGTGCATCGTTTTTGTTGCCAGACAGTATCAGTAGGCCGCTCGCGCTGATAATGTCGCGGCGCGCCTGACTTAAGATGGATCTTGGAATGCCAGCGAAAAAAAGCTCTAACGCTAATCCTAACCAGCCACTGACCTCCTTCCTTTTGGATGAGAGCTTCGCGGAAAGCTCCAACGCGGAAGCATTCATTGTTCCGCTGGCCCGAAAATTTAACGACTTCGGCTACCTTATAGCATGCTCCATAGGCTATCGCGATAAACAAGGGCAGATTTATTGGCTTGAAGGGAGGTGTGCCATTCAAGGAGAAAAAGATCTCTTTGAGGCTGTTGGCAGTCTGCTTTCGCCTGAAAAACCTGAAATTTACCACCGCGAAATTAAAAAACCGTTCCGCACACTGCTGGTAGATGCAAAGTCATACAGCTTTTTGCGGCGGACGCTAGGCGAGACTCAGGCAAGGAAAATCCTAGCTAGCTTACAAGATGTAGCAACGACTAAAAGCCGGACCTTCACCAATAATTGGTATGACTTCTATAAAGAAGAAGTGTTCACCCATGCGATGATTAGATCAAGCGAAGCCTACTTTGCTTATCGCAAGGGGGAGCGCATATTGCAAGGCTTGCAAGAGCTTGATGCTGATGCACGTCAACCTTTCAGTATTGAGTTGAAGGGAACTGGCCCCCAAGCCCAGTTCGACTTCCAGTTTGATAGCAAAAATTTTCTCAGAGGGCGGATCGCGGTCATTATCGGCCAGAATGGCTGCGGCAAAACTTCGGCGCTTGCAAAGCTCTCAAAAGTTTTGGCCGACAAAGAAAGTCGATCTGCTGAAATTACCAATCGCCCCGAACTGAATCAAGTTATAGCTTTCATTCACACTGCATCTGTTCGACAGTTCTCCCCCACGTCAAAGGAGGGGCTCGCGAGAGCTAGGATTTTTACATTCAATCCGGCAAGCCCCCGCAAGCAAGGCGAGGACTCTGCAACAACATTGCTTGTCGATGTGGCTCGCGGACATGATGCTCAAGGTGCTTTGCTTAAACATCTCTCGGATATTTTGCGCACTGAATTCAGTGAGCTTGAAGTTCTGGTCCCAATGAAAAAAGACAGACCAGGAGAGTCAGGAAGAATGGCGCTGTACGATGTAGACTATATGCCATTTTCAGAGTGGAAGCGTGGTGGCGAACAACGTATTTTAAAGAATGCGGCAAATGTCGCCTCTTGGCAGTCATTGAAATTTGTCGATAAACACGGAAAGGAACGTAAGCTTAGCTTGGGCCAGCAGGCCTTCCTAAAATTCATTTTGGTTGCACTAGCTAACTCTGGGCCGGCATCCGCGTTGATTATTGATGAGCCGGAGAATTTTCTGCATCCAAACCTTATATCAAGGTTTATGCGTAGTCTAAATAAAATTCTGAACGGTACACGTTCGGTAGCATTCATCGCCACACACTCCCCGTTTGTCGTCAGGGAAGTTCAAAGTGCTCAGGTGCATGTGATGCGCGATGAAGATGGAGTACTCACTGTAAGAAAGCCGCGCATGCAAACTCTAGGAGCCAATGTCGCATCAATCTCGAATGAGGTATTTGGCGACGATCTACCCCATCATCTCTATGAAGAGTTGTTAGAGCTAGCAGAGCAAGAGAGCAATACGTTTTCGGAGGCACTTGATAGATACTCTTCAGAGTTGAGCGCCGAAGCTCTCATGCGCCTGCGTAGGATGATGGAGCAGTAAAATGAGGAAACTCGATCCGCCCGTCATTCAAGATAATTTGCTTCTCAGCTTTCTGCAGCACTCTAGAAAGGAAAATGCGAAAGCAATTGTGCATCGCATAGCTGATATTGCTGAGCGCTATCAAGCGTATGATATTTGCAATGGTGATCCCTGGGGTATCGCTGAGGACGTGTCATACGCCCCACTAAAAGAAGACCTTAACGGAATTTATAAAGCGCCACCATCCGTTCTAAATTTCATTGCGACGCTGCGATCTCAACTTGACGGCGTGTGCCCCGTGTGTGGGCGAGATGCACTGGGGACCTTGGATCATTACCTACCCAAAGCAAATTACGCAGAATTCTCATTTTACTCAAAAAATTTGGTGCCAGCTTGTGATAGGTGCAACAACAAGAGAAGCAACGCGTTCAAAGGCGCGAATGCAGGAGAGCGCCCTCTGCATCCATATTTTGACTACTTTGCAAATAACAAGATCCTGTCCGTACGATTTGAACCTGATTGGAATGCGCCACTGCTGACGCCAATACCTTACAATGTGACCGGAAGTCAGCTTGCTGTTGTCCAGTGGCACATCGACAATGTCCTAAGGCGAGCGGGAATCGATGAATATCTGACGACACAATGGGGGGTCTTGATCAATGGAATAAGGACGTTTCTTCCAGATCGATCTAGCTTGGTAAGCATAAAAACGGAAATTCAGCGGCTCGAAAGCTATGAATTTGAATGCGGAAAGTCGGCTAACGGATGGCGTTGCGCCTTCTGGCATGGATTGAACCTAAATGATGATGCGCTCAGGTACTTGCAGTCGCTATGAACAGTGCATTGATTAGTAATCAATAAATAAAACCACCGCACCTTGGTGAATCTACTTTATGGAAACTCTGACATCTAAAGCCGAGGCGGACGGGTTGGCACAGGAAAAGTGGGCTGATTTATTTATTGGGAAGAATGGCAGCTTTTGGCTGTGGATTCAGCCGATCCCGGCCCGTCGCGACCGGCGGAAACCGGCCAAATGCGGACGTTTTATCGAACTGCTTCCGCCCAAACAGTCGATGGACATGTTTCTACCATGCCTCAGTCGTCAAGCTTTGCGGGCGTGCTCTCGATAATTTTTATTGAGATAAAAGAAATCAGATAGACCGCCAGATCCGAAATCTCCCGAGTGTCGTCAATCTCTGGAAATGGTGGAAGTGGGGACCGGCGGAAATGCGGCCAGAAGCAGACGTTCTGCCTGCATCACTTGCCTGAGATCCGGTGTCCAGTTAGAGCGAGAAGTATCAAATCGAACGACGTCGATTTGCACCGGCCAGACGGCCGACCGGCTCAAGGTCTTTGCCTCTTTCCAAGCCAACAGCGATGAAGCGTCGCTCTATCTCAGTTACCTTACCAGCCAGCCTCCTGGCCTCAGCTTCAAACTCGGCAATTCGGTGCTTCAGGTCCTTTCGGCGCTTTCTCGACATACAGACCTCCCAAAACAGAACTGTACTTCAGGGTAGCCGCTTTTTGAGTGGCCACTGCGTGTTGGAGATCGCTGCCGCCCATCCACCGGAGTAATCATCAGGAGGTAATCAGCCACTCAGGGACGCATGTTGTGGGGTCGTTCTCTGTCGGTCATGGCCACGCGGTGTAATGGTCAGATCCGATGCAAATGCTTGGTCAAGTCGAATGCAATCAGGTGGTCAAGTAAGTGCAATTGCGCACATTCTTCCTGTCACTCGGTAAGAGCGTGTTTGCGGTGTTCGACAAGCAATCGCCGGAGGCACTCGCAGCCATCAAGGCCTCAGTCGATCATCCTTACGAGTCTGCGAGCGCAGGCTTCGAAGACCTGGTGCTGCAGGGCGCATCTGAGGCCGCACTCCGCAGCTATGCCGCTGCTGTAGTTGCCGGAGGCGATTGGCCGCAGCATCTCGCGGCATGGACACCAGCAGCCGCAACGCCGTTGGCTGATCTGCAGGCTGCTCTGTCGAGTTATTTCAGCTGGGCTAAGGGTGGTGGCGACGCCGGCGACTTGCTCGCCTCCTGTCAAACCGCCGACGACATGCCTGAATACGTGAGAATCACGTTGGCAGCCATCAAGAACGTCATTGAGCCACCACGGCTGCCTCCATTACCTCCCCAGGCAGCCGGCATGCCCCTTCTCCCAGAAACTGCAGCCAAGCCGGCACCATTGGCAGCCGCCTATGGAAGGTTTCAACCGTCCCCGCCCCAGCCTTCGACATGACTGAAGTGTGGAGCGATCAGAAGCGCGGCTTCCTGGCGTGCACCGGGCACGCCCTAGCGCTGGGTGGTCCTGGTGGAGGCAAAACACACGTCGCGCTGGTGAAGGCTCGCGATGAGATTCGCTCAGGAGTACTCAAGCCAGGCCAGAAGATTCTCTTCTTGAGCTTCGCCAGACCTACCGTAGCGCGCATCATCGAAAAGGCTTCTGAGCTGATTTCTCGTGAGGACCTGAAGCAACTGGAGGTTAGTACGTACCACGGTTTTGCATGGAGCATTCTCCGGAGCCATGCCTATTTGCTGAATGGCAGGCGAAGCCTGCAGCTCCTGCCACCGCCAGAAGCAGCAGCGCATTTGACTGATATCGATAAGGCCCAACACGAAAATGAGAAGCGGCGCCTTTTCGAGCAGGAAGGCCGTCTGCATTTCGATTTGTTCGCAAGCTTGGTCAGCGACCTGCTTCGTCGAAGTGATCGGCTAAACACCATCTTCTCCGACACCTATCCCATAATCATCCTCGACGAGTTTCAGGACACAAACAGTGATGAATGGGCGCTGATTCAGCAGCTTGGAAGACGCAGTCGCCTCATTGCACTGGCAGACCCCGAACAGCGAATCTACGAGTTTCGAGGCGCTGACCCCAGGCGGGTGGGCGACTTTCTGGAGAGCTTCAGCGCCGCTCACTTCGATTTCGCCGGTGAAAACCATCGCAGCGGCGGTACCGATATCGCAACCTATGGGAACGACCTTCTCACCGGGGCGAACAAGGGCAGGACCTATCAACAGGTCAAAATCATTCGCTACGGCTTCTTATATGGAAAGAGCTCGCACTTCAGCGCCAAGACCGCAGTTTACTCGGCATTGGAACGGCTCAAGAAAGTACCGGACAAGTCGATCGCGGTCCTGGTGCCATCCAAACGGCTAATGCTTGAGCTTTCTGACTATTTCTCATCCACGTCTGATGGTCTGCCGGAGCTATATCACGACGTTGCAATGGATGCAGAGCCGCCGGCTCTAGCCGCTGGCGTTATCGCCACGCTACTGGAGGGAGGTACGGCTAGCGATGTGGCAAGCCGCATGCTCGGCGCACTTCACTCGCACATTCGCGGACGGCGCGGAGGCAAGCCTACACCTCAGACGGAGCTTGACCTGGCAGGCGCTCTTAGCGGTTTCCTTTCCACGGGAAAGATCCGCGGTGCCAAGCGCCAGTTGATTGTCAGCGAAGTTCAACGGATCTCAGAGTTGCGGCAACGACTGGAATTCACAGGTGACCCTTCGGAGGACTGGCTATATCTGCGCGGCCTGTTGGCATCCTCCACCGCGGAAGCCTTGAGGCAAGTAGCAACGGATGCCCGCTACTTACGACTTCTTCATCGAGGCTCGGTACTGCGCACCAGCTTGGGTGCCCTGTGGCGTGCCCAGGGTGGGTACAGAGGTGCTGAAGAGGCAGTCCGCAGTGCCTTGATGCAGGAGCATTTCGCTGCTGCTCAAAAAGACTGGCGCGGCATCCATCTCATGACAGTTCATAAGTCCAAAGGCAAAGAGTTCGACGAGGTCATCATCTACGAAGGCCTATACCAGCGCATCGCCAAACCCCCGCAGGACCCAAAGACCTGCGCTCAAGACCTGTTAGCTCTACGGGTAGGAGTGACTCGAGCGATACGCCGTACTACCGTTGTGACGCCGAAGCGCGAACCTTGTCCTTTCCTGTGACTCTGCATTGCGGGGCACATCAAAGCATAGGAAGTTTCTAATTCAGAAGCGGTCCTAAAGCGGATTCAGTCATAGCAGAAAGAAATCAGGTTATTGTGACTACTTGCAAATAAGAAATCCGAAACGACGCAGGCAAGACTATACATGTCGAGACTAAGTAGCAGAGCCACGAAGGGAATGGGCCACCACACTTGGTAACTCATAACTCTTCGTCCTGAGTTGCAACAAAGCCTCTTTCACAATTAAAATTGACTCTGCTAGAGCCCTATTTTCACTACTCTTCGCTTCACCCATCAAAGCTTCAATAACACTCATCGCCTCGGCGGCGACGTTTGCAGAATCCTTGTATTCAACCTCAAGCTCTTCGTAGGCCCAATCTACATAGCGCCACATGCTATCAAGCGAAGAGTGACCACTGAGACTCGCGACCTTTGAGAGAACAGTAGTAAGTGCCTCAACGCCAATTGACCCCCGGCTGCTCAAAGATCGAAGCCTAGCCATAACCTGCAATGTAATATATCGGTGCCTAAGCATGTGAGCGGATACCCGCTCAGTAAGGCCCGCCTCTGCCCGGAGATCAGAAAACAACTGTGACACTGTTGAGGGCGCCATCTTGAACCCCTCTCTGGTGCAAAACAGCCAGTCCAGATCTTTGAAGCCAATCTTTCTCCTCTTTAATCTCCTAACCTGAATAGAGCGAGTAACATCGATATACTCCAAGAGCATTCTAAACGTTTCGTCTGAGATAGGTATTAACCTGTAAGGATTGCCTTTTCTTTTAGATGTTCTTACGGGCAATTTCCGGTCAGCAGATGCCCCTACAATATCAGAAACTCGGATCCAAGTTAGCTCTTCTCTACGTATGCCCGTATCTGCAAGGAGAACAAGCATACATCGATCACGGCTGCGACGAAAATTAGTTTTGGCAGTCCATTCACAAGAATCCAGCAGAGCAGATATTGCATTAGAAGAAATAGGGCGAACTGTACGAGGAATGCTTGCAGGCACCATCGCATAATGCTGGGTTCGAACCCTTACAACACCTTGCTTACTCTTCAACGAACGCAAAGAAATTGTTACTTGAGCCCCCTGCCCTAATGAACCCACTAAACGCTTTCCAACCAAAAAAGTTTGATACCACTCTAAGAACGATATAACCCGCAACAAAATTCTATTTATGTGGCTCCCAGAAGATTTTTTGCGCTTAATTAACCAGTCTGAAAATGAAACCAGCACATCATCACACACTTCCTCAATCACCACCTCAGACTCAAACAAAAAACGTACAAACAAGGATAGCTCTGATGCATAAGTGTTAATTGTGGAAATAGCGCTATTTGAGCGCCTAAGATGAAGGAAATAAACGTTAAGCTGCCAACATATACAACCATCTGGCCAATACATCACCCTCATTTCGGGGGCCGCCCATCGCTCCGACCTCCTCAACTTATCATATCCAGGCAAATAAAATTCTTTAGAGGAAGTGCGCCAAAGCCGACCAGCCGAAGTCATTTCACAACCTTAATGTGAGGATTTTTTTCATATCGCCGATAATGCCGTTGCAACTCAGACTCTGCTAAATCTGACCGCAACGATAATCTCTTCAGCCGTTCAAGCAAATCCAAGTATCTAGCGGTCATGTCTAGCGCAGCATCTACCGCTAACTGAGAGCTTAACTTCCAAGCATCAACATCATCAGAAGACTTTTTTCGGATCAGCTGTCGGGAGTCGCCGATGATCAAAGCAGCATCACGTAGAAGCTGGGAAAGTCCACCTTCATATAGCCCATTCACATATTTCCGTAATGTTTTATGACTTAAAGGAGTAATTCCAAGAGACTCATTATCCCAAGCAGCTAGTTTTGAAACAGAGGTGAAAGCTGATAGCTCACTCTTAGAAGGGGAAGGAGTTGCTCTAATCCTATCAAACTCAGAGATTCTACAAGCAGCGCTCCTAGCGGCAGTTTCAGATAGGACTTTGATGCTTGATGCAATTTGGCCTTTACCAAGTCGAGGCATCGGCACCCTCCCTAACTGAAACTGCCACCGTATACCTCTTTCTTTTTCCAGCATTAATTTGAATTGGGGTAGCGGTGTATACACCTTTTTCTGACAATAATTCTAGGTAATCTCTTAACTCATCCTCATGCATGACGTTGATTTTTTCAGTGCCAAAATGCTTAATAAGGATATTCCTGAGTTGCTGAACGCCATGAGATTGATCATCAGAGCAAACTGCAGAAGTAGCCAACGCAGCTTCGGATGCACTGAGCTCTTTTCCTGTTAAGCTTTCTTTAATGTAGCGCCAGGTTTCCCCAATATCTTCATGCCCCATAAACCAAGAAAGCGCCGGCAATGAATTCTCCAATCCTCCGAAGTGAAAAAATGTCATAGCAAAATAGCGGCGAAGTTGATGTGGGAGCACCACCCATCGTTCTCCCGAGTTATCAACAAGTTTTAGGTACTCACTAAGCTCCTTTAGAAAAACATAAGCATCAGCCACATTGAATGGAGAGGCACCTCTGACGTTAACTTTAAAAAACGCCTGCGACTTAAATAAAATATCACTTGAAGGCACTATGATTTGCCAAAGTTTTTTTAGCGCATTTAAAGATAATAAACACTCATAAACAAGGCGCGGAACCGGCTTTTCCATCGGCTCACGCATATTATCAAACCCAGTTTTCCTCAGTAAAACAGAAAGATAGAATCTACCGTCAACCTCATAACTAGCGCTTTTATCCAGATCAACCAGTTCATTTCTGCGACAACTAGTCAGGACACCGATCAAGCAGAAGCAGACGGCCGTATGAAGCCTCAACAAGAAAATCGAGAATGGAAACTGAGTTCTAATTTTTGCCTCAGAGATAAGAGGATCCACCTGCATTCGTCTGTAAGCATCAAAAGCAGAGACCAGTCCATCTGGAATCGGAACAATTTCTTCTGATATGGATAACGCCGTAAACACTGAAACATTCGACTCATCCATTATCGACCGTGAAAGAGGAACAACTTCATTGCAGTAATAGTTGAGTGCCGGATACGTATCAATCATCCATTTGCCGCAACCGAACATAAGACTTCTTCCCGTAGAAAGAGGCAAGGTTCTTGTTCTACCGTTTCCTCCGATGCGGAAAGGCCGCACAATATCCGATATTAAATAAGGATTACCTATTTCTACATGCGATTGAATAGGCAGAGAAGATAGCAGTTCACAGAAATTAACCATCCAGTTTGATAGAGCAGTTGTGGCTCTTGATGCCCCGTTCTCGCTGGACTTACCTCCAGCCTCACAATCAAACCCATGCGTCAAGTATCTTCTGAACTCGGTAGATTGAGATAACCGTTTGTAGTCAACCCCCAAAGCAGCCGCAGCGAAGCGCAAATTTAGATTACCGTTACCATCCAGTGCTCCTAGTTTTCCCAAATGCTCGGAAAGTGATATTGGCTCAATTCCATCCTTGGAATTTGCTAGATAATCTTCCCAGCGCTGTATGAAAGCCCCTGTTCCACTAACACCTCCTACCTCTGCCGCTCCAAGAAACTCAACTACGTCATCCACCCCAAAAATAGAAAACCCCTCTTCAGAAAACTTGTTTCCATATCGAACAGCAAGAAACTCAGCTAGCCACAACAGATATAAATGAAAGTGAAGAATGCCTCTTAACGATCTAGCGACTTTAAGAGCTCCATCATAGGCGCACACCACTATCATTTTTGCCTGTTCCAAAGGAACCGCATAAACAGGGCTTGTGAAGCTTCCGCTTGGCAAAAGCCTGTTCCAATTTAGACGAACACCACCTTTAATGGTGCCGTCTACATTCCGAACAACCACCCCTGAGTCTACGACCCATGTAGAACTTTCCAGCTCATTAAGAAGCCATGCAGGTCTGTATATATGATTTATTTTTCTAGTTGTTCGATCAAAAAAATCAATGACTCCGACCGGTAATTTGTGTCGACTCATCACCCCACCTCTGGCAGGATAACCATAGTCGACATCGCTTCTTTCTTCAAAAGCGCCTTCTTAACAAGATTACTTAAATCGCTCATTGATAACGGAAGTGGTGCCATAACTGCGTCAATGAAGTCCATCCAAAATTTTGGTGTGATGCCAGTAAGACTGTCTGGCCTATTTAGGAAGGTTGGGGTTGCTTTGTCGAGAGCATCCCGATAAAGCATTGCAACCGCAAGCGCTTCAGGATCATTAGATATGACGAGTCTGGACAAGGTGGCAAAATCAAAGGTTAGCTTTTCGGATGTTTCCCTTCTTTGCGCTTCCAATTCACTTTCAAACAAATAATTATCGATGGACTTAAGAAATTCATGTAATTGTTCCACTGTTCTAAAATCCGAAATCTTCAGCATTTCGCTTTCTTCATCCATCGCTGAAGTGATTAGTAGATTCTGATGCCTACGGATCTGCCGCTCAAAAATTGCACGCTGCAGCGCAAGCGGAATATAATTATTAATAGTAGTTTTAATGTGCTTATGGCCAAATGCCTTAGCTGTAGCAACCAAGTCGCCATTAGTATTAAGATATGTCGCCACACCTACATTGACACGAATTGCCTTATAGTTGATCTTATCTCTCCACGGCATGAGCACCGGGTGTCTATCTACAAATGAATACGCCCTTGTACTAAACTCTTCCTTACCTGTCGAACGCCAAATTGGATTCATATAAAGCGCTCCTACCAACGCCTTCTCAGAAAAGGACTTCAAGTCATAGTTCAAAGAGCTTATTCCCACCCAAAGATTAGAAGCCTCCTCGTTTCGCCCCTGCTTTCTCAACTCTTCTCGGATAGGGGCAGTCCACTCCATTACTTTCGAAATAACGTCTCTCGCCAAGTCACTCAATATTTCTGATTTCTGCTCCCTAGCTCTCGGCTTTTTAACCGTAAGGCGCAAATTATTTCCATCGGCAGACGACAGGAGGATTGCGAATCCATCCGCGTCTTCAATTTTGGCTCTGTACAATGAAGTCGAATTGAACTTTGGATGCTCTATCATTATCAAGAGCATGCAAACTGCCGCAGCCTCGCTATTCATTAATCCTAAATACGGGATGAGCTTATTCTTTCCGTATTTAGCAACATATTGCCAATGAGAATTTCCGCTGTTTGATACCGGCCTTCTGTCACTCGACTTGAATTTTCGATGAGGCTTAGGGATCCCCCCCATCTCATGATGAACAACAGAAAGTAGGTTTCCAAGCAAGTTAGGATGTCCACCGTCTGCCTCAAAGTAATGGCACCTAGTGGAAAAATCAAAATACCTCATAAGCCACGGATTCTCTTTCATAGCCGTCAGATAACCACAGCCGGTATTCTTTATCAGCGCATCTCCTTCTGCCTGTTTCGACTTTAGTAGATTAAAGTCCTCTAGCGCGCACGACTTAATTGTATCCAGCACACGATTTATTCTAGCAGTGTACTCGGTCAGGTACCTTTCATCAGAAGCAGTTAAAGATATTGACTCAAAAAGATCGTCATTGTATGAGTTTTTATCCGGTCTAAATGATTTCGGCACCGAAACAACCGCAGCACCATCAACCACTGATTGCCTTTCAGTTAATATTTCTGATTTTCCTGGAGCTCGAACGTATGCACCTATAGTGATATTGGGGATAACTTCTGCAACTACTAGAATCTCAATTAGTCTTACGAAAGATATCCACTTATTTGAGGTCGTTGTGAGGGCCAACCCCTTTTCTGTCTCATCGGTATAAAAGCTTCTCCGAAGCTCAGATAGTTGAAGTTTGAAGTCATCCGCATCTGTATCCTTAGGTTTTTTCCAGCCTCTCTTTCTATGCATCATTGCCCAATACTGGAGAATACGCCGTATAGCGTATGTAGGGGCCGCACTTGTGTAGCGTCTAGAGAAGCGCGAAATGCCTTTCAAAAAGGGATCTGCATCCTCACCCAACCAGTCAGTCAGGAAGTCAAAGCTGACGACCGTAAATCCTGACTGGCGGCCATCGTTCCTGACCTTCAGTTCTAGCCCAGACTTCTTTTTCCCTGATGAAGCTTTTCCCTTGGTGGAGCGTGCGCGCTTAGCCATTTTTGCTCTCTAGCAGCTGAGTTTCGGGCGCATGCTCCACGACGGTTCTATTTCCCTCAATAGGGTTTGCTAACAAAAGCTCCAGATGAATCCCTGTCCCTGTGGCTACCTCGGCGATCCCAGCGGCCGCTGCCGCTGCACCCCGGAACAGGTCCAGCGCTACCGGGGCAAGCTGTCCGGACCGCTGCTCGATCGCATCGACCTGCACGTCAGCGTGCTCCGCGAAAGCACCAGCCTGCAGCCAGGACACGGCGAAACCGCTACCGCCGAGGTCAGCGAACGGGTTGGCGCCGCACGGCAACGGCAACTGGCCCGCCAGGGCTGCGCCAATGCCCATCTCGACCTCCAGGCGATGCACCGCAATTGTGCACTCGCCGAAGCGGACCGCCGCTGGCTGGAGGCTGCCGGAGAGCGCCTGGAACTTTCCTTGCGCGCCTTGCATCGCATACTCAAGGTGGCCCGGACGCTGGCCGACCTGGAGCGCATCGATGCCATCGAACGCCGGCACCTGGCGGAAGCCCTGCAGTATCGGGCAACGACCTCCACGTGAAGCGTAATAATTCAGCAAAGCTATCGATTAAGGCTTTACGAATCAAATTAGCTATCACGATGTGTTAGGCTGTTTCGTCTTCCGCCTTCGGCGGGCAATCCGATCACAAGGAGAGCTAGCTTACATGGAGACACCCACTACCCCCCGGAGCACCCTGAATCCTCCGGTCTTCTATACCTCCGCCGCCCTGATCCTGGCCCTGGTGCTGTTCACCGTGCTCCTCCAGGAAGAAGCGCAATCGCTGTTCAACCACGTCCAGCAATGGATCATCACCAACGCCAGCTGGTTCTACGTACTGGCCGTGGCGCTGATCCTGATCAGCGTGGTGTTCCTCGCCGTCAGCCGCTACGGCGACATCAAGCTCGGCCCCGACCACAGTCGTCCCGACTACCGCAACACCACCTGGTTCGCCATGCTGTTCTCCGCCGGCATGGGCATCGGTCTGATGTTCTTCGGCGTTGCCGAACCGGTGATGCACTTCACCACCCCACCGGTAGGCGAGCCGAACACCGTGCAGGCGGCGAAGGAAGCGATGAAGCTGACCTTCTTCCACTGGGGCCTGCATGCCTGGGCGATCTACGCCATCGTCGCGCTGATCCTGGCCTTCTTCAGCTATCGCCACGGCCTGCCGCTGACCCTGCGCTCGGCGCTGTATCCGCTGATCGGCGAACGTATCTACGGCCCCATCGGCCACGCGGTGGATATCTTCGCGATCATCGGCACCGTGTTCGGCGTGGCGACTTCGCTCGGCTACGGCGTGCTGCAGATCAACAGCGGCCTGCACCACCTGTTCGGCTGGCCGGTGAACCAGACCGTGCAGATCGCCCTGATCGCCGCCACCTGCGGCCTCGCCACGCTCTCGGTGGCCAGCGGACTGGACCGCGGCATCCGCATCCTGTCCGAGCTGA
This sequence comes from Pseudomonas sp. KBN12P06040, assembly GCF_037574965.1. Lineage (NCBI taxonomy): Bacteria > Pseudomonadati > Pseudomonadota > Gammaproteobacteria > Pseudomonadales > Pseudomonadaceae > Pseudomonas > Pseudomonas sp. KBN12P06040. The sequence goes on from NZ_JBBELS010000001.1 coordinate 6,182,579, forward strand.
ACCTGAGCCTGGCGGTGATCCTGCTGCTCTTCGTGCTGGTCCTCGGGCCGACCGTGTTCCTCCTGCAGACCTACGTGCAGAACACCGGGGCCTACCTGTCCGACATCGTCAACAAGACCTTCAACCTGTACGCCTACGAGCCCACCGACTGGATCGGCGGCTGGACCCTGCTGTACTGGGGCTGGTGGCTGTCCTGGTCGCCCTTCGTCGGCCTGTTCATCGCCCGTATCTCGCGCGGCCGCACGATCCGCGAGTTCGTCTGCGGCGTGCTGTTCGTCCCGGCCGGCTTCACCCTGCTGTGGATGACGGTGTTCGGCGATACCGCCATCCACATGGTCCTGCAGGAGGGCTTCACCCAGTTGGCCGAAGTGGTCAACCAGGACAGTTCGGTGGCGCTGTTCGCCTTCCTCGAGCACTTCCCGCTGGGCAGCGTGATCTCGCTGGTGGCGGTGCTGATGGTGGTGGTGTTCTTCGTCACCTCGGCCGACTCCGGCGCGCTGGTGGTGGACATGCTGGCCTCCAGCGGCAAGGACCACTCGCCGCTCTGGCAGCGGATATTCTGGTCGGTGCTGATGGGCGTGGTGGCCATCGCCCTGCTCCTCGCCGATGGCCTCAAGGCGCTGCAAACCGCGACCATCGCCAGCGCGCTGCCGTTCTCCATCGTGCTCCTGGCGTCGATCTGGGGCCTGTTCAAGGCGCTGCACCTGGATGCCACCAAGCGCGGCATCCGCTACCAGGCGCTGACCTTCTCCCGCCCCACCACGCGCAGCGGCGCAAGCGAGGGCGACGGTTGGCAGCGCCGCCTGCGCAACATCGCCATGTTCCCAAGGCGCAGCCACGTCAACCGCTTCATCACCGATGTGGCGCGACCGGCCTGCGAGGACGTCGCCGCCGAACTGCGCAAGCAGGGCTACGAAGTCCAGGTGCAGGACGGCGAGGACGGCCGGGTTCGGCTGGAAGTCAGCCACGGCGGCGAGGTCGATTTCATCTACGAGGTGCGTCCGCGCGCCTTCACCACGCCGAGCTTCGTGATGCGCGACACCGAGGACAGCAGCGAGTCGCGCAAGTATTTCCGCGCCGAGGTCCATCTCCAGGAAGGCGGCCAGGACTACGACATCATGGGCTGGAGCCGCGACGGCGTGATCGGCGACATCCTCGACCAGTACGAGCGGCACATGCACTTCCTGCACGTGGTGCGCTGAGGGATGCGGGGGCCGGCCAATGCCGGCCCCTCGCCGTTTCGCCTACTGGATCTGCTCCGGGGTGACGATCACCCAGTTCCTGTCCGCCGTCACCGGCAGGCCGGCCTTGGCCTGGGCGGCGGAATGCTGCTTGATCATGCCGTTGATCTGCTCCATGTACTTGGCCTTGCGGTTGACCCACAGGTGCACGCCGTTTTCCGCGGTGCCGTTGAACAGCATGTAGCCGTCGCTGTCCGGGGTATCGCCGGCGACCAGGATCGGCCGCTTCCAGCGGTCGATGTAGGTGAGGATCGCAGCCTGCTTGCCGGCCATCCAGGTCGCCGGGGTCCACAGGTAGGGGGTCACCTCCAGGTCGAGGTTGGCCTTGGGGTCGTACTTGCCCTCGGCGATCTGCTTGCGCGCGGTGGTCAGCTCGCCGGTCTTGCGGTTCTTCAGCAGGGTGGTGACGCCGATGACGTTCTCCGGCTTGGCGTTGTAGCCATACCTGGGGTCCGCCGCGACCATCCGCACCAGTTCCTCGTGGGCCGCGCTGATCACGTAGACCTCGATGCCGTTTTCCATCAGCTTGTTGTACAGCTCGCGCTGGCCGCTGAACACGCGCGGCGGCTCGACGTCGAGCGTGGCGAGCTTGTCGCCGTCGTAATAGGTGGCGGGGATCGGCTTGCCGTAGGCCATCAGTTCGTCGACATAGCCCTTCAGTTCCCTGAGGGTGAAGCCTGAGAACACCTGGGCGACCCAGGGATAGCAGACCATGTCGTCGATCTCGCAAAGCCGGTAGTAGTAGCTGAACAGGCTCTCCTTGTGCCCGGCCTGGTCCTTGAACGGGATCAGTTTCAGCGAAGGGTCGAGCCTGTCGCGGGTCAGCACGCCCTTCATTTCCAGATAGGGCAGCAGCGATTCTTCCAGGTCGTAGCGATAGCTGGTGTTGTCCATGTCGAACACGGCGTAGGCGCCCTTGTTCGCGTTGGCCTCGATCAGTGCATTCAGTTGCCTGGCGGCGGGGGCCGGCCAGTGCTCGAGTTCGGTGGCGCTGGCCTGGCCGACTGCGGCGGCGAGCGCCAGCGCGGCGAGTATTCCTTTGGCGAAGGTCATGGCGGGTTCCTTTGGGCGGTTGGAAGGAAGCTCCGTCCCCTGTCGCTCCCGACAGGCAACGACCAACGACCCTAGCGCAAACCCTGCGCCCGGCCCAGCGACGGCAGCGACCTGTAACGTCGCGTCAGCGCCAGGAGTTGTCCGGCGGCGTCACGCCAGCCGCTCGACGACGGGCAGACGCATCGCCGCCACCTCCGCGAGGAGGAAGTCGCGCAATCGCTGGAAGCGTTCCTGTCCCCTGCGGGCGCGAGGCCAGACCAGGTGATAGCTTTCGCCGCTGACCACCGCCACCGGCCAGGGCAGGCCGATGCGGCCCTGGGCGACATCCTCGGCGACCATCACCAGGTCGCCGATGGACACGCCATAGCCTCGCGCGGCGGCGACGATGCCCAGCTCCAGCGTGTCGAACACCTGGCCGCCCTTGAGCGACACCTCCTCCCCCAGCCCGGTCCGTTGCAGCCAGCGTCGCCAGTCGCGACGATCCGGCGTGGGGTGCAGCAACTCGCTGTCACGCAGGCGTTGGAGGGTCCAGGGCTCCACGGCCTCGTCGGGATCGCAGACCGGCACCAGCCATTCGGCGAACAGCGCTGCCGTTTCCCATTCCGGGCTGAACTGGCCGCTGCCCAGCAACACCGCGCAGTCGAAAGGCTCGCGCTGGAAGTCCACCGAGTCCACATCCATCCAGGCACTGGTGAGCTGCACCTCGATATCCGGGTTCAGGTGGCGGAAGCGGCTCAGGCGCGGTAGCAGCCAGCGCAGGGTAAGGGTGGAAGGCGCCTTCAGGCGCAGGGTGGCGTCGTCCACACGCAGGGCGGTGCAGGCCCGTTCCAGCGCATCGAAGCCGTCGCGCAGCCCGGGCAGTAGCAGGCGTGCCGGCTCGGTCAGCTGCAACTGGCGGCCATGGCGCTCGAACAGACGACAACCGAAGTGCTCCTCCAGGGTACGGATGTGCCGGCTCACCGCGCTCTGGGTTATCGCCAGTTCCTCGCCGGCGCGGGTGAAAGAGGCGTGCCGGGCGGCAGCCTCGAAGGCGCGCAGGGCATACAGCGGGGGCAGGCGACGGGTCATTGGGGAATTACCTCTTTCATGACTTTTACTCATGCCTGGCATCTTGTTTTTCCTTTTGTGGAGCCATGCCAGTCGCACCGAGAATAGCCGCATTCTCAACGCCGACAGGCCATCGCGGCAACCATCTCCTCCTGAGCCTTACTCATCCATGTCCTCGCCATCCCTCGTCGAACTCAAAGCCATCCTGCGCCTGGCGGGCCCGTTGATCGCCGCCCAGCTGGCCTATGTCGCCATGGTCTTCACCGACACCGTGATGATGGGCAAGCTCGGCCCCGACGCGCTGGCCGCCGGCGGCCTGGGCGCGGTCAGCTACGCCTTCGTCTCGACGTTCTGTGTCGGCGTGGTGGCAGCGGTCGGCAACCTGGTGGCGATCCGTCACGGCTGCGACGACGCCGCTGGCGCCGCCGCGGCCGCTCGCTCCGGACTCTGGGTCGGCGCCGCGCTGGCCCTGGCCGCCGGCCTGCTGCTATGGAACCTGCGGCCGCTGCTCCTGCTCTTCGGCCAGGCGCCGCAGACGGTGGACGGCGCCATGCAGTTCCTCCACAGCCTGACATTCGCCCTGCCCGGCTACATGGCCTTCATGGTCCTGCGCGGCTTCACCAGCGCCATAGACCGCGCCGGACCGGTGATGGCGATCAGCGTGCTCGGCGCGCTGGCCAACCTGGCTCTCAACTATTCCTTCATAGAAGGCCTGTTCGGCCTGCCGCGCCTGGGCCTGGCCGGTATCGGCCTGGTCACCGCCCTCGTCATGAACTGCATGCCGCTGCTGCTGGCCCTGTATATCCGCCGGCAGCCGGCCTATGCCGCGTACTCGCTGCTGCGCGGACTGGGACGGCCGCAGCGGGCGATGGTCGAGGAGATCCTGCGCCTGGGGCTGCCCATCGGTGGCACCTACGCGGTGGAGTCGGGGATGTTCATGGTCGCCACCCTGTGCATGGGCATCATCGGCGATCACGCCCTGGCCGCGCACCAGATCGCCATCCAGGCGGTATACGTGGCGTTCATGGTGCCGGTGGGGTTGTCGTACGCCACCACCTACCGCATCGGCCAGCATTTCGGCGCCGGCCGCCTGCTCGAAGCACGTCGCGCCGGGCGCGTCGGCATCGGCTTCGGCGCGCTGTGCATGCTGCTCTTCGCCGGGCTCTTCTGGTGGATGCCGGAGGCCATCATCGGCCTGTTCCTCGACCGCGACGCCCCGGCCAACCGGGAGGTGGCCGCGATGGCCGTCTCGCTGCTGGCGATCGCCGCCTGGTTCGAGCTGTTCGACGGCACCCAGAACGTCGCCATGGGCGCGATCCGCGGTCTCAAGGACGCCCGCACCACCTTCCTGGTCGGCCTGGCCTGCTACTGGCTGGTCGGCGTGCCGCTGGCCTGCCTGCTGGCGTTCGCGGCCGGCTGGGACGCCGCGGGCGTCTGGTGGGGGCTGGCCGGCGGCCTGGCCTGCGCGGCCATTGGCCTGACCCTGGCCTTCGAGTGGAAGACCGCGCGGTTGCTGCCGAAAGCCACGGCCAGCGAGACGTCGGCGCTCAATTGCCGAGCGGCTGGCCGCGATGCGCCGAGCGCTCGCCGATGCCCAGGAAACGCGCCAGTTCCGCCAGCGGCAGCGGCGGACTGATCCAGTAGCCCTGCACCTGGTCGCAACCGAAATCGCGCAACTGCTCCTGCTGGCGCAGGGTCTCTACGCCTTCGGCAACCACTTCCAGGTTGAGGTTGTGCGCCAGGTTGATCATCGCCCGCACCAGTTGGAAGTTTTCCGCCCGTTGGTCCATGCCGCCGACGAAGCTGCGGTCGATCTTCAACAGGGTGATCGGCAGGCTATTGAGGTGGACGAAGGACGAGAAACCGGTGCCGAAGTCGTCCAGCGAAAAGCGCACGCCCAGTTGGCCGAGCGCCTGCATGGTCTGCAGCACCTGGTCGCTGCGCCGCATCACGGCGGTCTCGGTCAGTTCGAACTCGAGCCAGCGCGCGTCGACGCCGTGCTCTTCGATCAACCGTTGCAGGGTCGGCAGCAACTGGCTGTCCTGGAACTGGCGGAACGACAGGTTCACCGCCATGTGCAACGGCTCCAGGCCGCGCCCGTTGAGCCACTGCATGTCGCGCAGGGCGCGGGCGATGACCCAGTAGCCGAGCGGCACGATCAGCCCGCTTTCCTCGGCCAGCGGGACGAACTCGCTGGGCGTGAGCAGGCCCCGCTCGCCGTGGCGCCAGCGCACCAGCGCCTCCAGGCCGACGATGCGCCCGCTGTCCAGGCACAGTCGCGGCTGGTAGTGCAGCTCCAGCTCGTCGCGACGCAGCGCCCGGCGCAGTTCGGCTTCGAGGTCGGCGAGGCTGCGCACGCCACGGTTGATGCGTTCGTCGAAGACATGGAAGGTGCAACCCTGGCGGCTCTTGGCCTGCTGCATGGCGATGTGCGCATGCCACATCAGCGGGTCGGCGCCTTCGTCGGCACGGGCGTGGGCGAGGCCCAGGCTGCAACCCAGCAACAGGCTCTCGCCATCAATCCAGTAGGGCTCGCCAAGGCATTCGACGATGCGTTCGGCGACCCGCTCGGCGCGTTGCGGATCGCGACGGGTGTCCAGCAGCAGGGCGAACTCGTCGCTGCCCAGGCGCGCCAGGCTGTCACCGTTCTCCATGAAGCCGCGCAGGCGGTTGACCACCTGCAGGATCAGGCGGTCGCCGCCCTGGTGGCCGAGGGAATCGTTGACGTGACGGAAGTTGTCCAGGTCGAGGTGGCCGAGCACCAGGCCACGCCCGTCGAATTCGCTGAGGCGCGCCGCGAGCAGGGTCTGGAAGCCCTGGCGGTTGGCGATGCCGGTCAGCGGATCCTGCTCGGCGAGCAGTTGCAGGGTCGCCTGCAAGCCCAGGCGCTCGCGCGCGTAGCGCAGGCAGCGGCGCAGGCTGTCCTCGGAAAGCTGTTCGGCGGCCAGCCAGTCGACCACCCCGACCGGCGCCTGCGCCGGCTCCTGCTGCAACAGCAGGATCACCGGCCAGGGGCAGGGAGTCCCCAGCGGCAGGCAGGCCGGCGTGGCCAGGAGCAGCCCGCGGGGCTCGGCGGCGAACAGGGTGGCCGCACCCTCCCAGGTGGTGACGATGCTCAGCGAAAAGGCAGGCCCCAACGCTCTCAGGCGTTCACCTAGCAGTGGCGCCCAGTCCGGCGTATCCGCCAGAAGGAGCAGGCGCAAGGGTTCTGCGGGCGCTGACAAGCAACCTCCAAAGTTTTAAGAATCTTCGTAAAGAACGAACGGCATCATCCTAATGCGGTAGGGAATCTACAGCAAAATGGCGTGAACGATCTCGGGATCGGTCACAGCTTGCACGCTAATTCTCGCGGATGCCAGCCAGCCTGTTAGAATACGCCCCCGCTTCAACCCTCTCTTCCGGCCTGTTCCTATGTCCCGACTCAATCCCCGGCAGCAAGAAGCCGTGAACTACGTCGGCGGTCCCCTGCTGGTCCTGGCTGGCGCCGGCTCCGGCAAGACCAGCGTGATCACCCGCAAGATCGCCTATCTCGTCCAGCAGTGCGGTATCCGCGCCCAGTACATCGTCGCCGTGACCTTCACCAACAAGGCCGCGCGGGAGATGAAGGAGCGCGTCGGCACCCTGCTGCGCGGCGGCGAGGGCAAGGGCCTGACCGTCTCGACCTTCCACAACCTCGGCCTGAACATCATCCGCAAGGAACACGAGCGGCTCGGCTACAAGCCCGGCTTCTCGATCTTCGACGAGTCGGACATCAAGGCGCTGCTGACCGACATCATGCAGAAGGAGTATTCCGGGGACGACGGCGTCGACGAGATCAAGAACTACATCGGCGCCTGGAAGAACGACCTGATCCTTCCGGAGGAGGCGCTGGAAAAGGCCCGCAATCCCAAGGAGCAGACCGCCGCGATCGTCTACCTGCATTACCAGCGCACCCTGCGCGCCTACAACGCGGTGGACTTCGACGACCTGATCCTGCAACCGGTGAAACTGTTCCAGGAACATCCGGACGTCCTCCAGAAGTGGCAGAACAAGGTGCGCTACATGCTGGTGGACGAGTACCAGGACACCAACGCCAGCCAGTACCTGCTGGTCAAGCTGCTGGTGAAGGACCGCGCCCAGTTCACCGTGGTCGGCGACGACGACCAGTCGATCTACGCCTGGCGCGGCGCGCGCCCGGAAAACCTGATGCAGCTGAAGGAAGACTTCCCTTCGCTGAAGGTGGTGATGCTGGAGCAGAACTACCGCTCCACCAGCCGCATCCTCAAGTGCGCGAACGTCCTCATCGCCAACAACCCGCACGTATTCGAGAAGCAGTTGTGGAGCGAGATGGGCCACGGCGATCCGATCCGGGTGATCCGCTGCCGCAACGAGGACGCCGAGGCCGAGCGCATCGCCATGGAAATCCTCACCCTGCACCTGCGCACCGAGCGGCCGTACAGCGAGTTCGCCATCCTCTACCGTGGCAACCACCAGGCCAAGCTGATGGAGCTGAAGCTCCAGCACCACCAGATTCCCTATCGGCTCTCTGGCGGCACCAGCTTCTTCGGGCGCCAGGAAGTGAAGGACCTGATGTCCTACTTCCGCCTGCTGGTGAACCCCGACGACGACAACGCCTTCCTCAGGGTGATCAACGTGCCGCGCCGGGAAATCGGTTCGGCGACCCTGGAGAAGCTCGGCAACTACGCCACCCAGCGCAAGATCTCGATGTACGCCGCCTGCGACGAGATGGGCCTGGCCGAGCACCTCGACAGCCGTTTCCACGAACGCCTGCAACGCTTCAAGCGCTGGATGGACGGTATCCGCCGACAGTGCGCGGAGAACGAGCCGATCGCCGTGCTGCGCAGCATGGTGATGGACATCGACTACGAGAACTGGCTGCGGCAGAACGCCTCCAGCGACAAGGTCGCCGAATTCCGCATGAGCAACGTCTGGTTCCTCATCGAGGCACTGAAGAACACCCTCGAGCGCGACGAGGAAGGCGACATGACCATCGAGCAGGCCATCGCCAAGCTGGTCCTGCGCGACATGCTGGAGCGCCAGCAGGAAGAAGAGGAAGGCGCCGAAGGCGTGCAGATGATGACCCTGCACGCGTCGAAGGGGCTGGAGTTCCCCTACGTATTCATCATGGGCATGGAGGAAGAGATCCTGCCCCACCGTTCCAGCATCGAGGCCGACACGGTGGAAGAGGAGCGCCGCCTGGCCTACGTCGGCATCACCCGCGCGCGGCAGAACCTGGCGATGACCTTCGCCGCCAAGCGCAAGCAGTACGGCGAGATCATCGACTGCTCGCCGAGCCGCTTCCTCGACGAACTGCCCCCCGAAGACCTCGAATGGGAAGGCATGGAAGACGCCCCGCAAGAGGTCAAGGCGGCCAAGGGCAACGCCGCCCTCGCCGACATCCGCGCCATGCTCAAGCGCTGAGCCCGCCGCGCCTCGACTGTCTCGATTTTCACAAAAGTGTCTTGCCCGATGCCTAGCCTCGGGCGAGGAACTTTTGCCGCTCCACGCGCGACCAAAATTAGCTAGCTAACGAATTCCATTTGAGGACAGCTTCATGTCGAGCAAGAAAGTCGCCGAGATCGTCGTGGAAACCCTGGAAGCCGCCGGCGTCCGCCATTGCTATGGCATCGTCGGCGACACCCTCAACCATGTCACCGACGCCATCCATCGCAGCCAGATCCAGTGGGTCCACGTGCGCCACGAAGAGGCGGCGGCCTTCGCCGCGGGCGCCGAGTCCTACATCAGCGGACGCCTGACCGCCTGCGCCGGCTCCTGCGGACCGGGCAGCCTGCACTTCATCAACGGCGTCTACGAGGCCCAGCGCAACCGCGCGCCGATGGTGCTGATCGCCAGCCAGATCGTCACCCCGCAACTGGGCATGGAGTTTCCCCAGGAGGTCGACTTCAAGGCGGTCTACGCCAGTTGCTCGGTGTTCTGCGAGCAGGTGCACAGCCCGGAACAGGCGCGCCGGGTGGTGGCCCTGGCCTGCCAGGCGGCGCTCAACCGGCGCGGCGTGGCGGTGGTGATCCTGCCGGCCGACATCAGCCAGGCCACGGTGAAGGACGACCTGCCGTTCTCGGTGCATTTCCCGCAACCGGTGCTGCGCCCCAGCGACGCCGAACTGCAGGATATCGCCCGCCTGCTGGCCCACGGCAAGAAGATCGGCATCTACGCCGGCTCCGGCTGCCAGGGCGCCCACGACCTGCTGGTGGCCCTCGCCGACCGCCTCAAGGCGCCCATCGCGCACACGTCGCGGGCCAAGGACTTCGTCGAGTACGACAACCCCTTCAACATGGGCATGACCGGTATGCTCGGGATCGAGTCCGGCTTCCACATGATGACCGAGTGCGACACCCTCCTGCTGCTCGGCGCCGACTTCGCCTGGGCGCAGTTCTATCCGCAGAAGGCCACCCTGATCCAGGTCGACCGCGACGGCAGCCACCTGGGTCGCCGCCACCCCGTCGATCTCGGCGTGGTCGGCGACGTGATCCCCACCCTCGAGGCGCTCCTGCCGCTGCTCGAAGTCCGCGAGGAACGCAGCTTCCTCGACGAATGCCTGGAGCACCGCGAGCGCTCGCTGCGGACGCTGGAAAAAGAGGAGCAAGCCGGCAAGGGCGAGCTGATCCACCCCCAGCACCTGGTCAGCCTGCTCGACCAGCACGCCAGCGAGGACGCCCTGTTCACCGCCGACGGCGGCTCGGCGATGGTCTGGCTGTTGCGTCACATCCACAGCAACGGCAAGCGCCGCACCCTCACCAGCCTGGTCCACGGCACCATGGCCAACGCCATGCCCCAGGCGCTGGGACTGAAGAAGGCCTACCCCGAGCGCCAGGTGATCTCGATCTCCGGCGACGGCGGCCTGGCCATGCTGCTCGGCGACCTGCTGACGGCCATCCAGGAAAAACTGCCGATCAAGGTAGTGGTGCTGAACAATGCCTCGCTGAACTTCGTCGAGCTGGAACAGAAGGTCGAGGGCCTGCTGGACAACTACACCGACCTGCTCAACCCGGACTTCGCCCGGCTCGCCGAGGTCATCGGCTTCCACGGACGCAAGGTGACGCGCTCCGAGGATCTCGAGGCGGCGGTGCAGGAGTTCCTCGCCCAGCCCGGTCCGGCGCTGCTGGACGTGCATACCAACCCTGCGGAGCTGGTGATGCCGCCGAAGATCGAGTTCGGCCAGGTCGCCGACACCGCGCTCTACGCCGCCAAGGCCGTGCTCAGCGGGCGCTTCAAGGACGTCGAGACGCTACTGGTGAACAACCTGCTGAAATGAGCCGGCAGCGGCGCGGCCCGCCTGCCACGGGGCCGCGCCGGGCAGGCGCGGATTCCTGACCGCTCGATCATGTTCGCTCGTCCGAGAGAACGTCGCGCGCGGCGCCGGCTGGCGGTACAATGCCGCGCTTCATCAGCGACAGCCGCTTCGCAGGAAGCCACCCGTGGACATTCTCAAAGACAAAATCCGCTCGGAAGGCATCGTCCTTTCCGAGCACGTACTCAAGGTCGACGCCTTTCTCAACCACCAGATCGACCCGCAGCTGATGCAGCAGGTCGGTCACGCGTTCGCCATGCGCTTCCGCGACCAGGGCATCACCAAGATCGTCACCATCGAGGCTTCCGGCATCGCCCCGGCGGTCATGGCCGGCCTGGAGCTGGGCGTCCCGGTGATCTTCGCCCGCAAGTACCAGTCGCTGACCCTGAAGGACAACCTGTACATCTCCAAGGTGTTCTCCTTCACCAAGCAGACCGAGAGCACCATCGCCATCTCGGCCAAGCACCTGAACGCCCACGACCACGTGCTGGTGATCGACGACTTCCTCGCCAACGGCCATGCCGCCAAGGCGCTGATCGACCTGATCGGCCAGGCCGGCGCGAGCATCGCCGGGCTCGGCATCGTCATCGAGAAATCCTTCCAGGATGGCCGCGCCCTGCTGGAAAGCGAAGGCTACCGGGTCGAGTCCCTGGCCCGGGTGAAATCGCTGGCCGGCGGCCAGGTCGAGTTCCTCGACTGAGCGCCACTCAGCCCCGCTCTTCCTGGCTGGCCCGCAGGCCGGCCAGCAACAAGCGCTGGTAGAGTTCCTCGCGAAGCCCCTGCGGATCGTCCAGGTCCATGCGCCGCAGATGCGCCGGGTAGGCTTCTGGCTCCGGCGCGTCCAGGGTCGCCTTGCCCAGTTCGAGGATCTCGCTCAGCTTCAGCTTGCGCTTGAGCCAACCCAACGCCCGCAGCAGGTCCTGCTCGACCTCGTCGAAATCGCTGCCCAGGGGAAACTCCGGCAGCGCCGCTGCGTGGGCCTGGTGCAAGGCCTGCAGGCGCTCCGGGGTATTGTTGCGATAGCGTTCGGGCAGGACGAAATCCTTCGGCAGCTTGCCGGCCGCCCGGGCCTGCTCGGCCAGCGCCTGCTGGAAACGCGAGTCGGCGATGGCCAGCAGCGCGGCGATCACTTCCGCGTCGTTCTTGCCGCGCAGGTCGGCGATCCCATACTCGGTCACCACCATGTCACGCAAGTGCCGGGGAATGGTGGTGTGGGCGTACTGCCAGACGATGTTCGAACTGACTTCCCCGCCGGATTCGCGCCAGCTACGCAGCATCAGGATCGAACGTGCGCCCTCCAGCTCGTGGGCCTGGGCGACGAAGTTGTACTGCCCGCCGACGCCACTGAGCACCCGGCCGTCCTCCAGCTGGTCGGCGACCCCGGCGCCGAGCAAGGTCACGGTGAAGGCGCTGTTGATGAAGCGCGCGTCGCGCCGCTGCAGACGCTTCAGCTCTTCCTGGCGGTACAGGTTGTTGACGAAGCCGATGCCGGTCATGCCAATCCCGGCGCGCTCTTCCAGCGACATCTCGCGCAGGCGCCGGTAGAACGCCAACGGACCGAGGAAAAAGCCGCCGTGCAGCCACACCCCGCCCTCCTCCGGCGCCTCGCCGCGCTCGGCGGCACGCTGCCGCGCTTCGTCGGGGTAGACCCGGCGGCTCAGCACGCCGGCCTCGGCCAGCGCCAGCAGACCCGGCACGAACATCTCGCTGCAACCGTAAAGCCCCCGGCGGAACGGCTCCAGGCCACCATCGCGCTCGATCGTCTCGGCCCAGCGCGCACGCACACCCAGCTCGTCGATCAACGCTCGGTAGGTGGCGTTGTCGAGCTGGCGCAGCAGCAGGGCAGCGGTCAGCGCGTCGCCCATCGAGCCGATGCCGATCTGCAGGGTGCCGCCGTCGCGCACCAGCGCGCTGGCGTGGAGACCGATACAGTGATCCTGCAGGTTGACCGGCATGTTCGGCGTGGAGAACAGCCGGCTGCTTTCCGCCGGCGCGTCGATCAGCAGGTCGAATACCGCCTCCTCGACCTCGGCGTCGCCCGGCAGGTAGGGCAGGTCATCGTGGACCACGCCGATGGCGACGATGGTCTCGCCAGCGGCGCGACGCTTCTCCAGCATCGGCAGGAGGTCCAGGGTGATATCCGGGTTGCAGGCCAGGCTCAGCTTGCCCGGCCGCTCGGGATGCCGCGCCACCAGCTGGGCCACCGCGTTGACGCCCTTGGCATTGATGTCGCGGGCGACGTGGCTGTAGTTGCAACTGATGTAGTGCTGCTGCGCCGGCGCGCTGTCCAGCAGGCTGCCGGGCTGCAGGTAGAACTCCTCGACGCGGATGTTCGCCGGCAGTTCGTCGCGGCGCAGGGCGTGCAGGTAATCCAGCTCCGGGTAGTCGGCGAAGACCCGTTCGGCGAAAGGCTCGAGGAAACGCCGTTGCAGGTCGCCGCCAGCGGCGGGACGCCCCAGGGAAAGCGCGGTATACAGCGTCAGCTGGCGCTCCGGCAGGGTCCGCAGCCGCTGGTACAACGCATTGACCAGTCGGTTGGGCTTACCCAGCCCGAGGGGCAGGCCCATGCGGATCGGGCCCTTGATGGTCTGCAGCAAGTGATCGACTGCGGCGTCGATGGAACAGGTTCGGCTCAAGACGATGCCCTCCGGCGAATGGGTAGCCGGAAGTTTGGACCCTGTTTGCTGGCGGGACGATCCGCCAGCGGGAAAAACCCGCACCGCGGATACGAAAAAGCCGCCAGGAGGCGGCTTTTCGCGACACTGTCCCGGCGTTGTTACAGACCGGACATATGCTTGATCGCGGCTTTCAGCTCGTCGTCCGAGCAATCGGCGCAGGTGCCTTTCGGCGGCATGGCGTTGATACCGGAAATCGCCTTGGCCAGCAGGCCATCGAGGCCGCCCTGCTCCTTGGCGCGCTTGCCCCACTCGGCCTTGTCGCCAACCTTCGGCGCGCCCAGCAGGCCAGTGCCGTGGCAGGTGTTGCAGGTCTTGCCGACGATGTCTTCGCCGGAACGCGCACCGCCGCCACCGGCGGCTGCCGCGACGGCGCCGACGCCTTCGCATTCCTTGCCTTGTACGCAGACCTTGCCTACCGGCTCGAGGCGCTTGGCGATCGCATCGTCAGTGGTCGTAGCCTGAGCGCTTACAGCCCACAGGGCCAACACGGCAGCTTGGGCCGCCAGCATTTTTTTAATCAGGTTCACCCTTACACCCTCATCGTGGCTTATCACACCCGGGCACGATACCGATCACTGCGGGCCGCGCGGGCGGGCGCAAGTATAACGGCAAAGAAAGCCCGGCAGAAACAATTGCACACCCTCGCAAAGCCTTGCGGCATTAGGTCGCAGCCCCGCATGCCCCTTGTCGGCCGGCGCCCTTCGGGCCCTGCGGGGTCTTGTGCTTCAGGTCAGAAATTTGCGGGCGTGGTGGCGCTGATCAAGCGTGCCGGCACATCGTAGGGATTGCGAAAACGGTGCGGCTTGTTGCTCTCGAAATAGTAGCTGTCGCCGCGCTCGAGCACATAGGTCTCGCTGCCAACGGTCAGTTCCAGGCGCCCGTCGACCAGCACCCCGGCCTCCTCGCCTTCGTGGTTGAGCATTTCCTCGCCGGTGTCGGAGCCCGGCGGGTAGGTTTCGTCGAGGAAGGCGATCGCCCGGCTCGGGTGCGCCTTACCCACCAGGCGCATGGACACCGCACCGCTGGAAATGTCGATCAGTTCGTCTGCCTTGTAGACAACCTGGGTATGGCTGTCCTGCTCCAGGTCCAGGGAGAAGAACTCCACCAGGGACATGGGGATACCGCCCAGCACCTTCTTCAGCGAACTGATGGAAGGGCTCACGCTGTTTTTCTCGATCATCGAGATAGTGCTGTTGGTGACACCCGCCCGTTTGGCGAGTTCGCGCTGGGAAAGACCTTTGAGCTTTCGGATGGTTTGCAGACGAGCACCGACGTCCAAGGGTGGAGTCCTCCTTATTCTTCTGGCAGGCAAGGCAAAACGAGGCCGCACACGGCTGGCGACCCCAAGTCGGCCGTATCATGGCAACACTGTTCAGTATTTACAACAGATCGGTCGACATGCCTGCGCAAAGAATTCGGAAAGTTTTTCTCAAGCCCCGGAATAGACGCGCGGCACCCTTTTCAGGTTGCACAGCAGCTGGTAGGGAATGCTGCCGAACTGCGCCGCCAGGGCGCCGACCGGCACGTTCGGGCCCCATAGTTCGACCCGGCTGCCCAGCCCGGCCTGGGGATGGTCGGTAAGGTCGACGGTGAGCATGTCCATCGATACCCGGCCAACCAGGCGCCCCGGCTTGCCGTCGATGAACACCAGGGTGCCGTCGGCGGCGTGCCGCGGGTAGCCATCGGCGTAGCCCATGGCGACCACGCCGATGCGCTGGCTACGCTCGGTGCTGTAGCGCGCGCCGTAGCCGACCGGTTCGCCGGCCGGCAGGTCGCGGACGCTGATCACCTTCGATTCCAGGGTCATCACCGGGCGCAAGCGGTCGGCCAGCGGATGTGCGCGCTCGAACGGCGTGGCTCCGTAGAGCAGGATGCCCGGACGTACCCAATCGCTGGGCACCTTCGGCCAGCCGAGCACGGCTGGCGAATTGCGCAGGCTGATCTCGCCTTCCAGGCCCTGGCTCGCGGTCGCGAAGGCGGCGAGCTGTTCCTCGGTGCGCGGGCAATCCAGTTCGTCGGCGCGGGAGAAGTGACTCATCATCACGATCTTCGCCACCTTGCCGCTGGCCCGCAGGCGCTCGTGGGCGGCGCGGAAGTCCTCGGGGAAGAAGCCGACGCGGTGCATGCCCGAATCCATCTTCAGCCAGACGTTCAGCGGGCGGTCCAGGCTGGCGCGTTCGATCGCCTCCAATTGCCAGGCGCAATGCACCACGCACCAGAAGTCGTGGGCGACGATCAGCTCCAGCTCGGACGCCTCGAAGAAGCCCTCCAGCAGCAGGATCGGCTGGCGGATACCGGCCTCGCGCAGCTCCAGGCCCTCCTCGATGCAGGCCACGGCGAAGCCATCGGCCTCGGCCGCCAGCGCTTCGGCACAGCGCACCGCGCCGTGGCCGTATGCGTCCGCCTTGATCACCGCGAGCGCACGGGCGCCGGTGGCCTCGCGGGCCAGCCGATAGTTGTGACGAAGGGCTTGCAGGTCGATCAGGGCACGGGCGGGGCGCATGGCGACGGGTCTCTCTTCAGCGAGGTGCGGCATCGCGCACCTTTCATCAGGCGAAAAAAAGCCCGGCTCTCCGGCCGGGCCAGACAAAACTCAGGGCAGCGCAGCGACCACCGACATCTCTACCAGGATCTCCGGCTCGCAGAGCTTGGCTTCGACGGTGGCGCGCGCCGGCGCGACGCCGCGCGGCAGCCACTGGTCCCAGACGCGGTTCATGCCTTCGAAGTCGGCGTCGATGTCCTTCAGGTAGATGGTCACCGAGAGGATCCGGGTCTTGTCGGTGCCGGCCTCTTCCAGCAGACGCTCGATGGCCGCCAGGGTCTCGCGGGTCTGCTGCTCGACGCCCGCGGACATGTCCTCGCCCACCTGGCCCGCCAGGTAGACGGTGCCGTTGTGGACGACGATCTGGCTCATACGTTCGTTAGTGTGCTGGCGCTGGATGGGCATTCTTGGCGTTCTCCGGGGAATTGCTGTAGCGGGAAATATCCAGGCCTTCGGTGCTGATCTGCGGGCGCTTCTTCGCCATCAGGTCGGCCAGGTAGCGACCCGACCCGCAGGCCATGGTCCAACCCAGGGTGCCGTGGCCGGTATTGAGGAACAGGTTGCGGTAGCGGGTGGCGCCGACGATCGGGGTGCCATCCGGGGTCGCCGGGCGCAGGCCGGTCCAGAAGGTCGCCTGGCTGATGTCGCCGCCCTCGGGATAGAGGTCGGTGGTGATCATTTCCAGGGTTTCGCGGCGGCGCGGGTTCAGCGACAGGTCGAAGCCGGCGATTTCCGCCATGCCGCCGACGCGGATGCGCTGGTCGAAGCGGGTGATCGCCACCTTGTAGGTCTCGTCGAGGATGGTCGAGGTCGGCGCCATCTCCGGGTTGGTGATCGGCACGGTCAGCGAGTAGCCCTTCAGCGGATAGACCGGAGCCTTGATACCCAGCGGCTTGAGCAGTTGCGGCGAGTAGCTGCCCAGGGCCAGCACGTAGTGGTCGGCGGTGAGCAATTCGCCGTTGACCAGCACACCGTTGATGCGGTCGCCGGCGAAGTCCAGGCGTTCGATGTTCTGGCCGAAGCGGAACTCCACGCCCAGGCCCTTGGCCATTTCCGCCAGGCGGGTGGTGAACAGCTGGCAGTCGCCGGTCTGGTCGTTGGGCAGGCGCAGGGCGCCGACCAGCTTGTCGGCGACCTTGGCCAGGGCCGGCTCGACGCGGGCGATGCCGTCGCGGTCGAGAACCTCGTAGGGCACGCCGGAGCGCTCGAGCACGGCGATGTCCTTGCCGGCGGCGTCCAGCTGCGCCTGGGTGCGGAACAGTTGGGTGGTGCCGAGGGTGCGGCCCTCGTAGGCGATGCCGGTCTCGGCGCGCAGTTCGTCGAGGCAATCGCGGCTGTACTCAGACAGGCGGACCATGCGCTCCTTGTTCACCGCGTAGCGCTCGGCGGTGCAGTTGCGCAGCATCTGCAGCATCCAGGCGTACTGGCTGGGATCGGAGGTGAGCTTGATGGCCAGCGGCGCGTGCTTTTCCAGCAGCCACTTCATGGCCTTCAGAGGAATGCCCGGGGCTGCCCAGGGCGAAGCGTAGCCGGGAGACACCTGGCCGGCGTTGGCGAAGCTGGTTTCCAGCGCGGGACCGTCCTGACGGTCGACCACCACCACCTCGAACCCGGCTCGGGCCAGGTAATACGCACTGGCGGTACCGATGACACCGCTGCCAAGGACCAGAACTCGCATTGTCGCCTCCCACGTCGCGGAGGAACCGCGGACGTTTGTTATTTTGAGCGTGTAGATGCGCGCAGTATAGGAAGAGGCAGGCAGAAATAATCACCAATTTTAGGCGACTACTTAGGTAAAAAACCGGACAAAGAGGGGTTTTACCGAGGCGCATCCACCATAAAACTGGAAAAATACCGCATATTTAAATGATCGAACTCAGGCCGGGAGCCGCTTTTTCGGGAAAGCCTGTCGCAGAATCCATGGAAAACGACAGGAGTCCCTGGGGGAAGCGCTCGCGACAGGAAAAATCCCGCGGACGCTGCCCGGCCCTTGCGACCGGAGCAGCGTCCCAGAGCGCTCGCAGAGCCTTCGCGCTATTTCTTCACCCACTTGCCGCCAACCTGGACGTACTGCCCGGCAGGGGTTTTCTCCATCGCCTTCTTGCCGGCCATGGCCTCCACGTCGGCCAGCGAAGCGCCGCTGCTGTTGGCCACCTTCTGGTATTCGGCGCGGCGCGCGGCATTGATCTGCGCGGCGATGTCCGCCGCCTGGCCGCTGTTGCTGACCACGCCAAGGTAACCGTCCGCCTGCTCGCCGACCAGGCCCTGGGCCTTGGCGCCGCCAAGGGCCGACATGGCCTGGCCGAGGTCCATCGCCATGGCGGAAAGGCTGATGCCGAGGGCCAGCAGGGCGATACCGAGTTTGCTACGGGTTGTCATGGATCCGCTCCTTTAGAACAGGCCGCTGTTCTCGTTGATGATGCCGTCCAGAGCCTTGTCGACCTTGATGTAGATCTCGTGCTCGATTTTCACGTTGAGATTGATGTTGATCGGCTCGCTGGGAGCCGCCAGCTGCACGGTGGGCGTGCAGGCCATCGTCAGGCTGCCCAGCAGCAGGACAGCGAATAGAGCGCAGAGGCGCATCGGGGGTTCTCCTGTATGGCTCATGGCGCCGAAGCCTTGCGTTTCTGCATGCGCTCCTGCACACGTTGGCGAATGGTTTCGCTGACCCGGTCGCTCAGTTGCAGGCTGGTCAGCAGTGCCGGGATATCCTCCTCCAGGTTGACGTTGAGGTTGACCGGGCGCCCCTTCTCCAGGTCCGGGTTGCTGCCCTGCAAGCGCAGGCCGAGCAACAGCTTGCCGTTCTCATGATAATCGACGCTGCTTTGCAGGACGTCGTAGTGGAAATCGTCGAGGGCATCGGCGACCAGCTTCATCCCCGGGTTGCTGCGCCCCAGCGCCTCGATCTTCGCCGAGCGGAAGCGCAGGTAGCCGGGCTCGCGGGCCTTGACCTGGCCGCCGGAGACGCTGGGCTTCCAGCGGTTCAGCATCAGCGGCAGTTCGCCGTCCAGGGTGCCTTCGCCGGCCAGGCCCTCCGCCGGATAGACCCGGAAAATCTCGCCGAGTTGTATGCCCTGGATACGCAAGGCGAACTTCTGCTCGGCCTGACCCAGGCGGATGCTCCCCGCGGGGACCGAGGCCTGCCCGCCGAACAGGCCGCTCTGCAACGTCTGCCAGCTCAAACGGCCGCTGCCCGGCGCGGAAAGCGGGGCCTCGTAGCGCCCGCGGAAACTCACCGGCCCCAGCGGCAGGCCGGGATTGGCCTCGGCCAGGCTCAGGCCGGGGCTGTCCAGGCTCAACTGACCGCCGCGCAGGCGCAAGGCCAGGCTGCCGCCCAGCCCCTTCAGCTCGCTGCGGTCGTAGATACCGTCGAGGCCTTTCAGGGTCAGGTCCAGGTCGAGGGACGAGCCACCCGCCGCGTCGAGCTTCCAGCCGGCCGCGGCGGTCGCGCGCCCATTGCCCAGTTCGAGCAGCCCCGGCCAGTCGGCGAGGGTCGCGGCCAGCGGATTGCCGGTACGGAAGAACACCTCGGCCAGCTTGGCGGAGAGTGCCAGGGGCGTCTTCGCATCGCGCTGCAGCTGGAAGTCCGCCGCCAGCCCCGCACCGTTGCTCAGCCGTCCCTTCAGGCTGGTGCGCTCGAGGGTGGTGTCGAGCGGCCCCTCGAAGGTCCAGGCCAACGGCTTGAGGTTGGCCTGGCGGAGTTGTCCGACCTGCGCCTGCAGCGGCCCGGCGAAATGCAGCGCCAGCGGCTGGTAGGCCAGTTCGAGAGCGGTCCCGGCGAGATTGAGGCGGGGCTGGCCAAGGTGCAGCGTCGACGGCTCGGCCAGGGACGCCGCCTGCAACCGCGCGCCCCTGCCGAAGGAGAGGTTGGCGCGCTGCCCGTCCAGCCGGCCCTCCAGGGGAATCTCCGCGACCAGTCGCTCGGCTTTCCAGCCCAGGTATTGCAGGCGCGGCGCGTCCACCTGCAAGCGACCCTCCACCAGCCTGGCGGCCCACGGCGAGATGCCCAGCAGGTCGAGCCGAGTCTCCAGCTTCAGCGTACTCGCGCCCTCGCTGGTGAACGCCAGGCGCAACGCGGTGACGCTATCGGCATCGCGCTCCAGCGGCTCGCTGCGCAAGCCCAGCGCGCTCGGCCGCAACTCGGCCGGCAGCGCCTGCAACCACTCGCCGTGCAACTGGCTCAGGCGCAAGTCGCTGCGCAGCTGGCGTGGCAACCAGGCGCCCTCGTCTCCATCCAGTTGGACTTGCAGTTCGCCCTGTACATTACCCAGACCGGGCAGCGGCCAGGCTTGCGGAGCCTGCACCAGCAGCGCCGCCGAGCCACCGCCGTCGAGCACCCGGCGCGGCTCCAGCCAGTCGCGGCCAGGCGCCAGGCGGATCGTCCAGTCCGCTTGCAGACGCAGGGCTTGCGGTGCGTCGGGCAGGCGCTGCGCTTCCGGCAGCCAGCGATTGAGCCAGACCACCAGGCCACGGGTGTCCGGCAGGCCGGGCGCCTCCAGGCGCCCCTGCCAGAGGCCGTCGCCATCGGACGGCGCGAGCTGGCTGTCCAGCGTCAGCAGCGCCTGCCGGTCGAGTTGCGCGCGCGCACGCAGGCGCCAGCCGGTAGGCTCCTCGAAGAGCTGGGCGTCGAGCTGGGCCTGCTGCGCCTCCTGTTGCAGGCGCAGTTGCGCAGCCAGCGGAAACAGCGCTCCCGACGGGCGGCCGATGTCCAGTCCGCCGTCCTGCTCGCAGCGGCCGGCGGGACAAGGCAGGTCGAGATGGAAGCGTTCGAGGTGGATCTGTTCCGGCAGCCAGGCGAGGGTCTCGCGCAGGGACGTCCAGTCCAGCGCAGCGGAGTCGTCGTCGGAACTCGCGGCAGCCGGTTGCCAGGCGAGCGCCACTTGCTCCACGCGCAGGCCGGGTAGACGCGGACGCCAGCCCGACAGCCCGGGCCAGCGCAGCAGCGCGTGTTCCACGTCCAGTCGCAGGCTGGCGCCATCCGCGCCGCGCCGCTCCAGCGCCAGCCG
Source organism: Pseudomonas sp. KBN12P06040 (assembly GCF_037574965.1). Taxonomy (NCBI): domain Bacteria; kingdom Pseudomonadati; phylum Pseudomonadota; class Gammaproteobacteria; order Pseudomonadales; family Pseudomonadaceae; genus Pseudomonas; species Pseudomonas sp. KBN12P06040. The sequence continues at coordinate 6,203,455 of NZ_JBBELS010000001.1, forward strand.
TCGCAGCCCGATGCCTTCGGCGGACAGGCCCAGGCCTTGCCACTCCAGGCGCTCGACCCCCTGCTCGCGCAACAGGCTGCGCCAGGCATGCCAGCCGTAGCCGAACGCCAGCAGCAACAGCACTGCAAATACCAGCAGCAACGTCGTCCTTCTGCGCAAACGCATGTCCTACCTCTGTCCGTTGCCGACCCGGCCAAGGGTGGCGGGGCCCTCGTGCAAGATCAAGGCGTTTTCCCCGGCCAGTGTTTTTCCCTGCTTTCGACGTTATATTGGCGGAAAATTTCCGGATTTTCCGAGCCAGACGGGGAGCCTCCATCCATGCGTACCCAGCATCAGAGCAAGCGCGAGCTGGACAAGATCGACCGCAACATCCTCCGCATCCTGCAGGAGGAAGGTCGCATTTCCTTCACCGAGCTGGGCGAACGCGTCGGCCTCTCGACCACACCCTGCACCGAACGCGTGCGCCGCCTGGAGCGCGAAGGCCTGATCATGGGCTACCACGCCCGGCTCAATCCGCAGCACCTGAAGGCCAGCCTGCTGGTGTTCGTCGAGATCAGCCTGGACTACAAGTCCGGCGATACCTTCGAAGAGTTTCGCCGGGCGGTGCTCAAGCTGCCCCATGTGCTGGAATGCCACCTGGTGTCCGGCCACTTCGACTACCTGGTGAAGGCTCGCATCTCGGAAATGGCGTCCTACCGCAAGCTGCTCGGCGACATCCTGCTGAAACTGCCGCACGTACGCGAGTCGAAGAGCTATATCGTCATGGAAGAGGTCAAGGAATCGCTCGACCTACCGGTTCCGGATTGACCCAAGGCACTTTCCGGGAGTCCGCCAGGACTCCCGGCATAGACGGGAAACACCGTCGTTTCCGCACACGATCCCCGCAACACCTCGCAGTTTTTTCCTTTTTCGCCCTTGGCGAGCGCCTCGACTGACGTTTATGCTCCGTCAAATTTTCCACACATAATAATCAGGATTTCACACATGAACGCCCGCGTTCGCCAGCCGGTGCATACCGCCCAACACGCCCCCTCCTACTACGCCGCCACGCTCAACCGACGCATCGAGTGCCCACCCCTGGCCGGCGAAGAGCAGGCCGACGTGTGCGTCGTCGGCGGCGGTTTCTCGGGGGTGAACACGGCGTTGGAACTGGCCCAGCGCGGCTTCTCCGTGGTCCTGCTGGAAGCGCACCGGATCGGCTGGGGCGCCAGTGGGCGCAATGGCGGCCAGTTGATCCGCGGCGTCGGCCATGACGTCGAGCAGTTCCTCCCGGTGATCGGCGCCGACGGCGTGAAGGCACTCAAGCTGATGGGCCTGGAGGCGGTGGAGATCGTCCGTCGCCGGGTCGAGCAATACGCCATCGACTGCGATCTGCGCTGGGGCTACTGCGACCTGGCGAACAAGCCCGGCGACTACCAGGGCTTCCGCGAGGACATGGAGGAACTCCAGGCCCTCGGCTATCGCCACGAGATGCGCCTGGTGCCGGCCGCGGAGATGCGCAGCGTGGTCGGCTCCGATCGCTACGTCGGCGGCCTGGTGGACATGGGTTCTGGCCACCTGCACCCGCTCAACCTGGTCCTCGGCGAAGCCGCCGCTGCCCAGTCGCTGGGCGTCCGCCTGTTCGAGCGCTCGCCGGTGACGCGCATCGACTACGGCGCGGAAGTCCAGGTGCATACCGCCACCGGCAAAGTGCGGGCGAAGACCCTGGTGCTGGGCTGCAACGCCTACATGAACGACCTCAACCCGCTGCTCGGCGGCAAGGTACTGCCGGCCGGCAGCTACGTGATCGCCACCGAACCGCTGGACGAGCAACTGGCCCGCCAACTGCTGCCGCAGAACATGGCAGTGTGCGACCAGCGCGTGGCCCTCGACTACTACCGGCTCTCCGCCGACAACCGCCTGCTGTTCGGTGGCGCCTGCCATTATTCCGGCCGCGACCCCAGCGACATCGCCGCCTACATGCGGCCGAAGATGCTGGAGGTATTCCCGCAACTGGCGAACGTCCGCATCGACTACCAATGGGGCGGCATGATCGGCATCGGTGCCAATCGCCTGCCACAGATCGGCCGCCTGCCGGGGCAGCCCAACGTGTACTTCGCCCAGGCCTATTCCGGACACGGGGTGAACGCCACGCACCTCGCCGGGCAGTTGCTCGCCGAAGCCATCGGCGGCCAGCAGAGCGACGGCTTCGACCTGTTCGCCAAGGTGCCGCACATCACCTTCCCCGGCGGCAAGCTGCTGCGCTCGCCACTGCTGGCGCTGGGCATGGCCTGGTACCGGCTGAAGGAAAAACTCGGTAGCTGAGCCCATCCGAGGCTCGGCGGATTCTGAAAAAATCAGGCGGGGCATCGCTCTTCCGAGGAAAACTCCTAGAATTCGCACGACCGGGATGAGCCGGTCGTTCGAGTTTCCACGGGAGATGTCCTTGCTTCGCCGATTCCTCCTGCTGGCCCTCCTGGCCCTCTCCGGCTGCGCCAGCACTCCTCCGCCGCAACCGTCGTCGGCACTGCCCGCCGAGGGTACCTGGCTGGCCAGGCAGGCCGAAATCCAGGGACGCGACCACCCCGGCCAGTCCGGCTTCCACCTCCTGGGCGCCAGCGAGGATGCCTTCGTCGCCCGCGCGGCGCTGATTCGCGCAGCCCAGCGCAGCCTCGACATCCAGTACTACATCGTCCACGACGGACTGACCACGCGCGCCCTCGCCTACGAGTTGCTCAAGGCAGCCGACCGTGGCGTGCGGGTACGCATCCTCATCGACGACACCGCCAGCGATGGCTGGGACTACGAGATCGGTGTGCTCTCCGCCCATCCGAACATCCAGGTGCGCCTGTTCAACCCGTTGCACCTGGGCCGCGCCACCGGCATCACGCGAGGCGTCGGCCGCCTGTTCAACCTGTCCCAGCAACACCGGCGCATGCACAACAAGCTGTGGCTGGCCGACGGCACGGCGGCCATCGTCGGCGGACGCAACCTCGGCGACGAGTATTTCAACGCCAAGCCGGAGATGAACTTCACCGACCTCGACCTGCTCGGCGTCGGCCCCATCGCCAACCAGCTCTCGCACAGCTTCGACCAGTACTGGAACAGCGCCATCAGCCGGCCGATCGAGGATTTCCTCTGGCGCGCGCCCTATCCCGGCGAGCTGGAGTCGGCCCGACGCAAGTTGCAGCGCTACCTGCGCAAAGAGTCGGTGAAGGAGTCCGGCTACATCCGCCACCTGTTCGACCGCGGCGACCAGCCACGCCTGGGCAACTGGCTGGAGAATCTCACCTGGGCCCGCGCCGAGGCGATCTGGGATGCGCCGCTGAAGGTATTGAGCCGCGGCGAGCCCGACCCGCACCTATTGCTCAGTCCGCACCTGGCGGGCCTGTTCAAGGGCGTGCAGAAGGAACTGATCCTGGTCTCGGCGTATTTCGTTCCGGCCAAGGACGGTCTCAACTACCTCACCGGCAAGGCCGACAGCGGCGTCCGCGTGCGCCTGCTGACCAACTCCCTGGAAGCCACCGACGTGCCCGCCGTGCATGCCGGCTACGCACCCTATCGGATGGCGCTGCTGGAACATGGCGTGAAGCTCTACGAGCTGCGCGCCAATCCCGACCAGCCGCTGAGCGGCGCGCCCTGGCGCCTGCACGGATCGAGCAGCGCCAGCCTGCACAGCAAGGCGATGGTCTTCGACCGGCGCAAGGTATTCATCGGTTCGTTCAACTTCGATCCGCGCTCGATCCTGTGGAACACCGAAGTCGGGGTCATCGTCGACAGTCCGCTGCTGGCCGAGCAGGTCCGCCAACTGGCGCTGGAGGGCATGGCGCCGAGCGTCAGCTACCAGGTTCGCATCGACCGCAGCGGCAGCCGGCCGAAGCTGGTCTGGATCGACGAACGCGACGGCCGGGCCCAGGTCCTGCGCCACGAGCCGGGTAGCCTGTGGCGACGCCTGAACGCCTGGGTCGCGGGAATGATCGGACTGGAAAAGATGCTCTGAGGGTCACTCGGAGGCTTCCAGGCCGGTCGCCTCCTCGTCCGCCGGAATCGCCCCGCGCAGCCGCACCAGCACCACGAAGCCCGCCGCGCCGAGCGCCATCATCAACGGCAGGGCGTGACCGCTGATCCACTGGCTGGCGGCGCCGGTGGCCAGCGGGCCGAGCAGGCAGCCGATCCCCCATAGCTGCGCGACATGGGCATTGGCCCGGACCAGGGCATCGTCTCGGTAGCGCTCGCCGATCAGGATCAGCGCCAGGGTGAACAACCCGCCGGCGCTGGCCCCGAACAGCACCAGCAGCGGCCAGATCAACGGCGTCTGCAGCAGCAGGGGAATCGCCAGGCTGCTCAGCAGCAGCACCAGGCCGCAGCCGCCGAACAGGCCGCTGCGCGAGACCCGGTCGGCGAGCCAGCCGATCGGCAGCTGCAACAATGCATCGCCCACCACCACGGTACTGACCATGGCCAGCGCCACCGCTTGCGGAAAGCCCTGGCGCAACCCGTAGACCGGCAGCAGGGTGAGGATCATCGCCTCGAAGGCAGCGAACAACACCACCGCCCAGGCGATCGCCGGCAGGCCCCGGCAGAAGGCCCACAAACCGCGCCCGGAGGCACTGTGCGGATCGACCCTGGGCGCACCGCCGCGGCCCAGCAGCAGCAACGAGCCAGCAATCAGCAGGCAGACGCCGAACCAGAAGCCACGGTCGTCGGCGGTACCGATGAAGGTCAGCAGTACCGGCCCGGACAGTTGGCTGAGGGCGTAGCCGGTGCCGTACAGCGCGACCAGCCGGCCACGCCACTTCTCCACCGCCAACTGGTTGATCCAGCTTTCCCCGAGGATGAACACCACGGTGAGCTGCACGCCGATCAGCAGGCGCAGCAACAGCCATACCGGGTAGCTCTGCAGCAGCGCCAGCAGGCCGATGGAGGCTGCCCCGGTGAGCAGGCACAACTGCATCAGCCGCGGCGTACCGACGCGCGCGGCGAGGCGCCCGGCGATCATCGCGCCGAGCAGCACGCCCACTGCCGGCGTGCTGGCCATCACGCCGATGGCGAAACTGCCGTAGCCCCAGCTCTCCAGGCGCAACGAGACCAGCGGCATGGTCAGGCCAAGGGCGAGGCCGATGCTGATGACTGCGGAACAGACGGCGAAATAGCTTCCCCAACGCATTGCGATTCTCCCGTTGGCACCCCGGAAGCCTTGCCGGGGCGAGCGGATATATCCGGCGCACGAAGCACAGCGGCCGGGCTTCCAGAAGGAAACCCGGCCGCGGGTGTGGCTCGAGAGAGCCGGCCCGGAAAGGCCGACCTAGGCGATCAGAGCTTGATCCAGGTCGCCTTCAGCTCGGTGTACTTGTCGAAGGCGTGCAGCGACTTGTCGCGACCGTTGCCCGACTGCTTGAAGCCGCCGAACGGAGCGGTCATGTCGCCGCCGTCGTACTGGTTGACCCAGACGCTGCCGGCGCGCAGGGCCTTGGCAGTCAGGTGCGCCTTGGACAGGTTGCTGGTCCAGACCGCCGCCGCCAGCCCATAGGGCGTGTCGTTGGCGATGCGCACGGCCTCCTCGGCATCCTCGAACTCGATCACCGAGAGCACCGGGCCGAAGATTTCCTCGCGGGCGATCTTCATCGCATTGGTCACGCCGTCGAAGATGGTCGGCTCGACGTAGGTGCCGCCGGTTTCTTCCAGGGTCCGCTTGCCGCCGGCAACCAGCTTGGCACCGTCGTTGTGACCGGCCTCGATGTAGGACAGCACGGTGTTCATCTGCTGGGTGTCCACCAGCGCGCCGACGTTGGTTTCCGGATCCAGCGGGTTACCCGGCTTCCAGCCCTTGAGGGCCTCGATCACCAGGGGCAGGAACTTGTCCTTGATGGAGCGCTCCACCAGCAGGCGCGAACCGGCGGTGCAGACTTCGCCCTGGTTGAAGGCGATGGCGCCGGCAGCGGCTTCGGCGGCGGCCTTCAGGTCCGGGGCGTCGGCGAAGACGATGTTCGGGCTCTTGCCGCCGGCCTCCAGCCAGACGCGTTTCATGTTCGACTCGCCGGCATAGACCATCAGTTGCTTGGCGATCTTGGTCGAACCGGTGAACACCAGGGTGTCGACATCCATGTGCAGTGCCAACGCCTTGCCTACCGTGTGGCCGTAGCCCGGCAGCACGTTGAACACGCCTTTCGGAATGCCGGCCTCGACGGCCAGCTGGGCGATGCGGATGGCGGTCAGCGGCGACTTCTCGGAGGGCTTGAGGATCACCGAGTTGCCGGTGGCCAGGGCCGGACCGAGTTTCCAGCAGGACATCAGCAGCGGGAAGTTCCACGGCACGATGGCGGCGACCACGCCGACCGGCTCGCGGGTCACCAGGCCCAGCTCGGCATGGGGAGTGGCGGCGACTTCGTCATAGATCTTGTCGATCGCCTCGGCGCTCCAGCGCAGGCTGTTGGCGGCGCTGGCGACATCGATGTGCAGCGAGTCGCTGATCGGCTTGCCCATGTCCAGGGTTTCCAGCAGGGCCAGCTCCTCGGCGTTCTCCAGCAGCAGATCGGCGAAGCGGATCATCGTCTGCTTGCGCTTGGCCGGCGCCAGGCGCGACCAGGCGCCGGAATCGAAGGCATTGCGAGCGACCTTGACCGCCTGCTCGGCATCGGCCAGGTCGCAACTGGCGACCTTGGCCAGGAAGCGGCCATCCACCGGGCTCAGGCAATCGAAGGTCTCGCCGGAGGCGGCGTTGCTGTATTCGCCGTTGACGAAGGCGCGGCCTTCGATCTTCAGGTCTTTGGCGCGGGCTTCCCAGTCGGCGCGGGTCAGGGTGGTCATGACAACGTGTCCTCTTATTGGTGTTCTGGGCGCCTGGGAGACAGGCGCGCTGTCAGATTCTGCAAGGCGGGCGCGCGGCCCGTGGTGTCCGCCACCCTAAACCAGAGCAGCGCCTGTTTTCAATATATTTGACAGGAACCCCTCTAACTCCCTTGTCACGTTCATTATTTTAAACATAGACTCGCCCGGACTAGCGTCTTCATCCCTCGCGTGCAACCTGGGTGGCCCTATGACAATGAATAACGAGCCGCAGTCGAGCAGACTCGACAACTTCTGGATGCCCTTCACCGCCAACCGCCAGTTCAAGGCGCGGCCGCGCCTGCTGGAAAGCGCCGAAGGCATCCACTATATCGCCCAGGGCGGGCGCCGCATCCTCGACGGCACCGCCGGCCTCTGGTGCTGCAATGCCGGCCACGGCCGGCGCGAGATCAGCGAAGCGGTGGCCCGGCAGATCGCCACCCTCGACTACGCCCCGCCGTTCCAGATGGGTCACCCGCTGCCGTTCGAACTCGCCGCGCGGCTGGCGGAAATCGCCCCGCCGGGCCTGAACAAAGTGTTCTTCACCAACTCCGGCTCGGAATCGGCGGACACCGCGCTGAAGATCGCCCTTGCCTACCAGCGCGCCATCGGCCAGGGCACCCGCACCCGCCTGATCGGCCGCGAACTGGGCTACCACGGGGTCGGCTTCGGCGGCCTGTCGGTAGGCGGCATGGTCAACAACCGCAAGGCCTTCTCCGCCAACCTGCTGCCGGGGGTCGACCACCTGCCGCACACCCTGGCCGTCGCCCGCAACGCCTTCACCGTCGGCCTGCCCGAGCATGGCGCGGAAAAGGCCGAGGAGCTGGAACGCCTGGTGACCCTGCACGGCGCCGAGAATATCGCCGCGGTGATCGTCGAGCCGATGTCCGGCTCGGCCGGCGTGGTGCTGCCGCCCAAAGGCTACCTTCAGCGGCTGCGCGAGATCACCCGCAAGCATGGCATCCTGCTGATCTTCGACGAAGTGATCACCGGTTTCGGCCGCGTCGGCGAAGCCTTCGCCGCGCAGCGCTGGGGCGTCGTCCCGGACCTGTTGACCTGCGCCAAGGGGCTGACCAACGGCAGCATCCCGATGGGCGCCGTATTCGTCGACGAGAAGATCCACGCCGCCTTCATGCAAGGCCCGCAGGGCGCCATCGAGTTCTTCCACGGCTATACCTATTCCGGCCACCCGGTAGCCTGCGCCGCCGCCCTGGCGACCCTGGACATCTACCGTCGCGACGACCTGTTCCAGCGGGCCGTCGAACTGGAAGGCTACTGGCAGGACGCGCTGTTCAGCCTGCGCGACCTGCCCAACGTGGTCGACATCCGCGCCGTCGGCCTGGTCGGCGGCGTGCAACTGGCGCCGCACGCGGACGGCCCCGGCAAGCGCGGCTACGACGTCTTCGAGCGCTGCTTCTGGGAGCACGACCTGATGGTCCGGGTGACCGGCGACATCATCGCCATGTCGCCGCCGCTGATCATCGACAAGCCCCACATCGACCAGATCGTCGAGCGCCTGGCCCAGGCCATCCGCGCCAGCGTCTGATCCAGGCGGGCGGCTGGCGCCGCCCTGCCTCCAACTGGCCAGAACCACAAGAACCGAGAGTCAGCATGAACATCGAACAGATCGTCGACTTCGCCCAGGCCAACAGCGCTCCGGAGCACTACAGCCCGGCGCCGGAGAAAATCCTCAAGGGCGACCCGAAACAGAGCGTGCGCAACCACTACGGCAGCCCCTGCGGGCAGTTCAACGCCGGTATCTGGGAAGGCGCCGTGGGCCAGTGGACGGTGAACTACACCGAACACGAGTACTGCGAGATCATCCAGGGCGTCTCGGTGCTGCGCGACCGGCACGGCAACGCCAAGACCGTGCGCGCCGGCGACCGCTTCGTGATCCCCGCCGGCTTCCAGGGCACCTGGGAAGTGCTCGAAGCCTGTCGCAAGGTCTATGTGATCTTCGAAGCCAAGGCCTGAGCCCCGGCTTCATCCCGAATGCTTGTTACCCTTGCCCGCCACCTGGCGGGCTTTTTTGTGCGCCAGCCCGGGAGTTCGTACGCCGGAAATGAAAAAGCCCGCCGGATGGCGGGCTTTTCGCAAGGTGCCGGATCAATTACTTGATCTTGGCTTCCTTGTAGATCACGTGCTGACGAACGACCGGATCGTACTTCTTGATCTCGATCTTCTCAGGCTTGGTACGCTTGTTCTTGTCGGTGGTGTAGAAGTGGCCGGTACCGGCGCTGGACACCAGACGAATCAATTCACGCATGATTCAGCTCCTTAGAATTTTTCGCCGCGGGCACGCAGGTCAGCCAGGACGGCCTCGATGCCACGCTTGTCGATGATACGCATGCCCTTGGCGGAAACGCGCAGACGTACGAAGCGCTTCTCGGACTCGACCCAGAAACGGTGGTGCTGCAGGTTCGGCAGGAAACGGCGGCGGGTTTTGTTGTGTGCGTGGGAAATGTTATTCCCGGTAACCGGACCCTTACCGGTTACTTGACAGACTCTAGACATGCCTCAGCCCTCTATAACCTCATGCCCAACCCGGCATGGGTTGGCTGCTTTAACTCAAGTTCGATACTCAGTTTCACCGGGGTCTTACCCGCTGCATCCCGACGAAGGAGAGCGTGGCCCCAGAAAAGAGCGCAGCTTTATATCAGAAAGGCGCCCCGCGCCGCAAGGGCGAAGGCCCATGGCGCAGCCGCGGCCCGCCTCGCTGCGGGCTTCGCACCGCGGCCGTTCGTCGCCTTGCCTCGTTGTCGCTGCCCGCCGCATGGTCTAGGGTAGCGATTCAAGGCCGCCAACGGCCTTGCATGACTGCGCCCAACCGCTGCGGATGGGCATGTTAACCGTTCGAATGGAGCCCGTCATGCGCCTCGCCGCTTTCTCCCTGTTCCTCGCCCCCCTGCTGCTCGCCCAGCCCGCCGCCGCTGCCACCTTGAGTGTGTGTACCGAGGCCAGCCCCGAGGGCTTCGACGTGGTCCAGTACAACTCGCTGACCACCACCAACGCCTCGGCCGATGTGCTGATGAATCGCCTGGTCGAGTTCGACGCCGGCAAGGGGACGGTGGTGCCCTCGCTGGCCGAGCGCTGGTCGGTATCCGACGACGGCCTGAGCTATCGCTTCGACCTGCGCCAGGGCGTGCACTTCCACAGCACCGCCTACTTCAAGCCGAGCCGTACGCTCGACGCCGACGACGTGGTGTTCAGCTTCCAGCGCATGCTCGATCCGGCCAATCCCTGGCACAAGGTGGCGCAGAACGGCTTCCCGCACGCCCAGTCGATGCAACTGCCGGAGCTGATCAAGCGGGTGGAGAAAAGCGGCGACCACCAGGTGCTGATCGTTCTCGACCACCCCGACGCGACCTTCCTGCCGATGCTGAGCATGGGCTTCGCCTCCATCTATTCGGCGGAGTACGCCGACCAGTTGATGAAGGCCGGAACCCCGGAAAAGCTCAACACCGCGCCGATCGGCAGCGGGCCGTTCGTGTTCAAGCGCTTCCAGAAGGACGCGGTGGTGCGCTACGCCGCCAACCCCGAGTACTTCGCCGGCAAGCCGGCGGTCGACGCGCTGATCTTCGCCATTACCCCGGACGCCAACGTGCGCCTGCAGAAGTTGCGCCGCGGCGAATGCCAGATCGCCCTGTCGCCGAAGCCGCTGGACGTGGAGAGCGCGCGCAAGGACGCCAGCCTGAAGGTCGAGCAGACGCCGGCCTTCATGACCGCCTTCGTCGCCCTCAATACCCAGCATCCGCCGCTGGACGATCCCAAGGTGCGCCAGGCGATCAACCTGGCCTTCGACCGCACCAGCTACCTGCAGGCGGTATTCGAAGGCAGCGCCAGTGCCGCCACCGGCATCTATCCGCCAAACACCTGGAGCTATGCCAGGGATATTCCCGCCTACCCGCACGCCCCCGAACAGGCGCGCAAGCTGCTGGCCGGCAAGCAGCTTCCCGAGCTGAACATCTGGACCCGCCCGTCCGGCAGCCTGCTCAACCCCAACCCGAGCCTCGGCGCCCAACTGCTCCAGGCCGACCTGGCGGAGGCCGGGATCAAGGCCAACATCCGCGTCATCGAATGGGGCGAGTTGATCCGTCGCGCCAAGAATGGCGAACACGACCTGCTGTTCATGGGTTGGGCCGGCGACAACGGCGATCCGGACAACTTCCTCACTCCGCAATTCAGCTGCGCCAGCGTCAAGTCGGGGCTCAACTTCGCGCGCTATTGCGATCCCGGCCTGGACAAGCTGATTGCCGACGGCAAGGCCGCCAGCAGCCAGGAACAACGCACCGGCCTGTACCACCAGGCGCAGAAACTGATCCACGAACAGGCGCTCTGGCTGCCCCTGGCCCACCCGACCGCCTTCGCCCTGACCCGCCAGGAGGTGCAGGGCTACCAGGTCAATCCGTTCGGTCGCCAGGATTTCTCGCGGGTCGCCGTGAAACGCTGAAGGCCACGCCCGGGAGAACCCGGCGATGGATCTCGACCCCTCTACCTGCCGCATTGGCAGTTCAGCGAGCGCCATCAGCGGCTGATCGACGCGCCGGCCGCCGCGCTGCTCGACGCGGTGGAAGGCCTGTTGCGCTTCGACGACCCGCTGGGGTGCGCCCTGCACGAAGCGCCGGCGCTACCCTGCTGCACACGGAAACCCGGGTGTTCTGCCCCGATCGCGCCAGCCGCCTGCGCTTCACCCCCTACTGGGTGGCGATCCGCCCGGTCAGCGGGCTGATCCGCCGGCGCCTGCTGGCGGGCATCGAGCGGCGCCTGGGCTGGGCCCTTCGCCGAACGCTCACAGCCAACCGTATTCGGCCAGCGACAGAGGCTCGCCGTCGCCGATGATGAAGTGGTCGAGCACCCGCACGTCGATGAGCGCCAAGGCTTCCTTCAGGCGCGCGGTGAGCTGGCGGTCGGCGAGACTCGGACGGGCGTCGCCGGAAGGGTGGTTATGGGTCAGGATCAGCGCCGCCGCGTTGTGCGCCAGGGTGCGCTTGACCACCTGGCGCGGGTAGACGCTGGCGCCATCGATGCTGCCCTGGAACAACACCTCGAACGCCAGGACCCGGTGCCTCGTGTCGAGGAACAGGCAGGCGAACACCTCGTGCTGCTCGTGGCGCAGGCGCGCCTTGAGATAGTCGCGCACCGCCTGCGGGCTCTCCAGTATCGAATCGCGACGCAGGCGCTCGGCCAGGTGGCGCCGGCCCATCTCCAGCACGGCCTGCAATTGCGCATACTTGGCCACGCCGAGCCCGAGATGGCCGCAGAACGAGGCGAGGTCCGCCTCGAGCAGGGCACGCAGCCCGCCGAACTCGCTCAACAGCCGCCGCGACAGCTCGACCGCACTGCAACCGGTCACTCCCGTGCGCAGGAAGATCGCCAACAGCTCGGCATCGGAAAGGGCCGCCGCGCCCTGCTCCAGAAGCTTCTCCCGAGGCCGTTCGGCTTCGGGCCAATCGCGGATGCTCATTCGCTTTCCCCATCGAGCCCGCCCGCTGTTCCCGTGCGGACGCTGTGCTATCTTAGCCCATCCTTTTTGCGCGGCAGACGACCTGGGGAGGCGCGTTTGCCGAAGCGCATGTCATCCATTTCCTTATTAAGGCAAGCCTATGCAGCGGCTCTATCGGAAACGCATCGTCCTCGGCGTGGGCGGCGGCATTGCCGCCTACAAGAGCGCCGAACTGGTCCGCCGCCTGCGCGACCAGGGCGCTGAAGTCCGAGTGGTGATGACCCAGGGCGGCCGCGAGTTCATCACGCCCCTGACCCTCCAGGCGTTGTCCGGCCATCCGGTGCACACCGATCTGCTGGACCCGGCGGCGGAAGCCGCGATGGGCCACATCGAACTAGCCCGCTGGGCCGATCTGGTGCTGATCGCACCGGCCACCGCCGACCTCATGGCGCGCCTGGTCCAGGGCGTGGCCAACGACCTGTTGACCACCCTGGTGCTGGCCACCGACGCGCAAATCGCCCTGGCACCGGCGATGAACCAGGCCATGTGGCGCGACACCGCGACCCAGGCCAACGCCGAGCTGCTGCGCCAGCGCGGCTTCCACCTGTTCGGTCCGGCAGCGGGCAGCCAGGCCTGCGGCGACGTCGGCCTCGGGCGCATGCTCGAAGCCGAGGAACTGGCGCAGCGCGCCGCCGACTGCTTCCAGCGCCAGGCGCTGACCGGCGTGCATGTGCTGATCACCGCCGGCCCGACCCAGGAAAACATCGACCCGGTGCGCTACATCACCAACCACAGTTCCGGAAAGATGGGCTTCGCCCTCGCCGAGGCGGCGGTGGAAGCCGGCGCACGAGTGACCCTGGTCACCGGCCCGGTGCACCTGCCGACGCCCGACCGGGTGCAGCGCGTCGACGTAGTCAGCGCCCGCGACATGCTGGCCGCCTGCGAGGCGGCGATGCCCTGCGACCTGCTGATCGCCTCCGCGGCGGTCGCCGACTACCGCCCGGAAGTGGTCGCCGCGCACAAACTGAAGAAAGACCCTACCAGCGGCGAGGGCTTGCTCTTGCAGCTGGTGCGCAATCCCGACATTCTCGCCACCCTCGCACAGCGCGAGGATCGTCCCTTCAGCGTGGGCTTCGCCGCAGAAACCGAAAACCTGCTGGACTATGCTGCACGCAAGCTGAAGGACAAGAACCTCGACCTGATCGTCGCCAACGACGTGGCCAACCCCTCGATCGGCTTCAACAGCGACGAGAACGCGATCACGGTGATCGACCGCGACCTGCATCCGAGCACCTTCGCCCAGACCAGCAAGGGCAAGATCGCTCGCCAGCTGATCGCCTTCATCGCCGACCGCCTCAACCAGCAATGAGTTACTGATGCACTCTCTCCAAGCCAAGATCCTCGACCCCCGCCTGGGCTCCGACTTCCCGCTCCCGCAGTACGCCACGCCGGGCTCGGCCGGCCTCGACCTGCGCGCCATGCTCAAGGAAGACACCGTCCTCGGCCCGGGCCAGACCCTGCTGATTCCCACCGGCCTGTCCATCTACATCGCCGATCCCGGCCTCGCCGCCCTGGTTCTGCCGCGCTCCGGCCTGGGCCACAAGCACGGCATCGTGCTGGGCAACCTGGTCGGCCTGATCGACTCGGACTACCAGGGCGAGCTGATGGTGTCCTGCTGGAACCGCGGCGAGTCGCCGTTCACCATCGCCGTCGGCGAGCGCATCGCGCAGTTGGTACTGGTGCCGGTGGTGCAGGCGCATTTCGAGCTGGTCGAGCAGTTCGACGAAAGCCAGCGCGGCGCCGGCGGCTTCGGCCATTCCGGCAGCCACTGACCCCGAACACAGGACGAGACGCCGAGGAGACGCGGCATGAAGCTTTTCCAGCGCACCGCCAAGGATGGGAACGAGTTGGGCGACCTGCTCGAACCGGAAAAGAAGCCGCGCAAGGCAGCGTCCGAACGCGCTGACGGCAAGGACCTGCTGCCCGGCATAGGCGCCAGCCTGCTGGGCGTGGCGGCCGCCGGCGCCCTGCTCTGGTTCGGCGTCTTCGGCGGCGCCGGTGAGGCACAGCAGCGCCAGTTGGACGCGGCCTGGGCCGAAGGCCAGGCCGGCGCCTTGCGCCAGGCCTTGCAGCAACTCGCCGCCGACACCCGCGCCGCCGCGGCCAGCCCCCTCGCCCTCGAAGCCCTGCAAAGCGGCGACGCCGCCCGCATCGAGGCCGCCCAGCGCAGCCTGCTGGCCTGGGACGGCGTGGTCGATGCCCACCTGAACGCGCCCGGTCAGGCCACCCAGGACAACGACAGCCCCGGCCCGGTCAGCTTCGCCGCCCTGGATATCCTGCACCGGGTGGAAAGTGGCCAGAACGTCGCCGCCGAAGCCTACAAGGTCGGCCAGCGCTGGCTGCTGTACAGCGCCGCGCCGGTGCGCGGCGCCGACCAGAGCCTGCAAGGCACGCTGCTGCTGGCGGTCGACCTGCAACGGCTGCTGCGCGCCCTGCCGCCCTTGCCGGGCGATGCCGGCCAGGTGCAACTGGTCCAGCAGTTCTCCGGCGCACCGGCCCAGGTGCTGCTGCAACGCGGTACGCCGGCGCCGGGCAAGGGTGCGCAAGCGCTGGACAGCGGCAATCCGAACTGGAAACTGAACTACACGCCCGGCAGCGTCGCCTCGACCCAGGCCTCGCCGCTGCTGCTGGCACTCGCGGCGCTGCTGGCCCTGCTCGGCGGCATCCTCGGCGCCTACCTCACCCGTTCGTCGCTGTTGCGCCGCCTGCACCAGGATGTCCTGACCCTCGGTCAGTATCTTCAGGAACTCGGCGGGCAACGCACTGCCAAACCCCCTGTGCCTAGCCTGCCGGGCTTCGCCCCGCTGATCCAGGCATTGGCCCGCCAGCCGCGGCGCAAGCCGGAGCCGACCAGCGCGCCCAGCCCTGCCAAGGCAGCGCCGGTGGCGCCGGTGGCGGTGGCGGTGGCGAAAGCGCCTCCTCGCGAGGAGCCGGCATTGGCAGATCCGTTGTTCCAGAACACCGACATTCTGGATATCGACATTCTCGATGAAGACCAGGACCTCCTGGGATTGGAGCAAACCCCCATCATGAGCACTGCAAAAGCACCGACGCTGCCCGCCAGCATCTTCCGCGCCTACGACATCCGCGGCGTGGTAGGCGATACCCTCACCGCCGAGACCGCCTACTGGATCGGTCGCGCCATCGGCTCGGAAAGTCTCGCCCGCGGCGAACCGTGCGTCGCTGTCGGCCGCGATGGCCGCCTGTCCGGTCCCGAACTGGTCAAGCAGCTGATCCAGGGCCTGGTGGACTGCGGTTGCCAGGTCAGCGACGTGGGCATGGTGCCTACCCCGGTGCTGTACTACGCGGCCAACGTGCTCGAGGGCAAGTCCGGGGTGATGCTGACCGGCAGCCACAACCCGCCGGACTACAACGGCTTCAAGATCGTGGTCGCCGGCGAGACCCTGGCCAACGAGCAGATCCAGGCCCTGCGCGAGCGCATCGAGAAAAACGACCTGGCATCCGGCGTCGGCAGCGTAGAGCAGGTCGACATCCTGCCGCGCTACTTCAAGCAGATCCGCGACGACATCGCCATGGCCAAGCCGATGAAGGTGGTGGTCGACTGCGGCAACGGCGTGGCCGGGGTGATCGCCCCGCAACTGATCGAGGCCCTGGGCTGCAGCGTGATCCCGCTGTACTGCGAGGTCGACGGCAACTTCCCGAACCACCATCCGGACCCGGGCAAGCCGGAGAACCTGAAGGACCTGATCGCCAAGGTCAAGGCCGAGAACGCCGACCTGGGCCTGGCCTTCGACGGCGACGGCGACCGCGTCGGCGTGGTCACCAATACCGGTACCATCATCTATCCGGACCGCCTGCTGATGCTGTTCGCCAAGGACGTGGTCTCGCGCAACCCGGGGGCCGACATCATCTTCGACGTCAAGTGCACCCGCCGTCTGATCGCCCTGATCAGCGGCTACGGCGGCCGTCCGGTGATGTGGAAGACCGGCCACTCGCTGATCAAGAAGAAGATGAAGGAAACCGGCGCCCTGCTGGCCGGCGAGATGAGCGGCCACGTGTTCTTCAAGGAGCGCTGGTTCGGCTTCGACGATGGCATCTACAGCGCCGCCCGCCTGCTGGAAATCCTCAGCCAGGACCAGCGCGACAGCGAGCACGTGTTCTCGGCCTTCCCGAGCGACATTTCCACCCCGGAAATCAACATCACCGTCACCGAGGACAGCAAGTTCGCCATCATCGAGGCGCTGCAACGCGACGCCCAATGGGGCGAAGGCAACATCACCACCCTCGACGGCGTGCGGGTCGACTACCCCAAAGGCTGGGGCCTGGTACGCGCCTCCAACACCACTCCCGTGCTGGTCCTGCGCTTCGAAGCGGACACCGAGGAAGAGCTGGAGCGCATCAAGACCGTCTTCCGTAACCAACTGAAGGCAGTGGATTCCTCGCTGCCCGTGCCCTTCTGACATGTCGGAGCTCCCCATGACCCTGAGTCGCGATGACGCCGCCCAGGTTGCCAAGGTCCTTTCCGAGGCCCTGCCCTACATCCGCCGCTTCGTCGGCAAGACGCTGGTGATCAAGTACGGCGGCAACGCCATGGAGAGCGAGGAGCTGAAGGCCGGCTTCGCCCGCGACGTGGTGCTGATGAAAGCGGTCGGCATCAACCCGGTGGTGGTGCATGGCGGCGGCCCGCAGATCGGCGACCTGCTCAAGCGCCTGTCGATCGAGAGCCACTTCATCGACGGCATGCGCGTCACCGATGCGGCGACCATGGACGTGGTGGAGATGGTCCTCGGCGGCCAGGTGAACAAGGACATCGTCAACCTGATCAACCGCCACGGCGGCAGCGCCATCGGCCTGACCGGCAAGGACGCCGAGCTGATCCGTGCGAAGAAGCTCACCGTGACCCGCCAGACCCCGGAGATGACCAAGCCGGAGATCATCGACATCGGCCATGTGGGCGAAGTCACCGGGGTCAACGTCGGGCTGCTGAACATGCTGGTCAAGGGCGACTTCATTCCGGTGATCGCGCCGATCGGCGTGGGCAGCAACGGCGAGTCCTACAACATCAACGCCGACCTGGTGGCCGGCAAGGTGGCGGAAGCGCTGAAGGCCGAGAAACTGATGCTGCTGACCAACATCGCCGGCCTGATGGACAAGCAGGGCCAGGTGCTGACTGGGCTGTCCACCGAACAGGTCAACGAGCTGATCGCCGACGGCACCATCTACGGCGGCATGCTGCCGAAGATCCGCTGCGCCCTGGAAGCGGTACAGGGCGGCGTGACCAGCGCGCACATCATCGATGGCCGGGTGCCGAATGCCGTGCTGCTGGAAATCTTCACCGACAGCGGCGTCGGCACCCTGATCAGCAACCGCAAGCGTCACTGATCGTCCGGCCATGGCGCGCTCCGGCGCGCCATGGCGGTTCTCCCTTAGCGTCGCGCGGCCAGCGCGAAGGCCTGCTCCAGCGGGCTCGCACCCTCGCTGCGGAAGGTCGCTGGGCTCACTCCCGTCCAACGCTTGAAAGCGCGCCTGAAACTGCGGATGTCACGGTATCCCACTTCCTCGGTGATACGTTCGATGGACATCCCGGGGTTGCCCAGCAGGCTCATCGCCCGCCCTCGTCGCACCTGCTCCAGCAACGCCTCGAAGGTCAGCCCGTGTTCGGCCAGCCGGCGCCGCAGGGTGCGGCTGCTCATGTTCAGTTCGGCGGAAATCCTTTCGATCTGGCTGCCCAGGCTGAGGTCGCGGGCGATGGCCCGTTCCACCGCCTGGACCAGGTCGAGTTTCCGGTGCACCTGGGTGCTTTCCTGCTCCAGCAGGGCCAGCGCCTGGCGCAACGCCGGCAGGTTGTGGTTGGGCAGGCGCATGTCCAGCCAGTGGCTGGCGATCGCCATGCGGTTGTGCAGGCAGCCGAAGCGTACCTGGGGGCCCAGCAGGCGCAGGTACTCGCCCGCGTAGGGCGGAGCGGCATGGATGAGTTCGATGCCCAGCGGTTCGAACGCCGGGCTGACCAGGGCACGCCCATACACCAGCAAGCTGGCGAAGAACTCCTCGATGGCAAACACCTGCACCTCACTGCTGGGCAGGTGGCATTCGACCTCGACGAAGAAGGTTTCGCCCTGCTGGTAGACGCTGGAGGTGACGATCCCGCCCGAGCTGTGCTGGTAGCGCACGCCGATGTCGAACGCGTCGCGCAGGGTCCGGCACAGCGACAGCACATGGCCCAGCAGGCCAAGGGTGCCGAGCACGTTCTGGTGTCCGACCCACAGCCCCAGCCCCCGCTCCGGCAGGGCCTGGAGGGCACGCTGGATCATGCTCACGGCCTGGCGGTAGGAGATGCGCTGGGTAGGGTCCTGCAGGTCTTCGACGGTGAAGCCCAGGCCCCGGCACAGCCGCGCGGGATCGACGCCATGGCCTTCGACCACCTCGGCCAGCGTCTGCAGCAGGAAGGTGGATACCTGGGCGAGTTCGTAGCGCGCATCGGCGGCATTGTTGTGCATGGGCGAAATCCTGAGCCGGTCTCGGCTTCGTTCTTGTTCTGGCGGTGGATCGCGACATGGGATGAGCGTCCCATCATATAGCGTTCCGCACAGATGTAACAAAGCATTGCACGGTGTCCGCAAATCCCCCCCTCGCTGACCGTCAATGCCCTGCCTCGGCCTGTCGATAGGGCTTATTCCTATGCCGTACCCCGAGCCACGCCAAACAATAATAAGAGCCCGCCCATGAACCCGACCCACCCCCGCAGGCCCCTGCGCCTGGCCGCCTGCGTCACCCTCGCCTTCAGCTGCTGCACCCATGCCAGCGAAGGCGGCGTGGACAACATAGGTCCAGGAACCGACGGTTTCTTCACCCTGCCATTGGACGTCGACAACCTCCCGGACCACATGTTCGCCTTCAACGTCTACTACAACCACTACGAAGCCAGGAAGCTGAACATCAGCTCCTTCGGCGGCAAGGTGTCCGACGTGAAGATCAGCTCGGATGCGATCATCCCTCGCCTGGACTACCTGAGCCCGCTGCGGATCTTCGGCGGGCGCCTGGGCGGCTACATCGCCCAGCCCTATATCCGCCAACGGGTGGCCGCGTTCGGCCTGAGCGACGAACGGGAAAGCATGGGTGACACCACCTTCGCGCCGATCATCCTCTGGGACATGGGCAAGGACCTGACCCTGGCCGCCGCCGTGGAGGTCACCGTGCCCACCGGCAAGTACGATGCCGAGCGGCTGGCCAACACCAGCAACAACTTCTACACCTACAAGCCGCTGTTCTCCTTCACCTGGCTGCCCACCGAACGCACCGAGCTGTCGCTGAAGGCCACCTACAGCTTCAACATGGAAAACCACGACACCGACTATCGCTCGGGGCAGATCTTCCATTTCGACTATTCCGCCAGCTATCGGGTGACCGACAACCTGCGCCTCGGCCTGAACGGCTACTACCTCAAGCAGACCACCGACGACAAACAGAACGGCGAGACCGTACGGGTGTTCGGTTTCGGCGAGGAAGTCGACGACGGCGTACGCGGCCAGGTCTTCGCCATCGGCCCGGCCGTGCATCTGACCTTCCTCAAGTACGCCAGCGCGGAGATCCGCTGGGCCAAGGAATTCGACGTGGAGAACCGCCCCGAAGGCGACATGCTCTGGGCCAAGCTGACCATTCCGTTCGAACTCTGAGGCATCGGAACGAAGCGGCAGCCCGGTATCCGCGGGCTGCCGCCATCGACTAGGAAAAGCACCAGGCGTCCTAGGCGTAAACCGGCCAGCGCTCGACGATCCGCCCGCCGCGCAGCGCCAGCAGGTCGCCGAATTGCAGCAGCACCGACTCGCTCTGGGTCGGCCGCAGGAAGACCTGGTCGTCCACCTCCAGGCCCACCGAAGGCGAGCCGTTGACCATTTCCTGGTTCGAGCTGCGCCCGTAGATGCCGTTGCTGCGCAGTCCCTCGGGCGAGGCGAAGTCGGCCATCCAGTTGCCGCCGTAGATGAAGAAGGTGCCGCGCTGGTTGGGGTCCCACCAGGAAAACAGCCGCGACTTGCCGTCCAGCGCCGGGATCTGCACCGCGCCGGTGCTCTTGAGTACCGGCGTGGCGATGTAGACGGCCGGCACATGCTCGGCCAGAGACGCCAGGTCGTAGTGGCTCGGCTTGAGCATGGCGGTGCCCACCGAGACCTCGCTGCTCAGCGTTTCCTTCTCGTGCATGCGATAGCTGGGGCTGCCGGCGGTATTCAAGGTCAGCTGTGGCGTCCACAGCGCGGCGAAGCGCTGGCGGGCGAAGTCGACATGTCCCTGGTAGAGCGCCATGACCTTGGCGAACAGCTCTTCGGGCGAACCGAGGATGCCCGGCACACCCATTCCGACGAAGGGGTCGTAGCCCATGAAGCCGGCGAACTCCAGGTGCTGCGGATGCGCCGCGATCAGCGCCAGCAATTCACCCAGCGCGGCCTGGTCGGCCACCCCGCCGCGATGCAGGCCGACGTCCAGTTCGATGTTGACGCGCATCCGGGTACCCAGCCCTTGGGCCAGCGCCAGGTACTGACGCAAGCGCTGCGGCGTATCGATCAGCCATTGCAGCTGCCGCGCCGGGTCGAACGCACCCTTGTGCTCGCGGTAGAACAGTTCCGCCGAACGCACCGGCAACGGCTTGCCGAGGAGGATGTCGGCATCCGCAAAAGCGACCGCGTCGTGGTTGAGGAACGGTTGGTGGAAGGACATCAGCCGCCGGGTGCCGGCGCGCCTGGCGATGTACGCCAGCAGGCAGGGCGAGGGCAGCGACTTCTCCACCAGCCGCAGATGCTTGCCGCCGCGGCGGACCGAACGCATCACCACATCGATGTTGTGGTCCAGGCGATCGAGGTCGATGAGCAGCACCGGGCACATCGGGCCATTGGCCTTGAGTTCGCGGTTCAGCGCGCGGAAATAGTCGTCGTACGGCCCGCCACGGTCGGCGGGACGCATCCAGGCGGCAGCTCCCGCCAGCAGCGCGCCGGCCCCGAGGCCGGCGAACATGAACTTGCGTCGATTCACGGCGTCGCTCCTTTCAGGTCACGCCCAGGATGGAAGAGAGGTGCGCATTGAGGAACCGCCCGCGGGGATCCAGCGCCTGGCGCACCTCGGCGAACGCCTTCCAGCGCGGATAGAGCCCCTGTAACTGGTGCGCGTTGAGGCCATGCAGCTTGCCCCAGTGCGGACGCCCGGCGTATTTCCAGAAGATCGGTTCCACCGCGGCGAAGAAGTTGTGGTGGTCCATGCTGTAGTGCTGATGCACGGAAATGGAACAACTGTCGCGGCCCTCGAACATGCTCAGGGGAATGTCGTCGGCCTTCACGTAGCGGTACTCGATGGGAAACCAGGTGCGCAGGTCCTTGTCGCGGATCAGCGCGAGGATTTCCCGCAGGCAGGCGGGGCCATGCTCGGCGGGGACCGAATACTCCATCTCGTTGAAGCGCACGTTGCGCACGTTGGCGTAGACCGCATAGGAATCGTCGACCCGCTCGTCGAAGCGGGCGAAGTGGCGCAGGCTGTTGAGCAGGGTACGGCGGGTCTCCGGGAAGTCGCTGAGGTACTTGTCGAGACCTTCGATCAGGCCGACGAACTCGTTGCCGCCTTCCTTCGCCGGGTCCAGGGGCGGGGTCTTCGGCTCGTCGGTCTCGTTGAGGGCGATCGACAGGGCGTAGTCGGAGTGGGTCACCACCAGCATCTCCCAGTGCTGGTTCTCGCGCGTGTTCTTCTCCACGTCCTCCAGCAATTCCTCGGTCCGGGCGATCCACTGCCGTTCACGCAGGCGGTAGGCCGCGCGGTTCTGCAGGCGCACCCGGGTCACGACGCCCAGCGCCCCCAGCGAGACCCGCGCGGCATCGAACACCTCCACGTTGCGCTTGGCGTCGCACTCGAGCACCTCGCCGCTCGCGGTGACCAGTTGCAGACCGCGAACCTGGGCGGAATAGGAACCGAAGCCGACCCCGGTGCCATGGGTGGAAGTAGCGATGGCGCCAGCCAGGGTCTGGTAATCGATGTCGGCCATGTTCACCAGCGCCTGGCCGATCTCCCTGAGCGGAGCGCCCATCTGCGACATCGGCGTACCACCGCCGAACTCGGCCTGGAGGGTCGCGCTGTCGTGGCTGAGCAAGCCGCTGAAGTAGGCGAGTGAGAGCAGGGTGCCGTCGGTCGGGACCAACGCGCTGAACGAATGGCCGGAGCCCACCGGGCGGATCCTGCCGGACGCCTGGCGGATGACCCGGACCAGTTCGTCGAGGTCTTTCGGTGCCTCCCGCGCCAGGGGCAGGCAGCTTTGCGCGCCGGACCAGTTGCGCCAGGGAATCAGGCGCGGTGCGCGGAGCAACTCCGCCAGCGCGGGGTTTCCCACCATGGCGGCGAACGCACCGAGCGCTCCCGCCCGTTGCAGGAGCTGGCGTCGCGACAGATGACTTGGCATGCCGGTATCCCCTATCGGTCCTGCGCTGCGGACATGAAATCGATCAAAGCCCGGAACTGCTCTTCCGAGCACTGCATGCACATGCCCATGGGCGGCATGCCCTTGTAGCCGTTGATGCTGTGGTCCAGCAGGGTGTCGATGCCCTGCGCCAGGCGTGGCGCCCAGGCAGCGGCATCGCCGGTCAGCGGCGCGCCGGAGGCGGGATTGGCGTGACAGAGCTTGCAACTGGCGGAATACACCTGCGCCAACGCAGGGTCCGCAGGGACACGCTGGGAATCGGCGGCCCGCGCCGGCGGCTCCGTGGATTCTCCGCAGGCCACCAGCATCAGGCCCAGGGCAAGCAGCAACCCCGGGCGGCAAAGGCGCGAGTTGCCCGGTCCGGGGCGGAGCGTGGACGACATGGTGTTCCTCTCTCGTTGCGCACGGCGTGCGTTCTCGTCGAACAACACTAAGGCCGCGACGCCCCGAGGATGAGGGCAATGCGGGCCAGCGACGGGGGGTTCTGCGGCCAGCCCTTTCGCACCGCGCGATGGCGGTCTAGAGTCGATGTCTGCAGCAGCGTCGAGGAGCCGGCATGAGCAGCGCAGCACAGCGCCAGAACTACACCTTCTTCCATTCCCTGCGGGTTCGCTGGGCGGAGGTCGATCCGCAGGGCATCGTCTTCAACGGCAACTACCTGACCTATCTAGACGTCGCCACCACCGAGTACTACCGCCAGCTCGGCATGTCCTACCCGGCCGACCTGCTGCGCGGCGGAGGCGACCTGTTCGCGGTGAAGAGCACCCTGGAATACCGCGCCCCGGCGCATTTCGACGACTGGCTGGACATCGGCACCCGCGTGGCGCGGCTGGGGCGCAGCAGCCTGGTTTTCGAGCTGGGCATCTGGCGCGACGAGCAGCTGCTCACCGTCGGCGAGCTGGTCTACGTCTATGCGGATGCGAACGAGCGACAGAGCCAGCCCGTACCGGACTGGCTGCGCGAGAAGATCAGGGCGTTCGAGCGACAGTCGCCAGTGGAGTCAGGGGCTCACGCCGAGTAGCTGGGAGAGCCGCGCGCGGTCGGCGGCATAGGTTCTTTCCGCCTCTTCGCGGGCCTTCTGGAAGCGCCCGATCTCACCCTGCAGGCGCTTTTCCTCCTGCTTGAGATCGTCCAGCTGGTCCACCAGCGCCTGCGCCACCGGACGTCCGGCACGCTCCTGGTTGGCCGCCTGGCCTTGCAGGTTGGCCTGTTGCAGCTTGAGCGACTGCAGGTTGCCGCGCGCCACGCTGCTCAGCCCGTCCAGTTCCGCCAGGCGCCGTTCGCGAGCGCGGTCGACGTCCTCGAGGCTGGAATACAGGCGCAGCAACTGCGCATCGGAACTGGCCTGGGCCTGGGCCGCCTTGCGCTGCCGCAGCTCCTCGGCGGTCGGCGCCGGCGGTACGGTGCGGATCACCCGGCCCTGGTCGTTGAGGACCTGGTAGCCCTTGCCGATGTACTGCGGCGGCACACCCTGGCGGTCGAGCACCACCACGCCCTTGTCGTTGACGTAGCGGTAAAGCTCCAACGCTCCGCCCGGCGCCGCCTGGGC
The DNA here is from genome assembly GCF_037574965.1 of Pseudomonas sp. KBN12P06040. Classification (NCBI taxonomy): domain Bacteria; kingdom Pseudomonadati; phylum Pseudomonadota; class Gammaproteobacteria; order Pseudomonadales; family Pseudomonadaceae; genus Pseudomonas; species Pseudomonas sp. KBN12P06040. The sequence continues at coordinate 6,227,719 of NZ_JBBELS010000001.1, forward strand.
GCCGAAGGAAAGCCCCTGGAGCACCAGCCCCAGGGCCATCAGGCAACGCATTACATCCTGTCCGACCATGCCAGTCCCTTGTGAAAGGTTCAGATACCGTATTGGGCGCGATAGGCCTCTACCGCCGGCAGATGCTTCTTCAGTTCAGCATCTTCGGCAAGATATTCCAGCACCTGCTCCAGGGAAACGATGCTCACCACCGGCATGCCGAAGTCGCGCTCGACCTCCTGGATCGCCGACAGCTCGCCCTTGCCGCGCTCCTGGCGGTTCAGCGCGATCAGCACGCCCGCGGCCCTGGCGCCCTGGGCGTCGATGATCTGCATCACTTCGCGGATCGCGGTGCCGGCGGTGATCACGTCGTCGATGATCAGCACCCGGCCGCTCAGCGGCGCGCCGACCAGCGTGCCGCCTTCGCCGTGGTCCTTGGCTTCCTTGCGGTTGAAGCACCAGGGCAGGTCGCGCTGGTGCTGCTCGGCGAGGGCCACCGCGGTGGTGGCGGCCAGGGGAATGCCCTTGTAGGCCGGGCCGAACAGGACGTCGAAGTCGATTCCGCTGTCGATCACCGCCTCGGCGTAGAAGCGTCCCAGGCGGGCCAGAGCCAGGCCGCTGTCGAACAGGCCGGCATTGAAGAAATAGGGGCTGGTGCGCCCGGACTTGAGGGTGAACTCACCGAAGCGCAGAACCCCGCGCTCGATGGCGAAACGAATGAAATCGCGCTGATACGCCTGCATGAATGACACCAAGCCGCATGAATTTAGCTAAACCGTTTGAGCTCGGGTATCATACACGCACGTGATTTTGGGGGCCATTTATGCGGATCATCAGTGTGAACGTGAATGGTATTCAGGCTGCGGCCGAGCGCGGTTTGCTCAGTTGGCTGCAAGCACAGAATGCCGACGTGATCTGCTTGCAGGACACCCGAGCCTCCGCCTTCGATCTGGATGACCCGTCCTTCCAACTGGACGGCTACTTCCTTTATGCCTGCGATGCCGAGCTACCCGAACAGGGCGGTGTCGCACTCTACAGCCGTTTGCAGCCCAAAGCTGTGATCAGCGGCTTAGGTTTCGAAACGGCCGATCGTTACGGGCGCTACCTGCAAGCCGACTTCGACAAGGTGAGTATCGCCACCCTGCTGCTGCCTTCCGGGCAGAGCGGAGACGAGAGCTTGAACCAGAAATTCAAGTTCATGGACGACTTCACCCATTACTTGAGCAAGCAGCGTCGCAAGCGCCGCGAATACATCTATTGCGGCTCGCTGTACGTCGCCCATCAGAAGATGGACGTGAAGAACTGGCGCGAATGCCAGCAGATGCCGGGCTTCCTCGCGCCCGAACGGGCCTGGCTGGACGAAGTGTTCGGCAACCTCGGCTATGCCGACGCCCTGCGCGAAGTCAGCCGCGAAGGCGACCAGTTCAGCTGGTGGCCGGACAGCGAACAGGCCGAGATGCTCAACCTCGGCTGGCGCTTCGACTACCAGGTGCTGACCCCCGGCCTGCGCCGCTTCGTGCGCAACGCCAAGCTGCCGCGCCAGCCGCGCTTCTCCCAGCATGCGCCGCTGATCGTCGACTACGACTGGCAATTGAGCATCTGAGCCCTGTCAGATACGAAAAAGCCGGCGCATGCGCCGGCTTTTCTATTCCACGTGCGACCTACTTGATCAGCCGCAGGCAGAACGGATAGCGATAGGCCTTGCCTTCGTTGGCCTTGATGCCGGCGATGATGGTCAACACCAGCGCCGCCAGGCAGACCAGGCCGAGCAGGAAGAAGCCGATCACCACCAGCATCAGCAGGAAGCTGACGAACATCGCCAGCGCCACGGTGATCTGGAAGTTCAGCGCTTCCTTGCCCTGGGCGTCGACGAACGGATCGCTCTCGCGCTTGAGTTGCCAGACGATCAGCGGCCCGAGCAGGCTGCCGAAGGGAAACACCAGGCCGATGAACGCCGCGAAATGGCAGAACATCGCCCATTGCCGGGCTTCCTGGCCGGGGGTCGCGGCGACCTCTTCGGATACATCGTTCATGTAGCGCTCCTTCTCCGGGGCCCGGCAGGCAGTGCCGGGCGTCTGCTCATTCGGCCAGCGCGGCGCGCTGAAGTTCGAACAGCTCCTGCATGCCCTGCTGGGCCAGTTCGAGCATGGCGTTCAGCTCGGCGGGACGGAACGGCGCGCCTTCGGCGGTTCCCTGCACCTCGATGAAGCCGCCGGCATCGGTCATCACTACGTTCAGGTCGGTTTCCGCGGCGGAATCCTCCAGGTAGTCCAGGTCGAGGACCGGCACGCCCTGGTAGATGCCCACGGAAACGGCGGCGACCATCTGCTTCAGCGGATTGCCCTTGAGCGCGCCACGCTTCTTCAGCACCGCCAGGGCGTCGATCAGCGCCACGGTGGCGCCGGTGATCGAGGCGGTGCGGGTGCCGCCGTCGGCCTGGATCACGTCGCAGTCGATGTACAGGGTGTTCTCGCCGAGCTTGCTGAGGTCCAGCGCCGCTCGCAGGGAACGGCCGATCAGGCGCTGGATCTCCAGGGTACGACCGCCCTGCTTGCCGCGGCTGGCCTCGCGCTGGTTACGCTCGCCGGTGGAGCGCGGCAGCATGCCGTACTCGGCGGTCAGCCAACCCTGGCCCTGGCCCTTGAGGAAGCGCGGCACCCCGGACTCGGCGCTGACGGTGCAGATCACCTTGGTATCGCCGAACTCGACCAGCACCGAACCTTCTGCGTGCTTGGTGTAATGGCGGGTGATGCGGATCGGGCGCAGCTGGTCGGCGGCACGGCCACTGGGACGATTCATCGTGGATATCCTGTACTGAGAAAGCGGAATTGGCCGCCATTATAGAGGCCAGCCCGGGCTCTCAACCACCGTCGGCGTGCGGGCCCCGCCGGACGTGGGTTACAATGCCCGGCTCGAATCACGGCAGCCGCGCGCGTCCGGCGCCGAACGCACTCCCCACACGACTATCGAGGTAGACCCATGGTGCACAGCATGACCGCCTTCGCCCGCGTCGAGCAGGCCGGTACCCACGGCACCCTGAGCTGGGAGCTGCGCTCGGTCAACCACCGTTACCTGGAGCCCCACCTGCGCCTGCCCGACGCCTTCCGCGACCTCGAAGGCGCGGTGCGCGAGGCGCTGCGCCAGGGCCTGTCGCGTGGCAAGGTGGAATGCACCCTGCGCTTCGCCGAGGAAACCGCCGGCAAGAGCCTGCAGGTCGACCAGGAGCGCGCCCGCCAACTGGTCGCCGCCGCCGAAGGCGTAGCCGCCCTGATCCGCCAGCCGGCGCCTCTCGATCCGCTCGCCGTGCTGGCCTGGCCCGGCGTACTGGTGGCCGACTCGGCCGATCCGCAGGCGCTCAACGCCGCCGCCCTGGAAGCCTTCGGCCAGGCCCTGGAGCAACTCAAGGCCGGCCGCTCGCGCGAAGGCCAGGAGCTGGCGAAGCTGCTCAACGATCGGCTCGACGCGATGCTGGTGGAAGTCGGCAACCTGCGCGAACTGGTGCCAACCATGCTGGCCAACCAGCGGCAGAAGATCCTCGACCGCTTCGCCGAACTCAAGGCCGAACTCGATCCGCAGCGCCTGGAGCAGGAACTGGTCCTGCTGGCGCAGAAGAGCGATGTCGCCGAGGAACTGGACCGCCTCGCCACCCACGTCGGCGAGGTCCGCCGGGTCCTCAAGGCCGGCGGCGCCGCCGGTCGGCGCCTGGACTTCCTGATGCAGGAACTCAACCGGGAAGCCAACACTCTAGGCTCCAAGGCGTTCGACCCGCGCTCGACCCAGGCGGCGGTCAACCTCAAGGTCCTGATCGAGCAGATGCGCGAGCAGGTCCAGAACATCGAATGACCGGCGGGCGCCTCCGCCCGATCTCTTTCCAACCCGTACGAAGCACCAGGAACACCTCATGTCCGGCACCCTGTACATCGTTTCCGCTCCCTCCGGCGCCGGCAAGACCAGCCTGGTGAAGGCCCTGCTCGACGCCGCCCCCGAGGTCTGCGTGTCCGTCTCCCATACCACCCGCGGCATGCGTCCGGGCGAGGTGGACGGGGTCAACTACCACTTCACCAGCCGCGAGGAATTCCTCGCCATGCTCGAACGCAACGAGTTCCTCGAGCACGCCGAAGTCTTCGGCAACCTCTACGGCACCTCGCAGCGCTGGGTCGAGAAAACCCTCGCCGAAGGCCTCGACCTGATCCTCGAGATCGACTGGCAGGGCGCCCAGCAGGTGCGCCGGCTGATGCCCGAGGCCCAATCGATCTTCATCCTCCCGCCGAGCCAGGAAGCCCTGCGCCAGCGCCTGACCAACCGCGGCCAGGACAGCGACGAGGTGATCGAGCGGCGCATGCGCGAAGCCGTCAGCGAAATGAGCCACTACGTGGAGTACGATCACCTGGTGATCAACGACGATTTCGCCCACGCCCTGGACGACCTCAAGGCGATCTTCCGCGCCCGCCAGTTGCGCCAGGACGCCCAGCAGCAACGCCACGCCGAACTGCTCGGTCGTCTGCTTGCCTAAATCGGCTCTTCCATAAAGATTGGCGATTTTTTAGACTATTCAGTCCGCCCGGCAAACGTCGGGCTCACTTTTCGTTACGAGGAACACCATGGCCCGCGTCACCGTTGAAGACTGCCTGGACAACGTCGATAACCGTTTCGAGCTGGTCATGCTCGCCACCAAGCGCGCCCGTCAGCTGGCTACCGGCGGCAAGGAGCCGAAAGTGGCCTGGGAAAACGACAAGCCGACCGTCGTCGCCCTGCGCGAGATCGCTTCCGGCCTGGTCGATGAGAACGTCGTCCAGCAGGAAGACATCGTCGAGGACGAACCGCTGTTCGCAGCGTTCGACGACGAGGCCAACACCGAGGCCCTGTAAGCCATGGCCTCGGCTCGACGTCGCCTGCGAGCGCCGCAACCCGCCTACGGGCAGGGGGTGAACCCTTGCCGGGCATAGACGCCTTCGCCGACAGACTGTCGAGCTACCTCGGGCCGGACCAGGTCAACCTGGTCCGCCGCGCCTACTACTACGCCGAGCAGGCCCACGACGGGCAACGCCGCCGCAGCGGCGAGCCGTACGTGACCCACCCGCTGGCGGTCTCCAACATCCTCGCCGACATGCACATGGACCATCAGAGCCTGATGGCCGCGATGCTGCACGACGTGATCGAGGACACCGGCATCGCCAAGGAAGCGCTCACCGCGCAGTTCGGCGAGACGGTTTCGGAACTGGTCGACGGGGTCAGCAAGCTGACCCAGATGAACTTCGAGACCAAGGCCGAGGCCCAGGCCGAGAACTTCCAGAAGATGGCCATGGCCATGGCCCGCGATATCCGCGTGATCCTGGTCAAGCTGGCCGACCGCCTGCACAACATGCGCACCCTCGAGGTGCTGTCCGGCGAGAAGCGCCGGCGCATCGCCAAGGAAACCCTGGAAATCTACGCGCCCATCGCCAACCGCCTGGGCATGCACACCATGCGCGTGGAGTTCGAGGACCTCGGTTTCAAGGCCATGCACCCGATGCGCGCCGAGCGCATCCGCCAGGCGGTGAAGAAGGCCCGCGGCAACCGCCGCGAGATCGTCGGCAAGATCCAGGAGTCGCTGGTCAACTGCCTCGCCCGCGAAGGCATGGAAGGCCAGGTGATCGGCCGCGAGAAGCACCTCTACAGCATCTACCAGAAGATGCGCGGCAAGCGTAAGGCGTTCAACGAGATCATGGACGTCTACGCCTTCCGCATCATCGTCGACAAGGTCGATACCTGCTATCGCGTACTGGGCGCCGTGCACAGCCTGTACAAGCCGTTCCCCGGACGCTTCAAGGACTACATCGCGATTCCCAAGGCCAACGGCTACCAGTCGCTGCATACCACCCTGTTCGGCATGCACGGGGTGCCCATCGAGATCCAGATCCGTACCCGCGAGATGGAGGAGATGGCCAACCACGGGATCGCCGCGCACTGGCTGTACAAGTCCAACGACGAGACGCCCAAGGGCACCCATGCCCGCGCCCGGCAATGGGTGAAGGGCGTGCTGGAACTGCAGCAGCGCGCCGGCAACTCGCTGGAATTCATCGAGAACGTGAAGATCGACCTGTTCCCGGACGAGGTCTACGTGTTCACGCCCAAGGGCCGCATCATGGAACTGCCCAAGGGTTCCACCGCGGTCGACTTCGCCTACGCGGTGCACACCGACGTCGGCAACAGTTGCATCGCCTGCCGCATCAACCGCCGCCTGGCGCCGCTCTCCGAGCCGTTGCAGAGCGGCCAGACGGTGGAAATCGTCACCGCCCCGGGCGCCCGGCCGAACCCGGCCTGGCTGAGCTTCGTGGTCACCGGCAAGGCGCGCACCCATATCCGCCATGCGCTCAAGCTGCAACGCCGCTCCGAGTCGATCAACCTCGGCGAGCGCCTGCTGAACAAGACCCTCACCGGCTTCGACAGCCACCTCGAGAAGATTCCCCAGGAACGCATCCAGGCCGTGCTCGCCGAGTACCGCATGGAAGTCTTCGAGGACCTGCTGGAAGAGATCGGCCTGGGCAACCGCATGGCCTACGTGGTCGCCCGCCGCCTGCTGTCCAGCGAGGGCGAGGAAGCGCCGAGCGCCGAGGGTCCGCTGGCGATCCGCGGCACCGAAGGCCTGGTCCTGAGCTACGCCAAGTGCTGCACGCCGATTCCCGGCGACCCGATCGTCGGCCACCTGTCCGCCGGCAAGGGCATGGTGGTGCACCTGGAAAGCTGCAAGAACATCAGCGAAGTACGCCACAACCCGGAAAAATGCATCCAGCTCAGCTGGGCCAAGGATGTCACCGGCGAATTCAATGTCGAACTGCGCGTCGAGCTGGAGCACCAGCGTGGCCTGATCGCCCTGCTTGCCACCAGCGTCAACGCGGCCGACGGCAACATCGAGAAGATCAGCATGGACGAGCGCGACGGTCGCATCAGCGTGGTCCAGCTGGTCGTCAGCGTGCACGATCGCGTCCACCTGGCCCGCGTCATCAAGAAGCTGCGCGCCCTCAAGGGAGTGATCCGGATCACCCGCCTGCGTAGCTGACCCGCTTTTTCCTGTGTCATCCGGCGCCCCCGCGCCCACTCGATTTCAGCAAGGAGTTCCCATGACCAAGACCGTTATCCACACCGACAACGCCCCGGCCGCCATCGGCACCTACTCCCAGGCCATCAAGGCCGGCAATACCGTCTACGTGTCCGGGCAGATCCCGCTGGACCCGAAGACCATGGAACTGGTGGAGGGCTTCGAGGAGCAGACCGTCCAGGTGTTCGAGAACCTCAAGGCGGTGATCGAGGCTTCCGGCGGCTACCTGCACGACGTCGCCAAGCTGAACATCTTCCTCACCGACCTGTCGCACTTCGCCAAGGTCAACGAGATCATGGGCCGCTACTTCACCCAGCCCTACCCGGCGCGCGCCGCTATCGGCGTAGCCGCCCTGCCGAAGGGCGCACAGGTGGAAATGGACGCCATCGTCGTCCTCGAATAAGCCGGATGTTCGCGACGGGGCCCAAGGCCCCGTCGCTCTGCATGGAGTAGCACGATGCGCCGCGTGATTTTCCTCGCCGCAGCCGCCACCCTGCTGGCCGGCTGCGCCGGCACGGCCGATCCGTCCGGCACCTGGATCAACCAGGCCGCCATCGACGCCGCGAGCAAGGACGGCAAGCTGCGCGAGGCCCTGCTCGCCTATGGCCCGAACCTGGAGTGGAAGCTCGACAGCAAGGCAGGCGAAGCCACCTTCAGCAACGGCTTCGAACTGGGCGAAGGGACCCTGAGCAAGAGCGATGACGAGCACTGGAAGGTCGCCTTCTATGGCGACGACAACCAGGAGAGCCTCGAACTGGACGGCAAGGAGCTGATCCAGCAGGCCAGCGCCAACGGCCCGGAACAGCGTTTCCGCCGTCTCGACCCGCAACCCGCGGCCAACAGCCCTGCCGGCAGCGGTTTCGAGCGGGCCTTGTACGGCAGCTATCTGAAGGGCAGCTGGAAGATCCGCGAAGGCCAGGGCCAGGGCGGCAAGGTCGAGTTCCAGGCCAATGGCCTGGTCAGCGGTCTGCCCGGCGCCGAACGCTACGCGCTGTGCCTGGCCGGCGATTGCGCAGCGATGAGCGGCGACAACGACAGCATCTGGCTGCAACAAGGCAACCGCGGCCGCGAATTGCTGTTCAGCCTCGACGACGACGAGCTGCAACTGTTCGAAGCGGTCAATACCGCCGGCGCCAACGAGATGCCCAGCTACGTGCCCGGCAAGCGCGTCTGGCTGCTGGAGCGCTGACGCCTCTCAGAGGGCGGCCAGCACCAGCCAGCCGCCCAGCGCCAGCAGCAGGACGCCGCACAGCCGGTCCAGCGCACCTACCCGCCGTTGCAACCAGCCGCGCCAGCGCGGCCTGTCCAGCAGGCGCACCAGCGCCATGTCCCAGCACAGCACCGCCAGGCTCATCCACGCCAGGCACAGGGCCAGCGCCCAGCCCGGCAGGCTGAAGCGCACCAGCACGCCGAACAGCCCCGCATAGAAGATCGGCAGCTTGGGATTCAGGCTGCTCGCCAGCAGGCCGTCGCGCAGCCCGCGCAGATAGCCGCCGCGGGACGGGACGTCGCGCTGCGCCGGCATTTCCAGTCGCCTCTGCGCAAGCAGCGCCTGGCCCGCCAACCAGAGGAAGTACAGTCCGCCGAGCGCCTGCAGCCAGCGCAAGGCGCTGTGCGCCGAGTCCGGCACGCTGGCCAGCAGGCCGAGCACCAGCAGCATGCTCAGGAGGTTGGCCAGGGCGATGCCGGCGGCCACCCCGTCGGCCTGGCGCCGGCCGCGCAGCAGGGCGGCGCGTACCAACAGGAAGAAGTCCGGCCCCGGCGACAGCAGGGCAGCGAAATGGGTACTGGCGACAAGGACGAACGCGGCGAACATGAAGGCCCCTCGAAACGCGAAGGCCTCCAGTCTGTGCAGCGCGGCGGGCGCCGTATTGGAAAAAACTCAGGTCTTGGCGCTGCGCCGGAACTGCCCCGGAGTGACCCCGGTGAAACGCCGGAAGGTCGTGGAGAAGTGCGCCTGGTCGTAGAAGCCGAGGTGCTGGGCGAGTTCCGCCAGCGGCCGTTCTTCCAGCAACAGGCGCTTGGCCTGGCGCACCCGGCATTGCAGTTGGTAGGTATGCGGCGGCACGCCGTAGGCACGCCGGAAAGCCTCGATCAGGTGGCGCGGGTGGCGCTGCAGCAACTGCGCCAGCTGGTCCAGACCGAGCGCCTCGGTGGCATGCGCTTCCAGGTAATCGCGCAGGCGTGCGGTGGTTCCGCCGTCGCGGGGCGGCGCCGCGGCCGCCGGGCGCAAGCCGCCGTGGCGCACGAAGACCTGTTCGAGCAAGGCCAGCAGGCGGCTTTCCAACCCCAATGCGTCGCTGCGCTGGAAGTCCTCGGCCAGTCGCGCCAGGCCAACCGCCACGCTGCCGTCGTCGGCCGGGTTCAGTTCGCCGAAGCCGCGCGGCAACTGTTTGCGGCCGAGCAGGCCGAGCAGGCGCGTTTCCTCGACATAGAGCATCCGGTAGACCAGCCGCTCGGATTCGGCGTGCCCGGTATGCGGCTCTTCCGGGTTCATCAGCGACAGGGTGCCGGCCGGCAGCGCATGGCGCCGCCCGCGGCACTGGTAGCCGCCGACGCCGTGGAGGATCGAGCCGATGGCGAAGGCCGAATGGCTGTGGCGGCCGAACGCCTGGCCGGAGAAGTCCGCATGGAACAGCTCCACGCCAGGCAGCCAGGGACGCGCCAACAACCGGTTGGCAGCCATCAGGCGTCCCCGAGCACCGCCGCGTAGCCCTCGCGGTAGCTCGGATAGCGCGGCACCCAGCCGAGCGCCCGGGCGCGGCGGTTGCTGCAACGCTTGCTGCCGGCGCGGCGTACCGAATGTTCGTCGGCCCATTGGCTGACGCCCAGGCGCTGGCGCAGGTAGTCGACCACCTCGTGCATCGCCACGGGCGCGTCGTCGACACCGATGTAGCAGTCCTCCAGCGCCTGGCCGCCGGTATCGGCGCGCAACAGGAGGGCCAGCAGCCCGGCCGCATCGTCGGCGTGGATCCGGTTGGCATACAGCGGCGGCTCGCTGACCACCCGGTAACCCTGGCGCACCTGGTTGAGCAGCCATTCCCGCCCCGGACCGTAGATGCCGGCCAGGCGCACGCGGGTAGCCGGTATCCCGCTGTCCAGCGCGACCTGCTCGGCGTCGAGCATGATCCGTCCGGAATAGGCCTGGGAAAGCGCCGGCGACTCCTCGTCGATCCAGCCGCCATCGGTCTGCGCGTAGACCCCGGTGCTGGAGACGAACAGCAGGCGCCTGGGCCGCTGGCCGTGGGCCTGCAACCAGCCCAGCACATGGCGCAGGCCGTCGACGTAGGCGGCACGGTAGCCAGCCTCGTCGTGCTGACTGGCGGCGGCGCTGTACACCAGGTAGTCGAGCGGCTCGCTCGGCCACTGCGCGGGACACTCCGGAGCCTGCAGATCGCCAGCCACCGGCAGGATCCCCTGCGGCAAGGCGTCCACCGAGCGACGCAGGCCATGGACCCGCCAGCCATCGGCCAGCAGTGCCTCGCCGAGGCGCCCGCCGACATCGCCGCAGCCGGCGATCATCACTGTTTGCGACATGAAGCCGTCTCCTTCCTACAACAAGGCGGGCAGTGTAGGCGTCGAATCGTCTGCAATGCACGCCCGATCATGCCCCCGGAGGTTGGTTCGCGGCGGTGCAGCCGCTATGCTTGGCCGATCTTAACGGATGAGCAGCCATGACCCTCACCGAACTGCGCTACATCGTCACCCTCGCCCAGGAACAACACTTCGGCCGCGCCGCCGAGCGTTGCCACGTCAGCCAACCGACCCTCTCGGTCGGCGTGAAGAAGCTCGAGGACGAGCTGGGGGTGCTGATCTTCGAGCGCAGCAAGAGCGCCGTGCGCCTGACGCCAGTGGGCGAAGGCATCGTCGCCCAGGCGCAGAAGGTCCTCGAACAGGCCCAGGGCATCCGCGAGCTGGCCCAGGCCGGCAAGAACCAGCTGGCCGCGCCGCTGAAGGTCGGCGCCATCTACACCATCGGACCGTACCTGTTCCCGCACCTGATTCCCCAGCTGCACCGGGTCGCGCCGCAGATGCCGCTGTACATCGAGGAGAACTTCACCCATATCCTCCGCGACAAGCTGCGCACCGGCGAACTCGACGCGATCATCATCGCCCTGCCGTTCCAGGAAGCCGACGTCCTGACCAAGCCGCTGTTCGACGAGCCTTTCTATGTGCTGATGCCGGCCGACCACCCCTGGACCGCCAAGGCCAGCATCGATTCCGAGCTGCTCAACGACAAGAGCCTGCTCCTGCTCGGCGAAGGCCACTGCTTCCGCGACCAGGTGCTGGAAGCCTGCCCGACCGTGCGCAAGGGCGACGAGAACAAGCACACCACGGTGGAGTCCTCGTCGCTGGAGACCATCCGCCACATGGTCGCCTCCGGACTGGGCGTCTCGGTGCTGCCGTTCTCCGCGGTGGACAGCCACCACTACGCCCCGGGCGTCATCGAAGTGCGCCCGTTCAGCGCGCCGGTGCCGTTCCGTACCGTTGCCATCGCCTGGCGCGCCAGCTTCCCGCGTCCACGCGCCATCGAAGTGCTGGCCGACTCGATCCGCCTGTGCTCGGTAGCCCGCCCGCAAACCCAGGAACAACCGCAAATCGCATGACCGAGCTGTCCAGGGTCCCGGTCACCGCGCTAAAGGGCGTAGGCGCCGCGCTGGCGGAGAAGCTCGCTCGGGTAGGCCTGGAAACCCTGCAGGACATCCTGTTCCACCTGCCCCTGCGCTACCAGGACCGTACCCGCGTCACCGCCATCGGCGCCCTGCGGCCAGGGGCCGACGCGGTGGTCGAGGGCGTGGTGGCCGGCGCCGACGTGGTGATGGGGCGCCGCCGCAGCCTGCTGGTGCGCCTGCAGGACGGCAGCGGCACCCTGAGCCTGCGCTTCTACCATTTCAGCCAGGCGCAGAAGGACGGTCTCAAGCGCGGCACCCACCTGCGCTGCTACGGCGAAGTCCGGCCGGGCGCCTCGGGCCTGGAGATCTACCATCCGGAATATCGCGCGCTGAACGGCGACGAGCCGATTCCGGTGGAGCAGACCCTGACGCCGATCTACCCGACTACCGAAGGACTCACCCAGCAGCGCCTGCGCCAGTTGAGCCAACAGGCCCTGGCCATGCTCGGTCCCAGCAGCCTGCCCGACTGGCTACCGGCGGAACTGGCCCGCGATTACCAACTTGGCCCGCTCGACCAGGCGATCCGCTACCTGCACCGGCCGCCGCCGGATGCCGACATCGAGGAACTGGCCGAAGGCCGGCACTGGGCGCAGTTGCGCCTGGCCTTCGAAGAACTGCTGACCCACCAGTTATCCCTGCAGCGCCTGCGCGAAGCCGTGCGTTCGCAGGCAGCGCCGCGCTTGCCGGCGGCCAGCCGCTTGCCGAAACGCTTCCTTGCCAACCTCGGCTTCCAGCCAACCGGCGCGCAACGCCGGGTCGGCGCGGAGATCGCCTACGACCTGGCCCAGGACGAACCGATGCTGCGCCTGGTGCAAGGCGACGTCGGCGCCGGCAAGACCGTGGTCGCCGCCCTCGCCGCCCTGCAAGCCATAGAGGCCGGCTACCAGGTGGCGCTGATGGCGCCGACCGAGATCCTCGCCGAGCAGCATTTCCTCAACTTCAGCAAGTGGCTCCAGCCGCTGGACATCGAAGTCGCCTGGCTGGCCGGCAAGCTCAAGGGCAAGGCCCGCGCGGCGGCACTGGAACGCATCGGCGACGGCGCGCCGATGGTGGTCGGCACCCACGCGCTGTTCCAGGATGAAGTGAAATTCAAGCGCCTTGCACTGGCGATCATCGACGAACAGCACCGCTTCGGCGTGCAGCAGCGCCTGGCCCTGCGCCAGAAGGGCGTGGACGGCAGGCTCTGCCCGCACCAGTTGATCATGACCGCCACGCCGATCCCGCGGACCCTGGCGATGAGCGCCTATGCCGACCTCGACACCTCGATCCTCGACGAGCTGCCGCCCGGGCGTACCCCGGTGAATACCGTGCTGGTGGCCGACAGCCGCCGTATCGAGGTGATCGAGCGAGTCCGCGCGGCTTGCCGCGAAGGGCGCCAGGCCTACTGGGTGTGTACCCTGATCGAAGAGTCCGAGGAGCTTACCTGCCAGGCCGCCGAGACCACCTACGAAGAGCTTTCCTCGGCGCTGGGCGAACTGCGTGTCGGCCTGATCCACGGGCGCATGAAGCCGGCGGACAAGGCCGTGGTAATGGAGGCCTTCAAGGAAGGCATGTTGCAACTGCTGGTGGCGACCACGGTGATCGAGGTCGGCGTCGACGTGCCCAACGCCAGCCTGATGATCATCGAGAACCCCGAGCGCCTTGGCCTGGCCCAACTGCACCAGCTACGCGGCCGGGTTGGCCGGGGCAGCGCCGCCAGCCACTGCGTGCTGCTCTACCACCCACCGCTGTCGCAGATCGGCCGCGAGCGGCTGGGCATCATGCGCGAAACCAGCGACGGCTTCGTCATCGCCGAGAAGGACCTGGAATTGCGCGGCCCCGGCGAAATGCTCGGCACCCGCCAGACCGGCCTGCTGCAATTCAAGGTCGCCGACCTGATGCGCGACGCAGACCTGCTGCCGGCGGTCCGCGATGCCGCCCAATCCCTCCTGGTGCACTGGCCGCAGCATGTCAGCCCGCTGCTCGAACGGTGGTTGCGCCACGGCCAGCAATACGGTCAAGTGTGATCTATTTCGCTCTCGCTGACCGGCGTAGGTCTCAGTCTTGAAGCAGCTCTGGTTATACTGAGGGAAAATCCAGCTCGCATGGTCTCGTCATGACAGAAGCCGCCCTGGCCTCCGCCGATGCTCCTCACGCCCCCCAGGTCATCCTCCAGCTGCTCGCCAAGCTAGGCATCGCCTGCCGCGAGGTCAGCGACAGCGCGGAGCTGCCTGCCGCCCGCCGGGTCCAGGCGGTGCTGCTGGACGACGCCGTCGGCACCCTGCTGGTGCTGTTCCCGCAGAGCCAGTTGCTGGACCTCGCCCGGCTCACCGAACTGACCGGCCGCAAGCTGCTGGCGATCGAGCCCGAGCGCCTGGAACGAATGCTCGGCAAGCACGAGTTGCACCGCCTGCCGGCGTTGCCGCCCCTGACCAGTTCGCCCTGCCTGTACGACGAGCGCCTGTTGCAGGAACCGCGCCTGCTGATCGAGTCCGGCCAGCCCGGCATCCTCCTGGAGATCGCCAGCAACGACTTCCGCGGCCTGCTGGGCAAGGCCAGCGCCGCGCGCTTCGGCGAACCGCTGGAAAACATCAACCTGAACCTTGACCGCCCGGACGACGACCGCGCGGAAATCAGCCAGGCCGTGCAGGCCTTCACCGCCCGGCGCATCCAGCAGCGCCTGGAGCAGACCATCGAGATTCCACCGCTGCCGCAGACGGCGCAGAAGATCATCAAGCTGCGGGTCGACCCCAACGCCAGCGTCGACGACATCACCGGCCTGGTGGAAACCGATCCGGCGCTCGCCGCCCAGGTGGTCAGTTGGGCGGCCTCGCCCTACTACGCCGCGCCGGGCAAGATCCGCTCGGTGGAAGACGCGATCGTCCGCGTCCTCGGTTTCGACCTGGTGATCAACCTGGCCCTCGGCCTCGCCCTGGGCAAGAGCCTGAGCCTGCCCAAGGACCAGCCGCAGCAGGCCACGCCCTACTGGCAGCAGGCGATCTACACCGCCGCGGTGATCGAGGGCCTGACCCGCGCCATGCCACGCGAACTGCGCCCGGAGTCCGGCCTGAGCTACCTGGGCGGCCTGCTGCACAATTTCGGTTACCTGGTCCTGGCGCATGTCTTCCCGCCGCATTTCTCGCTGATCTGCCGGCACCTGGAGGTAAACCCGCACCTCGGCCATGCCTACATCGAACAGCACCTGCTGGGGATCACCCGCGAGCAGATCGGCGCCTGGCTGATGCGCGTCTGGGACATGCCTGACGACCTCTATTGCGCCCTGCGCTTCCAGCAGGACCCCAGCTACACCGGGCCGAACGCGGTCTACGCCAACCTGATCTGCCTGACCAACCGGTTGCTGCGCAACAGCGGCATCGGCGATGGCCCGCAGCAAGCGATTCCGGCGGCATTGTACGAGCGCCTGGGGATCACCCCGGAGAAGGCCGGGGACGCCGTGAAAAAGGTGTTGGAAGCGGAAGCGGCCCTGCGCGAACTGGCGGCCCAGTTCAATCGCTTGCCGGGGTGACCGGGTAGTCCGCCGCGAAACGCACTACCGAAAGGCTGCGGCCGCAGCCCGGATGAGATCGAAAGCCGCCCTCAGGCGGCTTTCTTCTCCGGAGCCTTCTTCTTCGGCTTGAGGTACTTCACCAGACCCTGGAACCAGATCACCAGCGCCGGATTGCCCTGTATCTGGATGTCCTTGTTCTGGATGCCCTGCATGAAGGCCAACTGCGGGTTCTTCGAAGTCATCGCGGCGAAACCGTAGGCTCCGTCCTTGAACCCCAGGGAAAATGCCGGTTGCGGATGGGTACCGCGCTTGCTGCTGACGCGCAGGTCCCTGACCAGGTAGTGGCGCGCCACCTTGCCGTCGAGGGTATGCAACTGGAACACCAGGTCCTTGCCCTCGAGCTGCTTCTGGAAAGCGGGATTGTCGCGGCTGGCCTTGGCCATCAGGCGACCAAGCATCCACAGGAGAAGACGAAATTTCATGCACGCGCCTCGATATCCGGGGAGATGAGCGGCGCATTGTAGCTGTTCGCGAGGAGGACTACAGCTGTCCTTTCGATGAGCGCGGAAGCGTCTTCGACGAAGCCCGGAGCCGCTCTGACTCCGGGCTCTCGGCGGTCAGTTGACCGCGTCGCGCAGGGCCTTGCCCGGCTTGAAGGCGACGGTGTTGCTGGCCTTGATCTTCACCGGCTGGCCGGTCTGCGGGTTCTTCCCCGTGCGGGCTCCGCGATGGCGTTGCAGGAAGGTGCCGAAACCGACCAGGGTCACGCTGTCCTTGCGGTTCAGCGCGCCGGTGATTTCATCCAACAGGGCGTTGAGAACGCGATTGGCCTGTTCCTTGGTGAGATCGGCCTTTTCGGCGATAGCGGCGGCTAGTTCTGGTTTACGCATAGTTGCCTCTTTGACGGTTTGTTGTTTTTGTGTCCGTGCTGTCTTCCCAGCAGCGCTCAAAGGCACCGCAGTCCACCGGAACCATAGGCTCTAGACTGCGGTAGACGCGATGGAGGATGGCATGCTCCCGAGGACTGCGCCAGTATCGTCCGACAATTTTGCCGCAAGTCTCGACGGCATAACGGCCGGAACCAATGGCATTCAAGCCATGAGGCCGGGTAACTCTTTGTTCAGGGCCAATTTTTCGTTCACCGCCGCTCCGGTCAGGGCATAACCGATCACTCGACCAGCGGTATCCCGGCACAGGACCTTGAGGTCCGTTCCAGAGCCTTCCACTAGCCATTGGCCATCCATTCCGCGCGGCGGCGGCGACACCACCAGCGGGCAGGCCGGGGTCTTCACCGTCACCGGCATGGGACCGTAGGCCACCTGGCTGGGGTTGCCGGCGAGGGTCTGCGCCAGCGCGCGTGCGCAAGCCATCAGCGGCATCACATAGAGCAGGTTGAGGCCGTCCACTTCGGCGCAGTCGCCCAGCGCGTAGATGTTGGCGTGGGAGGTGCGCAGCGAGCGGTCGACGACGATCCCGCGGTTGACCGCCAGCCCGGCGGCGAAGGCCAGTTCGGTGCGCGGACGCAGGCCGACGGCGGAGACCACCAGGTCGCAGGGAATCACCTCGCCATCCGAAAGATGCGCTTCCAGCCCCTCGCCGGCCTTCTTCAGGCTGGCCAGCACCGGCCCCAGGTGGAAGCGCACGCCAAGGCCTTCCAGGCCGGCCTGCACGGCCTTTGCCGCGGCCGGGTGGAGCAGGCCCGGCATGACCTGCTCGCAAGGCGCCACCACGTCGAGCTGGTAGCCGCCGCTGGAGAGGTCGTTGGCGAATTCGCAACCGATCAGCCCCGCACCGAGCAGCAGTACCCGGCGCTTGCCGACAGCCGCCTGGCGGAAGCGCGCGTAGTCTTCCAGGTCGTTGATCGGGTAGAGCGCGTCCTGGGCATCGCCCTCGACCGGCACCCGGATCGGCTCCGCGCCCCAGGCCAGGACCAGGTCGCGATAACGCACCTCTTCCTCGCCGATCCAGATCCGCTGATGGCCCGGATCGATACCGGTGACCCGGGTATGGGTCAGGATGCGCGCGTTCAGTTGCTCGGCCATGGCGCCCGGTTCGGCCATGGCCAGGCCGTCGGCGTCCTTGTTCTTCGAGAAGCCGGTGGAGAGCATCGGCTTGGAATAGGAACGGCCGTCGTCGGCGGTGATCATCAGCAGCGGCGTCTCGCCGTCCAGCTTCCGCCACTCGCGGGCCAGGTTGTAGCCCGCCAGGCCGGTTCCGATGATTACCAGGGGCGCACGCTCGCTCATTTCCGTTCCTCTGTGATTGCCGGCGCCGGGCGCCGCTTCTGTGGATTTCGCTCAGGCGATCTCGATCATCTCGAAATCGATCTTGCCGACACCGCAGTCCGGGCAGACCCAGTCCGCCGGGATGTCCTCCCAACGGGTTCCCGCCGGAATGCCTTCTTCGGGCAGGCCCAGGGCTTCGTCGTAGATGAAGCCGCAGACCACGCATTGCCACTTGCGCATAGCCACCCTCCTCGTTCGTCGAACCTAGCTCAGCGTCGGTGGCCGGCCAACGGCAAGGCTGCCGGGCGTTCCCGGCAGGACAGTCAATGACCGGACCCAAGCCCCAAGGATAACCCCTGGACGGCCGCTGGCCAGGCATGAAAAAAGGCGGCCAGGGCCGCCTTCTTCGCCGGCGAGCGGGGCTCAGCCGATTTCGATCATCTCGAAGTCCAGCTTGCCGACGCCGCAGTCGGGGCACAGCCAGTCTTCAGGCACGTCTTCCCAGCGCGTTCCCGCCTCGATGCCTTCTTCCGGCCAGCCTTTGGCCTCGTCATAGATCAGTCCACACACCACGCATTGCCACTTCTTCATTGTTTACCTCGGGCGGGTTACCACGGTTCAGCGCCGGCAACCTATAACAAATCCACCCTGTCCGCCAACCTGCCCGAAAGGCAAGGTGGTGCCGAACGGGCCAACCAAAGATGGGTGGTGCCCACCGGTCGCCTCACAGCCCCTCGGCTCCGATCCGCGCCACCTGGGCGTCCTCTTCGGCGCGTACGCCGGAAACCCCGACCGCGCCGACCACCTGTCCGTCCACCAGGATCGGCACGCCGCCCTCCAGGGTGGCCTGCAGCAGCGGCACCGAGAGGAAGGCACTGCGTCCGCCGTTGATCATGTCCTCGTAGCGCTTCGTTTCCCGGCGCCCGAGGGCGGCGCTGCGGGCCTTTTCCGTCGCGATGTAGGCACCGATCGGCGCGCAGCCGTCGAGGCGCTCCAGCGCCAGCGGGTGGCCGCCGTCGTCGACCACCGCGATGCTCACCGCCCAGCCTTGGCGCTGTGCCTCCTCGCGGGCCGCGCCAAGGACGCGGGCGACCTCCTCGCGGCCGAGTACCGGCTTGCTGTGCATGGTTTCACTCTCCTCCGGGCAAGGCCTGGTCGAGCAGCTCGATCCAGTGGCGTACCGGGGTCCGTCCGGCCCCGTCGAGATGGGCCTGGCAACCGACGTTGGCCGTGGCGATGACATCCGGCGCGCCGCTTTCCAGGGCGTCCAGGCGGTTGTCGCGCAGACGCCGGGACAGCGCCGGCTGGGTCAGCGAGTAGGTGCCGGCGGAGCCGCAGCAGAGATGACCGTCGGCCACCTCGGTGAGATGGAAGCCCAGTCGCCGCAGCACCGCCTCCACGGCCCCGCCCAGTCGTTGCACGTGCTGCAGTGTGCATGGGCAGTGGAATGCCAGGCGCTGGTCGCAGCGCAGGCCGAGGGATTCCAGCGGCTCGTCGCGAAGCACTTCCACCAGGTCGCGGGCAGCGGCGGCGACCTCGCGCGCCTTGTCCGCGTACCGTGGGTCGTCGCGCAGCAGGTAGGCGTAGTCCTTGACGAAGGCGCCGCAGCCGCTGGCGGTCTGCACGATGGCCTCGGCACCCTCGCGCAACAACGGCCACCAGGCGTCGATATTGCGCCGCGCGCGCTGGCGGCCGCGCTCCTGCGCATCCAGGTGGAAATCCAGCGCGCCGCAGCAGCCGGCCGCGGCCGCCGGCGTCACGCTGATTCCCAGGCGGTCCAGAACCCGCGCGGCGGCGGCGTTGGTATTCGGCGACAGCGCCGGCTGCACGCAACCTTCGAGCAGCAGCACGCGCCGCGCATGCCGGGGCTGCGGCCGCCTGCCCGGCGCCGCGACCCGACGTGGCAGCTTGCCCTGCATCGCCTCAGGCAGCAGAGGCCTCAGCCACCCGGCAGCGCCGGCCAGCACGCCGAACAACCCCGGGCGCGGGGCCAGCAGGCGCAGCCCGTCGCGCAGCAGGCGTTGCCGGAAGCCGCGCGGCAGGCGTTCGGCGAGGAGGTCGCGGCCGATATCCAGCAGCTTGTGGTACTCGACTCCGGACGGGCAGGTGGTTTCGCAGTTGCGGCAGCTCAGGCAGCGATCGAGGTGCAGGCGGGTGCGCTCGCTGGCCTCGTCGCGCTCGAGGAACTGCTTGATCAGGTAGATCCGTCCGCGCGGGCCGTCGAGTTCGTCGCCCAGCTCCTGGTAGGTCGGGCAGGTGGCGTTGCAGAAACCGCAGTGCACGCAGCTGCGCAGGATGCGCTCGGCTTCGGCGGCCTCGGCGCGTTGCCGGGCGGAATCGCAGAGGTTGGTTTGCATCGCGCCTCCTCAGAGTTCGGCGTACATCCGCCCGGGATTGAAGATGCCCTGCGGGTCGAGCTGGCGTTTGAGTGCCCGGTGCAGGCCGAGCAGTCCAGGCGGTAGCGGCTGGAACGGCGCATCGAGATGGCCGGCGCGGTAGCAGGTGGCGTGGCCGCCATGGGCGGCGGTCCACGCGCGGATGTCCGCGGCCGGCGCGTCGCTCTTCAGCCAGCGCAGCGCCCCGCCCCAGTCCAGCAACTGACGACCGGGCAACGGCGTCTCCGGCGCCAGCGCCGGCAGCGACAGGCGCCAGAGCGGTCGCGGGTCGTCGAAGAACGGCAGGCGCTGCTCGCGCAGGTCGGCCCAGAAGCCGTCCTCGAGCGCTTCGCCACCGAGGCGGTCGCGCGCCGAGCGTACCGAGCCCTCGCCGCCCTCCAGGCGCAGGCGCAGGGCTTCGCCGTCGTGGCAGGCCGCACTGATCGGCAATGGCTGGCCTCCCCACTCGGCCAGCTTGCGCAACGCCGTCGCCACCGGCAGGTCCAGGCTCAGGCCGGCCTGGCAGCGCGGCATGGGCAGCACCTTGAAGGACACTTCGGTGACCACCCCGAGGCAACCGAAGCTGCCCGCCAGCAACCGCGACAGGTCGTAGCCGGCGACGTTCTTCATCACCTCGCCGCCGAAGCGCAGGTGGGTGCCCAGGCCACTGATCAGCCGCGTGCCGAGGACGAAATCGCGTACCGCTCCCGCCCAGGGCCGGCGCGGTCCGGACAGGCCGCTGGCGAGCACCCCGCCGACCGTCGCCCGGCCGCCGAAACCCGGCGCCTCGCAGGCAAGCATCTGCCCGCCGCGCGCCAGCACGGCCTGTAGCTCGTCCAGCGGCGTACCGGCACGGGCGGTGATCACCAGTTCGCAGGGATCGTAGGCGACGATCCCGCGGTGTTCGGCGAGCGCCAGCGGTTCGCCCGCGACCGGCCTGCCGAGGAACGCCTTGCTATCGCCGCCGACGATGCGCAGCGGGGCGCGCCGCGCCAGGGCGTCGCGGACCCGCTCGAGCAGCGCGCCGGCATGGTCGGCGCCAGCGTCCGGATCGAAATACGGCTGGCTCATCAGAAACGCTCCAGTTCGGGGAACGGCAGTCGACCGTGGTGGACGTGCATGGCGCCGAACTCGGCGCAGCGATGCAGGGTGGGCACGTTCTTGCCGGGATTGAGCAGCCCGGCCGGGTCGAACGCCGCCTTCACGGCGTGGAACAGGGTCAGCTCGTCGGCATTGAACTGAGCGCACATCTGGTTGATCTTCTCGCGGCCGACGCCATGTTCGCCGGTGATGCTGCCGCCTACCGCCACGCACAACTCGAGGATCCTGCCGCCCAGCGCTTCGGCGCGCTCCAGCTCGCCCGGCAGGTTGGCGTCGAAGAGGATCAGCGGGTGCATGTTGCCGTCGCCGGCGTGGAATACGTTGGCCACCCGCAGGCCATATTCGCGCGAAAGCTCGGCGATGCCATGCAGCACCCGCGGCAGCTCGCGGCGCGGGATGCTGCCGTCCATGCAGTAGTAATCGGGGGAAATCCGCCCGACCGCCGGAAACGCATTCTTGCGCCCGGCCCAGAAGCGCTGGCGCTCGGCCTCGTCTTGGGCCTGTCGCACCGAGGTGGCGCCGGCCGCCTCGAACAGCTCGCGGACCCGCTCGCAATCCTCGTGCACGTCGGCTTCCACGCCATCCAGTTCGCAGAGCAGGATCGCCGCCGCGTCGACCGGATAGCCGGCGTGGATGAAATCCTCGGCGGCGCGGATCGACAGGTTGTCCATCATTTCCAGCCCGGCCGGGACGATGCCGGCGCCGATCAGGTCGGCCACCGCCCGCCCGGCGCTTTCCACATCGTCGAAGCTGGCCAGCAGGACCTTCGCCACCGGCGGGCGCGGCAACAGCCTGACGGTGACCTCCACCACCACGCCGAGCAGCCCTTCGGAGCCGGTGAACAGCGCCAGCAGGTCGAAGCCGGCGCTGTCCAGGGCGCTGGACCCCAGGCTCAGGCGCTCGCCTTCCAGGGTCACGATGTCCACCTGCAACAGGTTGTGCACGGTCAGGCCGTACTTCAGGCAATGCACGCCGCCGGCGTTCTCCGCGACGTTGCCGCCGATGGAGCAGGCGATCTGCGAGGACGGGTCCGGTGCGTAGTACAGACCATGAGGGGCAGCGGCCTGGGAGATCGCCAGGTTGCGCACGCCAGGCTGGACCCGGGCGAAACGACCCAGCGGATCGATCTCGAGGATCCGCCGGAAACGCGCCATCACCAGCAGCACGCCGTTCTCCAGCGGCAGCGCGCCGCCGGACAGGCCGGTGCCGGCACCGCGCGCCACGACCGGCACCTTCAGCCGATGGCAGAGCGCGAGCAGGCCCTGAACCTGTTCGATGCGTTCCGGCAATGCCACCAGCAACGGCGTGCAGCGATACGCCGAGAGTCCGTCGCACTCGTAGGGACGCAGGTCTTCCGCGGCGTGCAGTAGTTCGAGGTCGGGCAGGCGGAGGCGCAACTCGGCCAGCAGGCCATCCTTGTCCACCTGCGGCAGCGGACCGTCCAGACGCTCGTCGTAGAGGATGTTCATGGCGGCTGTCCTTGTTGTGGTTATCGGCGGGATCAGCAAGCGTCCACAGCCTGTACCGCGCGGACGGCCGGGGTCCAGCAGGCGTCGAACTGGTCCTACCAGTATCGCCAGGCCCCATGAACATGAGGCGCATGCTAGAAAGCCCGTGAGCTTCTATAGTGAATAACGACAGCCAACTGGTCCTACCAGTGCAACGGGAGCTTCCATGCAGAAACAGCGGGTGGCCGACCAGGTCGCCGAGCGTATCGAGCGGCTGATCGTCGACGGCGTGCTCAAGGTCGGCCAGGCACTGCCGTCCGAGCGGCGCCTGGTGGCCAAGCTCGGCTGCTCGCGCTCGGCCCTGCGCGAGGGCCTGCGGGCGCTGCGCGGGCGCGGCATCATCGATACCGAGCATGGCCGTGGGTCGTTCGTCGCCGATCTCGACCGCAACGCCGACGCCAGCCCGCTGATGCACCTGTTCGGCTCCCAGCCGCGCACCCTCTACGACCTGCTCGAAGTCCGCGCCCTGCTGGAGGGCGAGGCGGCCCGCCTGGCAGCGCTACGCGGCACCGAGGCAGACTTCGTCCTGCTCGCCCGACGCTACGAAGAGATGCTCGCCAGCCACGAGGAAGCCCAGCCGATCGATCCCCGCGAGCACGCCCGCCGCGACCACGCGTTCCACCGGGCGATCAGCGAGGCATCGCACAATCCGGTGCTGGTGCATACCCTGCAATCGCTCAACGAACTGCTGCTGAGCACGGTGTTCGCCTCGGTGAACAACCTCTATCACCGGCCGCCGCAGAAACGCCAGATCGACCGCCAGCACGCGCGCCTCTACGCGGCCCTCCGCGAGCGCCAGCCGGACCAGGCGCAACGGGCGGCGCGTGAACATATCCACAGCATCCGCGACAACCTGCGGGAGATCGAGCAGGAAGAACAGCGCCTGGTCCGCGCCACCCTGCGCCTGAACGGCTGGGGGTGACGCGCCACCGCGTCGCAGACCGGCCGCCGACCGAACGTGCTACCCTCGCCGCCTTCTGCCGCCGTCTCGTAGTCCCGTCATGCCCAGCAATGCGCTCTGGCTTCGCGCCGACCAACTGTCCAGCGTCTCCCCCACCGTCCTCGACTGGCTGTTCGACGAAGGGTCGCTGACCCGGCGCCTGACCGCCCTCGCCGACGGCGCGTTCCGCGTCGAACCCCTGCTGGAAGGCTGGCAGACCCTGCGCGACGACGAATGCCAGGGGCTCGACGTCCCTCCCGGCAGTAGCGGCTGGGTCCGCGAGGTCTACCTGCATGGCCACGACCGTCCCTGGGTGTTCGCCCGCAGCGTGGCGGCGCGCAGCGCCCTGGAAGGCTCGGGCTTCGACCTGGCGCTGCTCGGCACCCGCTCGCTGGGCGAGTTGCTGTTCAGCGACAGCGCCTTCGAGCGCGGGCCCATCGAAGTCTGCCGCTATCCGGCGGCCGGTCTGCCCGCCGAGGTCCGCGCCGAGGGTCTCTGGGGCCGTCGCTCACGGTTTTCCCGCGGCGCGCTCGGGGTGCTGGTGGCGGAGGTGTTCCTACCGCGCCTGTGGGACCAGGCGGGAATCGCCGACGTATAATCCCCCGGTCGACTCCGGAGGTCCCCATGTTCGTCACCCTGATCAAGCCGCTGGCCCGCCTGCACCCCCGCGCCTGGGACTTCGTCCAACTGGTGCGGCTGGACCGGCCGATTGGCATCTACCTGCTGCTCTGGCCGACCCTCTGGTCGCTGTGGATCGCCGCGGACGGCGTGCCGGAGCTGAAGAACCTGCTGATCTTCGTCCTCGGCGTCATCCTGATGCGCGCCGCCGGCTGCGTGATCAACGATTTCGCCGACCGCAATTTCGACGGCCATGTCGCACGCACCAAGGCGCGCCCGCTGGCCACCGGCAAGATCAGCGTGCGCGAGGCCTGGATCACCTTCGCCGTCCTGGTCGCGCTGAGCTTCGGCCTGGTCCTGCTGACCAACGCAACGACCGTCTGGCTATCGTTCGGCGCGGTAGCCGTGGCCTCGCTCTACCCCTTCATGAAGCGCTACACCTACTATCCGCAGGTGGTGCTGGGCGCCGCCTATTCCTGGGGCATCCTGATGGCCTTCACCGCCGAGCGCGGTGAACTGCCGGCCAGCGCCTGGCTGCTGTTCCTGGCCAACGTGCTGTGGACGGTCGCCTACGACTCCTACTACGCGATGACCGACCGCGAGGACGACCTGAAGATCGGCATCAAGTCCACCGCAATCCTCTTCGGCGATGCCGACCGCCTGATCATCGGCAGCCTGCAGGGCCTGACCCTGCTCCTGCTGGCGCTGGCCGGCAACCGCTTCGAACTGGGCCTGTGCTTCTACCTCGGCCTGGCGGTGGCGGCGGCCTGCTTCGTCTGGGAAGCCTGGTCGACCCGCGACCGCGACCCGCAGGCCTGCTTCCGCGCCTTCCTGCACAACCACTGGGCTGGCCTGGCGATCTTCCTCGGCACGGTCGCCGACTACGCGCTGCGTTGAGCGGCGCGCAGGCCGGCGACCGTCTAGTCCATGTCCGGCTGGGCGACGTGCCAGGCGCCCATCTTGCCGTCACCGTTCTTGTCGCCAGGCTTCTTGTCCTGGATGAAGGTATAAAGGGGCTTGCCGTAGTAGGCCCACTGCTGGGTGCCGTCCTCGCGAGCGACCAGGCTCCAGTCGCCGCTGGCCTGCGCTCCCTGGGCCGCTGCCAGCGGCGGCCAGTTCTTCGCGCACTGCCCGGAACAGGCGGATTGCCCTTCGCTGTCCTTGTCGTAGGTATAGAGCGTCATGCCCTTGCCATCGACCAGCACGCCGTCCTTTTCGGTGGCCGGCGCCACCGTTTCCTGGGCCAGCGCGGCGAACGCCGGCAGGGCCAGCGCCAGACCCAGCGCCAGGTGGATTCTGTTCATCGCGTCTCTCTCCTGTGTCTTCAGGTGGAGCGTTCGCCGCCCGCAGGGACGGCACCGGAACCTGTTGAGCATAGCCCCGCCGCGGGCAGTCGGCGGAAACTACGCCGTTGTGTCACATACCTGACACAATTTCGTTATCTAATGCGGCGCAAGACAGATCGACCCGAGGCAAGACCATGGTTGGCAAGACAATCCTCATCGTTGATGACGAAGCACCGATTCGCGAGATGATCGCCGTGGCCCTGGAGATGGCCGGCTACGAGTGCCTGGAGGCGGAAAATACCCAGCAGGCGCACGCGGTGATCGTCGACCGCAAGCCGGACCTGATCCTGCTCGACTGGATGCTCCCCGGCACTTCCGGCATCGAACTGGCGCGACGCCTGAAGCGTGACGAACTGACCGTCGACATCCCGATCATCATGCTCACCGCCAAGGGCGAGGAGGACAACAAGATCCAGGGCCTGGAGGTCGGTGCCGACGACTACATCACCAAGCCGTTCTCGCCCCGCGAGCTGGTCGCCCGCCTGAAGGCCGTGCTGCGCCGCACCGGGCCTGGCGACAGCGAGGCGCCGATCGAGGTCGGCGGCCTGCTGCTGGACCCGATCAGCCACCGCGTGACCATCGACGGCAAGCCGGCCGAGATGGGCCCCACCGAGTACCGCCTGCTGCAGTTCTTCATGACTCACCAGGAACGCGCCTATACCCGCGGCCAACTGCTCGACCAGGTCTGGGGCGGCAACGTCTATGTCGAGGAGCGCACCGTCGACGTGCATATCCGCCGCCTGCGCAAGGCGCTCGGCGAGGTCTACGAAAATCTGGTTCAGACTGTCCGCGGGACCGGCTATCGTTTCTCCACCAAGAGCTGACCCCGCGCCCGGCCGCCCGGCGGCCGGAGTCGTTTCCCCTGGACGGTCCGTGACGGACCGCCACTGGACAGGATGCAATCCGTCGTGAACCAAGACTGGCGTGGAGCGCTGATCCGCCACCTGCTTCTCGTGCTGGCCGCCAGCCTCGTGCTCGGCGTGGTCAGCGGCCATTACGGCTGGGCCCTGGCCCTCGGCCTGGCTCTCTACCTCGGCTGGACCCTCTGGCAGCTACTGCGCCTGCACCAGTGGCTGCGCAACCACCAGCCAGACGAGCCACCGCCGGACAGCTACGGCCTCTGGGGCGAAGTCTTCGACAATATCTACCACCTGCAACGCCGCAACCAGCGCGCCCGTGGCCGCCTGCAGGCGGTGATCGACCGGATCCAGGAGTCCACCGCGGCGCTGCGTGACGCGGTGATCATGCTCGACAGCGACGGCAACCTGGAATGGTGGAACCTCGCCGCGGAAAACCTGCTCGGCCTGAAGACCCCGCAGGACGGTGGCCAGCCGGTGAGCAACCTGATCCGCCATCCGCGCTTCAAGGAATACTTCGACCAGGAGGATTACCGCGAGCCGCTGGAAATCCCCTCGCCGATCAACGAGCGCCTGCGCCTGCAGTTCCACATCACCCTCTACGGCAACCGCGAGCACCTGATGCTGGTCCGCGACGTCACCCGCGTCCACCAGCTGGAGCAGATGCGCAAGGACTTCGTGGCCAACGTCTCCCACGAGCTGCGCACGCCGCTGACGGTGATCGCCGGCTACCTGGAGACCCTCCTCGACAACGTCGAGGATGTGAACCCGCGCTGGCTGCGCGCCCTGCAACAGATGCAGCAGCAGGCCGGACGCATGCAGAACCTGCTCAACGACCTGCTCCTGCTGGCCAAGCTGGAGGCCACCGAATACCCCGGCGACAACAAGCCGGTGGCGGTGGACGCTCTCCTCGCCAGCATCCGCAACGACGCCCAGGCCCTGTCCGCCGGGCGCAACCACCGCATCAGCCTGGACGCCACACCCGCGGTGCAGCTCAAGGGCAGCGAGGCGGAACTGCGCAGCGCCTTCTCCAACCTGGTATTCAACGCGGTGAAGTACACCCCCGACGAGGGCGAGATCCGCATCCGCTGGTGGGCCGACGAACAGGGCGCGCACCTGTCGGTGCAGGACACCGGTATCGGCGTCGATCCCAAGCACCTGCCGCGCCTGACCGAGCGCTTCTACCGGGTGGACTCCAGCCGCGCCTCCAACACCGGCGGCACCGGCCTCGGCCTGGCCATCGTCAAGCACGTGCTGATCCGCCACCGCGCGCGCCTGGAAATCAGCAGCGTGCCCGGCAAGGGCAGCACCTTCACCTGCCATTTCGCCCCGGCACAGGTCGCCGAGGCCGAGCGCAAGGCGTCGAAGTGAGCCTCGTCGCGGTGCCGCGCCGCCGGCGTCGGCACGGCCAAGGCTTGCAAGCGACGACACAGCCCCTCATTCTTAAGGGCCTTTTGGCTACCGCACACCCCCATGGACCCTTCTCCTAGTACCAGCATCGCCACCTATTTCGCCGATGCCGGCCTGATCCTCTTTGCGCTTTTCCTCGTCCTGCTCAACGGCTTCTTCGTCGCCG
Organism: Pseudomonas sp. KBN12P06040; assembly: GCF_037574965.1. Taxonomy (NCBI): domain Bacteria; kingdom Pseudomonadati; phylum Pseudomonadota; class Gammaproteobacteria; order Pseudomonadales; family Pseudomonadaceae; genus Pseudomonas; species Pseudomonas sp. KBN12P06040. Next base: position 6,255,491 of record NZ_JBBELS010000001.1, read on the forward strand.
CCGAGTTCGCCATGGTCAAGCTCCGCGCCACCCGCGTGGAAACCATCGCCAAGCAGCACGGCTGGCGCGGCGCCATCCTGCGCAAGGTACACAACCAGCTGGACGCCTACCTGTCCGCCTGCCAGCTGGGCATCACCCTGGCCTCCCTGGGCCTGGGCTGGGTCGGTGAGCCGGCCTTCGCCGAACTCCTGGAACCGCTGCTGGCGATGATCGGCGTGCACTCCGACGAACTGATCCGCGGTATCTCCTTCTTCACCGCGTTCTTCATCATTTCCTACCTGCACATCGTGGTCGGCGAGCTGGCGCCCAAGTCCTGGGCGATCCGCAAGCCGGAACTGCTGTCGCTGTGGACGGCGGTGCCGCTGTACCTCTTCTACTGGCTGATGTACCCGGCGATCTGGCTGCTCAACGCCAGCGCCAACGCCATCCTCAAGATCGCCGGCCAGGGCGAGCCCGGCCCGCACCACGAGCATCACTACAGCCGCGACGAACTGAAGCTGATTCTCCACTCCAGCCGCGCCCAGGACCCCAGCGACCAGGGCATGCGCGTGCTGGCCTCGGCGGTGGAGCTGGGCGAGCTGGAGGTGGTCGACTGGGCCAACTCCCGCGAAGACCTGGTCTACCTCGAGCACGACGCGCCGCTGGCGGACATCCTCGCGGTGATCCGTCGCCACAAGTACAGCCGCTACCCGGTCTGGGACAGCCACAAGGGCGAGTTCATCGGCCTGCTGCACATCAAGGACCTGCTGCTGGCACTGTCCGCCCTGGACAGCCTGCCGGAGACCTTCGACCTCGACGAACTGGTGCGCCCGCTGGAGATCGTCACCAAGCACACCCCGCTGTCGCGCCTGCTGGAGCAGTTCCGCAAGGGCGGCGCGCACTTCGCCGTGGTGGAAGAGGCCGATCACAAGGTGGTCGGCTTCCTGACCATGGAGGACGTGCTGGAAGTGCTGGTCGGCGACATCCAGGACGAACACCGCAAGACCGAGCGCGGCATCCTCGCCTACCAGCCGGGCAAGCTGCTGGTGCGCGGCGACACACCGCTGTTCAAGCTCGAGCGCCTGCTCGGAATCGACCTCGATCATGTCGAGGCGGACACTCTCGCCGGGCTGGTCTACGACACCCTGAAGCGGGTGCCGGAGGAAGAGGAAGTCCTCGACACCGAGGGCCTGCGGATCATCGTGAAGAAGATGCGCGGTCCGAAGATCGTCCTGGCCAAGGTGGTCAAGCTCGACTGAGACGAGCCGGCGCCGCCACGGCGCCGGCGACTTTTCAAGGCTCGCGGACGATGGCGAAGTTCGGCAGGCTGTCGACCGGCTGGGCGAAGTCGTAGGGAATCGACTCCAGCGCCAGGCCGACGTTGCGCTGGATCACGAAGTGCAGGTGCGGCCCGCTGCTGTTGCCGGTGTTGCCGGAGCGCGCCAGCGGCGTGCCGACCTGGACCCGCTGGCCCTCGGCGACCAGCACCGAATGGCGCATCAGGTGCAGGTAGACGCCCATGGTGCCGTCGTCGTGCAGGATGCGGACGAAGTTGCCCGAGGGATTGTTGCCGCGCCCACTCTGGTTGTTCTCGATCTTCACCACGGTGCCGCCGCGGGCGGCGATGATCGGCGTGCCCTCGGGCATGGCGATGTCCATCGCGTAGCGGCCCTTGGGGGTGAAGTGGCTGTACTTGCCATTGGCGCCCTGGGACAGGCGGAACGGCCCGCCGCGCCAGGGCAGCGGATAGCGATAGAGCAGCGGCTGCTGGCGCGGGTCGCCGAGCGCATAGCGCAGCTTCGGCGTGTAGCTCATCGGCTTGCCGGCCTTGCGCGGCGCCAGGGTCGCCAGGCGCACCTGGCTGCGCGCCGGGACCACCCAGCGAATCGGCCCGTCGGGCACCCCGACGGCATTGCGCGGGTTGCGGATCCGCAACTCGACCTCGACCGGCGCGTAGAGGTCGTTGCGCACCTGCAGGGTCTCGCCACCCGCGTGCTTCTTCGTCTCCAGCTTCACTTCCCGTTCCAGGTGCTCGACCATCCGGTCGCGGAAGACGAACACCTGCGCCCCGGCCACGGCGCGGTCGGAGTAGGTCACCACGCCATTGGCGTCGGTGTACTTGTAGATGGTCAGGGCCGCAGCCGGAGCTGCCGCGGCGAACAGGCCACAGAGAAGGAGAAGGCGCCCTAGCATGACTGCACGGATCGTGTCGTTCTGGTTATCCCGAATCGGCAAGACTAGCAGCGCTTTATTGCCAGGGCGAGACGACAGCGAGCGGGCTGTGAACGGATCGTCGGGAAAAAACCCGCTCAGGCGCCGGGAACGTAGTGCTTCTGGGTACTTCCGCGGGCGATCAGGCGCGACAGGTAGTCGAGCTTCTGCGGGTCGCGGTCGACGAAACGCAGGGTCAGCAGCAGCCAATCGCTATCCGGCTTCGGCTCCAGCGCGGCGATGGCGTGCAGGTAGCCGTTCAGGCGCGCCACGTCGCTGTTTTCCTCGAGGTCCAGCACCGCGCTTTCCAGCACCTGCGGCAGCGGGTCGGCGCGCTTCACCACCAGTTGCGCTTCCTTCAGGCTGACCGCCTTGATCACGCAGGGCATGCTGCTCTGCGGCAGGCGCAATTGCGCCTGGCCCAGCGGGTTGCCGCTGCCGGCGGGACGCGCGCTGGCCTGGGGAGCCGAAGCCGGCTTCGGCGCGGGGGCCGGTTTTGCCGGACTGGCGGCGGGCTTGATCACCTCGGCGCGACCGCCGGTCAGAGCGGCCAGCGAATCGTTGGCCATGCCGCTGGCGATCTCCCGGCGCGGCGCGTGGGCCGCCAGGGCTTCCAGCTTGCCGCTGCGGCTCAGGGCCTTCTTGATCTTGGCCACCAGCTGGTCATTGGAGAATGGCTTGCCGATGTAGTCCGACACCCCGGCCTGGATCGCCTGGACCACGTTCTCCTTGTCGCCGCGACTGGTGACCATGATGAACGGGGTAGTCTTGAGGTTTTCCTGGGCACGGCACCAGGTCAGCAGTTCGAGGCCGGACATCTCCGGCATCTCCCAGTCGCAGAGGATCAGGTCGACGTTCTGCCGACTGAGCAGTTGCTGGGCCTTGCGGCCGTTCACGGCCTCCTCGATATGAAGGCCGGGGAAGTTGTCGCGCAACCCTTTCTTCATCAGATCTCGGATGAAGGGGGCGTCATCCACCACTAGCGCGCTGACTTTGCTCATCGACTTCTCCTGGACAGGTTCGCCTAGGATAGCCTCCCCTGCTGGCAGGATGCCAAGCCTTGCTGCAGTCGCGCGAAGAAACAAGGCTCCAGGTCAAGGGAGCCTTGCCTGCGGAAGATCACTCGCCGCGGTTGTTCTCGACCTCTTCCTTCATGCGGGTCAGGCCGATGTGACGAACGTCGGTGCCGCGAACCAGGTAGATCACCAGCTCGGCGATGTTGCGCGCATGGTCGCCGATGCGCTCCAGCGAGCGCAGGGCCCAGATGATGTTGAGCACGCGGGATATCGCCCGCGGGTCTTCCATCATGTAGGTGACCAGCTCGCGGAGGGCGGTCTTGTATTCGCGATCGACGGTCTTGTCGTACTGTGCCACGGACAGCGCCAGGTCGGCATCGAAGCGGGCAAAGGCGTCCAGTGCCTCCTGCACCATCCTCTGCACTTGGCTGCCGATGTGCCGAACCTCGACGTAGCCGCGCGGTGACTCGCCTTCCTCGCACAGCTGGATGGCGCGGCGGGCGACCTTGGAGGCCTCGTCGCCGATCCGCTCGAGGTCGATCACCGACTTCGAGATGCTGATGATCAGGCGCAGGTCGGAGGCCGCCGGCTGACGCCGGGCGAGGATACGCACGCACTCCTCGTCGATGTTGCGCTCCATCTGGTTGATCTGGTCGTCGATCTCGCGGACCTGCTGGGCGAGGCCGGAGTCGGCGTCGATCAGCGCATTGACCGCGTCGTTGACCTGCTTTTCCACCAGCCCGCCCATGGCCAGGAGGTGGCTGCGCACATCCTCCAGCTCGGCGTTGAACTGCTGGGAGATGTGATGGGTGAGACTGTCTTTGTTGATCATGTGGGGAATCCTTCTGGAGCCGCTGCGACCGGTGACATCAACGAGCTACGGAGAGCGCCGGAGGCAGCGGTATCGCCGCGCCTCCGGGCGCGCCGCTAGCCGTAGCGGCCGGTGATGTAGTCTTCGGTCTGCTTCTTCGCCGGGTTGGTGAACAGCGTATCGGTGTCGCCGAACTCGATCAGCTTGCCCATGTACATGAACGCCGTATAGTCGGAAACCCGCGCGGCCTGCTGCATGTTGTGGGTAACGATGACGATGGTGAACTTCGACTTCAACTCGTAGATCAGCTCTTCGATCTTCAGCGTGGAGATCGGGTCCAGCGCCGAGCACGGCTCGTCGAGCAGCAGCACTTCCGGTTCCACCGCGATGGTCCGGGCGATCACCAGGCGTTGCTGCTGGCCACCGGACAGGCCGAGGGCGGACTCGTGCAGGCGATCCTTCACCTCCTCCCACAGCGCAGCCCCCTTCAGCGCCCACTCGACGGCCTCGTCAAGTACGCGCTTCTTGTTGATGCCCTGGATACGCAGGCCGTAGACCACGTTCTCGTAGATGCTCTTGGGGAACGGGTTGGGCTTCTGGAACACCATGCCGACGCGACGGCGCAGCTCGGCGACGTCGACGCCCTTGGCGAAGATGTTGTGACCATCGAGGCGGATCTCGCCTTCGACGCGGCAGCCATCCACCAGATCGTTCATCCGGTTGAAGCAGCGCAGCAGGGTCGACTTGCCGCAGCCGGACGGGCCGATGAAGGCGGTCACGCGCTGCTTCGGAATGTTCATCCGGACGTCGAACAGGGCCTGCTTGGCGCCGTAGAACAGGTTCAGCCCGGGCACTTCCAGTTCGACACTTTCGGAAGCCAGGTCGAGGCTCTGGCGGTCGCGGCCGAGCGCATCGAAGTTGATGCCGTGGCTGGCGGTCTCGTTTTGCATGGGAAGCTCCCTCAATCAGTTTTCCAGGGCCTTGTACTTCTCGCGCAGGCGATTGCGGATCGCGATGGCGGAGAAGTTCAGCAGGGCGATCACCACGACCAGCAGCAACGCCGTAGCGTATACCAGCGGCCGTGCGGCCTCGACGTTGGGGCTCTGGAAACCGACGTCGTAGATATGGAAACCGAGGTGCATGATCTTCTGGTCGAGATGCACGTACGGATAGTTACCGTCGACCGGCAGCGACGGTGCCAGTTTCACCACGCCGACCAGCATCAGCGGCGCCACTTCGCCGGCGGCACGAGCCACGGCGAGGATCAGGCCGGTCATCATCGCCGGGCTGGCCATCGGCAGGACGATCTTCCACAGCGTTTCCGCCTTGGTCGCGCCGAGCGCCAGGGAGCCTTCGCGGACCGCGCGCGGAATCCGCGCCAGGCCTTCCTCGGTGGCGACGATCACCACCGGCACGGCGAGGATCGCCAGGGTCAGCGAGGCCCAGAACAGTCCGGGGGTACCGAAGGTCGGCGCCGGCAGGGCCTCGGGGAAGAACAGCCGGTCGATGGAACCGCCCAGCACGTAGACGAAGAAACCCAGGCCGAACACGCCGTAGACGATCGCCGGTACGCCGGCGAGGTTGTTCACGGCGATGCGGATCACCCGGGTCAGCGGCCCCTGCTTGGCGTACTCGCGCAGGTAGACCGCAGCGATCACGCCGAACGGGGTGACGATCAGCGCCATCACCAGGGTCATCATCACGGTGCCGAAGATCGCCGGGAAGATACCGCCCTCGGTATTGGCCTCGCGCGGATCGTCGCTGAGGAACTCCCAGAGCTTCTTGAAGTACACCGTCATCTTGGTGCCCAGGCCCATGGCGTTGGGCTGGTAGGCATGCACCAGCTTGCCAAGGGTGATTTCGCTCTCGCGGCCGCTGGCGTCGCGCATTACCACGCTGTCGCGGTTGAACTCCTGGTGCAGGCCGTTGAGCTGCTCTTCCAGGACCTTGTAGCGCGCCTGCAACTCGCTGCGCTCGGCGGCCAGGTCGGCCTGGGCGGCGGCGTCCAGCTTGCCGTCCAACTGCAACTTGCGCTCTTTCAGGCGCAGGCGCTCGAGACCGTGGTTGATCCCGCCGATGTCGCCCTTCTCCAGCTTGTAGAGCTTGGCGTAGAGGTCATCCACCCGCTGCATGCGCTTCTGCAGTTCGCCTACCGCGGCGTCGCCTTCGGCGACCACCTGGCCGTTCTCCTTGACGCTCAGCAGGTAGCCGTAGAAGTTGCCCCACTCGCGGCGTTCGAGAACCATCAGCGCTTCGGGACGCTTGATGTCCTGCAGCCACTCGCCGACGACCCAGGAGAAATCGCTGCCGTAAAGCTCGCGGTTGCCCAGCTTGAGCAGCTCGCGGGTCATGAATTCGGGGCCGGCCTCCGGGACCGGCATGCCGGCGCTGCGCAGGCGCGCGCGCGGCACTTCCTCGGCCTGGACCACCTCGCCGATCACGGTCTTGGCGGCTTCGCCAGGGATCTGGTAAGTCGCCTCGATGACGTTCGCCGGCCAGAAGTGGCCGAGGCCGCGTACCGCGATCACCGCCAGCAGGCCGATGGTCATGATCACCGCGATCGACACCGCGCCGGCGTTCATCCACACCCAGGGCGAGCCGCTGCCGAACCAGGCTTTGACGGTTTCCTGTTTCTGTTTCACAGAGCTATACCTCCGCCGCTTACAACGACGCGTATTTCTTGCGCAGACGCTGACGGATCAGCTCTGCCAGGGTGTTCATCACGAAGGTGAACGTCAGCAGTACCAGCGCCGAGAGGAACAGCACGCGGTAGTGGCTGCCGCCGACCTCCGACTCGGGCATCTCCACCGCAACGTTGGCTGCCAGGGTGCGCATGCCTTCGAAGATGTTCAGTTCCATCACCGGGGTATTGCCGGTCGCCATCAGCACGATCATGGTCTCGCCGACGGCGCGGCCCATGCCGATCATCAGCGCCGAGAAGATGCCTGGGCTGGCGGTCAGGATCACCACGCGGGTCAGCGTCTGCCAGGGCGTGGCGCCCAGGGCCAGGGAGCCGTAGGTAAGGCTGCGCGGCACGCTGAAGATGGCGTCTTCGGCGATCGAGAAGATATTCGGGATCACCGCGAAGCCCATTGCCAGCCCGACGATCAGGGCATTGCGCTGGTCGTAGGTGATGCCCAGGTCGTGGCTCAACCAGAGGCGCATGTCGCCGCCGAAGAAGGTGGTCTCCAGGTGCGGGCTCAGCCACAGGGCGAAGGCGCCGACGGCGAGCACCACCGGGATCAGCAGCGCGGCTTCCCAGCCGGCCGGCAGGCTCAGGCGGATACGCTCGGGCAGGCGGCTCCAGAGCAGGCCGGCGAGAAGGATGCCCAGCGGCGTCAGCAACAGCAGGCTGAACACCCCTGGCAGGTGGCCTTCGACGTAGGGCGCCAGGAACAGGCCGGCGAAGAAGCCGAGGATCACCGTCGGCAGCGCCTCCATCAGCTCGATCACCGGCTTGACCTTGCGGCGCATCGCCGGAGCCATGAAATAGGCGGTGTAGACGGCGGCCGCGATGGCCAGCGGAGCTGCCAGGATCATCGCGTAGAAGGCGGCCTTGAGCGTGCCGAAGGTCAGCGGCGAGAGGCTCAGCTTCGGTTCGAAGTCGGTGGTCGCGGCGGTGGACTGCCAGACGTAGGCCGGCTTGTCGTAGCTCTCGTACCAGACCTTGCCCCAGAGCGCGCTCCAGGAGATTTCCGGGTGCGGGTTGCTCAGGGCGAAGCGGTGGATCTTGCCACCCTGCTCCAGCAGCAGTCGGTTGGCCCGCGGCGACAGGGTGATGACCCCGGAAGAGTCGGCGACCGGCTGGACCAGCAGGGTACGGTGCGCCGTGCTGTGGAAGACGCCGAGGTTGCCCTTCTCGTCCAGGGCAATGAAGCCCTTGCGCCGTTGTTCCGGAGCGATGGCGCTGATCGGCGCGCCATCCAGGTTGAAGTCGCGAACGTGCGACAGGCGCGGTTCGCCGTCGGTATCGCGAGCCATGAACCACTGGGCGATGCCACCCTTGGAATCGCCCACCAGCAACGAGATGCCGCCCAGCAGCTGGGTGCTCGCGGTGACCTCGGCGTTGGGGTCTTCCAGCAGCTTGTAGCGACCGTTCAACTGGCGGCTGTGCAGGTCGAACACATCGGCGGTGGCACGTCCGTTGATCACGTACAGCCACTGCTTGCGCGGGTCGAGGTAGATGGCTTTCACCGGTTCGGCGATCTGCGGGAGTTCGATGCGCTCCTCGTCCAGCGTGCTTTCGCCGGTCAGCATGTTCTCTTCGCGAGTCATGCTCAACAGCAGCAGTTGCTTGTCGACGGAGCCAGCCAGCAGCAGGCTGTCGTCGCCGGCATTGATGCTCACATGCTCCAGCGGGCGGCCCTGCGGATCGAGACCGATCGGGGTCTCGCCGTAGGGGAAGGCGATCTCCGGGGTGATGGTCTTCTTGTTGTCCGGGTAGGTGACCTTGTAGGTGTGCTGGAACACCAGCACCTGTCCGTTGGACAGGCCCAGGGCGACCGTCGGGCTGCCCGGCTGGTCCTGGGCGATCGAGCGGATCTCGCTGCCCGCCGGAAGCGGCAGAGCGACACGCTTCAGTTCGACGCCGGTCTTGGCGTTGAAGAAGAGGATCTCGCCCTGGCCGCCGACGCGCATGGCCACCTGGTTCTGCTCCTCGATGCTGAGCAGCAGGGGCACCTGCGCCTGCTGCATCCAGGCCGGAGTCAGCGCTTCGCGGGTCTCCAGGTCGGCGCCGCGGAACAGCGGGAGCACGACGTAGGCCAGGTAGAAGAAGATCAGGGTGATCGCCGCCAGCACGGCCAGGCCGCCGACCAGCACGTACCAGCGGGTCAGGCGGTCCTTGAGGGCACGGATGCGGCGCTTGCGTTGCAGGGCTGGCGTATTGAAGTCAATCCGCTCGGGAGCAAGGGAGGAGTTCATCGGGGAGTTGGCCATGTCGTTCATGGGGTGACACCCTAAAGGCTCTGTATGACAGACAGATGACAGCAACATGACGCAACAAAGCCCGCCAGCAGAGCCTCGCTGGCGGGAAAGGCCGGCGGGTCCTAGCGCCCGCCGGCAGAGCCTTCATGCCTGGACGGCCCATCGCTGGGCCATCCGCTCAAGTCACTGGATTACAGGCCCAGTTCCTTGATCGCCTTCTCGGCCACCTTGGCCGGCAGCGGGATGTAGCCGTCCTTGACCACGACCTGCTGGCCGGTCTTGGACAGAACCAGCTTGAGGAACTGAGCCTCCAGCGGATCCAGCGGCTTGTTCGGCGCCTTGTTCACGTAGACGTAGAGGAAGCGCGACAGCGGGTAGGTGCCGTTCAGGGCGTTCTGCTCGTTGTCCTCGACGAAGGCAGCGCCTTCCTTCTTGGCCAGGGCCACGGTCTTCACGCTGGCGGTCTTGTAGCCGATACCGGAGTAGCCGATGCCGTTCAGCGACTGGCTGACCGACTGCACCACGGAAGCCGAACCCGGCTGCTCGTTGACGTTCGGACGGAAGTCGCCTTTGCACAGGGCTTCTTCCTTGAAGTAGCCGTAGGTGCCGGAAACCGAGTTGCGGCCGAACAGTTGCACCGGCTTCTTCGCCCAGTCACCGGTCAGGCCCAGGTCGCCCCAGGTCTTCACGTCCTGCTTGCTGCCGCACAGGCGGGTAGCGGAGAAGATCGCATCGACCTGCTGCATGGTCAGGCCTTTGATCGGGTTGTCCTTGTGCACGAAGATCGCCAGGGCGTCGACAGCGACCGGGACGGCGGTCGGCTTATAGCCGTACTTCTGCTCGAAAGCCTGCAGCTCGACGTCCTTCATCTTGCGGCTCATCGGGCCCAGGTTGGCGGTGCCTTCGGTCAGGGCCGGCGGCGCGGTGGAAGAACCGGCAGCCTGGATCTGGATGTTCACGTTCGGATAGAGGCGCTTGTACTCCTCGGCCCACATGGTCATCAGGTTGGCCAGAGTGTCGGAGCCGACGCTCGACAGGTTGCCCGACACACCGCTGGCTTTCTGATATTCCGGCAGCGCCGGGTCGATCGCGGCTACCGCGGAAGCGGCGCCTACGCCTGCGGCGACGAACGTCAGGGCCGCCATCAAACGCTTGAGTTTCATGCCTTGCTCCTTGGACAGGATGGGGTTGGATGGAACGGGGGCCAGTATCGTCAGGCCGCATGAAGACTCTATGAAAGGAATGTGACAGTTGGATGAAATGCCATCAGCCTTCCGACATTTTTCCGCAAGCCTTGGGAGAAGCCCTGCCACACCCCTGAAAGCCTGGAAACACAAGGGCTCCAGCCTTTCACGGAGGGGCCCGGGAGGCCCTCTGGAGCGCGTTTTCGATCCGCCTGGGGGAGGTAGCCGTCCATCCGTTTCATGCAGGATGGGTAGTTTCCAGGGCAATTGTGACAGTTGCCGCCGGCATTCGCAGTCGAGAAAAGAAGCGAGGAAGCACGCCTTTTTCCGCGCGCAAAAGCAAAACCCCTGATCATCGCTGACCAGGGGTTTTGGGATAGGAGCTTGACGATGACCTACTCTCACATGGGGAGACCCCACACTACCATCGGCGATGCGTCGTTTCACTTCTGAGTTCGGGAAGGGATCAGGTGGTTCCAACGCTCTATGATCGTCAAGCAATTCGGTTGGATATCCGTTCGCTTGGGCTTACGTCTATCCGGATTCAGGTATGTGATTTCAAGGTGTTTTGCGGTTCATGCGAACTTTCGGTTCGTCGACTTCACCTTACAACACACAATCGTCAGATTGTTTGGGTGTTATATGGTCAAGCCTCACGGGCAATTAGTACTGGTTAGCTCAACGCCTCACAACGCTTACACACCCAGCCTATCAACGTCGTAGTCTTCGACGGCCCTTCAGGGGAATCAAGTTCCCAGTGAGATCTCATCTTGAGGCAAGTTTCCCGCTTAGATGCTTTCAGCGGTTATCTTTTCCGAACATAGCTACCCGGCAATGCCACTGGCGTGACAACCGGAACACCAGAGGTTCGTCCACTCCGGTCCTCTCGTACTAGGAGCAGCCCCTCTCAAATCTCAAACGTCCACGGCAGATAGGGACCGAACTGTCTCACGACGTTCTAAACCCAGCTCGCGTACCACTTTAAATGGCGAACAGCCATACCCTTGGGACCGGCTTCAGCCCCAGGATGTGATGAGCCGACATCGAGGTGCCAAACACCGCCGTCGATATGAACTCTTGGGCGGTATCAGCCTGTTATCCCCGGAGTACCTTTTATCCGTTGAGCGATGGCCCTTCCATACAGAACCACCGGATCACTAAGACCTACTTTCGTACCTGCTCGACGTGTCTGTCTCGCAGTCAAGCGCGCTTTTGCCTTTATACTCTGCGACCGATTTCCGACCGGTCTGAGCGCACCTTCGTACTCCTCCGTTACTCTTTAGGAGGAGACCGCCCCAGTCAAACTGCCCACCATACACTGTCCTCGATCCGGATTACGGACCAGAGTTAGAACCTCAAGCATGCCAGGGTGGTATTTCAAGGATGGCTCCACGCGAACTGGCGTCCACGCTTCAAAGCCTCCCACCTATCCTACACAAGCAGGCTCAAAGTCCAGTGCAAAGCTACAGTAAAGGTTCACGGGGTCTTTCCGTCTAGCCGCGGATACACTGCATCTTCACAGCGATTTCAATTTCACTGAGTCTCGGGTGGAGACAGCGCCGCCATCGTTACGCCATTCGTGCAGGTCGGAACTTACCCGACAAGGAATTTCGCTACCTTAGGACCGTTATAGTTACGGCCGCCGTTTACCGGGGCTTCGATCAAGAGCTTCGCTTGCGCTAACCCCATCAATTAACCTTCCGGCACCGGGCAGGCGTCACACCCTATACGTCCACTTTCGTGTTTGCAGAGTGCTGTGTTTTTAATAAACAGTCGCAGCGGCCTGGTATCTTCGACCAGCCAGAGCTTACGGAGTAAATCCTTCACCCTAGCCGGCGCACCTTCTCCCGAAGTTACGGTGCCATTTTGCCTAGTTCCTTCACCCGAGTTCTCTCAAGCGCCTTGGTATTCTCTACCCGACCACCTGTGTCGGTTTGGGGTACGGTTCCTGGTTACCTGAAGCTTAGAAGCTTTTCTTGGAAGCATGGCATCAACCACTTCGTCATCTAAAAGACGACTCGTCATCAGCTCTCGGCCTTGAAACCCCGGATTTACCTAAGATTTCAGCCTACCACCTTAAACTTGGACAACCAACGCCAAGCTGGCCTAGCCTTCTCCGTCCCTCCATCGCAGTAACCAGAAGTACAGGAATATTAACCTGTTTCCCATCGACTACGCTTTTCAGCCTCGCCTTAGGAACCGACTAACCCTGCGTCGATTAACGTTGCGCAGGAACCCTTGGTCTTTCGGCGTGGGTGTTTTTCACCCCCATTGTCGTTACTCATGTCAGCATTCGCACTTCTGATACCTCCAGCAAGCTTCTCAACTCACCTTCACAGGCTTACAGAACGCTCCTCTACCGCGTCACTTACGTGACACCCGCAGCTTCGGTGTGTGGTTTGAGCCCCGTTACATCTTCCGCGCAGGCCGACTCGACTAGTGAGCTATTACGCTTTCTTTAAAGGGTGGCTGCTTCTAAGCCAACCTCCTAGCTGTCTAAGCCTTCCCACATCGTTTACCACTTAACCACAACTTTGGGACCTTAGCTGGCGGTCTGGGTTGTTTCCCTTTTCACGACGGACGTTAGCACCCGCCGTGTGTCTCCCATGCTCGGCACTTCTGGGTATTCGGAGTTTGCATCGGTTTGGTAAGTCGGGATGACCCCCTAGCCGAAACAGTGCTCTACCCCCCAGAGTGATACATGAGGCGCTACCTAAATAGCTTTCGAGGAGAACCAGCTATCTCCGAGCTTGATTAGCCTTTCACTCCGATCCACAAGTCATCCCCTACCTTTTCAACGGGAGTGGGTTCGGTCCTCCAGTCAGTGTTACCTAACCTTCAACCTGCTCATGGATAGATCGCCCGGTTTCGGGTCTATACCCAGCGACTAAACGCCCTATTAAGACTCGCTTTCGCTACGCCTACCCTATACGGTTAAGCTTGCCACTGAATATAAGTCGCTGACCCATTATACAAAAGGTACGCAGTCACCTAACAAGTAGGCTCCCACTGCTTGTACGCATACGGTTTCAGGTTCTATTTCACTCCCCTCTCCGGGGTTCTTTTCGCCTTTCCCTCACGGTACTGGTTCACTATCGGTCAGTCAGTAGTATTTAGCCTTGGAGGATGGTCCCCCCATGTTCAGACAAAGTTTCTCGTGCTCCGTCCTACTCGATTTCACTTCAAAGATCCTTTCGCGTACGGGGCTATCACCCACTATGGCCGCACTTTCCAGAGCGTTCCGCTAAAATCAATGAAGCTTAAGGGCTAATCCCCGTTCGCTCGCCACTACTAAGGGAATCTCGGTTGATTTCTTTTCCTCAGGGTACTTAGATGTTTCAGTTCCCCTGGTTCGCCTCTTGCACCTATGGATTCAGTACAAGATACCTAGGTTATCCTAGGTGGGTTCCCCCATTCAGAGATCTCCGGATCAAAGTCTGTTTGCCGACTCCCCGAAGCTTTTCGCAGGCTACCACGTCTTTCATCGCCTCTGACTGCCAAGGCATCCACCGTATGCGCTTCTTCACTTGACCATATAACCCCAAGCAATCTGGTTATACTGTGAAGACGACATTCGCCGAAAATTCGCGCTTGAACTCGCAAATTTTACCTTGACTTGAATGATCACCAGTGAAAGAGATCATTCAGTCTTACTTCTATCACATACCCGAATTTTTAAAGAACAGTTCTGGTGCAAAGACCAGAAATCAATGTTCATTCACGAACATTCATTTCTGAGCTTTCGACGATTGTTTTAGATGGTGGAGCCAAGGAGGATCGAACTCCTGACCTCCTGCGTGCAAAGCAGGCGCTCTCCCAGCTGAGCTATGGCCCCGTATCGGATCACGCAGCACACCAACAATTGGTGGGTCTGGGCAGATTCGAACTGCCGACCTCACCCTTATCAGGGGTGCGCTCTAACCAACTGAGCTACAGACCCAATCGTCTAACCAGTGAATCAAGCAATTCGTGTGGGAGCTTATGAAGAAGCTGAGATCTTCGATTAAGGAGGTGATCCAGCCGCAGGTTCCCCTACGGCTACCTTGTTACGACTTCACCCCAGTCATGAATCACTCCGTGGTAACCGTCCCCCTTGCGGTTAGACTAGCTACTTCTGGAGCAACCCACTCCCATGGTGTGACGGGCGGTGTGTACAAGGCCCGGGAACGTATTCACCGTGACATTCTGATTCACGATTACTAGCGATTCCGACTTCACGCAGTCGAGTTGCAGACTGCGATCCGGACTACGATCGGTTTTATGGGATTAGCTCCACCTCGCGGCTTGGCAACCCTTTGTACCGACCATTGTAGCACGTGTGTAGCCCTGGCCGTAAGGGCCATGATGACTTGACGTCATCCCCACCTTCCTCCGGTTTGTCACCGGCAGTCTCCTTAGAGTGCCCACCCGAGGTGCTGGTAACTAAGGACAAGGGTTGCGCTCGTTACGGGACTTAACCCAACATCTCACGACACGAGCTGACGACAGCCATGCAGCACCTGTGTCTGAGTTCCCGAAGGCACCAATCCATCTCTGGAAAGTTCTCAGCATGTCAAGGCCAGGTAAGGTTCTTCGCGTTGCTTCGAATTAAACCACATGCTCCACCGCTTGTGCGGGCCCCCGTCAATTCATTTGAGTTTTAACCTTGCGGCCGTACTCCCCAGGCGGTCGACTTATCGCGTTAGCTGCGCCACTAAGATCTCAAGGATCCCAACGGCTAGTCGACATCGTTTACGGCGTGGACTACCAGGGTATCTAATCCTGTTTGCTCCCCACGCTTTCGCACCTCAGTGTCAGTATCAGTCCAGGTGGTCGCCTTCGCCACTGGTGTTCCTTCCTATATCTACGCATTTCACCGCTACACAGGAAATTCCACCACCCTCTACCGTACTCTAGCTCAGTAGTTTTGGATGCAGTTCCCAGGTTGAGCCCGGGGATTTCACATCCAACTTGCTGAACCACCTACGCGCGCTTTACGCCCAGTAATTCCGATTAACGCTTGCACCCTTCGTATTACCGCGGCTGCTGGCACGAAGTTAGCCGGTGCTTATTCTGTTGGTAACGTCAAAACAGCAAGGTATTAACTTACTGCCCTTCCTCCCAACTTAAAGTGCTTTACAATCCGAAGACCTTCTTCACACACGCGGCATGGCTGGATCAGGCTTTCGCCCATTGTCCAATATTCCCCACTGCTGCCTCCCGTAGGAGTCTGGACCGTGTCTCAGTTCCAGTGTGACTGATCATCCTCTCAGACCAGTTACGGATCGTCGCCTTGGTAGGCCTTTACCCCACCAACTAGCTAATCCGACCTAGGCTCATCTGATAGCGTGAGGTCCGAAGATCCCCCACTTTCTCCCTCAGGACGTATGCGGTATTAGCGCCCGTTTCCGGACGTTATCCCCCACTACCAGGCAGATTCCTAGGCATTACTCACCCGTCCGCCGCTGAATCCAGGAGCAAGCTCCCTTCATCCGCTCGACTTGCATGTGTTAGGCCTGCCGCCAGCGTTCAATCTGAGCCATGATCAAACTCTTCAGTTCAATACTGCTTGGGTTTTGAGAAAACCCTAAACTTGGCTCAGCAATCGCATTCTCTTAAAAAGAGATAAAACTCTCGAATTCACGAGTGTTACTTGCGTTGCTGATAATCTTGCGATCACCAGTCTTACATCACAAGCACCCACACGAATTGCTTGATTCGACTTGTTAAAGAGCAGTTGGTCAAGGCTTTCGTCTCAACCGAGGCCGCGCATTCTACAGCAACCTCTCTTTCCGTCAAGCGTTATTTTCGAAAATTTTCTTTTCTACTCAACCGCTTGCGCCGACCTTCAAACCATCTTCCGATCAGCGGGAGGCGCATTCTACAGCGTTCAAACTCGCTGTCAAGCACCTCGGTGAAGCTTCGTTTCGAATCCCTTTCGGGACCGAACCGCTGCGGCGAACAACCTGCCGAAGCGCTTCACCACTCCTGGGAGAGAATCCGTAAATCCTTGATTTTCAAGCATTTACTCTTCGTCGTCGCCGGGAGTGGTGCGCATTATAGGGAGATAGAAACTGGCGTCAACGATTATTTCAAAAATAATTCAAATAACCGCCGGAAGCGCTTTCAGCCCACCGAAACCGCCTCGCCAGCCGGCTTTTTCTGCGCCAGCAGGTAGAGCCCGACGAGGAAGCCGACCAGGCACAGAGTGACCACGTAGTAAGCCGGCCCCATCGGGCTCTGCTTGAGCAGCAGGGCCACCGCCATCGGCGTCAGCCCACCGAAGATGGCGTAGGCCAGGTTGTAGGAAAAGGACAGGCCGGAGAAACGCACAACCGGTGGGAACGCATTGACCATCACGTAGGGAACGGCGCCGACGATGCCGACGAAGAAGCCGGTCAGTGCATATAAAGGAAAGAGCCAGTCCGGGTGGGCCTTGAGGTTGCCGTAGAAGCTCCAGGACACCAGCGCCAGCAGCACGCTACCGGCGACGAAAGTCAGCCCCGCGCCGAAACGATCCGCCATGCGCCCGGCGACGATGCAGCCAAGGGTCAGGCAGACGATCGCCAGGCTGTTGGCCTTGAGCGCCGTGGCGGCATCGAAGCCGTATACGCTCTGCAGAACGGTAGGGGTCATCAGGATGACCACCACGATCGCGGCCGACAGCACCCAGGTCAGCAGCATCGACACCAGGACGGCGCCACGATGATCGCGGACCACCGCTTTCAACGGCACTTCCTCTGCCAGTGCCTTGCGTTGCTGCAGCTCGGCGAATACCGGCGTCTCGTGCAGCCAGCGGCGCAGGTAGACCGAGAACAGGCCGAACACCCCGCCGAGCAGGAAGGGTATCCGCCAGGCGTAGTCCTGCACCTCTGTCGCGCTATAGAAGCTATTGATCGCAGTAGCCACCAGCGAGCCCAGCAGGATGCCCGCCGTCAGGCCGGAAGTCAGCGTCCCGCAGGCATAACCGACATGCCGTGCCGGTACATGCTCGGCGACGAAGACCCAGGCCCCCGGTACCTCCCCGCCAATCGCGGCGCCCTGGATCACCCTCAGCAGGAGCAGCGCCAGGGGCGCCCAGATGCCGATCTGCGCGTAGGTCGGAAGCAGGCCCATGATCAGGGTCGGCACCGCCATCATGAAGATGCTCAGGGTGAACATGCGCTTGCGCCCGAGCAGGTCGCCGAAGTGGGCCATGATCACGCCGCCCAGCGGCCGCGCCAGGTAGCCGGCGGCGAACAGGCCGAAGGTTTGCAGCTGACGCAGCCATTCCGGCATGTCCGCCGGGAAGAACAGCTTGCCGACCACGGTGGCGAAGAACACGAAGATGATGAAGTCGTAGAACTCCAGCGCTCCACCCAGGGCGGAGAGGGACAGGGTCTTGTAGTCGCTGCGGGTCAATGGACGCTGGGCCGGCGCCTCGGGAGCATTCGCGGATGGCATGTCGGGATTGTTCTCTTTATTCGTTCAGCAAGCATGAGCGGGGTTCGACCGGCAGGCGTGTCGACCTGCGACCCGGGGACGCAGGAGCGAAACCATAGCAAATCGACGAATGTCCACACAGTCGGTCGAAGAGAGAACCGGGCGGTCGTCGGCCGCCCTACTCCTCTATATAATGCCCGGGCGCCTCTGAAAGCTGTCCCAAGACCTTGCACCGGCAGGCGTTTTGGGAGAGTTTTCCCCTAAACCGCGCTTGAACAAGAAATCCGGGGGGCACGAGGCCCTTACCTATGATCGAGCTTGAACAAGAAGACCCCATTCCCCAGGGAGACCTGGCCTTGCAGATTACCGCGCTGCCGCGCGAAACCAACGGTTTCGGCGATATCTACGGCGGTTGGCTGGTATCCCAGATGGACCTGGCGGGAACCGCCATGGCCAGCAAGATCGCCGGCGGCCGTATCGCCACCGTCGCCATCGACCGCATGGCCTTCATGGTGCCGGTCGCGGTAGGTGCCCAGCTTTCCTTCTATACCCAGACCCTGGAAGTCGGTCGCAGCTCGATCCGCATGCTGGTCGAGGTGTGGAGCGACGACCCGCTGTCCAGCGAATGGCGCAAAGTCACCGAGGCGGTGTTCGTGTTCGTCGCCATCGATGGCAGCGGGCGCACCCGCCCGGTCCCGCCACGCCGGGGCTAGACGCAGGAACGCCGGCTATCGCCGGCGTTCTTGTTTGCGCGTTCCTCAGGCCCGCACGGGGTTGCCGCGTACCGGCGCATCCCCGGCCACGTAGTACTTCGCCGTGCTGCGCGGCAGCGGCTGGCGACTGCGGATCCTGTCGGCGATCTTCTCGGCCATCATGATGGTGGTGGCATTGAGGTTGCCGGTGATGATCAGCGGCATGATCGACGCATCCACCACTCGCAGTCCTTCCATGCCATGGACCCGTCCCTGGCCATCGACCACCGCCATGTCGTCGCTGCCCATCTTGCACGAGCAGGATGGGTGGAAAGCGGTCTCCGCATGGTTGCGGATGAACTCGTCGAGTTCGGCGTCCGACTGCACGTTCACCCCTGGGCTCAACTCGCGGCCCCGATAGGGGTCCAGCGCCGGCTGGTTCATGATCTCGCGGGTCAGCCGGATGCCGTCGCGGAACTCCTGCCAGTCCTGCTCGTGGGACATGTAGTTGAACAGGATGCTCGGATGCTGGCGCGGGTCCCTGGACTTCAGGTGGATGCGCCCGCGGCTCGGCGAGCGCATCGAGCCCATGTGCGCCTGGAAGCCGTGCTCCTGCACGCCCTTGCTGCCGTTGTAGTTGATCGCCACCGGGAGGAAATGGAACTGGATGTTCGGCCATTCGAACGCTTCGCGGGTTCGGATGAAGCCGCCAGCCTCGAACTGGTTGCTGGCGCCGAGGCCCTTGCCGAGGAACAGCCACTGGGCACCGATGGCCGGCTGGTTCCACCATTTGGTCGCCGGGTAGATCGACACCGGCTGCTTGCAGGCGTACTGCAGGTAGAGTTCCAGGTGATCCTGCAGGTTGGCGCCGACGCCCGGCAGGTCATGCACCACCGGGATGTCCAGGTCGCGCAGCAGGGCCGCCGGGCCGACGCCGGAGCGTTGCAGCAATTGCGGCGAGGCGATCGCGCCGCTGCACACCAATACTTCGCGGCGGGCGTGGGCGGTGACCGGGTTGTCGCCGTTGCCCACCAGGTAGGAGACGCCGATGGCGCGCTTGCCGCTGAACAGGATGCGGTCGCTCAGGGCGTGGGTGACGATGGTCAGGTTGGGCCGGCCGCGGGCCTGGTCCAGGTAGCCGCGCCCGGTGGCGGCGCGACGGCCCTCCGGGGTGACGGTCCGGTCCATGGGGCCGAAGCCTTCCTGCTGGTAGCCGTTGAGGTCATCGGTTCGCGGGTAGCCGGCCTGCACGCCGGCCTCGACCATCGCATGGAACAGTGGGTTGTTGCCGGCCTTCGGCGTGGTCACGCTGACCGGGCCGTCGCCGCCATGGTAGTCGTTGGGGCCGATGTCCCGGGTTTCCGCCTTGCGGAAGTACGGCAGGCAGTCGAGGTAGCTCCAGTCCTCGAGGCCCGGCTCCTTGGCCCAGCCGTCGAAGTCCAGGGCGTTGCCGCGGATGTAGCACATGCCGTTGATCAGCGAGGAGCCGCCCAGGCCCTTGCCGCGACCGCACTCCATGCGGCGGTTGTTCATGTAGGGCTCGGGGTCGGTCTCGTAGGCCCAGTTGTAGCGCCGCCCCTGCAGCGGGAAGGCAAGGGCCGCCGGCATCTGGGTGCGGAAGTCGAAGCGGTAGTCGGGACCGCCGGCTTCGAGCAGCAGGACGCTGACGTCGGCATCTTCGGTGAGGCGGGTAGCGAGTACGTTACCGGCAGAGCCGGCTCCGATGATGATGTAGTCGAATTCCTGGGACATGCAGGCCTTCCTCTTTTCTCGGCATGACACCGGCCGCGACGCTGGCGCGCCGGTGTCTGGAAGTTCGGAATGGCCGGTGTCAGGGAGCGTTGCCTGGGACCGGCCTGGTTAGGGGTTCGAGCGCTGCGTCGAGGCTCAGAACACCGAGGCGTAGTCGCCCAGCTCCACTTGCACGGACTTGATGCGAGTGTAATGAGTCAGGGTGGTGAGACCGTTCTCGCGACCGACACCGGATTGCTTGTAACCGCCGACCGGCATTTCCGCCGGCGACTCGCCCCAGGTATTGATCCAGCAGATGCCGGCTTCCAGGCGATGGATGGCGCGGTGGGCGCGGGCCAGGTCCTGGGTCACGACGCCGGCGGCGAGGCCGTACTCGGTATCGTTGGCGCGGCGGATCGCCTCGTCTTCGTCGTCATAGACCAGGATGCTCATCACCGGGCCGAAGATTTCCTCGCGGACGATGGTCATGTCGTCGCGGCAATCGGTGAACACGGTCGGCGCGACGTAGGCGCCATTGCCGAACGCTCCATCGGTCACACGCTCGCCGCCGCACAGCAGGCGAGCCTTCTGCGCCTTGCCGGACTCGATGTAGCCGAGCACGCTTTCCATGTGCGGGAAGCTGACCAGCGGGCCGAAGTTGGTGTTCTCGTCCTGCGGGTCGCCGAGACGGATGCGCTGCACGCGCTCCAGTACCTTGGCTTCGAAGCGGGCCTGCTGGGAACGGTGGATGAACACCCGGGTGCCGTTGGTGCAGACCTGGCCGGAGCTGAAGAAGTTGGCCATGACGGCGATGTCGGCGGCACGGTCGAGGTCTGCGTCGGGGAAGATGATCAGCGGGGACTTGCCGCCCAGCTCCATGGTCACTTCCTTCAGCGACGAGCTGGAAGCGCTGGCCATGACTTTCTTGCCGGTGGAGGTGCCACCGGTGAAGGAGATCTTCTCGATCAGCGGGTGCTCGGTCAGCCACTGGCCGACTTCGCGTCCGCTGCCGGTGAGCACGTTGAACACGCCGTCCGGCACGCCGGCCTCGGTGTAGATCTCGGCCAGCTTGAGGGCAGTCAGCGGGGTGACTTCGCTGGGCTTGAAGATCATCGCGTTGCCGGCAGCGAGGGCCGGGGCGGATTTCCACAGGGCGATCTGCACCGGGTAGTTCCAGGCGCCAATGCCGGCGACCACGCCCAGCGGCTCGCGGCGGGTGTAGACGAAACTGGTTTCGCGCAGGGGAATCTGCTCGCCTTCGATGGCCGGGACCAGGCCGGCGTAGTACTCGAGCACGTCGGCGCCGGTGACGATGTCCACCGAGCGGGTTTCCGCCAGCGGCTTGCCGGTATCCAGGGTTTCCAGGGCGGCCAGTTCGTCGTTGCGCTCGCGGAGGATGTCGACGGCGCGACGGAGGATGCGCGAGCGCTGCATGGCGGTCATCGCCGCCCACACCTTCTGCCCCTCGACGGCGCTCTGCACGGCCCGCTCGACGTCTTCCCTGGAAGCCCGCTGGACCTTGGCGAGCACTTCGCCGTTGGCCGGGTTGATGGTCTCGAAGGTGGCGCCACTGCTGGCCTCCACGTAGCGACCGCCAATGTAGAGCTTCTGTTCTTCGAATCGGGCCATGTTGCAGTCCTCTCTTATCGGTATCGCAGGCGCAAGGCGGCGCCGCGGGGGTTTTCGTCCCTACCCCGACTGTTTTGCCAACTGCTGGTCGAGGTAGTCGTAAGCGATGTTCAGGGCCTCGTCGGTATCGAAGGCGTCGCCGGTCAGCGCGCCACGCAACCACAGGCCGTCGATCAGGGCCGCCAGGCCGCGTGCCGCGGCGCGGGCGTCGTCCGCCGAGAGCTGGCGGCGGAACTGGTAGCACAGGTTCGAATACAGGCGATGGTCGTTGACCCGCTGCAATCGACGCAGTGCCGGCTGGTGCATGCTGGTCGCCCAGAACGCCAGCCAGGTCTTCATCGCCGGACCATTGACCTGGCTGTCGTCGAAGTTGCCTTCGACGATCGCTCGCAGGTGCGCCCTCGGACTGTCGTCGTAGAGCGCCGCGCGGCGTTCGCGTACGGCCTTGCTCAAGGCGCTGAGCAGGTGCCGCATGGTCGCTTCCAGCAAGCCGTTCTTGTCCTGGAAGTAGTGGCTGATGATGCCGTTGGAAACACCCGCCAGGCGGGCAATCAGGGCGATGCTGGCGTCTCCCATGCCGACCTGATCGACCGCCTCCAGGGTGGCGTGAATCAGTTGCGAGCGGCGGATGGGCTGCATACCGACCTTGGGCATTGCTATCTCCTCTCGTCGATGGGTGCGTGCGGGCACCGACCGACGTCATTGGTGGCCAGTCTATTTTGTTTTTATTGAACGTTCAATCAACTAAGAATAAGCTCGGCGTCCATGAGCGGCTCCCAGCCTGCGTGCAACCTGGCCCGCGCCGTTCATCACCTCGTCGCCGAAGTCCGCCAAGGATCGCAGAATCCGGGCTTCAAGTGGGGTGGCAATGCTGTGTCTGTAGTCCGCGGCCATAAGCCGCCATGCTTTCACTGCCATGGGGTCATCCTCCAATGAGTACTGCTTCGCCAATAAAAACAAACGAGCAGGTACGTCTGAATCCGATCGTGTTCTTCGGCTCGACCGCACTGATCCTGGTTCTGACCGCCGCCCTCATCCTCTATCCCGACAGCGCCGGAGCCTTGCTCGGCCGCATCCAGGCGTGGCTGTCGCACAGCTTCGGCTGGTACTACATGCTGGCCATCGGCGCCTACCTGTTCTTCGTCGCCTGGGTGGCCTTCTCGCGCTTCGGCACCCTCAAGCTCGGCGAGGAGCATGAAAAGCCGGACTTCAGCTACGGCGCCTGGGCCGGCATGCTGTTCTCCTCCGGGATCGGCATCTCGCTGCTCTACTTCGCCGCATCCGAGCCGATCGACCACCTCTACCACCCGCCCGAAGGCGTTCCCGGCAGCCCTCAGGCGGCGCGCCAGGCGCTGCAACTGACCTTCCTCCACTGGGGCCTGCACGGCTGGGCGATCTATGCCCTGGTCGGCCTCGCCGTCGGTTATTTCGCCTACCGCCATCGCCAGCCGCTGGCGTTGCGTTCGGCGCTCTATCCGATCCTCGGCGAGCGCTGGGTGAAAGGCGCCGCGGGCCACGCGGTGGATTGCTTCGGCATCTTCGTCACCCTTCTCGGGCTGGTGACCAACCTGGGCATCGGCGCCTTGCAGGTGTCGTCCGGTCTCGAGTACCTGACCGGCATGCCGCACAGCAAAGGCACCCTGCTGGCGGTGATCCTGGTGATGAGCCTGGTCGCCACCCTGGCGGCGGTCTCCGGTGTCGAGAAAGGCATCCGCCGGCTGTCCAACCTGAATATCGTGCTGTTCAGCTCGCTGCTGCTGTTCGTGCTGGTCTGCGGTTCGACCCTGGAACTGCTCAACGGCTTCGTACAGAACCTCGGCGACTATCTCGACGGCCTGGTGCTGAAGACCTTCGACCTCTACGTCTACACCGGTGCCGGCGCCGGCAAGAGCGAGGAATGGCTGGGCCTGTGGACCCTGTTCTACTGGGCCTGGTGGATTTCCTGGGCGCCCTTCGTCGGTATGTTCATCGCCCGCATCTCCCGCGGTCGCAGCGTGCGCGAACTGGTCTGCGGGGTGCTGCTGATCCCGCTGGGCTTCACCCTGGCCTGGCTGTCGGTATTCGGCAACAGCGCCCTGGACCTGGTGATGAACCACGGCGCGACCGACCTGGGCAAGGCCGCGCTGGAACAGCCGTCGATGTCGATCTACCTGCTGCTGGAACACTATCCGCTGTCGAAGATCGTCATCGGCCTGTCGATCTTCGTCGGCTTCGTGCTGTTCCTCACCCCGGCGGATTCCGGCTCGGTGATGCTGGCCAATCTCTCGCGCAGCGGCGGCGAGCTGGACGAGGACGCGCCGAACTGGCTGCGCATCCTCTGGTCGGCCGTCGTCACGCTAGTCACCATCGGCCTGCTGTTCGCCGGCAACTTCACGGCGATGCAAACCGTCGTGGTGCTCGCCGGGCTACCGTTCTCGGCGGTGCTGATCCTGTTCATGTTCGGCCTGCACAAGGCCATGCGCGCCGACTACGAGGCCCAGGTCGGCGACCGCCGCACCTACCAGCCAGTGCCGGCGCCAACCCAGCACCAGACCTGAATCCGGCGCCGCTAGGGCGCCCTCGCCAATCAGGTGCGTACTTGGCCCGGCGTTTCGCCGGGCCTTTCTTTTCTGCCGCCCGGCGCCCGGCGCATGCCGCAGGAACCGGCGCGCGGGAGCGTGCGAAAGGAAGAACAGACGGAAAAAGCGCGGAGGATAAACGCGAATGCCCGGCAGCGCCGGGCATTCGCAGCGGCCCCGAGCGGGCCTTGGGGGTCAGCCGAGGTTCTTGCCCAGCAGCGCGTGGTACAGCTCGCTGTCGCCGAGCACCCCGACCACCCTGTCCTGCTCCTGCAGGACCAGCTTGTGGCCGGTCTGGTAGCGAATCTGCAGGGCATCGCGCATACGGATGCTGACATCCACCAGGGTCGGTTCGCGGCGCAGCTTCTCCACCGGGTCGCCCTGGCGCCAGCGTTGCAGGTCGATGACGTTGCTGCCCTGGCGCGCGCCCTTGAGCACGTCGCCTTCGCTGAGACCGATCCAGCAGTCGCGGCCCTGGTCGAAGCAGATCTCGTCGTTCTGCCGGATGCACTGGTCGAGGCCACGCATCAGGCTCTGGCCGCACAGCACGTTGAGCGGGTTGGTATGGGCGACGAAGGTACGCACGTAGTCGTCCGCGGGGCTCAGCACGATCTCTTCCGGCTTGCCGTGCTGGATGATCCGGCCGTCCTTCATGATCGCGATGCGGGTGCCGATCTTCAGCGCCTCGTCGAGGTCGTGGCTGACGAACACGATGGTCTTGTGCAGTTGCCGTTGCAGCACCAGCAGTTCGTCCTGCAATTGCTGGCGGATCAGCGGGTCGAGGGCGGAGAACGGTTCGTCCATCAGCAGGATGTCGCCATCCATCGCCAGCGCGCGAGCCAGGCCGACGCGCTGCTGCATGCCGCCGGAGAGCGAGTCAGGACGCTTGTCGCGCCACTGCGAGAGACCGACCAGCTCGAGCTTCTCGTCGATCAGCTTCTTCCGCTCGGCGGCCGGACGGCCCTGCATCTCCAGGCCGAAGCCGACGTTCTCGGCCACCGTCAGCCAGGGCATCAGGGCGAACTTCTGGAACACCATGGCGATGCGCTTGGTGCGCATGGCCTTGAGGGTCGCCGGCGAGCAGTTGGCGATGTCCACCTGCGAACCTTCGTGCTCGATCAGCAGCTTGCCGCGGCTGACCTTGTTCAGGCCGTTGATGCAGCGCAGCAGGCTCGACTTGCCGGAGCCGGAAAGTCCCATCAGCACGCAGATCTCGCCGCGGTTGACGTCCAGGCAGGCGTCCTCGACGCCGAGCACCTGGCCGGTGCGCTTGAGGATCTCGGCGCGGCCGAGGCCCTGGTCGAGGAGCTTCAGGGCTTCCTTGGTGTGGGTGCCGAAGATGACGTCCACATGGTCGAATCGGATCGCGGTCATGGCTTATTTCCCCTTCACGGCGCGCTGCTTGCACACCCGGTCGAGCAGGATGGCGAGCAGGACGATGGCCAGGCCGGCTTCGAAGCCGAGGGAGATGTCGGCGGTGTTCAGCGCGTTCACCACCGGCTTGCCGAGGCCATCGGCGCCGACCAGCGCGGCGATCACCACCATCGACAGGGAGAGCATGATGCATTGGGTGATGCCGGCGGCGATGCTCGGCATCGCGTGCGGCAGCTCGATGCGCGTGAGCAGTTGCCAGCGCGAGCAGCCGAAGGCCTTGCCGGCGTCGAGCAGCTCCGCCGGCACGTCCTGGATACCCAGGCAGGTCAGGCGGATCGGCGCGGCGACGGCGAAGATCACCGTGGAGATCAGGCCCGGCACCACGCCGAGACCGAACAGGGTCAGGGTCGGGATCAGGTAGACGAAGGTCGGTACCGTCTGCATCAGGTCCAGCAACGGCCGCAGCGCGGTGTAGAACCACGGCTTGTGCGCGGCGACGATGCCCAGCGGCACGCCCACGGCGATGCACACCAGGGTGGCGAATATCACCTGGGCGAGGGTTTCCATGGTCTCCTGCCAGTAGCCCAGGTTGAGGATCAGCAGCAACGAGGCCAGGGCGAACACGGTCAGCCCCCAGCTGCGCTGGATGAAATGCACCAGCCCTACCAGCAAGGCGATCAGCACCAACGGGTTGAACCAGAGCAAGCCGTTGGTGACGCCATGGATGAGGAACTCCAGGGTGTCGGAGATCTTGTCGAAGAACGATGCGCCATGCAGGGTCAGCCAGTCGACGAAACCGGCGATCTGCTCTCCCAGCGGGAGCTTGTGATCAGTCAGGAACATAATCAGGGTCCATCAAGAGCGGGAAATGAACGACCGGTCGCCTACTTGGCGAACGCCAGCTTGGCCGCGGCTGCGGCAGGCTGCCCGTCGCGGGTGGTGACACCGGCCAGCCAGGCATCCAGCTGTTCCGGGTGATCCTTCAACCAGGCCTTAGCGGCTTCCTCGGGTTTCTTGTTTTCGTTGAGTACCGCGTCCATCAGCTTGTTCTCCATCTCGAGGGTGAAGCTGAGGTTCTTCAGCAGTTGGCCGACGTTGGCGCACTCCTGGGCGTAGCCCTTGCGCACGTTGGTGTAGATGGTCGCGCCGCCATAGTTGGGGCCGAAGAAGTCGTCGCCGCCTTCCAGGTACTTCATCTGGAAGCGGGTATTCATGGGGTGCGGCTCCCAGCCGAGGAACACCACCCACTGGTTGCGCCGGATGGCCCGCTGCACCTGCGAGAGCATGCCCGCCTCGCTGGATTCCACCAACTTGAACTTGCCCAGTTCGAAGGCGTTCTTGTCGATCATGCTCTGGGCGACGCGGTTGCCGTCGTTGCCCGGCTCAATGCCGTAGATCTTGTTGCCCAGCTTGTCGGAGAACTTCGCGATATCGGCGAAGCTGCGCAGGCCGCCGTCGTAGACGTACTGGGGAACCGCCAGGGTGTACTTGGCGCCCTCCAGGTTGGCGCGCAGCGTCTCGACCGTGCCTTTCTCGGCGTACTGCTTGATGTCGTTGGTCATGGTGGGCATCCAGTTGCCCAGGAATACGTCGAGGTCGTTGTTGGCCAGGGAGCGGTAGGTCACCGGCACCGAGAGCAGATTGACCTTGGTCTTGTAGCCGAGGGACTCGAGGACCTGGCGGGTGACCGCGGTGGTCACTGTGATGTCGGTCCAGCCGACGTCGGCGAAACGCACCGACGCACAGGATTCGGGCTCCGCGGCCTGGGCTGCCAGCGGTGCGCACAGAGACACGGCCAGCAGCCAAGACTTGCAACCTTTCATAGCGAACTCCTCTGCAGGGTAAGGCGCCGGCGCTACCCCGAAGGGCGCGGCGGTCTATCTGTATCGGGCCGACCGGTAGCGGCCCTCAGCGGGCAATTCGTGAACGATCATGAAACAGGACGCATCCGTCGCCTACAGGGTGGGTCGCAACCAGTGCAGGCGGGGTCGCATTCAGTACCCGCTGTGTCGCATTCAATCATAGTGGTCTTTGCCGGCGACCAGCGGATGCCGTTTTCGGAGCGGCGCGAGCCCGTTCTCATTCCGACGCCGTGCAGGTGCAGACGCCCCTCGGCCGCAGAGGTTCCCCGATCCGGGCGCGGACGCGGCGCTTTTGGACATGGCCGGGTCGGTGGCGGATGCGGCCCGCCTCGGGGAAAGCCCGATGATGCGCAGGAATCGCGGGCGGAGGAGCCGCCACCCCCACTACGCAGGCACGGATGCCGCGGCAATCCCGGAGGCCGGCATGGCTATCAGTGTGTTCGACCTTTTCAAGATCGGTATCGGCCCGTCCAGTTCGCATACCGTCGGCCCCATGCGCGCCGCCGCGCTGTTCACCGCTGCCCTGCGCCAACGCCAGGCGCTGTCGGCGGTGCGGCGTCTCGAAGTGCGCCTGTACGGCTCGCTGTCCGCCACCGGCGTCGGCCACGGCACCGATCGCGCGGTGATCATGGGCCTGATGGGCGAATGGCCGGATCGTATCGACCCGACCCAGATCGCCCCGCGCATGGCCGCGCTACTCGATAGCGGCCTGCTGCAACTGGACGGCCGCGTGGCGGTACCGTTCGACTGGGTGCGCGACATGCGCCTGCTCGACGAGAACCTGCCCTACCACCCCAACGCCATGACCCTGGTCGCCTACGGCGAGCAAGGCGAACTGCACCAGGAGACCTACTACTCGGTGGGTGGCGGCTTCGTGGTCGATGCGGCACAGGCCGCCTCGGGACAGCTCGACCAGGACCACACGGTGCTGCCCTACGACTTCTCCAGCGCCGAGGAACTGTTGCTGCTGTGCAAGCGCCACAACCTGCGGGTATCCGAGCTGATGCTGGCTAACGAACGCATCTGGCGCAGCGAGACCGACATCCGCGAAGGCCTGCGGCGCATCTGGCAGGCGATGCGCGATTGCGTCGACAACGGGTTGCGCAACGAAGGCATCCTTCCCGGCGGGCTCAACGTGCAACGCCGCGCCGCGCGCCTGCACCGCAACCTGCAGGAGATCGGCAAGCCCAACGTGATCGGCTCGACCCTCAGCGCCATGGAATGGGTCAACCTGTTCGCCCTGGCGGTGAACGAGGAGAACGCCGCCGGCGGACGCATGGTCACCGCGCCCACCAACGGCGCGGCGGGGATCATCCCGGCGGTGCTGCACTACTATATGAAGTTCAATCCCGACGCCCAGGACCGCGACGTCGTCGACTACCTGCTGGCCGCCGCCGCGGTGGGCATCCTGTGCAAGAAGAACGCCTCGATCTCCGGCGCCGAGGTCGGCTGCCAGGGCGAGGTCGGCTCGGCCTGCGCGATGGCCGCCGCCGGCCTGGCGGAAGTCCTCGGCGCCACCCCGGCGCAGGTCGAGAACGCTGCCGAGATCGGCCTGGAACACAACCTCGGGCTGACCTGCGACCCGGTTGGCGGGCTGGTCCAAGTACCCTGTATCGAGCGCAACGCGATCGCCGCGGTGAAGGCCATCAACGCGGCGCAAATGGCCTTGCGCGGCGACGGCCAGCATTTCATCTCGCTGGACAAGGTGATCCGCACCATGCGCGACACCGGCGCCGACATGCACGACAAGTACAAGGAAACCTCGCGCGGGGGCCTGGCGGTGAACGCCATCGAGTGCTGAACCGGAATTGCTCACGAAACGATCGAGACGCCACTTTTTGGCGCATATGACGCGTGACCGGGCGGTCGCCATCCGTCACACTGCGGGGTAACGGCTCGCCGCCCGTCGTTACCTTTGTCGCCACGGCCGCTGCCCCGCCTTCTCGCCGGGGGCCGCCCTGGTGCTACCGAAATGCCCAGGCGCGCGGCGCGCCGCCAGCCGTCGCCCATGCTGTCGTTGTGCCAGGCCCGAGTGGAAATGCCGGGCTAAAGCCTTCCGGCTTTTTTGATTGAACGCCCAATCAATATAGGCATGGCATTTGCCTTGCTCTGGTTACAAGCAACGCCGACGGCGTGGCCCAAGCAGCCACCCGGAAATTCCAACAATCATAAAAAAAGCCTCGTGAGAGGCCTGCTTGCTCAGCGTGAGGAGATACACCCATGACCACGTACGCGCCCGGAGTTCCGCCACAGAACCGAAATCCGCAGTCCATCGGCTTCCTGCTGCTGGATAACTTCACCCTGATCTCCCTGGCCTCGGCGGTGGAACCGTTGCGCATGGCCAACCAGCTCTCGGGACGCGAACTCTACCGCTGGCATACGCTGAGCCTGGACAGCCGCCAGGTCTGGGCCAGCGACGGCCTGCAGATCACCCCCGACGCCGGTACCGACAACGCCCCGGCGGTGGATTGCGTGATCGTCTGCGGCGGCGTCGGCATCCAGCGCAGCGTCACCCGCGAGCACGTCACGTTCCTCCAGGCCCAGGCCCGCCAGGGTCGGCGCCTCGGCGCGGTGTGCACCGGCAGTTGGGCGCTGGCCCGCGCCGGCCTGCTCGACGGCTACGATTGCAGCGTGCACTGGGAATGCCTGGCGGCGATGCAGGAAGCCTTCCCCCGGGTGGCCATGAGCACCCGCCTGTTCTCCATCGACCGCAACCGCTTCACCTCTTCCGGCGGCACCGCGCCGATGGACATGATGCTGCACCTGATCGGCCGCGAGCATGGCCGCGAGCTGTCGGCGGCGATCTCCGAGATGTTCATCTACGAGCGCATCCGCAACGAGCAGGACCACCAGCGCGTGCCGCTCAAGCACATGCTCGGCACCAACCAGCCGAAGTTGCAGGAGATCGTCGCGCTGATGGAGGCCAACCTGGAGGAACCGATCGACCTCGACGAACTGGCGGTCTACGTCAACGTCTCGCGTCGCCAGCTCGAGCGGCTGTTCCAGAAGTACCTGCACTGCTCGCCGTCGCGCTACTACCTGAAGCTGCGCCTGATCCGCGCCCGCCAGTTGCTCAAGCAGACGTCCATGTCGATCATCGAGGTGGCCTCGGTCTGCGGCTTCGTCTCCACCCCGCACTTCTCCAAGTGCTACCGCGAGTACTTCGGCATCCCGCCGCGTGACGAGCGCCAGGGCCAGCCGCTGGGCCAGCCGGTGGTGCTGATGCCGATCCCGCAGGACCTGGCGCTGATGCCCAACTCCTCGGCGCTGTCGGCCCTGAGCCAGGCGCAGGGCGAGTCGACCTTCGCCAGCGTGCGGATCTGACCGCGCGTCCCTGCCCGCCCCGTCCACGGGGCGGGCAGGGCCTTGTCAGCCCCGCGGCACCAGCGCCGGCAGCAGTTGCCGGGAAATCGCCTCGCGCACCGCCGGCAGCAGCGTGGCGTGCCCGCCGAGCATGTCCTCCACCAGCCGCCGCAGCGCCTGGGCGCGCTCCGGGCTGAGGCCGCGCACGGCGTATTCGCAGGCCTGCTCCGGAGTCGAGTCCGGCGGCACGCTGAAGCCCAGCGCCTGCAGGCGTTCGCGGAAATCGTCCTGGTCGATCAGATCGGCGTGCATCATCGCGGCAGCTCCTTCGATGGGGATTGCCATCGATTCTGCTGAGCCCACGTCGCTCCCGGCAAGGGGGCTGTCCCGCCTGGACATGGGCAGGTCGTTTTCGGCTAATTCGACCGTCAGCGACACCGCCACAATCACCTCCAGCGGCTTGCGGAATGCAGCGGACGGCTTCCGGAAAACGCCAGACTCACACTGAGGGCCGTTCCTGGCTCCTTTTTCATCCCCCTCCGCGCGTCGGGCGCGGCAGGGGGATTTTTTTGCCGGAAGCCGGCTAGCCGGCGCCGAGTCCCGCCCGACAGTGTTCCCAGAAACGCTCGAAGCCCGGCGAGAGGAACTTGTCGCGCTGGCGCAGCATGTAGAAGCGCCGGCGCAACGGCGGCAGGCTGCTGCGCAGTTCGACCAGCGCGCCGGAGGCCAACTGTTCCTCGACCACCCAGCGCGACAGGCAACTGATGCCCAGCCCGGCGGCGACGCTGTGCTTGATCGCCTCGGAGCTGCCCAGGTCCAGGCTGTCTTCCAGGTAATGCAGGTGGCCCAGCAGGGCGTGGCTGACCTCCTCGCGCGTGCCCGAGCCGGGCTCGCGCAGCAGCCAGCGCGCCCGGCGCAGGGCCTCGCGGGAGACCTGGGTGCGCAAGGCCAGCGGGTGGCCGGGCGCCGCCACCACGATCAGGCTGTCCTCAAGCCAGGGCTCCACCCGCAGGCCCGGCTCGTGGCAGGGGCCTTCGATGAGGCCGATGTCCGCCGCGAAGGTCACCACGTCCTGCACCGCCGAACCGGTGTTGCCGATGCTGGCGTTGACCCTCACCCCCGGCTGCTCCCGCTCGAAGGAGGCCAGCAGGCGTGGCAGCACGTAATTGCCGATGGTGCTGCTGGCCGCCACCGTCAGGCTCGCCTGGGGCGCGGCGGAAACCGCGAACTGCTGCTCCAGTTGCGCCACCCCGTCGAGCAGGCGCAATGCCTGGGGCAGGAAGCGGCGGCCGACCTCGTTCAGTTGCAGGCGCTTGCCGACCCGGTCGAACAGGCGCGTGGAAAGCTGCGACTCCAGCTCGTTGAGCGCGGCGCTGGTGGCCGATTGCGACAGCGAGATGGATTCCGCCGCCGCCGTGGTACTGCCGCAGCGAGCCACCGCACAGAAGATCTGGAGCTGACGGAAACTGAGGGCCATGGACTCACCTACCTGTTTTTCAGGTATTTAATACAGAAACTATTCGTTTCACAAATTCATGCCCGCTACCTAACCTGCGTCCCGTGACCTCACCTGAGGAGCGAAGGATGCACACCCTCCCCGTCAAGACCGGTACCAGACCCCTGGCCCAGGTCCAGAAACTCATCCCCGGCCTGCTGCTCAGCGCCGCCCTGGCCGGCGCGGCGATCCTCCTGGGTCGTTCGCAATGGTTGCAGCACAACGGCATCAGTGCGCTGACCCTGGCCATCGTGCTCGGCATCGTCGTCGGCAACACCCTGTACCCTCGGATCGCCGCCGGCAGCGCCGCCGGCGTCGGCTTCTCCAAGCAGATCCTGCTGCGCGCCGGGATCATCCTCTACGGCCTGCGCCTGACCTTCCAGGACATCGCCGGCGTCGGATTGCACGGCGTGCTGCTGGACGCCCTGATGCTCGCCAGCACCTTCGGCCTGGCGTGCCTGCTCGGCACCCGGCTGTTCGGCCTGGACCGCACCACCACCCTGCTGATCGGCGCCGGCAGTTCGATCTGCGGCGCCGCCGCGGTGATGGCCACCGAGCCGGTGGTGCGCGGCCGTGCCGAACAGGTCGCGGTGGCGGTCTCCACCGTGGTGGTGTTCGGCACCCTGGGCATCTTCCTCTATCCGGCGCTGTTCCAGCTCGACCAGGACTGGGGGCTGCTACCGCGCAACCCTGGCACCTGGGGCGTGTACATCGGTGCCACGGTGCACGAGGTGGCCCAGGTGGTCGCCGCGGGTCGCTCGATCGGCATAGAGGCAGCGGATACCGCAGTGATCGCCAAGATGGTCCGGGTAATGATGTTGGCGCCCTTCCTGATCCTGCTCTCGGCCTGGCTGGCACGCGACAAGGCGCACCGCCGGCAGCACAGCGGCGCGACCAAGATCACCATTCCCTGGTTCGCCGTCGGCTTCGTACTGGTCGCCGGGCTCAACTCGCTGGTCAGCCTGCCGCCGGCGCTGGTCAGCCACGTCAACGACCTCGACACCTTCCTCCTGGCCATGGCAATGGCCGGCCTCGGCCTCGGCACGCACCTCTCGGCGATCCGCCGCGCCGGCCTCAAGCCGCTGCTGCTGGCCGCCCTGCTATTCGCCTGGCTGGTACTCGGCGGTGGATTACTCACCCGCCTGGCGCTCGCCTGAGTCCTCCGCCAGGAAGCCCTGCACGGCCCGCCGCAAGGCCTCGTGCAGGGCTTCCACCTCGTCGATGCCGTGGCCGCGCAGGCAGCCATGGACCAGCCCGTTTCCCGGATAGAACCCTGCCTCGCCACCCGCCGCGCGTAGCGCTGCGCCATAGCGCTCGCCGTCGTCGCGCAGCGGATCGAATTCGGCGACCGCCACGAAGGCCGGCGGCAGGCCAGTGAAATCAGCGGCCTCCAGGGGCAGCGCCAGCGGCTGTCGGTGCAGCGCCGCCAGCGGCAGGTAGGCGTCCAGGCACGCCTGCACATCGCCGAGGCCGAGCAACGGCGCGTCGACGCAGTCGATCCGCGAGGGCGATGGCGCGGCGGACAGCAAGGGATAGAGCAATATCTGCGCAGCCGGCGACGGCGCGCCGCCATCGCGCAGGGCCAGGCACAGCGCCGCCGCCAGGTTGCCGCCGGCGCTGTCGCCGGCCACCAGCAGGCGTCGCCCATCCAGCGCTTCGTCCAGCTCGCCCAGGCTCAGCGCCTGCCAGGCACGCAGGCAATCCTGCAATGCCGCCGGGAACGGATGCTCCGGCGCCAGTCGGTAATCCACCGCCAGCACCAGCAGGCCCAGGCGCGCCGCCAGGTCGGCGCAGATGAAATCGTGTGAATCGAGGCCGCCGAGCATCCAGCCACCACCGTGCAGGTAGAGCAGCGCCGGCCAACCGCCGGGCGGTGCCGGGCGGTCGGGGCGATAGCGGCGCACGCGCACCGGCGGCGCGGCCGGCAAGCAGGAGTCGAGCACCCGCAAACCGGCCGGGCGCGGCGGCGCGAACGCCTGGCACATCCGCGCGTAGGCCGCACGTTGCGCATCCAGGCGCGGACTGTCGCTGGCGAACGCCCGGCTGTGCTCGACGAAGCGCCACATCGCCGGAGACAGCGGATACTTCGCAGCCATCGCGCTCAGCGCAGCGGCGGCAGGCCGATCACCCGACCGACACCTTCCGGCACGGGGAGCGCGCGATGTGCCTCGGCGAGCGCCTCGACCCGCGCCAGCACCTCGCCTGCGAACGGCACCGAGCGCGGGCCGTCGAGGCTGACGTGGAGCAGCATCTGCTCGCTCAGCGCCAGCGCCTGCCCGCTGCCAGGCAGGTACAGGGCATGGTGGATATGCAGGCGCTTGCGATCGTGACCGAGCAGTTGCGTGCGCACCTCGACCCTGGCGCCCTCCTTCACCTCGTGGAGGAAGTTCAGGTGGCATTCCAGGGTGAACAGCGAGTGTCCGCTGGCGTCGCGGTTCTGGCTGTCCAGGCCGATATGCGCCATCAGCGCATCGGTGGCGTAGCTGAACACCAGCAGGTAGAAGGCATCGCGCAAGTGGCCGTTGTAGTCCACCCACTCGGGCAGGACCGGCGTCTCGTAGGTCGTCAGGGCTTGGCTCATGGCATGCTCCGTGGTTGCGCTCCGCCCGGCGGGGCGGAAGGCGCGTCATGTCACTCGGCGAAGGCGAAGCCGTGCCGGGCCTTGGTTTCCCTGATCGCCCCGAGCACCGCCAGCAGGCAGTCGTCGCGGTAGCGCTCGAGCTCGGCGATGCTGCGCGCGCCCTGCTGCTCGGCGGTGCCCTCCACCACCCGGTCGATCAGGGCTTCGGTGAGTTCCGGCGCCGGCAGGTAGGTCCAGGGCAGTTGCAGCGCCGGGCCGAACTGCGCCATGAAGTGGCGCATGCCGGCGTTGCCACCGGCCAGGGTGTAGGTCAGGAAGGTGCCCATGAACGACCAGCGCAGGCCGGCGCCGAAGCGGATCGCATCGTCGATCTCGCCGGTCGTGGCCACGCCGTCGTTGACCAGGTGCAGCGCCTCGCGCCAGAGCGCCTCGAGCAAGCGGTCGGCGATGAAGCCGGGCACTTCCTTGCGTACGTGCAGCGGACGCATGCCCAGCGACTCGTAGACCCGCATCGCCGCCCGCACGGCCTCGGCAGCGGTGCGTTCGCCGCCGACCACCTCCACCAGCGGCAGCAGGTAGACCGGGTTGAACGGGTGGCCGACCAGGCAGCGCTCGGGGTGGCTCGCCTCGGCGTAGAACTCGCTGGGCAGCAGGCCCGAGGTGGAGGAACCGATCAGCACGTCGGGCCGCGCCGCGGCGCTGATCCTGGCGTGCAGGTCGAGCTTCAGGTCGAGCCGCTCGGGGGCGCTCTCCTGGATGAAATCGGCGTCGCCCACGCATTCCTCGATGCTCGCGACGAAGCGCAGGCGTTCCTGCGCCGCGCCGGGCGCCAGGCCCTGTTTCCGCAAGGCCGGCCAGGCATTGGCGACGCGCGCGCGCAACGCCGCTTCGGCGCCCGGCGCCGGATCCCAGGCGACGACGTCGAGGCCGTGGGCCAGGGCGCGGGCGATCCAGCCGCTGCCGATGACGCCGCTACCGAGGGCGGCGAAGGTCTTGATCTCGGTGACGAAGGACATGGACATCTCCAGAAGTTGTTCCCGCCCCCGACGGGGCGGGGAGGAAGAAATCAGCGCGGCTTCAGGTTCATCCTGCGGCGCCCTTCCGCCGGGCTCAGGGCGCGCCCGCCGAGGCGCTCGATGATCTCGATGGCGCGCTCCACCAGGCTGCCGTTGCTCGCCGGCACGCCCTTGTCCAGCCAGATGTTGTCCTCCAGGCCGACCCGCACGTTGCCGCCCAGCAACATGGCCTGAGCGACCATCGGCATCTGCGTGCGGCCGATGCCGAAGCCGGCCCAGGTCGCCCCCGGCGGCAGGTTGTCGGCCATCGCCTTCATGGTCGTGGTATCGGCCGGCGCACCCCAGGGAATGCCCAGGCAGATCTGGAACAGCGGGTCCTCCAGCAGCCCTTCCTTGAGCATCTGCTTGGCGAACCAGAGGTGGCCGGTATCGAAGATTTCCAGCTCGGCCTTGACCCCCAGCTCGGTGATGCGCCGGGCGCCGGCGCGCAGCTGCGCAGGGGTGGAGACGTAGATGTAGTCGCCGTCGCCGAAATTGAGGGTGCCGCAGTCCAGGGTGCAGATTTCCGGCAGCAGCTCCTCGACATGCCTGAGCCGCTCCAGCGGACCGACCAGGTCGGTGCCGGCACCGAACTCCAGAGGCTGCTCGCCCTTGCCGATCTCCAGGTCGCCGCCCATGCCGGCGGTGAGGTTGATGATCACGTCGGTGTCGCTTTCGCGGATACGCTCGACCACTTCGCGGTACAGCGCCACGTCGCGACTGGGCTTGCCGGTGGCGGGGTCGCGGACGTGGCAGTGGGCGACGGTGGCGCCGGCCCTGGCCGCCTCGATGGCGGCCTCGGCAATCTGTTTCGGAGTGACCGGGATCGCCGGATGCCGGCCGACGGTATCGCCGGCGCCGGTCACCGCGCAGGTGACGATGACTTCATGGTTCACGGTGGTAGCTTCCTGTATTCGGGGTGTACGAAGCCCCGCCCGGCCGCGCCGGGCGGAACGGATAGGTGCGGGTTACTTCAGCGAGGCCTGGAGCGCGGCCAGGCCGTCCTTGCCGTCGAAGGTGCTCACGCCATCCAGCCAGGCCTTCAGCGGCTCGGGGTTGGCCTTCAGCCACTGGCGCGCGGCGTCGAGGGGCTGGGTGCGATCGAGGATCGGCGCCATCACCTGGCTGACCTGGGCGCTGCTGAAGCGCAGGTTGTGCAGCAGCCGGGCGACGTTGCCGCACTGCGCCTGGTAGCCGGCGGCGGTCATGGTGGAGACGGTGGCCGCGCCTTCGTCGGGACCGAACACATCCTCGCTGCCGGTGAGGTAGGTCATGTCGATCTGCAGGTTCATCGGATGCGGCTTCCAGCCGAAGAACACCACCCACTGCTTGCGCTTGATCGCCCGCTTCACCGCCGTGAGCATCCCGGCCTCGCTGGACTCCACCAGCTGGAAGCCCTTCAGGCCGAAACGGTTGTCGTCGATCATCTTCCGGGTGATGCGGTTCGAGCCGCTGCCCGGCTCGATGGCGTAGATGCGGCCGCCAAGCTTGTCCTTGAAGCGGGCGATGTCGGCGAAGGTCTTCAGCCCGCCCTCGGCGACGTAGCTCGGCACCGCATAGGTGGACTGCGCGTCGGCCAGGGTCGGCGGCTCGATCACTTCGATCCGGCCTTTGTCCAGGTAAGGCCTGGCGACCGGCTGCATGGTCGGTTGCCAGTAGCCGAGGAACAGGTCCAGCTGCTTGTCTGCCAGGCCGGCCAGGACGATCTGTTGCGAGGCGCTGGTCTGCTTCACCTGGTAGCCCAGGCCGTCGAGCAAGGCTTCGGCCACGGCGCTGCTGGCGACCACGTCGGTCCAGTTCACCGTGCCCAGGCGCACCGTGCGGCACTGCTCGGGTT
Organism: Pseudomonas sp. KBN12P06040; assembly: GCF_037574965.1. Classification (NCBI taxonomy): domain Bacteria; kingdom Pseudomonadati; phylum Pseudomonadota; class Gammaproteobacteria; order Pseudomonadales; family Pseudomonadaceae; genus Pseudomonas; species Pseudomonas sp. KBN12P06040. The sequence goes on from NZ_JBBELS010000001.1 coordinate 6,293,136, forward strand.
CGGCGGCCAGGGCGGCGCCACTGGCCAGGATCAGCAGGGCGCAGCCCAGCTGGCGAATCGTCGTCTTCATCGGTCTCCCCTCGTGCGGCTATTGATTGTTTTTCTGCGAGGTGGGCGCCGGCCCCTTGCGAGACCGACCCTGGCGACCAAGGTACGCAGCCGGGACGGCGGCGAAGCGCACTGCGGCGACCAGCTCTTGCACTGCAGCGACCTGGCCATTGCCAAGCGCGGCGGGCCTGCGCTACACACAGGCTGCGCAACCTCAACCCCGGAGCGCCCCATGTCCCAGGACTTCTGGTTTCTCCTGCTGCCCGGCTTCTCGGTAATGGGCTTCGTTTCCGCCGTGGAGCCACTGCGCGTGGCCAACCGCTTCCACGCCGACCTCTATCGCTGGCACGTGCTCAGCGCCGACGGCGGTCCGGTGCTGGCCAGCAATGGCATGTCGGTGAACAGCGACGGCGCGCTGGAGCCGCTGAAGAAAGGCGACCTGCTGTTCGTGGTGGCCGGTTTCGAGCCGCTGCGGGCGGTCACCCCGGCACTGGTGCAGTGGCTGCGCAAGCTCGATCGCAACGGCGTGACCCTCGGTGGCATCGATACCGGCAGCGTGGTGCTGGCCGAGGCCGGTCTGCTCGACGGGCGCCGCGCGACCCTGCACTGGGAAGCCATCGACGCCTTCCAGGAGTCCTACCCGCAACTGAGCGTGACCCAGGAGCTGTTCGAGATCGACGGTCCGCGCATCACCTCGGCCGGCGGCACCGCCTCCATCGACCTGATGCTCGACCTGATCGCCCAGGCCCACGGTCCGCAACTGGCGGTGCAGGTTTCCGAGCAGTTCGTGCTCGGCCGCATCCGCCCGCGCCAGGACCACCAGCGCCTGCAGGTGGCGACCCGCTATGGCGTGAGCAACCGCAAGCTGGTGCAGGTGATCGGCGAGATGGAGCGGCATACCGAGCCGCCACTGACCACCCTGGAGCTGGCCGAGCGCATCCAGGTCACCCGCCGCCAGCTGGAACGGCTGTTCCGCGTGCACCTGGACGACACGCCCTCGAACTTCTACCTCGGCCTGCGCCTGGACAAGGCCCGCCAGTTGCTGCGCCAGACCGACCTCAGCGTGCTACAGGTGAGCCTGGCCTGCGGCTTCGAGTCGCCGTCGTACTTCTCCCGCAGCTACCGCGCGCGCTTCGCCGCCAGTCCCAGCCAGGACCGCGCGGTGCTGCCGCTCAAGGCTCCCGCAGCCACGCCGCCAGGCGCGCCAGCAGGGCGTCGCACGCCTCGAGCTGAGCGAGGCTGACGAACTCGTCCGGCTTGTGGCCCTGGTCCATGCTGCCGGGACCGCAGATCACCGCCGGGATACCGGCCTGGTGGAACAGCCCGCCCTCGGTGCCGAAGGCCACGGTGGAGAAATCCGTCGAACCGCTGAGCAGGCCGATCAGCTCCGCCGCCTGGCTGTCGTCTGCGGTGAGCAGGCCGGGATAGGCCGATAGCGGCGTGAAGCGGATATCGGTACTTCGCTCTACCGCATGCATCCGCGGCAGCAGTTCGCTTTCGGCATAGTCACGGAGTTCCTCGGCGACCTGCCGCGGGTCGTCCGCCGGCAGCGCGCGGACCTCGAAGTCGAAGCGGCACTCGGCGGGCACGATGTTCAGCGCCCGGCCGCCCTGGATCAGTCCGGTCTGCACCGTCGAGTAGGGCGGGTCGAAACGCCGGTCGTGGCGCTCCGGCGCCGCCAGGCGCGCGCCGATCTCGCCGAGGCGGCCGATCAGCCGCGCGGCGTATTCGATGGCATTCACCCCCTGCGGCGCGTAGGCCGAATGACAGGCCGCGCCGTGCACCTCGCAGCGCATGGCCAGCTTGCCCTTGTGGCCGAGCACCGGCTTCAGCTCGGTGGGCTCGCCGATGATGCACAGCAACGGCTTGTGCGGACGCCGCTCCAGCGCCGCGAGCAGCGAACGGACGCCCAGGCAGCCGACTTCCTCGTCGTAGGAGAACGCCAGGTGCACCGGCAGGCGCAACGGCGCGGCGAGGAACGCCGGGACGGCCGCCAGCACGCAGGCCAGGTAGCCCTTCATGTCCGCCGTGCCACGCCCGTAGAGGCGACCATCGCGCTCGCTGAGCCGGAACGGCGGCACGCTCCAGGCCTGGCCGTCCGCCGGCACCACGTCGGTATGCCCGGAAAGGCAGACGCCGCCACGGTCGCTGGGGCCGATGGTGGCATAGAGATTGGCCTTGCGGCCGTCGGCGTCGAAGAACAGTTCGCTGTCGACGCCGAAACCCGCCAGGTAGTCGCGGACGTAGTCGATCAGCGCCAGGTTGGACTCGCGGCTGACGGTGTCGAAGGCCACCAGGTCGACGAGGATGTCGCGGCTGCCGGGCATGTCGGGCTCCAGGGCGCAGGTCTCGCGCTGCGCCGTCGAGGAAGGGAACGACCCGCTCACTCGTCGCCGGGCACGCCGTAGCTCGGCGCACGGGTCGGGTCGAGGGCGCGGGTCACATAGTCCTGCATCTGCGGCTTGTAGGCGAGCCACAGTCGCTCGAGCTGGCCGATGGGGTCGTGCTCGGCCCAGTCGACGCGCAGGTCGACCACCGGCCAGAGCAGGTCGCCGACCACCGACAGCGCCGCCGAATGCACCGGCCCGGCTTCGCCACCAGCGGCCAGCGCGGCACCCATCGCCGCCAGCAGGCGCTCGGCGAGCAGGCCTTCGGCGTTCTCGAAGGCATCCACCATCGCCTCGATCACTTCCGGCGCGGCCAGCAGGTTGCCGGCCGCCACGCATTGTTCGCCGGCCCGCGCATGGTGGACGCCGAGCGCCTCGCGGCCGGTGAACAACGCGGTGCGGCCGTGCTGGTCGATCACCGTGACCTGGCGATACTGGCCATAGCCGTTGCTGCTCAGCGCCTGGTCCAGCGCTTCGCCAGGGGCCAGGCCCTGGTCGAGGCGGTCGAGGATCTGCGGGCCGAGCGCCGGCAGGGTGATGTTCTGCGTAGCCACCGCGCCGGTGCCGGCGCGCAGCCAGGGACAACGGGCGCCGACGGCGATGCTCGACGAGCTGATGGCGATGCCCAACTGGCCGGTTTCGGCGCAGCGGCCGACGATGGAAAAGGTCATGGCGCGCGCCTCCTCATTGCTGCCAGTCGTCGGGAATCACCGCGATCACGTCGATCTCCATCAGCCACTGCGGCTGGCCGAGGGCCGAGACCACCAGTCCGGTGGAGATCGGGAACACCCCTTTGAGCCACTTGCCGACTTCGCGATAGACCGGCTCGCGGTAGCGCGGATCGATCAGGTAGGTGGTGGTCTTGACGATGTGCGAGAGGTCGCTGCCGGCTTCCTCAAGCAGTTGCTTGACGTTCTTCATCGCCTGCTCGGCCTGGGCGCGCGGATCGCCGAGGCCGACCAGGTTGCCGTCGAAGTCGGTGCCGACCTGGCCGCGCACGTACACCGTGTTGCCGGCGCGCACGGCCTGGCAGAGATCGTTGTCCAGGGACTGGTTGGGGTAGGTGTCCTTGGTGTTGAACATGCGAATGCGGGTATGGGTAGGCATCAGCTGACTTCCTGGAGGCTGGTTTGCGGAGCTTGCGAGGCGCGGTCCTGTTCCTGGCGCTGGGCGGCGTCGCGGTATGCGAGGTACTTGCGCTGGATGGCGATGTGGTCGGCGACATGGCGCGCGTCGTGCCAGACGCCCCAGATGAACGAGGAGCCGCGCCGCGATAGCCAGGGCAGGCCGATGAAGTACACGCCGGGTTCGCTGGACACGCCACGCTGGTGGCGCGGCTTGCCGTCGCGGTCGAAGGCATCGACCTGCAGCCAGCCGAAGTCGACGGCATAGCCGGTGGCCCAGATGATGCTGCCCACCCCGGCCTCGGCCAGGTCCAGTTCGAGGATCGGATCGGTCACGCACTGCGGGTCCGGCAGCCGGCGGCGCGCCTCGGGCTCTTCCGGCAGGTCAAGGCCGTTGCGGGCGATATAGGCGTCGGCGGCGTCGAGCAACGCCAGGTAGTTCTCGTCGCCGCGCGCCAGGTTCTCCGCCAGGTCCGGCCGGAAGGTCGCGACGCCGTCGACGAAGGATTCGGTCAGTCCGACCAGGGTCACGCCCTGATGCGCCAGGGCGCGGAAGTCCACGGTATGTCCGCCGCGGGCACCGCTCACGGCGATGGTCACATGCTCGCGCCCGGGCTTGGCGACTTCCGCATCCCATTCGCCGAGCACGCCCAGCCACCAGCAGAAGTCGCGGTTGCGGTAGGAACGCGGCGGACGGTCATGAGCGCCCACCGAGAGGTAGACCTGGCGCCCGGCACGTTGCAGCTCGTCGGCGATCTGTACCCCCGACGAACCGGCGCCGACCACCAGTACCGCACCTTCGGGCAGCTGCTGCGGGTTGTAGTAGTGGGCCGAGTGGATCTGCCGGATACGCTCGTCGCGCGGCGCGATCGGCGGGATCACCGGACGCTGGAACGGGCCAGTGGCGGCGACCACGCGGTTGGCCTCGATGGTCCCGGCGGAGGTTTCCACGGTGAAGCCGGGGCGGCCGACATTGCGCACCACCTTCCTCACCTCGACGCCGGTACGGATCGGCGCGTCGAATTTCTTCGCGTAGGCCTCGAAATAGGCCGCCACCTGGTCCTTGCCGGGGAAACCGTCGGGATCGATGTCGAATTCCATTCCCGGGAAGCGGTCGTGCCAGGCCGGGCCGTTGGCCACCAGCGAGTCCCAGCGTCCGCTGCGCCAGGCCTCGGCTATGCGGTTGCGCTCCAGGACCAGGTGCGGCACGCCGAGCCGGCTCAGGTGCTCGCTCATCGCCACGCCGGCCTGGCCGGCGCCGACGACGAGGGTGTCGGTCTTTTCCACGGTCCCGTCCGTGCGCGAGGGCAAGGCGGTGCGATTCAGGTCGGTCATGGCTCGGTTCCTCGGACTCTGGTCGTTCTTGTTCTGCGGTTGCGTGATGGCCGCATTCTGTTCAGAGCCGGGGAATAGCGAAATTATGATTTTTGTAGTCGCTGGCTAGGGAAAAGCTGCACGCCCGCGCGGTCGGCGGGCGGCAGAGGCGTCGTTCAGGACCTGCCGACGATCTGGCGAGCTGGAGAAACCGGGCGAAAACGAACGGGGAAGCGGAGTCCCCGAACGGCAACCGAGCTTTCCGAAGCCGTTTCCAACGCGGTTTTGCCGACGTACAGAGTTCGCGAAGGTTTTCAGAGGATCGGCGAGACCAGCCGCGCCACGCGCATCCCCAGTTGCTGCAGGCGGCGCACGCTGCGGCGGTCTTCCGGAGTGAATTCGAGCGACTCGGCGAAGTCCGCCTCGAGCATCGCCTCCACCTCGCCGGCGAAGCCCTCGTCGACGGTCACCACCATCACCTCGAAATTCAGCCGGAACGAACGGTTGTCCAGGTTGGCGCTGCCGACGGCGGCGGTGTCGCGGTCCACCAGCACCACCTTCTGGTGGAGGAAGCCGGGCTGGTAGCGGAACACCTTGACCCCGGCACGGATCGCTTCCAGCGCGTAGAGGCTGGACGCGGCATACACCGTGCGGTGGTCCGGGCGCGAGGGGATCAGCAGGCGCACGTCGACGCCGCGCAGCACCGCCAGGCGCAGGGCGGCCATCACCGCTTCGTCGGGAACGAAATACGGCGAGGTGATCCAGACCCGCTCGTGGGCGGCGTTGATCATCTCGACGAAGAACAGCGAGCAGGTTTCCTGGGCATCCGCCGGGCCGCTGGCGACTACCTGGCAGAGCGCGCCCTCGCTGTCGTACTGCGGCGGCAGGATCAGCGGCGGCAGGCTGTGGGTCGCCCAGTACCAGTCCTCGGCGAAGCTTTCCTGCAGGCACGCCACCGCCGGCCCGCGCAGTTCCATGTGGGTGTCGCGCCAGGGCGCCAGCGGCGGCTTCTCACCGAGGTACTCGACGCCGACGTTATGCCCGCCGACGAAACCGCACTCGCCATCCACCACCACGACCTTGCGGTGGTTGCGGAAATTCACCTGGAAGCGGTTGAGCATGCCGCTGCCGGTGCTGAAGCCGTGCACCTGCACGCCGCCCTGGCGCAGCCGCTCGACATAGCGGTGCGGCAGCGCGTGGCTGCCGATGGCGTCATAGAGGAAGAACACCTCGACGCCGTTGGCCGCGCGTTCCAGCAGCAGTTGCCGGAGGCGCTGGCCGAGGGCGTCGTCGCGGACGATGAAGAACTGCACCAGGATCACCTGGCGGGCGGCGGAAATCGCCTTGAACATCGCCTCGAAGCTGGCCTCGCCGTTGACCAGCAGGCGCACCCGGTTGTTCGCCAGGGTCGGCGTGCGGGTCATCCGCACCAGCGCCTTGAGCCCCTTGTAGCCGCTGACCTGGCGGGCCGCCAGGGCCTCCTCGACCCAGGGACGCCAGTCCAGCTCGGCGGCCGCCAGGTGCATCTCGCGGTTGGCCTGGCGCCGCGCCTCGATGTAGGCGTCGAAACGGCTGCGACCGAACACCAGGTACGGCAGCAGGGTCAGGTACGGCATGAATACCAACGAGGTGGCCCAGGCGATCGCGCCCTGGGCGGTGCGCACGGTGAGCACGGCATGGATGGCGGCGACGAAGCCGAGTACCTGGATACCGACCAGCAGCAGGCCGAGGTAGGTGGTGGAGGTCATTGCGCGAGGTCGATCCTTGTCCACTCCGGTGGCGGCCATCATAGCCCTCTCCGGGGTAGGTCTGGCCAGCCTGGCAAACAGCCAGGGGGCGAGGCGGGATTGGCAGGATCCGTGGGATCGACGTCATTCGGCCGCGCTCGCCCTGCCCTACGCTGTTCCCATCGAAAACCACCGCAGACCGAGGAGCCCGCCATGAGCGACGTCCGTCCCCCGCTTCCCCCCTTCACCGCCGAAACCGCCGCGCAGAAGGTCCGCGCCGCCGAGGACGGCTGGAACAGCCGCGACCCGCAGCGCGTCTCGCTGGCCTACAGTCCCGACAGCGTCTGGCGCAATCGCTCGACCTTCGTCCGCGGCCGCGAGCGGATCGTCGAATTCCTCAGCGGCAAGTGGCAGCGCGAGCAGGAGTACCGGCTGATCAAGGAACTCTGGGCGTTTACCGGCAACCGCATCGCCGTGCGCTTCGCCTATGAATGGCACGACGACTCGGGCAACTGGTTCCGCTCCTACGGCAACGAGAACTGGGCGTTCGACGAGCAGGGCTTGATGTACGAACGTCACGCCAGCATCAACGACCTGCCGATCCGCGAGGACCAGCGGCTGTTCCGCTGGCCGCTGGGGCGCCGGCCGGACGACCATCCGTCGCTCAGCGAACTCGGCCTCTGAACCCGCGCCGGCAGGAGCGCGCGCACTCCCCGTTGGCGGCCCCGGGCGGCCAGCGCCTGTTCCATCCGCGACATTGCCCTCCGTCGTTGCGGTCGCACGCTTGACGCTTTCGGCACGACCCTGGTCGTTTTCGGGCCGGGTCGCGCCGGGCCCCGACGATATGCTGCCCCCAAAGCGTCGGCACAAGTCCCGGCGCGCCCAGCCTGAAAGGGGTATGCCAGATGAGCCCAGCCGAATTGCACGCCGACAGCATCGTCATCGACGGTCTGATCATCGCCAAGTGGAACCGCGAACTGTTCGAGGACATGCGCAAGGGCGGCCTGACCGCCGCCAATTGCACCGTATCGGTATGGGAAGGCTTCCAGGCGACGGTGAACAATATCGTCGCCAGCAACAAGCTGATCCGCGACAACAGCGACCTGGTGATCCCGGTGCGCAGCACCGCGGACATCCGCAAGGCCAAGGAGCAGGGCAAGACCGGCATCCTCTACGGCTTCCAGAATGCCCACGCATTCGAGGACCAGATCGGCTACGTCGAGGTGTTCAAGCAGCTCGGCGTGGGCATCGTGCAGATGTGCTACAACACCCAGAACCTGGTCGGCACCGGCTGCTACGAGCGTGACGGCGGGCTCTCCGGCTTCGGTCGGGAGATCGTCGCGGAGATGAACCGGGTCGGCATCATGTGCGACCTCTCCCACGTCGGCAGCAAGACCTCCGAAGAGGTCATCCTCGAATCGAAGAAACCGGTCTGCTACTCCCACTGCCTGCCGTCCGGCCTCAAGGAACACCCGCGCAACAAGTCCGACGAGGAGCTGAAGTTCATCGCCGACCATGGCGGCTTCGTCGGCGTGACCATGTTCGCGCCGTTCCTCAAGAAAGGCATCGACTCGACCATCGACGACTACGCCGAGGCCATCGAGTACGTGATGAACATCGTCGGCGAGGACGCCATCGGCATCGGCACCGATTTCACCCAGGGCCACGGCCACGACTTCTTCGAGTGGCTGACCCACGACAAGGGCTACGCCCGGCGCCTGACCAACTTCGGCAAGATCGTCAACCCGCTGGGCATCCGCACCGTCGGCGAATTCCCCAACCTCACCGAGACCCTGCTCGAGCGCGGCATGCCCGAGCGCGTGGTGCGCAAGGTGATGGGCGAGAACTGGGTAAGGGTCCTGCGCGACGTCTGGGGCGAGTAACTCCCGGCCCATTCCCGACTCGTCGCCTCTCCCTCCAGGGAGGGGCATTGCATCGCACCCATCTTCCCTCTCCCCGCCTCTCTCCCCGAAGGGAGAGAGGGAGTCAAAAGAATCGGAGCTTACACCATGGCCAAACATGCCCCCCAACTGCCCATCGAGGTCGACAGCGAGACCGGCGTCTGGACCACCGACGCCCTGCCGATGCTCTACGTACCGCGACATTTCTTCGTCAACAACCACATGGGCATCGAGGAAGTGCTGGGCGCCGACGCCTACGCCGAGATCCTCTACAAGGCCGGCTACAAGTCCGCCTGGCACTGGTGCGAGAAGGAAGCCGAATGTCACGGCCTGGAGGGCGTGGCGGTGTTCGAGCACTACATGAAGCGCCTGTCCCAGCGCGGCTGGGGCCTGTTCGAGATCGAGCGGATCAACCTCGAGGAAGGCACCGCCGAGGTCCGCCTGCGGCACTCCGCCTTCGTCTACGTCTACGGCAAGGTCAATCGCAAGGTCGATTACATGTTCACCGGCTGGTTCGCCGGCGCCATGGACCAGATCCTCGCCGCCCGCGGCAGCAGCCTGCGCACCGTGGCCGAACAGGTCTACAGCGGCGCCGAGGACGGTCACGAAGACGGCCTGTTCGTCGTCAAACCCCTGTAAGCCGAGGAAAGGGTCATGGCCTTCGAAGCAATGTTCCAGCCGATCCAGATCGGCAAGCTGACCATCCGCAACCGCGTGCTCTCCACCGCCCACGCCGAGGTCTACGCCACCGACGGCGGGATGACCACCGAGCGCTACGTGAAGTACTACGAGGAAAAGGCCAAGGGCGGCATCGGCCTGGCCATCTGTGGCGGCTCCTCGGTGGTCGCCATCGACAGCCCGCAGCAGTGGTGGAGTTCGGTGAACCTGTCCACCGACCGGATCATCCCGCACTTCCAGAACCTGGCGGACGCCATGCACAAGCACGGCGCCAAGATCATGATCCAGATTACCCACATGGGGCGCCGTTCGCGCTGGGACGGCTACCACTGGCCGACCCTGATGTCGCCGTCGGGTATCCGCGAGCCGGTGCACCGCGCCACCTGCAAGACCATCGAGGTGGAGGAGATCTGGCGGGTCATCGGCAACTACGCGCAGGCCGCCCGCCGCGCCAAGGAAGGCGGCCTGGACGGTGTCGAGCTGTCCGCCGTGCACCAGCACATGATCGACCAGTTCTGGAGCCCACGGGTCAACAAGCGCACCGACGAGTGGGGTGGCAGCTTCGAGGGGCGCATGAAGTTCGGCCTCGAGGTGCTCAAGGCGGTGCGCGCCGAGGTCGGCGAGGACTTCTGCGTCGGCATGCGCATCTGCGGTGACGAGTTCCACCCGGACGGCCTGTCCCACGAGGACATGAAGCAGATCGCCAAGTACTACAGCGATACCGGCATGCTCGACTTCATCGGCGTGGTCGGCTCCGGCTGCGATACCCACAACACCCTGGCCAACGTCATCCCCAACATGACCTTCCCGCCGGAGCCGTTCCTGCACCTGGCGGCCGGCATCAAGGAAGTGGTCGACGTGCCGGTGCTGCACGCGCAGAACATCAAGGACCCGAACCAGGCTACGCGGATCCTCGAAGGCGGCTACGTGGACATGGTCGGCATGACTCGCGCGCACATCGCCGACCCGCACCTGATCGCCAAGATCAAGATGGGCCAGGTCGACCAGATCAAGCAGTGCGTCGGCGCCAACTACTGCATCGACCGCCAGTACCAGGGCCTGGACGTGCTGTGCATCCAGAACGCCGCGACCTCCCGCGAATACATGGGCGTGCCGCACATCATCGAGAAGTCCGCCGGACCGAAGCGCAAGGTGGTGGTGGTCGGCGGCGGGCCGGCCGGGATGGAAGCGGCCCGCGTGGCGGCCGAGCGCGGCCACGACGTGACCCTGTTCGAGAAGAAGGAGCAGCTCGGCGGCCAGATCACCACCGCCGCCAAGGCGCCGCAACGCGACCAGATCGCCGGCATCACCCGTTGGTACCAACTGGAGCTGGCGCGCCTGGGCATCGACCTGCGCCTGGGCACCGCGGCCGACCCCGAGACCATCCTCGACCTGCGCCCGGACGTGGTGGTGCTGGCCAACGGCGGACATCCGTTCCTCGAGCAGAACGAACACTGGGGCGCCGCCGACGGCCTCGTGGTGAGCAGCTGGGACGTGCTCGACGGCACGGTCGAGCCAGGCAAGAACGTGCTGGTCTACGACACCATCTGCGAGTTCAGCGGCATGTCGGTGGCGGACTTCCTCGCCGACAAGGGCGCCCAGGTGGAGATCGTCACCGACGACATCAAGCCGGGCGTGGCCATCGGCGGCACCACCTTCCCCACCTACTACCGCAGCATGTATCCCAAGGAAGTGATCATGACCGGCGACCTCATGCTGGAGAAGGTCTACCGCGAGGGCGACAAGCTGGTTGCGGTGCTGGAGAACGAATACACCGGCGCGCGGGAAGAGCGGGTGGTCGACCAGGTGGTGGTGGAGAACGGCGTGCGCCCCGACGAGAGCCTCTACTACGCGCTCAAGCAGGGCTCGCGGAACAAGGGCCAGATCGACGTCGAGGCGCTGTTCGCGATCCAGCCGCAGCCCTGCCTGGACCAGCCCGGCGAAGGCTACCTGCTGTTCCGCATCGGCGACTGCGTGGCCCAGCGCAACACCCATGCGGCGATCTATGACGCGCTGCGCTTGTGCAAGGATTTCTAAGACACGCCTCGTGGCATCCGACCGGCACGGCCGGCCCCCCCTCTCCCGCAAGCGGGAGAGGGGGCCGATCCAGCGCCGCCTGACGTCCCGCAGGGAGACCAGAAATGCTCGACACCCTCCTTCCCGTCCTGCTCTTCGCCGCCCTGGCACTTGCCGTGCTCGGCGCCGCGAAGCGCTTCCTCATGTGGCGCCGCGGCCGACCCGCCAAGGTCGACTGGATCGGCGGCCTCTTGCAGATGCCGCGTCGCTACCTGGTGGACCTGCACCATGTGGTAGAGCGCGACAGGTACATGTCCAGGACCCACGTCGCCACCGCCGGCGGCTTCGTCCTGGCGGCGCTGCTGGCGATCCTGGTACACGGTTTCGGGCTGCACGGCCGGATCCTCGGCTTCGCCCTGCTGGCGGCCACGGCGCTGATGTTCGTCGGCGCGCTGTTCGTCGCCCGCCGCCGCCTCGACCCACCGTCGCGGCTGTCGAAGGGCCCCTGGATGCGCCTGCCGAAGAGCCTGCTGGCGTTCGCCGCGAGCTTCTTCCTCGCCACCCTGCCGGTGGCCGGCATCCTGCCGGAAGGCTTCGGCGGCTGGTTCCTCGCCGGCCTCCTCGCCATTGGCGTGGCCTGGGGCGTGTCCGAGCTGTTCCTCGGCATGACCTGGGGCGGGCCGATGAAGCATGCCTTCGCCGGTGCCCTGCACCTGGCCTGGCACCGCCGCGCCGAACGCTTCGGCGGCGGCCGCTCCACCGGCCTCAAGGCGCTCGACCTGGCCGATCCGCAGGCGCCGCTGGGCGTGGAAAAACCCAGCGACTTCACCTGGAACCAGTTGCTCGGGTTCGACGCCTGCGTGCAGTGCGGCAAGTGCGAGGCGATGTGCCCGGCGTTCGCCGCCGGCCAGCCGCTGAACCCGAAGAAGCTGATCCAGGACATGGTCATCGGCCTGGCCGGAGGCAACGACGCGAAGTTCGCCGGCAGCCCCTATCCAGGCAAACCGCTGGGCGAGCACGGCGGCGGCCCGCACCAGCCGATCGTCGCGCTGGATGGCAAGGCCCTGGTCGACGCCGACACCCTGTGGTCCTGCACCACCTGCCGGGCCTGCGTCGAGGAGTGCCCGATGATGATCGAGCACGTCGACGCCATCGTCGACATGCGCCGCCACCTGACCCTGGAGAAAGGCGCCACGCCGAACAAGGGCGCCGAGGTGCTGGACAACCTGATCGCCACCGACAACCCCGGCGGCTTCGCCCCCGGCGGCCGGTTGAACTGGGCGGCCGACCTGAACCTGCCGCTGATGAGCGAGAAGAAGAGCGCCGACGTGCTGTTCTGGGTCGGCGATGGCGCCTTCGACATGCGCAACCAGCGCACCCTGCGCGCCTTCGTGAAGATCCTCAAGGCAGCCGCGGTGGACTTCGCCGTGCTCGGCCTGGAGGAGCGCGACAGCGGCGACGTGGCGCGCCGGCTGGGCGACGAGGCGACCTTCCAGAACCTGGCCAGGCGCAATATCGCGACCCTGGCGAAATACCGCTTCACCCGCATCGTCAGCTGCGACCCGCACAGCTTCCATGTGCTGAAGAACGAATACGGCGCCCTCGGCGGCGACTACCAGGTACTACACCACAGCACCTTCATCGACGAACTGCTGCGCGCCGGCACGCTGCAACCGGGCCGCAGCAAGGCCGGCAGCGTCACCTACCACGACCCCTGCTACCTGGGCCGCTACAACGGCGAGTACGAGGCGCCGCGCAACGTGCTGCGCGCACTCGGCATCGAGGTCAAGGAAATGCAACGCTCCGGCTTCCGCTCGCGCTGTTGCGGCGGCGGTGGCGGCGCGCCGATCACCGACATCCCCGGCAAGCAACGGATTCCCGACATGCGCATGGCCGACATCCGCGAGACCGGCGCCGAGCTGGTGGCCGTCGGCTGCCCGCAGTGCACCGCGATGCTCGAAGGCGTAGTGGCGCCGCGGCCGGAGATCAAGGACATCGCCGAGCTGGTAGCGGAAGCGCTGATAGAACAGGCGGAAGCGCCGGCAAAAAAGCCGTTGCGGCGTGAAGCCGTGGCGGAGGTGCATTGATGAGAGTGTCGAGCTTCACATCGAACCCGCTGCTGACCGGGGCAGCACGGATAGCGGCCTCTCCCTCCAGGGAGGGGGCCGCAGGATCGGGTAGCCGCAGCCACAGGAAGCATTCCGCATGAACGACATCGTCCGTCGCGATCCACGCGCCGAATGGATCGCCCGCAACCGCCTGCATCCGCTGCATGCGGCCATGCACTCCGCCCAAGGCGGCGAGGTGCGCTGGATGGGCCCCCACGGCGTGGTCCGCAAGAACCCGCACGCCGTCGGCTTCGTCGGCCCCAACGGCATCCGCCGCATCGATCGCTCCGGCGGCCAGCAGGGCAGCGGCGCGCCCCGCGCCAGCGCAGTGCAGGAAGCGCAGTTGCCGCTGCATGTGGTCGAGCAACCGGCATTCCTCGTCGCGGTGGTCCCGGACATGGTCGGCGGCCGTCTCTCCAGCCACGACAAGGACCTCCTCGGACTGGCCCGCAAGCTCGCCGGCAACGACGGCGCGGTGCTCGCCGTGGTGTTCGGCGAACACAAGGAAAGCGCCTTCGACAGCGCCGGCATCGACCGCCTGCTGCACCTCGCCGGCGGCGAGTACGACGGCTACGCGCCCGAGCAGCGAATACTCGCCCTGCGCAACCTGGAGAACCAGCTCGCCCCGCGCCACTGGCTGTTCCCGGACAGTCGCAACGGCGGCGGCGAACTGGGCCGGCGCCTGGCCGCTGCGCTCGGCGAACGGCCGGCCGGACGCGTCTGGCAGGTCGAGGACGGCCGCTGCATCGGCCGCGCCGGCGCCGGCCGCGAGGACATCCAGCGCGCCCTGCCGCGCCTGCTGCTGGCCGCGGCGGAATGCGCCGAGCCGGTCAGCGAAACCCGCCATGAGGCTCGCGAACTGCACATGGCCGCGCAGGTGGCGCGCAACCTGCCACGCATCGAGGACCTCGGCCCGGTGGCCGTGGACCCGGCGCGGATCCCCATGGCCGAGGCCGAGTTCATTCTCTCCGGCGGCAACGGCGTGCAGGACTGGGCGCTGTTCCACCAGGCCGCCGCCGCCCTCGGCGCCACCGAGGGCGCCTCGCGGGTGGCGGTGGACGACGGGCACATGCCGCGCAACCGTCAGGTCGGCGCCACCGGTACCTGGGTCACCGCGCGGGTCTACCTGGCGGTGGGCATCTCCGGGGCGATCCAGCACCTGCAGGGCATCGGCGCCTGCGACAAGGTGGTGGCGGTGAACCGCGACGCCGGCTGCGACATGATCAAGCGCGCCGATCTCTCGGTGATCGGCGACTCGACGGAAATCCTCCGCGCGCTGATCCGCCTGGCCGAGGCACACCGCAACGGCGCCGCCCGCGATGCGGCCTGAACCCGCTTCAACGTACCTTTCATCGGTATCGAACCATGACTGAGCTGAACATCGTCGCGCTGGTCTCCATCGGCGCCCATCCCGCCTCCGGACGCCCGCGCCGTGCCGAACAGGACGCCCGCGCGGTGGAACTCGGCCTGCGCCTGAGCGGCCCACGCCTACAGGTGCTGCACGCCGGCGACCCGCACGCCGAGGCGCTGCGCGGCTATCTCGGCATGGGCCTGGAACGCTTGTCCGTGCTGGAACAGCCGGCCGGCGCCGACGCCCTGCCCGCACTGGCCGAGCACCTGCGCGACTCCCGCGCGCAACTGGTGCTCACCGGCAGCCAGGCGGAAACCGGGGAAGGCTCCGGGATGCTGCCCTTCCTCCTCGCCGAGCGCCTGGGCTGGCCACTGGTGGTCGGCCTGGCCGAGGTCGAGAAGGTCGAAGACGGCAGCGCCCAGGTCCTCCAGGCTCTGCCTCGCGGCCAGCGACGCCGGCTGCGGGTACGCCTGCCGTTCGTCGCCAGCGTCGACAATGCCGCGCCGGTGGCCCGGCAGAGCGCCTTCGGCCCGGCTAGGCGTGGCGAGATCGAGGCCCATGAGGTGGAGGTGGTCGACGACCCACTGCTCGCCGAAGACAGCCTGCAACCGGCCCGGCCGCGACCGAAGCGGCTCAAGGTAATCAAGGCGAAGACCGGCGCCGAGCGGATGAAAGCCGCCACCGCCAAGGCCTCCGGCGGTACCGGGCAGGTACTCAAGGATCTTTCGGCGGAAGCCGGCGCCGAAGCCATCTTCAAGCTCCTGCGCGAGGAAGGCGTGATCCGCTGAAGCGGGTCAGAACGCACTGTGCGCCAGATCACAAGTTATGACGTGGTGACGATAAATTATTGTATTACGATAATTTATTCCCTAGTTTCGCCATCCAGACGCGAAACACACAGGGGAACCCGGCATGGCGCTGTCCACGTATCTCAGCAACCACAAGCTCTATCTGCTCGGCATGCTCTGCGCCATCCTGGCCTGGGGCATGGCCTGCATCGAACTCGGAGCGAACACCCACCTCTGGTTCTCCGGCCTCAGCGAGCAGGGCTACCTGCAGGCCTGGAGCGATGAAATGCCGCGCCTGGCCAGCGACGGCTTCGTCCTGTCCTGGAGCAGCCGGGCGCTGCTGATGCTGCTGGACTACCTGCCGACCCTGCTTTCCGCGTTCGGCCTGGCGCTCACCGGCCTGTTCTTCCGCCGCCTGGCCAAGGGCGAACGCTGGTCGCAGCGCAACGCCAGGACCCTGGTGCACATCGGCCTGCTGTCCTTCCTGGCACTCTTGCTCCAGCCATTTATCAATACGCTGCAAGGTCTTGTACTATCTCTCGACCTGCCCGACGGCGAGCGTGTCCTGAGCGTTTCGATAGGACTCACTTCCGAAGCGGCCTACGAGTTCCTCAAGGCGATCTTTCTCTGCTCGTTCGGCCTGATGATGAGCGAAGCCAGGAAACTGGACGAAGAAGTAAGAGCCTTCATATGACGACCCCATGATCATCATCCGACTAGACGTCATCCTGGCGAAGAACAAGGTCCGCTCCAAGGAGCTGGCGGAAGCCATCGGTATCACCGAACAGAACCTGTCCCTGCTAAAGAACGGCAAGGTCAAGGGCATCCGCCTCGACACCCTGGAGAAGATCTGCGCCTTCCTGGACTGCCAGCCGGGCGACATCCTGGAATACGTCGCGGACGACTGATCCCCGCTCCCCCCTTTCCCAACCAGAAACCATGAACAGACACCTGAACCTCTCGGGCGTTGCGCTCGCGCTCGCCCTGATCTCGGGCTGCGGCCCCTCCGTCCGCTACCAGTACGTGATGCCGCCGAGCGAGGCGGGACGCACCTGCGTCGCCCAGTGCCGCACGCAACAGAGCCAGTGCGAAAGCCTCGCGCGCCTGGAATGGCAGAACGAAAACCGCCTGCGCGAAGCGGAACGGCGCAGCTACCACTATTGCAGCCAGGGCAAGAGCAAAAAGCAGGCGCGCAAGGAATGCCTGGCACCAGGCTATTCCTCCTCGTTCGGCTACAACGGCTTCGGCGGCTCCGGCAACTTCAACTGCGGTTCCGACTACGACCGCTGCTTCACCGACATCTGCGGCGGCACCATCCGCCGCATCGTCGAGCAACCCCAATGATCCCCACCCACCGGAGTATCCCCATGAGCCGACGCCTCTTCCCTTTCCTGCCGTGCCTGTTCCTGGTCGGCTGCGCCCAGGGCTACCCCTCCTTCTCCGGCAGCCTTCCGGACTTCCGCGTCAGCGGCGACGAACGCAGCTACGCCGAGCGCGCCGATGACTGCCTGAAGCGGCGCAACTGCCCGCCGGCCACCGATCGCGATCCCTTCGTCGCCGACCCCGGGCACTACTCGCTGGGCGGCAGCTTTCACTGGTGAAGCCGGGTGCCGAAGCCTGGCAACCGACCACGGACCTGGCTTCGGCAGGCGCTTTTCTTTATCCTGCGCGCCCTTTGAACGACTGGGACGAGATCATGCTGGAGAACACCCTGGAACGCCTGGAAACCCTGGTAGCCGAGCTACTGCAACAGAACCAGGCCCTGCGCGACAGCCACGACCAGCTTCAGCAGCAGCTGCGCCAGGCCACCGAGGAAAACGAAACCCTGCAACTCTCCATGCTCGAGCAGGAAGAAAAGCAGAGCGGCACCCAGGCCCGCCTGGAAGCCCTGGTCGAGCGCCTCAGCGCGCAGCAACCGGTTAGCGCATGAGCCGCGACGGCGTCCAGGTCCTGTCGATCCTCGGCCGGGACTATTCGATCCGCGTGCCGGCCGGCGAGGAACGGGCCCTCGCGGACGCCGCCGCGTTGCTGCAGGCGGAAGTGGACGCCAACAAGCGCAAGTTTCCCTACGTCACCAGCAACGAGCTGGTGGTGCTCTCCGCGCTCAACCTCTGCGCCCGCCAGCTCGGCGCGAACGACGGCGAGTCGCCGCGCCTGCGGGCGGTGGAGCAGCGCCTGGAGGCGCTGGTCGAGCGGATCGCCGGGACATCGAGCTAGTCGCGCGCCTGCGGACTCGCCCAATACAGCTGCCGATGCCCGCGCGCCTGGTAGTCCTTGACCAGCGCGCAGGCCTCGTCGCGCGTCAGGTCGCGGCGCATGACGAAGGCATTGCCGTTGTCGTCCTGGCGCCACAGGCACCAGCGCGTTTCCTCCGCCGGCTTCGCCGCCACCGCCTCAGGCCTTCAGGGTCGAAGTCTTGCGCAGGCGCAGCGCGAGCATGACCAGCAGCACGCCGAAGAACACCGCGTAGGCGCCGATCACCCAGACCACCGCCAGCGCCCCGGCGCCGGGGTTGGCGATCATCAGCACGCCGAACAGCACCGAGATGGCGCCAGAGAGGATCATCCACCATTCGTTCTGGATCGACTTGCGCAGGCGGATCGCCGCGACGATCTGGAAGATGCCCATCGCCAGCGCCCAGCCGGCGATGATCAGGAGCAGGCCGATGGCGGTCAGTTGCGGCCAGAAGAACGCAACCAGGCCGGCCGCCACGCCGATCACCCCGACCAGCGCCAGCGGCCAGTTGAACTGCCCATCGCTGCGCATGTTGAACGCGGCGATCAGGGCGAACGCTCCGTCCACCAGCGCGTAGGCGCCCCAGAACAGCACCAGCACGGTCAGCGCCAGGGCCGGCGAGAGCAGGGTCAGGACGCCGAACACCAGCGCCGCCACGCCGCGCAGGGCCACCAGTTTCCAGTGCTTGCCCAGTTCGGCCCACAGGGGATTGTTTTCCACGCTTGCCTCCAGAGGCCGCCCTTGAGCGGCCCGTTCAGGTTGAGTCCTCCCACCTTAGTCCTTTTGCCGGGAGGCTGTCAGGGGGCGGAAGCGGGAGGCGAGGCGAGGCGTGGCGAGCGCGCGGGCTCAGGGCCGGGACTTCTCCGGCGGCCGCTGGCGGCGCCAGCAGGCGAACAGGTTCCAGGCCAGCAGCAGGCTGACGAAAGCGGAACTGACGTAGAACAGCAGGTTGTCCATGACCTTTCCTCCGCAGCGGCGCCCCGCCAGGGGGCGCCTCGTCCGGCTTAGCTGCCGGCCACCTTGCGCACGTGGGCGGACTCCTCGCCGAGGTTGTTCAGCATGCGCTCGCTGTACCAGTCGAGGAAATTGATCACGCCGAACTCGTAGGTCTTCGAGTATGGACCAGGCTGGTAGGCGTCGGAGTTGATCCCGCGCTGGTTCTCCTCGGCCAGCCGGCGATCCTGGTCGTTGGTCGCGTCCCATACCTCGCGCAGGCGCGCCACGTCGTAGTCGACGCCTTCCACCGCGTCCTTGTGCACCAGCCATTTGGTGGTGACCAGGGTTTCCTGGGCGCTGATCGGCCACACGGTGAAGACGATCAGGTGGTCGCCCATGCAGTGGTTCCAGGAGTGCGGCAGGTGCAGGATGCGCATCGAGCCGAGGTCGGGGTTCTTGATCCGGCCCATGAGCTTCTTGCTGCCCTGCTTGCCGTCCATGGTCATCGACACGGTGCCGTCCAGCAGCGGCATGCGCACGATGCGATTGCGCAGGCCGAAGCTGGCGTGGGCGTACGGGATCTTCTCGGCGTCCCAGGCGCTGGTGCAGGCCGCCACCTGGTCCTTGAACGCCTGGCTGGCGCGCGGGTCGGTGACGTCGTCCCACTCCAGCAGGGTCTTCAGCAGTTCCGGGTGGGAGCCGTTGCAGTGGTAGCACTCGCGGTTGTTCTCGATCACCAGCTTCCAGTTGGCGGCTTCGCGGATGGTGGTCTGCACCGCCACCTTGGCGTTCTCCATGTCGTACGGCTCCATGTAGTGCTCGAGCGTCGCCAGGAAGTCGTCGATGGCCGGCGGGTTCTCCGCCAGGCTGATGAAGATGTAGCCGCCGGCGGTCTTCACCTGGATCGGCTTCAGGCCGTACTCCTTCATGTCGAAGTCGGCGCCCATCTCGGTGCCGGCGAACAGCAGGCGGCCATCCAGTTCGTAGGTCCACTGGTGGTAGGGGCAGACCAGCTTGGCCACCTTGCCCTTCTCGCTCACGCACAGGCGCGAGCCGCGGTGCCGGCAGACATTGTGGAAGGCATGCACCTGGCCTTCGGCGCCACGGATCACCAGGACCGGGTTCCTGCCGATCTGCAGGGTGAGGAAATTACCCTTGGCGGGAATCTCGCAGGTCATGCCGGCGATCAGCCATTCCTTGTGGAAGATCTCCTGCATGTCGATCTCGAACAGGCGCTGGTCGCAGTAGAAGGGCTGCGGCAGCGAGAAGCTGTGGTCGCGGCTGCGCAGCATGTCGGCGGTGGCCTTGCGGGCCGGTTCCAGGGGATCGCCGAGACTCAGGGTGGAAGTGACGTCCATCGGTAACTCCTCATGCCGCCCCCGCGCGGGTGGCGGCGGAAAAAGTGGCTGATACGGTTGCTACGCAAGGTGGCGTTCACAGCCTTCCTCATCCCGGCGCGGCGTCCGGAATCCCGCCCTGCCGATGGACGGGCCCCGCCGTGGCGGGAATGAAGGTCAGTCGCTCTACACGTCCGGGCTCTACCCTCCCGGGGTTCATGCAAACCCTCGTCTCGGCTGGTCTGGAGTGTGGGCCCGCGCCCGCCGCCGACCTTATCCATGGGCGACATGACCGCATCCGTTTCCGACGCTCCGGACCGCGCCCCAGCAGGCAGGTCGCGATAAGCATGTAAATGTCGCTGGCAGGTAAATGAGCGGCCACGGCGATGCGCACAATCCGCCCCATCAGGCCATCGTTCGGCCCCGTGCGCACGGAGAGATCATCATGTCGAGCAACTTCCTCAATCCGGTCACCACCCAGACCTGGGCCAACGGCCGGCACCTCGTGCGCTGCGTCAAGGTCATCCAGGAAACCTGGGACGTGCGCACCTTCTGCTTCATGGCCGACCAGCCGATCCTGTTCTTCTTCAAGCCGGGCCAGTTCGTCACCCTGGAGCTGGAGATCGACGGCGAGCCGGTGATGCGCTCCTACACCATCTCCAGCTCGCCCTCGGTGCCCTACAGTTTCTCCATCACCATCAAGCGGGTGCCGGGCGGGCGGGTTTCCAACTGGCTGCACGACAACCTCAAGGAAGGCCAGGAGCTACCGGTGCACGGTCCGGTCGGCCTGTTCAACGCCATCGACTTCCCGGCCGACAAGGTGCTGTTCCTCTCCGGCGGGGTCGGCATCACCCCGGTGATGTCCATGGCGCGCTGGTTCTTCGATACCAACGCCAACGTCGACATGGTCTTCGTCCACAGCGCCCGTTCGCCGAAGGACATCATCTACCACCGCGAGCTGGAGCACATGGCCTCGCGGATCGACAACTTCAGCCTGCACATCATCTGCGAGCGCCACGGCCTCGGCGAAGCCTGGGCCGGCTACCGCGGCTACCTGAACCTGCGCATGCTGGAACTGATCGCCCCGGACTTCCTCGAACGGGAAATCTTCTGCTGCGGGCCGACGCCCTACATGAGCGCGGTGAAGCACCTGCTGCAGGGCCACGGCTACGACATGAGCCGCTACCACGAGGAAGCCTTCGGGCCGACTCCGCCGGAGGTCCGCGCCGACGTCAGGGAACTGGCCGCGGAAGCCGCCGAGGCGCCGGAGGTACCGGTCGCCGACCAGCACCAGGTGGAATTCACCGCCACCGGCAAGAGCATCCGCGTCAGCCCCGGGGAAACCGTGCACGCCGCCGCCGCCAAGCTCGGCCTGCACATTCCGAAGGCCTGCGGGATGGGCATCTGCGGCACCTGCAAGGTAATGAAGACCGCCGGCGAGGTGGAGATGGAGCACAACGGCGGGATCACCGACGAGGATGTCGCCGAAGGCTACATCCTCTCCTGCTGCAGCGTGCCCAAGGGCGACGTGGTCATCGACTACTGAGGACGCGAGGGAAACGCCAGGCGCTCCCAGTAGCGCCGCCGCGGCAGCTCCTCGGCCGGCAGCCAGCGTCCGACGCAGGCCTGCAGCGACTCGGCGGGAGCCTTCAGCAGCGAGTCCAGGGCCAGCACGTAGCGCCCCGTCCCCGCGCAGCGGAAGCACAGGTCGTCGTCGAAGCTGTCGAAGCACGGGTACTCGCCGAGGTCGTCGCGGTAGCGACGCAACGTCCGCTCTTGCACGTCGAGCAGCAGCAGGCGCCACTGGTCCCGCTCCAGCTCGCTTTCCTCGTAGCGCTGGACGTGCCGGGTCAGCGCCAGGTAGCGACCGTCCGCCGACCAGATCATTGGCGCCGCCAGGTTGCCCAAGCCGATGCCCGACGCGGTCAGCAGGTAGCCATCGCGGCTGAACCCGGCGCGCACGTCCTCGTCGCGGTGCATGCCCTCGTAGTGGAAACCGAAGCCCCAGGCGGCGTCCTTCGCGCCCACCGACGGCAAGACGAAGTTGCCGTCGCTCCAGGGCCGCGGCGGTGCGCCCAGCCAGCGCGACGCGGGGCACAGCCGCCAGGCCGTGCCATCGAACGCCACCCGCGCCTGCTCGTAGTAATGCCGCCAGTCGTCGTGGAAGCGGCCGAATGCGTGCCAGGCGCCGGACTCGGGCAAGCCTTCGTCGAAGCGGCGCAACAGGCCGGGGTCGCCTTCGCCCGGCCCGCCCGGCGGCTGGTAGGCGTTGCGGCCGAGCAGGTGGAGCAGATGCACCTGGCCATCGATGAAACCTTGCAGGTGTAGATCGGCCAGCGGCTCGGCGAGCCACTCCAGACGCCGCTCCCGGCTATCGAGTATGGCCAGGCGCTGCGGCAGGGTCGGCGCCTCGGCGAAGGCCACCAGGGCCAGGTAGCGACCGCAATCGGACACGCGGTGGTCGAGCGTCCACTCGCCATCCAGGCGCCAGTCGCCCAGGCGCAAGGCATAGGCGCCGCGCTCCGCCTCCTGATCGTCGCGCAACCACTCCCAGACGGCCCGGCTGCCATCGGCCAGCGGTGCGCTCTGCAACAGGCATCCCGGCCTGCCGGCCGCGCCATCCAGGGGCAGCAACAGGTCCAGGCGCGGCATGTCGGCCTCGCGCCAGCGCGGCCGGTCGTCCGCATCGCGAGCGTGCAGAAGGTAGAGGCTGGAATGGCTGTACGAACCCAGCGTGCCGTAGCGTTCGTAGGTCAGGCAGGGTTGCGCCAGGTCCAGGCCGAAACGCAGCCAGCCATCCTCCAGCCCGAGCAGTTCGGGCCCGCCGGCATGGGGCTCGGCGGGCAACGCCGACCACGGCGCGCCCAGCGCACGCAGGCCGCCACCCTCTCGCCAAAACCAGTAGGTATCCTGCCCCAGGGGCTCGCCTGCTGCCTGCAGCGCCAGCGCCCGGCCGTCATCGTTCCAAGCCAATGGCGGCGCTTCCCGCGACAGGTAGAGGCCGCTGGCCTCGCCGTTTATCCACAGCTCGCCGCGGTTGGCGCGCAGCGGCGCGAAAGGATCGTCCAGGGCCAGCAGGCTGGCCGGCAGCCAGGGGCGGATTTCCAGCGCGGGCCCGCCAAGCGGGGACGGTAGCGGTTGCGCGCGCAGATCCCCGCTCCAGCGCTGCCATTCGCTTTCGGGCAGCCAGAGGTCACCGATGGCAACGAAGGCCTCGGCCTCGCTGCCGGCCTTGAGCGCCTGCAGCTCGAGGCGCTGCGGTGCGTTGGACGTCAGCGGGCTGTGCCGCCCGATCACCTCGCGCTCGGTGACGCTGTCCAGCTCCCAGAAGTTGTCCACGGCACAGCGGTAAAGCAACCGCTCCTGCCGGTCGAAGATCGCCAGGCCCCACGCGCCTCGGCTCGGTATCGGCGAAACGAAGTGGCGGCCATCGCTGGAAAAGCGTGCCGAAGGATTGCAGTCGGGGATGAAGCAACCGTCGGGCATCAGGTAGTGGCATACCAGCGGGCCGCCCATGGCGATCTCGCCGCCGTCGAACAGGCGGATCGGCTCGCCCTCGGGGGTTCGCTCGGGCGCTTCGCCGCCCCAGGCGCTACCTCCCGCCGGCAGCGGTACGTCCAGCGCCTGCGGAGCCTGGCGCTCCAGGCGCAGGCCACGCTCGAAACGGATCTGCAGCAGCACGCCGCCGATCACCGCCAGCAAGCCACCGCCCAGTCCCAGCCAGAAGCCCGGCAGTGCCTGGCCCAGGGCGATGCCGCCACCCAGAACCCAGAAGAACAGCGCCTGTTGCAGGCGATACGGCACCTTGCCGCGCCAACGATCCGTGGCCCACTCGGCGCCCAGCAGCAGCGCCCAACCCAGCGCTACCAGCGGCAACGGCAGGAGGACGCCAAGGGCCACCAGCACGGCGATCCAGGCGATCTCGCCGAGGCCTTCGAGCAACAAGCGGCCGAGCGGCTTGTCTGACATCCGATCATCCATGATCCATCCCACTTTCCTGGCAAAAGCCAAGGGTAATCAAGGCTCCGGCCAACCACCAGAGCCATCGCGCAGCTCTGTCCTTCTCATACTTGAAAACACCAGGGCGCCAAGGTTGTCCACATTCGGACTGGAATTCCATACAGGTGTCTTCTCGCCACCTTGGCGTTCTCGACGATCGAATGTAAGCATTTGAAGTTAAAGGTAAAAACGGCAAATTCAAGTTGGTTTCAGGCTCCAGGAACAAAGCCCTTGCCGATCTCTGGAGAGGCCTTTCGAGGGTAGGTTGATCACAGACTTATCCACAGACCGTGTGGTCCATGAGACCCCCTGATACCCCGCGGGTCAACGATCGCTATACCGACGATGTCCACTCGCCCTGGCGCATGGGCTCCGCCAGCACATCCGGCTACCCTCCGGGTGAATCGCGCTTCTCCTCCGCTCGCGCTAGGCGCAGTCTCCTGCTCATTTAACGATCAATCCGCCAGAGACCCCGCCGTCCGGCCGCCCCAAGCGTGAGCGAACAATTTTTCCACAGGGCTTTACACTCCCCTTGGGGAAAACCAGAAAAATATTCACAGGATGAAGAAAAAACCTGGCCTATTCTGGCTCTTCATCCCTTCCCGCCCGGCCTGACCATTTATTGACCAACTCCATGCAGGCCTTACCTTATAAGGCTTACAGAACTATCCATACAGGTTGTCCACAAGGCTTTCCAGGCCTTTTGTGAGCAACCCTGCGTTGTGCACATGTCCCCTAAAGCAAGCCGGCAGCCTGTTGACAGAAAATCCGCTCAATTCTTGACCAATAGCCTGGAAGGCGCGGGCCCTCTGGCTCCCAGCATTCTATAAACAGGCTCTGCACACTGACCTCAACAGGAATTGGGGGAAATTCCCGGCGGCGGCCGCAACCGCTGTTCCAGCGCCATCGGAGCGGGAGAATTTTGTCTTTTTCCTCAAGCCGTTACGTCCGCGCAGGGGGTTTGCGGCATTTGCCCCCACTTCGCTCCTTGCTTTTCTATCCACAGACCTGTCTGGGTCCCGCAGGGACAATGCCCGTCACCGTTTCGTCAGCGCTTTTCACCTGAACCTTCATCGTCCTTTCACAAACGGCTGTTTTCGCTCAAAAACCGACCAACCTCCGAAGAGCCCGGCAGGGCGCCGCGCGGAAGCGACTGCGAACACGTTATTCACATTCGACTCCACAGTGTTTGTGGATTGGCCAGGTTCTCCTGGCATGGGAGTGGAACCGCGTGGATAAAGGCTTTCAACACCCCCGGCGGAGATAGGGAGGGTGTTGCCGGGGGCACTTTTGCATAGCTCCCGAACAGTTAGCCCACAGAGTTATCCACAGGAGATGAGGAAAGAGCGGCCGCCCCGGTTCATGGAGGCGGCCGAGAGTGGACTCAGGCGCCCATCACCAGGCGGATGTCCCGCGCCAGTTCGCGGACCCGCTCGATATCGGTATCCCAGGAACACATGAAACGCGCGCCACCTTCACCGATGAAGGTGTAGAAGCGCCAGCCGCGCGCGCGCAAGGCTTCGATCGCCGGCTCGGAAAGCTGTAGGAACACGCCGTTGGCTTCTACCGGGAACATCAGGCTGACGCCGGGAACGTCGGCCACCAGCTCGGCCAGCAGGCGCGCGCAGCGGTTGGCGTGATCGGCGTAGCGCAGCCAGGCATCGTCCTGCAGTACGCCGACCCAGGGCGCGGCGAGGAAGCGCATCTTCGAGGCCAGTTGGCCGGCCTGCTTGCAGCGGTAGTCGAAGTCCTCCGCCAGGTCGCGGTTGAAGAACAGGATCGCCTCGCCCACCGCCATGCCGTTCTTGGTGCCGCCGAAGCAGAGCACGTCGACCCCGGCCTTCCAGCTCAGCTCCGCCGGCGAGCAGCCGAGGAAGGCGCAGGCGTTGGAGAAGCGCGCGCCGTCCATGTGCAGGTGCAGGCCGAGTTCCTTGCAGGTGGCGCTGATCGCCTTCAACTCGTCCGGGCGGTACACCGTGCCGACCTCGGTGGCCTGGGTGAGAGTCACCACGCGCGGCTTCGGATAGTGGATATCCTGGCGCTTGAGAGCGATGTCGCGGATCGACGCCGGGGTCAGCTTGCCGACCTCGGTCTGCGCCAGCAGCAGCTTGGAGCCGTTGGAGAAGAACTCCGGCGCGCCGCACTCGTCGGTCTCGACGTGGGCGGTCTCCGAGCAGATCACGCTGTGGTAGCTCTGGCACAGCGCGGCCAAGGCCAGGGAGTTGGCGGCGGTGCCGTTGAAGGCGAAGAACACTTCGCAATCGGTCTCGAACAACTGGCGGAAGTAGTCCGAAGCGCGCGCGGTCCACTGGTCGTCGCCATAGGCGCGCTCGTGGCCGCGGTTGGCTTCGGCCATCGCCGCCCAGGCTTCGGGGCAGATACCGGAATAGTTGTCGCTGGCGAACTGTTGGGTGTTATCGGTCATGTGGGCCTCGGATGGAACGGTTGCCGAGCCCTCGTGGGGCTCCGTGCGGTCGCGCCGGTACGGGTAGGTGCCGGCACAGTCTGTCAGGGTAGCTTGGTCAGCTTCATCTGCTCGACGAACGGCACCAGCACCTGGCGCATCGCCGTGGCGCTGCCGCCATTGGGCATGTCGCGGGTGCTGAGGGTCAGTACGTAGCGGTTCTTGATCACTCCGCTGAGGGTCGCGACGCCCTCCTCGCCCTTGGCCGGGACCATCACCCCCAACGGGTCGCCCATTCGCGTGGTATCGATCAGCGGCAGGTAGTCCTCGCCGCCGAAGCGCTCGGCGGTGCCGTTCTTCAGGGCGGTCTCGCGGGTCTTGTGAAGCAGGGTCAGGTTGGTCTGGGTCATCTCGCGCAGCTTGTCCTGCGCCGCCCGATAGGCCACCGCGTCGCCCTCGGTCGGCGGCGCCGGCAGGCCGGTGTCGGTGAGGACGATCTCCAGGCGCTTGCTGCCGTCGGCGGCGCCGAAGACCACGGTGGCATCGTTGTAGCCGCACTGGCGGGAGAGGAAGTCGTAGCCGAACAGTGGCTTGCCGGCCGGCGGCAAGGCTACTTCGAGTTCATGGCCGGTGCAGGAATCGGCCGGCAGCGCAGGCGCGGCGGCCTGCTTTTCATCGCCGCCCCCGCACCCTTGCAGGGATGCGCCGAGCAGCACGGCGGAAAGGAAGATCAGCGGGCGTTTCATGGTGTTCTCGCAAGACGAAGAGCACGCAGTTTAGCGCCAGCCCGGGGCGTTCCGCATCGGTTGCCGAATCCCACCGCCATGTCGCAAACGCACCTCCCCGTGGCGTGCATAGGCATCTGGGCCGGCAGGGCCGGTCATACCATCGCTGGCAAAGGGACCGCGTGTCCCGTTGCAGCCATTCCGGCGCGGTTCCGGCGCCGCAGGGAGACCCAGCGATGTTCAGCAAGCATGACCAGATCCGCGGCTACGACGACGAACTGCTCGCCGCGATGGACGCCGAAGAGGTCCGCCAGGAAGACCATCTCGAACTGATTGCCTCGGAGAACTACACCAGCAAGCGGGTCATGCAGGCGCAGGGCAGCGGCCTGACCAACAAATATGCCGAGGGCTATCCGGGCAAGCGCTACTACGGCGGCTGCGAACACGTCGACAAGGTCGAGCAGTTGGCCATCGACCGCGCCAGGCAGCTGTTCGGCGCCGACTACGCCAACGTCCAGCCGCATTCCGGTTCCTCGGCCAACGCCGCGGTGTACCTGGCGCTGCTCAACGCCGGCGACACCATCCTCGGCATGAGCCTGGCCCACGGCGGCCATCTCACCCACGGCGCCAAGGTGTCCTCCTCCGGCAAGCTGTACAACGCCGTGCAGTACGGCCTGGACACCGCTACCGGGCTGATCGACTACGACGAAGTCGAGCGCCTGGCCGTGGAGCATAAGCCGAAGATGATCGTCGCCGGCTTCTCCGCCTACTCCAAGACCCTCGACTTCCCGCGCTTCCGCGCCATCGCCGACAAGGTCGGCGCGCTGCTGTTCGTCGACATGGCCCACGTCGCCGGGCTGGTCGCCGCCGGCCTCTACCCGAACCCGATCCCCTTCGCCGACGTGGTCACCACCACCACCCACAAGACCCTGCGCGGCCCGCGCGGCGGCCTGATCCTGGCGCGCGCCAACGAGGAGATCGAGAAGAAGCTCAACTCCGCGGTATTCCCCGGCGCCCAGGGCGGCCCGCTGATGCACGTGATCGCGGCCAAGGCGGTGTGCTTCAAGGAAGCGCTGGAGCCGGGCTTCAAGGACTACCAGGCGCAGGTGATCCGCAACGCCAAGGCGATGGCCGAGGTGTTCATCGGGCGCGGCTACGACGTGGTTTCCGGCGGCACCGACAACCACCTGATGCTGATCAGCCTGGTGCGCCAGGGCCTGACCGGCAAGGAAGCCGACGCCGCCCTCGGCCGGGTCGGCATCACGGTGAACAAGAACGCCGTGCCGAACGATCCGCAGAGCCCGTTCGTCACCTCCGGCATCCGCATCGGCACCCCGGCCATCACCACCCGCGGGCTGCAGGAAGCGCAGAGCCGCGAACTGGCCGGCTGGATCTGCGACATCCTCGACCACCTCGGCGATGCCGACGTGGAAGCCAAGGTCGCCACCCAAGTCGCCGGTCTCTGCGCGGACTTCCCGGTCTATCGCTGAGCCCCCCGAAGACGGTCGGGGAGCCCGACGCGCCCCGGCCCAACCCTCTCCGCGGGAGAGGGAGCAACAGTTCAGGAGCATCCACATGCAACGCTACTCCGGCTTCGGCCTGTTAAAGCATTCACTGAGCCATCACGAGAACTGGCAACGCATGTGGCGCACGCCCACGCCGAAGCCGGTCTACGACGTGGTCATCGTCGGCGGCGGCGGGCACGGCCTGGCCACCGCCTACTACCTGGCCAAGGAACACGGCATCAGCAACGTGGCGGTGGTCGAGAAAGGTTGGCTGGGCGGCGGCAACACCGCGCGCAACACCACCATCGTGCGCTCCAACTACCTGTGGGACGAGTCCGCGCTGCTCTACGAACACGCGATGAAGCTGTGGGAGGGCCTGTCCCAGGACCTCAACTACAACGTGATGTTCTCCCAGCGCGGGGTCTACAACCTCTGCCACACCCTCCAGGACATGCGCGACGGCGAGCGCCGGGTCAGCGCCAACCGCCTCAACGGCGTCGACGGCGAACTGTTGAACGCGCAGCAGGTGGCGGAGGAGATTCCCTACCTGGACTGCAGCAAGAACACCCGCTACCCGATCATGGGCGCGACCATCCAGCGTCGCGGCGGCGTCGCCCGCCATGATGCGGTGGCCTGGGGCTTCGCCCGCGCCGCCGATGCCCTCGGCGTGGACCTGATCCAGCAGACCGAAGTCACCGGCTTCCGCAAGCAGGACGGCGCGGTGATCGGCGTCGAGACCAACCGCGGCTTCATCGGCGCGCGTCGTGTCGGGGTGGTCACCGCCGGCAACTCCGGGCACATGGCCAGGCTCGCCGGCTTCCGCCTGCCGCTGGAGTCGCACCCGTTGCAGGCGCTGGTCTCCGAGCCGCTGAAGCCGATCATCGACAGCGTGATCATGTCCAACGCCGTGCATGGCTACATCAGCCAGTCGGACAAGGGCGACCTGGTCATCGGCGCCGGCATCGACGGCTACAACGGCTACGGCCAGCGCGGCTCTTACCCGGTGATCGAGCACACCCTGCAAGCCATCGTCGAGATGTTCCCGGTGCTCTCGCGGGTACGCATGAACCGCCAGTGGGGCGGCATCGTCGACACCACCCCGGACGCCTGCCCGATCATCGGCAAGACTCCGGTGCAGAACCTGTTCTTCAACTGCGGCTGGGGCACCGGCGGCTTCAAGGCCACTCCCGGCTCCGGAAACGTCTTCGCCGCCACCCTGGCCAAGGGCGAACCGCATCCGCTGGCCGCGCCCTTCTCCATCGAACGCTTCCACAGCGGTGCGCTGATCGACGAGCACGGCGCGGCGGCAGTGGCGCACTGACAAAAGCCGCCCGAAGGGCGAAATCCGCTGCCCCTCGCCCTTCAGGGAGAGGGTGCCCGAAGGGCGGGAGAGGGTGTTGAAGGCGCGCGCCCACTCTCGACCGTAACGAAACAACCGGGGAGCGACCCTCTCCCCAGCCCTCTCCCTGAAGGAAGAGGGTGCCGGTCAACCGGCAAGAACAGTTTCCGGAGGCTACAAAATGCTGAATATCTTCTGTCCCCACTGCGGCGAACTGCGTTCCGAAGAGGAATTCCACGCCAAGGGTCAGGCCCACATCCCGCGCCCGCTCGACCCGAACGCCTGCAGCGACGAGGAATGGGGCGACTACATGTTCTTCCGCGACAACCCGCGCGGCCTCCATCACGAGCTGTGGGTGCACGCCGCCGGCTGCCGCAAGTACTTCAACGTCACCCGCCATACGGTGACCTACGAGATCCTCGAGACCTACCTGATCGGCGAGCAGCCCAGCGTCGTCGCCGACGGTGAGAAGAAACCCGCCGTACAAGGGGAACCGGCATGAGCCAGATCAATCGCCTGTCCAGCGGCGGCCGCATCGACCGCAACCGCCCGCTGACCTTCAGCTTCAACGGCCAGCACTACCAGGGCTATGCCGGCGACACCCTGGCCGCCGCGCTGCTGGCCAACGGCGTCGACATCGTCGGCCGCAGCTTCAAGTACTCGCGGGCGCGCGGCATCGTCGCCGCCGGCGCCGAGGAGCCCAACGCGATCCTGCAGATCGGCTCCCGCGAAGCCACCCAGATCCCCAACGTGCGCGCCACCCAGCAGGCGCTCTACGGCGGCCTGGTGGCCACCAGCACCAACGGCTGGCCGAACGTGCAGAACGACCTGATGGGAATCTTCGGCAAGGTCGGCGGCAAGCTGATGCCGCCCGGTTTCTACTACAAGACCTTCATGTACCCGCAGTCGATGTGGATGACCTACGAGAAGTACATCCGCAAGGCCGCCGGCCTGGGCCGCGCGCCGACCGAGGTCGATCCGGACAGCTACGACTGGATGAACCACCACTGCGACGTGCTGGTGGTCGGCGCCGGCCCGGCCGGCCTGGCCGCCGCCCTCGCCGCCGCTCGCAGCGGCGCGCGGGTGATTCTCGCCGACGAGCAGGAAGAGTTCGGCGGCAGCCTGCTGGACACCCGCGAGACCCTCGACGGCAAGCCCGCCGCCGAGTGGGTCGCGGACGCCGTGGCCGAGCTGCAAGGCCTGCCGGAAGTCATCCTGCTACCGCGCTCCACGGTCAACGGCTACCACGACCACAACTTCCTCACCATCCACGAGCGGCGCACCGACCACCTCGGCGAGGTCGCCCCGCTCGGCCAGGTCCGCCAGCGCGTGCACCGCGTGCGCGCCAAGCGCGTGGTACTGGCCGCCGGCGCCCATGAGCGGCCGCTGGTCTACGGCAACAACGACCTGCCCGGCAACATGCTCGCCGGCGCGGTTTCCACCTATGTACGGCGCTACGGCGTGGCACCGGGCAAGAAACTGGTGCTGGCCACCAACAACGACTACGCCTACCGCGTCGCCCTCGACTGGCAGGAAGCCGGCCTGCAAGTGGTGGCCATCGCCGACGCCAGGGCCAATCCGCGCGGCGAGTGGGTCGAGGAAGCACGCCAACGCGGTATGCGGGTGATCACCGGCAGTTCGGTGATCGAGGCTCGCGGCGGCAAGCGGGTCAGCGGCGCCAAGGTCGCCCGGATCGACCTGCAGGCCATGCGCGCCAGCGGCGGCGAATGGCTGGACTGCGACCTGATCGCCAGCTCCGGCGGCTACAGCCCGGTCGTGCACCTGGCCTCGCACCTGGGCGGCAAGCCGGAATGGCGCGAGGAAATCCTCGCCTTCGTCCCCGGCGACGGCCTGCAGAAACGCATCTGCGCCGGCGCCGTGAACGGCGTGTTCGGGCTCGCCGAGGTGCTCGCCGACGGCTACCAGGCCGGGAGCCGCGCCGCCCTCGACGCCGGCTACAAGACCGCCGCCGGCAGCCTGCCGAAGGTCCAGCCGCGCCGCGAGGAAGCACCCGTCGCGCTGTTCCAGGTGCCCCACGAAAAGCCCACGGCGCGCGCGCCGAAGCAGTTCGTCGATCCGCAGAACGACGTCACCGCCGCCGCCATCGAACTGGCCTGCCGCGAGGGCTTCGAGTCCATCGAGCACGTCAAGCGCTACACCGCGCTGGGCTTCGGCACCGACCAGGGCAAGCTGGGCAACATCAACGGCCTGGCGATCGCCGCGCGGGCCCAGGGCAAGAGCATCGCCGACACCGGCACCACCATGTTCCGTCCGAACTACACCCCGGTGACCTTCGGCGCCGTCGCCGGCCGCCACTGCGGGCACCTGTTCGAACCGGTGCGTTTCACCGCCCTGCACGCCTGGCACGTGAAGAACGGCGCCGAGTTCGAGGACGTCGGCCAGTGGAAGCGGCCGTGGTACTTCCCGCGCCGCGGCGAGGACATGCACGCCGCCGTGGCCCGCGAATGCCGCGCGGTGCGCGAGGCGGTCGGCCTGCTCGACGCCTCGACCCTGGGCAAGATCGACATCCAGGGCCCGGATGCGCGGGAGTTCCTCAACCGGGTCTACACCAACGCCTGGACCAAGCTCGACGTCGGCAAGGCGCGCTACGGCCTGATGTGCAAGGAAGACGGGATGGTCTTCGACGACGGCGTGACCGCCTGCCTGGCCGACAACCACTTCGTCATGACCACCACCACCGGCGGCGCCGCCCGCGTACTGGAGTGGCTGGAGCTGTACCACCAGACCGAATGGCCGGAGCTGAAGGTGTACTTCACCTCGGTCACCGACCACTACGCGACCCTCACCCTGTCCGGCCCGAACAGCCGCAAGCTGCTCGCCGAAGTCACCGACATCGACCTGGACAAGGACGCCTTCCCCTTCATGACCTGGAAGGAAGGCAAGGTCGCCGGGGTGCCGGCGCGGGTGTTCCGCATCTCCTTCACCGGCGAGCTGAGCTACGAGGTGAACGTCCAGGCCGACTACGCCATGGGCGTGCTCGAAGCGCTCGCCGAGCACGGCGCGAAGTACGGCCTGACACCCTACGGCACCGAGACCATGCACGTCCTGCGCGCCGAGAAGGGCTTCATCATCGTCGGCCAGGACACCGATGCCTCGGTCACCCCGGACGATCTCAACATGGGCTGGGCGGTGGGCCGCAGCAAGCCGTTCTCCTGGATCGGCTGGCGCGGCATGAACCGCGCCGACTGCCTGCGCGAGGATCGCAAGCAACTGGTCGGACTCAGGCCGAGCAACCCGCAGGAGGTACTGCCCGAAGGCGCGCAACTGGTGTTCGACACCCAGCAGGCGATCCCGATGAAGATGGTCGGCCACGTCACCTCCAGCTACATGAGCGCCAGCCTCGGCCACGGCTTCGCCCTGGCGGTGGTGAAAGGCGGCCTCAAGCGCATGGGCCAGAAGGTCTACGCGCCGCTGGCGGACGGCCGCTTCATCGAGGCGGAGATCTGTTCCTCGGTGTTCTACGACCCGAAAGGGGAACGGCAGAACGTGGATTGACCGGAGAGGGGCTCGCCCCTCTCCCCGGCCCTCTCCCCGAAGGGAGAAGGCAGACAGGCTACCAGGGCGCGCGGCGCCCCAAGGTGAAAACGAATGAGCAAGGCAAACGTCTACCAGCAACGCCCCGAACCCGGCGTCCACGCCGAATCGCCGCTGCACCATGCCGAGCTGCACAAGCTCGCCGGCAAGACCGCCGCGAAGGCCGGTATCGTCCTGCGCGAGAAGAAGCTGCTCGGCCACCTGGTGCTGCGCGGCGATGCCGCCGACCCGGCCTTCGCCGCCGCCGTGCACCAGGCCCTCGGCCTGGAACTGCCGGTGGCCCTGACCCTGGTCGCCAGCGGCGAGACCTCGCTGCAATGGCTGGCCCCGGACGAATGGTTGCTGATCGTCCCCGGCGGCGAGGAATATGCCGTCGAACAGCGCCTGCGCCAGGCCCTGGGCGAGGAGCTGCACTACGCGGTGGTCAACGTCAGCGGCGGGCAGACGCTGCTCGAACTGAGCGGAGCGAACGTCCGCGAACTGCTGATGAAATCCACCAGCTACGACGTGCATCCGAGCAACTTCCCGGTGGGCAAGGCGGTCGGCAGCATCTTCGCCAAGTCGCAATGCGTGATCCGCCATACCGGCGAGGACACCTGGGAGCTGGTCGTGCGCCGCAGCTTCGCCGACTACTTCTGGCTCTGGTTGCAGGACGCCAGCGCCGAATACGGCCTGCAGGTAGCGGCATGAGCAGCTTTACCCGCTCCCCGGGAGGGGATACCGGACCCGGAGCCTCGCGATGAGCCGTACCCCCGACACCTGGATCCTCACCGCCGACAGTCCCAGCCTACTGGGCACCGTCGACGTGGTGACGCGCTACCTCTTCGAGCAGCGCTGCTACGTCACCGAGCACCATTCGTTCGACGACCGCCTGGCGCAACGCTTCTTCATCCGCGTGGAGTTCCGCGCCGGCGACGGCTTCGACGAAGCCTCCTTCCGCGCCGGACTGGCCGAACGGGTGGCACCGTTCGGCATGCGTACCGAGCTGACCGCGCCGGGCTACCGCAGCCAGGTGGCGATCATGGTTTCCAAGGCCGACCACTGCCTGAACGACCTGCTCTACCGCCAGCGCATCGGCCAGTTGCCGATGGACGTGGTGGCGGTAATTTCCAATCACCCGGACCTGGAGCCGCTGGCGCGCTGGCACGGCATTCCCTACCACCACTTCCCGCTCGACCCGAACGACAAGCCGGCCCAGGAAGCCAGGGTCTGGCAGGTGCTCGAAGAGAGTGGCGCCGAGCTGGTGATCCTCGCTCGCTACATGCAGGTGCTGTCGCCGGAACTGTGCCGACGCCTGGACGGCTGGGCGATCAACATCCATCACTCCCTGCTGCCCGGCTTCAAGGGCGCCAAGCCGTACCACCAGGCCTACCAGAAGGGCGTGAAGCTGGTCGGCGCCACCGCCCACTACATCAACAACGACCTCGACGAAGGGCCGATCATCGCCCAGGGCGTCGAGACGGTCGACCACGCCCACTACCCCGAGGACCTGATCGCCAAGGGCCGCGACATCGAGTGCCTGACCCTGGCGCGGGCGGTGGGCTACCACATCGAGCGGAGGGTATTCCTCAACGCCAATCGGACCGTGGTGCTGTAAGCGCGCCCTCTCTCCCCAACCCTCGCTGAAGGAAGAGCGCCAGGGAGAGGGGCGCTTCCCACGGCCTTGCGTCCCGAGCAACACCGACAGCCCGCCGGCTGCCAGCATTCTCCGGCCCTGTCGCGCAACAGACGACTTTCCAGTGCAAAGCCGCGCGGCCGTGGACGCCGCGCATTTGTACCCACAACGACAAAGAGGAAACGCGTATGTCTGGCAATCGTGGTGTGGTCTATCTCGGCCCGGGCAAGGTCGAGGTGCAGAACATTCCCTATCCGAAGATGCAGGACCCGCAGGGCCGGCAGATCGACCACGGGGTGATCCTGCGGGTGGTCTCCACCAACATCTGCGGCTCCGACCAGCACATGGTGCGCGGCCGCACCACCGCGCCGGAAGGCCTGGTGCTGGGCCACGAGATCACCGGCGAGGTGGTGGAGATCGGGCGTGGCGTGGAAACCATGAAGATCGGCGACCTGGTCTCGGTACCGTTCAACGTCGCCTGCGGCCATTGCCGTACCTGCAAGGAACAGCACACCGGCGTCTGCCTGACGGTCAATCCGGCGCGGGCCGGCGGCGCCTACGGCTACGTCGACATGGGTGGCTGGGTCGGCGGCCAGGCCGAATACGTGCTGGTGCCCTACGCCGACTTCAACCTGCTGAAACTGCCCAACCGCGAAGCGGCGATGGAGAAGATCCGCGACCTGACCTGCCTTTCGGACATCCTCCCCACCGGCTACCACGGCGCGGTCACCGCTGGCGTCGGCCCGGGCAGCACGGTCTACATCGCCGGCGCCGGTCCGGTCGGCCTGGCCGCGGCGGCCTCGGCACGCCTGCTCGGCGCGGCGGTGGTGATCGTCGGCGACGTCAACCCGACCCGCCTGGCCCATGCCAAGAAACAGGGCTTCGAGATCGCCGACCTGTCCAAGGACACCCCGCTGCACGAACAGATCGCCGCTCTGTTGGGCGAGCCGGAGGTCGACTGCGCGGTCGACGCGGTCGGTTTCGAGGCGCGCGGCCACGGCCATTCGGGCTCGCAGCAGGAAGCCCCGGCCACCGTGCTCAACTCGCTGATGGGCATCACCCGGGTCGCCGGCAAGATCGGCATCCCCGGCCTGTACGTCACCGAAGACCCGGGCGCGGTGGACGCGGCCGCCAAGCACGGCGCCCTGAGCATCCGCTTCGGCCTGGGCTGGGCCAAGTCGCACAGCTTCCATACCGGCCAGACCCCGGTGATGAAGTACAACCGCCAGCTGATGCAGGCGATCATGTGGGACCGGATCAAGATCGCCGACATCGTCGGGGTGGAAGTCATCACCCTCGACGATGCGCCGAAAGGCTACGGCGAGTTCGACGCCGGGGTGCCGAAGAAGTTCGTCATCGACCCGCACAACCTGTTCCGCGCGGCCTGAACCACCGGCAACAACCGACGCGGCCTACGGGCCGCGTCTTCGTTGGCGCTATCCGGGGGAACTGCCGGCGATAAAATGGATCGGTGATACTGCTGCCATCCATTCGCCTCCCGGAGACCGCCATGAGCACCGATAGCCCGATCAACCGCGTCGAACAGGTACAGGTCGACGACCTGGCCTGCTGGCGCATCCACACCGCCCATGGCGAGGCGCTGATCGCCCAGCAGGGCGCGCAACTGCTCAGCTACCAGCCCCACGAACAGCCGCCGCTGGTCTGGCTCAGCGACGAGGCCGGCTACCGGCGCGGGCAGTCGGTACGCGGCGGGGTGCCGGTGTGCTGGCCGTGGTTCGGTCCGCTGGAGCGCAACCCGCAGGAAGTCCGCGGCCAGGTGGAAGATGGCCTGAAGGCGCCCGCCCACGGGCTGGTCCGGGCGGTCGACTGGGAAATCGACGACATCGCCGAGGAGGACGGCGACCTCTGCGTCAGCTTCCGCCTCGACGCCCCCGATGGCCTCCCCGGCTGGCCGCACCCGGCGGCGCTGCGCATGCTGTTCCGCTTCGGCGAGCGCCTGACCTTGCGACTCACCAGCGAGAACCTCGGCAGCAAGCCGCTGGTGCTCAGCCAGGCACTGCACACCTACTTCGCGGTCAGCGACAGCCGCGAGATCGCCATCGAGGGCCTGGAAGGCGCGCGCTACATCGAGACCCTGGAGAACTGGGAAGAACGCACTCAGCACGGCGCGGTACGGGTCAAGGGCGAACTGGACCGCATCTACCTCGGTCTCGAACGCGACCTGCTGATCAAGGACCCGCGCTGGGAACGCAGCATCCACCTGCACGCCCTCGACTCGCGCTCGGCGGTGGTCTGGAACCCCTGGGTGGACAAGTCCCGGCGTCTCTCGCAGTTCGCCGACGACGCCTGGCAGCAGATGCTCTGCATCGAGACCGGGCGGGTCTGGGACGACCTCATGGTGGTCGCCCCCGGGCGCAGCGAAAGCTTTGGCGTGCAGATCTGGAGCGAGCCGCTGAAACGGCCCTGAGCGGGACGGCGAGCGGACGGGGCGGCTCGCATCGTCCGCCATGGGCCGTTGCGCAGGTGCCGGCCCTACAGGTCCGCTTCCTCCACTACCTTCACCTGCGCCTTGTCGATGGCGTAGGCGGCATCGGCCAGGTCATTGCTCACCTGCTCGATCTTCAGCGTGCCGCTGACCCACAGCGGGGTGTAGATATCGGTCAGCTTCAGCCCCTGTGGATAACGCACCAGGACGATCTGGTTCGGCGGCGGCGGCGGCACGTGGATGCAGGCGCCCGGATAGGGCACCAGGAAGAATTCGGTGACGCGGCCCTTGGCGTCGTTCTCCAGCGGCACCGGGTAGCCGCCGAGGCGGATCGCCTTGCCATCCAGGCTGGCGACGGTCTTGGCCGAATACATCACCGCCGGCATCTTTCGGTCCGACTGCTTCAGGCCCCCCTTGCTGGTGAAGGTGCCGGCGGCCTCCGGGGTGTCGTGGACGATGTCGGGCATTTCTTCCAGCGCCTTGCGGTCGGCCGGCGGCATCAGTTCCAGCCAGTCGGTCTCGGGCAGTTCGGCGTGGGCCAGGGGTGAGGACAACAGGGCGAGCAACAACAGGCGGGCGAACGGGAAGCGGCGCATGATGGCGGGAATACCGGCGAAGTGAGGAAACGCCGGCCCCCGCGGGGGCCGGCCAGAGCCATCAATTCTTCTTGATCAGGCCGTAAATGACCAGCAGTACGACGGCGCCGACCACCGCGCCGATGAAACCGGCCGCCTGGCCGGCCTGGTAGAAGCCGATCGCCTGGCCGCCGTAGGTGGCCAGCAGCGAACCGCCGATGCCGAGCAGGATGGTCATGATCCAGCCCATGCTGTCGTCACCTGGCTTCAGAAAGCGTGCAACGAGACCAACGATCAGTCCGACGATGATGGTTCCGATTAATCCCATGACAGTCCCTCCTTACGGGTGTATGCGCATGTATTGCGCCTGCCATGGGACAGTGTAGAAAAGCCTTGGGTTCAGTGCCGCCCGCCAACCCAAGGATGGGCGGACGGCAATCGCTCACGCCTCGATCAGCGCCTCGACCTCGGCGATGCGCGCCTGCAGCGTCGCCCGGTCGGCACAGCGCAGGGTGGCGTGGCCAACCTTGCGGCCGTTCTTGAAGGCCTTGCCGTAGTGATGCAGGTGGCAATCGGCGACGGCGACCACCTGATCCACCGGGGGGACCGCGCCGATGAAATTGAGCATCGCGCTCTCGCCGACCTTGGCGGTCGAGCCCAGCGGCAGGCCGGCGACGGCGCGCAGGTGGTTCTCGAACTGGCTGCACTCGGCGCCTTCGATGGTCCAGTGCCCGGAGTTGTGCACGCGCGGGGCGATCTCGTTGGCCTTCAGGCCGCCGTCCACCTCGAAGAACTCGAAGGCCAGCACGCCGACGTAGTCGAGCCGTGCCAGCACGCGGCCGACGTAGTCCTCGGCCAGCGCCTGCAACGGATGCCCGCTGCTGGCCACGGAGAGCTTGAGGATGCCGCTGTCGTGGGTGTTGTGCACCAGCGGGTAGAAACGCGTCTCGCCATCGCGGGCGCGCACCGCCACCAGCGAGACTTCCCCGGTGAACGGCACGAAGCCCTCGAGGATGCACGGCACGCTGCCCAGTTCGGCGAACGCGCCCTGCACGTCGGCCGGCTGGCGCAGGACCTTCTGGCCCTTGCCGTCGTAGCCCAGGGTGCGGGTCTTGAGCACCGCCGGCAGGCCGATGGCGGCCGCGGCGGCATCGAGGTCGGCCTGGGACTGGACGTCGGCGAAGTCCGGGGTGGGAATGCCGAGGTCCTTGAACATCGACTTCTCGAACCAGCGGTCGCGGGCGATGCGCAGCGACTCGGCGTTCGGGTAGACCGGCACGAACTGGGAGAGGAAGGCCACGGTTTCCGCCGGCACGCTCTCGAACTCGAAGGTCACCAGGTCGACCTCGTCGGCCAGTTGCCGCAGGTGCTCCTGGTCGCCGTAGTCGGCGCGGATGTGCTCGCCCAGGGAGGCCGCGCAGGCGTCCGGCGCCGGGTCGAGGAAAGCGAAGTTCATGCCCAGCGGGGTTCCCGCCAGGGCCAGCATGCGGCCCAGCTGGCCGCCACCGATGACACCGATTTTCATGGTTCGAGCCTTACCTTCTCAGAGCCTGTCTCACGCATCGCGCGGGTCGGGATTGTCCAGCACGGTTTCGGTCTGGTTGGCGCGGAACTGCTTCAGCGCCTCGTGGTACTGCGGGTGCTTGGCGCCGAGGATACTCGCCGAGAGCAGCGCCGCGTTGACCGCGCCGGCCTTGCCGATGGCCAGGGTGGCGACCGGTACGCCGGCGGGCATCTGCACGATGGAGAGCAGCGAGTCGACACCCGACAGCATCGACGACTGTACCGGCACGCCGAGTACCGGCAGGTGGGTCTTGGCCGCGCACATGCCCGGCAGGTGGGCGGCGCCGCCAGCGCCGGCGATGATCACTTCGAGGCCGCGGCCTTCGGCTTCCTCGGCGTACTGGAAGAGCAGGTCCGGGGTGCGGTGGGCGGAAACCACCTTCACTTCGTAGGGGATGCCCAGCTTGTCCAGCATGTCCGCGGTGTGACTGAGGGTGCTCCAGTCCGATTTGGAACCCATGATCACGCCAACCAGTGCGCTCATCGTCGTGCCTCTCTCAAATGCGCCGTCCGGCGCGTCAGAAACCAACAAGCCACGCTTCGTCGAGGGGCGTGGCTTGTACTGGGCCGAGCCGGCGGGCAGTGCCGGTTCGAAGGCGGCGCAGTATACCGCAAAGGCAGGCCGGGCGCGCGCCGGGGGTTACCGTCCGTCCCGTTTTTTCGCGCCATGGCGGGAAACTTGCCGCAACTCAATGCGCGCCTGCCACGAGCGGCCAGACTGGTTGTCGCGGCGCGCTCCGAGGGAGCGGCGGCCGCGCCGGTTCCGCAGCCTGTCGCGGTGCCCGTCAAAGGCGCCGCGACAGGCGCTCAGCCCCGTCCAAGGAGATGACCATGACCCTGCCACAGACCATGAAAGCCGCGGTCGTGCACGCCTACGGCGCGCCGCTGCGGATCGAGGAAGTCAAGGTTCCGCTGCCCAGCCCCGGGCAGGTACTGGTGAAGATCGAAGCCTCCGGCGTCTGCCACACCGACCTGCACGCCGCCGAGGGCGACTGGCCGGTGAAGCCGCCGTTGCCGTTCATTCCCGGTCACGAAGGCGTCGGCTACGTCGCCGCGGTGGGCAGCGGAGTGACCCGGGTGAAGGAAGGCGACCGGGTCGGCATCCCCTGGCTGTACACCGCCTGCGGCTGCTGCGAGCACTGCCTGACCGGCTGGGAGACCCTCTGCGAGAGCCAGCAGAACACCGGCTACTCGGTGAACGGCGGCTATGCCGAATACGTATTGGCCGACCCGAACTACGTCGGAATTCTGCCGAAAAACGTCGAATTCGCTGAAATCGCGCCGATCCTCTGCGCCGGCGTCACCGTCTACAAGGGGCTCAAGCAGACCAACGCGCGCCCCGGCCAGTGGGTGGCGATCTCCGGCATCGGCGGCCTCGGCCACGTCGCCGTGCAGTACGCCAGGGCCATGGGCCTGCACGTCGCCGCCATCGACATCGACGACGCCAAGCTGGAACTGGCGCGCAAGCTCGGTGCCAGCCTGACGGTCAACGCCCGGCAGGAAGACCCGGTGGAGGCGATCCAGCGCGACATCGGCGGCGCCCACGGGGTGCTGGTCACAGCGGTATCCAACAGCGCCTTCGGCCAGGCCATCGGCATGGCCCGCCGCGGCGGCACCATTGCCCTGGTCGGCCTGCCGCCGGGTGACTTCCCGACGCCGATCTTCGACGTGGTGCTCAAGGGCCTGCACATCGCCGGCTCCATCGTCGGCACCCGCGCGGACCTGCAGGAAGCCCTCGACTTTGCCGGCGAAGGCCTGGTCAAGGCGACCATCCATCCGGGCAAGCTGGACGACATCAACCAGATCCTCGACCAGATGCGCGCCGGGCAGATCGAGGGGCGCATCGTCCTTGAGATGTGACCTGCGGGGCGGCGTCCCGGCGCCGCCCTTGCCTGTCTACTCGACGCTGCCCAGCCCGCCTTCCAGCTTGCGCCAGAGCAGGCGGATCGCCGCCTTGCGCACCAGCGCGCAGCGGTACAGGCGGATTTCCTGCGGCACGAACCATTGCGGCCCGCCACAGATCGCCAGTTCGCCGCGCTCCAGTTCGTTGACCACGCTCAGCCGTGGCACCCAGGCCACGCCCATGCCTTGCAGCGCCATGCTCTTCAGGCTGTCGGCCATCGCCGTCTCGTAGACCGTGGTGTAGCGCAGGTTGCGCTGGCGCAGCAGCAGGTTGACCCCGCGACCGAGGAAGGCGCTGGCGCTGTAGGCGAGCAGCGGCACGCTCTGGCCGTTCTCCAGGTCGAACAGCGGCAGGCCCTCGGCGTTCACCGCGCAGACCGGCAGCATCTCGGTGCGCCCCAGGTGCAGCGAGGGGAAGATCTCCGGATCCATCTGCAACGCGGCGTCAGGGTCGTAGAACGCCAGCATCAGGTCGCAGCTACCCTCGCGCAGGGAATGCACCGCCTCGCCGACGTTGGTGGCGATCAGCCGGCTGGCGATGTTCAGCCCCTCGTTGCGCAGCCGCGCGATCCACTGCGGGAAGAAGCCCAGCGCCAGCGAGTGGGCGGCGGCGAACTGCAGCACCTCGCCCTGCCCGCCTTCCAGGTGGTGCAGGTGGCGCACCACCTGGCCGAGCTGCTCGACCACGCTGCGCGCGGTGACCAGGAACAGCTGCCCGGCCTCGGTCAGTTCCACCGGCGTGCGCTGGCGATTCACCAGGGTCAGGCCGAGGGCGTCCTCCAGGCTGCGGATGCGCCGGCTGAAGGCCGGCTGGGTGACGAAGCGCTTCTCCGCCGCCTGGGAAAAGCTGCGGGTGCCGGCCAGGGCGATGAAATCCTCCAGCCACTTCAGTTCGAGGTTCACGACGGGAAAGGCTCCGGTAATGCGACGACACGTCCGCCATCATACCAGCGTCACATCCAACATTATGCCGTTTGTGCATGAGGCAGCGTTTAACAGCATTGGCCACGAAATCGTCACATCCTTAGTCTAGTGGGCATCGCGGCACTGGCCGTGTCCCTCTGAGACAAATCCCGTCATGTCCCCCGTTGCATCTTCCCGTATCGAGAAAGACCTGCTCGGCACCCTCGAAGTGCCCGCTGACGCCTACTACGGCATCCAGACCCTGCGCGCCGTGAACAACTTCCGCCTCTCCGGGGTGCCGCTGTCGCACTACCCGAAGCTGGTCGTTGCCCTGGCCATGGTCAAGCAGGCCGCCGCCGACGCCAACCGTCAGCTCGGCCATCTCCCGGAAGACAAGCACGCCGCCATCAGCGAGGCCTGCGCCCGCCTGATCCGCGGCGATTTCCACGAGCAGTTCGTGGTGGACATGATCCAGGGCGGCGCCGGTACCTCCACCAACATGAACGCGAACGAAGTGATCGCGAACATCGCGCTGGAAGCCATGGGCCATACCAAGGGTGAGTACAAGTACCTGCACCCGAACAACGATGTGAACATGGCGCAGTCGACCAACGACGCCTACCCGACCGCCATCCGCCTGGGCCTGCTGCTCGGCCACGACACCCTGCTGGCCAGCCTCGACAGCCTGATCCAGGCCTTCGCCGCCAAGGGCGTCGAATTCGCCGGCGTACTGAAGATGGGCCGCACCCAATTGCAGGACGCCGTGCCGATGACCCTCGGCCAGGAATTCCACGCTTTCGCCACCACCCTCGGCGAAGACCTCGATCGCCTGCGTCGCCTGGCGCCGGAGCTGCTCACCGAAGTGAACCTCGGCGGCACCGCCATCGGCACCGGCATCAACGCCGACCCCGGCTACCAGAAGCTCGCCGTCGAGCGCCTGGCC
This sequence comes from Pseudomonas sp. KBN12P06040, assembly GCF_037574965.1. Lineage (NCBI taxonomy): Bacteria > Pseudomonadati > Pseudomonadota > Gammaproteobacteria > Pseudomonadales > Pseudomonadaceae > Pseudomonas > Pseudomonas sp. KBN12P06040. Next base: position 6,336,560 of record NZ_JBBELS010000001.1, read on the forward strand.
GCCATCAGCGGGCAGCCGCTGAAACCGGCCGCCGACCTGATCGAAGCCACCTCCGACATGGGCGCCTTCGTGCTGTTCTCCGGCATGCTCAAGCGCACCGCGGTCAAGCTGTCGAAGATCTGCAACGACCTGCGCCTGCTCTCCAGCGGCCCGCGCACCGGCATCAACGAGATCAACCTGCCGCCGCGCCAGCCGGGCAGTTCGATCATGCCGGGCAAGGTCAACCCGGTGATCCCGGAAGCGGTCAACCAGGTCGCCTTCGAAGTGATCGGCAACGACCTCGCCCTGACCCTGGCGGCCGAAGGCGGCCAGTTGCAACTGAACGTGATGGAGCCGCTGATCGCCTACAAGATCTTCGACTCGATCCGCCTGCTGCAACGCGCCATGGACATGCTCCGCGAGCACTGCATCACCGGCATCACCGCCAACGTCGAGCGCTGCCACGAACTGGTCGAGCACAGCATCGGCCTGGTCACCGCGCTGAACCCGTACATCGGCTACGAGAACTCCACGCGGATCGCCAAGACCGCCCTGGAGAGCGGCCGCGGCGTACTGGAACTGGTACGCGAGGAAAAGCTGCTGGACGAGGCCACCCTGGCCGACATCCTGCTGCCGGAAAACATGATCGCGCCGCGCCTGATTCCGCTGCGCGCCTGATCCGATACGAGATCGAGCGCGCCCAGGTCCGGCTGTCGACGCAGCCGGGCCGCAGCACAGCCGATCGAAGAAGGCTCACCGGTAGAGGGGGAGTACTACCCCCTCGACCTTTAGGGATGGATACCCTTCATCCCTTCTTTTATACCCGGCGCCCCGGCCCAGCCGCGGCGCCACGCTCACCGGTCGAGAGGGATACCAACTTTCCCTCTCTACACTCTGAGGGACACGGCGACCTGCGGTGTCCCTTCTTTTTTTCACCGCTCAGGACGGCCCGCAGATCTTCCCCGTTGCCGAGGTGTTGTGTGGCTGCGCTCACCTGTGGATAACGTCCGCGTCATACGTCCTACGAAGGCATATCCCCTCTCAACACCCCGTCAACCCTTGCTCCCGCCGCTCCTCCGGGAAGAAATAAGGCCTCAATACCCGTACCCCGACGCTGTTGCCGGCAAACGCCGCCACCAACCACAACCAGCCATGCAGGCTGCCGGAAGCGATCCCGCTGAAATACGCGCCGATGTTGCAGCCATAGGCCAGGCGCGCGCCGTAGCCGAGCAGCAGCCCGCCGATCACCGCCGCCGCCAGCGAACGGCGCGGGATGTCCAGGTTCGGCGCGAAGCGTCCGGCCAGGCCGGCGGCGAGCAGCGCGCCGAGGACGATGCCGATGTCCATCACGCTGGTGATGTCTTCCCACAGCGGCGCGGCCAGCGCCTTGGCGTTCGCCGGCGTCTGCCAGAAGGCCCAGGCGCCGACGTCCAGGCCCACGCCCTGGGCGATCTTCGCGCCCCACAGGGCGAAGGCCGACGTGATGCCCCAGGGGCGTCCGGCGAGGTACAGGGTGAGGAAGTTGAGCAGCGCCAGCGCCAGCGCCCCCCAGACCAGCGGCCAGGGGCCGCGGAGGAAGCGCCGCCAACCACGCCATTCGGCGCTCGGCGGGGTTTCCAGGGTGCCGTGGCGGGCCTTCTCCATGCGTACCGTGACCCCGGCGATGCCGATGAACACCGCCAGGCTCAACACCAGCGCCGGTGCCAGGCCCAGTTCGGCGACCAGCGAGATCGGCGGCAGCGACGGCAGGGCGAACCACCAGCCGACATGCTGGGTGGCGATCAGCGAGCCGAGGATGAAGAACAGCAGGGTCACCAGCATCCGCGCGTTGCCGCCGCCGACGGTGAACAGGGTGCCGGAGGCGCAGCCGCCGCCCAGTTGCATGCCGATGCCGAAAATGAAGGCGCCGACGATCACCGAAGTGCCGACCGGCGAGACGAAACCGCTCACCGGCTGGCCGAACAGGCTGCCCGCCGCCAGCGCCGGGAAGAACAGCAGCACCGCCAGCGCCAGCATCACCATCTGCGCGCGCAGCCCGGCGCCACGCCGTTCGCGGATGAATACCCGCCAGGCGGAGGTGAAGCCGAAGGCGGCGTGGTAGAGGGTCAGGCCCAGGGCGCCGCCGACGATGAAAAGGATGGCCTGGCGCGCGCTGACCGCGTTGAACAGGAACAGCCCGCCGAGCACCAGCAGGGCGAAGGCGATCAGGGGGGCGGCGAGCTTGCGCTCGGGCGCGGCGGAAAGGGCGACACTCATGGCTACTCCTGGGCGCGAGGGTGATCCGGGGGCATTCTAGTCAGTCGCGACGACGGGTCCAACCAGGGCCTCCCGCCGCCAGGCCTTGCGCAACGCCCGCAGCGCCTCGTCGATACGCGCCTCGGGTACTGCCGCGAAGCCCAGCACCAGGCCCGCGCGGTCGTCTGGCGCAACGCTGGAGTCGTCCATCCAGTAGTCGCTCAAGGCGCTGACTTCCACCCCGGCGGCTGCCGCCGCGGCGATCAGGGCCCGCTCCCGCGCCAGGCTGTCGACCCGCACGCACAGGTGCAGCCCCGCCTCCACCGCCGGCAACGGCTGGCAACCCGGCGCCTCTGGCCAGCCCCGCAGCAAGGCGTCGCGGCGGGCGCGGGCGGCGCGGCGCATGCGGCGGACGTGGCGCTGGAAATGCCCCTCGGCGATGAAGTCGGCCATGACCCGCTGGGTGCCCACCTCCGAATGGCGTACCTCGATGGCCCGCCGCTGGCGGAAGCGCTCGACCAGCGCCGGCGGGACCACCAGGTAGCCCAGGCGCAACGCCGGGAAGGCGATCTTGCAGAAGGTCCCGACGTAGAGCACCCGGCCCTGTCGGTCCAGCGCGGCCAGCGGCGCCAGCGGCGTACCGCTGTAGCGATACTCGCCGTCGTAGTCGTCCTCGACGATCCAGCCGTCGGCGCGCTCGGCCCACTCCAGCAGCTCCAGGCGCCGCGCCAGCGACAGGGTGACGCCGGTGGGATACTGGTGTGACGGCGTGACATAGGCCAGGCGGCAGCCGGCGATGCCCGCGAGCCGGTCGCTGCGCAGGCCCTCGGCGTCGATGTCGATCCCGTGCGGTACCGCGCCGGTCGCGGCGAAGGCCAGGCGCGCCGCGCGGTAGCCAGGGTTTTCCACAGCCACCGGATCGCCGTTCTCGAGCAACACCTGGGCGCACAGGCGTATGGCCTGCTGCGCGCCATGGGTGACGATCACCTGTTCCGCCTCGCAGCGCAGGCCGCGAGCGCTGCGCAGGTAGGCGGCGATCAGCTCGCGCAGGCGCGCCTCGCCGGCCGGGTCGCCGTAGCCCAGGCAGTCCGCCGGCGGGTTGCGCCAGAAGCGCGCCTGTAGCCGCGCCCAGGTGTCGAAGGGGAACAGGTCGAAGGCCGGCACGCCGACGCGGAACGCTCGCGGCGCGCCTTCCGGTGGCGGCGCCAGGGCCGCCGGGCCGCGCGGCGCGGGAGCGCTCGGGGCGACGGCGGGGGCCCTGCCTGGGATTTCCTGCAACTCGGCAACGTAGGTGCCGTCGCCTGTGCGCCCATCGATATAGCCCTCGGCGTGCAACTGTTCATAGGCCCGCACCACGGTGTTGCGCGAGACCTTCAGGGCCTGGGCCAGCTCGCGGCTGGCGGGCATCCGCGTGCGGCTGCCGAGGCGGCCGTCGAGGATCCGTTCGCGCAGCGCGGCGTAGAGCTGGCGGGCCAGGCCCTGGGCGGGGTCGAGGTGGATGCCGGCGGCGTCGAAGGGCAGTACGGTGGCCATGGCGGTCTCGGAGGGAAGAAAGCGCCAGTGTGGATTGGACCTGTGGAATTGACCAGCAATGGATCTTCTAGCGGACCATTTCCCGGCCTAGTCTGGAGGCACCTTTACCCGGACATGGAACCGAGCCATGAGCACGTCCCTGCAGATTCGTCCCGTCGGCGCCGCCGACCACGCCGCCTGGCTGCCGCTGTGGGAGGGCTACCAGCGCTTCTACAAGACCGAGATCGCCGCCGCTACCAGCGACGCCACCTGGCAGCGCTTCCTCGACGCCGACGAACCGATGAACGCCGCCCTCGCCTGGCTCGACGAGCGCGCCGTGGGCCTGGTGCACTGGATCTACCACCGCTCCTGCTGGACCGTCGGCGACTACTGCTACCTGCAGGACCTGTTCGTCGCCGAGGGCCTGCGCGGCGAAGGCATAGGGCGCCGGCTGATCGAGCATGTCTACGCCGAGGCCGGCGCCGCTGGCTGTTCGCGGGTGCACTGGCTGACCCACGAGAGCAACAGCGACGCGATGAAGCTGTACGAGCGCATCGCCGACAAGTCCGGTTTCCTTCAGTACCGCAGGATTCTCTGAGGCCCACCATGCGCGAACCCTTGAACTGGCGCCCCGTCGCCACTCCGCCCCACGCCCCGCTCGACGGCCGCTTCGTCAAGCTCGAACCACTCGATCCGCAACGCCACGGCGACGAACTGTGGGACGCCCTGCAAGGGCCTGGCGCCGACCCGCTGCTGTGGGAATACCTGGCCTACGGCCCGTTCGCCGAGCGCCCGGCGTTCGACGCCTGGCTGGCCGGCCAGGCGGCCAGCCGCGACCCGCTGTTCTTCGCCGTGCGCGAGCGGCGCACGCAGCGCGCCGTCGGCCTGCTCAGCTACCTGCGGATCACGCCGAAGGATGGCGTCATCGAAATCGGCCATATCGCCTTCGGCGCGCCGATGCAGCGCACACCGGGGTCTACCGAGGCGGTCTACCTGCTCGCCGAACTCGCCCTCGGCCGCCTCGGCTACCGCCGCCTGGAGTGGAAGTGCAATGCCGGCAACGCCCGTTCGATGCGCGCCGCCGAGCGCCTGGGCTTCACCTACGAAGGCACCTTCCGCCAGCACATGGTGGTCAAGCAGCGCAACCGCGACACCGCCTGGTTCTCCCTGCTCGACAGCGAATGGCCGGCGCGACAGGCGGCGTTCGAGCGCTGGCTCGATCCTTCCAACTTCGACGCCGAAGGCCGCCAGCGGCAGACGCTGGAGGCGCTGCGCGACTAGCCCCTGGCAGGGACTGCCGGTCGCTCAACGGTACTCCGGCAGCCAGTGCAGGCTGGCCAGGATGTGCGCGACCGCGTTGGCCACGCCGAACAGCAGCACCAGCACGATCGCCGGCGTGCCGCCCCAGGCGCGGAACAGCGGGCTGCCGAAGCGCTTGCGCGAGGCCCGCGCCATCAGCGCCGGAACGATCACCGCCCAGAACGCCGCGGCCAGCCCGGCGAAACCGATGGCGTAGATGAAGCCGTTGGGGAACAGCAGCCCGCCGATGGTCGGTGGGACGAAGGTCAGCAACGCGGTCTTGAAGCGCCCGAAGTGGCTGTCGTCGAACTTGCACAGGTCGGCCAGGTAGTCGAACAGGCCGAGGGTCACGCCGAGGAAGGAGCTGGCCACCGCCAGGTTGGAGAAGGTGGTGAGCAACGCGTTCAGCGAATCCGACGCGGTGATCCGGTGCAGGTATTCCACCAGGGTGCCGACGTTGCTGCCGCCGGCGATGATGCCCTTGAACTGCTCGCGCGGGATGGTGCCCAGGGTGCTGGCCTGCCACAGCAGGTAGATGGCCAGGGCGATCAGGGTGCCGATCCACAGCGAACGGCTGATCCGCTGCGGGTCCTTGCCGTAGTACTTCATCAGGCTCGGCACGTTGCCGTGGTAGCCGAAGGAAGTCAGGCAGAACGGCAGGGTCGCCAGCAGGTAGGGCCAGTAGACCGCGTCCGGCTCGCCGCTGTTGAACAGGATCGCCGGCTGGATGCGCCCGAGCAGGCCGCTGATGGAGAGGCCGAAGGTAATGATCATGCCGCCGAGCATCAGCGTGGTGATGCGGTCCACCGCGCGGGTGCTCCACCACACCACCAGCGCCACCGCCAGGGCGAACAGCAGCCCGGCGAGCTTTTCCGGCAGGGTCACGCCGAGGCCGCTGGACAGGGTGTAGCCGATGATCGAGCCGCCGCCGGAGATATAGGCATAGGTGAGGATATAGAGGACGAAGGCGATGCTCAGCCCGTTGACCACATTCCAGCCCTGGCCGAGCAGGTCGCGGGTGATGGTCGAGAAGCTCGAGCCCACCGGGTAGTTGAGGTTGGCCTCGAGGATCATCATCCCCGACAGCAGCATGCAGAACCAGGTGAGCAGGAACACCGCCACCGACCAGCCGAACCAGATGCCGGACATGGCGATGGGCAGGGAGAACATTCCGGCACCGACGGCGGTGCCGGCGATGATCATCGAACCGCCGAGCAGCGAGGGCCGGCGGCTGGGCGTTTGAGCTGGAGAGGACGACACCTGGACTTCCCGATAGTCAGCGCCTGCGGCGCGACGCGCCGTTGGGCAGAGGCGGCATTCTAGGCGGCGCGCGCGCCGGGCGCACCCTGGCAGGGCGAACAGCCGGCCGACGCGGCAACCGATGCCGATAAAAAAAGGGGAGCATCATGCTCCCCCAGGGACTTTAACCGTCTGTCGCGGTCAGCCCGCAATCTCGATCAGGATCTCGCCCGGGTTGACCCGGTCGCCCTTGGCCACGTGGATCGCCTTGACCGTACCGGCGATGCCGGCCTGGACCTCGGTTTCCATCTTCATCGCCTCGGTGATCAACACCGCCTGGCCGGCCTTGACGCTATCACCTTCCTTCACCAGCACGTCGACGATGTTGCCCGGCATGGTGGTGCTGACGTGGCCCGGCTCGCTGGCATGCTTGCGGCCGCTGGCGGAGCCGGCGACATATTCGTTGAGCGGCTCGAACACCACTTCTTCCGGCATGCCGTCGATGGACAGGTAGAAGTGCCGCTTGTTGTCGCTCTTCACGCCGACCCCGGTGATGTCGACGCGGTAGGTCTCGCCGTGCACGTCGATGACGAACTCGGTCGGGGTGCCTTCCGCGCCGGCGGCGGCGACGCCCTTGCCGGTGGGAATCGGCAGCAGTTCCTCGGGCTTCAGGGTGCCGGCCTCACGCTCTTCGAGGAACTTGCGCCCGATGTCCGGGAACATCGCGTAGGTGAGTACGTCTTCCTCGGACTTGGCCAGGTTGCCGATCTCGCTGCGCAGCTTGTTCAGCTCCGGCTTGATCAGGTCGGCCGGGCGCACGTCGATGACTTCCTCGCTGCCGATGGCCTGGCGCCGCAGTTGCTCGTTGACCTCGCCGGGGGCCTTGCCATAACGGCCCTGCAGGTACAGCTTCACTTCGTTGGTGATGGTCTTGTAGCGCTCGCCGGCGAGCACGTTGAAGAACGCCTGGGTGCCGACGATCTGCGAAGTCGGCGTCACCAGCGGCGGGAAACCGAGGTCGGCGCGGACCCGCGGGATTTCCTCGAGCACCTCGCCCATACGGTTCAGCGCGCCCTGCTCCTTGAGCTGGTTGGCCAGGTTGGAAATCATCCCGCCCGGCACCTGGTTGACCTGCACGCGGGTATCCACGCCGGTGAATTCGCTCTCGAACTGGTGGTACTTCTTGCGCACCGCGTGGAAGTACATGCCGATCTCCTGGATCAGCTCCAGGTCCAGGCCGGTGTCGTAGGGGGTGCCGCGCAGCGCCGCGACCATCGACTCGGTGCCCGGGTGGCTGGTGCCCCAGGCCATGCTGGAGATCGCCGTGTCGATACGGTCGGCGCCGTTTTCCACGGCCTTCAGCTGGCACATGCTGGCGACACCGGCGGTGTCATGGGAATGCACCACCACGTCCAGCGGCAGGGCGTCCTTCAGGGCCTTGACCAGGTCGCCGGTGGCATAGGGGGTGAGCAGGCCGGCCATGTCCTTGATGGCGATGGAGTCGACGCCCATGTCGGCCATCGCCTTGCCCTGGGCGACGAAGGCCTCGATGGTGTGCACCGGGCTGGTGGTGTAGCAGATGGTGCCCTGGGCGTGCTTGCCGGCGGCCTTCACCGCCTCGATGGAGACGCGCAGGTTACGCACGTCGTTCATCGCGTCGAAGATGCGGAACACGTCGATGCCGTTGACCGCCGCCTTGGCCACGAAGGCGCGCACCACATCGTCGCTGTAGTGGCGGTAGCCGAGCAGGTTCTGCCCACGCAGGAGCATTTGCAGGCGGGTGTTGGGCAGCGCCGCCTTGAGCTTGCGCAGGCGCTCCCACGGGTCTTCCTTGAGGAAGCGCACGCAGGCGTCGAAGGTCGCGCCGCCCCAGACTTCCAGCGACCAGTAGCCGACGCGGTCGAGCTTGTCGCAGATCGGCAGCATGTCCTCGGTGCGCATGCGGGTCGCCAGCAGCGACTGGTGGGCATCGCGCAGGATGGTATCGGTGACGCCGGTCTTCTTCGCTTGGATGGTGTTGCTCATGTTCTGCTCCTTCCCTTACAGGCCGGCGTGGGCCGCGATGGCGGTGGCGATGGCGATGGCCAGGTGCGACGGGTTGCGCTTGATCGAGTACTGGGTCAGTTCCGGGTGGCTTTCGACGAAGCTGGTGTTGAACTGGCCGCTGCGGAATTCCGGGTTGCGGAGGATTTCCTGGTAGTACGGCGCGGTGGTCTTGACCCCTTGCACGCGCATGTCGTCGAGGGCGCGCAGTCCGCGATCGAGGGCCTCTTCCCAGGTCAGCGCCCAGACGATCAGCTTCAGGCACATCGAGTCGTAGTACGGCGGGATGGTGTAGCCGGTGTAGATCGCCGTGTCGGTACGCACGCCGGGGCCGCCGGGGGCGTAGTAGCGGGTGATCTTGCCGAACGAGGGCAGGAAGTTGTTCTTCGGGTCCTCGGCGTTGATGCGGAACTGCAGGGCGTAGCCGCGATGGACGATGTCGTCCTGCTTGACCGACAGCTCCAGCCCGGAAGCGATGCGGATCTGCTCGCGGACCACGTCGATGCCGGTGATTTCCTCGGTGATGGTGTGCTCCACCTGGACCCGGGTGTTCATCTCCATGAAGTACACCTCGCCGTCGGCGAGCAGGAACTCCACGGTGCCGGCGTTCTCGTAGCCCACCGCCTTGGCCGCGCGCACCGCCAGGTCGCCGATGTAGGCGCGCTGCTCGGGGGTGAGCTGCGGGCTCGGGGCGATCTCGATGAGCTTCTGGTTGCGGCGCTGGATCGAGCAGTCGCGCTCGAACAGGTGCACGGTGTTGCCGAAGGAATCGGCGAGGATCTGCGCCTCGATGTGCTTGGGATTGACGATGCACTTCTCGAGGAATACTTCGGCGCTGCCGAAGGCCTTGGTCGCCTCGGAGATCACCCGCGGGAACGCCTGCTCCAGTTCCTCGCGGCTGTTGCAGCGACGGATGCCGCGACCGCCGCCGCCGGAGGTGGCCTTGAGCATCACCGGGTAGCCGATCCGCTCTGCTTCGCGCAGGGCCTCGGCGAGGTCGGCGACGTTGCCTTCGGTGCCGGGGGTGCAGGGCACGCCGGCGGCGATCATGCTGCGGCGGGCTTCGGTCTTGTCGCCCATGCGGCGGATCACTTGCGCCGACGGGCCGATGAACTTGATACCGCGCTCGGCGCAGATTTCCGCCAGCTCGGCATTTTCCGAGAGGAAGCCATAGCCGGGGTGCAGGGCGTCGCAGCCGCTTTCCACCGCCAGGTTCACCAGGGCGCGCGGGTTGAGGTAGCCGGCCAGCGGGTCCGCGCCGATGCTGTGGGCTTCGTCGGCGCGCTTGACGTGCAGCGCGTGGCGATCGGCCTCAGAGTAGACGGCCACCGAGCGGATGCCCATCTCGGCGCAGGCGCGCACGATGCGGACGGCGATCTCGCCGCGGTTGGCGATCAGGATCTTCTTGATCACGGAGGTCTCCCTCTTCGGGGTTGGGAACCTGGTACGGTCGATCCGGATATTCCGGTCGCTGCATGACCGGCAGGCAGCTCCCGGTCGCACTTTTACCCTACCCCCGCGAGGGTGATTAACAAAAATCAATAATTATTGGGATAGCCATTAGAAAAGCTTTATAGTCGCCCGACCGATCTCGGTCAGAGTGTGACTGGAATGCGTAAGTCGTTGATGCGTATGACATTACGGCAGCTTCAGGTTTTCCGTGCCGTATGCGAGAGCCGCTCCTACAGCCGGGCGGCGGAGGAAATGGCCTTGACCCAGCCGGCGGTCAGCCTGCAGATCCGCCAACTGGAAGAGCTGGTCGGCCAGCCGCTGTTCGAGTACGTCGGCAAGAAGCTCTACCTGACCGATGCCGCCGAAGCCCTGCTGAAGACCAGCACCGACCTGTTCCAGCGCCTGGAAAGCCTGGACATGCAGCTCTCGGACCTGAAGGGCTCGCTGCAGGGCCAGTTGCGCCTGGCGGTGGAGTCCAGCGCCAAGTACATCACCCCGCACCTGTTCAAGGCGTTCCAGAACCTGCATCCGGAAGTCAGCCTGAGCCTGACGGTGGTCAACCGCACCCAGGTGATCAAGCGCCTGGCCGACAACCGCGACGACCTGGTGATCATGTCCCTGGTACCGCAGGACATGGCCCTGGAGTTCCTGCCCTTCCTGAACAACCCGATCATCGCCGTGGCGCCGCCGGACCATCCGCTGTGCAACGCCGCGAAGCTGGCCCTGAAGGACCTGGAGCCCTTCCCGCTGCTGGTCCGCGAACCGGGCTCGGGCACCCGCAAGGCCTGCGAGGAGTTCTTCCAGCAACGCCGCGCGCACTTCTCGCAGATCCAGGAGATCGCCTCGCTGGAGTCCCTGCGCGAAGGGGTGATCGCCGGCCTCGGCCTGGCCCTGCTGCCGCGCCATGCGGCGCACCAGGAACTGGCCAACGGCCTGCTGCGCGAACTACCGGTGGAGGAATTGCCGCTCTATCGCAGCTGGTGCCTGGTGCACGCCAAGGGCAAGCGCCTGAGCCCGGTGGCCCAGGCGTTCGTCGCCTTCGTCCGCGAGGAGCGGGCGCTGATCAGCCAGCTCGCTGGGCGCTTCGCCGGCCCTGGCGGTTCGAGCTGAGGTAGGCGGCGGCTACCAGCTCGGGGTAGTCGGCCAGTTCCTGGCGCAGGCGCAGTTCTTCGCAGTGGTCCTCGATCGCCCGGCGGAATTGCATGCGCCGCTGGTCTTCGAGCTTGCGGCGGGTTTTCGAATCCACGTGCTGGGCATTGGCATCGCTATGACGGGGCATCTCGCGTCTCCCATGGCCGACTGGCTGGAGTCGCGAGCATCGCGCAGCAATGTGACGGTTTGGCGGCAGGCCGGTGAAGACTGCGTTATGCCCTCCCGGCGGCGCCTCAGGACGGCTCGCCGCGCTCTTCCTGGTTCTTCATCACCTTCGGCGACAGGCGCAGGCTGCGCAGGCTGCGCTTGACGCTCTTGAGGTGGTTGACCAGGTCCGGGCCGCGGGCCATGGCCACGCCCATCGCCAGCACGTCGATCACCACCAGGTGGGCGATGCGCGAGGTCAGCGGGGTGTAGATGTCGGTGTCCTCGTGCACGTCGATCGCCAGATTGACCGTGGCCAGGTCGGCCAGCGGGGTCTGGCTCGGGCACAGTGTGATCAGCGTGGCGCCGGCCTCGCGGACCAGGTTGGCGGTGATCAGCAGGTCCTTCGAGCGACCCGACTGGGAAATGCAGATGGCCACGTCGCTGGGCTTGAGTGTCACCGCCGACATCGCCTGCATGTGCGGGTCGGAGTAGGCCGCCGCCGACAGCAGCAGGCGGAAGAACTTGTGCTGGGCATCCGAGGCCACCGCGCCGGAAGCGCCGAAGCCGTAGAACTCCACGCGCTGGGCGTGGGCGATGGCGGCGATGGCGCGCTCCAGGGCGTGGGTGTCCAGGTGCTCGCGGACTTCCATCAGGCTGTGCAGCGTGGTGTCGAAGATCTTCAGGCTGAAGTCGGCCACCGAGTCGCTCTCATGGATCGAGAACTGGCCGAAGCTGGCGCCGGCCGCCAGGCTCTGCGCCAGCTTCAGCTTGAGGTCCTGGAAGCCGCTGCAGCCGATGGCGCGGCAGAAACGCACGATGGTCGGCTCGCTGACCCCGACCCCATGGGCCAGTTCGGCCATGGAGCTGTGCATGACCGACGCCGGATCGTTGAGAACGTGATCGGCGACCTTGAGTTCCGACTTGCGGAGCTGTTGGCGGGACTGGGCTATGTGCTGCAGCAGGTTCACAGGCTGGGCTCGATTCTCTGTAGTAACCTTGTAGTTATACTACAAACAGTCAGCCACGCCCAGCCAACGCCGTCGGGAGCTTGCCTTGAGTACACCAGCCACTCCAACGTCCTGCGACATCCTGGTCTTCGGCGGTACCGGCGACCTGGCCCTGCACAAGCTGCTGCCGGCGCTCTATCGCCTGCACCGGGAGGACCGCCTGCCGGCCGATACGCGGATCTTCGCCCTCGCCCGCAGCGCGCTGGACAACGCCGCCTTCCTCGCCCTCGCCGAGCGCAACGTCCGCGCGGTGGTGGCGCGCAGCGAGTTCGCCGCCGAACAATGGAAAGGCTTCGCCGCGCGCCTCGACTACCTGGCCATGGACGCCTCGCAGAGCGCCGACTTCGGCCGTCTCGCGCGGCACCTGAAGAGCAGCGAGGGCCGAGTGCTGGTGCACTACCTGGCGACCTCGCCGAGCCTGTTCGCGCCGATCGCGCAGAACCTCTCCATCGCCGGCCTCGCCGGGCCGCAAGCGCGCATCGTGCTGGAAAAACCGCTGGGCCATTCGCTGGACTCGGCGCGGGCGATCAACCAGTCCATCGGCCGGGTGTTCGACGAGTCGCGGGTGTTCCGCATCGACCACTACCTGGGCAAGGAAACCGTGCAGAACCTGATGGCCCTGCGCTTCGCCAATGCGTTGTTCGAGCCGGTCTGGCGCGCGGCGCACATCGACCATGTGCAGATCAGCGTCAACGAGACCCTTGGCGTGGAGAACCGCGGCGGCTACTACGACCACGCCGGGGCGATGCGCGACATGGTGCAGAACCATCTGCTCCAGTTGCTCTGCCTGGTGGCGATGGAGGCGCCGGTGCGTTTCGACGCCGAGGCGGTGCGCAACGAGAAGCTCAAGGTGCTGCAGGCGCTGAAGCCGATCTCCGGGCTCGACGTGCAGGACAAGACGGTACGCGGCCAGTACGCCGCCGGCAGGATCGGCGGCCAGGAGGTGCCGGCGTACTACTTCGAGAAGAACGTCGACAACGACAGCGATACCGAGACCTTCGTCGCGCTCCAGGCCGAGGTCGAGAACTGGCGCTGGGCCGGGGTGCCGTTCTACCTGCGCACCGGCAAGCGCATGGCGCGCAAGTGCTCGGAAATCGTCATCCAGTTCAAGCCGGTGCCGCACAGCCTGATCGACGGCGGCGGCGGGCCGGCCAACCGCCTGTGGATAAGGTTGCAGCCGGAGGAGCGGATCAGCGTGCAACTGATGGCCAAGACCCCGGGCAAGGGCATGCAACTGGAACCGGTGGAGCTGGACCTCAACCTGGCCGAGGCCCTCAGCCGCAACAAGCGGCGCTGGGACGCCTACGAACGCCTGCTGCTGGACGTGATCGAGGGCGACTCGACGCTGTTCATGCGCCGCGACGAGGTAGAGGCCGCCTGGGGCTGGGTCGACCCGATCCTCGCCGGCTGGCGCGAGCACTACCAGAGCCCGCGGCCCTACCCGGCCGGCAGCAACGGCCCGGAACAGGCGCAACTGCTGCTGGAACTGCAGGGTCGACGCTGGCTGGAATGACGCGGACATTGATCCGGCTCAGGATCGCCCGGCGCGCGCTCGGCTAGAGTCGCGCGCCCACGTCGTTGCGAGCCCGAACCATGACCGCCACCGCCCTCCGCCCCGAACTGCTGTGCCCCGCCGGCACCCTGAAAAGCATGCGCTATGCCTTCGCCTACGGCGCCGATGCCGTCTACGCCGGGCAGCCGCGCTACAGCCTGCGGGTGCGCAACAACGATTTCGACCACGCCCAACTGGCCGAAGGCATCGCCGAGGCCCACGCGCTCGGCAAGCGCTTCTACGTGGTGGTCAACATCGCCCCGCACAACGCCAAGCTGAAGACCTTCCTGCGCGACCTGGAGCCGGTGGTCGCCATGGGTCCGGATGCGCTGATCATGTCCGATCCCGGCCTGATCATGCTGGTTCGCCAGCATTTCCCGCAGATGCCCATCCACCTGTCGGTGCAGGCCAACGCGGTGAACTGGGCCGCGGTGCAGTTCTGGCGGCAGCAGGGCCTGACCCGGGTGATCCTTTCCCGCGAGCTGTCGCTGGAGGAGATCGAGGAAATCCGCCAGCAGGTACCGGACATGGAGCTGGAAGTGTTCGTCCACGGCGCCTTGTGCATGGCCTATTCCGGGCGCTGCCTGCTGTCCGGCTACATCAACCGCCGCGACCCCAACCAGGGCACCTGCACCAATGCCTGCCGCTGGGAATACAAGGCGGTGGAGGGCCGCGAGGACGAGCTGGGCAACGTGGTGGCGCGGGAGCCGACCCTGGGACGCGGCGCGCCGACCGAGCAGGTGTTCCTCCTCGAGGAAGGCAACCGTCCCGGCGAACCGATGGCCGCCTTCGAGGACGAACACGGCACCTACATCATGAATTCCAAGGACCTCCGCGCCGTACAGCACGTCGAGCGGCTGGCGCGGATCGGCGTGCACTCGCTGAAGATCGAGGGCCGCACCAAGTCCCACTACTATGTGGCGCGCACCGCCCAGGTCTACCGCCAGGCGATCGACGACGCGGCGGCCGGCAAGCCGTTCGACCGCGGTCTGATGGACACCCTGGAGTCCCTCGCCCACCGCGGCTACACCGAGGGCTTCCTGCGCCGCCACGTGCACGACGAGTACCAGAACTACCAGCACGGCCATTCGTTGTCCGAGCGCCAGCAGTTCGTCGGCGAACTCACCGGCGAACGCCGCGACGGCCTGGCCGAGGTGGAGGTGAAGAACCGCTTCCAGCGCGGCGACAGCGTCGAGCTGATGACTCCGCGAGGCAACCTGAGCCTGCGCGTGGAGGACCTGCGCAACGCCGCCGGCGAAGCCATCGAGGTGGCGCCGGGCAATGGCCACGTGGTCTACCTGGCGCTGCCGGAAGGCCTGGACCTGCGCTACGCGTTACTGATGCGCGATCTCCAGCCCGGCCAGGACACCCGCCAGCCGCAGGCCGAACGCAGCGGCGGGTGTGCCGGCAAGGGCGCTTGCGGCTGCGCTCACTGAGGGTTGAGCAGGAACACCACGTAGCCCCTGAACCAGGGGCTCTTTTCCAGGTAGTCGGGGGCTTGCCAGTCGCCGCCCTGGACCAGGCCGATCCGGTACGGCAGTTGCAGGCGGCTGACCCGCGGGAGGTAGGCGGCGTGGTTGGGAATGCTGTGGCGCCCCTGGTAGGTCTGCACCACCACTTCGTCGACCACGCCCTTGAGCCGGTTGATCGCCGCCGGCTCGGCGTTGCTGCCCCAGTCGAGCAACCCGGTGATGCTCAAGCGGTATTCGCGGGGCAGGCGCCGGCGCAGGTCGCGGAGGAAATCGACGTACTCGTCGAGGTAGCGGGTACGCGCATCGAAGTCGATCTGGATGCCGACCACCGGGTTGCCGGCACGCTTCCAGCGCTGCACCTGGTTCAGCACGGCCTGGTAGATCTGCGGCGTCCAGCGCAGGGTATGGGCGCGGTACACCACCCAGACCTCACCCCGCGCCAGGCGCGGCACCGAGATGCCCTGGGCGATCAGCCGCACGCCCTCACCGGGGCGCCGGCGCGACTGGCTGATCTGTCCCTGCAGGATGTACAGCGTCTCGGCCCGCGCCAGCACCGGCTGCGGCGCGACGCCGCTCCACAGCCAGAAAGCGCCGTAGTCCTCGGCGCGCACCGCGGCCTCGACGGACGGCAACAGCGGCAGGCCCAGCAACAGGCCCGCCAGCCAGGCTCGCCAGCGCCTCACCAGTAGTACTTCAGTTCCTTGGCCCAGGAGCTGTCGGCGTAGGTCGACTTGAGCGTACGGAACCATTGCTTGCGCTCGGCCTGCGGGATGTCCTGCTGTCCGCAGGTGTTGTAGCCGGCCGGGGCGAAGCAGTTGATCGCGCGGAACAGCGCGTAGGCCTTGTCTTCGCGCGGTGCCTTGGGGTTGTCCATGACCAGGCGATAGCCATCCAGCCGGGAGTACACCGCGCCCTTGAAGCCGCTCGGGGTGCCGCCCAGCTCGTTGGCCTCGGGCTGGCTGTCCAGCGGCATGCCGTCAAGACCGTTGCGCAGGATGAATTCGCCCAGGCAGTTCAGGCCCTTCGGGTCCTTGTCATCGGCGGCCAGCGCCGCGGCCGACTCGGCGATGGCCGGGCAAACGTAGCCGGACTCGGCCTTGTCGCCCTTCCAGCGGAACAGCTCCAGGCTGTTGCCGGCGCCGTAGACATAGCCGAGGCTGGTGCCCAGCTTGGTCTGCGAGGGGGTTTCGCCGAGCAGCGCGAAGTCCTTGCCGAAGTCGGAGAAGCGGCTGCGGCGCAGGTCCTTGTAAAGGAGAGTGAACAGCGCGCTGTCGCGCTCTTCCGCCGTCGCGCCCTGCTTGGCCTGGCGGCGCAACAGCGCGGCGTCGGCGACGTTGCGCAGGAGGATGCTGCGCAGCAGCGGCTCCTGGACCGGCGAACCTTCGGCGAAGACCTTTTCCAACTGGCCGCTGCGCTCGTAGTTGAGCGCCAGGGCCAACTGCAACTGGCCCTTCTGGTACGGCTGCGCGGCCTGCGGCAACAGTTCCAGCCAGAGCGCCTCGGCGGCTTTCCAGTCCTTCTGCTGCTCCAGCGCCAGCCCGCGCAGGGTCTGCTGGCTGAAGCCGACGTAGTCGAGGCTGCCGACCTTTTGCGGCAGCGCTTCGAGGGTCTTCGCCGGGTCCTGGTCGACATAGAAGCGATAGGCCGCCTGCAGGTAGGCGAACAGTTCGGGATGCGCGGCGAAGCTGGCCTGCTGGGCCTGTAGCGTTTCCCAGGTGAAGCTGCGCGGGGTCGACGGATCGTGGGCGCGCATCTGCACCAGGTCGGCCACCGCCAGCAGCAGCGGGGTCTGGATGTCGCCGAGCTGGATACCGGTCAGGAGCTTGTTGTCGACCTCCTGGACCAGGTCTTCCAGGGCCATGTTGCGCTGCCCTTGCTCGGCTTCGGCGAATTGCGCGGCATAGTCCTGGGCCAGCAGCTTCTGGTCGCCGGCCAGCCAATGCACGCGCCGCTGCAAGCCCTTGGCCGAGGCGGCGTAGAGCCCCTTCGGATACGCCTGCAGGTAGGCATCGAGGGCGCTGCGGGTCTGTTCCAGGCGAGCCTTGTCGACATTCTGCAACTCGGGGAAGCCCATGTCGTCGAAGGCGTTCTGCTGGGCGGCGTTGAGCAGGGTGCGCGCCTGCAGGTACAGGGCGGTTTCCTTCAGCCAGGGCTGCGACACGTCCTGCAACGCCTTGAAGCCCTGTTCGGCTTCGTCGAAGCGGCCGCTGTAGAAGTTGGCCGCAGCCTCCAAGTACGTGGCGAAGGCCTTGCCTGCGGCCGACTCGACGCCTTGCGCGAGCACACCGCCCAGTTCCTCTTGTTCCCAGCCGCAGGCACCGAGCAGCTCCAGGCGGCTGTTGGCCAGTGCCTTGGTCTCCGCCTCGCCCAGCCCGGCGTCACGCACCTGGCGAAGAAACGCCAGCGCGCTGTCCTGGTCGTTGCTGCGGCAGCGGCTGCCCTCGCCCTCGAAGAATTCGGCGCCGGCGATCTTTTCCGGTAGCGCTGCGGCGCCCATCTGCCGGGCCAGTTCGGCGAGCGGCGAGGGCGCTGGCGCAGGCGGCGGTGTCTCCGCCTCGCTCGCCGCCGGCGCAGGCGGCTGGCTGCCGTCGCCGGGCAGCAGGCGGAACAGGCCGAACGGCACCAGGCCGTAGCCTTCGAGCTTCTCTTCCTCCGACGGCGGCGCCTCCACCAGCCGCCAGTGGCCGGCGTCGGCCAGCAGCAGGCGCAGGTTGGCGCGGGTGTCGTTGCCCGGGGCGAGGAACGGCAGGGTATCGCAGACACCGCCGCCGACCAGCGACCAATCGGGATAGCAGGAGTCGTCGCTGCTGGCCTGGGCCAGCGGGGAGAGACCGGCGCCCACCAGCAGGAGGGCAGGAAGAAGCGGCTTCGAGCGCATGAATCGTCCTTAATTCGTGGGAGTCGAAAGTGCTACAGCATACTCCGCCGGATCGCGTTCAACGAGCCTGGCGCAAACCTTCCTCCAGGGCATGGGCCGGCAACGGCCGGCCGATCAGGTAGCCCTGCAGCTCGTCGCAACGCTGGGCCACCAGGAAGTCCCGCTGCTCGATGGTTTCCACGCCTTCGGCGACCACCTTCAGGTCGAGGCTGTGGGCCATGGCGATGATCGCCCGGATGATCGCCGCATCCTCGCTGTTCTGGGTCAGGTCGCGGACGAACGACTGGTCGATCTTCAGGTAGTCCAGCGGCAGGCGCTTCAGGTAGCTGAGCGAGGAATAGCCGGTGCCGAAGTCGTCGACCGACAGCTTCACCCCCATCTCGCGCAACTGGCGGAAGGTCGCCAGGACACTGTCGAGGGCGTCCAGCCACTGGCTTTCGGTCAACTCCAGCTCCAGTTGCGCCGCCGGCAGGCCGCTGTCGGCCAGCGCCGAGCGCACTACGTCGAGCAGGTCGCCCTGGCGCAACTGGTGGACCGAGAGGTTCACCGAGACCCGCAGGTTCAGGCCCCGCTGGCTCCACTCGGCGGCCTGCAGGCAGGCCCGGCGCAGGACGAATTCGCCGATCTCGCCGATCAACCCGCACTCCTCGGCCAGGCCGATGAAGGTCGACGGCGGGATCATGCCCTCCTCCGGATGGTGCCAGCGCACCAGCGCCTCGACCGAGTCCGGGCGGCCGCTGGCCAGGCACAGCTTGGGCTGGTAATGCACGTCCAGCTGGCCCTCCTCGACCGCCTTGCGCAACCGGGTTTCCAGGCGCAGGCGTTCGAGGGTGCTGTCCTGCAGGTTGTCGCGGAAGAACTGGAAGGTGTTGCCGCCGAGTTGCTTGGCATGTTGCATCGCCAGGTTCGCCTGGCTCATGAGCACGGAGATTTCCCGCGCCTGCTCGGAAAACAGGCTGATCCCCAGCGAGGCGCCGAGGATCAGCTCGTGGCCGAGCACGCTCACCGGCTGGCGCAACTGGACCAGCAGGCGTTCGGCCAGGCGCGACAGGGCCGCGGCGCCGGTGCCGCCATCGAGGAGGATGGCGAACTCGTCGCCGGCCAGACGCGCCAGGGTGTTGGCTTCCGGCGCGGTGCGCCGCAGGCGCTGGGCCATCTCCCTGAGCAACTGGTCGGCGACCTCATGGCCGAGGCTGTCGTTGAGCAGCTTGAAGCGGTCCAGGTCGATCAGCAGCAGGGCCAGCCCGCCCTCCTCCTGGCGCGCCCGCTGGGCCGCCTCGTGCAGCCGCTCGCGGAACAACCGGCGGTTGGCCAGGCCGGTCAGTTCGTCGTAGTGCAGCAGATGACGCAGGCGCTCCTCGACGTCGCGGCGGGCACTGAGATCGGTGAAGAAACCGACGATGTGGGTCGCCTCGCCATTGCCGTCGCGCAGCAGGTTGAGCTGCAGCCATTGGGGATAGGGATCGCCATTCTTCCGCGTATCCACCAGTTCGCCCTGCCACTGCCCGTGCTGGCGCAGCTCGGCGCGGATCTGCCGGTAGTGGCGCTGGGCCTCGGGGGTATTCACCAGCAGGCTGGCGTTGCGCCCGACCACGTCCTCGCGGCGATAGCCGGTGATGCGACTGAAGGCCTGGTTGACCGCCAGCAGGTTGTAGGCCGGATCGAGGATCACAATGCTCTCGCTGGCCGCCTCGAACACTGTCGCGGCCAGTTGCTGCTGCTCTTCCAGGCGCTTGCGCGCGCTGATGTCGCTGCGCGTGCCGAGCATCCGCGTCACCCGTCCCCGCGGGTCGCGAGCCATGGCCCGGCCGCGATCCTCCAGCCAGCGCCAGCCGCCCTCCCGGTCGCGCACGCGGTACTCCACCCGGTACAGCTCGCTGCGCCCCTTGAGATGTTCGGCGAGGGCGCGACGGATACGCGGCAGGTCGCCGGGGTGGATGCTTTCGATCAGCCTGCGATAGTCCTCGGGACCGTCCCCGGCGCTGAAGACCGCCTCGAGATAGGAATGCTGGACCCGGCCGCTCTCCAGGTTCCAGTCCCACAACCCCAGTTCGCTGGCCTCCAGGGCCATGGCCAGACGCGCCTCGCTCTGGCTGAGCGCCTGGCTGGTCGCGCCAAGCTCCTCGGTGCGCGCCTCCACCCGGCGCTGCAAGGCATCGCGGGCGGCGCGCAGCTCGCGTTCGACCAGGCGTCGCTGGCCGACCTCCTGGGCGAGCTTGCGATTGAGCGCTTCGGCCTCGGCGTTGACGCGTTCCAGGTGCAGGTTCAGCGCCTGGGTCTGGAAGCGTCGCAGCAGCGCGCCCTGCACCAGCCGGTGGATCTGCCCGGCGACCACCAGCAGCGCCACCAGCAGGATCAGGCCGAGCACACCCCAGCCCTGCAACAGGCTATGCGGCTGCAACAGCAGGAAAACGATGGACGGCAGCAGGCCCGGCAAGGCGAAGGTGAGGAAGGCCGGCAGGCTCACCGCATAGGCGACGCTGGCGGAGAGGATCGCCGCCGCCACCAGGCCGAACACCAGCACCTGCTGGAGGAAGGCATCGGCCGGGACCAGCATGATCACCGCGAACGCCAGGGTCAGGCCCGAGGCGCCGGCGCCGCACAGGAAGGTCCGCCGCCAGTGGCGGCTGGCCTGGCGACGGCTGTCGGCCTGCTGGAAGGCGGCGACCTGCAGCAGGCGCAGGACGGCGAGCAACACCAGCCAGACCAGCCAGCCACCGAGCAGCCAGCTGCTGACCTTGCCCCACACCAGGCAGGCGCTGGTCACGCCGCCGAGCAGCATGAGCAGGGTCGGCGTGCGCGAGCCGAGATAAAGGAGCCGGGTACGCTCGATGGCAATTTCGCGGGCGTAGAGCCGCAGTACATCGGTGCTGCCGCCCGGCAGCGCCAAGGGCTCGACATGGACGGTCATAGGCGCTTGTTCTTGTAGTGGTTTGCCTTGAAGTGGCCGGAGCATAACCGAGCAGGGGCAGGCTGCCCAAGGCCGGGATAGAGCATTTTTCCGCAGCCAGGCCCGACGCTGCGCCGGCCTGCGCCGAATGGCGGCCCGGTTTGCCCGGCTTTTCCCCGCCCCGGTAGAATGCCGCGATGAACGACGACCTCTCCCTCCTGCTGAACTCCCTCAACGACCCGCAGCGCCAGGCCGTGGCCGCGCCGCTGGGCCGCCAACTGGTCCTCGCCGGCGCCGGCTCGGGCAAGACCCGCGTGCTGGTGCACCGGATCGCCTGGCTGATCCAGGTCGAGCACGCCTCGCCCTACAGCATCCTGTCGGTGACCTTCACCAACAAGGCGGCGGCGGAGATGCGCCACCGCATCGAGCAGTTGCTCGGGATCAATCCGGCGGGCATGTGGGTCGGCACCTTCCACGGCCTCGCCCATCGCCTGCTGCGCGCGCACTGGCGCGAGGCCGGGCTGAGCGAGAACTTCCAGATCCTCGACAGCGACGACCAGCAACGCCTGGTCAAGCGGGTGATCCGCGAACTCGGTCTCGACGAGCAACGCTGGCCGGCGCGCCAGGCCCAGTGGTTCATCAACGGGCAGAAGGACGAGGGCCTGCGGCCGCAACACATCCAGCCCGGCGGCGACCTGTTCCTCGCCACCATGCTGAAGATCTACGAAGCCTACGAGGCGGCCTGCGCCCGCGCCGGGGTGATCGACTTCTCCGAGCTGCTGCTGCGCGCCCTGGACCTCTGGCGCGACCATCCCGGCGTGCTCGAGCACTACCAGCGGCGCTTCCGCCATATCCTGGTGGACGAGTTCCAGGACACCAACGCCGTGCAGTACGCCTGGCTGCGGATTCTCGCCAAGGGCGGCGACAGCCTGATGGTGGTCGGCGACGACGACCAGTCGATCTACGGCTGGCGTGGCGCACGGATCGAGAACATCCAGCAGTTCAGCGACGACTTCGCCGACGCCGAGGTGATCCGCCTGGAGCAGAACTACCGTTCCACCGCGTCGATCCTCAAGGCCGCCAACGCCCTGATCGCCAACAACCAGGGACGCCTGGGCAAGGAGTTGTGGACCGACGGCGAGGACGGCGAGTCGCTGAGCCTGTACGCCGCGTTCAACGAGCACGACGAGGCGCGCTACGTGGTCGAGTCGATCGAGAGCGCGCTCAGGGGCGGCCTGGCGCGCAGCGAGATCGCCATCCTCTACCGCTCCAACGCCCAGTCGCGGGTGCTGGAGGAAGCCCTGCTGCGGGAGAAGATTCCCTACCGCATCTACGGCGGCCAGCGCTTCTTCGAGCGTGCCGAAATCAAGAACGCCATGGCCTACCTGCGCCTGCTCGACGGCCGCGGCAACGACGCGGCGCTGGAACGGGTGGTCAACGTGCCGGCACGCGGCATCGGCGAGAAGACCGTGGAGAGCATCCGCGAATTCGCCCGCGGCAACGATGTGTCGATGTGGGAGGCGATTCGCCTGATGATCGCCAACAAGGTCCTGCCCGGCCGCGCCGCCAGCGCCCTGACCGGCTTCGTCGAGCTGATCGAGAATCTTTCGGCGAAGGTCATGGACATGCCGCTGCACCTGATGACCCAGACGGTGATCGAGCAGTCCGGACTGATCAGCTACCACAAGGAAGAAAAAGGCGAGAAAGGCCAGGCCCGGGTGGAGAACCTCGAGGAACTGGTCAGCGCCGCCCGCGCCTTCGAGAACAGCGAGGAAGAGGAAGACCTCACCCCGCTGCAGGCCTTCCTCAGCCACGCCTCCCTGGAGGCCGGGGAAACCCAGGCCGACGCCCACGAGGACAGTGTCCAGCTGATGACCCTGCACAGCGCCAAGGGCCTGGAGTTCCCGCTGGTGTTCCTGGTCGGCATGGAGGAAGGGCTGTTCCCGCACAAGATGAGCCTGGAGGAATCCGGCCGCCTGGAAGAGGAACGCCGCCTGGCCTACGTCGGCGTCACCCGCGCCATGCAGCGACTGGTCCTGACCTACGCGGAGACCCGCCGGCTCTACGGCAGCGAGACCTACAACAAGGTTTCGCGCTTCATCCGCGAGATCCCACCGTCGCTGATCCAGGAAGTGCGCCTGTCCAATACCGTCAGCCGCCCCTACGGCGGCACTTCGCGCAACGCCGGCGGCAGCCTGTTCAGCGGCGCCGGGGTGCCGGAGACGCCCTTCTCCCTCGGCCAGCGGGTGCGCCACGCGCTGTTCGGCGAAGGGACTATCCTCAACTTCGAAGGCGCCGGCGCCCAGGCCCGGGTGCAGGTGAACTTCGAGAGCGAAGGCAGCAAGTGGCTGATGCTCGGCTACGCCAAGCTGGAAGCCCTGTAGCGGCGCAGCCCGTGGAGAAAGCCCGGAGGAGGACGACATGCTGGCATCCTGGGCCTTCTGGGCACTGCTTTCGGCGCTGTTCGCCGCGCTGACCGCGATCTTCGCCAAGATCGGCCTTGACCGGGTCGATTCGGACTTCGCCACCTTCATCCGCACCCTGGTGATCCTCGTCACCCTCGGCGGCATCCTCGCGGTCCTGGGCAAGTTCCAGGCCCCGGGCAGCATCCCGCCGCGCAGCTGGCTGTTCCTGGTGCTCTCCGGGCTGGCCACCGGTGCCTCCTGGATCTGCTATTTCCGCGCCCTCAAGCTCGGCCCGGCGTCGCTGGTGGCGCCGCTGGACAAGTTCAGCGTGGTGCTGGTGGCACTGCTCGGCGTGGCCCTCCTCGGCGAACGCCTGGACCTGCGCCAATGGCTCGGCGTAGCCCTGGTGACAGCGGGCGTGGTGGTCCTGGCAATCCGCCCATAAGCCCGCTGAATGGCGCTTCGACCTTGGTATAAAGGCGAAAAATCGCGGAAACCCTAGACTGGCGGCCTCTAATAATTCGTCGTCTGAGGTTCGTTCCATGTACCGTGATCGCGTGCGCCTGCCCTCCCTGCTCGACAAGGTGATGAGTGCGGCCGAAGCCGCCGACCTGATCCAGGACGGCATGACCGTCGGCATGAGCGGTTTCACCCGC
The DNA here is from genome assembly GCF_037574965.1 of Pseudomonas sp. KBN12P06040. Classification (NCBI taxonomy): domain Bacteria; kingdom Pseudomonadati; phylum Pseudomonadota; class Gammaproteobacteria; order Pseudomonadales; family Pseudomonadaceae; genus Pseudomonas; species Pseudomonas sp. KBN12P06040. Next base: position 6,360,478 of record NZ_JBBELS010000001.1, read on the forward strand.
GCCGGCGAGGCCAAGGCCGTACCCCAGGCGCTGGCCATGCGCGCCAAGGAACGTCCGCTGCGTATCAGCCTGATGACCGGCGCCAGCCTCGGCAACGACCTCGACAAGCAGCTCACCGAGGCCGGCGTGCTCGCCCGGCGCATGCCGTTCCAGGTCGACAGCACCCTGCGCAAGGCGATCAACGCCGGCGAAGTGATGTTCATCGACCAGCACCTCTCGGAAACCGTCGAGCAGTTGCGCAACCACCAGCTGAAGCTGCCGGACATCGCCGTCATCGAAGCCGCCGCGATCACCGAGCAGGGCCACATCGTGCCAACCACCTCGGTGGGCAACTCGGCGAGCTTCGCGATCTTCGCCAAGCAGGTCATCGTCGAGATCAACCTGGCCCACAGCACCAACCTGGAAGGCCTGCACGACATCTATATCCCGACCTACCGGCCGACCCGCACGCCGATCCCGCTGACCCGCGTCGACGACCGCATCGGCAGCACGGCGATCCCGATCCCGCCGGAGAAGATCGTCGCCATCGTCATCAACGACCAGCCGGACTCGCCATCCACCGTGCTGCCGCCGGACGGCGAGACCCAGGCCATCGCCAACCACCTGATCGATTTCTTCAAGCGCGAGGTCGACGCCGGACGCATGAGCAACAGCCTCGGCCCGCTGCAGGCCGGTATCGGCAGCATCGCCAACGCGGTGATGTGCGGCCTGATCGAGTCACCGTTCGAGAACCTGACCATGTACTCCGAAGTGCTGCAGGACTCGACCTTCGACCTGATCGACGCCGGCAAGCTGCGCTTCGCCTCGGGCAGCTCGATCACCCTGTCGCCGCGGCGCAACGCCGACGTGTTCGGTAACCTGGAGCGTTACAAGGACAAGCTGGTGCTGCGCCCGCAGGAAATCTCCAACCACCCCGAGGTGGTCCGTCGCCTGGGCATCATCGGCATCAATACGGCGCTGGAGTTCGACATCTACGGCAACGTCAACTCGACCCACGTCGGCGGCACTAAGATGATGAACGGCATCGGCGGCTCCGGCGACTTCGCCCGCAACGCGCACCTGGCGATCTTCGTCACCAAGTCGATCGCCAAGGGCGGCAACATTTCCAGCGTGGTGCCGATGGTCAGCCACGTCGACCACACCGAGCACGACGTCGACATCCTCGTCACCGAGCAGGGCCTCGCCGACCTGCGCGGCCTGGCGCCTCGCGAACGGGCCCGGGTGATCATCGAGAACTGTGTCCACCCGTCCTACCAGGCACCGCTGCTGGACTACTTCGAGGCGGCTTGCGCGAAAGGCGGCCACACGCCGCATCTGTTGCGCGAGGCGCTGGCCTGGCACCTGAACCTGGAAGAACGTGGACACATGCTGGCCGGCTGAGGCTGAACCGTTTCATCCGCAACTATTTCCAGCGCCCGGACGATTAATTCTTCCGGGCGTCTGGACAGGGCAGAAAAAACCACGTAAAAACATATTTCGGCGGCCTTTTCTCTTGCCGCCATCGCAACACGCCCACCCGGCCCTTTCGCTTTTCCTGCTGTAACACTTCGCTGTTTCTTTCGGTAACGCACCATGACGGTGCAGAGCGGTACAGTTACGCACCGAAACAACCCATACAGTTCGGAAACACACCCCGGTGATCCAACGCAATTCTCCGCAACTGTTCCTATTCTTGTTGACCTGTTAGTCAGATCATATTGCTCAGTTAATCACTAGCAACCTGACTACCCACCACAAGTGGGAAGGATCGACACATCATGGAACGTACCCTCGGTTCCAACACTTTCGACATCGCTCGCTCCAACCGCCGCAGCAGCAGCCTGCTGGGCACCATGAAACTGTGGCAGCGCCGCATCCAGAGCCGTCGCCAGCTGGCCCGCCTGGACTCCCGCCTGCTCGCCGACGCCGGCATCAGCGAAGCCCAGCGCTACGCCGAGCTGAACAAGCCGTTCTGGCGCTAAGCGATACTGTAACGCCCCGGTTCGACCCAGCCTGAACTGTACCGTAGGCCGCTCCTTACCGAGCGGCCTTCACGTATCTGGAAGAAGCCTTTTCCTCCAGCAGTTCACGGTACAGCTCGCTCCAGCGACGCCCCATCTCTTCGGCGGTGAACAGTTGCCGATAGCGGGCCTCCGCGTTCCTGCCCATTTCCTCCGCCTGCTGCGGATGCTCCCAGAGCCAGCGCATCGCTTGGCGAAACGCGCCGGCTGGCTGGGCGGCACGACCAGGCCGGTCTCGCCATGGATATTGATGTAGCTGGTGCCGGTGCCGATCTCGCTGGAGATCATCGGCTTGCCGTACATCGCGCCCTCCAGCAGGGAAATGCCGAACGCCTCGGAACGCAGGTGCGACGGAAAGACCATGGCGTAGCTGAGTTGCAGCAGGGCGACCTTGTCCTCGTCGTCCACCCGCCCGAGGAAGTGCACGTTGCGCAACCCCAGCGCCGCGGCCTGGGCATACAGCTCGGCCTGCAACGGCCCGGCACCGACGATCACCACCGGGTAATCGGTGCCCTGCAACGCATCCAGCAGGATATGCAGGCCCTTGTAGTAGCGCATCACCCCGACGAACAGGAAGAACCGCGGCCCGAGTTTCTCTCGCCAGTGCTCCAGACGCTGTGCCGCAGGCTTCGGGTAGCCGTCCTTGTCCAGGCCGTAGGTGATCACCCGGGTCTTTTCCCGGTACTGGCGGAGCACGTCGCTGGTACTGAAGTAGTTGGGCGAGGCTGCGACGATGCGATCCACGCTGTGGAGGAAACGACTCATCAGCGGCCGGTACAGTTTCAACAGGACGCGCTGGCGGATGATGTCCGAATGGTAGGTGACCACGCTCGGCTTGTTCATACCGGTGAGGAAATGCACCAGGTCCATGAACGGCCAGGGGAAGTGGTAGTTGACCACGTCCGCCTCCGCCGCCAGCTCGCGGAACTGCTTGAACACGCTCAGGGAAAACCCGGTGGAGGCGAGTTGCAGGTCGAGCCTGGCGCGATGCACCACATGTCCGCCGAAGGGCACGACAGGCGGATGCGGGTCGCTGCTCAGGGTCAGGACGTGGTTGTCGATCCCCCACGGCCCGCTGCTCTCGCAAAGCTGGAAGATCACCTGTTCGATCCCGCCTACCGTTTCGCTCAGGTAGGTCTTGTAGAAGTGCAGTACCCGCATTCAGCCCTCCACGGCACGACGATAGGCTGCAGCGGTGAGATTCGCGCAACGTTTCCAGGAAAACTGCTCCGCCCGTCGCAGGCCGGCTTCCCGGCAGCACTCCCAGTAGACGGTATCCTCGGTCATGCGGACCAGCATGTCAGATAGCCCATTGGCATCATCCGGGTCAATATAGCTGCCCGCCTCGCCGGCCACCTCCGGCATTGCGGAGAGTCGCGTGAGCAATACCGGCGTGCCGCTGGCCATGGCTTCCAGCACAGGCAGGCCGAAGCCTTCGTAGATCGAGGGGAAGACCAGCGCCCGAGCGCCCGACATCAACTCGGCGACCCGCTCGTCCGGCAGGTAGCCGAGCAGCCGCACCGTCCCCGAAGCCAGCGCCTGGCGCAGTTCGTCGTCAAGCGAGCGACTTTCCCATCCCGGCATGCCGACGATCATCAGCGGAAAACGCTGGCGGACCGCCGCCGGCAGTTGCCCATGGGCGCGCAGGGCCAGCGACAGGTTCTTGCGCGGTTCGAGGGTTCCTACGCAGAGGAAGTACCCGCGCGGCACCAGGCCATGCGCGCGCAAGGGCTCGCGCAGGGACTCCCGGTCCCGCGGACGGAACCGCGCGGCATGGCCGAGGGGCGCCACCACGAAGCGCTCGCGCGGCAGGCCGAAATACGCCTGCGCCTCGTCGGCGATCGCCTGCGAGTCGGTCAGGATCAACCGGGCCTTTTCCATCCCGCGCGCCAGCCGGCGTTCTATTTCGCGCAAGCGGGCGGCGGGTTGCGTCGCCGGATAATGCAGGTGGGTCAGGTCGTGCAGGGTCATCAACATCGGCCCGTCGAAGTCCAGCGGCCAGAGACTGGGCTCATGGTAGAGATCGACCGGCGGCCGACCGCTATCGAAACGCCGCTGCTCCAGCCAGCGTCGTGCCCGGTAGGCTCCGGGCAGGTTGCGCAGCCAGGGCGACAGACGCGAATAGCCGGGCAGCGCCGCCGCCGGCAGGTCGCCGCTCCAGCCCCAGCCATGGAACAGGGAAAACTCGAAGTCCGCGTGCGCCTGCAACGCGCCCAGCAACTCGACCAGGTAATGTCCGATGCCGGTCCGCGGCGCCTGGAGAATCCGTGCGTTAACCGCAATCCGCATGTACTGCCTCGCCATGCGTCGGGGCCTTGCCGAGGGCGAGCAGGATCCGCGCGATCAGTTGCCGACTCGCTTCGTGCCAGCCGATCCAGCGCCATTCGCCGACCGGTCGCTCGGCCGGGAACTCGCCCGTGGCTTCGAAGCGGGTGACCAGGTTCGCCAGGGTCTGCGGATCGGCAAGGTCGAAGTAGGCCATGAATTCGCCGCCGATCTCGCGGAACACCGGGATGTCGCTGCCCATCGCCGGCAGGCCGCGCTGCATGGCCTCCACCAGCGGCAGGCCGAAACCTTCCACATAGGACGGGAAGACCAGCGATGCGGCATGGGAGTATGCGTACTCCAGGCTCTTGTCGGAGAGGTCGTTGAACATGAACAGGCGCTTGTTCAGCTCCGGATGCTGCCGCACCCGTTCCACCAGCGCCTCGCACTTCCAGCCGATGCGTCCGGCGATGCACAACCGCACCTGCGAACCCTGGGCCCAGGCGCGCTCGAAGGCATCCAGCAGGTAACCGTGGTTCTTCCGCGGCTCGATGGTGCTGACCATCAGGAATACCGGCGCCTTGGCCTTGAACATGCGCAGCAGGTCGGGCTCGACGGAGGCGCCGTCCTCCACCAGGTCCAGCTCCGAACCCAGGTGGAAATAATCGAACCAGCGTTGCGCGACCTTCTCCGGGCCGATACGCCGCAGCATCTCCGCGCGCACTTCGTCGCGAATGGTCTCGGAAATCGCGACGTAGCCGTCGGCGGTGGCCGCGATCCAGTCGAACCAGTGGTTGAATACCTTGACCAGGCCGGCATCGCAGAATTGCGGATGGGTCAGGGGAATCAGGTCGTAGATCACCGAGACGATGCCCACGCCCTCGCTCTTGAGGCGTTCCGCCAGCGGGAAGAAATCGGCGTGCCAGGAGGAGTCCAGCAAGACCAGTTGGTCGCCGGCCCGATGTTCGAGCGGGGTCGCGCGCACGGGTGCAGGCTGCTGCTTGCCGAGGATGCGGTCGAGCAGGCGCAGCGGAATGCTGAGGAAGGCGAAGGCGAACAGGCGGCAGGCTACATAGAGAAGGCGCCGGGCCCACGGCGAGGAACGGAACGGGCGGCGCTTTTCCAGGGTGCGCTGGCCCAGCCAGAAGTAGTTGGCGGCTCGCTCCACCAGGATGCGCAGGCGTACCAGCGGCGAATGCGGCCGTGGGTCCAGCGGCGCCAGGCTGTGGACCTGATACAGGGTGCCGTCGAGCATTGCCACCGGGATGCACTCCACCGTCTCGTCGGCTTCCGGCAACTCGCGGATGACGTTGCGCACCACCCGCTGAATACCGGAATTGACCTTGGGATGCTCGAACACATAGGTGCATTCGACCAACAGACGCGTCATGGAGTGCTCTCCGCGGAAGTGGGGTCCAGAGCCGCCTCGCCGGAGCGGCTGATATGGGTTTCGGCGCCCAGCCAGGAGCAACCGACGAAGTCTTCCTGGCGGTTGTTGATGACATGGAAGACCAGGCCGTAGTCGCGCCATTCGAAGTTGCGGTCCAGGTGCGAGTCCAGCCGCGACAGGCTCAGCGCCACCGAGTAGTGCCCCTTGCCCAGGCGCATGTCGAAGGCGAAGCGGTAGGTGATGCGCTCGCCGGCCTTCAGGTCGGTGAGGGCCTTGTCCAGGCGGTGGGTATTGATCCCGTACATCGGCTGGCCGAGGCGGTCCTTGATCATGAAGCCGAGGATCAGCCGCTCGATGTCCTGGCGAACTTCGACCTCGACTTCCAGCGTCACCGCCTGGCCTACCTCGACCACCTCCAGCGCGCGCTGCCGCTGGTCGACCATCCGTACGTCGAGGATCGCTGCCTCGCCGGTGCCGGAAATCGTCCGCACCTGGCCGTCGGCGAGCATTTCCTGGCGCACGGTCTGCCCCTCGCGCTCGGCGAGCAGGGCGTTGTAGTAGTCCATAACCTCTTCCGGCCGCCCGCGCATGGCCATCCGTCCCTGCTCCAGGAGGATCGCGGAGTCGCAGATGGACTGGATCGCCGAGCGGTCGTGGGAAACGATCAGCAGGGTGGTGCCGGCCTTGCGGAAACTGCGGATGCGCTCGAAGCTCTTGTGCTGGAAATAGGCATCGCCAACCGACAGGGCCTCGTCGACGATCAGGATGTCCGGCCGCCGGGCAGTCGCCACGCTGAACGCCAGGCGCATCTGCATGCCGCTGGAGTAGGTGCGCACCGGTTGCTCGATGGCCTCGCCGATTTCGGCGAAGGCCTCGATCTCCGGCATCAGCGCCTGGATTTCCTCGACCTGCATGCCCAGCAATTGCCCGGCCATGAAGACGTTCTGCCGGCCGGTGAAGTCCGGGTGGAAGCCCATGCCCAGCTCGAGCAGCGCGGCGACCCGGCCGGCCACGCGGATCTCGCCGCAGGTCGGCTGGGTGGTGCCGGCGATCATCTTCAGCAAGGTGCTCTTGCCGGCGCCGTTGATCCCGACGATGCCGACCGCTTCGCCCGGCTCGATGGTGAACTCGACCTCGCGCAGGATCCAGTGCAGGTGGTGGCGCGGAGGGCTGTAAGGCACCAGCCATTCGAACAACCGGCTCCAGCGATTGGGATACTGTTTGTAGGCCTTGCCGAGGCCGGATACGCGTATCTGTCCCATCAGAGTTCATCCACCATTTCGCCGACCCGCTGGCGGAACAGACGCAGGCCGAGCGCGCACAGCAGCAGCGCCAGCAGGGTGATCGGCAGCAATGAAGGCCAGTCCGGCCATTGCCCGTGGAGGAACAGCTGCTGGTAGCTGCGCATCAGCGCGGTCATCGGGTTGAGTTCGATCAGCGAGCGGATACCCTCGGGCAGGATGCCGATCGGATAGACGATCGGCGTCAGCCAGAACCAGAACTGCAGGCAGATGCCGAACAACTGGCCGACGTCGCGGAAGAACACGTTGAGCACCCCGAGGATCATCCCCAGTCCCGCCGCGAACAGCACCTGGATCGCCAGCAGCGGCACCAGCGCGAGCAATGCCGCGCCCGGCAGGCGCCCGCTGAGTGCGAGAAAGCCGAGGAACAAGGCGAGGATGATGGCGAAATTGACCCCGGCGTTGAGCAGTACGATGACCGGCAGGCAGATGCGCGGGAAGCTGATCTTCTTCAGCAGGTTGGCGTTCTCGATGAACATGCTCTGGCTGCGCGAGGTGATTTCCGCGAACAGGCCCCAGGTCAGCAGGCCGGCGCAGAGATAGACGCTGTAGGCCAGGCCGTCGTCGACCCCCGGCAGGCGCGCGCGCATCACCTGGGAGAAGATCACCGTGTAGACGACGATCATCGACAGCGGATTGAGCACCGTCCACAACGCGCCGAACAGCGATCCGCGGTAGCGCGACTGGAACTCGCGCTTGACGCTGCCGAGAACGAAGCCACGATAGCCCCACAAGGAACGAGACAAGCCAAGAAGCATCAGACCACCCTGCCGTACTGGTCCTCGAAGCGGACGATGTCGTCCTCTCCCAGGTATTCGCCGCTCTGCACCTCGATCATCACCAGGTCGATGACCCCCGGGTTTTCCAGGCGATGCCGGTGGCCCGCGGGAATGTAGGTCGACTCGTTGCTGTTGACCAGCCGCGCGCCATCGCCATTGGTGACCCTGGCCATGCCTTGCACCACGATCCAGTGCTCGCTGCGGTGATGGTGCATCTGCAGCGACAAGCGCTCTCCGGGCCTGACCACGATTCGCTTGATCTTGAAGCGCGACCCTTCCTCGAGGACGGTATAGCTGCCCCAGGGACGGTTGACGGTCCGATGCAGCCGATAGGCCTCGTGCCGCTCGTCCTTCAACCGCTGCACCACCCTGCGCACCTCCTGGACCCGGTCGGCGCGGGCGATCAGCAGCGCATCGGAAGTATCCACCACGACCAGGTCGTCGACCCCGACCGTGGCGACCAGGCGCCCGTCGCTCTGCACGAAGGTGTTACGGGTGTCGACGAACAGGGTGTCGCCGCTGCCGCGATTGCCCTTTGCGTCCGCGTCGAGCAGCGCGCTCATCGCGCCCCAGGAACCGATATCGCTCCAGTCGAAGGCCGCAGGCACCACGGCGACCCGCGCGGAGCGCTCCATCAGCGCATAGTCGATGGAAATGTCCGGCAGCGCGGCGAAGGCTTCGCCCGCCAGCTCATGCTGGATGCCATCGGCCATCTTCACCGCCGCACTGGCGGCCAGGCAGGCCCTGGCCTGCTCCAGCAGGGCCGGGGCATGCTGCGCCAGCTCGTCGACCAGGGTCGAGGCCGTGAAACAGAACATCCCGGAATTCCACAGGAAACCGCCACTTTCCACGTAGCGACGGGCGGTTTCCTCATCGGGTTTCTCGACGAAGCGGCGCACCTTGGCCGCCCCCTGCTCGTCCAGCCGGTCGCCCAGCTCGATATAGCCGAAACCGGTTTCCGCTGCGTCCGGCACCACGCCGAAGGTAACCAGGTGCCCGGCGACGGCGAGACGCGCGGCATGCCCCACCGCCTCGCGGAAGGCCTCCTCGTTGCGGATCAGGTGATCCGCCGGCATCACCACCAGTACCGCCGCGTCACCATGTTCGGCTTGCAGCGCCAGGGCGGCGACGGCAATCGCCGGAGCGGTGTTGCGCCCGGTCGGTTCGAGGATGAAATGTCCCCGGTGCCGCCCCAGGCGGGCCGCCTGGAACTGGTCCTTGCTCTGGAAGTAATGCTCGCGGTTGGTCACCGTGACGATTTCGCCATGCCCGGCCAGGAGCCCGGCGGCACGTCGGTAGGTCTTGCCCAGCAGGGTCTGGCCATCGGGCAGGCGCATGAACGGCTTCGGCTGTCCTTCACGCGACACTGGCCACAGGCGGGTACCGGCGCCGCCGGAAAGCACCACGGGAATCAGCATGGCTTACTCCCGGGAAACGCGTCGCAGGTCCGCCTCGACCATCATCCGGATCAGCTCGTCCAGGCTGGTCCTGGGCTTCCAGCCGAGCACACGCTGGGCCTTGGCCGGATTACCCAGCAGCACGTCGACCTCGGCGGGCCGGAAGAACGCCGGGTCGATCTTGAGGAAGTCGCGGTAGTCCAGGCCCACATGCTCGAAAGCGATCTGGCACATGTCGCGCACGGTGGTAGTGACACCGGTGGCCACCACGTAGTCGTCGGCCTTGTCCTGCTGCAACATCAGCCACATGGCTTCGACGTAGTCCCCGGCAAAGCCCCAGTCGCGCTTGGCGTCGACGTTGCCCAGGCGCAATTCCTGCTGCTTGCCGAGCTTGATGCGGGCCACCGCGTCGGTAACCTTGCGCGTGACGAACTCGATGCCGCGCAGCGGCGACTCGTGGTTGAACAGGATGCCGCTGGAGGCATGCAGGCCGAAGCTCTCGCGATAGTTGACGGTGATCCAGTGGCCATAGAGCTTGGCCACGCCGTAGGGGCTGCGCGGGTAGAACGGCGTGTTCTCGTCCTGGCGCTCGGCCTGGATCAGGCCGAACATCTCGCTGGTGGAAGCCTGGTAGAAGCGCGTTTCCGGGCTGAACTGGCGGATCGCCTCGAGCAGGTGGGTCACGCCCAGGCCGTCGACGACGCCGGTGGTCACCGGCTGGTTCCAGGAAGCCCCGACGAAGCTCTGTGCCGCCAGGTTGTAGACCTCCTGCGGCTGCGCCTTGATCACCGCGCGCTGCACCGAACAGGCATCGGCCATGTCGCCGTCCTCGTACTGGATATCGCCTTCGATCCCCAGTTCGCGCAGGCGCCAGCGCGTGTCGCTGCTGCGCCGCGCCACCAGGCCGTGGACCCGGTAGCCCTTCTCCAGCAGCAGCTTGGCCAGGTACGCTCCATCCTGACCGGTGATCCCAGTTACCAGTGCACTTCTTGTCATTCTTCTCGTACCCGTGACTCCCAGTCGGACAGGATCGCCCGCAGGGACTGTTTTATGGTTATTTCAGGCTTCCAGCCCGTGGCGTCGTGCAGTCGCGCATGGCTGCCGCGAACCCGACGCTGTTCCGCCCGGCGCATCCGGGCAGGGTCCTGAACGATTTCCAGCTCGACCTGGGCGATGTCCGCCAGCAGTTCGATCAGCTCGCGAATCTTCTGCTCCTGCCCGGAACAGACGTTATAGACGGCGCCCGCCTCGCCGTGGGAGAGCAGGCGCAGATAGGCTGACAGCACGTCCTGGACATCGAGGAAATCACGGCTGACGTCGATGTCCCCCACTTCCAGCCGATTGGCCTGCAAGCCCTGCTTCATCCGGGCGATCTGCCGCGCGGCGCTGGCAATCACGAAGCTGTCCTTCTGCCCCGGCCCGATATGGTTGAACGGCCGCGCCACCAGCACCCGCCAGCCTTCGGTGATACCCCACTGCAGGCACAGCGACTCGGCCGCCAGCTTGCTGACCGCATAGGGATTGCGCGGGTGGGGGATGAGTTCCTCGTGGATCGGCAACGCCGCCTCGGCCACCTGGCCGTAGACGTCGCCGGAGCTGATGTACAGGAAGGTACCGGAGAAGCCCCGCGCCTTAAGCGCCTGGAGCAGGTTCAGGGTGCCAAGGAGGTTGATCTGCAGGGTCCGCGCAGGATCGCGGAAGGCCTCCGGCACATAGGTCTGCCCGGCCAGGTGGATGACCGCATCCGGCAGCTCCGGCCAGAGGTCGCCCAGCGAATCCGGCTCCAGCAGGTCGTAACGATGCGGTACGGGAAGGAGCGCCCACGGCGTGTGGGCCGCTGCCAGATAAGCTTGAAGATGCTTGCCTACGAAACCGGAGAGCCCGGTGACGAACAGACGCTGAGTCAAGGAAGCGGGCCTTTTATCTGATGCTACGCTCGGCGACGCTCTTCCTAGGAATACGACGTTCCAGATGTCATGCCGGATAGCGTGTTGTTCTGATTATCGCGCTCCAATCTGTGCCAAGAATGCGCCAATTTCAACCGCTTATTCGTGACCGGTAGGTTCTCACTCGAACGGCATGACGTTTTCTCCGTCAGCCTTCACGTTTTTGCGAAAGGTATGTTTAGAATGCCTCTCGATTTCGTGCTTGACTGCCTCCTGTTCTGTTGATCGAACAGGTCGCGGCTGCGATAACAGAACAAGAACACGATGGGTCGACCAGTCCGCCGGGAAGGCTTCCGGACAACGAAGCAGCGCCTGGCCTCGCTCATCACCACCAAGCTGTCGAACGGGCAGTTTCATCACGAGATGCCATGAATTTCATCCTTTACTCGGATATCAACGAGCGCTCGATCGGCCACAACCTCGGTCGCCCCGAATACAGCTACTACTTCGTCCTCAAGGCCTACCGGCCAATCCTCGAATCGCTGGGACAGGTCCACCTGGTACAGAGCACGGACGAAGTCGACCCGCTCTATCGGCAACTGCATGAACAGGGCGAAGACTGCCTGTTCCTCTCCTTCACCCCGCCGCACAAGGCGGCGCGGGACCTGCAATGCCCGATGCTGTGCGTGGTCGCCTGGGAGTTCGAGTCGATTCCCGACGTGGCGTGGGACGGCGATCCGGCGCAGGACTGGAGCCAGGTCCTGGCCGGCCATGGCGCAGCCATCACCCTCTCCGAGCAGACTGCCCGCGCGGTTCGCCGGGTGCTGGGCGAAGATTTTCCGGTGCTGGCGCTGCCGACGCCGATCTGGGAGGAGTTCGCCGCGATCCGCCAGCAAGGCGAACGGAATCCGGTCAAGTCCGGCGAGACCCTGCAACTCAAGGGCTGCGTCATCGACAGCCGCCTGCTGGGCCTTTCCGCCGACGGCCTCATCGCACCGATCATGGAAGAGACCGAGGACGAGATCCTCGAGGTCCTCCCCGAGACGCCCGCCGAGCCCGAACCGGTCCCTGAGCCAGAACCAGAGCCAGAGCCGGTTCCTCTCGACTGGAGGCGCCGACTGGTCATCAGCAAGCACTACCTGCTGCTGTGGTACCGGGAAGCTGTCAGCGACCTCGTACCCATACCGGTACGCCGCTGGCTGTTCCGTCACCTGCGCCAGCCGCTGCCGCCCCCGCCAACGGCGCTGGAAACGCTGCCGGAGCCATTGCCCCAGGCCATCGAGCCGATGCCGCCCGCCGAGCCCGAGCATCCGCCGGCGCTGCTGCCGGACGTCGACCAGCACCAGCAGGTCGTCGTGGACGGGGTGGTCTACGTCTCGGTGTTCAATCCGCTGGACGGGCGCAAGAACTGGCATCAGCTGATCTCCGCCTTCTGCTGGGCATTCCGCGACACCAGCGATGCCACGCTGGTGCTGAAGATGACCCAGAGCGACCTGACGACCTACCACGTCGAACTGCTCACCCTGCTTTCCCAACTGTCGCCGTTCGCCTGCAGGGTCATCGCCCTGCACGGCTATCTCGACGCCGCGGAGTACGCCCGTCTGTACGGAGCCGCCAGCTACTACGTGAACGCCTCGCGCTGCGAAGGCCTGTGCCTGCCGCTGATGGAGTTCATGTCCTGCGGCACCCCGGCGATCGCTCCGGACCATTCGGCGATGGCCGACTACATGGACGCCCAGGTGGGCTTCGTGGTCCGCTCCAGCCAGGAGCCCGCGGCCTGGCCGCAGGATTCGCGCCGGTTGTACAGCACCCGGCGCTACCGGCCGAGCTGGGAGTCCCTGAAGGAGGCCTACCTGGAGAGCTACCGGGTGGCCCGGGAACAGCCGGAGCGCTATCGGCAGCTGTCCACCGCGGCCAACCAACGCATGCGCGGCTACTGCGCCGGCGACGTGGTCCGCCAGCGCCTGGAACCCTTCCTTTCCGCTCGCAAGGCAACCCCTGCGCCCGGCGTCGAACTGGCGGCCACCGCCACAGGCAACGTTCCATGCTGATCATCATCCACTCCGAGACCAACAAGACCACCATCCGGCAGAACCTCGGGCGCCCGGAGTACAGCTATTACTTCGTCCTCAAGGAATTCCGTCCGCTGCTGGAAGAGATCGGCCAGGTGGTCGAAGTCAGCGATCCCGACGAACTGGTGGACCGCCTCTACCACGACTGCCGCAAGCGCGGCGAACCCTGCGTCTTCCTCTCCTTCTCGCCGCCCCATCGCACGCCGATCCACCATGCCTGCCCAACCATCCCGGTGTTCGCCTGGGAGTTCAGCACCCTGCCCAGCGAAACCTGGCACGGCGAACCGCGCCACGACTGGCGACACGTGCTGCGCCACAGCGGACGGGCCATCACCCATTCCAGCTTCACGGTCGACGTGGTGCGCGCCGCCATGGGTCGCGACTACCCGGTACTGAGCGTGCCGGCGCCGGTCTGGGATCGCTTCGCCAACCGCGCCTCGCAGCAGGCGGGCCGTCCCGAAGCCCGGGATGTGCGCCTGCGCCTGGACGGCCTGCTGGTGGACAGCCGCCAGCTGGACCTGGCCGTCCATGCCGACCCCGAGCCCTCGGCGGAGGTCCTGGCCCTGCCGGACCGCGCGGCGAAACAGGTCGAGCTGAGCCTCGACGGGGTCATCTACACCTCGGTGTTCAACCCCTACGACGGGCGCAAGAACTGGCAGGACATGATCAGCGCGTTCTGCGCCACCTTCCGCGACGAGCCCGACGCCACCCTGGTGCTGAAACTGACCCACCACAACGTCGGCGAAGCGCTGGCCGACATGCTTCACCACCTGTACAAGAACCAGTCCTACCGCTGCCGCATCGTGCTGATCCACGGCTACCTCGCCGACCCGGACTACGAGCGGCTGGTCGAGGCCACCAGCTACGTGGTGAACACCTCCTACGGCGAAGGCCAATGCCTGCCGCTGATGGAATTCATGTCCAGCGGCAAGCCGGCCGTGGCTCCGCGCAATACCGCGATGATCGACTACATCGACGCCGACAACGCCTTCATCGTCGACTCCTCGGAAGAAGCCACCGCCTGGCCCCACGACCCGCGTGCGGCCTACCGCACGCTGCGCTACATCACCGACTGGGAGTCGCTGTGCCGGGCCTACCGGGCCAGTTTCGAGGTCGCTCGCCAGGAGCCGGAGCGCTACGCACGCATGTCCGCGCATGCCAGCGCCAGCCTCGAACGCTTCTGCAGCCGCAAGCTGGCCGTGGAGCGCCTGCGTCGCTTCCTCGACGAAGCGGCACAAGGCGACCCCGCCGCCTTGCAAAGCATCCCGGCATGATCCGCGCCCTGCTCCAACGCTGGCGTTCCCGTCCCGCTGCGGCGAGCGAACCGGTGTCGCCACGCATGTGCGGTCTGCGCGATGCGGTGCTGGATGGCTGGTTCCGCAGCGAAACCGGCGAACTGCTCGCCGGCTTCGCCATCGGCGCCCAGGACACCCTGCTCGATCTCGGCTGCGGCGAAGGCGTCGCCACCCTCTTCGCCGCCCGCCAGGGCGCTTCGGTGATCTTCACCGACAGCGAGGAGGACAAGGTGCGGAGCCTGGCGCAGCAGGTCGAGGCGGTGGCCCGGAGGCCCTTCACCGGCCTGGTCAGCGACAGCGACCCGCTGCCGCTGCGCGACGCCTGCGCCGACAAGCTGGTGTGCATGGAAGTGCTCGAACACGTGGCCAACCCAGCGCGGGTGATGGCCGAACTCGTGCGTCTCGGGCGCCCTGGCGCGCAGTACCTGCTGAGCGTGCCGGACCCGGTCGGCGAACACCTGCAGCAGGGCATCGCCCCGGCCGACTACTTCCGGGCGCCCAACCACATCCACATCTTCTCCCGCGACGACTTCGCGCGCCTGGTGCAGGACGCCGGGCTGGTCATCGAGCACCGCCAGGCCAGCGGCTTCTTCTGGGTGATGGGCATGATCTTCTTCTGGGCCAGCGAACGGGCCGCCGGCCGTGAGCTCGGAGGCGCCGTCCGCGACCGTATCCAACCGCCCTACCCGGCGCTGATGGAAGACTGGGCACGGCTCTGGGAAAACCTCCTGGCCCGTCCCGACGGCCTGGAGATCAAGCACCTGCTCGACCATTTCATGCCCAAGAGTCAGGTGATCATCGCGCGCAAGCCGCTCGACCCTGGACCGTCGCGGACATGAGCGGCAAACGCATCCTCGACATCGAACTGTTGCGCGGGCTGGCCGTACTCGGCGTGGTATTCCACCATCTGCACGGCAACCTGTTCAGCGGCTCCCCGGCACTGCTGGACGGCATCAACCAGCGCGTCCAGTTCTGGTGGGGCGTGGACCTGTTCTTCGCCATCTCCGGCTTCGTCATCGCCCGCACCCTCATCCCGCAACTGCGCGAGGCGCCCACACGCCAGGCATTCTGGGAACAGGCGCGGTACTTCTGGATCCGCCGCGCCTTCCGCCTGCTGCCCTCGGCCTGGCTGTGGCTGGCGCTGATCCTGGCCTGTTGCCTGCTGCTGAACCGCTCCGGAGCCTTCGGCAGCCTGTCGGCCAACCTCGCGGCGAGCCTCGCCGGTTTCCTTCAGGTCGCCAACTTCCGCTTCGCCGACAGTTTCTACCGCTACGAATACGGTGCCAGCTTCGTCTACTGGAGCCTTTCCCTGGAGGAACAGTTCTACCTCCTGCTGCCGCTGCTGATCCTCTGCCTGCGTCGCTACCTGGGCTGGGCCCTGCTGGCGCTGGTGCTGGTCCAGTTCTTCAGCCTGCGCACGCCGCTGCTGATGGTATTGCGCACTGACGCCCTGGCCATCGGCGTACTGCTCGCCCTCGCCTCCCTGCAGCCTGGCTATGCCCGCTGGAACCCCACCCTGCTGGGCCGCGCCTGGAGCGGGCCGTTGCTGCTGGTCGCCGTGGCCGCGGCCCTGGGCGTGCTGGCCAGCGAAGCGTACAGCCTGGTCGCCGTGCGGATCGGCGCCATCGCGCTATTGTGCGGACTGCTGGTGTGGATAGCCTCCTACGACCGCGACTACCTGCTCTCCAACGGGCCGCTGAAGCGCTTGCTGGTCTGGGTCGGCGCGCGCTCCTATGCGATCTACCTGATCCACATCCCGGCGTTCTATCTCAGTCGCGAACTCTGCTTCCGCCTGGGCTGGGACGCCGGCGAGCGGCCCCTGTCGCTGCTCGGCACCAGCCTGGTCCTGATCGTCGTACTCAGCGAGCTCAACTACCGCTTCGTCGAGAGCCCCTGCCGCGACCTGGGCTCCCGCCTGGTCAAGCGCCTGAGCGCCGCCCGCCGCGTCGCCACCACTTCCGGAGCCACCTCATGCTGAACTTCCTCAAGAAGATCGTCTCGCCGCCCAGCCCCGCCACCGAGCCCGTCGCCGCGCCACCCGCCCCCGCGCCGGTCGACCCGTACATGCTCGGGTTGCGCGACGCGGTGCTCAGCGGCTGGTTCAACCAGGAGACCGACGAGCTGTTCAGCGGCTTTCCGATTTCCGCCGAGGACACCGTGCTCGACGTGGGGTGCGGCGACGGCGGCAACGTTCATTTCTGCGCCATGCGCGGCGCTCGCATCATCATCGCCGACATCGACGCGGAAAAGATCGCCAGGACCCGCGAGCGCCTGGCCGATACCCCGGCCCGCGAACTGGAATGCCTGGTCAGCGACTGCGACCCGTTGCCCCTGGCTGACGCCACGGCCACCCGGGTGGTCTCCACCGAGGTCATCGAGCACGTCGACGATCCGCGGCAGTTCCTCGCCGAGCTGGTACGGGTCGGCCAGCCCGGCGCACTCTATCTGCTCAGCGTGCCGCATCCCACGTCGGAAGACCTGCAGAAAGACTTCGCCGCCGACGAATACTTCCGCAAGCCCAACCACATCCGCGTGCTCGGCGAGGAGCAGTTCGCCGCACTGGTGCGCGAAGCCGGGCTGGAAATCCTCAGCCACAGCCGCTACGGCTTCTACTGGTCGCTGTGGATGCTGCTGTTCTGGGAGGCCAAGGTCGATTTCGGCAATCCCGACCATCCCCTCCTCGAACACTGGGCCAGGACCTGGCAGGTGCTGCTCGACTCGCCGCGCGGCCCGGCCATCAAGCAGGCCCTGGACGCCGTGGTCGCCAAGAGCCAGGTGATCATCGCGCGCAAGCCCGCCCAGGCGTAGAACCACCGGAACAGTTCCGCTACAGCCGGGCGGAACAGTTGCCGGGGCCACCGAACTGTTCCGTCCAACTCCCGCGTGGTTGCCCCTGAGCAAGCCAGCGGTCCCGGCGCATCATGAGGTTCCACACCCCGCCCCCATCCCCGGGATGGGAAGGAACGCACGATGAGGACATCCCCGCACCCGCACGCCGGGAGTTCCAGCGGTCTCCCGGCTGCCCATCCACATCTCGCCGCCCTGCTGGAAAAATTGAATTCCTGGCGACAAAACGCTCGATCGCGCAAGCATCTTGCGCAAATGTCCGAACACGACCTCGCCGACCTGGCGATCAGCCCGAGCGAACGCTACGTAGAGATTTCGAAACCTTTCTGGCGCTGAGCCGCTGGTGACGTGGCGCACAGTTGGTTAGTCTCAGCGTTGACACGGCCGCGCGGATGCGGCCGTCTACGCTGACTTCGTTCGGAGCAACTCACATGAAACGTCTGCGCCTGATCGGTGCCGCTGCCCTGCTCGCCTGCGCCTCCAGCGCGTTCGCCAGCAGCTTCGTGGTCACCACGGATACCCTGGTCCGCGCCACCGGCATGACCTCCAATGCCACTTCGGACATCACCAATTCCTTCCGCGACGACAAGATCGTCCTCGAAGCGCGCGACGACGCCGCCAGCTTCGTCGCCAGCCAGGGCGACATCCGCGGCTCGCACCTGGAAGCCGCACTGCGCCACATCCGTGGCAAGCTGCCGAGCCTGGCCGCCAACGACATGCAACTGGCCCAGGCGATCCTGACCATCTGAGTCGCCCGCCCCGCCGCCGCAGCCGCCCGGCTGCGGCGATGACCCGGCCGGCCACACTGGCTCCGCGCCGCACATTCCGTTAGCCTTGGCGGCTGTTCCAGTCCTATTCCGCTCAACCCCATGCGTTACCGGTTCTCGTTGTTCTTCTGTTGCCTGCTGGCGCCCGCTGCGCACGCCTTCGATACCACGACGGCGTTCACCGCGAAGTCTCTTTACGTCACCAGCAAGCTGACCAGCACGCCGTTCGAGAACAAATTGTTACGCGATGCCCGGGGCGATGCGGCCAGTTTCGTCGCCAGCGATGGCAGCATCCGCGGTGCGCGCCTGGAAGCGGCATTGCGCTGGCTGCGTGTCGCGCACCCCGAGCTGGCGGCCAGCGATCAGGAACTGGCCGAAGCAATTCTTGCCCAATAGGCGATCACCACCGTTCCGGAGAACCTCCATGCGCCGTAGCTCCATGCGTCATAGCCCCCTGTTCGCCGCCCTGCTGCTGGCGCTCTGCGCCACGGCCGCGGAAGCACGCTCGGTGGTCGCGACCAGCAATATCATCGTCCGCGCCCTCGACCGCAGCATCGACTTCACTTCCGACACCACCACTTCCGTGCGCGACATGAAAGTGGTCACCGAGGCGCGCGACGACGCCGCCAGTTTCGTCGCCAGCGACGGCGCCATTCGCGGCGCCCAGCTGGAAGCCGCGATGCGGACCCTGCGCAGCCGTCTGCCGGAAGCCCGCGAAGCCTCCGACCAGGTACTTGCCGAAGCCATTCTCGCCCTGTGAGGAAGGCCTGCGCCTGGCTGCTGGCGCTGGCCCTCTGCGGAGCCGGCAACGCGACGGCGGCCCTGCGCCTGAAACTCGACGCGCCTGAGCTGGACCCTGCGCAGCGCGAGGCCAGCCAGCAACTCTTGGACGAAGCCGCGGACAAGCTGCCGCCGGCCTTCCGCGAACGCCTGGACCGCGAGATCGAGGTCGAGTGGCGCGACGACCTGCCCGCCAACGGCATGGGCCAGGCCCGTGGCCCGCAGCGCATCGCGCTGAACCGCAAGTACCTGGCCGATCTCACCGACGGCAGCGCCGCCAGCCGCCAGACCGGGCGCGTGCACGGCACCGAGCGGCGCGAACTGCTGGCGACCCTGCTGCACGAGCTGACCCACGTCTACGATCGCGCGCGCCTGTGGTCGGCGGAGGAAAAACGCGAGATCCGCCGCTGCACGCGCCAGGAAGAAACCCTCGGCCGGATCGCCCAGCCCACCGATTGCCGCGGGCAGAGCGGGCGCCGCTTCACGCTCTCCGACGACCCGCGCCTGCTCGATCTCGCCGGCTGGCCGCAGCGCGCCGGCCAGCGCGGGCGGCGCGAGGCGCACAATGGCTTCGTACTGCGCAGCCCGGACGTCTACGAGCTGAGCAATCCGCGCGAGTTCGTCGCGGTGAACATGGAGTACTTCCTTCTCGATCCCAGCTACGCCTGCCGCCGCCCGGCGCTCTACCGCTACTACCAGCAACGCTTCGGCTGGGCGCCGGAACACAGCACCTGTGCGCAGAGCTTCGCCTACCTCAACGCCGGCCGCGACTTCGGCCAGCAGCCGCTGGGCCAGCTCGACCCCGAGCGGGTCTACGAGGTCGACTACCTGCTGGCCGAGGCCAACGACAACCTGGTCAGCCGCTGGGGCCACACCATGCTCCGCCTGGTGATCTGCGCCCCCGGCCGGCCGCGTGGGCCGGACTGCCGGCTGGACCTCGACCAGCATCTGGTGCTGTCCTACCGCGCCTTCGTCGGCGACCTGCAATTGTCCAGCTGGGACGGCCTGACCGGCGCCTATCCGTCGCGCCTGTTCGTCCTGCCGCTGTCGCAGGTGATCGAGGAATACACCAAGGTCGAGCTGCGCAGCCTCGCCTCGGTGCCGCTGAAGCTGGACCGCGAGGAGGTCGCCAGCCTGGTCGAGCGCGCCGCGCAGAGTCACTGGAGCTACGACGGTCAGTACTACTTCATCTCCAACAATTGCGCGGTGGAAACCCTCAAGCTGCTGCGCAGCGGCATCCCCCGGCGACCGCTGCAAAGCCTGGACAGCATCACCCCCTACGGCGTGCTCGAGATGCTGGAGAACCGCAAGCTGGCCGATCCCAGCGTGCTCGACGACCCCAAGGAAGCCCTGCGCCTGGGCTACCGCTTCGACTCCTTCCGCGACCGCTACCAGGCGATGTTCGATGTGCTCAAGCAGCGCCTGCACATTCCCCAGGACAAGGTCGAGGACTGGCTGGCGCTGCCGGCCAGGGAGCGCCAGCCCTGGTTCGCCAAGGCCGACCTGCGCGCCAGCGCCGCGCTGCTGCTGCTCGAGCAGGCCTCGCTGCGGCGCCAGCTGCTGCTCGCCCAGGACGAGTTGAAGCGCCTGTACCTCGGCCATCTGGACAAGCCGGCCGGCGACCAGCGCCTGGAAGTGGCCGGCAAGACCTTCCAGCAGATCCTCGACGACAGCGGCTTCCTCAGTCGTCCGGCGGAACTCCTGGAGGGCGGCTACGGCCTGCCGCAGGCCGCCGAGTGGAAGCACCTGGAAGAGCAGACCCGCGAACGCCAGGCGCGCCTGCGCCGGCTCAGCGACGACCTCGACCGCGAGGTCCGCGCCCTGCTCGATCCCGAGCGCCGCGCCGAGCTGGAAGCCAACGAGGCCAACATCAAGGAGGTCGGCGCGCACCTGCGCGAGCTGCACAAGGCGGCCGGCGGGCTGATGCTGCCCTGAGGGAGGCGCCTGCAGGACGCATGGTCTCGGGCGCTCTTCCAGCGCCTCGCAGACGGCGGATAACGCTCTGCGTTATTCACCCTACAGGTGCCAGCTCCGGTCTTCGCTCACGGGGCGTCCGCTCCGGCGATGAACTCCTCGTCCTCTTCGGGCAACTGCGGGTCGAGGTGTAGCCATGGCAGGCGGCTGCCGACCCAGATGTGCCGGTTGGCGGGGGCGCGCTCGGGATGGTCGAGGCTGGCCACGGTGAAGTCCAGGGTATCGGCGCTGAGCCGGGTGAACAACGCCAGGTTGGCCCCGCAACGCGGGCAGAAGTAGCGCGTGCAACTGGCCGACGAGGCATATTCCGCCGCTTCGCCCGCCAGCCAGCGGAACGCCGCGCGCGGCACCGTGGCCCAGGTGGTGACGATGCCGCCGGTGGTGCGCCGGCAGATCGAGCAGTGGCAGTGAGCGACATCGTCCAGCGGCGCGGCGACGGCGTAGCGCAGATAGCCGCAATGGCAACCGCCGGTATGGGTCTCGGGCATGGCGAATCCTCCTCGCGGGAGTGCCAGCATAAGCCGGACTTGCCCTGTGCCGCAGCCACCTCGCAAGATGAGCGGATTCCACTATCCGGGGGTGCCCGTGACCGCTCTGCTCTACTCCCTCTGGCCGCTGTTCGCCCTCATCGTCGGCGGTTACGCCCTGCGCCGCTGGGACTTTCCCGGCGAAGCCTTCTGGCCTGCCGCCGAACGCCTGAACTACTTCATCCTGTTTCCCGCGCTGCTGTTCAGCAACCTGGCGACCGCGCCGCTGGACGACCCCGGCCTGGCCCGCCAGGCCCTGGCCGTACTGCTCGGGCTCGGCGTCGCCTGGCTCGCCCTGCTGCTCTGCAAGCGCTGGCGCGGCTGGGACGCCGGGCGCTTCGGCGCCATCGCCCAGGGCGTATTGCGCTTCAACACCTATCTCGGCCTGGCCGCGGTCGGCAGCCTGTACGGCAAGCCGGGGCTGACCCTGGCCGCGCTGATGCTGGCGCTGATGGTGCCGACGGTGAACGTGATGTCGGTCTGGGCGCTGACCGCCGAGCGCGGCATCAGCCTGCGCGCGCTGCTGCTGCCGATCCTGAAGAACCCGCTGATCCTCGCCTGCCTCGCCGGCGCACTGGTCAACCTGGCCGGCGTCGGCCTGCCCGGCGGCAGCGATCGCCTGCTCAACCTGCTGGCGGTGGCCAGCCTGCCGCTGGGCCTGCTGTGCGTCGGCGCGGCGCTGAAACCCCAGGAACTCGGCGGCGAAGTCGCGGCCCTTGGCTGGAACTGCGCGGCGCGGCTGCTGGCGATGCCCCTGCTGGCCTTCGCCATCGCTCGCGGGCTGGGCCTGCCGAGCATGGAAAGCGCCGTGCTGGTGCTGTTCTTCGCCCTGCCGACGGCGCCCACCGCCTATGTGCTGACCCGCCAACTGGGCGGCGACGGCCACCTGATGGCGGGCATCATCACCTTGCAAACGCTGCTTTCCGGCGCCACCCTGGTCGGCGTACTCCTCGTGCTGCAAGGAAGCCCATGACAACAGGACGCGTGGCCGCCGCCCTCACGGCGCTCTGCCTGCTCTGCCAACCGGCCTTCGGTTTCATCAAGGTGTTTCCCGAATTCGACGACGAACCCGGCGCCGCCACCTTCTTCTGGGCGGCCGTCACCACCGTCGGCCCGTTCATCGGCAGCACCGTCAGCGCACAGGAGTCCAGCGCTGACGAGGGCGACAAGCTCGTCCAGGCGCGGGACGACGCCGCCAGCTTCGTCGCCAGCGACGGTGCGATCCGTGGCGCGTACCTCCAGGCGGCCTTGCAGGTCCTGCGCCAGGCCCCGGAATACGCCGGGTACAGCGACCTGCAACTGGCCGCGGCGCTCCTCGCGCGGCAGCCCTGATCGACCACATATCCGAAATTACCCGCACGTTTCCCGCCGTTATCCAGCGAAAGCTGCCTGAAAGCTTCCCGCCGTAGCATCCGCCCACCACCGGCAGAAGACCGGTCACGACGGCGCGTCCATGAGACGCCCGCTTACCCGTACAAAAACAACAATGGTGATTGCCATGCCCCGTTCCGCACACGCCTACAGCCGCACTCCGTCCGCGCGACGCCTCCCGCCCGCCGCCTGCTGACCGCACGCCGCACGCCCGTCCGCCGTCTTCCCCGGAGTGAACCCATGCTGACCCTGCTCGCCTTCGCCATGGTGGCGACCTTCATGTTCCTGATCATGACCAAGCGCCTGTCCGCGCTGATCGCGCTGATCCTGGTTCCGATCGCCTTCGCCCTCATCGGCGGTTTCGCCGCCGGCCTCGGCCCGATGATGCTCGACGGCATCCGCACCCTGGCGCCGACCGGGGTGATGCTGATGTTCGCGATCCTCTACTTCGCCATCATGATCGACTCCGGGCTGTTCGACCCGGCGGTGCGCAAGATCCTCCGGCTGGTCAAGGGCGACCCGCTGAAGGTCTCGCTGGGCACCGCGGCGCTGGCGATGATCGTCTCCCTCGACGGCGACGGCTCGACCACCTACATGATCTGCGTGGCCGCCGTACTGCCGTTGTACAGCCGCCTGGGCATGAGTCCGCTGGTGATGGCCTGCCTGATCATGCTCTCCAGCGGCGTGCTCAACATGACCCCCTGGGGTGGCCCCACCGCCCGCGCGGCGAGTGCCCTGCACGTCGACCCGGCGGATATCTTCGTGCCGATGATCCCGGCGATGATCGCCGGGCTGCTGGCGATCTTCGCCATCGCCTGGATCTACGGCAAGCGCGAGCGCGCCCGCCTCGGCGAGCTGCACCTGCCCACCGACCACGAGGACCTGGCGGAGATCAGCGTGTCGCAGTATCCGGAGGCGCGCCGGCCCAAGCTGCTGTGGTTCAACGCCATTCTCACCGTGGCCCTGATGGCGACCCTGATCGCCGGCCTGCTGCCGATGCCGGTGCTGTTCATGATCGCCTTCGGCATCGCCATGATCGTCAACTACCCGTGCATCCAGGAGCAGAAGAAGCGCATAGGCGCGCACGCCGAGAACATTCTCGCGGTGGTCTCGCTGATCTTCGCCGCCGGGGTGTTCACCGGCATCCTCTCCGGCACCGGGATGGTCGACGCCATGTCCAAGAGCCTGCTGGCGGTGATCCCGCCGGCGCTGGGCCCGTACCTGGCGACCATCACCGCGCTGGTGAGCATGCCGTTCACCTTCTTCATGTCCAACGACGCCTTCTACTACGGCGTCCTGCCGATCCTCACCCAGGCCGCCGCCGAATACGGCATCACCCCGGTGGAAATGGCCCGCGCCTCGATCGTCGGCCAGCCGGTGCACCTGCTCAGCCCGCTGGTGCCCTCCACCTACCTGCTGGTGGGGCTGGCCAAGATCGACTTCGGCGACCACCAGCGCTTCACCCTGAAATGGGCCGTGCTGGTGTGCCTGGCGATCCTCGCCATGGCCCTGCTGCTGGGCCTGTTCCCCCTGTTCAGTAACTGACCGAGACGAGTGACCGCTTCATGGAATGGCTGACCAGCCCGGAAATCTGGATTGCGTTCTTCACCCTGACCGCCCTGGAGATCGTCCTCGGCATCGACAACATCATCATGATCTCGATCCTGGTCGGGCGCATGCCGAAGCACCTGCAGCCACGCACCCGCTTCTTCGGCCTGGCCCTGGCGATGGTGACGCGGATCCTGCTGTTGCTGTCGATCACCTGGGTCATGCGCCTGACCGCCGACCTCTTCCACCTGTTCGGCCAGGGCATCTCCGGACGCGACCTGATCCTGTTCTTCGGCGGCCTGTTCCTGCTCTGGAAAAGCAGCTCGGAGATCTACCAGGGCCTGGAAGGCGAGGAAGAAAGCGGCGAGGAACCGAAGGGTTCGGCGGGCGGCTTCATCGGCACCATCATCCAGATCGCGATCATCGACATCGTCTTTTCCCTGGACTCGGTGATCACCGCCGTCGGCATGGTCTCCCACGTGCCGGTGATGGTCGCGGCGATCATCGTCGCGGTACTGGTGATGATGCTCTGCGCCGGCGCTATCAGCGACTTCATCGACAAGCACCCGTCGCTGAAGATGCTCGCCCTGTCGTTCCTCATCGTGGTCGGCACGGTGCTGATCGCCGAAGCCTTCGAAGTCCATGTGCCGAAGGGCTACGTCTACTTCGCCATGGCCTTCTCCCTGGCCGTGGAGGCGCTGAACATCCGCATGCGCGGCGCCGCCGCGCGCAAGCGGGGCGAAGAGCCAGTGAAGCTGCGCAAGGAAGTGCTCGGCGACTGAGCCGCTCAGGCCGGCTCGAAACGCTCGCCGCGGAATACCCGGCGAGCCGCGCCGCGACTGATCCGGCCGTGGGCCTGGCGGCGCTCCGCGCGCAGCGCGTCGGCCGCGCTGCTCGCCTGGTCCGCGAGGCGCCGGGCGATCAGCAAGATCGCCAGGCGTTTGTTGGCGTGCTGGCTACGCTGGCTCTGCACCCTGACGCTGATGCCGCTGGCCAGGTGGGTGGCGCGCACCGCCGAGTCGGTGGTGTTGACATGCTGGCCGCCGGGGCCGGAAGAGCGCAGGGTCTCGAAACGGATCTCGCCCTCCAGACTGGCCGGCGGCGCGGCGAAGCGCTCCGCGCCGATGAACCAGTTCTTGCGCGCATGCCTCGCCCGGTAGGGACTGGTGCAGATCCACTGGATACCGCCGCACCAGTGCTCGGCGAGCGCTTCGGCGGCAACGCCGCGCAGCCCCAGGAGCAGCGAACGCCAGGTGCGCGGACGCTCGCCGGCCACCTCCTCGAGCACCTCGACCTCGACGCCGGCTTGCGCCGCCTCGAGGCACAGCCGCTCGAACGCCTTCGCCACCGCCAGGCAGCATTCCGCCGGGCCCTGGGCCGCGGAGAGTTGCAGCAGGATCATCGGCAGCACTCCCCACGGGTCTTGTAGGTCAGCACCGGCTTCAGGCGGGCGACCAGGCGCAGCAGGCCGGCTTCGAGCAGCGCGCCGACCACCGAGTCGATACCCTTGTAGGCTTCCGGCGCTTCCTCGTAGATCAGCTGGCGGTCGCCGCAGATCACCCGGCTACCAAGGCGCGTGCGGCCCAGCTGGTCGACGTTGAAGCGCGCCGCCAGGCGTTCCCGGCACTCGCCGCGCTGCCATTTGCGACCGGCGCCGTGGGCCAGGGAGAACAGGCTCTGCGCGCTCGGCACGGGCTCCACCAGGTAGCTGTAGTCGCCGCGCGAGCCGGGGATCACCAGCACGCCCTGGTCGGCCGGGGTGGCGCCCTTGCGGTGCAGCCAGCCGTCGACGCCATCGACCTGTGCCGGCGCCACCAGGTTGTGGTTGACGTCGAGCAGTTCCAGGCCGTCGCAGCGCAAGCGTTCGAGAATGCGCCGGGCGATGAGCTGGCGGTTACCCTCGGCGAAGCGCAACGCATTGGCGTGGCGCGCCAGGTAGGCGGAAGCTTCCAGGCTGCCGTCGAGCAGGCCGGCGTGGCCGTGCAGGCTGACATGCTCTTGCAGGATCGCCTGGCCGAGCCCGCGCGAGCCGCTGTGCACCAGCAGTTGCAGGCGATCGGCATCGAGGCCGAGGGCGTGCAGGGCAGCCTGGTCGAACACGGTCTCGACCTGCTGTAGTTCGGCGAAGTGATTGCCGCCACCGATCGTGCCGAGCGCGCGCCAGTGCTCGCGGGCCGGCAGCTCCAGGGCTTCGATGCAATCGTTCCAGGTCTCGTCCAGCGGCAGGTCGAGATTGCCCAGGCGCTTTTCCAGTTTGTCCGCCGACAGCTTGCCGGGGGCCAGGCCGGTTTCCCACAGGGCCATGCCACAGCCGATGTCGTTGCCGACCAGCGCCGGGTAGAAGCGGCCGACGGAGAAGAACGCCGCGCCGACCGGATAGCCGCGACCGGGATGCAGGTCCGGGAGACCGACGACGCGGCGCATGCCGTCCAGCTCGGCGGTGGTTTGCAGTTGCTGGATCGCCTTGCCTTCGATCCAGGTGCTGTCCGAGGCGATCAGTGCGACGCCCGCGGACAAAGGCTTGATGTAGTTGCCCATAATCCAATCCATGTGATTGAAACGGTAGATCCGGGGGGCAGACCGAAGCCGAGCGGGCACTCGCGGAAGGGCGAAGGGCGTCTAACGGAGAAGTGAAAACCTGGGGAGCGGTGACCGCGGCAGCCGATGACCTCTCGCCGGAAGCTTGCGCGGACGCAAGGGCGGGAATCGTTCAGCGGTGCAGGGGGTCGAGCGGTAGGTTTCGGTGGCCGTTAGGCCAGGCGCAGCCTGCAAAGGGTAGAGAACTGAATCATCGATGTAACCTCCTTTGCGGTGCGTGAGTGGGGGAAATGAAGGGCGAATCCTAGGCGTTTCATTCCCGCCGCGCAAGCCCCGGAAAGGCTGCGCGGTGGAAATGAGCGGCGCATCACTGCGCCGAAAGGGCCTGCACGGCGCCGGGCACCTCGCTGTTCCAGCGCTGGTAGAGCGCCCGCAGCTCGCCGGACGCCGCCATCTGCCGTACCCGCGCGTCATAGACCTCGCGCAGGAGCCGGCCGCTGGCGCTGTCGGCGAAGGTCATGAAGGACTCCTTGCCGGGCGGCAGTTGCGCGATCGGATAGGCATCGGCCGGCAGATGCGCTTCGCTGCGCTGCTTTTCCAGTTCGTCCGGCTCGTCGAGGAAGAAATCCAGCTCGCCGTTCTGGACCTGCTCGGTGCAACGCTCGGGGCGGACGCACTCGACCAGGGTGAAGTCGCGCTGCTCCGCGGGGATCAGGTTGTAGCTGTGGCGCCAGCCGACGCGCTTGCCGGTGAGGCTGGCGCGGCCGGAAAAGGGCGTCTTCGCCGCATGCATCACGCCGTGGTACTCGATGTCGATCGGCAACTGGGCGTACAGCTTGCCCTCAACGCCGGGGATCTCGCCCGGCACGCCATCGACCATGGAGCCCGCGGTCATCAGCTTGTTGGCGCGGTTCCAGGGCATGTTGATGAATTTCACGTCGAGCCCGTAGGGCGCATAGACCTGCTTCAGCAGGTCCCAGTACAGACCGCTGCCGTCGGCGTTGGTATAGCCTTCCCAGGCCGGCGCGGCGAAGGTCGCCTTGCGGATGTGCACCTGCTCCAGGCTATCGCCCAGCGCATCGGCCCGAACCGCCGGCGCTCCCCCTACCCCGAGCGCCAACACCGCTGCCGAGAGGCAGCCACTGATCCCCGCAAATCGCATCCGCACCACTCCTCTGTATCCCTCTAGACCGGGGCTTTTCAAAAGGTGCAAAGGATACCCTTCCTGTCGGCTAATTCCATGGCCTGTGGCGCAAACGCATGCATCGCACGGAAGGCGAAAAAATCTTCGCCGTTTCGCGGCGCGCACGCTTGAATGAAGGGTAGGCGCCCTGCCGCTCGGGCTGCCGGGACGAACTCCCGCGGGGGGCGCCTGTCCAAATATGACGTTCGTGTTACAACTCGCCTGAACGCTGCCTTTCCATCGTGGCCGTTGGCGCCGTTGTCCGGGCTCTGCGGCGCAACGCACGCGGAACCTGGCGCGAGGTTGGCCATTCGTCGTAGTGCCAGGGGGGCCACGCCATGCTGAAACTGCTCGACCTGCTCTCTGCCGTCGCCCTGCTGGTGTGGGGCACGCATATCGTCCGCACCGGAATTCTCCGGGTCTACGGCGCCGACCTGCGGCGCATCCTCAGTCGCAGCGTGGAAAAACGCCCGCTGGCGTTCGCCGCCGGCATCGGCGTCACCGCTCTGGTGCAAAGCAGCAACGCCACCGCCCTGCTGGCCACCTCCTTCGTCGCCCAGGGCCTGATGGCACTGGCGCCGGCCCTGGCGATCATGCTCGGCGCCGATGTCGGCACCGCGCTGATGGCGCGGGTGCTGACCCTCGACCTGTCGTGGCTTTCGCCATTGCTGATCTTCTTCGGCGTGATTTTCTTCCTCAGCCGCAAACAGACCCGCCTCGGCCAGCTCGGCCGGGTATTCATCGGCCTCGGCCTGATCATCCTGGCGCTCCAGCTGATCGTCGCTGCCGCCGAGCCGATGACCCAAGCCAAGGGCGTCAAGGTACTGTTCTCCAGCCTGACCGGCGACATCATGCTCGACGCGCTGACCGGCGCGTTGTTCGCCATGATTTCCTATTCCAGCCTGGCCGCCGTGCTGCTTACCGCGACCCTCGCCGCGTCCAAGGTGATCTCGCTGAAAGTCGCGCTGTGCCTGGTGGTCGGCGCCAACCTCGGCAGCGGCATCCTGGCCATGCTCAGCGCCACCGCGCAAAACGCCGCCGGTCGCCGGGTGGCCCTCGGCAGCCTGTTGTTCAAGGTCGCCGGCTGCCTGCTGGTGCTGCCCCTGGTGGGGCCGCTGGCGGACTGGATGGATCACTGGCAGTTCAGCACAGCCGAACTGGTGATCGCCTTCCACGTGCTCTACAACGCCGCGCGCTGCCTCGCCTGCCTGCCGCTGACCAACGCCATGGCCAGCTTCTGCACCCGGGTGATGCCCGACCGTGCCCTTCCCGACGACGTCGCCCGGCCGCGCCATCTCGACCCCGCCGCCCTCGACACGCCGAGCCTGGCGCTGGCCAACGCGGTGCGCGAGACCCTGCGCATGGGCGACACCGTCGAGCAGATGCTGAACAATCTGATGCAGATCATCCGCGGCGGCGATCCGCTGCTCGGCAAGGACATCCGCAAGCTCGACGACGACGTCGACGCCCTCTACACCGCGATCAAGCTGTATCTGGCAAGGATGCCGCGCGAGGACCTGTCCGAACGCGACAGCCGGCGCTGGGCGGAGATCATCGAGCTGGCGATCAACCTGGAGCAGGCCGGCGACATCATCGAGCACATGCTCGCCGCCGTGCAGGACAAGAAGACCTCGCGCAGCCGCTCGTTCTCCGACACCGGCCTGGAAGAGATCGGCACCCTGTACCAGCAGTTGGTCTCCAACCTGCGCCTGGGTCTCTCGGTGTTCCTCAACGGCGACCTCGACAGCGCCAAGCGCCTGCGCCGGGCCAAGCAGCGCTTCCGCCTGCAGGAACGGCGCTACGCCCATGCCCATGTCGACCGCCTGCACCAGCAGGTGGTACAGAGCATCGAGACCAGCTCGCTGCACCTGGACCTGATCAGCGACATGAAGCGTCTCAACTCGCTGTTCTGCGCCATCGCCTACGCCGTGCTGGACAATCCAGACGCGCCGAGCAGCGCGGCCGACGAGGGCACTCGGCGGGACGAGGACGACTGGGCCGACGAAGTCGACGACATGACCTCGGCGCCGCTGGCCGAGCCAGCGCTCGCCGAGGAGCGAGCGGAAACGCGCCGTTCGCGACATTAGCCGTTCTGCGGGTAGGTTCGTCATGAAGCATCCGCTATTCTCGGTATTTTCAGTTCCAGGCTCGGCCCATGCGTTCGTTGTCCACCCTGCTGCTGTTCTGCCTGCTCTGCCCCTGGTCGTACGCCGACCAGCGCAGCGAGGTCGAAGCCTTCCAGCTGGAAAACGGCATGGGCGTGCTGCTCAAGCCCACCGAGCAGCACCGGCACGTCTCGATCCGGCTGGTGGTGGGGGTCGGTTTCGCCGACTTCTCGTGCCGTGAAAAGCAGCTGCCGCACCTGCTCGAGCACCTGTTCTTCAGCGGCCTGGACGGCGGCGACGAGGCCGACCTGGAAGCCCGCATGCAGGCCCTCGGCGGACAATGGAACGCCTACACCAGCGAAGGCGACACCACCTTCGTCATCGAGGCACCTGCCGCCACCCAGCGGCAGGTCCTCGACCTGCTGCTGGACACCATCACCCGCACCGAACTGGACGAGCCGCGCATCGCCGCCGCCAAGCGAGTGATCGAGCGCGAAGGCGGCGGCCATTACTCGCACCTGCAGCGCTGGCTCGACCGCGAGAACCTGGGCCGTGGCGCCATGGACCAACTGGCGGTGGAACTGGGCCTGGCCTGCTCCCAGCGCGCGCCGCTGGCGCCGCTTGGCGCGGAGCAGCTGGAGCGGCTGCGCAGCGACTGGTACGTACCGGGCAACATGACCCTGATCCTGGTCGGTGACCTCGATCCGCGCCTGCCTGCCTATCTGACCCGGACCTTCGGCACCCTGGAAGACCACGAGCTCCCCGAGCGCCGCGAGCTGCCGGCGGCCAACGGGCATGCCGAGGCCAGGCGCACCCTGATCACCCGGCCATTCGGCGAGGGTGCGATGCTGCACTGGATCTATCCGGAGCCGGACGACGCCGACCCGGACGCCATGGTCCTGCTCCAGGCCTATATGAACGACGCGCTGTACGCCGACCTGCGTGTGCGTCGCGGACTCACCTACGGGCCATCGACCGATCGCCAGGTGTTCGCCAACCAGGGCTTCTTCAGCCTCGACGCGGATGTCGAGCGCAGCGACCTGCCCGCCACCGAGGCCGCCCTGCGCGAGTTGCTCGACGGCATCCGCCAGCATGGCCTGGACCCGGGGCGTTTCAAGCGGGTGCAATTCGCCGAGCGCGCCAGGCTGGCCTGGAGCACTCAGGGCAACGCGGCGCTGGCGGACTATTACTGGGGCTCGCTGGCCGACTACGAGGACGGCCATTTCCCCAATGAGGAGCGCCGCCTGGCGAAGGTCAGCCTGCAACAGGCGAACGCGCTGGCGAAGCGGCTGTTCGACGGCGAAGGCTACCTGCGCATCGAAAAGCCGCTGTTCGACGACGACATGCTCTACCCGTTGCTACTCGCCGCCGGTCTCCTGGCCAGCGGCCTGCTCTGGTTCGGCCTGCGCCGCCGGCGCGCCTGAGCGGGCTACAGGGCCAGGCGGTGGATGACCTGGGTCGAGTCGTCCGGGTCGCGCTGGCCGACGAAGCCCAGTGCGCAACACAGGTCGCGCATCGCCCGGTTGGCCGCCGAGTCCACCGAATACATCTGGCGGAAGCCGTTGCGCCGCGCCACGTCGATCAGATGGCGCATCAGCACGGCGTCGAGGCCCAGTCCCTGGTAGTCGTCGGCGATGGTTACCGCGCATTCGCACTGCCCTTCCTCGCAACAGGCGGCGTAGCGGCTGATACCGACCTCGCGCAGCTCACCGTCCTCGTGCACCAGGGCAACGAAGGCCATGCTCTGCTGGTAGTCGATGTCCATCAGTTGGTCGAGCAGCGCCGGGCTGGCTTCCTTGATCTCGCCGAGGAAGCGGAAGTGGCGGGTCGCCGGGGACAGCCGGTTGATGAACTGGCGTTCGCGCTCCCGGTCCTCCTCGCGCAGGGGACGGATCAGCACGTGGCGGCCATCGTCGAGGGACTCGACCCAATGGTCGCCCTCTACCGCCGCGAACGCGGAAGACCGGCTGGCATTTTGTACATTGGACATGATGCGATCTCCAGGAAGGGAAGGAAGTCGGTACAACCACTTCCTTCCTGTCTACGCGGTTTGGCGCAGCTCCGGTTGATCGACATCAACGCCGCCGCCGCAGCCCCGCGGGAGCCGACGCACGGCATGCGGCGAAACGCCTCAGGCGTTGGCCAGCTCGGCCTCGGCGATCTCCTTGCCGCGCCGGCGGAACAGCACCAGGGTGGCGAGCAGCCCCAGCAGCGCCGCGCCACTGAGCCAGATGCCCGGGGCCGCGCGGTTGTCCAGGGTGTGGATCAGCCAGGTGCAGACCGCCGGGGTGAAACCACCGAAGGTCGCCGTAGCCAGGCTGTAGGCGAGGGAGAAACCGGTGGTGCGCACGTCCGCCGGCATCACCTCGGTCAACGCCACCACCATCGCGCCGTTGTAGCTGCTGTAGAGGAACGACAGCCACAACTCGACGCCGAGCAGGCCGGCGAAACTCGGCTCGCGGACCAGCCAGGACAGCGCCGGGTAGGCGGTCAGCAGTGCCAACGCGGAGGCACCCAGCAACAATGGCTTGCGCCCGATGCGGTCGGAGAACGCGCCCATCACCGGCAGCCAGATGAAGTTGGACAGGCCGATGCACATGGTCACCAGCAGGCTGTCGAGGTCCGACAGTTGCAACTCATTCTTGCCGAAGGTCGGCGTGTAGGCGGTGATCAGGTAGAACGATACGGTGGTCATCACCACCATCGCGGTACCGGCCAGCACTACGCCGAAGTTCTGCCCGATGGAGCGCAGCACCTGCGACAGCGACGGGCGGTGGGTGCGCGCCTCGAACTCCGGCGTTTCCTCCAGCGAGCGACGGATGACGAACAGCGCCGGAACGATCAGGCAGCCGATGAAGAACGGTACGCGCCAGCCCCATTCGCCCATGTCCTGCGGGCTCAGCCACTGGTTGAGGAGCACGCCGAGCAGGCCGGCGAAGAC
The DNA here is from genome assembly GCF_037574965.1 of Pseudomonas sp. KBN12P06040. Taxonomy (NCBI): domain Bacteria; kingdom Pseudomonadati; phylum Pseudomonadota; class Gammaproteobacteria; order Pseudomonadales; family Pseudomonadaceae; genus Pseudomonas; species Pseudomonas sp. KBN12P06040. The sequence continues at coordinate 6,393,444 of NZ_JBBELS010000001.1, forward strand.
CACCGCGACCTGCTGGCTGGCCGACTGCCAACTGACGAAGAAGCCTTTGCGTCCTGGCGTGGCGATCTCCGACAGGTAGACCGAAACCCCTCCCAGCTCGACGCCGGCGGAAAAACCCTGCAGGAGCCGGCCGAACAGCACCAGCAACGGCGCCGCCACGCCCAGCGTGGCATAGCCGGGAACGAAGGCGATCAGCAGGGTGCCCATGGCCATCAGGCCGAGGGTAATGATCAGGCCCTGGCGGCGGCCGTGGCGATCGATGTAGGCGCCCAGGAACACCGCACCCAACGGCCGCATCAGGAAGCCGGCGCCAAAGGTGGCGAGGGACAGCATCAGGGAGGCGAACGGGTTGTCGCCGGGGAAGAAGGTCTTGGCGATGGCGGTGGCGTAGAAGCCATACACCATGAAGTCGTACATCTCGAGGAAGTTGCCACTGACCACACGGAAAATGGCGACGCCTTTGGATTTATTAGAGGCCATGGGACACACACTCAGGCAGACACGGGGAAGCGGTCCATGGCGGCGTCGATGGCCACGCAGGCGGGTACGTCATCCATCGACCGAGTTGTAACCATATGTGTAAAAACTCCTGTCGAACAATCTAAAATTGCCCGAAAGGTGCGAATTGAAGGGGTTTGAAAGGCTGCCGAAAGCTTCGCGACCATCGGTCGGGAAAGCGACGCCTTTTTCCCTGGTCGCCCTCCGCGAAAGGAGAGCGGAGCCTCTGTCGGGCGAAGGAAACATTCGCCGCGCGGTAGCTGTCCTTCGTTCATACCCAGGAAACCCGGCCGGGGTTATGCTGCGCGCCCCGGCCGGCTGGCCGAGCAGATCCGATCGAGAACCCGCTGTTCCCCATGCCCAACCAACAACGCCCCATCCTCAAGGTCCGCCTGGAGCAACTGATCGCCCTGGTCGGCGGCCTGATGGCCCGCTATCCACGCACCATCGCCCTGTTCGGCTTCTGTTCGGGCGTGTTCAGTTTCATCATGGTCGACCGGCAGAAGGGCTTCGCCCAGGTACTCGCAATCATCATGCTGGTCAGCTGGGTCTGGTTGATCCTCGAGAACCTCCTGCGGGAGACCTTCGCCCGCCGCTTCGGCTGGGAGATCCCGGCGCCGCTGCTGCGCTACGCGACCCAACTGATCCACCAGGAAAGCCTGTTCTTCGTCCTGCCGTTCTTTCTCATCACCACCACCTGGAACAGCGGTCAGGCGCTGTTCACAGGGACGCTGGCCGCCGCGGCGCTGATCTCCATCACCGATCCGCTCTACTATCGCTGGCTGTCCAGGCGTCGCTGGGTGTTCCTCGCCTACCACACCCTGACCCTGTTTGCGGTGTTGCTGACCTCGCTGCCGATCCTGCTGCACCTGACCACCCCGGAAAGCTACCGGTTGTCGCTGGGCATCGCCGTCGTGCTGTCCTTCCCCAGCCTGCTCGTGACCTTCCCGCTACAGCACTGGTGGCGCGGCTTCCTGCTTCTCGGCCTGACCCTGGCGGTAGGCCTGGCCGGCTGGTTCGGCCGTACCTGGGTGCCGCCGGCCACCCTGTGGCTGACCGAAGTGGCGGTGAGCAGCCAGTTCGACGACCAGAGCCGCACGCCCGGCGACAGCCTGGAGCAGGTCGGCGCCAGCCAGTTGCGCAGCCAGGGCCTGTTCGCCTATACCGCGATCAACGCGCCGCGCGGCCTCGACGAGCGCATCTATCACGTGTGGATGTTCAACGGGAAGGAGTTCGACCGCATCGCCCTGGATATCCACGGCGGCCGCAAGGAGGGCTACCGGGCCTGGACCCACAAGCAGAACTTCCCCGGCGACCCGGTCGGCCACTGGCAGGTGAAGGTACTCACCGAGGCCGGACAGATGATCGGCACCCTGCGCTTCGACGTCACCCAGTGACGTCGAAGCCTGGCGACCTCAGGCGAAGAACCAGTAGCACACGCCGATGGAGGCGATGACCCCGGCCAGGTCCGCGGTCAGCGCGCAGCCCACCGCGTGGCGCGCGCGCTGCAGGCCGACCGAGCCGAAATAGACGGCGAGCACGTAGAAGGTGGTCTCGGTACTGCCCTGCACGGTGGCGGCGACCAGCGCCGGGAAACTGTCGACGCCGTGGGTCTGCATGGTCTCCAGCAGCATCGCCCGCGCCGCGCTGCCGGAGAACGGCTTGACCAGCGCGGTGGGCAGCGCCTCGACGAAGCGGCTGTCCCAGCCCAGCCCCTCGACCGCCCAGCGTATCCCGCCGAGTACCACTTCCAGCGCCCCGGAGGCGCGCAACACGCCAACCGCGCAAAGCATTGCGACCAGGTACGGCAACAGGTTCCTGGCGACGTCGAAACCTTCCTTCGCCCCCTCCACGAAGCTCTCGTAGACCGGCACCTTCTTCAGCGCGCCGACGATCAGGAACAGCACGATCAGGCTGAACAGCGTCAGGTTGCCCAGCAGCGAGGACAGCTGCGCCAGCGCGGTGGCCGAGAGCGTGCCGAGCACCGCCATGAAGCCGGCCAGCAGCAACGCGCCGGGGATTAGGTAGGCCAGCACCACCGGGTCCCACAAGCGCAGGCGCTGCATCAGCGCCACCGACAGCAGGCCGGCCAGGGTCGAGGCGCTGGTGGCCAGGAGGATCGGCAGGAATACCAGGGTCGGATCGGCCGCGCCCTGCTGCGCGCGGTACATGAAGATGGTCACCGGCAGCAGGGTTAGGGACGAGGCGTTGAGCACCAGGAAGAGGATCTGCGCATTGCTCGCGGTGGTGCTGCTGGGATTGAGTTCCTGCAGCGCCTTCATCGCCTTCAGGCCGATCGGCGTGGCGGCGTTGTCCAGGCCCAGGCCATTGGCGGCGAAGTTCAGGGTGATCAGGCCGATCGCCGGATGCCCCGGCGGCACTTCCGGCATCAGCCGACGGAACAGCGGACCGAGCAGCACCGCCAGGCGCTCCACCAGACCGGCCTTCTCGGCGATGCGCAGGAAGCCGAGCCAGAGCGTCAGGGTGCCGAACAGCAGGACCATCACCTCGACCGCCAGCTTGGCCATGGCGAACAGGCTCTCCACCATCGCCGCGAACACCGTCGCATCGCCGCCGATCAACCAGCGCGCCAGCGCGCTCGCCGCCGCCACCAGGAAAAAACCCAACCACAAGCCGTTCAGCATTCAGAATCCCCCGCGTTGCGCGGATGATAGCGGCGCAGGCGGTGCCGGCGCCAGAAACGCCGAGGCCCCGGACGATGCCGGGGCCTCCTGGGCGGGAAGCCGCCTTATTCGAGGGTGGCCTGCTTGCCCTTGGCTTCGCCGACCGCCTGCCGCAGGTGCGGCAGCGAATCCCAGTAGCGCTGGCCCTTGGCCGCGTCGTACATGCCTTCCCACTTGGAGATGACCAGCACCGCGAGGGCATTGCCGATCACGTTGAGGGCGGTACGCGCCATGTCCATGATGCGGTCCACGCCGGCGATGAAGGCCAGGCCCTCGAGCGGGATGCCGACGCTGCCCAGGGTGGCGAGCAGCACCACGAAGGACACGCCCGGCACGCCGGCGATACCCTTGGAGGTCACCATCAGGGTCAGCACCAGCATGATCTGCTGGCCGATGGACAGGTCGATACCGTAGAGCTGCGCGATGAAGATCGCCGCGATGCTCTGGTACAGGGTCGAGCCATCGAGGTTGAAGGAGTAGCCGGTGGGCACCACGAAGCTGCTGATCGCCTTCGGCGCGCCGTAGGCTTCCATTTTCTCGATGATGCGCGGCAGCACGGTTTCCGAGCTGGCGGTGGAATAGGCGAGGACCAGGTCGTCCTTGAAGATGCGAATCAGGCGCATGATCGAGAAGCCGAACATCCGCGCGATCAGGCCCAGCACCACCAGGGCGAAGAAGACGATGGCCACGTAGACTAGGATCACCAGCTTGGCCAGCGGCAGCAGCGAGGCGAAGCCGAAGTTGGCGACGGTCACCGCGATCAGGGCGAAGACACCGATAGGGGCGTACTTCATGATCATGTGGGTGACCTTGAACATGGTCTCGGAAACGCCCTGGAACACCTTCACCAGCGGCTCGCGCAGGTCGTTGGGCAGGCTCGACAGGCCGAGGCCGAACATCACCGAGAAGAAGATGATCGGCAGCATCTCGCCACGGGCGATGGCGGCGAAGACGTTGGAGGGAATCAGGTTGAGGATGGTCGCGATGAACGCATGGTCATGCTGCACTTCCTGGGTGGTCTTCTGGTACTGGGAAATGTCCACGGTACCCAGGGTGCTCATGTCGATGCCGGTGCCGGGCTGGAACAGGTTGGCCAGCAGCAGGCCGACGACGATGGCGACGGTGGTGACGATCTCGAAGTAGATGATGGTCTTCAGGCCGATGCGGCCAAGCTTCTTCGCGTCGCCGACGCCGGCGATGCCGACCACCAGCGAGGAAATCACGATCGGCACCACGATCATCTTGATCAGACGGATGAAGATGTCGCCGGCCGGTTGCAGCACGTTGGCGATCCACCAGGCCTTTTCGGCGCTGAAATGGTTGAGCACTGCGCCGACGGCGATACCGAGTGCCAGACCGATCACGATCTGCCAGGCGAGGCTTAGCTTGGCTTTACCCATGTTTCGTCACCCTTAATTCTTGTGGAAGTCGGGAGTCGCTCCAACGGGAGAGTCGCTCCCGACAGGCGAAAGGGCGCAATGATTCATGCGCTCCCCTACCCCGTCTAATGCCGTAAGTGACTGCCCCATGCCGAATCGGCATGAGAAATCACTAATGAAACGTCCGTCCCACAGGAAATTGCCCTTGATTTTCGTACAAGAACAGGGAGCGGAAGGCACTCCGTGCAAGGCCCGGGAGCCTCGTGCCCATCCTGGGAAGTTGAAAGTCGCTCATCATCGCTGCGATGGATGGTCGCAGGACACGCAACGCCGTCCGGCACGCCATCGCCGGCTGTGGATAAGCGGCACTCTGTGGATAACCGCGCGGTAAAGCCCTTCTGGGAGGGCGCCTCGGAACGCGCGGGTGGTCGATTGTAAAACGACTCAGCCATCCACAGGCATTGATCGATATCAGGGAAGTTCGCGGAGTATCGGTGCGGAAGCCGACGCTCCGCCGGACGGCGGAGCGTCGTACCCCTTCTATATATAGAAGCGCGCCGGAAGGCAGCGAGACATCGGTGGCTCCCCTCCGGCGCGTTTTCGCCTGGCCCGACCCCGAAGGAGGTACTCCCTGTACCCCTGGAACCCGCCGGATCGACCTCACCCAGCGCATCCCGGTCCCCTGGCCATGCCCCGCTGCGGGCGGGGCGGTGTCACGCAAGCCCGTTCCGCCTCAGTACCAGTTCGGATCGGCCTTGAGTTGTTCGTCGAGGATCTTCTGTACCGCCGGCTCCGGCTTGCCCAGCCAGCGGAAGCTGGCGTGCTTGCTCGGCGACTTGTCCTGCGGCAGCCCTTCGGGCACCTGCACGTAGAGCCCGTAGGCATGACTCTTGTCCCAATCGAAGGCGACCAGCAGGCGCTGGCCCTTGCAATCGGACTTCTCGCAGAGACCGCCGACCAGATACTTGTCGCCCTGGTCGTCGACGGCATGCATCGGCGTAGCGGTTCCCGAGAGATTCATCACCCAGTCGGGCAAGCGGCTCTCGTCTTCCACCAGGTTCTGCCAGGCCTTGCGGTATCCGGCATCGGTGCTCTGCAATTCGTTCAAGCGGTATTCGCCGTCCCTGTCGGCCGCCACCGCCAGCGAACTGGCGGCGGCACCGAGCAGCAGTGCGTTCATCAGGTTACGCATGAGTCGCATCGCTTTCTCCTTGGCATCCGGCTAGCCGCGACGGCGTCCGAAGAAGAACGAGACCACGAAGAGCACCAGGAACAGCACGAAGAGGATCTTCGCGATTCCGGTGGCGGCACCTGCGATGCCACCAAACCCGAGGACGGCAGCGATGATGGCGATGATCAGAAAGGTGATAGCCCAACTAAGCATGATGTTTTCTCCTGTGTGCCTTCGGAACTGTCGGTACCGCCTCGGGGCCGGGCCCATCGGGGTAGCGAACCGGCCTGTGTCCATTTTTTCTTCAGGGAGACCGTGACTACCTCATTGCACGCCCCATGCCAGCCTTTCTGAAAAATAAAAATACTTTTAATTCAATAAGTTATAAAACAACCCAGGTAGTCTGCGCAGTTCATCCTGCACGACGCGACAAATTATTCCGGGCGTTTTGCACGATCGGCGCGGTACGCTGTCACATGCAACAGGGAAGCGACCCGGCACCTGCTACCCGGAGCCATCCGTGGAGCCGCCACGGCTTCCCGAAAACCCAAGAACAGCAACATCGGCAGGTTGCACGCCGCCCGGATGGGCGGCGGGGCGCTCTGCAACTTGCATGGGCTTTCCGGGGACTAACCCAGAAGCCGAATGGCAGTGAATTCCCTAGAGGATAAAAAGCAACGATGGAAACCACTTCCGAAAAACAGGGGCGCATCCTGCTGGTCGATGACGAGTCGGCGATCCTGCGCACTTTCCGTTATTGCCTCGAAGACGAAGGCTACAGCGTGGCCACCGCCAGCAGCGCGCCGCAGGCGGAGGCCCTGTTGCAGCGCCAGGTATTCGACCTGTGCTTCCTCGACCTGCGCCTGGGCGAAGACAACGGGCTCGACGTTCTCGCCCAGATGCGCGTCCAGGCGCCATGGATGCGCGTGGTGATCGTCACCGCGCATTCGGCGGTGGATACCGCGGTCGACGCCATGCAGGCCGGCGCGGTGGATTACCTGGTCAAGCCCTGCAGCCCGGACCAACTGCGCCTGGCCGCCGCCAAGCAACTGGAGGTGCGCCAACTGACCGCGCGCCTGGAGGCCCTGGAGGACGAAGTGCGCCGCCAGGGCGACGGCCTGGAATCGCACAGCCCGGCCATGGCCGCGGTACTGGAGACCGCGCGCCAGGTCGCGGCGACCGACGCCAACATCCTCATCCTCGGCGAATCCGGCTCCGGCAAGGGCGAACTGGCACGCGCCATCCACACCTGGAGCAAACGCGCGAAGAAGCCCCAGGTCACCATCAACTGCCCGTCGCTGACCGCCGAACTGATGGAAAGCGAACTGTTCGGGCACAGTCGCGGCGCCTTCACCGGTGCCACCGAAAGCACCCTGGGCAGGGTCAGCCAGGCTGACGGCGGCACCCTGTTCCTCGACGAGATCGGCGACTTCCCGCTGACCTTGCAACCCAAGCTGCTGCGCTTCATCCAGGACAAGGAATACGAACGCGTCGGCGATCCGGTGACCCGCCGCGCCGATGTGCGCATCCTTGCCGCGACCAACCGCGACCTGGGCGCGATGGTCGCCCAGGGCCAGTTCCGCGAGGACCTGCTCTACCGCCTCAACGTGATCGTGCTCAACCTGCCTCCCCTGCGCGAACGCGCCGAGGATATCCTCGGCCTGGCCGAACGTTTCCTCGCCCGCTTCGTCAAGGACTACGGCCGCCCCGCCCGCGGCTTCAGCGAAGCCGCCCGCGAGGCCATGCGGCAATACCCCTGGCCGGGCAACGTACGCGAGCTACGCAACGTGATCGAGCGCGCCAGCATCATCTGCAACCAGGAACGGGTGGATGTCGACCACCTCGGTTTCAGCGCTGCGCAATCTGCCAGCAGCGCGCCGCGGATCGGCGAATCGCTGAGCCTGGAAGACCTGGAGAAAGCCCATATCACGGCGGTGATGGCCTCCAGCGCGACCCTCGACCAGGCCGCCAAGACCCTCGGTATCGATGCCTCGACCCTGTACCGGAAGCGCAAGCAGTACGGCCTATGAGCATGCCGCTGCCGATGAAGCTCCGGACCCGGTTGTTCCTCAGCATTTCCGCGCTGATCACCGTCTCGCTGTTCGGCCTGTTGCTCGGGTTGTTCAGCGTGATGCAGCTCGGCCGCGCTCAGGAGCAACGGATGTCGCACCACCACGCGACCATCGAGGTGAGCCAGCAGTTGCGCCAGCTGCTCGGCGACCAGTTGGTCATACTGCTCCGCGAAAAACCCGACGGGCAGGCCCTGGAGCGCTCGCAAAACGACTTCCGACGAGTCCTGGAACAGGGCCGGGCGAATACCGTCGACGGCGCCGAGCAGGCCGCCCTGGATGGCGTTCGCGACGCCTACCTGCAACTGCAGGCGCACACCCCGGCGCTGCTCAAGGCGCCCATGGCCGACAACGACGGCTTCAGCGAAGCCTTCAATACCCTGCGCCTACGCTTGCAGGACCTGCAGCAACTGGCGCTGGCCGGCATCAGCGACGCCGAGACCAGCGCCCGCCACCGAGCCTACCTGGTCGCCGGCCTGCTTGGCCTGGTGGGCGTCGCCATCCTGCTGATCGGTTTCGTCACCGCCCACAGCATCGCCCGGCGCTTCGGCGCGCCGATCGAAACCCTGGCGCGGGCGGCAGACAGGATCGGCGAAGGCGATTTCGACGTGACCCTGCCGATGACCAACGTCGCCGAGGTCGGCCAGTTGACCCGGCGTTTCGGCCTGATGGCCGAGGCCCTGCGGCAGTACCGCAAGACCAGCGTCGAAGAGGTGCTTTCCGGCGAGCGGCGCCTGCAGGCGGTACTCGACAGCATCGACGACGGCCTGGTGATCTTCGACAACCAGGGGCGCATCGAACACGCCAACCCGGTCGCGATCCGCCAGCTGTTCGTCTCCAACGACCCCCATGGCAAGCGGATCGACGAAATACTCAGCGATGTCGATGTCCAGGAAGCGGTGGAAAAGGCCCTGCTCGGCGAAGTCCAGGACGAGGCGATGCCCGACCTGGTGGTGGACGTCGCCGGCGAGTCGCGCCTGCTGGCCTGGTCGCTGTATCCGGTCACCCATCCCGGCGGGCATAGCGTCGGCGCGGTGCTGGTGGTCCGCGACGTGACCGAGCAGCGCGCCTTCGAACGGGTCCGCAGCGAATTCGTCCTGCGCGCCTCCCACGAACTGCGTACGCCGGTGACCGGCATGCAGATGGCCTTCAGCCTGCTCCGCGAACGCCTGGACTTCCCCGCGGAGTCACGGGAAGCGGACCTGATCCAGACGGTGGACGAAGAGATGTCGCGGCTGGTCCTGCTGATCAACGACCTGTTGAACTTCTCGCGCTACCAGACCGGCATGCAGAAGCTCGAACTGGCTTCCTGCGACCTCGTCGACCTGCTCACCCAGGCGCAGCAGCGTTTCACTCCCAAGGGCGAGGCCCGCCGGGTCTCGCTGCAACTGGAGCTGGGCGATGAACTGCCGCGCCTGCAGCTCGACCGCCTGCAGATCGAGCGGGTGATCGACAACCTGCTGGAAAACGCCCTGCGCCATAGCAGCGAAGGCGGGCAGATCCACCTGCAGGCCCGGCGCCAGGGCGACCGGGTGCTGATCGCGGTGGAAGACAATGGCGAAGGCATTCCCTTCAGCCAGCAAGGACGGATCTTCGAGCCTTTCGTCCAGGTCGGACGCAAGAAGGGCGGCGCCGGCCTCGGCCTGGCGCTGTGCAAGGAAATCATCCAGCTGCATGGCGGGCGCATCGCGGTGCGCTCGCAACCGGGCCAGGGCGCGCGCTTCTACATGCTGCTGCCGGTGTGACCGGGGCCGCTCCCGGCAGGCTTTTCCACAGGCCTCAGGAAGTCGGCACCGCCAGCAGCAGCGCGGCGGTTTCCAGGTCCGGCTCGCCATCGAAGCGGGCCGGACGGTATTTCATCTGGAAAGCGCCGATGACGTCGCGGGTGTCCTTCTCCAGCTCGCCGGTCTGCGGCACCAGGTAACCGTGCCGCGCTAACTGCTGCTGGAACCAGCGCACATCCGGCAGCTGGCCGTTCAGTTCGGCGAGCCGGCGCGCCAATTCGCCGGGCTTCGGCCAGGGCACCAGACCGGCATCGGCGAGGCGCTTCCAGGGGAACAGCGGACCCGGATCAACCTTGCGGCCCGGCGCGATATCGCTGTGTCCGATGATCCGGTCCGGGGTGATGCCGTGGCGCTTGGCGATGTCCTTCAGCAGGGGGATGAGCGCCTGGATCTGCGCTTCGCTGAACGGATACCAGACCCGCCCCTGGGGTGTATCGCGATAGCCCTGGTTGACGATCTCGATGCCGATCGAGGTGGCGTTCAGCCAGGTCCGGCCCTGCCATTCACTGACCCCGGCGTGCCAGGCGCGGCGGTTCTCATCCACCAGGCGGTAGACGGTGGCCGGCTCGTCGTCGCCGATCAGGTAGTGCGCGCTGACGCCGCCGTGGGTGAGGATGCCCAGCGAATGCGGCAGATCGGTGGAGGTGTAGTGGAGGACGATGAACTGGACGCGGCTGTCCTGGTTCGCCGAGGTGTAGTCGGTATTCAGGCGCGGGCCGCTGGAGCAGCCGGCCAGCAGCGACAGGGTGAAAGCCAGTAAAACGAACGAACGCATGATGACTCCGAAAAAAATGGGCAGCGCGGTCAGGCGGCGATGTGCAACACGCTGCGCAGGTTGTCCAACAGCATATCGACGCTGAGCATGATCAGCAGCATGCCGGCCAGGCGCTCGATGGCGGTCAGCCCGCGCGGGCCGAGGAAACGCTGGAGGAACGCCGCCTGCAGCAGGATCAGCGCAGTAGCGGCCCAGGCCAGCACCACCGCCAGGTAAAGCTCCCACAGCGGACCGTCGAAGGTGGTGCGCAGGGTGATCAGCATCGCCAGCGCCGAGGGCCCGGCCACCGCCGGGGTGGCCAGGGGTACCAGCAGCGGCTCGCCGTCGGGCACTTCGCCGAGCAGCCCTTGGGGCGACGGGAAGATCAGGCGCATGGCGATCACGAACAGGATGATGCCACCCGCGATCCCGGTCGCCTCGCGGGACAGGCCGAGGCCGCTGAGGATGTGCTCGCCGAGGGTGAGGAAGAGCAGCAGCAGGCCCAGGGCGAAGGCCAGCTCGCGAAACGCCACGCGCAAGCGGCGCCCGGGGGCGACGCCTTTCAGCGCGGCGAGGAACACGGCGATGTTGCCGAAGGGATCGGTGACCAGAAAGATCAGGACGGCGACGCCGAACATATCCATGGGAGTTTCCAGAGCGGGACAGCCGGTCATTCTACCGGGCGGGACCATTCTAGCGAGCCGCGGCAACACCTGCAGGCGAGCCCGTCCCGAGTCGCCGGAATGTGCGCTGGTCGCCCTTCAGGCCACTTCCAGGCGATCCCGGCCGGCGCGCTTGGCTCGATACAGCGCTTGGTCGGCGCGCTCGAAAACCACTTCGCCGGCCTCGTTGCCTTCGAACGCGGTGATGCCGGCGGAACAGGTGATGCTCAGGGGCTCGCCCTTGAAATGGAACGGACAGGCGGCGATCGCCGCGCGCAGCCGTTCGAGCAGTTGCCGGCCGGCTTCCAGGGACGTGGCCGGGAGCAGGACGACGAACTCCTCGCCGCCGAAACGGGCGATGAAATCGGCCTGGCGCAACCGTTTGCGCAATTCGCCGGCAATGATCTTCAGCACCTTGTCCCCGGCCAGGTGGCCGAAGTCGTCGTTGATCCGCTTGAAGTGGTCGATGTCCAGCACCGCCAGCAGCAGATCGCCGCCGTCCCGGTGCCGGCGCGCCACCTCCTGTTCCAGGCGCTCGCTGAGCGCCGCGCGGTTGGGCAGCCCGGTCAGCGGATCGGTCAGGGCTTTCTGTCGCTGGTCCTCCAGGTGGCTGTGGAACGCCTTGGCATCCTGTTCCATGCTGTTGACCCGTTCCATCAGCGCCTGCAGGCGGCCGGACACCTCCTGTTCGTGCTCGGCCTGTTCGCGCTGGTGTTCGTCCATGGAGGCGAGCAGGCCGTTCAGCCGGCTGTCCACCGCCAGCTTGAGGCTGTTCAGGTCGGTCGCCTGCTGCACGCTGGCCTGCAGGCCACTGACCTGCTCACGCAGCGATTGGTCGAAGCCGCGCGCGTTGTCCAGCACGTCGGTATAGCCGGCGTGGGCGTCGCCCAGGTGGCCGAGGAAGCTTTCCAGGCGCTCGTTGAGTTGCCGCAGGTATTCCTCGAAGTCGCGCTGGCCACTGTCCGCCAGGGACAGCACCAGCACCGCCAGGTCGTCGAGTACCGGCACCAGCTCATACCAGTTCAGGCTGCCATCGATCCGCTCCCGCAGCGCCTCGGCCTGGGGCTGGTGGCTGCTCGGCAGGGACAGGCCGTCGAGCAGCCGCAGCAGGCTGGCCTCGATGTGCGGCGCCACCGCGCTGTAGCCGGGCTCCGGTATCGGCGGCGGCAGTTCGTAGGCCTCGTCTACCGCCTGCCCGTCGAGGTTATCCACAGGGGTGGCCGGAGCTTCGGGCGCGCTTTCAACGTCCGCCGGCACTGCGGGCGGCGACTCCGCACCCGCGTCTTCCAGCGTCTCGCTAAAGCTCAGGCCGGCCGGCAGCGGCAGGCTGTCGAGCCAGATTTCCCGAGGCTCATCCAGCAGGATCTGGTTCGGCTCGCCACGCTCGGCGACCCCGACCCAACCCGCTGGCGCGCTTTCGATGGCGGCGACCGTGCGGGCGGGCAACGGCTGCGGCGGACCGCCTGGCGCCTCGTCGTGCTCGGCGACCGGCAGGGACGGCGCGGCCGCCGCCGGTTGGATCGGTGTATTGCTTGCCGCCACAACGGACGGCACCGATGCGCTCGGCTCCGCGGCGGTTTCCGACTCCTTGCCGCCGAACAGGCGTTGCAACAGGCTCGGGCGACCGTCTTCGGCATCGCCGCCCTTGCGCTCGGCCAGCGCCTGGCGTTGCAGCCTGCTCAGCTCGCTGAGCAGGATCGGAATCTCGCGCGACTGCCGGGCGCGCTCCTCGATATCGCGGGCGAACTGCTTCAGCGGCTTGCGCAGTTCCCGCGGCAGGTTCAGGGCCAGCAACTGCTGGGCCAGTTCGCCGAGGGCATCGATGTTCTGCTGGGTGCGTTGCTGGCGGCGTTGTTCGGAGTCGAGCACGGCCTTTTCCAGGCGCGGAATCAGGCCCGACAGGCCGGCGTCCATGTCGTCGCGACGGAGGATCTCGCGCAGCTCCTTCATGCACTGGTCGACCGCCTTGTCGCTGCCTTCGGCCGCCAGACTGCTACGCACCAGGCCGCGACGTAGCAGGTCGATGCGGGCATCCCAGCGCCGTTGCAGGCGCTCCTGCTGCTCGATGTTCTCCAGGTACTTGTCTTTCCAGCGCTGGACGTCGTCGCGACTCATGGCGGACTCCCGGCATCCCCGCGCACGACCAAGGCCTTGTCGCGCAGGTTGTCCGGCAGGCGAATCTCCACCGATACCGGCAGATGGTCGGAGATCGGCTGGTCGAGCACGTCGACCCGCTCGAGAGCGAGATCGGAACTGAGCAGGATGTGGTCGAGATTGCGCTGCGGCCGCCAGCTGGGAAACGTCGCCTCGACCTGCGGCGCCATCAGGCCGAGGTCGCGCAGGGGCGAGTTTTCCAGAAGATCGACGGCATGGGTGTTCATGTCGCCCATCAGCACCTGGTGGCGGTAGTCGCCGATCAGCTCGCGGATATAGGCGAGCTGGCGGGTGCGGGTGCGAGCGCCGAGAGCGAGATGCATCATCACTACCACCAGCGCGTCGGCGCCTTCGCCAAAACGCACGAAGATCGCGCCGCGCCCCGGCGGACCGGGCAACGGATGATCTTCCAGCAGGGTCGGCCGCCAGCGGCTGAGCAGGCCGTTGCTGTGCTGGGCGATACGCCCGAGGTTGCGGTTGAGCTGCTGGTACCAGTAGGGGAACGCCCCCAACTGGGCCAGGTGCTCGACCTGGTTGACGTAGCCGGAACGCAGGCTGCCGCCGTCGGCTTCCTGGAGGGCGACGAGATCGTAGTCGGCGAGCAGTTCGCCGATCCGCTTCAGGTTGGTCGCCCGCCCCGCGTGGGGCAGCAGGTGCTGCCAACCGCGGGTCAGGTAGTGGCGGTAGCGCTCGGTGCTGATACCGACCTGGATGTTGAAGCTGAGAAGGCGCAGGCGGCCGTCGTCGGGCAGCTCCCGCGAATCGTCACAGGAGGGGTTCACTCGCGGGTCGCAGCTGCCTGCGACCCGAGGTTCACGCTGCCAGCGGCGCAACATGCCGAATCACCTTGCCTACTTCTTGGCCGCTGCGCGCTCTTTCTCGATCAGGTAGTCGGCCAGCTTGAGGGTTTCCTCCGGACCACCGGCGGAGCCGATGTCGAAGCGGTATTTGCCATTGACCACCATGGTCGGTACGCCGGTGACCTGGTAGGCCATCGCCAGCTTCTTGGCCTTTTCCATCTGGCCCTTGATGGCAAAGGAATTATAGGTGCTCAGGAATTTTTCCTTGTCCACGCCCTTGCCGGCGAGGAAATCGGCCATTTCCTCCGGAGTGGCGAGCTTCTTGTGCTCCTTGTGGATCGCCTCGAACACGGCGTTGTGTACGTCATGCTCGACACCCATGCTTTCCAGGGTCAGGAACATCTGCCCATGGACGTTCCAGATACCGCCGAACAGGGCAGGCAGGCGCACGAAATGGACATCTGCCGGCAGCTTCTCGCTCCACGGCACGATGGTCGGCTCGAACGCGTAGCAATGCGGGCAGCCATACCAGAACAGTTCCACCACTTCGATCTTGCCCGGCTGGGACACCGGCACCGGGCTGCTCAGCTCGACGTATTCCTTGCCGGCGGTATAGTCGTCGGCCTGGGCGGCCATGCCGAACAGGCTGGCCATGGCCAGCATGACGGTGAGAATCAGGTTACGCATCGTTCACTCCTAGGCGAGGTCAGTGCCGCTCTCCGGCCGGGTTCGGCCCGGTCAGTTCGACCGGGGGGAGCGGTCACGGGTTCCAGCATTGTAGCGATGGCGGACGCAAAAAAGGGCAGCCGAGGCCACCCTTTTTCATACATCTTTTTTGCCGTGCTACGCAGCGATCAGTGCAGACCCTGGATGTAGCTGGAAATCGCGGCGATGTCCTTGTTCGACAGCTTGGCGGCGATGGACTGCATGATCTTGGTGTCGCCGTCGTTGGTGCGGGTGCCTTCGCGGAAGTCGGTCAGCTGCTTGGCCACGTAGGTCGCGTGCTGGCCGCCCAGGTGCGGGAAACCGGCGGTTGCGATGCCGACGCCGCTCGGGGAATGGCAACCGGTGCAGGCCGGCATGCCTTCGGCGATCTTGCCGCCGCGGAACAGCGCTTCGCCCTGGGCCACCAGGTTCGGATCGGCCATGCCGACGCTCATCTTCTGGCTGGCGAAGTAGGCGGCGATGTCGGCCAGGTCCTGGTCGCTGAGGTTGGTCAGCAGGCCGGTCATTTCCAGCACGGTACGCTTGCCGTCCTTGATGTCATGCATCTGCTTGAGCAGGTAACGCTCGCCCTGGCCGGCCAGTTTCGGGAAGTTCGGCGCCGGGCTGTTGCCATCCGCACCGTGACAGGCGCCGCATACCGCGGCTTTCGCCTGGCCCGCGGCGGCATCGCCAGCGGCATGGGCAAGGCCGGTCAGACCCAGGGTCAACAGCAGACTCACGAGAAGTTTGTTCATCAGCTAATCCAATTACGGCTAAGGGTGAAAGATAGTGGGCTTCGGCTACTTCTTCACCATCCACTGGATGGTTGCCTGGTAGTCTTCGGCACTGCAGTCGGTGCACAGGCCGCGGGGCGGCATGGCGTTGAATCCGTTGGTCACATGCTGGACCAGGGTCGGCATGCCCTTGGCCAGCCGCGGCTCCCAGGCGGCATGGTCGCCCTTTTTCGGCGCCATCGGCAGCTGGCCGTCGTGACACGCGCCACAGGTCCGGTTGAACACTGCTTCCGGGTCCTGCGCCGCCTGCGCCGTAACGGCCACCGCAACGACTGTCGCTGCGAGCAGCAGTTTCTTCATGATCGTCCTCATCAGGGGGAACGCCCGCGTTCTACCGCGCGGAAAATGCTCTGTCCGTTCCCGCGCGCGCTCGACCCTGGGGGATAAAGCGCACACAAAATCCGCGGCATTATATACTTCCGATACCGAAACGGAAACGAAACAGCCCCCCGCGACACCGAGTCGCACCCCTGTGGATAACCCATGTCAGAGAAGAACCCCATCGTCGGCCTGTGCCAGAAGGCCAGCTTTCTCATCAGTGCCGCCCAGGTCGACCAGTGCCCCCCCGACGAGGGCCTGGAAGTCGCTTTCGCCGGGCGCTCCAATGCCGGCAAGTCGAGCGCGCTGAACACCCTCACCCACGCCAACCTGGCGCGCACCTCGAAAACCCCGGGACGTACCCAACTGCTCAATTTCTTCGCCCTGGACGACTCGCGGCGCCTGGTGGACCTGCCCGGCTACGGCTACGCGAAGGTGCCGATCCCCCTGAAGCAGCACTGGCAGCGCCACCTGGAAGCCTACCTGAGCAGCCGCGCAAGCCTGGCCGGGGTGTTCCTGATGATGGACATCCGCCATCCGCTCACCGACTTCGACCGACTGATGCTGGATTGGGCACAGGCCAGCCAGCTGCCGATCCATGTACTGATGACCAAGGCCGACAAGCTGGCCTTCGGCGCGGCCAAGAACGCCCTGCTCAAGGTACGCCGGGAAGTCCAGCAAGGCTGGGGCGACGTCGCCACCCTGCAACTGTTCTCCGCGCCCAAGCGCCAGGGCGTCGACGAGGCGCAAATGGTCCTGGCGCAATGGCTGGGCCTGCTGGACGAGGAACAAGAGGCGTTCGGGGAAGCCTGAATTCCAGGCAAAAAAAACCCCGAGCTTCGTATGGGGAGGGGGAAGTTCGGGGTTCAAGTCCGGACCGCTAGGGCGGGGTCCAGGAATCTGCCAACACTAAACACTGCAAAGGAGCATCGAAGGGCTCAAGAAGCCATTCGTGTGTTATGACTGTCGGCAAAACGGGAAAGTTCAGCGCGCCGCGAAAAACTTTTCCACGGCACCCTCCGCGGGCACTCCGGACCTGCTCGCAAGGCCCGCCACACGGGCCTCGCAACCGTTCATCAGTGGGCTTCGTCCCAGTTCGAACCGACACCCGCCTCGACCACCAGCGGTACGTCCAGGGTCGCCGCGCCGCTCATCAACGGGCGGATTCCCTCGCGCACCTGCTCGACCAGGTCCTCGCGCACTTCCAGCACCAGTTCGTCGTGCACCTGGAGGATCACCCGGGCATCGAGGCCGCTTTCCAGTAGCCAGTTATCCACAGCGACCATGGCGCGCTTCATGATGTCCGCCGCGGTGCCCTGCATCGGCGCGTTGATCGCGGTGCGCTCGGCGGCCTTGCGCATGGCACCGTTCTTCGAATGGATCTCCGGCAGGTACAGGCGACGGCCGAACAGGGTTTCGACGAAGCCCTGCTCCGCGGCCTGGGCGCGGGTCCGTTCCATGTACGCCAGGACGCCGGGGTAGCGGGCGAAGTAACGGTCGATGTAGGCCTGGGCCTCCTTGCGCTCGACGCCGATCTGCTTGGCCAGGCCGAAGGCGCTCATGCCGTAGATCAATCCGAAGTTGATCGCCTTGGCGCTGCGTCGCTGGTCGCCGCTGACGTCTTCCAGCGGCACGCCGAAGACTTCCGCCGCGGTGGCGCGGTGTACGTCCAGGTCGTGGCGGAAGGCATCCAGCAGGCCGTCGTCCTTGGCCAGGTGGGCCATGATCCGCAGCTCGATCTGCGAGTAGTCCGCGGCCAATAGCTTGTAGCCCTGCGGCGCGACGAACGCCTGGCGGATGCGCCGGCCCTCCGCGGTGCGGATCGGGATGTTCTGCAGGTTCGGGTCGCTCGACGACAGCCGCCCGGTAGCCGCCACCGCCTGGTGGTATGAGGTATGGATGCGCCCGGTGCGCGGGTTGATCTGCTCGGGCAGGCGGTCGGTGTAGGTGCTCTTGAGCTTGCTCATGGAGCGGTACTGCATGATCACCTTGGGCAGCTCGAAGTCCTGCTCGGCCAGTTCGGCGAGCACCGCCTCGGCGGTGGACGGCTGGCCGGTCGCGGTCTTGCTCAGCACCGGCAGGCCGAGCTTGTCGTAGAGGATCGCGCCGAGCTGCTTGGGCGAGCCGAGGTTGAATTCCTGCCCCGCCAGGTCGTATGCCTGGCGCTCCAGGGCGACCATCTTCTCGCCCAGTTCGCGGCTCTGGATGCCCAGCAGGTTGGCGTCGACCAGCGCGCCGTTGCGCTCGATCCGCGCCAGCACCGGTACCAGCGGCATCTCGATATCGGTCAGGACCCTGGCCAGGGACGGGATCGCCTCCAGCTTCTGCCACAGGGCCTGGTGCAGGCGCAGGGTCACGTCGGCGTCCTCCGCCGCATAGGGCCCGGCCTGTTCGATGGCGATCTGGTCGAAGGTCAGTTGCTTGGCGCCCTTGCCGGCGATGTCCTCGAAACGGATGGTGCTGTGGCCGAGGTACTTCAGGGCCAGGCTGTCCATGTCGTGGCGAGTGGCGGTGGAGTCCAGCACATAGGACTCGAGCATGGTGTCGTAGGCTACGCCCCGCAGCGCGATGGGGGTACTGGCATTGGCCAGGACATTGATGTCGTACTTGGCATGCTGGCCGACCTTGAGCCTCTTCGGATCCTCCAGCAGCGGTTTCAACGCACGCAGCACCGCGTCACGGTCCAGTTGCTCGGGAACGCCCATGTAGCTGTGGGCCAGCGGCACGTAGGCGGCCTCGCCCTCCTTCACGGCGAAGGACACCCCCACCAACTGCGCCTGCTGGGCGTCGATGCTGGTGGTCTCGGTATCGAAGGCGATCAGCTCGGCCTCCTCCAGCTTCTTCAGCCAGGCGTCGAACCCGGCCTGGTCGAGCACCACGTCGTAGTCGACCTCGGCCTGGATAGGCGTTTCCGCCTCGCCGTTCTCGCCGGCCTCCTTGGCCTCGCGCAGGAGGTCGTCCAGCCAGTTCTTGAACTCCAGCTCGCGGTACAGGGCGATCAGTGCTTCGCGCTGCGGCTCGCCGGGATACAGCTTGTCGATCTCCACGTCCAGTTCGACGTCGGTCTTGATGGTCGCCAACTGATAGGACAGGAACGCCTGCTCGCGATTTTCCTCGAGCTTCGCCGGCAAACCCTTGGCGCCGCGGATCGGTAGCTCGGGCACCTTGTCCAGGCTGGCGTAGAGCACCTCCAGGCCGCCACCGACGCCGGTCAGCAGGCCCAGCGCGGTTTTCTCGCCGACGCCGGGAACGCCGGGGATGTTGTCGACCTTGTCGCCCATCAGGGCGAGGAAATCGATGATCAGCTCAGGACCGACGCCGAATTTCTCTTTCACGCCATCCACGTCGAGGCGGCTACCGGTCATGGTGTTGACCAGCGTAATGTGCCCGTCGACCAGTTGCGCCATGTCCTTGTCGCCGGTGGAAATCACCACCGGGCGGTCAGCCGCGGCGCTGCTGCGCGCCAGGGTGCCGATCACGTCGTCGGCCTCGACCCCCTCCACGCACAGCAGCGGCAGGCCGAGGGCGCGGACGCTGGCATGCAGCGGCTCGACCTGGACCCGCAGGTCGTCGGGCATCGACGGCCGATTGGCCTTGTACTCGGCGAACAGCTCGTCGCGGAAGGTCGGGCCCTTGGCGTCGAAGACCACCGCGAACGGGCTGTCCGGGTACTGCTTGCGCAGGCTCAGGAGCATGTTCAGCACGCCCTTCACCGCACCGGTGGGCTTACCGGTCGAAGTGGTCAGCGGCGGCAGGGCATGGAAGGCGCGGTACAGGTACGAGGAACCGTCCACCAGGACGAGGGGCGCTTGGCTCATGAGGGGAATCAACCTTTTCCGGAGACCAGGGCGTGTAGAATGAACCCTGGACGATTCGATAAAGGAGCAAGGTTACCATGCGTACGCTGAACCGCTTGATGCTCGCCGGACTGCTGGCGTTCGCCCCGCTCGTCGCGATGGCGGCGGACGACGACGCGCCCTCCGGCGAGCCCGACGTAACCATCCGCCAGGAGGGCGACAAGACCATCCAGGAATACCGCGTGAATGGCTTCCTCTACGCCATCAAGGTGGTTCCCAAGCATGGCAAACCCTATTTCCTGGTCCGCGCCGACGGCAGCGATGGCAACTTCATTCGCTCCGACCAGCCGGACAAGCTGATTCCACAATGGGAGATCTTCAGCTGGTGATGTGCATTTCCAACCTGGCGAGGCCGCGCTGACATGTCGGTGTTCACCCCACTCGAACGCTCGACCCTGGAAGCCTTCCTCGCCCCCTACGACCTGGGCCGCCTGCGGGATTTCCGTGGCATCGCCGAAGGCTCCGAGAACAGCAACTTCTTCGTCAGCCTGGAACACGGCGAGTTCGTCCTGACCCTGGTCGAGCGCGGGCCGGTGCAGGACCTGCCGTTCTTCATCGAACTGCTCGACGTGCTCCACGAGGACGGCCTGCCGGTACCCTACGCCCTGCGCACCCGCGACGGCGAGGCCCTGCGCCGTCTCGAAGGCAAGCCGGCGCTGCTGCAACCGCGCCTGGCCGGCCGCCACGAGCGGCAGCCGAACGCCCACCACTGCCAGGAAGTGGGCGATCTGCTCGGCCACCTTCACGCCGCCACCCGCGGGCGCATCCTCGAACGCCCCAGCGACCGTGGCCTGCCCTGGATGCTGGAACAAGGTGCCAACCTCGCCCCGCGGCTACCGGAACAGGCCCGCGCCCTGCTCGCCCCGGCCCTGGCGGAGATCGCCGCGCTGGATGCCGAGCGCCCTGCGCTGCCGCGCGCCAACCTGCATGCCGACCTGTTCCGCGACAACGTGCTGTTCGACGGCCCGCACCTGGCCGGCCTGATCGACTTCTACAACGCCTGCTCCGGCTGGATGCTCTACGACCTGGCGATCACCCTGAACGACTGGTGCTCCAATGCCGACGGCAGCCTGGACCCGGCCCGCGCCCGCGCCCTGCTCGCCGCCTACGCCAACCGCCGGCCGTTCACCGCGCTGGAAGCCGAGCACTGGCCGAGCATGCTGCGGGTCGCCTGCGTGCGCTTCTGGCTGTCGCGACTGATCGCCGCCGAGGCGTTCGCCGGACAGGACGTGCTGATCCATGATCCGGCGGAGTTCGAGATGCGCCTGGCGCAACGGCAGAACGTGGAGATTCATTTGCCGTTTGCGTTGTAGGCAGGAACCACAGGAGCACGGCCGTCCTGCGGCCGTTCGCCCTTCAAAAACCATGCGGTTCGGCGTCTCGGAGTGAGGCCGAGCCGACATCCTGTCGAGGCCTCGTCGTTCAGCCCACCCCCGGCCCGGCCATCCTGGCCGGTCGTTCGCATTGAAAAACGCATGCGGTTCGGCGTCTTGGGTAAGGCCGAGCTGACATCCTGTCGAGGCTTCGTCGTTCAGCCCCCCCCCAGCCCGGCCATCCTGGCCGGTCGTTCGCATTGAAAAACGCATGCGTTTTTCAAGTGCTCACCCACATTTCGAGTGTCCGCAGTTGAGGCAGGTGGCGCAGCCGTCCATCTGTACCACCGCCATGCTGTTGCACTTGCCGCACAGTTGCGCGCCGGCGGGGAAGCCTTCGCCCGGCTCGACCTTGCTGGTGCCCTGGGCGGCCTCGTAGGCGGCGCGTTTTTCCGCGAGGAAAAGACGCTGTTCCTCGTCCAGTTCAGGGCCACGCAACAGGCCGATGGCCGTCAGGTGGCGCTCCAGCACGCCGCCGATCTCGGCGACGATGGAAGGCATGTAGATGCCGCCTTTCTTCAGGTAGCCCCCGCGCGGGTCGAATACCGCCTTGAGTTCCTCGACAAGGAAGGTACAGTCGCCGCCCTTGCGGAAAACCGCGGACATGATGCGGGTAAGTGCGACGATCCACTGGAAATGATCCATGTTCTTCGAGTTGATGAAGATCTCGAAGGGACGCCGCTGCTCGTGCGCCGTGCCCGCGTTGAGGACCATGTCGTTGATGGTCACGTAGAGCGCGTGCTCGAACAGCGGCGACTTGATCTTGTAGGTGGCGCCGATCAGGGTATCCGGGCGCTCCAGGGTCTCGTCCATCTGCACCACCGACGCGGCTTCCGCGGCGGCGGCAAGGGCCTGCTCCTCGGCTTCGTTGACGACCTTGAAGCCCTTGATCTTCTGCGTGATCTTGACTGCTGACATATCGATTCCCCCGGCCTCAGTACTTGCCGTAATAGCCTTCTTTCAAGGCGTCGAAGAGGTTGGCGGCGGTATGGATCTCACCGTCGTACTCGACCTGCTCGTTGCCCTTGAACTCCACCACGCTGCCGTCCTCCAGTTCGAAGCGGTAGCGGGTCTTCTCCAGGTCGGACTCCTTGACCAGCACGCCCTGGAACGCCTCGGGATTGAAGCGGAAGGTGGTGCAGCCCTTGAGTCCCTGGTGCCAGGCGTAGCGGTAGATGTCCTTGAAGTCCTCGAACGGGTAGTCGGTGGGCACGTTGGCGGTCTTGGAGATCGACGAATCGACCCACTTCTGCGCCGCCGCCTGGATGTCCACGTGCTGCGCCGGGGTGACGCTGTCGGCGGTGATGAAGTAGTCCGGCAGGCGTCGCGCCGGGTCGTCGCTGTCCGGCAGGGCCTGGGCGTTGACCAGGGTCCGGTAGGCCAGCAGCTCGTAGCTGTAGACCTCGACCTTTTCCTTGGTCTTGCGGCCTTCGCGGATCAGGTTGCGCGAATAATGGTGGGCGAAGCTCGGCTCGATGCCGTTGGAGGCGTTGTTCGCCAGGCTCAGGCTGATGGTACCGGTCGGCGCGATGGAGCTGTGGTGGGTGAAGCGCGCGCCGGTTTCAGCCAACGCCTCGATCAGTTCCGGAGCATGTTCAGCGACCCGCTGCATGTAGCGGGAATACTTGGCGTGAAGCACGCTGCCGCGGATGCGGTCGCCGGCCTTATAGCCATCGGCGGCCATTTCCGGACGCTTGCGAAGCATTTCCGCGGTGACTTCGTAGTCCTGCGCCAGGATCGGCGCCGGGCCCTTCTCCCTGGCCAGCTCCAGGGCCACTTCCCAGCCCACCAGGGCCATTTCCCGCGCCACTTCCTCGGTGAATACGCAGGCCTCGGGACTGCCGTAGCGCAGCTTGAGCAAGGTCAGGGTCGAGCCCAAGCCGAGGAAGCCCATGCCATGCCGGCGCTTGCCAAGGATTTCCTGGCGTTGCTGTTCCAGCGGCAGGCCGTTGATTTCCACCACGTTGTCGAGCATCCGGGTAAACACCCGCACCACTTCGCGGAAACGGTCCCAGTCGAAGCGCGCCTCGTCGCCAAATGGCTGCTCGACGAAGCAGGTGAGATTCACCGAGCCGAGCAGGCACGAGCCATACGGCGGCAGCGGTTGCTCGCCGCAGGGGTTGGTGGCGCGGATCGCCTCGCACCACCAGTTGTTGTTCAGTTCGTTGACCCGGTCGATGAGGATGAAGCCCGGCTCCGCATAGTCGTAGGTGGAGACCATGATCATGTCCCACAGGTGACGGGCGCGGACCTGGCCGTAGACCTTGCAGGCGACCAGCCCGTCGGCGCGCTGGACGTAGTCGTCCTGGATCGGCCATTCGCGCCAGACCACCGCGTTGGGGTCGTCGAGGTCGATCTCGTCGCGCTCCTTCACGTGCACCGGGAATACCAGCGGCCAGTCGGCGTCCTGTTCCACCGCCTGCATGAACTGGTCGGTGATCAGCAGGCTCAGGTTGAACTGGCGCAAGCGCCCGTCCTCGCGCTTGGCGCGGATGAATTCGCGGACGTCCGGGTGGCTGACATCGAAGGTGCCCATCTGCGCGCCGCGGCGGCCGCCGGCGGAGCTGACGGTGAAGCACATCTTGTCGTAGA
This sequence comes from Pseudomonas sp. KBN12P06040, assembly GCF_037574965.1. Taxonomy (NCBI): domain Bacteria; kingdom Pseudomonadati; phylum Pseudomonadota; class Gammaproteobacteria; order Pseudomonadales; family Pseudomonadaceae; genus Pseudomonas; species Pseudomonas sp. KBN12P06040. Next base: position 6,417,038 of record NZ_JBBELS010000001.1, read on the forward strand.
TGTCCATGAACGACAGCGGCCCGCTGGTGTAGGCTCCGGCACCGGAAACGTAGGCGCCGCGCGGGCGCAGGGTGCTGAACTCATAGCCGATGCCGCAGCCGGCCTTGAGCGTCAGGCCGGCCTCGTGGACTTTCTCGAGGATGTGGTCCATGGAGTCCTGGATGGTCCCGGACACCGTGCAGTTGATGGTCGAGGTGGCCGGCTTGTGCCCCAGGGCGCCGGCATTGGAAATGATCCGGCCGGCCGGGATGGCGCCGTTGCGCAGGGCCCAGAGGAAGCGCCCGTACCAGTGTTCGCGGGAGGCCTTGTCCTCGACATCGGCAAGGGCGCGGGCGACGCGTTGCCAGGTACCGTCGACGCTGGCATCCACCGGCGTACCGTCCTTGCTCTTGAGCCGGTACTTCTTGTCCCAGATATCCTGCGACGCGTCCTGCAGGGCGATGGTCCCGCGTTCGGTGCGGGGACTGCGTGCGTCTGTCTTGGCCATCCGCTGATTAACCTCCCGATGGTTGTTGGGGCGTCCGAAGCCGGCCACCGTACGCAACATCTAGTTATCCGTACCTGACGGGAATCAATATCTTGTGTCAGGCAGCAACAGACAACCTTAGTCATCGGGACGCCGCGCGCAAGAGGGCGCGGCCATCAGTCACGGGTTTTCAGAGCTTTTCCAGACAGCCGGCAAATTCGCCTGCCAGGTTGTTCAGAAGATTCTCATAGCCGTTGGCGTCCACGCTCACGTTCACGCCCAGGTCGTCCAGTTCGGCCAGGCGCACCGGCAGGCCTTCGCTGAGGGTGTCGGCCAGCCGCGGTCGAAGCGGCGGCTCGCTGAAGATGCAGGCCGGACCGGCGGCCTTCAGCTGGGCGCGCATGGCGGCGACATGGCGTGCTCCCGGCTGGACCTCCGCGGATACCGCGAACACGCCGGTATGGCGCAGCCCATAGGCTTCCTCGAAATAGTCGAAGGCTTCGTGGAAGACGAAGAAAGGCTTGCCGGCAAGCTTGCCCAGGCGTTCGCGGAGTTTCCCGTCGAGCCCGCCGAGGCGCTCCTCGAAGGCCTTCAGGTTGGCCCGGTAGCGCCCGGCGTTGGCCGGGTCGACCTGGGCCAGGTCCTCGGCCATCCGCGCGGCGATGGTGCGGGCGTTGGCCGGCAACAGCCAGAGGTGGGCGTCGAGCATGCCGGGACGATGGTCATGGTCGTGCTCGTCGTGCCCGGCATGCTCCTCTTCCTCGAAATTGACGAACTTGCGCAGGTGCATGCCCGGCAGGTCCTGCACCGCGACGCTGGTGCCCTGGCGGCCGGCGAGCACCTTGGGCAGGAAGTTCTCCAGGTCCGGGCCGATCCAGTAGAACAATTGCACCTCGCGCAGCCGCCGTACGTCGGAAGGACGCAGGGCGTACTGGTGTGGCGAGGCGCCCGGCGGCAGCAGTACGTCCGGCTGGCCGACGCCGTCCTGGATGGCCGCGGCGACCAGTTGCAGCGGTTTGATGCTGGTCAGCACGCTGACCTCGGCGAGCGCCGGCGAAGCCAGCAGGAACAGGGCGAAGCAGGCGGACAGCAGGGCAAAGGGACGCAGGGTCACGGCGGCACTCACATGAAAGGTGGTTAGCGGGTAATATAATAACGTCTCTACCCTCGAGCGTCGCAGCCCATGTACAAGATTGCGCCCAAGACCCCGCTGGCCTGCCAGCCCCATGACCACAGCCAGTGCGTCAGCACCGCGCTGGCCGAGGCCGATGCGCTGTGCGCGCGCCAGGGCGTGCGCCTGACCGAACTACGGCGGCGCGTGCTGGAACTGGTCTGGCAGAGCCACAAGCCGCTGGGGGCCTACGATATCCTCGCGGTGCTCAGCGAAACCGACGGCCGCCGCGCCGCGCCGCCGACCGTCTACCGCGCGCTGGACTTCCTCCAGGAGAACGGCCTGGTGCACCGCATCGCCTCGCTCAACGCATTCGTCGGCTGCAACAACCCGGAGCACAGCCACCAGGGCCAGTTCCTCATCTGCCGCACCTGCCACACCGCGATCGAGCTGGAACAGCCGGATATCAGCCGGGCCATCGTCGCCGGAGCGAACAGCGTCGGCTTCGCCGTGGAAAGCCAGACCGTCGAGGTGGTCGGCCTCTGCGGCACCTGCCGGGACCAGAAGGACGCCTGATGGACAACGCGCTGGTGCGGCTGACCCAGGTCGGCGTGTCCTTCAACGGCCAGGCGGTGCTGAGCGATGTCGACCTGGCCATCGAGCCCGGCCAGATCGTCACCCTGATCGGCCCCAACGGCGCCGGCAAGACCACCCTGGTACGCAGCGTGCTCGGCCTGCTCAAGCCGCACGTCGGCGAGGTCTGGCGACGGCCGCGGCTGACCATCGGCTACATGCCGCAGAAACTCCACGTCGACGCCACCCTGCCGCTCAGCGTACTGCGCTTCCTCCGCCTGGTACCCGGGGTCAGGCGCGAGCAGGCGCTGGCGGCGTTGCGCGAGGTCGGCGCGGCGCACGTGCTGGAGCGCCCGCTGCAAAGCATTTCCGGTGGCGAACTGCAACGCGTGCTGCTGGCCCGCGCCCTGCTGCGCAAGCCCGAGCTGCTGGTGCTCGACGAGCCGGTGCAGGGCGTCGACGTCGCCGGCCAGGCCGAACTCTACCGCCTCATCGGCAAACTGCGCGACCGCTACGGCTGCGGTGTGCTGATGGTCTCCCACGACCTGCACCTGGTGATGAGCGCCACCGACCAGGTGGTCTGCCTGAACCGCCATGTCTGCTGCTCCGGGCACCCCGAGCAGGTCAGCGGCGACCCGGCCTTCGTCGAGCTGTTCGGCCAGGACGCTCGCAGCCTGGCGATCTACCACCACCACCACGATCACGCCCACGACCTCCACGGCGAGGTGGTCAAGGCCGGACCCGGCGCCTTGCCTCCAGGCACCCGCTTCACTCCTGTCCACAAGCACGGCCCCGACTGCAACCATGGCTGACTTCCTGCTCAACGCCCTCCTCGCCGGCCTCGCCCTGGCCCTGGTGGCCGGCCCCCTGGGCTCCTTCGTGGTCTGGCGACGGATGGCCTATTTCGGCGATACCCTGTCCCACGCCGCACTGCTCGGGGTAGCCCTGGGTTTCCTCCTCGATGTCAGCCCGACCCTGGCAGTGACCGTCGGCTGCGTGCTGCTCGCAGTGCTGCTGGTGACCCTGCAGCAGCGCCAGCCGCTGGCCGCCGACACCCTGCTGGGCATCCTCGCCCACAGCACCCTGTCGCTGGGCCTGGTCACCCTGAGCTTCATGAAGGAAGTGCGGGTCGACCTGATGGCTTACCTGTTCGGCGATCTGCTGGCGGTGAGCGCCAGCGACCTGCTGTGGATAATCGCCGGCAGCGCGCTGGTCCTGGCACTGATCTGCTTCCTCTGGCGGCCGCTGCTGGCGATCACCGTGCACGAGGAACTGGCGAAGGTGGAAGGCCTGCCGGTCGGAGCGATCCGCCTGGCGCTGATGTTGCTGATCGCCATCGTCATCGCCGTGGCGATGAAGATCGTCGGCGTACTGCTGATCACCTCGCTGCTGATCATTCCCGCCGCCGCCGCCCAGCGCCATGCCCGCAGTCCCGAGCAGATGGCGGTCGGTGCCAGCCTGCTGGGACTGGTCGCGGTGTGCGCCGGCCTGGCCCTGTCCTGGTTCAAGGATACCCCCGCCGGCCCCTCGATCGTGGTCAGCGCCGCCGGCCTGTTCCTGCTGAGTTTTGTCCTGCCCCGCCGCACGGTGTAGAATCTGGCGATTTTTTGACCAAACGAGAACCCGCAGGAATGATGTCGTCCTTCTTTCGCCTGCTGTCCATCCTGGCGGCGGCGCTGCTGGTCAGCGCCTGCCAGGGCAATGCGTCGTCGCAACCGACGCCGGTGGTCGCGCCCCAGGCGCAGCCCGCCGATCCCTATGCCGAACTGCAGGAAACCCTGGCCGCCGGCAAGCTCGAACAGGCCGAGCAACAATGGCTGGCCCTGCGCAGCGCCGCCGCCGGCGACGAGCGCGTCGAAGCATTCCGCCGCCAGTTGGCCGAGGCCTACATGCAGCGCGGGGAAACCGCGCTGCGCCAAGGAGACCTCAACACCGCCACCAGTGCCCTCGGCCATGCCCGCGGACTGATGCCCAAGGCGCCGGCGCTGACCGCCGGGCTGGACGGTGCGATCAACCGCGCCAAGGTCGATCCCGCCCGTGCCGAGCAGGCCCGACGCATGCAGCAGGCGGCCCAGCAGCAGATGCAGCAGATCATCCAGACGCCGCCCGACGGCCAACTGAAGCCGCTGCCCGGCGCTCCCCACCTGATCGATCCGCAAGCGGCCAGCAGCGCCGTGCCCCTGCCGATGCTCGACGGCACCGGCCAGGGCGGCCTCGGTGCGGTGCTCGACGCGGTGGCCGCGGATGTCGTCGCCTACCGTTGCAGGGTGCATATCGAAGTGCGCCGGGACAGCGACTATCCGCTGGTTTCCGACCAGCTCCTGGCGCGGGTGAAGAAGCTCTCACCCGATTTCGACCTGCATCTCAGCCATGTCGTACAGGCCGACAAGCCGACCCGATTGATACTTACCCCCCGGAATTGAGGCCGGTCCAGCCCCGGCCGCAGCAGAAAGCGCTTGTCGGGAGCGAGCCAGACGCTTATTCCATTTCAATGTTTTTTCATCACCAATAAATATTAATAATGCATAAGAAAGCAAGGTAAAATGCTCGGTTTAGCTGACCGCCCATGCTTCCCGCCAAGCCCGTGCTCCAGCCGTAACAGCATCGCCGCACCCACAAGGTTCGCCCAGTGATCGAATTCCACGACGTCCACAAGACCTATCGAGTTGCCGGTCGGGAAATCCCCGCCTTGCAACCGACCCGCCTGAACATCCAGGCCGGGCAGATTTTCGGCCTGATCGGCCATTCCGGTGCCGGCAAGAGCACCCTGCTGCGCCTGATCAACCGCCTCGAGGAGCCCAGCGGCGGCCGCATCCTGGTCGAGGGCGAAGACGTCACCGCCCTCGACGCCGAAGGCCTGCGCCGTTTCCGCCAGCGCGTCGGGATGATCTTCCAGCACTTCAACCTGCTGTCCTCGAAGACCGTCGCCGACAACATCGCCATGCCCCTGCGCCTGGCCGGCGGCTTCAGCCGTGCCGAAGTCGATGCGCGGGTCTCCGAGCTGCTCGCGCGGGTCGGCCTGTCCGACCACGCGCGCAAGTATCCGGCCCAGCTCTCCGGCGGACAGAAACAGCGCGTCGGCATCGCTCGCGCCCTGGCCTGCCGGCCGAGCATCCTGCTCTGCGACGAGGCCACCAGCGCCCTCGATCCGCAGACCACCGCCTCGGTCCTGCAACTGCTGGCGGAAATCAATCGCGAGCTGAAGCTGACCATCGTCCTCATCACCCACGAGATGGACGTGATCCGTCGTGTCTGCGACCAGGTCGCGGTCATGGACGGCGGCGCCATCGTCGAGCAGGGCGATGTCGCCGATGTCTTCCTCCATCCGCAGCACCCGACCACCCGCCGCTTCGTGTTCGAGGCCGAACGGGTCGACGAGGACGAGCGCCACGACGATTTCGCCCACGTGCCGGGTCTCATCCTGCGCCTGACCTTCCGCGGCGAAGCCACCTATGCGCCGCTGCTGGGCACCGTGGCGCGGCAGACCGGGGTCGACTACAGCATCCTTTCCGGACGCATCGACCGCATCAAGGACACGCCCTACGGCCAGCTGACCCTGGCCCTGGTCGGCGGTGACCTGGAAGCCGCCATGAGCCAGTTGAACGCCGCTGACGTACATGTGGAGGTACTGCGCTGATGGACTTCTTCGAAACCATGAGCTTCGCCAACATCGACTGGTACGAAATCTGGCTGGCCAGCGTCGACACCTTCTGGATGCTCGGCGGTTCGCTGCTATTCACGGTGGTCCTCGGCCTGCCCCTCGGCGTCCTGCTGTTCCTTACCGGGCCACGGCAGATGTTCGAGCAGAAGGCGGTCTACACCCTGCTCTCGCTAGTGGTGAACATCCTCCGTTCGTTGCCGTTCATCATCCTGCTGATCGTGATGATCCCGCTGACCGTACTGATAACCGGTACCTCGCTGGGCGTCGCCGGGGCCATCCCGCCGCTGGTGGTGGGCGCCACGCCGTTCTTCGCGCGCCTGGTGGAAACCGCGCTGCGCGAGGTCGACAAGGGCATCATCGAGGCAACCCAGGCGATGGGCGCCAGCACCCGGCAGATCATCTGGAACGCCCTGCTGCCGGAAGCCCGGCCGGGCATCATCGCCGCCATCACCGTCACCGCCATCACCCTGGTCTCGTACACCGCGATGGCCGGAGTGGTCGGCGCCGGCGGGCTGGGCGACCTGGCGATCCGCTTCGGCTATCAGCGCTTCCAGACCGACGTGATGGTGGTCACCGTGGTGATGCTGCTGATCCTCGTCCAGATTCTGCAAACCGTGGGCGACAAGCTGGTGGTGCACTTCTCGCGCAAGTAAGCTTGCCGGCCAAGCCCAAAACCCTGAGCGCCGCGGTTATCCACAGCCGCCAGGAACACCTCGAAAGGAGTTGAAGATGAAAAAACTGCTTGCTGCTTTCTCCGCTGTCGCGGCGCTCGGCCTCACCGCCGCCCAGGCCGCCGAGTCCCTCACCGTCGCGGCCACCCCGGTGCCGCACGCGGAGATCCTCAACGTGGTCAAGCCGCTGCTGGCCAAGGAAGGCGTGGACCTGAAGATCAAGGAGTTCACCGACTACGTGCAGCCGAACGTGCAGGTCTCGGAAAAGCGCCTGGACGCCAACTTCTTCCAGCACCAGCCGTACCTCGATGAGTTCAACAAGGCCAAGGGCACCGACCTGGTCGCCGTGACCGGCGTACACATCGAGCCGCTGGGCGCCTACTCGAGCAAGTACAAGAAGCTCGACGAACTGCCTTCCGGCGCTACCGTGGTGATCCCCAACGACGCCACCAACGGCGGCCGCGCCCTGCTCCTGCTGGACAAGGCTGGGGTGATCAAGCTCAAGGACAACAAGAGCATCACCGCCACGCCGAAGGACATCGTCGACAATCCGAAGAACATCAAGATCCGCGAACTGGAAGCCGCGACCCTGCCGCGCGTGCTGACCCAGGTCGACATGGCGCTGATCAATACCAACTACGCCCTGGAAGCCAAGCTGAACCCGACCAAGGATGCGCTGGCCATCGAAGGCAGCGACTCGCCCTACGTGAACATCCTCGTCGCGCGGCCGGACAACAAGGACAGCGACGCCATGCAGAAGCTGGCCAAGGCCCTGCACAGCGCCGAGGTCAAGCAGTTCATCCAGGAGAAATACAAAGGCGCGGTGGTGCCGGCGTTCTGAGCCACGCTGCGTAACCGCCCCTGGAAAAAGCCCGGTCTTCGACCGGGCTTTTTCGTTTCCGGCCCGGCCGCACGTCTGCCTGCCGTGCCACGACAGCGGTCATTCGGTCGTTTTCGGGGAATGTAGTGAAAAAAACATTCCGTCACATATTGAACAATCTGAAAAATTCACTACACAATCGACCCACCTTCGAGGATGCCCCATGCAAGAACTAAAACAACGCCTGGCCTCCCCGCCCGCCGAACTGACGCCCGCGGAGCGCAAGGTGGTGCGTGCCCTGCTCGATGACTACCCGCGCCTCGGCCTCGGCCCGATGACGCGCCTGGCCCGGCACGCCGGAGTCAGCGACCCGACGATCATGCGCCTGGTGAAAAAGCTCGGCTTCGCCGGCTACGGCGACTTCCAGGAAGCGCTGCTGGCCGACGTCGACGACCGCCTGCGCTCGCCGCGCACCCTGCTCGCCGAACGCCGCGAGCGGATGGGCCGCGACGACACCTGGGCGCGCTACCTCGACCAGGCTGGCCAGAGCCTGCAACAGACCCTCGGCCTGACCCGCCCCGATGACATCCAGCGCCTCGCCGACTGGCTGCTCGACAGCCGCCTGCGCGTGCACTGCCACGGCGGACGCTTCAGCCGTTTCCTCGCCGGCTACCTGGTCACCCATCTGCGCCTGCTGCGCCCGCAATGCCGATTACTCGACGACGGCGCCCTGCTCCCCGACCAGCTCTACGACCTCGGCCGCCAGGACCTGCTGGTCCTGTTCGACTATCGCCGCTACCAGAGCCAGGCCCAGCACGTGGCCCAGGCCGCCAAGGCACGCGGCACACGGCTGGTGCTGTTCACCGACATCTACGCCTCGCCGCTGCGCGAACACGCCGACCTGATCGTCAGTTCGCCAGTGGAATCCGCCTCGCCCTTCGACTCGCTGGTGCCGGCCATGGCCCAGGTCGAGGCACTGGTAGCGACCCTGGTGGCGCGCATGGGCGCGCCGCTCGACGAACGCCTGGAGGGCATCGACCAGCTCCGCAACGCGTTCAGCAGTCATATTCTGGAGGAATGACCCGATGTTCAGCCTGCCCCACCACTCGCCGCGCGACCTGCCATTCGGCCGCCGGCAGACCGCCATCCTGTTCGTCGACATGCAGCGTGCCTGGGTCGAGCCGGGGCGCGACCCGCACGTCGATCCGCAGGCGGCCGGCTACTTCTACGAGCGCGTGCAGAACCAGGTGATCCCCAACCAGCAGCGCCTGCTCGGGGCCATGCGCGCAGTGGACGAGAACGTCCTGCACACCGTCATCGAGAGCCTCACCGCCGATGGCCGCGACCGCTCGCTGGATCACAAGCTGTCGGAGATGCACCTGCCCAAGGGCAGCCCGGACGCCAGGGTGATCGACGCCCTGGAGCCGACCGCCAACGAGATCGTGCTGCCGAAGACCTCTTCCGGCGTTTTCAACTCCACCGCCATCGACTACGTACTGCGCAACCTCGGCACCCGCCACCTGATCGTCTGCGGGGTGGTCACCGACCAGTGCGTGGACATGGCCGTGCGCGATGCCGCCGACCGCGGCTACCTGGTCACCCTGGTCGAGGATGCCTGTGCCACCCATACCCCGGAACGCCACCAGGCCTGCCTGGAAGCGATCAAGGGCTACTGCTGGATCAGCGACACCGAGACCGTCCTGCAACGCATCGCCGCCCTCGGCCGGAGCAACCTGTGAACCGCCTGCAGCCGGTACGCCTGGTCAGCTTCGTCACCACCGACCTGGCCGGCATCACCCGCGGGCGCTCGCTGCCCCTGGCGACCCTGGAAGAGCAACTGGCCAGCGGTTGCGGCTGGGTACCGGCGAACAGTTCGCTGACCCCGCAGGACCTGATCGACGAGAGCAGCCCCTGGGGCAGCCACGGCGACCTGCGCCTGCTGCCCGACCCGAACAGCCGGGTGCGCGTCGAGCAGGGTCCCGACGCCGCTGCGCCGGCGCTCGACTACCTGCACGGCAACCTGGTGGAAACCGACGGCACGCCGTGGCCGGCCTGCCCGCGCGGCCTGCTGCTGGCCGAGGTGGAGCGCTATCGCGACAGCGGCCTGCAGGTCATCGCGGCGTTCGAACACGAATTCAGCCTGCTCGGCCTGCCCGGCGAGCGTCCGGCCGCGGCGTTTTCGCTGCAGGCCCAGCGTGCCGCCGGGCAGTTCCCCGGCTGGCTGGTCAGCGCCCTGGCCCAGGCCGGCACCGAGCCGGAGATGTTCCTCCCCGAATACGGCCAGCGCCAGTACGAGGTCACCTGCCGCCCGGCGCAGGGCGTGGCCGCCGCCGACCGCGCGGTGAACGTCCGCGAGGTCACTCGCGAAGTGGCGCGGCAGATGGGCCTGCGTACCTGCTTCGCACCGCTGCCGGCACCCGGCGCGGTGACCAACGGGGTGCACCTGCACCTGAGCCTGCAACATGCCGACGGCAGCCCGCTGCTGTACGAGCCCGGTCGACCCAACGATCTCTCCGAACTCGGCGAGCACTGGGCCGCCGGCGTGCTCGCGCACCTGCCGGCGCTGTGCGCGCTGACCGCGCCTACCGCCGCCTCCTACCTGCGCCTGAAACCCCACCACTGGAGCGCCGCCTACGCCTGCCTGGGACTGCGCAACCGCGAAGCGGCGCTGCGCATCTGCCCGGTGGTGAGCGTCGGCGGCAAGCCGCTGGGCAAGCAGTACAACCTGGAATTCCGGCCGATGGACGCCACCGCCTGTCCGCACCTGGCGATGGCCGCGGTGCTGATCGCCGGCCGCCTGGGCATCGAACGACGCCTGCCGCTGCGCGCCCTGGCCGATGTCGATCCGCACGGCCTCAGCGACGAAGAGCGCCAGGCCCGCGGCATCCAGACCCTGCCGGCGACCCTCGGCGATGCGCTCGACTGCCTGCAGCGCGACGAGACGCTCTGCGCCGAGCTGCCAAAGCCGCTGCTGGACACTTACCTCGCCATGAAGCGCCACGAACTGGCACTGACGGCGGGCCTTTCCGACGACGACCTGTGCCGCCACTATGCCGAGCTTTACTGACAACCCCGAACTCGGCATCTACCAGCTGCCACCCTACCGCCTGCTCAACCCCGAAGGGCGCAGCCCGGTGGTCCTGGTCTGCGAGCACGCCAGCCGGCACATCCCGCTGGAGTTGCAGCGCCTCGGCCTGGACCAGGCCGCGGCGGAAGAACACATCGCCTGGGATATCGGCGCCCTGGCGCTGGCCGAAGAGCTTTCCCGGCGGCTCGACGCGCCATTGCTGGCGGCCGGCTACTCGCGCCTGCTGATCGACCTGAACCGACCGCTGGAGGCACCCGACAGCATTCCGCCGCACAGCGAGATCTACCCGGTTCCCGGCAACCGCGAGCTGTCCGAGACGGTGCGCCGCTATCGCCAGGATTGCCTGTTCCATCCGTTCCACCAGCGCCTGACGCAACTGCTCGACGAGCGCCAGGCCGCCGGCGTGCCGACCCGCGTGGTCGGCGTGCACAGTTTTACCCCGGTGTACCACGGCAGACCCCGCCCGCTGGTTGCCGGGGTGCTTTATCGCAACGCCGGCGCCTACGCCGGGCGCATCCTCGACGGTTTGCGCCGGCACGGCCTGGAAGTCGCCGGCAACCAGCCCTATGCGATCGACCCGGCGGAAGACACTACCGTTCCGGTGCATGGCGACGCACGCGGTCTGGAAGCGGTGCTGCTGGAGATCCGCAACGATGGATTGCGCACGCCGGATGCGGTGAGCGCCTGGGCCGAGCGTCTGTATCCCTGGCTCTGATGCGATGACCGGCGCCGCCGGTCGCCAATAACGAGAAAGAGGCCCGCTTCGCGTGCGGCGCCGATAACGACAATACGCTGCCTTTTCCCGAGGAGCCCGTCATGGCCATCGAACAGTTCGGATACCGGCAACAGCTGCGCCGCAGCCTGTCCCTGAGCGACCTGATCATCTACGGGATGATCTTCATGATCCCCATCGCCCCGTTCGGGGTCTACGGCTGGGTCCATGCCGACGCCCACGGCATGGTGCCGATGGCCTACCTGGTGGGCATGCTGGCGATGCTCTTCACCGCCCTCAGCTACGGAGCCATGGCCAAGGCCTTTCCGATTGCCGGCTCGGTGTATTCCTACGCCCAGCGCGGCATCCACCCCCATGTCGGCTTCATCGCCGGCTGGGTGCTGCTGCTCGACTACCTGCTGATCCCGCCGCTGCTCTACGTGTTCAGCGCGCTGGCGCTGAACCACTTGTTCCCGGCGATCCCCAAGCTGGCCTGGATGCTGCTGTTCCTGGTCTCGGCGACCCTGGTCAACCTGCGCGGCATCACCTTCGCCGCCCGCGCCAACCTGTTGTTCCTGATCGGAGAGCTGGTGGTCCTGGCGATCTTCCTGGTGGTCGGCTACCAGGCGCTGGAAGGCGGCCTGGGCAACGGCCGGCTGACCCTCGAGCCGCTGTATCGCCCGGAGGCCTTCGATCTCGGCCTGGTGATGAAGGCCGCCTCGATCGCCGTACTGTCGTTCCTCGGCTTCGACGCCATCTCCACCCTCGCCGAGGAGGTCAAGGGCGATCCCGCGCGACAGATCGGCCGCGCCGCGCTGATCGCGCTGTTCATCATGGGCGGCATCTTCATCGCGCAGACCTGGCTGGCCACCGACCTCGCCGCCGGGATGAACTTCAAGTCGGCGGACACCGCCTTCTACGAGATCGCCGAAGCGGCCGGTGGCCAGTGGCTGTCGATGCTGACCGCGGTAGCCACCGCGCTGGCCTGGGGTGTCACCGTGTCGATCACCTCGCAGGCAGCGGTCTCGCGCCTGCTCTACTCGATGGCCCGCGACGGCAGGCTGCCGCGCGCGCTGGCCAGGGTCCATCCGCGCTACCAGACGCCGCACGTCAGCCTGTACCTGGTGGCGGTGCTGTCGCTGGGAATCGGCTGGGCCTTCCTCGACGCACCGGACGTGCTCACCTCACTGGTGAACTTCGGTGCCCTCACCGGCTTCTGCCTGCTGCACCTGAGCGTGATCAACCACTACTACCGCCGCCAGCGCTCCGGCCAGTGGTTGCGGCATCTACTGTTCCCGCTGGTGGGCCTGGCGATCATCGCCTACGTGCTGTACAGCATGAGCCTCGACGCACAGTTGCTCGGACTGGCCTGGATCGCGGTGGGGCTGGTCTACCTGGCGTTGCTGCAACGCGGCGGGCGCCAGGCGCCAACGGAGTTGGCCAAGGATCTCTGACGCCTCGCGAGGGCTGCTTCAGGCCGGCTCTTCGCCGACGAAATCGCTGCGGCTGAGGCCATGCCGCAGCATCTTTTCGTTGAGTGTCCGGCGCGGCAGTTGCAGCAACTCCATCACCGCCTTGATGTCCCCGCGGCACTGGCCGAGCGCCTGGCGCAGGCACTCCGCCTCGAAGGCTTCCATGCGTTCCGCCAGCCCCGAGGTAAGGCCGCCGCCTTCCTCCGCGTCCCCACGCTCCAGGCCGAGGACATGACGCTCGGCGGCGTTGGCCAGCTCGCGTACATTGCCAGGCCAGTCGTGGGCCATCAGCCGCGCCAGTTCCGCCGGCGCGGCGGGCTGCGGCTCGCGGCCGAGGCGCTGGCTGGCAACGCTGGCGAAATGTTCGAAGAGCAGCGGGATGTCCTCGCGACGCTCGCGGATCGGCGGCAGGCGCAGCTCAGCGACGTTCAGGCGATACACCAGGTCCTCGCGGAAGCGTCCGGCACGTGCTTCGGCCAGCAGGTCGGGCTTGGTCGCGGCAATCACCCGCAGGTCGACGTGGATGCTCTGGTTCGAGCCGAGCCGCTCCAGTTGCTGCTCCTGCAGGACGCGCAGCAGCTTGACCTGCTGCGCCAACGGCATGCTTTCGATCTCGTCGAGGAACAGGGTGCCGCCATGGGCATGCTCGAGCTTGCCGATGCGCTTGCCCTGCGCGCCGGTGAAGGCGCCGCTCTCATGACCGAACAGCTCGCTCTCGAACAGTTGCTCGGGAATCGCCGCGCAGTTCAGCGCCACGAACGGCTTGTCGGCGCGCGGCCCGAAGTCGTGCAGGCAGCGGGCAACCAGTTCCTTGCCGCTGCCGGTCTCGCCACGGATCAGGACGTTCACCGGGGTCGGCGCCAGGGCCAGAACCTGCCGGCGCAACGCTTCCATCGGCTTGGACACGCCGAGCAGACGCGCATCGACCTGGTCCTTGAGACTGGCCTGCTCCTTCAGGCGCCGGTTCTCCAGCACCAGGCGGCGCTTTTCCAGCGCACGCCGCAAACTGCCGAGCAGGCGCTCGGGCGTGAAGGGTTTCTCGATGAAGTCGTAGGCACCCTGGCGCATGGCCTCCACCGCCATCGGCACGTCGCCGTGCCCGGTGACCATGATCACCGGCAGGTCGCGATCGACCGCCTGCAGGTTGGCGAGCAGTTGCAGGCCGTCCATGCCGGGCATGCGCACATCGCTGATGACCACCCCGGCGAAGGACTTGTCCAATGCTCCCAGGCATTCCTCGGCGCGCAGGCACAGGCGCACCTCGAAGCCGGACAGCTCCAGCCATTGCTGCACCGCTTCGCGGATCGTCGCTTCGTCGTCGACGAAGATCACCTGGTCGCTCATGTCGTTACGCTCGTGTCATCGGGGGCCGCCGGCAGGATCAGGCTAAACACCGCTCCCGCCTCGGCATTGGCGACCTGCAGGCGGCCGCCGAGTTCGTGGACGATCCCATAGGATACCGCCAGGCCGAGGCCGAGTCCCTCTCCCACCGGCTTGGTGGTGAAGAACGGATCGAAGACGCTGCCCAGGTGCTCGGCGGGAATCCCGCCGCCGTTGTCGGCGACGCTCAGCACCCAGTCACCGCCAAGCCGTTGCAGGGCCAGGCGGATCCATGGCCGCTCCTGGCCGGCAACGGCATCCAGGGCGTTGCGCAGCAGGTTGACCAGCACCTGTTCCAGGCGGATCGCGTCACCCATCACCCAGGCCGGCCAGAGCAGCGCCTGCTCGATCTCCACCCGTTCGGCGCGAATTCGCGGCAGCAACAACTGCTGCGCCTGTTCGACCACGTGACCTAACTCGATACGCTCGCGCAGGCCGCCGGCGCTCTTGCGCGCGAAGGTCTTCAGGTGGCCGGTGAGCGCGGCCATGCGTTCGAGCATCTGGTCGATGCGCGGCAACGCCTGGCGCGCCTCGTCGTGGCGTCCGGCGTCGAGCAGCAGGCGCAGGCTGGCCAGTTGCATGCGCTGGGCGGTGAGCGGCTGGTTGATCTCATGGGCCAGGGCCGCCGACATCTGCCCCAGGGCGGCCAGCTTGGCCGCCTGCACCAGGCCGTCCTGCGCGGTACGCAGGTCGGCGGTGCGCTGCTCGACCAGGCGCTCCAGCTCCTCCCGGCTACGTTGCCGCAGGCGGGCGATACGCCAGCGCTGGTGCAGGAACAAGCCGAGGAAGACCAGCGCCAGCCAGGTGCCGGCGGCGGCCAGGCGCGCGGTGGCGACGTCGTCCTGGATGCTCGCGGTGTCGCGCAGCAAGTGCAGGGTCCAGCCGTCGTTGGGCAGGTCCAGCGATTGCCAGAGGTAGTCCTTCTCGCCGTCGGCGCTTTCCACCCGCGCCAGACGGCTGTCTTCGCCGTAGCTGCGCAAGGTCTGGTGGCGCAGGGGTGTCAGGGGCTGGCGATCGTATTGCCGGGTCTCCGCCAGTTCGAAGCGGTCCACGGTATCCAGCGGTTCCAGTTCGCGGTAGCGCCAGCCGGCGTGGTTGGCGAGGAACACGATGCCCTTGGCGTCGCTGGCCAGGACCAGGTCGGGGGTCTGGTTCCACTGCCGTTCCAGATCGGGAAACTCCAGCTTGACCACGATTGCGCCCAGGAAGCTGCCGTCCTCGGCGCGCACCGCGTGGGACAGGAAATAACCGGGCATCCCGCTGATCACCCCGACCGCATAGAAACGTCCGGAGCCTTGGGCGATGGTCTGGCGGAAATAGGGACGGAAACCGTAGTTGTGGCCCACGTAGCTGGTCGGCAGGTTCCAGTTGCTCGCCGCCACGGCCAGCCCGGTACGGTCGAGCAGCTCCAGGGTGGAGGAGCGGGCGGCCAGGTTGATGCTTTCCAGCTTGAGGTTGAGGCGCTGCTGCAACTCGCCGTCGATCGGCCCGGCCAGCGCCGCGCGCAGGTCCGGATCCAGCGCCAGTACCGCCGGCAGGCTGCGGAAGCGTTCGATCAGGGTCTGCAGCGAGCCGGCGTAGAGGTCCAGCTGCTTGCGCACCTGTTCGCCCTCGGCGCGTAGCGCCTGCTGTCGCGCCTGGCGACCCGCCCAGTCCATGGACAGCAGCAGGCCGCCGAGCAGCGGCAGCAACAGCAGGAACAGGCGCAGCGGACGGGACAAGGACATCGGCGGATCGAAACGGCGGCGGGAAGCGGCGACGATAGCACGGCGCCCGGTTACACTGCGCGCCGTACGAGGAGTCTGCCCATGTCGCTATCCCCCTGGTCCCATTCTTGCTCGGCCGGTTTCACCCTGCGCGGCTGGCGCAGCGAACCGAGCGGCAAGCCGTTGCTGCATTTCCTCCATGGCAACGGCTTCTGCGGCCGCACCTACGAACCGATGCTGCGTCTGTTGGCGGAGGATTTCGACCTCTGGCTGTGCGACATCCAGGGCCACGGCGAAAGCGACCATGGCGGCCGCTTCCACGGCTGGAACCGCAACGCCGAGATGGCGGTGGAGGCCTTCGAGGCCGGGCGCGGTCCCTATGGCGATGTCCAGCGACTGGCCTGCGGGCACAGCTTCGGCGGCGTCCTCAGCAGCCTCGTCCTGGCCCGCCATCCCACCCTGTTCGCCCGCGCCGTGCTGCTCGACCCGGTACTGTTCACCCCGGCGATGATCGGCGTGATGGCACTTTCCGAGACCCTCGGCCTGCAATTGCGCGGCAGCCTGGCGAAGAAGGCGCGCCTACGCCGCAGCCAGTGGCCCGATCGCGCAGCCGCCTACGCCGGCTTGCGCGGCCGCGGTATCTTCAAGGGCTGGACCGACGAGGCGCTGTGGGCCTACGTGGAATATGCGCTGAAGGAGAGCGACGGCGGAGTCGAGCTGAAGTGCCGGCCAAGCCGCGAAGCGGAGATCTTCAGTTCCTTCCCCAGGCGGCTGTGGCCGTCGCTGGGCAAGATCATCACGCCGACCCGCGTGCTCTACGGTGACCGCACCTACCCTTTCGTCGCCAAGTCGGTGGCGCGCTGGTGCTCGCTCAACCCCCAGGTCAGCGCCCACGCGGTGGTCGGCGGCCACTGCTTCATGCAGGAAGACCCGGCCGCTGCCACCGAACGCGTACGCGACTTTCTCCTGCCCAATCCATGAACGCTCCTTCCGTGGGGAATCCGGCGCTCATCCATCGGTCCCAGGGAGGATGACCCCACAGGACCGAGCCATGCGCCCTCTCCTCTTCAGTGCCCTTCTCCTGCTTTCCGGGCATGCCCAGGCCAGCGAATGGAACGACAGCCAGGCCGTGGACAAGCTATTCGGCGCGGCCGGGGTGAAAGGCACCTTCGTCCTCTACGATGTGCAGCGGCAGCGCTATGTCGGCCATGACCGGGAGCGCGCGGAAACCCGCTTCGTTCCCGCTTCCACCTACAAGGTGGCGAACAGCCTGATCGGCTTATCCACAGGGGCGGTTAGATCCGCCGACGAGGTTCTTCCCTATGGCGGCAAGCCCCAGCGCTTCAAGGCCTGGGAGCACGACATGAGCCTGCGCGACGCAATCGAGGCATCGAACGTACCGGTCTACCAGGAACTGGCGCGGCGCATCGGCCTGGAGCGGATGCGCGCCAATGTCTCGCGTCTGGGTTACGGCAACGCGGAAATCGGCCAGGTTGTGGATAACTTCTGGTTGGTGGGACCGCTGAAGATCAGCGCGATGGAACAGACCCGCTTTCTGCTCCGACTGGCGCAGGGAGAATTGCCATTCCCCGCCCCGGTGCAGTCCACCGTGCGCGCCATGACCCTGCTGGAAAGCGGCCCGGGCTGGGAGCTGCACGGCAAGACCGGCTGGTGCTTCGACTGCACGCCGGAACTCGGCTGGTGGGTGGGCTGGGTGAAGCGCAACGAGCGGCTCTACGGCTTCGCCCTGAACATCGACATGCCCGGCGGCGAGGCCGACATCGGCAAGCGCGTCGAACTGGGCAAGGCCAGTCTCAAGGCTCTCGGGATACTGCCCTGACGCTCTGCCGCCTCAGTCGCCGACCTTTTTCTGCCGGGACTGCCGCCACTCGTCGAGGCGAATCACCTCGGCGCTATGCACCGGCGGGTTGTCGACCTCGGCGGCCGCCTCGAAGCGATGCGGGGCCAATTCGATGGCGCCGAGGTGATAGCCATACATGACGATGCGCCCGGCGTAGCGTTCCTCGCCGCTGACGGTGAATTCGAAACCGAACTCGCGGCTCAGCCGCCACTGACCACGGTGGTCACGGGCCAGGCGCAGGCGCCGGCGCGCGACATTCTCGTCGAGCAGTTCCACGCCCTGCTTGGCGCAATGCTGCTTGGCCAGCAGCAACGCCCGCTCGCGCACGCCATGGGCGCGCCACCACCAGGCTGCGGCGGCGCCCAACAGGAGCATGACGAAAAGGTTACCCAGGGTCACGAGCGGAATCCGGTGTAGGGGGACGGCCAGCTTACCCGTTCTCCCGGCAGGCAGCGAGTGGGGGGTGTTTTCGCCATGTGAATTAGCCCCCATACTGCGCCGACTCAGCTGTAGGAAGTCGTCTCATGCCACGTACGCCCCACCTGCTCGCCATCCAGTCCCATGTGGTCTTCGGCCACGCCGGCAATGCCGCGGCGGTGTTCCCGATGCAGCGCATCGGAATCAACGTCTGGCCGTTGAACACGGTGCAATTCTCCAACCACACCCAGTACGGTCAATGGACCGGGCAGGTGCTGCCGCCGGAGCAGATTCCGGCGCTGGTGGACGGTATTGCCGGCATCGGCGAACTGGGCAACTGCGACGCAGTGCTGTCCGGCTATCTCGGCAGCGCCGCCCAGGGCCGCGCCATTCTCGACGTGGTGGCACGGATCAAACAGGCCAACCCTCGGGCGTTGTACCTCTGCGACCCGGTCATGGGCCACCCGGAAAAAGGCTGCATCGTGGCCCCGGAAGTCAGCGACTTCCTGCTGGAAGAAGCCGCCGCGGTCGCCGACTACCTGTGCCCCAACCAGTTGGAGCTGGACAGCTTCTGCGACCGCCAGCCGAACTCCCTCGCCGACTGCGTGGAAATGGCACGGAGCCTGCTGGCACGCGGTCCCAGGGCAATCCTGGTAAAGCACCTGAACTATCCGGGCAAGGCCGGCGACACCTTCGAGATGCTACTGGTGGCCGCCGATCAGGCCTGGCACCTGCAACGCCCGCTGCTGGCCTTCCCGCGGCAACCGGTCGGGGTCGGCGACCTGGCCTCGGGGCTGTTCCTCTCTCGCCTGCTGCTCGGCGACGACTTGCGTAACGCCTTCGAATTCACCGGCGCCGCGGTCCATGAAGTGCTGCTGGAAACCCAGGCCTGCGGCAGCTACGAGCTGGAGCTGGTGCGGGCGCAGGATCGGATCGCACACCCAAGGGTTCGTTTCGACGCAGTGCGCCTTTAGTCTCCATCCCAGTGGGTGAAAATCATCCACAGGCAGCTCAAAGAACGTATTTCCCCAGCATCAACCCACCGACCACCATCACCGCCATCAGCACGAAAGCCATGCCCAGGCGCCGCTCGATCAGGGTCTTCAGGCGTGGGCCAGCCCAGAACAGCAAAGCGCAGGTAGCGGCGAAGCGCAGGCTGCGGGCGACAAGGCTGAGGCCGACGAACAGCCAGAGGTCGAGCTGGGTCACTCCGCTGGTAATGGTGATCACCTTGTACGGCAGCGGCGTGAAGCCGCCGCCCAGCAGCACCATCAGCCAGCCCAGTTCGTTGTAGCGTTCGGCGACCTGTTCGAAGTTCTCCAGCAAGCCGTAGAACGCCAGGATCGGCATGGCCACGCTCTCGAACAGCAGCAAGCCGATGAAATAGCCGGCGATGCCGCCCAGCACCGAGCTGATCGCGCAGATCGTCGCGTAGCGCCAGGCCTTGGCCCGGTTGGCCAGGACCATCGGCACCAGCAAGGCGTCCGGCGGAATCGGGAAGAACGAGCTTTCGGCGAAGGTCACCCCGCCCAGGGCCAGCTCCGCGCGGGGATGGCCGGCCAGGCGCAGGGTCCAGTCGTAGAGACGGCGCAACATGTCAGGCCGACTGCGGCAGCGGTGCGTCGGCGCCGCGCTCGTCACGGTCGAGTCCCAGGCGATGGACCATGCCGCAGGCGATCTCGCGCTCGCCCATGATCACCAGGTTGGCGCCGTTCTGCTCCAGGTAGTCCACCTCGGCGTCGAAATGCGCCCGGGCGACGATGTCCAGCGGCGGGTTCACCGCGCGGGCGTGGCTGGCGATCTGCCCGGCCTCGAAGCCGTTGGGAATGGCGATCAGCAACCAGCGCGCCTCGGCGATGTTGGCCAGTTCCAGCACGCCGGGACTGGCGGCGTTGCCGAGGACCACGCTGTAGCCCTGTTCGCGCAGTTCGTCGGCCTTGTCACGCTTGTCCACCACCACCACGAAGGGCGTCCCGGCGGCGCGCAGGCGAGCGCTGACCAACCCGCCAACCCGGCCATGACCGATCAGCACCGCATGCTCGCGCTCCAGGATCGGCGGCGGCAGGTCCTGCGCCGGCATCTCGCGAACCCCGCCAGCGGCCTCCGCCAGGCGCTGCTCCTTGCGTTGCTGCAGGCGATCGATGGCGATGAACAGCAGCGGATTGACCAGGATCGACAGGATCGCCCCGGCCAGCACCAGGTCGCGGCTCTGCTCCGGCACCAGTTCGAGGCCAATGCCCAGGCCGATGAGAATGAAGGAAAACTCGCCGATCTGCGCCAGGCTGGCGGCGATCACCAGTGCGGTGCTGTTCGGATGGCCGAAAGCGCGGACGATCAGGTAGGCGGCCACCGACTTGCCGAAGACGATGACCAGGAAGGTGGCCAGGACCGTCAGCGGCTCCTGCAACAGGATCATCGGATTGAACAGCATCCCCACCGAGACGAAGAACAACACCGCGAAAGCGTCGCGCAGCGGCAACGAGTTCTCCGCCGCCTCGTGGCTGAGTTCGGACTCGTTGAGGATCATCCCGGCGAAGAAGGCGCCTAGCGCGAAGGACACCCCGAACAGCACCGCCGAGCCATAGGCGATGCCCAGGGCGATGGCCAGCACGGCCAGGGTGAAGAGTTCCCGCGAACCGCTGGCGGCGATCCTCTCCAGCACCCAGGGCACCACCCGGCGACCGCCGAAGATCATCAGGGCGACGAAGGCGGCGACCTTGCCCAGGGTAATCAGCAGCGGCCAGAGCAGACCGGCGTCGCCGCCGTCGGTCTTGCCGCCGAGGGTGCCGGCGAGCGCCGGCAGGAGTACCAGGGTCAGGACCATCGCCAGGTCCTCGACGATCAGCCAGCCGATGGCGATCCTGCCACGCTTGGTGTCCAGCAACTGGCGCTGCTCCAGGGCGCGCAACAGCACCACGGTACTGGCCACCGACAGGCTCAGGCCGAATACCAGGCCGCCGCCGAAGCTCCAGCCGAGCAGCTTGGCCAGGCCGATGCCAAGCAGCGTGGCGACGCCGATCTGCACCAGCGCCCCGGGAATGGCAATGGCCTTCACCGAGAGCAGGTCCTTGAGCGAGAAGTGCAGGCCGACGCCGAACATCAGCAGGATCACGCCGAGTTCGGCGATTTCCTGCGACAGCGCCTGGTCGGCGACATAACCGGGAGTGAACGGCCCGGCCAGAACACCTGCGAGCAAGTAGCCGACCAGCGGCGAAATGCGCAGGCGATTGGCCAGGGCCCCGAAGAGGAAGGCGAGGACGAACCCCGCGGCGAGTGTGGTGAGTAACGGCGTATGGTGCATCAGGACTCCCGGCAACACGGGGAACGCGTCCTCCGCGGCCTGGCCGGCGGACGACGACGTTCGAAATGGATCACGGACCCGCGCCCGTGACGGCAAGGCGGAAAGGTTTTCCGCCAACGGAGCCGGGCAGAGCGACCGGCCCATGGCATTCGAGCGACCCGACGGCGGCTATGGTTCCTGGAGAAACCCGGCGCGATACCGACAGGTTAACCCGTTGACGTTGCTGGAGTTTTAACAGGCACGCCGGTTTCTTATCAAGAAATGTCAGGAATGGACGCCAGCAGAGGCAAACTTCTGCGTTTTCTTATGAAAAGCTGCGAAAATTCGCGAAACGGCATCAGGTCCGAAGCGGGCTCGACCGGACACCGGCAGCCTTCTTCAACCGTCTTCGCGAATCGCCTGGTAGCGGGCCTCCAGCTCCGCGCGCAGCTGGCGGCGTTGCTGGGCCTGGGCGAAGCGGCGCTTCTGCTCGGCGGTTTCCAACTCCAGCGGACGGACGGCCACCGGCTTGCGCTCGTCATCCAGGGCGACCATGGTGAAGAAACAGCTGTTGGTATGACGCACGGACTGCTCGCGGATGTTTTCGGTGATGACCTTGACGCCGATCTCCATGGAAGTCCGCCCGGTGTAGTTGACCGAAGCGAGGAAGGTCACCAGTTCGCCGACATGCACCGGCTCGCGGAAGATCACCTGATCCACCGACAGGGTCACCACGTAGCGACCGGCATAGCGACTGGCGCATGCATAGGCGACTTCGTCGAGATACTTCAGGAGGGTACCGCCATGGACATTGCCGGAGAAATTGGCCATGTCCGGGGTCATCAGCACGGTCATCGACAGTTGGTTGTTTCCGGGTTGCATAGCGCTTTTTCTCTCATCAGGACGGGCGGGGGACACCATAGACGCAAACGAAGACGGCAGCGGCCACAAATTTTCAATCGTCATGATCGAAATCGCGCCGGGTCGTGCAGACATCCGCGGGCTTTTCTAGACTGGCCCTTTTCCACCGGGAATCGCGCCAATGCCTGCCGCCATTCGCATCCTTCTCCTGGCCCTGGCCGTGCTTGCCGGCATCGGTGCCGCTGCCATCCAGGCCGAGGATACGCCCTGCGCCACAGCCGCGGAATGCAACACGCGCGGCACCCAGGCTTATCGACAGGGGAGTTATCCACAGGCGCTGGACGCCTTCGCCTGGCAATTGCGCCTGGCCGAACGCCAGGA
Source organism: Pseudomonas sp. KBN12P06040 (assembly GCF_037574965.1). NCBI lineage: Bacteria > Pseudomonadati > Pseudomonadota > Gammaproteobacteria > Pseudomonadales > Pseudomonadaceae > Pseudomonas > Pseudomonas sp. KBN12P06040. The sequence goes on from NZ_JBBELS010000001.1 coordinate 6,439,498, forward strand.
ACAGGGCGGAGCCGACTCGGAACAGGCGCTGAACAATCTCGCGCTGACCAGCCTCAAGGCCGGGCAACCGGGACGCGCCCGCGCCTGGATGAACCTGGCGCTGGATCGCGGCTACAGCGGCAAGGCCACGCGCCACAACCTGGAACAGGTTGCCCTGAAAGTCGACTATCCGTCCCTCCAGGGCCTCGCCGGGCACTACCTGCGCTACGCCGGGCAGGCCGAATGGGAAAGCCTGCAGATCGAACCGGTGAAGGGCGGCTACCAGGCGAGCTTCGCCCTGATGCGCATCGGCAATCCGGAGAAACTGATGGAATATGGGCCCGCGGCGGTCGGCGAGTTGTCCGGTCGGCTGGAGGGGCAAGGCGCCCTCTACCGACTGCGCAGCGAAGGCCTGGGCGCCGGCTGCAGCCTGCTGGTATGGCAGGAAGGCATCGACCTGCGAGTGGTGGAGAGCCTTGGCGGGGACTGCCAGGGTTACGGCGGCATGGGCATCGCCGCCGCCGGTAACTGGGTGAAGATATCCAGTCAGGCCAGGGACGACTGAAACTTTTCCACAGGCCGCTCCAGCGGAGCGACCCGTGGAAAATCCACTCAGCGGCCAGCGGACAGGCCGAAGTCCACCGCCAGGTCGGCGCCCGTGATCGCTTCGGCCTGAGGGCCGCAGAGATACCAGACCAGCTCGGCGACTTCTTCCGGGCGGATGAAGCGTGCCGCCTTGCCCTGTGGATAATCCTTCAGCAGCGCGCGCTTGTAGCCATCCGGATTGCCCATCCCATAGCGTTCGGCCTGGTAGTCGAGCATCGGCGTGGCGATATCCGCCGGCGACACGGCGTTGACCCGCACGCCCTGCTCGGCCAGTTCCAGCGCGAGGGTCTTGCTCAGCATGGTCAGCGCCGCCTTGCTCGCGCAATACGCCGCCGAACCCCGGTAGGCCTGGCGTCCGGAGTCGCTGGAGATGTTGACGATGCTGCCCTGGTTTTCCTTCAGGTAGGGTATCGCGGCCTGACACATGTAGAAGGAGGCCTTGAGGTTGACTCCCAGGACCAGGTCGAAATCCTCCTCGGTGAAGTTTTCCACAGGCCCCTCGCGCCAGACGCCCGCGGCATTCACCAGGGCGTCGAGACGTCCGGTACGGGCGAGAATCTTCGACATCAGGGTATGGCAGTTATCCGCGCTGCGCAGGTCGGCGACCCCGCTGGCGTCCAACGGCACCTGCGCGTTCAGCGCGTGCAGGCCCTCCTTATCCACATCCGTGGCGGCGATGCGCCAATGACTCTGGGCGAAACGCTTGGCGATTGCCCGGCCCAAGCCGCCGGCTGCACCAGTGATAAGAACGACGGGCGTGCTCATCTGCTTTTCCTTACTCCTGTGCCGCGTGGAAAACACCGACGGCCAATCGGCCGCCCGCTTCAATGACTGACCGGCAACGCCGGCAGCCGTTCATTCAGGCCTGGTTGAGATACCAGCGCCAGTCCTGCTCGCCGACCTCGCCCATGAAGGCACGGTATTCGGCCTGCTTGATCGCCAGGTAGATCTTCAGGAAATCCTCGCCGAGCGCCTCGCGCGCCCAGGCCGAGCCCTCCAGCGCGCGGAGCGCGGTCAGCCAGTCGCTCGGCAACGCCTGGGTGGCTTGAGCGTAGCCGTTGCCAGTGATCGGCGCACCGGGGTCGAGTCGCTCGCGAATACCCAGGCGCACCGCCGCGAGCAACGCCGCCGCCGCCAGGTAGGGATTGGCGTCGGCGCCGCAGATGCGGTGCTCGATGTGCCGGCTGGACGGCGGGCCGCCGGGAACCCGCAGCGACACGGTGCGGTTGTTGATTCCCCAGGTCGGCGCCAGCGGCGCGTAGCTGTTCGCCTGGAAGCGGCGGAACGAGTTGGCGTTCGGACAGAACAGCGCCAAAGACTCCAGCAGGCACGCCTTCATTCCACCGATGGCCTGGCGCAGCAGCGGGGTCCCGGCCGGGTCCTCGCTGGCGAACAGATTGTTGCCAGCGGCGTCGGCCAGGCTGACGTGCAGGTGCAGGCCGTTGCCGGATAGATCGGCGAACGGCTTGGCCATAAAGCAGGCCTGCAACCCATGGCGATTCGCCACACCCTTGACCAGGCGCTTGTAGCGCACGCCTTCGTCGATCGCCTGGAGCGCGTCGAAGCGGTGCTGCAGGGTAATCTCCACCTGCCCCGGCGCGTACTCCGAGATCGCCGTGCGCGCCGGCAGGCCCTGGGCCTCGCAGGCGGCATACAAGTCATCGAGGAATGGCTGCAACTGCTCCAGCTCGTAGACGCCATAGACCTGGGTCGCCCGCGGCCGCTGGCCATTCATCTGCAACGCCGGCAACGGCCGGCCGTCGCTGTCGCGTTCGCGGTCGAGCAGGTAGAACTCCAGTTCCACCGCCATCACCGGGTGGAAACCCTCCGCCTGCAGGCTGTGGATAACCCGCTGCAGCACATGCCGGGGATCGCCCGCCGCGGCCGGTAGCCCGAACTCGGGATGCATGCTGACCTGCACCTGTCCGGTCGGTGACTGCCGCCAGGGTTGCAGGGTCAGGCTGCCGGGCAGCGGGAAGGTCCAGCAATCGGCATCGCCGACGTCCCAGACCAGGCCGGTCTCCTCGACGTCATCGCCATTGATGGTCAGGCCGAGGATGGTGCTCGGCAGCGGCCGCCCGCTTTCGTAGACCGCCAGCAGCTCGTCGCGATGCAGCAGCTTGCCACGCGGCACGCCGTTGGCGTCGATCAGGAACAGCTCGATGCTGCGCACCTCGGGGTGTGCGGCGAGGAACTCGCGGGCTTCCCGCGGATCGGCGAAATGCATCTCAGGCCTCCCGCGCGCCGGGTATGGCGAGCAACTCGCCGAGCGCCTCGTCGAGGCTGGAGAGCAGGCGGTCGACGTCTTCTTCGCGAGTGTCCGGGCAACACAGGGTCATGTTGTGGAACGGCGTGATGAGGATGCCGCGGTTGATCAGATACAGGTGCAAGGCCATCTGCAGGCTGTCGTGGAACGCCGCCTCGGCGGCCGCGCCGTCGCGTGGGGGGTGCGGGCAGAACTGGAACTCGCTGCGCGCGCCGAGCTCGGTCACCGACCAGGCCAGGCCGTGCTTGTGGATAATCCTGCGGAAGCCCTCGGCCAGACGCGCCGCCAGGGGCAGCATGTGGGCGTAGGCGGCATCGGTCATCACCTCTTCCAGGTTGGCGCGCATACAGCGCATCGCCAGGGCGTTGGCCGACAGCGTGGTACCCATGCCGCTGTGGCCGTGGCCTTCGCTCTGCTCGCTGGCACGTGCCCTGGCCAGTTGCATGGCGCTGGCCATCGCCGCGCTGCAACCATACACCGAGCACGGTACGCCGCCGGCGATCGGCTTGCCGAGGGTGATGAAGTCCGGCTCGAGTTTCCAGGCGCGGGTACAGCCGCCTGGTCCGGTGGAGATGGTGTGGGTCTCGTCGATGATCAGCAGCGTGCCGTGACGACGGGTCAGCTCGCGCAGCTTCTGGTGGAAGCCGGGTTGCGGCAGGACCATGCCGATGTTGGTCATCGCCGGCTCGCAGAGCACGGCGGCCACGTCTTCGCTGGCCAGCGCCCGCTCCAGGGCCTGGAGGTCGTTGAACGGCACCGCGCGGCTGAACTGGGTGAGGTCGTGGGCCTGGCCGAGCAGGCCGGAGCGATGCACGGTGCGGCCGTCGCGGCAGCGAACCAGGGTGTCGTCGACCGTGCCGTGGTAGCAGCCGTCGAATACCAACACCACCTTGCGACCGGTGATCGCGCGCGCCCAGCGCAGGACGAAGCGGTTGGCGTCGGTGGCGGTGGTCGCTACCTGCCAGAACGGCAGGCCGAAGCGCTGCGCCAGCAGCTCGCCTGCGACGATGGCATCCTCCCCCGGAAGCATGGTGGTCAGGCCATTCGCGCCCTGCTCGGCGAGTGCCCGGGCGATCGGCGCCGGAGAATGACCGAACATGCTGCCGGTGTCGCCCAGGCAGAAGTCCACGTAGACGTGGCCATCCACATCATGGAAACGCGCGCCGTGGGCACGCTCCACGAACAGCGGACAGGGTGTCGACCAATCGCTCATCCAGTGCATCGGCACGCCGTCGAACAACGCACGCCGGGCTCGCTCGGCGAGCGCGACGGACTGTGGATTTTGCGCAAGGAAACGTTGCTGCTCGCGGGCCATGAAGGTTTCCACGGCGGCTTCGGCGATGCCACTGGCGGTCATTTCGAACACCTCGTTTTTTATTTCGCACAACTTTCATTTGTGATCACAAAAAAGTCAATACAGTATTTGAAAGCACTGATAATCTGTTTTCCATGTCAATTTTGTGATCACAAAAATGAACGACTTTCCGAAGTGGACAGGCCAGGTCGCGCTCATCAGCGGCGCCGGCAGCGAACTCGGCATCGGTTTCGCCATTGCCCGGCGGCTGGCCCGCGAAGACGTGCGCCTGCTGATCACCGCCAGCAGCGAGCGGATTAGGCAACGAGCGGAGGAACTGAGCGCATGTGGTCACGACGTGCGCGCCGCGAGCGCCGACCTGACCGACGAAGCCCAGGTGCAGGGTCTGCTGGACTGGGCCGAAGCCCAGTGGGGACGGGTCGACATCCTGGTGAACAATGCCGGCATGGCCCAGTTGAACAGCGCGGAACCCTTCAGCACAGTGGAAGCGACCTCGCTGCGGGATTGGCAACTGTCCCTGTCGCGCAACCTGACCAGCGCTTTCCTGCTCACCCGCGGCCTGCTGCCGGGCATGCGCGAGCGCGGCTACGGGCGGATCGTCAACGTCGCCTCCACCACCGGAACCCGCGGCAGCAATCCGGGCGAAGCCGCGTATAGCGCGGCCAAGGCCGGTCTGGTCGGCTGGAGCATGGGCCTGGCGCTGGAGGTGGCGAAGAGCGGCATCACGGTGAACAGCGTCGCGCCGGGCTGGATCGCCACCGGCTCGAGCACCGCCGAAGAACGCCAGGCCGCCCTGGCCAGCCCCAGCGGACGTGCCGGCCGGCCCGAAGAGGTGGCCGCCGCGGTGGCCTTCCTCGCCTCGCCCGAAGCCAGCTTCGTCAACGGCGAACTGCTGGTGGTGGACGGCGGCAACTGCCTGATCGAAAACAAACGGAGCTGAACATGCGCAACTGCAACCTGACGCTTTCCCAGCTTCCGGCGCCACCGGCGACCCGGAGCTGACCATGGCCGAGAATCTCCAGGAACGACTCTACCAACGACTGCGGGAAGACTTGCTGGCCGGACGTTTCCAGCCCGGCGAGCGACTGAAGATCCGCGACCTGGCGAACCAGTGGGGAACCAGCCCGATGCCGGTTCGCGCCGCCCTGCAACGGCTGGTGGCGGAAGGGGCGCTGGAGGGCGAGGCACAACGCTCGCTCAGGGTGCCGCTGATGACCCGCGAACGTTTCCTGCAGATCCTCCAGGTGCGCCTGTCCCTCGAAGGGCTGGCGGCCGAAAGCGCCAGCGGCCGGCTGGACGAGCAGGCACTGGAAGGGCTCGAAGGATGTCTGCGGCGAATGGAGGACGCCTTGCGCCGACGCGAGGTACAGGCCTACCTGGAAGCCAACAGCGAATTCCACCTGACGCTCTACCGCGCCTGCGGCAACCCGGTGCTGCTGCGTCTCATCGAGACGCTCTGGCTACAGGTCGGGCCGTTCTTCAACCGGCTGTTCACCGAGGCCGACCTCTCCCTACGCCTGAACGATTTCCACGAGGACGCCCTGGACGCGCTACGCCGCGGCGACGGCCCGGCCGCGCGCGCGGCGATCGAACAGGACCTGGCCTACTTCGGCCAGTACCTGCTGAACCTCCTGGAGCTGGAGGCCCGGCCACGAAAGCGACACCGTTCCGGCGAGCACGCCTGACGGGAGATAAGCGCCGCTACTGCGGGCGAATGGTGCGCACATTGTCCTTCTTGATCAGGATGGTGTCGCCATTCAGCTGTTCGAACTCGTAGTAGTCATTGTATTTGTCGTAATCCGACTGATCCTTGACCAGGACCTCGCTGCCATCTTGCAAAGTGACCACCGCCTGGTTGGCGCAACCCGCCAGGCTGGTCAGCAGCAATGCAGCGAACAGAGCTTTGAACTTCATAGAATCTCCACACGGGGCAGCGCACTTGCCTACATCCGGAGCGACAAGTGCGGAATTGCCCTTGTGACCGTGGCAATCGAGGGAAATTCCTTAGCACAGCGGCGCTTTGTCGGAGACGAAGCGCCGACGGCGGCGCGCAGGGCCTCCAGGCAGCCTCGCGCGACGTCGGGAAGTCAGCCGAAAAGGCACGTTGCAGAGCCTTTGCGGCGGTTCAGGTTCAGCTCTCCAGCCAGACGTCGCGAGCCCAGACCCACACCGAATCCCAGCTTTCATCGGTGAGGTCGCCATCGGCCCAGAGCACCACCTCGCCGTCCTCCGCCACGCAGTAGTAGCTGCCGTCGTCCTCGCAAAGCGGGATCAGCTCGCGCGGAACGCCCAGGTCCCAGGCAGTGGCCGCCACTTCGGGCAGGTAGGTGTGCGAGTGCGGATCGGTCACGGTCACCGGCTCCAGGCGGCCGTAGACCACATCGCTGACCAGCAGGAGGAATTCGCGGAATTCGGCGGGAATGCCGATCAGCAGCTCTTCCTCGATTTCCACCAGCAGTTCTTCTTCCGGCAGTTCCAGGGGCACCGGAACCGGTTCGTTGAGTTCACGCAGTTTTTCGATGACGTCTTCCACGACAGGCTCTCTCGCAACGGGTGGCGCGCTTTTTATACAGTAGCCGCACCGAGCGCAAGACAAGTGTCGTGGCTGGCCTTCGGCCATGGCGCCGGACGAATGGTCGGTCAACCCGCCAACGGAAATGAAAAACCCCCGCTCCCTGGCGGGAGCGGGGGTTTCGGCGGCCCCCGAAGGGACCGCAACCACTCGGGATCAGTTCTGCCGGATACCGGCCACCAGCCATGGCTGGTTCTCGCCCTGGGCGCGCTCCATCCGCCAGCTTTCGCTGAAGGCTTCGCCCTGGTCGAAGCGCGAGGTCTTCGACACACCGCTGAAGGTCAGGGTGGCGATGGTCTTGTCGGCCTGGTCGTCGACGCCGTCCAGTTGCACGACCAGATTGTCGATGTAGGTGGACTGGTAGGCGTCGCCGATCTCGGCGCGCTCCTGCTTCAGCCATTGCAGCATCTGCGGGGTGACGAACTCGGCGATCTTGTCCATCTCGTTGGCATCCCAATGCTGCTGCAGGGACATGAAGTGTTCGCGAGCGGCACCGACGAAGCGCTCCTCGTTGAACCAGCTCGGCGCGTTGATCACCGGGCTCGGCGCAACGGCGGCAGCGGCGGTGGCGCCACCGAAGATCGGCGCCTGGGCCGGCATTTCGCGCTGCATCGGCGCGTGCCCGGCCATCGCCGGCTGCCCCTGGTTCTGCTGGCGTCGGCGAGCGGCGATGAAGCGGAAGGCAATGAAGGCCACCAGGGCGATCAACAGGATATCGAGCATCTGGATGCCTTCGAAGCCGTCGCCCATGAACATGGAGGCGAGCAGGCCGCCGGCGGCGATACCGGCCAGCGGGCCGAGCCAGCGCGAAGCACCGCTGGCGGCAGCGGCGGGACGGGCGGCGTTGGGGGCGGCAGCAGTGGCGTTCGGCGCAGTGGCCGGCTGCGCCTGGCGGGTCTGGTGGCTGGGTGCCGAGCCGAGGCTCTTGCCGCCGCCGAAGCGCTTGGCATTGGCATCCAGGCTGACGGTCAGCGCCAGGCAGAAGGCGAGGGCGATGCTGAGAACACGCTGCATTGTAGTCTTTCTCTCTTGGGGGAATCGACGCGCGTCATGTTGCGGCGGTACGGGCGGCAGGACCAGCCGGATTTTGTTTCGGGCTATTGCTCCGCGGCCGCCGTTTTTTCGCCCGCCGCGTCTGGCTCGCGGGTCGGCGCCAGGGTACACCGTCGTTGACGAGGATGACAGGCGCTATCCCGGATCGGCGGACGAACGCCCGCCCGGCGGCTGGAAAGGCGCAGCGCAAAGCCTTGCAGAAAGGTCTGTTACAGTTTTTTTCAGTACCCCGATCAAGCACTTGCCAGTGCTAGTCTGCGGCTCTGCGAGGCTTCCCGGTCGCGCGTTTGCCGACCCATTCCCACTCGAGCGAGGACCGCCGCCATGCATGCCGTCGATTTCATCCAGGACCTCGCCGTGATCATGCTGGTGGCCGGTGTGGTCACCATTCTCTTCCACCGCCTGCGCCAACCGGTGGTCCTCGGCTACATCGTCGCCGGTTTCATCATCGGCCCGCACACCCCGCCCTTCGGGCTGATCCACGACGAAGACACGATCAAGACCCTGGCCGAACTCGGGGTGATCTTCCTGATGTTCTGCCTCGGCCTGGAATTCAGCCTGCGCAAGCTCTTCCAGGTCGGCGCCACGGCGTTCATCGCGGCGTTCCTGGAAATCGTCCTGATGATCTGGATCGGCTTCGAGATCGGTCGCTTCTTCGAGTGGAGCACCATGGACTCGCTGTTCCTCGGCGCGATCCTGGCGATCTCCTCCACCACCATCATCGTCAAGGCGCTCGGCGACCTGAAGATGAAGAACGAGCGCTTCGCCCAACTGATCTTCGGCGTGTTGATCGTCGAGGACATCCTCGGCATCGGCATCATCGCCCTGCTGTCGGGAATCGCCGTGAGCGGTTCGGTGGAAACCGGCGAGGTGTTCTCCACGGTCGGCAAGCTCAGCCTGTTCATGATCGTCGCGCTGGTCGTCGGCATCCTCCTGGTGCCGCGCCTGCTGGCCTACGTGGCGAAGTTCGAGAGCAACGAGATGCTGCTGGTCACCGTGCTCGGCCTGTGCTTCGGCTTCTGCCTGCTGGTGGTGAAGCTGGAGTACAGCATGGTGCTCGGCGCCTTCCTGATCGGCGCGATCATGGCCGAGTCTCGCCAGTTGGTGCAGATCGAACGGCTGATCGAGCCGGTCCGTGACATGTTCAGTGCGATCTTCTTCGTCGCCATCGGCCTGCTGATCGATCCGAAGATCCTCGTCGAGTACGCCTGGCCGATCGCCCTGATCACCGTCGCGGTGGTGCTCGGCAAGATGTTTTCCTGCGGCATGGGCGCGTTCATCGCCGGCAACGATGGACGCACCTCGCTGCGGGTCGGCATGGGCCTGTCGCAGATCGGCGAGTTCTCCTTCATCATCGCCGCCCTGGGCATGACCCTGAAAGTCACCAGCGACTTCCTCTACCCGGTGGCGGTAGCGGTCTCGGCCATCACCACCCTGCTCACCCCGTACCTGATCCGCGCCGCCGATCCGCTCTCGCAGCACCTGGCCAACGCCATGCCGCAGCGCATGGCGAGGATCTTCGGCCACTACGGCGACTGGCTGCGCAGCATCCAGCCGCAGGGCGACCGTGCGGTGCTGGCGGCGATGATCCGGCGCATCCTGCTGCAAGTCGGGGTGAACCTGGCGCTGGTGATCGCGATCTTCCTCGCCGGCGGCTATTTCGCCGATACGCTTTCCGCCTGGATGAGCCAGTGGGTCGCCTACGATGGACTGCACAAGGCATTGATCTGGGGCGGCGCGCTGCTGGTCTCGCTGGCCTTCCTGATCGCCGCGTACCGCAAGCTCAAGGCTCTGTCGATGCTGCTGGCCGAACTCGGGGTCAAGCCGGAGAAAGCCGGACGCCATACGGCGCGGGTACGCCGGGTGATCTCCGAGGTGATCCCGCTGCTGTCGCTGGCCGGCATGATGGTGCTGCTGGCTGCGCTCAGCTCGAGCATCCTGCCGCCGGGCGAGTTGCTGGTCGTAGTGGTCCTGGTCGCCGGCCTAGTGATCGCAGTGCTCTGGCGCTGGCTGATCCGCGTGCATTCGCGGATGCAGATCGCCCTGATGGAAACCCTCGACCAGGAAAAGGGCAGCCACTGAGAGCCAAGCGATCCCGGCCTGCCGTCGAATCGGCGGATAACCACGCTGCGGTTATTCGCCCTCGCCTGCACCTGATGTCGCTATCGGACCCTTTGCCCTGAAGGATCGGCGGATTTCCGCTTATCCACTCTCCCGGTCGGCGGACTCCCGCTCGGCCAAGACCACCCCGCTCCTCTTCCAACCCAGTCCCCACGCGGCTTTCCCGCGTTGGCACGGCACCTGCTATCGAGCCATCCAATACGTCGCCCTCGCGATGTGCCGGTGTGCTGCGCCCTGATCAGCACATCCAAGACAACAACGAAAAGAGGAAACACGATGGAAAGCGCCAACGCCATTTCCGCGTCTGCCCAGCCCCGCACCACTTCGCAACGCATCAAGTCGATCTTCAGCGGTTCCGTCGGCAACCTGGTCGAGTGGTACGATTGGTACGTCTACGCCGCCTTCTCGCTGTACTTCGCCAAGGCATTCTTCCCCCAGGGCGACATGACCGCCCAACTGCTGAACACCGCAGCTATCTTCGCCGTGGGCTTCCTGATGCGCCCGATCGGCGGCTGGCTGATGGGTATCTATGCCGACCGCAAGGGCCGCAAGGCGGCGTTGCTGGCCTCGGTGCTGCTGATGTGCTTCGGCTCGCTGATCATCGCCCTGACCCCCAGCTACGAAACCATCGGCGTCGCCGCGCCGATCCTGCTGGTGGTCGCGCGCCTGCTCCAGGGCCTGTCGGTCGGCGGCGAATACGGCACCTCCGCCACCTACCTGAGCGAGATGGCGAACAAGGAACAGCGCGGGTTCTTCTCCAGCTTCCAGTACGTGACCCTGATTTCCGGCCAGCTCATCGCCCTGGCGGTGCTGATCGTCCTGCAACAGACCCTGACCGTAGAACAACTGGAAAGCTGGGGCTGGCGCGTCCCCTTCTTCATCGGCGCGCTGTGCGCAGTGGTGGCGATGTTCCTGCGTCGCGGCATGGAAGAGACCGAGTCCTTCTCGAAGAAGAAGGAAGAGCCGAAGGAAAGCCTGCTGCGCACCCTGCTGCGCCACCCGAAGGAAGTGCTGACCGTGGTCGGCCTGACCATGGGCGGCACCCTGGCCTTCTACACCTACACCACCTACATGCAGAAGTACCTGGTGAACACGGTAGGCATGAGCAAGACCGATTCGACCATGATCTCGGCTGCCACCCTGTTCCTCTTCATGCTGCTGCAGCCCATCGTCGGCGCCCTCTCCGACAAGATCGGCCGGCGGCCGATCCTGATCGCCTTCGGCGTACTCGGCACCATCTTCACCTACCCGATCCTCAGCACCCTGCACAGCGTCGACAGCTGGTGGGGCGCGTTCTTCCTGATCATGGCGGCGCTGGTGATCGTCAGCGGCTACACCTCGATCAACGCGGTAGTGAAGGCCGAACTGTTCCCCACCGAGATCCGCGCCCTGGGCGTCGGCCTGCCGTATGCCCTGACCGTGTCGATCTTCGGCGGCACCGCCGAATACGTTGCCTTGTGGTTCAAGAGCGTCGGCCTGGAGAGCGGCTTCTACTGGTACGTCACCGCCTGCATCGCCTGCTCGCTGCTGGTCTATGTGTTCATGAAGGACACCCAGAAGCACTCGAAGATCACGACCGATTGATTGAGCCTCGTGCTCATGGCCCCGACACACTCCGGGCCTTTTTATCCACAGGACGGCGACCTTCGGGTCGCCGTCCTGCTTTTTGGCGCGGCAACCGATTTCCCCACACCCGCCGGCTGTTGGTCCACGGCACGGCATCCCGACCGGAACCCTAGGGCGCGCAACGCCGGCGGAGTAATCCGCCGGTGCCCCTGCGTTCCACGGCGGATAACCGCAAGCGGTTATTCACCCTGCGGCTCGTCATTCCGGCGGGGCTGGAACCTTGGCGCGTAAACGCCGATCTCCTCGCGTTCCCACGGCGGAACAGCGCAAGGGGCCTGCCGTCCCCAGGCAGCGAGGCCCCGTCTGCGAGACCTACCGGGAATAAAAAAACCGCGCTCGAAGGCGCGGCTCTTTTCGTTGTCGGCGAACCGCCTCAGCGGCGCTTCTCGATCTTGAAGAAGAACATCTTGGTCGCCTGGCGGGCGACGATCTTGCCACCGCTGACACGCGGCTCGAAACGCCACTTGGCCATGGCCTGGCGCACTTCGCGGTCGAACATGCGCGACGGCACCGACTCCAGCACCTGGATGTCGTCAATGCGGCCATCGCTGGTGATGGTGAACAGCACCTTCACCCGGCCTTCGATACCCCGCGCCTGGGCCATCCGCGGATAGACCGGAGGATCCATGCGCAGCGGCTTGATGTCGCTGTCGTTGAGGCTGCCGCTGGGCAGGCCGGCCGGGCCTTGCGAGCCGCTGGGCGCAGTCTGCGCGCCGGGCGTGCTCTGCCCGACGGTAGGCGCGGGCGGCGGCGCGGCGCTGGACGGGCTGGGCTGGCTGGATGCTTCCGTGCTCGGCTCGGGTTCCGGCTTGGGTTTGGGTTCCGGCTTCGGCTTGGCCTTGGGAATGGCGTTTTCCACCGGTTTGGGCTTGGGTTTCGGCTTGGGCTTGGGTTTTTCCACCGGCTTCGGCTTCGGCGGCTCCGGCTTGGGTTCCTCGATCTTCGGCGGCGTCGGTTCCGGCGCGGCAGCCGGCGGCTGCGGGGTCGGCTCGGCCTTCTTCTCGAGCTGGACGAAATTCACCTGCATGGTCTTCGGCAGTTCGCCGTGGCCAAGGTTGAGTTCGGCCGGGGTCGGCATCACCCACACCAGCGCACCGATGATCGCCACATGCATCGCCACCGCCGCGCCGGAAGACAGCCACCAGCGCGACTTGGGCGGCTCGCCGGGGACGTCGTCGGGATCGCTGCCATGGGCGTAGGGGATCAGCACTTCCTCGACCGCCACTTCCTCGTCGCGGCGCGCACCGGAGCAGTCCACCACGCGCAGGTTGGGTTCTCCGCGCTGGGCATTCACGCATGGCAGGGACTCGCTTTCGTCTCCCTGGGCGGGAGCGGTGGGGTGGTCTTCGGCGAGCGCGGCCAGCGAAAAACGGTCAGGCGACCGTGAAGGCTGTGGCGACATGAGGGCGACCTGCGGAGAAGTGAAAGGTAAGGAAGTAGAGTCTTCTGATAATTATTATCATTCAGTCGCGTCCTCAGGGCAACCTTGGCGGATCATTCCGCGACCATCCGACACGCCAGGAACGCCTCTTCGAGCGCCTCTTCATCCGCGCCTGCGGCGAGGATCAGTTCCAGCCGATTATCCCGCCGCCACGAGGACTTGCCCCAGTTATCCACAAACGGCGCGGCATTCGCTGCATACCAACCGTCCGCGCAATGCAGCACCGCCTTGGCCCGCCGCAGTCCGGACAAACGGCTCAGCCAGGCGTCCACTGCGACCCGATCGAAACGCACCGACGGCGCCAGCCGCCAGCCGATGGCCAACTGGCCGTCCTGCTCGCGCACGGCGCGCAGCGGTCGCTCGGCGGGCAGCACCGTTCCCAACTGAGCAGGCGCGTCCGGCAGGGCCGCCCAGGTCGTCGCGCTACCTTCCCCGGCAACGCTGGTCGGCAGATCGCGCAATGCCAGGTGGCCGCGCACGCTCCAGCGCAACGGCAGGACCGGCAGGCGCGCGCGCACGGCGCAGCGCTGCGTCGCGTCGAGCGCTTCGGATTTGTTCAGCAGCAACATGCCGGCCGCTTCCAGCGCCTGTTCCTGTGCCTCCGGCAGCGGTTGGCCGGAGGCCAGCGCGGCGGCATCCAGCACCACTACCAGGGGTTGCAGGGCCAGGACGCCGGACCAGGGAGGAGCCTGCAGCTGCTTCCACAGCGCCAGCGGATGTCCCAACCCGGAGGGTTCGATGAACAGCCGGTCCGGTCGTGCCCGACGCAACAAGCGACCGAGCCCCACCTGGAACGGCACGCCATTGACGCAGCAGAGGCACCCGCCCGCCACCTCGCCGATGGCCACGCCGTCGACGTCCGTGGCCAGCAGCGCGGCATCCAGGCCGATCTCGCCGAACTCGTTGACCAGCACCGCCCAGCGCTCGCCCGCCGGCTTCTGCGCCAGCAGCGAGCGGATCAGGCTGGTCTTGCCGGCCCCCAGGGGGCCGCCGATCAGGTGTGTGGGTATCTCTCGAAGCATCTGCGCAACCGGAATGTGAAAGCCTGTGGATCAATGCGGTCCTTGCCTGCGGGGAGCCAGGCCCCATGCTAGAGTCGCGCCCGTCTGCAATGGAGTCCTCGCATGCGTCCGTTCCTGTTCTTCCTGTCCTGCCTGCCGGGCCTGGCCCTGGCCGAAGCCTGCATCGTCCATAGCCAGGCGAAGAATCTCGATGTGAAGGTCTGCCAGCAGAACCGCAGCATCCCGGCCAAGCTGTTCCGCGAAGGCTTCTGCCAGCCACAACTGCAGGGCCAGAAGGTCGAGGTGGCGTTCGCCGAGGAGTGTCCGACGGGCGCCTTCGGTGTCTGCCGCGACGCCAGGGTACCCAACGCGCCCTATCGGCAGGACATCTTCTACTACGGCATCGCGACCGACGCACGCTACCTGGAGCCGTTCTGCGCCAGCCAGAGCCAAGGCCGCTGGGAAGAGCCTAGCGCCGCGAAAAAGCCCTGAGCGCGTCATCAGCCTGTCACAGCGTCCGGGCTAAATGGGAGTCGGGTACCTCAGCACCCTTCGTCCCCATCCCCAAGGTAGGACGACTTTTTGGTGATAGGCCATCTGCGGATGGCCTTTTTTTATTCCTCGAAAGACACTTGTCCACAGGCTCAGGCAAGCCAGTCCAGGGTCAACAGCAGGCGCGCCAGCCCGGGCTCCGCTCGCGGCGAGCGATGCACCAGTCCGGCACCTTCGTTACCCTCCCAGCGTTCGCCCTTGAGCAGCGCCACGTCGCCTGTGGACAAGCTATGGATAAGCTGTTCATCGACAACGTCCGCCTGTGCTCCACCAAGCAGCCGACGGTCCAGGCCGGACTCGTCCAGCCATTCGCTGGCAGCGCCCTGGTAGGTGGTGACCAGCCGCAGCGGCACGTGGTCGACATGGAAACGCGGGCACATCGGTTTATCCAGAACGCGCAGGCGCAGGCCGATACGCCGCGCCCCGGTCAGGCAAAAGAAGGCCTCGACCAGCCAGCCCAGGTCGTCGAGGAAATCGGCTTGTCCCGGCAGTTGCCGCGCGTCGAGCAGGCCGTCCAAGGCGGGTAGCCGTTCCTCTTCCATCTCCAGCGTCTGGCTCAGCGCCAGTCCCGGCCGGTTGCGTACCAGGGCGGCGGCGAAGTCGCGCAGCGCCGGGTTCAGCCGGCGTGTCCAGACCGCCAGGTTGACCCCGTCGCGAAGCACCTCGGCCAGCACCTGGGGGTCTTCGCCGAACGCCTGGCGCGGCAACAGACTTTCCTGTGGCAGTGCGCTCATGCGGCGTGCCCCCAGTCCTCGAAGGGGTCGTCCAGGCCCTGCCAGCCCGGAATGCCCAGGTTCATCTCGGCATCATCCAGCAGGCAAGCATCGAGGGCTGCGCGCAGGGCCGTGAAGTCCAGGTTCTGGCCGATGAAAACCAGCTCCTGGCGACAGTCGCCGACGCCTTCCTCCCAGTGCCGCATGATCGCCCGCAGGCCCTCTTCGTCCTGTGGCCACTGTCCGGTCGGCACGAAGCGCCACCAGCGGCCCGCCAGGCCGTAGCGCATCAGGCCGCCGGCCTGCGACCAGCTGCCAGCCTCGCGGGGCCGGCTGGCGAGCCAGAAGAAGCCCTTGGAGCGCAGCAGCCGCCCCTGCTTCAGCGGATTGTGCAGGAAGGCGTGGAAGCGCGCGGGGTGGAACGGACGGCGCGCCCGGTAGGCCATGGAGGCGATGCCATATTCCTCGGTTTCCGGCAGGTGCTCGCCGCGCAGTTCCTTCAGCCAGCCCGGCGCGGACGCCGCGCGATCGAAATCGAAGCGACCGGTATCGAGGATCTTCGCCAGCGGCACCTGACCCATCACCATCGGCAGGATCTCCGCCTCGGCATTGAGCTGGCGCAGGATCGCCAGCAGTTCCTCGCGCTGCTCGCTGGAGATCAGGTCGATCTTGCTGACCAGGATCACATCGGCGAATTCGACCTGGTCGATCAGCAGGTCGGTGATCGAGCGCTGATCCTCCTCACCGAGGGTTTCGCCACGGCTGGCCAGGCTGGCGGCCTCCTGGTAGTCGCGGAGGAAATTCATCCCGTCGACCACCGTGACCATGGTATCCAGTCGCGCCACGTCGGACAGGCTGCGGTCCAGCTCGTCGCGGAAGGTGAAGGTCTCGGCCACCGGCATCGGTTCGGAAATCCCGGTGGACTCGATCAGCAGGTAGTCGAAGCGGCCTTCCCGGGCGAGACGGCCGACCTCTTCCAGCAGGTCTTCGCGCAGGGTGCAGCAGATACAGCCGTTGCTCATCTCCACCAGGCGCTCTTCAGCGCGGTTCAGGCTGACATCGCGCTGGACTTCGCTGCCATCGATATTGATTTCACTCATATCGTTGACGATCACCGCAACCCGGCGGTTCTCGCGGTTCTTCAGCACATGGTTGAGCAGCGTGCTCTTGCCGGCGCCGAGAAAGCCGGACAGCACGGTGACAGGTAGGCGTTGGTTCACGGTTGGTAACCTCTTCAGTTGTGCCGCACGTGGCGTTCGCGCTTCTCCTGGCGCTCTTTCGCCTCGATGCAGAGGGTGGCGGTGGGACGCAACAGCAGGCGGCGCAGGCCGATCGGCTCGCCGGTTTCCTGGCACCAGCCGTAGTCGCCGCGGGCCAGGCGCTCCAGCGCTTCGTCGATCTTGTCGAGCAGCTTCTTCTCCCGCTCCAGCAGGCGAAGTTGCCATTGCCGCTGTTCCTCGCGGGAAGCCAGGTCGGCCTCGTCGCTGGGGCGTTCGAGATCGCGCAGCTCGCCGAATTCGCCTTCGATGCGCGCCTGCAGTTCCTGGCGCTGGCGCAGCAGCAGGTCGCGGAAGAAGTCCTGCTGGGCTTCGTCCATGTAGGCAGCGTCGGGTTGGGCAAGCAGTTCCTGTTCGGTCATAGGCTGAACCTGGGAAATTTAAAACGTTATACTATAACAATTAACACCACAATCGATGGCCCGCCAATCGCCTTCCGGCTACCCTGGGCCCACGTCATCCCGGGATCCACCGATGCGCCGCGTCCTCCGCCTTTACTGCCTGGCCCTCCTGCTGCTCGCTCCGGCGGCACAGGCGCAGGGCTTTCTTCCCGGCACCCGCCCGGCGGAATGCGCTTACCTGCGCACCGTTCTGGCCTGCATGGATCGGCTGGGCAACCACTACAGCGTCGCCACCGGCGGCAACGACACCTGGTTGCGCGGCTACGACGCGGCGAGCGGACGACGCTGGGCCCAGACCAATACGCGCTACGGGCGCCTGACCTTCTTCAGCGGCATCGCCAGCGACGGGGAAATCTGGGTCGGCCTCAGCCGCAACATCGGCTGGACCAGCGTCAGCCGCCTGAGCAGTTCATCGGGCCAGCGCCAACGCCTGACCTGCGGGCGGGTCAGCGGCTGCAGCGAAGGCCCTAGCCGGGAGGCTGCGCGCTGAGCGCCGCCAGGTAGCTGCCGGCGGGAGGGCGTTGCCGGAAGTAGCCCTGCACGCCAGCGAAGATCGCCTCGGCCAGGCGCTGGCGATGGCGTTCGTCCATCAACCGGCGACAATCGCCGCGATTCGAGATGAAGCCGGTCTCCACCAGGATCGAAGGGATGTCCGGCGACTTGAGCACGGCGAAGCCGGCCTGCTCGACACGCTTCTGGTGCAGCGCGGTGACGTCCGACAACTGGCCGAGAACGCTGTGGCCGAGGTCCAGGCTGCTGGCGATGGTCGAACTCAGGGCCATGTCGAGGATCACCCCGGCGAGTACCTTGTCGCGGCCCTGTAGCGGCAGGTTGCCGCTGTTGCCGATCAGGTCGGCGCCGTTCTCGCGATCGGCCATCCAGCGCGCCATGGTCGAGCTGGCGCCATGCTCGGAGAGGGCATATACCGATGCGCCGGAGGCGGTCAGTCGCGGCGCCGCGTCGGCGTGCACCGAGACGAACATGTCGGCGTTGTAGCGCCGAGCCACTTCCGGCCGCTTGCGCAGCGGAACGAACACGTCGCCGTTGCGCACCAGGCGCGCCTTGAAGCCTTTCTCGCGGTCGATCCGCCGCGCCAGCAGGCGGGCGATGGCCAGCGCCACGTCCTTTTCGCGCTCGCCCTTGCTACCGACCGCGCCGGGGTCCTTGCCGCCATGGCCGGCATCGACCACCACGAGGATGTCGCGGCCCGTCGAGGGTAGCGGGCGGGCCAGCGCCAGCATCGGCTCGGGGGGCGCCGCCAGCGCCTGTGGATAAAGGTCTAGGACCAGGCGATGACCCTTTCCTGCCTGCGGTTCCAGGGCGAAGCTGCGCGGCCTGACCGCCTGGCGCAGGTCGAGGACGATGCGCGTCCCGCCGCCACCCAGTTGGCCGCTGCGGATGGCGCGCACGGGGCCGTCCAGCGGCAGCTCGGAGAGCGTTGCGAGCAATTGCGCGTCGGGCAGGTCGAGGATCAACCGCTCGGGGGCCTGCAGGGAAAAGGTTCGATAACGCGGCGGGCCGTCCAGTTCCAGCACCAGGCGCCAGCTTTCCGAGGAGTTCCAGGCGCGGGCCTGGCGGATTCGTACATTGGCGCTGGCGGCCAGGAACGGCTGGAGGGCCAGGCCGGCGAGCAGGCTTTGCAGGAGGCGACGGCGCTTCATCGACGAAATACCCGATTGCAAGGGTCGGCATTAGCTAATACGTTATATTATAACATTTAAGCCATTTCCAGGCCTTGCCTGCCCTTCTTCGAGTTCTCCATGAATGCCTTGACGCTTCCCGATATTGCCCGCCAGACCACCACCGCCGATCTTCCCCTGGACTGGGTCGGCATGCAGGGCATCGCCCTCCCCGTGCAGATCGGCGGGCAGAGGGTCGCCGCCGAAGCCGATGCCGGTGTCAGCCTGGACGACCCGCAGGCCCGCGGCATCCATATGTCGCGCCTCTACCTGGCGCTGGCCGAACTGGAACAGGGCGAGCTGGACCTTTCCTGCCTGCGCGCCGTCCTGCAACGCTTCCTCGACAGCCACGCCGGCCTGTCGCGTCGCGCCTACCTGCGCCTGCGCCTCGCGCCGCTGCTGCGGCGTCCGGCGCTGGTCAGCCCGCTGAGCGGCTGGAAACGTTATCCACTGGTGCTGGACACGCGCCTGGAAGGCGATGACTTCCAGGCCGAAGTCCATCTCGAGCTGACCTACTCCTCGACCTGCCCCTGTTCGGCGGCACTGGCCCGGCAATTGATCCAGGAGCGCTTCGACCAGGACTTCGCCGGACAGCCGCTCGATCATGCCAGCGTGCTCGCCTGGCTCGGCAGCAGCGCCGGCATCGTCGCCACCCCGCACAGCCAGCGCAGCAGCGCACACCTGCGCATCGGCCTGGCGGAAGACTGCATCGGACTGCCCCTGGAAGAGCTGGCGGATCTCGGCGAAAGCGCCCTCGGCACCGCGGTGCAGACTGCGGTGAAACGCGCCGACGAGCAGGCCTTCGCCCTCGCCAACGGACAGAACCTGATGTTCTGCGAAGACGCGGTGCGTCGGCTGCACCGCGCCCTGCAGGGTTATCCACAGGCGAGCCGGTTCTCCGTACGGGTCGTCCATGCGGAAAGCCTGCATGCCCACGACGCCGTCGCCGAAAGCCACTGGCAGCGAGGTGCCGCATGATCCGCAAGAATCCCTCCGGCGACCTGCCGGTGATCGACGAATCGGCCTATGTGGACAAGACCGCAATCATCTGCGGCAAGGTGATCATCCAGGCCAACGTCTTCGTCGGTCCCTACGCGGTGATCCGTGCCGACGAAGTCAACGCCGACGGCGGCATGCAACCGATCGTGATCGGCGCCAACTCGAACATCCAGGACGGCGTGGTGATCCATTCCAAGTCGGGTGCCGCGGTGACCATCGGCGAGCACAGCTCCATCGCCCACCGCTCCATCGTCCACGGTCCTTGCGAAGTCGGCGACCGGGTCTTCATCGGCTTCAACAGCGTGCTGTTCAACTGCCGGGTCGGCGATGGCTGCGTGGTCCGCCACAACGCGGTGGTCGACGGCTGCGACCTGCCAGCGGGTTTCTACGTCCCGTCCACCGAGCGCATCGGTCCGCGCACCGACCTGGCGAGCATGCCGCGGGTCAGCGTTTCCGCCAGCGAGTTCTCGGAAGACGTGGCGCGCACCAACGTCGACCTGGTACGCGGCTACAAGTCACTGCAGAACGAGTTCTGAACATGCAAAGCCTGCTGATCCGCAATGCCCGGATGGTCAACGAGGGGCAGGTACGCGAAGGCGATCTGCTGGTCCGCCACGGTCGCATCGAACGCATCGCCGGCTGCCTGGAAAACTGCGGCGCCAGCCGGGAGATCGATGCCGCCGGACGCTACCTGCTGCCGGGAATGATCGACGACCAGGTGCACTTCCGCGAGCCGGGTTATCCACAGAAGGGCTCGATCGCCAGCGAATCCCGCGCCGCCGTGGCGGGCGGCATCACCAGTTTCATGGACATGCCCAATACCCGCCCGGCGACGCTGAGCCTCGAAGCGCTGGCGGAAAAGAAGCGCCTCGCCGCCGCCCATAGCGTGGCCAACTACGGTTTCCACTTCGGCGTCAGCCGCGACAACCTCGACACCGTGGCCGCCCTCGATCCACGCGAGGTCGCCGCGGTGAAGGTGTTCATGGGCGCCTCCACCGGCGACATGCTGGTGGACGACCTGCCGACCCTGGAGCGCCTGTTCGCCAGCGTTCCGACCCTGCTGCTGAGCCATTGCGAAGACACGCCGCGGATCGAAGCCAACCTCGCGCGCTGGCGACAACGCTTCGGTGAACGTATTCCGGCAGCCGCCCACCCGCGCATTCGCGACGCCGAGGCTTGCTACCGTTCCACCGCCCTGGCGGTGGAACTGGCGCAACGGCATGGCACGCTGCTGCATGTCCTGCACTTATCCACAGCGCGTGAACTGGCCCTGTTCGAGGACAAGCCGCTGTGCCAGAAACGCATCACCGCGGAAGTCTGCGTCCACCATCTGCTGTTCGACGACAGCGACTACGCCCGCCTCGGCCATCTGCTCAAGTGCAACCCGGCGATCAAGAGCCGCGAGGACCGCGACGCCCTGCGCAGGGCGCTGGCCGGCAACCGCCTGGACGTGATCGGCACCGACCACGCGCCGCACGCCTGGGCCGAGAAGCAGCAGGCTTATCCACAGGCGCCGGCCGGCCTGCCACTGGTCCAGCATGCGTTGCCGGCACTCCTGGAGCTGGTCCGCGAAGGCTGGCTGTCGCTGGCCACCCTGGTGGCGAAGACCAGCCACCGGGTCGCCGAACTGTTCGCCATCGCCGATCGCGGTTTCCTCCGCGAAGGCTACTGGGCCGACCTGGTGCTGGTCAGCGAACTGGAGCACCCGGCGCTGGCCAGCGCCATGCCGCTGCTGTCGCGCTGCAACTGGACGCCGTTCCGCCACCGGGCATTCCACCATCGGATCGATACCACCATCGTCTCCGGGCAACTCGCCTGGCACGCGGGACGCCTGTCCGACGATTGCCAGGGACTGCCCCTGCGGTTTTCCCGCTGAAGTCTTGTCCACAGACTGCTGTGGATATCCGTTCGCCCACGGCCCTAGCGCAGGGCTTTCACCGCCGCGCCAAGGAAGGCATAGGTCTCCTCCTCGCGATCGTCCATCTCCGGCTTCGGCCAGGCGCTCCAGACCACCGCCACGATCTTCTCCTTGCGGTTGATGTAGAGGTACTGGCCGAAGATGCCCTGGGCTTCGAAGGCCCCGCCGTCATGCTCGGGCAGGGCCTTGGCGCCCACCGGGAAGGTCCACCACTGGTAGCCGTAGCCGAGCGCGTATTCGCCATCGTAGAGCTTGCCCGGGGCCAGGTGGGAAGAAGCCTCGACGCGACTGGCACGATCGACCCAACCCTCGGGAAGGATACGTTCGCCATCGATCACCCCATCTTCGAGGACGAACTGGCCGAAGCGGCCATAGTCGCGCAGGGTCGCGCTCAAGCCGCTGCTGCCGATCTCTTGCCCGGCCGGCGATTCCAGTTGCCAGAAGCCGTCGCTCTCCATGCCCATCCGCGCCCAGATCCGCTCGGACAGGTAGTCGCTCACCGGAATGCGGGTCGCCGCGTGCAGCAGCTCGCTCTGCAGGTGCGACTCGCCGGTGCTGTAGGTGAAGTGGGTACCGGTCGGGTACTGCCGCGGCAGGCTCGCCAGCAGCCGCAGGATGCCACCGGGACGTTCGGCGAGCTGGGCGTCGAACATCTGCCGGCGGTCGGACTTCGGATCGCGATAGGTCTCGTTCCAGCGGACCCCGGAACTCATCTGCAGGACCTGCTCCACCGTAACCCCCTGGTAGGCGGAGCCGGCCAGGCTCGGCAGGTACTTGTCCACAGGCTGGTCGAGAGCCAGCAGGCCCTGCTGCACGGCGGCGCCCACCAGGGTCGAGGAGATCGACTTGACCACCGAGAACGAGGTCCAGCGCGTGCGTTCGTCGTTGCCCAGGCCGTAGCGCTCCAGGGCGACCTTGCCATCCTTGAGGACCAGCACGCCGCCAACGCGGTTGCGCCGCATAAAATCGTCGACGCCGTATTCCTCGCCGCCGATCCGGTAGCGCGGCGCGATGGCCGCACCCGCCGGCAGCGGACGGACCTTGGTCCCTTTGTGGATAACCCGGGTCGGATAGACCTTGTCCATGTTCCGATAGGTGTCCGGCTGGTATTCCGGGATCAGTTCATAGAGATCGGCGGCACGGCCGATCCGCGGGTTTTCCACAGCCGCGTCGGCGCCGGCCGAGCCGCTTGCCGAGACGAACAGCGCCAGCAGGGCCGGCCGGAAGACGGATATACAGCTACGCATGGACGTTTTCCTTATGACCGGAAGCAGCTCCGGCTTCGTCGTTTTTATGGATGTGGACTGGCGTCGCAGGGTTATCCACAGGACGTTCAGTCGCTCGGGTCCCGTATCGGACACGCCCAGAGTTCGACCGCCGGGCGCTCAGGGTCCGGCGGACCGATCCAGCGCGCCAGCGCATCGCAGCGCCCCTGACGGCAGATCCGGTAGTCGCCGGCCTCCGGCGTGCGCCCCAGTCGCAAAGGTTGCAGCGGCGGCAACCCACGGCGGTAATGCCAGGCGCCGTCACGCAGCACGGCGCCCTCGGGAATCTCCATCCCCGCCCCGCTGCCCCGCACCCGGGCCTCTTCCAGCAGCAGGCCGCGCTCGCTCAGGCGATAGTCTTCTTCCCAGAGCACCTTCTCGACCGTGTGTTGCCAGGCCAGGGTGAACGACTGCAGCGGCAGCGTCGCCCAGACGCTGCCGGCCATGCCCAGGCACAGCGCGATCACGCCACCGCCTCGCGCGCACGCTGGCGCCAGAGGTGCCAGCCGATCACCAGCGCGCCGAGGACGAAGCCCAGCTCGTCGCTGATCGGCAAGGCCAGGACCAGGCTGGCTCCCGCGGCGAACGCCACCAGGCGCTCCCACCAGGCCAGCGGCCCCTGCAGGTAGCCGATGGAAGCCATGCCCCACAGGCCGATGGCCAGCACCGCCTTGCAGGTGACATAGAGCGTCGCCCCCCAACCGCCTTCCTGCAGCATCAGCGCCGGGGAATACACCGCCATGAACGGCACCACGAAACCCGCCAGGGCGATGCGCACCGCCCAGAAGCTGATCTTCAATCCCCTTTCCTTGGCGATCGGCGCCGCCGCGAAGCAGGCCAGCGCCACCGGAGGGGTGAGGTCGGCGAGGATGCCGAAGTAGAAGACGAACATGTGCGAGACGATCAGCGGCACCCCCAGTTCCAGCAGCGCCGGCGCGGCGATGGAGCTGGTGATGATGTAGTTGGGGATGGTCGGGATGCCCATTCCCAGGACCAGGCAGGTGACCATGGTCAGGACCAGCGACAGCAGCAGGTTCTCCCGTCCCAGGTCGAGCACGTAGCTGGCGAAGGTGGTGGCGATGCCGGTCAGCGAAATCACCCCGATGATGACTCCCACCAGGGTGCAGGCGATGCCCACCGGAATCGCATGTCGCGCACCTTCTGCGAGGGCGCGGACGCAGATGCGCAGGGTTTCCCGGCCGCCACGGACGAACCAGCAGGCCAGGGCCAGGGCCGCGATCACAACGAAGATCACTCCGATGCCGAGGCGGAAGAACCCCGCGCAGAGCAGCCCCAGCGCCACCCAGAAGGCGATGCGCAGGCCGAGCGAGGACACCCGCAGGATGATCGCCGAACCGAGGATGACGATGGCGGTCAGCGCCAGGCCGATGGTTCCGGAGAACAGCGGCGTGCGCCCGGAGAACAGCAGCGCGATCAGCACCAGCAACGGAATCAGCAGGAACCAGCGCTCGCGGACGGCACCCCAGGCGCTCGGACACTGCTCGCGCGGCAGGCCCTTGAGGTCGGCCCGGCGGGCCTCGAGATGGACCATCCAGTACACCGAGCCGAAATACAGCAAGGCCGGGATCAGCGCCGCCTTGGCGATCTCCACGTAGGGGACGTTGATGGTCTCGGCCATGATGAACGCCACCGCCCCCATCACCGGCGGCATCAGTTGGCTGCCCATGCTCGCGGTCGCCTCGACGCCGCCGGCGAACGCCGGCTTGTAGCCGAAACGCTTCATCAGCGGGATGGTGAACTGTCCGGTGGTGACCACGTTGGCCACGCCGGAGCCGGTGATGGTGCCCATCAGCGCCGAGGAGAATACCGAGACCTTGGCCGGCCCGCCGACCCGGTGGCCGAACAGGCCCATGGCGAAATCGGTGAACAGGCGGATCATGCCGGCCTGCTCGAGGAAGGCGCCGAACAGGATGAACAGATAGATGTAGGTTGCCGACACGTAGGTCGGCGTGCCGTAGAGACCTTCGGTACCGAACGACAGCTGGTTGACGATCTGGTCGAAGCCGTAGCCGCGGTGGGCCAGGTCGCCCGGCAGGTGTTCGCCGAACAGGCCATAGGCAAGAAACAGCGCGCAGATGATCGGCAAGGCGATGCCCATCACCCGTCGCGCCGCCTCGAAGACCAGGACGATCAGCACCACGCCGACGACCATGTCGGCCTGGGTCAGCTCTCCGGAGCGCTGGATCAGGTCGGCCTCGAAAACCCACTGGTAGACCGCCGTGCCCAGGCCGGCCATGCCCAGCAACCAGGCCAACGGCTGCCAGGGGCGACGTATGCCGAAGGCGGGATAGCTGATGTACACCACCAGCAACAGCAGTCCGACGTGCATTGCCCGCAGGACCTGGGTGGAAATCAGGGGAAAGGCCGCGGTGACGACCTGGAACACGGAAAAGGCCAGGGCCACGGCGAACAGCGCGCGCGGCCAGTTTTCCGCCTCGAGGTGCAGCCCGTTCTGATGATCGCTCATGCATCGACTCCCTACAGCCGGAAACGCGGGGAACCCGGTCCGCCGCACGGACCGGGGCTACGGAGAAACGAGCCTCACTCGGGCAGTACGCCCTTCTCCTTGTAGAAGCGCTCGGCGCCGGGATGCAGCGGAATCGGCAGGTTCTTCGCCGCCTTGTCCAGGGCGATGTCCTTGGCGGCAGCATGGGCGGTGACCAGGCGCGGCAGGTTGTCGAACATCAGCTTGGTCATCTGGTAGGCCAGCTCGTCGCTGACCCCGGAGTGGCTGACCAGGATATTGTCGATCGCCACCGTCGGCACGTCCTGCTCCTGGCCGTCGTAGGTGCCGGCGGGAATGCTCGCGGCGTGGTAGGCCGGGCTGTCGATCTTCGCCACCACGTCCGCCGGGATCGCGACGAAGGTGATCGGCATGGTCGAGGCCAGGTCGCGGATGGCCGCCATGCCCAAGCCGGAGGATTGCAGCGTAGCGTCGAGCTGGCGGTTCTTGATCAGCTCCACCGACTCGGCGTAGGGCAGGTACTCCACCTTGCCCATGTCCTCGTAGCTCAGGCCGGCGGCCTTGAAGATCGCCCGGGCGTTCAGCTCGGTACCGCTCTTGGGCGCGCCCACCGAAATGCGTTTGCCTTTCAGGTCGGCCAGGGTCTTGATGCCCGAGGCTTGGCTGGCCACTACCTGGATATAGTTCGGATAGGTATTGCCGATAGCCCGCAGCTTTTTCAACGGCGCCTTGAAGCCGGCGTCGGCGACCCCGTTCCAGGCGTCGGCGACCGAGTCGCCCAGCGCCAGCGCCAGTTCTCCACGCCCGGCCTGCAGCAGGTTGAGGTTCTCGACCGAGGCCTTGGTGGCCTGCACCGAGGTTTTCGCGCCCTGGATATCGTGCCCGTAGATCTGCGAGAGGCCGACCCCTATGGGGTAATAGACCCCGCTGGTGCCGCCGGTGAGGATATTGATGAAGGTCGGCGCGGCGAAGACCGCGGTACTGAAGGTCACCGTTGCGGCAAGCGTGAAAAGACCGAAGCGTCTGCTCAGCGACATGGGAAGTCTCCTGTTCTTATCGTTGTTGTCGCGCTGTCGCGGAAGCGTCCCGGCTTCCCTCGACCGCGCAGGACTTCGTGCAGACTAGACCGCCCCGCCACGCAGGACAATCCGCAAGGACCGATTGCGCGACCGGCTCCGCAAGGGAGCCGGTCGCCGGCGTTCAGGCGTACAGGTCGCGCCGCGACCAGGGCAGCTCGTGGGAGCCATCCTCGTGGGGGCGAATGGCGAGGATCTGGTGCAGGTTGATCCAGCCGCGCTTGAAGCCGTAGGCACATCCGGCCAGGTACAGCCGCCAGATCCGCAGGGTTTCCTCGGGCACCAGGCGAGCCGCCTCCTTCAGCCTGGCTTCCAGGTTGGCGCTCCAAAAGTCCAGGGTCCGGGCGTAGTGCAGACGCAGGCTTTCCACGTCGACTACTTCCAGCCCGGCTTCGCTCATCCGCGCCACCGCCAGCGACAGGTGCGGCAGCTCGCCGTGGGGAAACACGTAGCGATCGATGAAGTCGCCGGCCCCCTTGCCCACCGGGCGGCCGTCGGTGTAGCGCGAGGTGATGCCGTGGTTCATCACCAGGCCGCCGGGACGCACCGCATCGTACAGTTGCTGGAAGTACAGCCCCAGGTTGGCGTGCCCGACGTGCTCGAACATGCCGACGCTGACCACCTTGTCGAAGCGACCATCGCGCGGCAGGTCGCGGTAGTCCAGCAGCTTGAGGGTGACCCGGTCCTCCAGGCCTTCGGCCTTGACCCGCTTCCGCCCGAGCGCCAGCTGCTCCTTGCTCAATGTGATGCCAGTGACCTCGACGCCGAACTCGCGAGCGGCCAGGCGCGCCAGGCCCCCCCAGCCGCAACCGACATCGAGCAGCTTCTCGCCCGGCTGCAAACGCAGCTTGCGGCACAGGTGACGGAGCTTGGCCAGTTGCGCGGTGGCGAGGTCTTCCTTGCCGGTCTCGAAATAAGCGCAGGAATAGACCATTTCCGGATCCAGCCAGAGCTGGTAGAAATCGTTGGACAGGTCGTAGTGGTAATGGATGGCTTCGGCGTCGGTGTCCTTGTCGTGGCTTTCGCGAACCGGCGGCGCGCCGCCATCGGGTTCGCCGAGCGCTTCGCTGAGGGCATCGCCGATACCGATGACCTGGCTGATCGGTCCTTCGATGTCGAGACGCTTCTCGACGTAGGCCTTGCCCAGCGCATCGAGGCTGGGATGGGTGATCTCGGTTAGCAGCGAGGGATCGCGAATGACCATGGTTACCTGTGGATCCGGCCCCAGATCGAACGCCTGAGCATCGCCGATGCGGATCCGCAACGGCAGTTGCAGGGACAGCAACTCAGAGGGGAGCTGTGCAATCATGCCAAACCTCCTGGTCACAAGACGGAATCACTATAGTCCAGTACCTTGATAGAGTTTTGCTATCGGCTACTTAGCCTCCTATCTATCGATGCAAAACCCCTGAACACTCGGATTCAGGTTAGCAGCCAGTCTGCCTATGAATAATTGACAGTTTTGATATACAAACTTTCCCTTGCTGCAATAACGGAACGACGCATAGTCCGTGTCAAAGGAAAGGAAGCGATATAAGGAACGCCGATGAACGAGACCGTGTCCCTCGAAACACGCGAAGTACGCTTTCTCTCCGTGTTCGACTTCGACGGTACGCTGACATACCGAGACAGCTTCGTGCCCTTCCTGCGCTTCGCCTTCGGCAACCGAGTGTTCGTCCGCCGCATGCTGCGCATGGCAGGACCCAGCCTGGCCTATCTCTGCCGGCGTATCGGCCGCGACGACCTGAAGGCGCGCCTGATCGCCACCTTCCTCACCGATGTGCCCGTACATGTGCTGGAAGAGCGGGCGCTGGCCTACCAGAACCGCTTCTGGGAAACACTGATGCGTCCCCACGCATTGACCGCGGTGGCCGACCAGGTCAGCAGCGGCAGCACCGTGACCATCTGTTCCGCCTCCCCTTCGCTGCTACTCAGGCCGTTCGCCGAGAAGCTCGGCGTGCACCTGATCGCCACCGAGCTGGAAGTGGTAGACGGCGTACTGACCGGCAGGATCGTCGGCCGCAACTGCCGGCGCGACGAGAAAGTCTGCCGCCTGGAGCGGCACTACGGTCCGCTGACCCAATACTCCCTACGCGCCTGGGGCGACTCGCGCGGCGATACGGAACTGCTGGCGGCGGCGCTGGAGCGCTTCTGGAAACCGTTCCGCTGACCTGTTGCCGGGTATGGTCTGGTCCGAGTATCAATCCAAAGTGGGAACCAAACCGGGGCGAATGTCGCGATATCCGGCAGGAGAGCAGAATTCGGCTAACGTTCCGATAGGGTAGTTTCTCCTGCGCTCCCAAGCCCGGGCGGTTCCGCTTGCGGCGATACTCCGAAGCCTTCTTCGATGAAATCGTGCACTGGCGCCCGGAATCTCGCTTCGTTCCCTTCTTTTCTCCCCGCCGTTCCCGCACCAGCCACACAACCATCCCCTCCATAGCCCGAGCGGTTCAGCCCTGGCGCCGGCTCCGCGAGCCGGCGCCCCCTTGGCGTTCGTCCGCTCATTCAGCCAAAGAGAACATCATGAACCAGAAAATTTCCCCGCCTTCACAGAAGCTCGACGGCCTGTTCCTGCTGGCCCTGTCGATGGCCGTGTTCTTCGTCGGCGTGACCGAGTTCATGCTGTCCTCCATGCTCGGGCCGCTGGCGCAGGCGTTCCACACCACCACCAGCGGCGCCGCCTGGCTGATCTCCAGCTACGCGTTCTCCTATGCGATCGCCGCGCCGTTGCTGGGCTACTTCTCCGACCGCATGCAACGCAGGAAGCTGCTGCTGCTCGCCCTGATCCTCTTCGCGGTCGATACTCTGGCCATCGTCATCGCCCCGACCCTGGAAATTGCCGTCGTCCTGCGGGTAATCGGGGGCATCGCCTCGGCAATCATCATCCCGACCACCTTCGCCCTGGTCGCGGAAGTGGTCGCCCCGCAAAGACAGGCCGGTGCCAT